>JBGAPO010000040.1:0-13899 GCA_044221195.1 Cyclobacteriaceae bacterium
GATGATGCCGGTTGTGCAACGACTGCGGTTACTTACGCGCCGAGCATTGTCGCAGTTCCAGGAACACCTGCCATCACTGTTTCCTACGGCAATTCAACAGTCTGCCAGGATACGGAGACCGAGTTGACGATCAGCAATCCTGCTTCAGGACTAACCTATCGCTGGTACGAATCGGCTGTGGCGGTAGAACCAATTCATGAAGGCGCTGTGCTTCCTTCAAGGTCATATCCTTCTGATCAGTCCTTTTACGTCGGTGCGGTGAATAGCCAGGGGTGCGAGACGCCTGCGGCTTCGAGAAAGAAAGTTGACGTGCACGTTACGAACTTCGATGAACCGGTGATCGATACGCCGGCTTACGGTGTGCTTAAGTCAAGCTACGGTCAGGGCAACCAGTGGTTTGTCAATGGTGAGCAGATAGCGGGCCAGGTGGACCAGACCCTGCGCGTGTTTGATCCGGGGTATTACTCGGTGCAAGTAGACTACCAGGGTTGTTTAGCTTCGTCCAACGTCATTTTCACAACCGACTTGATTACCGGCCTCGAAGACCAAAGCCGAATAATCCGCCTATATCCTAATCCGGTTTCGGAAAGATTGACTATTCATGCCCTGGGCAATGACCCGGTCAGCGGCCAACTTCTGGATGTTCAGGGACGTCTAATAACGACAATTCAGTTGCTCCCCGGCGATGGTGAGTGGGCAGGTGAATTGGATGTCAGGGCAATTCCCAAAGGATTTTACCTGCTGCGCCTGTCCTCCGGTGAGCGCTCAGTAACCCATAAAGTCATAATTAGGTAGTCATGAGGAAACTAAACACCCTTTTTGCCTTGGCCCTGTTCTGTTTGCCTTTCCTTGTGTCTGCGCAACCACCTGGAGACCCGTGTAATGGGTGCAACCCAGATGTTCCCATCAGCGGCATTGAATGGTTGATTGGCGGTGGCGCCATTTTAGGTATAAGAAACTTGTGGGTGCGTTTTATTTCATCCCGTAAAAAGTGATTCAGTGGTGGATTAAGTTGGTCCGGAACCTCCGGATATTACCTCGGTGGGTGATCATCTTTATTGACCTCACCTTTATTTCATTTTCGGTACTGCTGGGGTTCCTGTTGCGTTTCAATTTTGCCATTAATGACCTGGTCCTTCACGAGTATCAACGGGGAATTGTCGTTTACTCTATTTGCGGCCTGGTGGCCATCCTGCTGACAGGAAGTTATAAGGGCATTATCCGCTACACGGGCCTCCAGGATGGTGCGCGGATTTTCTTTATGGTGGTGCTTAACCTCGTGCTGGTCGTAGGGGTTAATCTATTCTATAAGTCAAACAACCTTCCCTATGCCGTTCCTTATTCGGTGGTGTTGATCAGTTTCCTGGGATCTTTCTTGTTCTTATTTAATTACCGCTTGCTGGTCAAGTACATTTTCTCATACTATGAAGACCAGATGTTGAAGCGTGCAAGGGTGTTGATATACGGAGCGGGGCAAACGGCTATGATTACACGTCATGTGCTGGAATCCTCCAAGCGGATGCGCGTCATGGGATTTATGGTGGAGGATCAAGACAAGATCGGGAAGGTCCTGGATGGAATTCGGATTTATAGTGCACGCAACGAGGAACTTAATCAGCTGCTTCGCGACCGCGCGTTTGATGAGTTGGTCATCGCTTCCCGCGAGATTGACCTCGAGCGCAGAAGTGAATTGGTGGACAGTTGTATCCAACACCGAGTCCGGGTACGCTTGATTCCACCCATTGACCGTTGGGCGAAAGGGGAATTGAGCGTTAACCAGATCAAGGAACTGAATATTGAGGATTTGCTTGGGCGAGAGGCTATTCGTCTAAACAAGGAGAATATTGAGCGGGACCTTAAAGGAAAACGTATTTGTATTACCGGAGCCGCAGGTTCGATCGGACGTGAATTGGCCCACCTGGTGATTCAGCACAAACCGGAATGCCTCATCGCCATAGACCAGGCCGAATCAGCGTTGTATGAGCTGGAGCGTGAGCTGGTAACGGCAATGCCGGGCATGAAACTCATTGTATTCCTCGCTGATATCACAAACAAGGAACGGATGTCAGCGATCTTTCATGAACAGAAGCCGGAAGTGGTATATCATGCTGCCGCCTACAAGCATGTGCCGATGATGGAGAGCCATCCGTCAGAGGCGGTGGCGTGCAACATTCTCGGCACCAAGATACTGGCGGATATTTCGGTTGAAGTGGGGGTGAAGAAATTTGTCATGATTTCAACAGACAAAGCCGTGAACCCCACCAATGTCATGGGCTGCTCCAAGCGGATCGCGGAGATCTATGTGCAGTCCCTGAACAACTGCACCAATGGCCAGCCTTCGCGAACTGCGTTTGTGACCACTCGGTTTGGTAACGTGCTGGGGTCGAACGGTTCGGTGATTCCGGTATTTACAAAGCAGATCAAATCCGGAGGCCCTGTTACGGTTACCCACCCCGAGATCACCCGGTTCTTCATGACGATACCGGAGGCCTGTCAGCTGGTTCTGGAAGCTGGAACGATGGGCAAGGGAGGAGAGATATTCATCTTTGATATGGGCAAGTCAATGAAGATACTTGACCTCGCCCGCAAGATGATCTGGCTTTCCGGATTGGAGCCTGACCGGGATATTGAGATTCATTTCACCGGGCTTCGCGAAGGGGAGAAGCTGTACGAAGAATTGCTCTCCAACCAGGAAAATACCCTCCCGACGCACCACAAGAAGATCCTGATCGCCAAGGTTCAGGAGTATGCCTACGACGAGATTAACCGCTATATCGAATTGTTTAACGACCTGGTGAACGATCGCAACGAGCTGAAGATGGTGGCCCTGATGAAGGAACTGGTGCCTGAATACAAGAGCAACTACTCTCGCTACGAAGTCCTCGACACCCAACGTCTGAGCGATCTAAACTGAGTTCTGTAGTTAGTCCCCGTGTAAATCTTACACCCACTAGGAAGTCGCAGACTTCGTCCAGCGCCCCGTACTGACACTTGTATTCATCCGTGTAAATCCGTGCAATCCGTGGCTTATTTCCTCAGACCACCGCGCTTATTATAGCGATAGAACGCTTTGCGGTTTTGCTTGATGGTCTTTGGTCCTCTATTACCCTGAAGAAAGTTGCCGGGCAAATAATATTCAAGCTTGACATTATAAAGAATGTAAGCATCATTAGCCTTGGGATTACCGCGTTGGGTTCCATCAGCAGCAGGGGCAAGCCCCAGTTCAGGTCTGCGATCCGAGAGCGCAAAGGCGGTTGGATCTGAGAACTTACTGGCATCATGATGCACGGTGCTGACATCATCCAGGTAATCCGTAAAAGTCATCCGGTAGCCCCCTTCAAAGGATAAGTTCATGAACGGCCCCAGTTTGAAGCGCACCCCTAACCCCATCGGCAAAACGAAAGTTACTCGGCTGTAGTCAACAAGCTCCGTCTTATAGTCGTGCAAGGTGTAGGACTTACCTTGATAGTCCGTCTTCGGGTTGAAATACATCAATCCAATTCCTGCAAAGCCATAAAAATTGAATGCAGGACGCTGGTAGAATGTTCTGCCGTGCGGGTAAAAATTATACATCCCCACGGCACTCATTTCGAAGTTGTTTGAGTAAAAAGACAGGTTCCTTTTGACCCTGTCAGGACTGTTCGTCTTCGCATCCGACCCTGACAGCTGAAACCAGGTAACATCCGCCCGCACTGAGATCTGGCGGGTCAGGTAGTACTGTAATCCAAGGTTGATGGTTGGCTCGGCCTGAAGGTAGTCCCCGTCATTGGCCAGCTCCCCTAAATAGCTTGCCGTACCAATCCCCCCGACAAAGATCAGCGACCGCTGGCGCCGCATGGCGTAGAAGCTCTGCGCCGTGGCAAGGTCGGTTGTCAGGGTAAGAGCCAGGAGGCCCAGGAGTGCGTACCGCTTCATCAAAATGCCCTTAATTGTGGCAATTTATCAAATTTAAGCCAAGAAGGAAACCGGCTATTTGGCCAAAACCTGGGTGATTTTTTCGGCGGCCTCCTTGAGCATGATCGCCGAAAACACTTTCAAACCGGACTCTTTGATGATCTTGGCGCCCTCCTCGGCATTGGTGCCCTGGAGCCGCACAATGATGGGCACGGGGATGTTCCCGACCTTCTTGTAGGCCTCCACAACCCCGCTGGCCACCCGGTCGCAGCGGACAATACCCCCGAAAATGTTGATCAAAATGGCCTTTACGTTGGGATCCTGGAGGATAATCCGGAAACCAGCCTCCACGGTCTCGGCATTGGCGCCGCCGCCGACGTCCAGGAAGTTGGCCGGTTCGCCGCCCGATAACTTGATGATATCCATGGTGGCCATCGCCAGCCCGGCGCCGTTCACCATACAACCCACGTTTCCGTCCAGTTTCACGTAGTTCAAACCCGACTTGCCGGCCTCAACTTCGAGCGGGTCTTCCTCGGTGATATCCCGCAGCTCGGCAAGCTCCTTGTGGCGATACAGGGCGTTGTCGTCGAGGTTCACCTTGCCGTCAACGGCGAGGATCTTGTTGTCGGAAGTCTTTAACACCGGGTTGATTTCGAACATGGACGCGTCGACGGACATGTAGGCGCTGTAGAGGGAATTGATAAATTTTACCATCTCCTTGAACGCATTGCCTTCCAGCCCCAGCGCGAAAGCAACCTTGCGCGCCTGGAACGGCTGAAGCCCGATGGCGGGATCTATCCATTCTTTAATAATCTTCTCCGGCGTTGCCGCCGCGACATCCTCGATATTCATACCGCCTTCCGTAGAAGCCATGATTACCGGCTTGCTCTTGGAGCGGTCGAGGAGAATGCTCATGTAGTATTCTTTCGGCTGTGACTCGCCAGGGTAATACACATCCTCGGCGATCAGCACCTTATTCACTTTCTTTCCGCTCGGACCGGTTTGGTGCGTCACCAGTGTACCTCCGAGTATTGCCTTCGATTTCTCAAAGACTTCATCCATGCTCTTGGCCAGCACAACACCCTTCGAGCCGGTCTCTTTGATCGTTCCTTTGCCCCGGCCGCCGGCGTGGATCTGGGATTTGACCACGAACCATTTCGTTCCTGTTTCCCCATGCAGCTCTTTGGCAGCCGCAACAGCCCGGTCGGGGGTGTCGGCCACTATGCCGCCCTGCACGGCAACACCGTACTTCTTCAGGATGTCTTTGGCCTGGTATTCGTGGATATTCATAAAAGGGTAAGTTTATCGGGCAATCTACTTTTTTTAGCGATGTTTTTCAAGAAATTGCGGCCATGCTCGAAGCCCGAGGTCTGGAAAAATCCTACGGCGCCCTCAAAGTACTGAAGGGCGTCGACCTGACGGTCCGCAAAGGGGAGATTGTCTCCATTGTCGGCGCGTCCGGTGCCGGCAAGAGCACCCTGCTTCACCTGCTCGGCACCCTCGACGTGCCCGACCGCGGCACGGTGATGATCAACCAGACCAATGTGTTCCATCAAACCGCCAACACGCTGGCCGCTTTCCGTAATCGCCACATCGGTTTTGTATTTCAGTTCCATAACCTGCTTCCGGAATTCAGCGCCCTCGAGAATGTCATGATACCTGGATTTCTGTCGGGAAAACCGGACCTAGAGGTAAAGAAGCGCGCCACGGACCTTTTAACCGAACTGGGCCTAAGCGACCGAATGGAGCACAAACCTTCTGAACTCTCCGGCGGCGAACAGCAACGGACAGCCTGCGCCCGTGCCCTCATGAACGCGCCGGATATCATCCTCGCCGACGAACCCAGCGGCAACCTCGATTCAAAAAATGCCCGCGATCTCCACGAGCTCTTCTTCAACCTCCGCAACAAGATGGGCCAGACCTTTGTCATCGTCACCCACAACGAAGACTTCGCCAACATGGCGGACCGGAAGCTGGAGATGAAAGATGGCGTGCTGTTGTAGCAGTTTGTTTCCACCGCGAAGGCGCTAAGACGCGAAGAATCCCAGGCCTTGGAGCGATCCAACGGGTAAGGTATCTTTGTGGCCCTCCATGAAAAAGGTCGCCTTCTATACGCTGGGCTGCAAGCTTAACTACTCCGAGACCTCCACGATTTCCAGGAAGTTTGAAGAGAAGGGCTACCGCAAGGTTGACTTCACGGATACGCCGGATATCTTCATCATCAACACCTGTTCGGTCACGGAAAACGCCGACAAGAAGTGTCACAAGATTGTCCGGGAGGCGCGCGCGATTTCTCCTGACGCGTACGTGGCCATTATTGGGTGCTATGCCCAGCTGAAGCCAAAGGAAATTTCAGAAATCCCGGGCGTTGACGCCGTCCTGGGGGCCAGCGAGAAGTTTCAGCTGGTCGAATTGTTGGACGGATTCGTCCGGCCTCCGAAGCCGGTCGTCTACTCGTGCGACATTGACGAAGTTCACACCTTCAATACCTCATACTCGATGCAGGACCGCACCCGGACCTTCCTCAAGGTTCAGGACGGCTGCGATTATTCCTGCACCTTCTGCACCATCCCGCGTGCCCGTGGCGGCAGCCGCAGTGATAGTGTGGCGAACATCGTGAAGACGGCAGGGCAGATTGCCGCCAAAGGTGTAAAGGAGATCGTACTGACCGGCGTCAATACGGGCGATTTTGGCATTCAGAACGACGAACGCAAAGAGCGCTTCATCGACCTGGCCCGCGCACTGGATGATGTTGACGGCATTGAGCGTTTTAGGATTTCATCCATCGAGCCGAACCTGCTGACCGATGAGGTCATTGAGTTTGTGGCCCGGTCAAAGCGGTTTGTCCCACATTTCCATGTGCCGTTGCAGTCGGGGAGTAACCGTATCCTCAAACTGATGCGCCGCCGCTACCTGCGGGACTTGTATGTTGAGCGAGTCGTGAAAATAAAATCAGAAATGCCGCATGCATGCATCGGCGTTGACGTCATTGTCGGCTTCCCGGATGAAACGCAGGAAGATTTTCTCGAAACGTTTGAATTCCTTAACGGGCTGGATATTTCTTACCTGCACGTCTTTACCTATTCAGAGCGCGAGAACACGGTAGCTGCCTCGCTGCCCAACCCCGTACCGATCCCTGTCCGCGCCGAGCGCTCCCGCATGCTCCACATCCTCTCCGACAAGAAGCGCCGCGCGTTCTATGACGCAAATGTGGGAAAGTTGTACAACGTCCTGTTTGAAAACGATATCGAGAACGGCCTCATCCATGGATTCACAGAGAACTATGTCAGGGTGGGAGTCCCAGCCAATGAAAATCTTGTCAACGTGATCCGCCCAGTAAGGATTGATCGAATAGCACCGGAAGGAATTGCCACCGCGCAACTGGCGGAAATGGAGTTAACTCACTAGTTTCTCCCCAGCAGCCAGGCTTCTGCTTCGCTCCCGCCTGCCTGTCGTGCGTTAAGTTCGCCATTCTGCAATGGCGGGCAGGCAGCCTGACGGTGGGTGTGAGTGTGAGTGTGTACAGTACTCAACACCTAGCACCCTGCACCCTGTACCCTGTACCCTGCACCCTGTACCCTGCACCCTGTACCCTGTACCCTGCACCCTGTACCCTGTACCCTGTACCCTGTACCCTGCACCCTGTACCCTGCACCCTGCACCCTGTACCCTGCACCCCGCACCCTGCACGCCGCACCCTGCCACCTGCGGCCTGTACCTAGCGCCCACCACCCACCAATCTCCGGTGGTAATTCACCTGCCCCAAATGATAACCCAAATGCGTGGCCAGGTGCATTAGAAAATACACGGTTGCCATCGGCTTGCCGAAGACTTCAACAGGATACACAGCGTGGAGTTGTTCATGCGGAAGGGCAGGCAGCGTCTTCGCAATGGCTGCTTTAGTGCGTTCAATTTCTTCCAGCAGCGAATTTCTGGCAATGTTCTTTTCGGCAAACTCAGCCTCCCGATTCCTGACATAGCCGGAGTTGCCCAGCACCGCACCAATGAAATGCTGCAGGTTTCCGCACAAGTGAAGGCACAAGTTGCCGGCTGAATTGGCAATCCCGTGCTCCACCCGCCAGATCGACTCTTCGGTGGGATACTGCCGGAGTTCTTCCGCCAGTTTGTTGAGATCACGGGTGTAGAGGGCCAGCAGGGATTCGGTCGCCAGGTTCATGAGTTATCGGATTAAGTCTTGTTCAATCTCTTTGATCTTGTCCCCCAGGTGCTCCATGGCGAGGTCAAAGTTCTTCGGGTCGGACATGCGGAGGTTTACGCTCACATAAAATTTGATCTTCGGCTCGGTGCCGGAAGGACGCACGGAAATCTTGGCGCCTTCCCAGGTCTGGAATTGAAGCACGTCGGACTTCGGAAGGGTGATGGGCCGCTCATGACCGTTTAGCAAATTGCGCTCGATGCGCTTTTCGTAATCCAGCACGCGAATCACTTTTTGCCCGGCGATGATATGGGGCGGCTTGTTGCGGAAGCGCTCCATCATGTACTTGATCTGGGCTGCACCTTCAGCACCCTTGCGAACGACGTTGACGAGCCCTTCGCGGTAGAGACCGAATTCACGGTACATGTCAACCAGCCATTGGTACAAACTCTGGCCGTCATCCTTGGCGGCGGCGACCATGGCGGCGAAGAAGGCGCAGGCGGAAACGGCGTCCTTGTCGCGGACAAAGTCGCCGACCATATAGCCGTAACTCTCTTCACCGGCCGCGATGAATTTCTTCTTCCCTTCATTGTCCCTGATCAACTCGGCGATGTACTTGAAGCCGGTGAGGGTATTGACGCACTCGACACCCATCTGTTCGGCCATCTTGTCGATGAGGTCGGAGGTGACGATCGTCTTGGCGATGTAGGCGTCCTTCTTGTCCTTAAGATTCTTGAGGATGAACCACACCATCAGGCTTAGCGCCTGGTTTCCGTTGAGGAGGAAGAACGCGCCCTGTGCATTGCGGATGCCGATGCCCACGCGGTCGGTATCCGGGTCTGTGGCCATCACGAGATCGGCGCCGATGGCGGTTGCCTTTCGCAGCGCCATATCCATCGCCGAACGCTCTTCCGGGTTGGGTGAATCGACAGTGGGAAAGTTGCCGTCCGGTACCCGCTGCTCTTCGATGACCGTCACATTTTCGAATCCAAGGCGCTGAAGACATTCGGGCACCATGGTGATGCCGGCGCCATGAAGGCTGGAGTATACGATGGACGTCTTCGACTGGCGTCGGATGCTTTCCTTGCGGGGAATAAGCTTTTGTACTTCGGCGTAATAGGCCTCTTCCAGTTCCGGCCCAATAGTCTTGATCTTGCTCGGGTCCGCCTTGAACTTGATCTGGTCAAAGCTGGTGATGGCATTCACTTCCAGGATGACGTTCTTGTCGTGGGGAGGAACCAGCTGCGCTCCGTCGTTCCAATACGCCTTGTAGCCGTTGTACTCTTTTGGGTTATGCGAGGCCGTGATGACCACGCCCGACTGGCACTTGAGGTGGCGTATGGCGAACGACAGGAGAGGTGTCGGCCGCAGTTCGGGGAAAAGATGCACGGTAATCCCGTTGGCTGAGAAGACATCGGCAGTAACCTGTGCAAAGTACCGGCTGTTGTTGCGGCTGTCATACCCCACGGCCACCTGGATGGGTTGTCCGGGGAACGACTTCTTCAGGTAATTGGCCAATCCCTGTGTGGCGGAGCCGATAGTATACTTGTTGATGCAATTCGACCCAACGCCCATAATGCCGCGTAGACCGCCGGTGCCGAACTCGAGAGTTTGGTAGAAGCTGTCGATGAGCAGCTTGGGGTCTTCGCGCTGGAGAAGGGCCTCAACCTGCTTCTTGGATTCGCTGTCGATGTTTCCGGCCAGCCATTCTTTGGCCCGGGCCGTGGATTGCGCGAGAAGGGTAGACGTCTGGATCATAGAGACTGTGGGTGATTACAAGTTGCCGCGGAGCTCCTGTTCGCGTTCAATGGATTCAAAGAGCGCCTTGAAATTTCCTTTGCCGAAAGACTTGGCTCCATTGCGTTCGATGATCTCAAAGAAGACGGTGGGTCGATCTTCCACGGGCTTCGTGAATATCTGGAGCAGGTAACCTTCTTCGTCGCGGTCGATGAGGATGTTCAATTTCTTGAGTTCTTCCAGCGGCTCATTGATCTTACCGACGCGGCTCATCACATCTTCGTAATAGGTATCCGGGACGTGTAAGAACTCCACCCCGCGGCGGCGTAACTCGGAAACCGTTTGGAGGATGTCGTCGGTGGCGATAGCAATGTGCTGCACACCGGCACCTTTGTAAAAGTCGAGGTACTCGTCGATCTGCGACTTCTTCTTTCCCTGGGCGGGCTCGTTGATGGGGAACTTGATAAACCCGTTGCCATTCGACACGACCTTCGACATCAACGCGCTGTACTCGGTGGAGATATCCTTGTCGTCAAACGTGATGAGCAGGTTGAAGCCCATCACTTTTTCATAGAAGTCGACCCAGGTGTTCATCTTGCCCAGCTCGACGTTGCCCACGCAGTGATCAACATACTTGAGGCCGATAGGAGAAGGCTTGAAGGCGGACTTCACCGGCTTGTACCCGGGAAGGAACGGGCCTTTGTAGTTCTTTCTTTCCACGAACGTGTGGAGGGTTTCACCGTATGTGTGAATGGCCGCGATGACGACTTCGCCGAATTCATCTTTCAGCGTCTGGGGTGCGAAGGCGGGCGTGGCACCGCGAACCACGGTTTCGTTGAATGATCGGGCGGCATCGTCGACCCACAAAGCAAGGACCTTGACACCGTCGCCGTGCCGGGCCACGTGATCGGCGATTTCCGTGCCGGGTTGAATAGAGGTCGTGAGGACGAATCTGATTTTGTCCTGTTGGAGGACGTAGGAGGCTCTGTCTCTTATGCCCGTTTCGGGTCCTGCATATGCCACCAGGGAGAAGCCGAAGCAATGCTGGTAGTAAAGGGCTGCCTGCTTGGCGTTTCCGACGTAGAATTCAATATGATCGGTGCCGTTGATGGGGAGAAAGTCCTGCTTCATAATACGAAATCGGTTGGTGCGATAAAGTTACGGATTCGAGGCATAATCTTACGGAAATATGGGCCCCGGAGACGGCCCACCTTTTTTCCAATGGTGGAAACGGCATCTTCGTCTTTCTATCTATCTTGCCGGAAATTTCCTCCTATGGACGTCAAAGCCCTCGATGCTGCACTGGTCAAGATTATCAACAGCCGCCAGGAACTGGCTGCCATCGACTACAATAACCCGAAGTACGATGACCTGGAGGAGAAGCTCCACGACATGGAAGATGATTTCATGGAACAGTTTGGTGACGACCTGGAGCGCGCCTTGCAAGATATCCACGATGAGTACTGCCCGGACAGCGAAGTGCTGGTTCCCATTGCCTACATCGCCAAGAAGTACCAGGTGAGCGACAAGAACGAGTACTCGGTTGCCAACACCGAGGGAGTCTTCGTCGAAATGGACGACTACCCAGGGAAGGACACCAAACTCGTCATCCTCCCCAGTCCCCCCCGAATTGCGATCAACGTCGGTGCGGAGAAGCAGCAGGTGGTGTGGACTGCAAAGTAGAGCCACGGATGGCACGGATGACACGGATGAGTGCAATACATCCGGGAAACCGTACACCTACAAATTGACGATTCATCAGATTAGACCGGATATTTCGGTCGATGAGAAAGCTTGAGCTGATTTGCGAAGAAGATACTTATAAGATTATTGGAGTTTGCATGTGCGTGCACACGGAACTAGGGCATGGGTTCCGGGAAGTCGTCTATAAAGATGCAATCGAACATGAGCTAAATCTCCGATCGATAGGGTATGAACGGGAAAAGGAGTACGTGATTCGGTATAAGGGTGTAATTCTGTCTCATAAATTCCTTGCCGACTTCGTAACAATGAATCATGTTATTCTTGAGGTCAAAGCCGCCGAAGGTGGTATTTCAGATGTCAGTATTTCCCAGACATTAAACTATCTCAAAGTCTCCGGATGCAAAGTGGGTCTTCTGGTCAATTTCGGCCGACAACGTCTTGAGTACAAGCGGCTAGTCTTCTAACCCATCCGTACCCATCCGTGTAATCCGTGCAATCCGTGGCTTAACCAAATCCGAGCTTCACCCTTACCCGACTGACCACATCTCTTATGATTTCCCGCGCTTTTGCTTCCCCTTCCTCCAGCCGCTGGTTGAGCTCTTGGGGATTGGACATGAGGCGTTGGAAGGTGGATCGTTCGGTTTTGTACTTGTCGATGAGCAGGGTGAGCAGCTCTTGTTTGGCGTGACCGTAGCCGAAATTGCCGGCGAGATATTTGTTGCGCAGCGCGGCGGTTTGTTCCGGTGTGGCAACCAGCCGGTAGATGGCGAAGACGGTGTCGGTGTCCGGATTCTTCGGGGACTCCATGGGGGTGCTATCAGTGACAATCGACATCACTTGCTTCTTCAGCTGCTTCTCGTCGCCCAGTATGTCGATGATGTTGTTGGCCGACTTGCTCATCTTGTTTCCGTCGGTGCCCGGGATGGTCATAACCTGTTCGTCGATCTGCGCCTCGGGTACAACGAACGTCTCCCCGTAGAGATTGTTGAACGTATTGGCGATGTCGCGGGTGATCTCGAGGTGTTGCTTCTGGTCTTTTCCAACGGGCACGATGTTCGCGTCGTAGCCGATGATGTCTGAAGCCATGAGTACCGGGTAGACAAACAGGCCTGCGTTCACATCGGCCAGGCGGTCGGCTTTGTCTTTGAAGGCGTGGGAATTTGCCAGCATCGGGTAGGGAACAAAGCAGCTCAGATACCAGGTCAGCTCACAGACTTCCGGGATACGGCTTTGGCGGTAGAGGAGGTTCTTCTTTGTATCGAATCCGAAAGCAATCCATGCCGCGGCAATCGCCAGGGTGTTCTCCTTGCGCACCTGCGCGTCGCGGATGGTGGTGAGCGAGTGAAGATCGGCAATAAAGAACAGCGCATCGTTGCCGGATTTCCGCGAAAGCTCGACGCCGGGGATGATGGCGCCCAGCAGGTTGCCGAGGTGCGGTCGGCCGCTGCTCTGAATGCCGGTGAGAATTCTTGCCATACAGGGTGCAAAGAAAACAGGGTTAGCCCAAATCCCCTTACTTTTGTATCAAATAGTTGTATGAAGAGACTCGTTGTTGTTGTGCTGTTGCTTGTTCCTGGCCTGCTGAAGGCACAGGTGGTGGAGCCCCTGCTGTTCCGGGAAAAGGTTTATGACTTCGGTGAAATTGATGAAAACAAGGGCAACGCAGACCATGAGTTCTTGTTTACCAACAACGCTGCGCGACCGGTGAAGATCCTGTCGGTATCCGCGTCGTGCGGCTGCACTACCCCGGGATGGTCCAAGGACCCCATCGCACCCGGTAAAACAGGATTCATCAAGGCTAGTTTTGATCCGAAAGGGCGCCCGGGATTCTTCAACAAAACGTTGACGGTGCTCACGGATTTCGATCCTACCCCGTTGATTCTCCAAATCAAAGGAGCTGTCATCCGGGAAGGAATGAGCGCAGAACTGCCCGTGGTCATGGGCAACCTGCGGATGAAGTCGAAGTCCTTTGCGCTGGGTACGCTCTATATTAATAAGCCGCCTGTGATCAAAGAATTTCCGGTCATGAACGGCGGAGACGCCCCGCTAAAATTCCTTTCCGTTCAAAAGCCGCCTTACGTACAGGTGGACATGTCCGCTGTCCTGGAGCCGCGACAGAAGGGAGTCATTAAAGTTATGTATGATGCGAAAATGAAGGGGGTCTATGGATTTGTATCTGACAATCTTCTCTTCGTGACGAGCGATGTGGGTGAGGAGACCAAGAGCATTTCGCTATTCGCCACCCTCGAAGAGTTCTATACGCCACCAACCGCTGAAGAACTGGTGACCGCGCCGCAGGCTTTCCTCAGGGAGCAAAGTATTGACCTCGGGCAATACCCGGCCGGCGCAACGTTGGAGCGTACCGTGATGGTGGTTAACAAAGGAAAGAAGGAACTGAAGATCAAGGC
>JBGAPO010000018.1:0-84425 GCA_044221195.1 Cyclobacteriaceae bacterium
CCTAAACCACATATTATGAGGAAGTTTTTACTCGTACTATCTGCGTTTGCTTTTGCGTTCAGTGCCTTTGCGCAGGAGCGAACGATCTCAGGTAAGGTTACCTCTGCCGAAGACGGAGGTGCTTTGCCGGGAGTGAACGTAGTGTTGAAAGGCACCTCCAACGGTACGGTAACCGACGCCGAAGGAAACTACAAGTTGTCTGTCCCCTCTGCGGGCGGAACACTGGTATTCTCTTTCATCGGCTATGGCTCGCAAGAAGTCGAAATCGGTGAACGGTCTGTTGTTGATGCCGGCCTGACTTCGGATATCAAGCAATTGACCGAAGTGGTTGTTACAGCCCAAGCCATCCAGCAGGATAAGCGCGCACTGGGTTACTCCGTGACGAGCGTTGGCGGTAACATCGTTGCCCAGAAGCCGGAAGGCGATATCGCCCGCCTCCTTCAGGGTAAGATTCCCGGTGTGAACATCACCAACACAGGCGGTGTTTCCGGAACGGGTACGAACATTGTAATACGGGGATACACCTCTATTACAGGTAACAAGCAGCCGCTGTGGATTGTGGACGGTGTTCCGTTTAACTCGAGCACCAACGCCCAGGGTGACTTCCTCAGTGGTAACCAGGCTACCCCCAGCCGCTTCCTTGACCTGGATCCCAACAACATCGAGCGTATCGACGTGTTGAAGGGTCTTAGCGCTGCCGTTCTTTACGGTGAACAGGGCCGCAACGGGGTTATGATTGTAACCACCAAGAACGCCCGCAAGAAGAAGGAGCGGATGGAGATCAATGTCAACCAAACGTATTTTGTAACTCAAATCGCCTCCATGCCGGAGTTCCAGAACAACTACGGTAACGGCTTTGACCAGAACTGGGGATTCTTCTTCAGTAACTGGGGACCGAAATTTGGCGCATTGGGTTCACCTGACTCAACCCCGCACCCGCTGAGCAACGCCCCTGCGGCCATCCGCAACCAATTCCCGGAATACCTGGGCAAAAAGGTTAAGTACGAGGCGTTCCCGAATAACGTCAAAGGTGTATTCAAAGATGGATTTTCAGCGAACACTTCCCTTAACGTTAGCGGCGGATCCGACAACCTCAGCTATAACGCTTCATTGAGCTACCTGGAGGATCAGGGCTTTGTTCCGAATAACAGCCTGCAAAAGTTGAACTTCGGTATTGGCTTCAATGCCCAGGTGACTGAAAAATTCAGTGTCAGCACCAGTTTCAACTACGCAGCCACCGATCAGAAAACGCCTCCGATTTCTGCAGGAACGGGTAACTCCAATGCCGGTCCCGGTTCATCCATTTTCGCCAACCTGTTCTTTGTTCCGAGAAGCTATGACCTGATGGGACTTCCGTTTGAAACACCGGTGACCCACCAGAGCGCATACTACCGCGCCGGTAACGACCTTGAGAACCCACGTTGGACGGCCAAGTATTCCTCTTCGACGAACGACGTAAGACGTTTCTTCGGGCGTACCTCGTTCAGCTACAAGATCATGGAAGGACTTGACATCACCTATCGCGTGGGTCTGGATACCTACACCGAGTATCAGCAGTACAAGATCAACAAGGGTGGTCCTCAGAACATCCTGGGTCTGTATCGTTCGGTCACAGGACAAAACACAATTTGGAACCACGATATCTTTGTTTCCTACAACAAGGACCTTAACGAGGATTTCAACCTGAATTTTGTAGTTGGTATGCAAAGCCGCCAGGACAATTATGTGCAGGACGGCATGGAGAGCCAGCAGCAAGTGGTGTTTGGTTTCATGAACCACTCCAACTTCCTGACCCACTCAAACGTAAACAGCTTTACGGGTGGAAACCTCAACTACTCCGAGAAGACTCAGTTGTACGGTTACTACGGTACGGCTACCCTCGGTTATAAGGACTATGCCTACCTGAACCTTCAGGGCCGCTACGACCAGAAGTCGACTGTGGAAAAGGCCAACCAGGGGATCTTCTATCCTTCGGTTAGCTTAAGTTTCATCCCGACAACGGCTTTTGGTTTTGAATCGGACCAAATCAACCAGATCAAGGTCCGTATCAACTATGGTACATCTGCTGGCTATCCCCAGGCTTATGGAACACGCAACGTGTTGAATTCCAACCCTCGTTCCTTCCTGGATGCAGGTGGAACGCCTGTTGTATCCAACTCCTTGTCCAATCGCCTGGGCAACCCGAACCTCCGTCCTGAATTGTTCTCTGAAGTGGAATTCGGTATCGAAGGCAGCTTCCTGAAGAATCGCTTGGGAATGGACCTTTCCCTCTACCAGCGCCAGACCAAAGACCTGATTACGGATGCTCCCCTGGACCCGGCAACGGGTTATACCGTGACTCGGATTAACATTGGTCAGAGCTCTACCAAGGGTATTGAATTGTCCTTGCGTGGTACCCCTCTTAAGATAGGGAACTTCCAGTGGGATATCACCTTGAACTGGTGGGCGTATCGCTCCGTTATCGACAAGTTGGGTGGTGGACTTACCCGCGTACAGATTCCGGGTGGTGCCTATTCCGACCTGGGTAATTATGCGGTGGCTGGTGAACCTTACAACGTGATCTATGGTACGTATGTACCCCGCGATCCGGTATCCGGACAGCGTATCGTTGGCGGTGATGGTTATTATACCTTCTCCGATGATATCAAGCGAATTGGCGATCCGAACCCGTGGTGGAACGCTTCCCTGTTCAACACCTTTATGTACAAAGGGTTCACATTGAACGTGCAAATGGAATACCGTCAAGGTGGTGACATCTGGTCAGCAACCACAGCAACCCTGATCGGTCGCGGCGTATCCAAGTTTGTGGATTTCGACCACGATCGCACCTTCGTGCTGCCGGGTGTTAAGCAGAACCCCACAGGTCCTACCGGTGAATACATCCCGAACGATATCCAGATCACGGCTGCCGGTGTTTATTTCAACAACGTGGCCTTCGGTCCCAGCGACCTCCAGATCTACGATGGCACAACCATTCGTTTGAGGGACGTAACGCTCAACTATGAGCTTCCTCAGTCAATCGTTCAAAAGACTCCGTTCAAGCGGGTTACCTTGGGCGTTTCCGGTCAGAACCTCTGGTTCAAGGCGGTGAACTTCCCCAAGGAGATCAACTTTGATACGGACGTGTTGAGCACGGGTGTAGGTAACGGTCTCGGATTTGACATGTTCACCGGTCCCAGTGCGCGTCGTTTTGGCGGTATGATCAGACTTACCTTCTAAGCCTAAACCGATGAATACCATGAAAAACAAATCGATAGTTAGCTATATGACCAAAGGGGTACTTGCTGTTGCCTTGTTGATTGGCTCAGCCTGCACCAGTGGTCTGGATGATAACCTGAACAACCCGTCAGCGCTTTCACCGGAACAGGCAAGCAATGAGTACATCTTTAACACGGTACAATTGAACTTTGCCGGTTTCTTCCTGAACGCTACGCAGTATGGGATGGATAATACCCGCATGATGGCCATGTTTGGCTCGACGTATGAAAACGCCTATACCGCAAACTCCTTCAATGGTTTGTGGACGGGCGCGTACTCGGATATTATGGTGAACGCCAATCTCTTGTTGAGCAAAACAACGGAGAACCCGGCAACCACCGATATCGAGTATAACGCGTTTTACCAGGGTTCCGTCAAGGTAATGAAGGCCTATGTGCTGATGACGTTGGTGGATTATTTTGGCAAAGTACCCTATTCACAAGCGTTCAATACGACCGAGTTCAATCCTGCACTTGATGATGACGCAACTATTTATAATGACGTGAAAGCGTTGTTGGATGGTGCTGTTGTTGATCTGAATGCGGTAACCAGCGGAACAGCTAAGCCCACGCAGGATATGTTCTACGGAGCTAACGCGGCGAAGTGGAGAAAGGCTGCCAACAGTTTGCTGCTGAAGTGGCACCTGAACCGCCGCCTGATTGACGCAGCTGGTTCGACAACGGCAATCAATGCGCTCGTAACTGCCAATGACATGATCAGCAGTGCGGCCGATGACTTCCAGTTTGCAACACCCGCCAACAGCCAGAGCAACCCGAACACCTACCATCCGTGGTTCTACGGAAGCTACCTGACCAGCGCCGGTCCTTACTTCTCAAACTCCTACATGAAGGAGCTTTATGACGCCAAGGGCCTGAAGGACCCCCGCATCCGGTACTACTTCTACCGCCAGGTGACATCTCCTACAACGGACGTAAATGAACTAACCTGTTCGATCCCCGTATTCCCCTACATTGGTAACCCGCCCTCCCATTATCCTCCGGGAACAGCGTATTGCCAGCTCCCTGAGGGTTATTGGGGTCGTGACCACCTGAGTGCAGAAGGAACGCCTCCCGACGGGTTGAAAAAGACTACGTTCGGATTGTATCCGGCCGGCGGTCGTTTCGACGCGAACAATGGCAAACCTGTTACATCGGAGACTTCTCCCGGAGCCGGTGATGGTTCGCTGTCTGCAGGTGCGCGAGGAAAAGGAATTCTGCCCATCATGATGAGTTCCTTCGTACTCTTCATGCGTGCTGAAGCTGAGTTGACCCTTAATGGAAGTGTAGCAAACGCCCGTGCCCTTCTGGATCAGGCAATCCGCGCGTCCATCAGCAAGGTTATCAACTTCAATACCTCGGTGGTAACGGCTTCGTTTGTTCCTTCCGCAACTGGTATTAACAACTACGTGAACGCCGTGTTGGTGGGACGGTATGATGCCGCCACGACAACAGATGCCCGCATGGATGTTATTGCCAAGGAATATTGGGTTGCACTTTGGGGTAATGGAATTGAATCCTACAACATGGTGCGCCGTACCGGTAAACCCGGCAATCTCCAGCCCGCTTTGTCTCCTAACCCGGGTAACTTCTACCGCTCATTTACCTACCCTGCGGTATACGTGATCCGTAACAACAAGGCAACGCAGAAGCCGGACAACAAGGTGAAGGTGTTCTGGGATAACAACCCTGATGGATTTGTTAAGTAATCAAAAATGAAATTCACCATGAAAAACAAGTATATATTCATCACGGTACTGTTCCTGATGGCATTGGGCTTCTCGTGCACGGATACCAGCAAGTATCCGGTGAACTTCGACGACCTGAACAACTCGAACGCCGGTACCCTAAAGCAGATTGCGCAGACTTCCGTGGCTTTCAACAAGTATGACCTTGCGAATGCCCGTTATGAAGTGCTCGTTGAGGCTAACGATGCGGGTCGGGGAACCATTTTCACTAAAGTGGATCTTTATGTGGATTATGCCGATCGCACGCCTACTTCAACCAATGGCGACAATTCAAAAGCTGAGAAACTGTTAAAGTCATTCCCGGCTTCGGATTTTGTCAAGGATGCAACTACCGGCCTGCCTCGTTTGGCGCTGGTGGCAACGGCAACCGAAACACTGGCGCTGTTGGGCCTGACTACCGCTGAACTGGAGGGATCTGATCAATTCACCTTCCGCCAGGCCATGGTATTCCCTGATGGACGCGTGTTCAGCAGCAATAACGTTCAGACCGCCATTTCGTCCCTCGGGGGCGTTTATAAGTCTCCGTTTGCCAATGTGGTGTCAGTTATTTGTCCTTCCGACCTCGGAGGCACAGTTAACTACTCGACGATTGTAACCGCTTCCGGTAACCCGGGGTCCTTCCCGATTACACCCTGCTTGCCAGGTCCTGTGACGGGAACTACTCCTTTCGCTGAGGAAGGACCTGGGCGGTATGCAATTGGAGATGCTACGTTTGGACAGTACGACTGCGTATGGAGTGACACTCCTGCTGAAGGTACTTTCTTGAACGATGCATGTAACGTCCTGTCTATTACGGGATCTGACAAATATGGCCTGATCTATTCCTGGGTCATTGTCAGCAACGACGGTACCAACCTGAAGATCAACTGGTCTAACGACTATGGTGACGCAGGTACTACTACCTTGACTCGTACCGGTAAGACATGGCCATTGGCTTTGGTGATGGCACCCTAGCAACTAGCCATACTTAATTACCGCTTAATGAAAAGCCCGGTGTTTTCACCGGGCTTTTCTTATTATTGCAAAATGTTGTCCAGTCGGGTTGTTGCCATACTAGTTTCTTGTCTCCCGTTTATTGCGGTAGGCCAGGTGAGTAACGAAGAAATGCGCGCGATGCGTCTTGTGCGGGACCTCGAACGTGAGTCACGCCCGTTCCGGGGCTACGACAACGGACCCGAGGTTGAAGGTGATCCCTATTATGCGACGACATGGAACAAAGGCTCCGTCACCATTTATCGCGAAAACAAGTCGTTTGATCTCCCCGCGATCAAGTACGATGTGCTTAACTACGGTGTTGATATTCTCTTTGACCAGAACACATTCAAATCGCTGGATGGAAACCTCGTACAGTCGTTTGAATACACCGATTCAATCACAAAGATGCCGCACCGGTTTGTCAATGGTAAGGAGTACACCCGGGAGGGCACTCCCATCAAAGGATTCCTCGAGGTTCTATGCTGGGGCAAAGTGGATGTCTATTCCTACACGGAAGCCACCCTGCTCAGGCCGAACTACAACGTGGCGGTGGGTTCCGGGAACAAGAATTATGTGATTTCTAAAAAGAAGACATTGCTTTATAGTCCCGGGACAGAGCTTCGCCCGCTGAGTAAGAAGGAACTCTCTAAGATATGGGCCGAGAAGGAAGCCGAAATGACGAAATTCCAAAAAGTCAATAAGCTCAATCTATCCCGTGATCGGGACCTGATGCTGATGGTGGATTACTTTAATACCCTTTAGACACCAACCGTACTTACTAAAGAAAAAGCCCGGCTTTCAGGCCGGGCTTCTTCTTTGGGTGTTCGTCTTGATCCTATCCCTTCTTGATCTTGAAGGCAACCAGGGTGTTTTCCCATTGCAGGTTCACCTGGCCTTTTTCGACAGCGATGGCAAAGGTCTCGACAAACGAAGAAGTCTTGCCGGCTTTTACGTTTACGCGAAGCACGTCATCAGCTTCCTTGTAATCGTAGGCTCCCCATTGCCCTTTATGCTTCTGAAAAATGATCACCCACTCGGATTCTCCCGGGATGGTGAACAACTCGTACTTGCCTGCCGGCAATGCCTTGCCCTCCACTTGAATAACCTGGTCAATCTCGAATACGGTAGCTTCGTTGGCACCTGTACGCCAAACCTTTCCGTAGGGTTCAATGCCGCCGAGCATTTTTCTTCCCTTGGCCGAGGGAGCGGAATAATCAATCTTGATCTTTACACCATCGATGCTGCCTTCGGCAGTCTTGGGCGGGCTTGGCCGTTTGCTTTTATCCTGCGCCATCACGACGCTGAACGCCAGCAATAGCAGCGTTACAGAAAGTAAGGTTCTTTTCATGGAATTGAGGTTTGGTTGAACAGTTAGATGACATGCTAACGGTTAACCCCCCAACTTGGTTCAGGTTTGTCAGCAATAATTGGCCCTTTACCGGCCAAACGGGTTGAGGGCCGATAGTGCACGCTTGCCACCACCCATCTTGTTCATGGTCTTCATCATCTTTCGCAGCTCGGAAAACTGTTTCAGCAATTGGTTGACTTGCTGGATGGTGGTGCCGCTGCCCCTCGCGATGCGCTCCTTCCTGCTGCTGTTGATAATCTCTGGATTTTCACGCTCTTCAAGAGTCATGGAACGAATTATCGCTTCGAGCGGCTTGAACGCGTTGTCGTCGACGTTCACGTCCTTCATCGCTTTGCCCATACCCGGAATCATTCCCAGGAGGTCCTTCATGTTACCCATCTTCTTGATCTGGGCCAGCTGATTAAGGAAGTCGTTCAGGTCAAATTGGTTCTTTCGAATCTTCTTTTGAAGCCGTTCTGCCTCTTGTTGATCGAAGGTCTCCTGGGCTTTCTCCACGAGCCCGACGACGTCTCCCATGCCCAGGATTCGCCCGGCCATCCGGTCGGGATAGAACCTGTCCAGGGCCTCCATTTTTTCACCGGAACTGGTGAACTTGATGGGCTTGTCGGTTACCCGGCGGATAGACAAGGCCGCACCACCACGGGTGTCTCCGTCCATCTTGCTGAGAACCACACCGTCGAAATTGATGCGGTCGTTGAAAGCTTTGGCCGTATTGACGGCATCCTGGCCCGTCATGGCGTCGACCACAAATAGTGTTTCGGAAGGCTCCAGCTCACTTTTGAGCGAGGCAATTTCGGTCATCATCTCCTCATCCACGGCCAGGCGACCGGCGGTATCAACGATGACTATTCGAAAATTGTTTTTTCTGGCGTGGTCCAGAGCGGCCTTTGCAATCTTGAGGGGATCTTTGGTTTCAAGATCCGCGTACACATCAACGCCTATTTGACTGCCAAGAACCTTTAGCTGCTCAATCGCAGCCGGCCGGTATACGTCGCAGGCAGCCAACAGCACCTGGCGACCTTGTCGCTTGAGGTAATGGGCAAGTTTTCCGGAAAAGGTAGTCTTACCAGATCCTTGCAATCCCGCGATCAGGATGACCGCCGGGTTTCCTTCAATTCGTATGTCAGCACTTTCGCCCCCCATGAGGAGGGTGAGTTCGTCGTTGGTGATCTTGGTGAGCAACTGACCCGGTGAAATGGAGGTCAGCACGTTCTGCCCCATGGCTTTCGCCTTGATCTCGTCGGTAACTTCTTTCGCTACCTTATAATTGACATCGGCATCAATTAATGCCTTCCGGATTTCTTTAATGGTTCCGGCGACGTTGATTTCGGTGATCCTTCCCTGGCCCTTGAGCGTCTGGATGGCCTTATCAATCTTATGGCTTAAACTTTCAAACATGAGATACGATTCTTGAGATTGAGGATTCCAGGAGCAGGAAGGCCTTCCTGGAAGTCCGGGGCGCGAAGTTAGGGGGACTGGTCTCGACTAGCAAATTCAGCGCGCGGGACCGTTACCTGACGCGGAAGCGAACGAATGGGTAGACATCGCCGGCTTCCGATGAACCTTTTCCTGCAGGGATTTCCAGGAATCCGTCAACGGCCTTCAGGTTGGCAAAGTCACCGGAGCCGCCACCGGGGATAGGCGTAGCCATCAGTTTTCCTCCTTCATTCTTCACCTTGACCTGGAGAAAATAGGTGAGGTCGTTAGGTTTCGGATGGAAGGTTTCGGCCAGGGTGGCGAACTCCTCGGCCGGTTCCCGGTTGACGGCGCGCAACAACCAGGGGAGCACATATCGATAATAGCAAAGAAAGGAGGAAACGGGATTGCCGGGCAACCCGAATACTACCTGCTTGGCCGTAGTTCCGAAAAGCAGGGGTTTGCCGGGTTTCTGACTGACTTGGTGGAAGATGGTGGAGACACCCAACGAAGTGAGTACGGCGGGCACTAAATCAAATTTTCCCTTTGAAACACCGCCGCTCAGTAAGATCAGTTCATACTTGCCCATCAAGCTGCCCAGTTCACGTTCCATGCTATTGCGATCATCCTTGAGGTGAAAGAGATCAGCCTTGCAACCGATGCTTTGCAAAGCGGCGCGCAGTGCGTAGCTGTTCGATCGGCGTATCTGATGGGGGAGTGGGCTGTCGTGAATGTCAACCAGTTCATCGCCGGTGGATATGATGGCAACTTTTGGATAACGGTAGACGTCCGTCTCCAGCCGGCCAACGGCTGCCAGGAGCGCCACTTCGCCGGGCGACAGGCAGGTGCCGGGAGCAAGGATAACGTCTCCGCGCTTGGCATCCTGCGCCCTGGGGTGAATGCATTGTCCCCGGATCACGTTCTTTGTTTTCAACTTGGCCATATCGTGAACAACGCTCACATCCTCATAGCGAATTACCGTGTCACACCCTATCGGCAACATGGCCCCGGTCATTACTTCAATACAGTTCTTGTCGTTCTTCAACGTAAGCCTGGGTTTCCCGGCGGGCTGCAGGCCTTCCACACGGAATCCCTCCCAGCCTTCTTCAATGGCCTGGAAGGCTACCGCGATGCCGTCCATGGCAACCCGGTCAAAGGGAGGAAAATCACGATCCGCCTTGATGGTTTCCCCAAGAATGCGTCCTTCTGCTTCTTCAATCTTGATTCGTTCAATCCCCGGTCGATACGTTTGTTGACGGATCAATTGGGTGGCTTCAGCGACGCTGACCATGAAATGGTTATTTTTGATTCAAGATAAAAAGAAATGAAGAGGAAGCTATCCCATGTGTCGCGCTCCGGCAATCCCCGGATGGTGAATGTTGCCGCAAAGAAGCCCACCGTACGTACAGCCACTGCGCAAGGCAGGGTTTGGCTTGGCAAAGCCATTCTGGGACACATGAAGAACAACGAGTTGCCATTGACGAAGGGACCTGTTTTCCAGGCAGCGATACTGGCGGGTGTTCAGGGCGCTAAACGGACTTCTGACCTGATTCCCCTCTGTCATCCGATCGGCCTTGATGACTGCCAGGTGCGCATCGGCGTGGATGGAGAATACGCTGTGGTGGATACGTCCGTTTCAGTAACCGCCCGTACCGGGGTGGAAATGGAAGCGTTGACTGCGGCGGCGGTAGCCTCGCTCACCATCTACGATATGTGCAAGGCCCTCTCCCATGATATTCGAATTGAGTCGCTCAGGCTGATGAGCAAGAAGGGGGGTAAGAAGGACTATACAAGGCGATAATCCATCTAATTCGCCGGAATTGTTGAAGCGGTATTTAAATCTTACGTGCATAAAGGCATCCCCCAAACAGGGATTCCTATTATTGAAAGCCTCAAGGATTGAAGTAGTTACCGGACTGTATTTAAATTACTGAGTAAGCCGCACCCGCTTTCATTAAGGGCAATTTCGTTCAAAAACATACAGGGTCTTCCGGGCGGATCAAGCTAAGGGGCATTGCCTATCACAGGGGTGTAAATTCGCTTGAATTGAAACCCTATACGATGAAGCGCACCCGGTTTTTCTTCCTTGCCCCTGATCCTTTGGTTCGGGATCTGTCGTTGATTCTCGCAGCTTCCCTGTTGATGTCGATCGTCTTCTTTATTGCAGGCTACATGGTATTTGTAGCGCTGGCAACTCAGTAGGCCGGTCAGTTCAATTGGGCAGACGCGGGGGATTTGGGTGAGGCTCCAACCCATTCTTCACCATCTTCAAATACTTCCTTCTTGAAGATGGGCACGTTCTCTTTGAGTTTATCGATAATGAATTGGCAAGCCTCAAACGACTCTTTGCGGTGCTTGGTGGAGACAGCCACGACGACGGCAACTTCGCCGGGTTTCAAGGTGCCCACGCGATGGCTAACCGCCCATCCGAGCAGGGGCCAGCGATGTGCTGCATCGTCGATGATTTTCCGGGTTTCACTCACGGCCATGCCCTCATAGGCTTCGTACTCAAGCCATACTACATTCTTGTTGTGTGCCGTATTACGTACGGTCCCTATAAAAACATTAACGGCCCCCGCACCCAGGCTGGAGGCCGTTTCGATGACCTTTGGGATGTCAATCGGCTTTTCGGTGATTTTGATCATATCGGAGGTGATTTGGGTAATCGTTGAAGACTCAATCAAGGCCAAAAAGGGCCCTTGAAAACCTTCATTGAGCCACTATCCACCGCTGACAGGCGGTATCAGCGCCACATCGTCACCCGGTTGAATTACCTTGTCATCCGGAGCGTACTCCTGGTTTACAGCAATCATGAGGGAGCTTAACGCGCGCATGGCCGGGTAGGTCTCAGAAAGCGTCTGTCGAAGCTTGCCGACCGAATTATCCTGCAATTCTATCTCCGTGACGCCTCCGGTTATTTCCCGGGTTATTCCATAGGGTGTAAATCGTACTCTCATCTGCAACGCCCAAGCTACGCATTTTCATGTGGCTATGACTATCTTCGCATGAATCCATGCTTTTCGACAACCATAATCGCCCTATTACCTACTTGCGGCTGGCTGTAACAGATCGTTGCAACCTGCGTTGCTTCTATTGCATGCCGGAGGAAGGAATACGATATGTGCCCAGGAAGGAGCTGTTCACCTTTGAAGAGATTGAGAGAATAGTAAGACTAATGGCTTCATTGGGAGTGTCGAAAGTCAGGGTTACGGGTGGCGAGCCTTTTGTTCGAAGCGATTTGATGAAGCTACTGGCTACGTTGACAGCGATCCCCGGGGTCAAGGATGTTCATTTGACGACTAACGGAGTGTTAACCGCTCCCCACGTGCCAGACTTGAAATCGTTGGGGATTGCGTCTGTCAACCTGAGCCTGGACACACTGGACCCGCAGCGATTCAGGGAAATTACTCGTCGTGATGAATTTCACCGGGTATGGGAAACCTTCGAGGCCCTGCTTAAACATGAGATACCGGTAAAGATCAATGCTGTCGTCATGGAAGGAAAGAATACCGATGATCTTTTTCCGCTGGCCGAGTTGACTCGCCAGTACCCGGTATCGGTCCGGTTCATTGAAGAGATGCCTTTCAATGGTGAAGGCCAGCACTACCCGGTTTTGCAATGGACCCATGCAAAAATCTTGTCCACCTTAACCTCTTATTATCCGGGAATATCCATTAAGCCCGCGGTTCCGCACGCAACATCGAAAGAGTATTATGTCCCGGGCCACCGGGGAGACCTGGGCATTATTGCTGCCTTTAGCCGAACCTTCTGCGGCACGTGCAACCGGATCCGCCTGACCGCTCAGGGCGAGTTGAAAACTTGTCTGTACGATCGCGGAGTGCTGAATATGCGTGATATGATCAGATCGGGACAGTCTGACTCACAGTTGCAAGCTGCCTTGTTGAATGCCTTATCGCGCCGGCCCAAAGACGGGTTTGAGGCCGAGTCGAGCCGCGGCGATCTGACAGTGATTGAGTCCATGTCAACCATTGGAGGATGACTTGACCGTTTTCGCCGTCAATGGACTACCTTCTCTTGATTTCGTTTTTTGTGATAGCCGCAATCTACGCTTCGGTGGGGTTCGGTGGTGGCACCAGTTACCTCGCGGTTATGGCCTTACTGGCTGTGCCCTTTGAGGTGATGCGCCCTGCAGCCTTACTGTGCAATGTGGTGGTTGTAACAGGAGGCACGGTAATTTTCTACCGCGAGGGGCTGATCGAACTGAAAAAAATATGGCCATTCCTCGTCTTCAGCGTGCCGATGGCTTTCTTGGGTGGTTACTATCCGATTCAGGAGCATACCTTCTTTCGAATCCTCGGAATTACCCTGGTTGTTGCGGCTGCCCTCTTGTGGTTTTTCAACAAATATCCGGGCCAGCCTTCGTCGTCTTCCGGGGGAGTCGGGCTTACCGCCGCTCTGCTTGGTGGTGGAATCGGATTCTTGTCGGGCCTGGTCGGAATCGGCGGCGGAATCTTTCTTTCACCGTTGCTGCATTTTCTCCAATGGGACCAGCCGCGGCGGATATCCGCCTTGGCTAGTGCCTTCATCCTGGTCAATTCCATTAGCGGTCTTGCCGGCCAGTTCACCCAATCTGCACAGCTGGACTGGCGACTGATAGCTCCACTATTGGCGGCGGTTTTCGCTGGAGGTCAATTGGGATCTCGCTGGGGTGCACGTAAGTTTCAGCCCGTTCATGTCCGGAAGGTCACCGCTTCTCTCATCTTTGTTGCTGGACTGAACATCATTTTGAATCATTGGTCATGAAAAAAATAAGCCTAAGCTCACTTTTTGTATTTGCGGTGCTATCGCTCGCCGCACAGGCGCCTCAGCGTGTCAACCCGGTCATCAAGACGCAGGGGGGCGTCTTTGAAGTTCCGTTTGCTGTCGAGAAACCTGACCCCACACTCACCTACAATATCATTATTGAGGTGGAACGCGAAAGCGAAAAGCCGGACACCATTAATTGGGCCTTAAACAACGTGGCCCGTTTGCTGAACCTTCACGTCGTGGGCGGCGTTCCGACTGCAAAAATGAATGTGGTGCTGGCTATTCACGGAGGCGCCTCGTATACCACCATGAACAATGACCAATACCGAAGTAAATACAAGGTCGATAACCCCAATCTCAAGTTGTACGAGGAGTTAAAGGCTGCCGGCGTGAAGATGTTTGTCTGCGGTCAGTCTGTCATCAACCGTAAGATTGACAGGATGCGCATGGTGCCGGAAGTCCAGCCTGCTGTTTCGATGTTGACCACTGTCACCACCTACCAATTGAAGGGATACGCCTATTTGAAGTTCTAACCCGGTTTGCCGTCAAACCAGTCCTTGAATTCGCCGACTTTTTCGCGGCTTACAATGATCTCCTTGTCCCATGCCGGTTGAGTGGACACTTTGAGCCGGCTGTTGGAATAGAGCACGACGTCCTGGATGAAGCCGATATTGGCAATGTAGGTTCGGTTTACCCGGAAGAACATGGCGGGATCGAGAACTTCCTCCAGCGATTCAAGCGTAAAGTCGATGATGAATTTCCTCAGCTGGGTGGTCACCAGGTAAACGTCGCGGCCGTCAGCAAAGAAGAGCAGGATCTGATCGGTGGTTATCGAGCGGATATGGTCGCCTACTTTGACCATGAAACGGGTCTTGAACGATTTGACAGAACTTTCCCCGGCCAATGCCTTTACGACATCTTCGCGCTTGTCCTGTAACAGGAATTGTGACCGCAGGTTTTGAAACTTATCCAGGCTGGTCTTCAGGTCATCGAAATTGACGGGTTTGAGGAGGTAGGCAATGCTGTTGACCTTGAAGGCCTCCAGTGCGTACTCATTGTATGCCGTGATGAAGATCACCGGCTTGATGATATGTACCTCTTTGAATATCCCAAAGCTGATTCCATCCTTGAGCTGGATGTCCATGAACAGGAGATCGACCTCGTTCTGGTGATCCCGTAGCCAGGCAACCGAAGAGGCGACACTATCGCACACCTGGGCCACCCGAATGGCCGGGCTGTAGCGCTGGAGATAGCGCTGCAGTTTCTCCACGGCGGGCGATTCATCCTCGATGATGACAACATTCAGGGCAAGACTCATGCGAAGGCCGTGGCAGGTTGTTGTTCCGTGATCAGTGGAAATTTAACATAATTTTCGCGCCCCGCTTTGACCTGGATGAAGGGTGTGTCGCTATAAATGGAATAGGATCGTTGCAGAAGCTGAAAGGCCGACTGGCTCTCGGTGTCGAGGAGCAATTTGTCGTTCAAACCATGGGTAAGTACCAGGTATTCCTCTTCTTCCGGTGATAAGGTGAGGATAAGTGGACATTGCGCTGAGATCAGGGTGTTTCGGATGATGGCATCAATCGTCGTGAGCAACGATCCCTGCATCACCTGAATAGGCTCGACATCGCTGACGGTCTCCTTCCAAACAATCTGGTTGGGGTGCCTATACTCGGCCAGGCGCAACAAATGGCGTACTGCCTGTAGTTCTTCTGCCAGGGAAACAAATTCCCGTTGACGGTTCACGAGTTGATAGCGGTAGAGCGCGGCCAGGCTGTCGATAAGTTCTTCGGCCTTTTCTGCATCGGTGTGCATGCAGAGAATCAGGTCTTCCAGGCTGTCATAGAGTAAACTGGGGTTGATCTCCCGTCGAAACGAGGAGAATTCGGCCTCCAGGTTTTCACGGAGCTTTTGTTCCTGGTCCAGCAGGAGCGTGTTTTCGCGGATGATGTATTGATTGCCGAGGTAAAGAGCGTTGTAGAGAAGAGAGGTAACCAGGAAGATCCCCCCGAATAAAACGAGTTCCCTGGGGCTGATATCAAAGCCGATCACAAGCCTGTAGTACTGGCTAATTACCAGGCCCACCATAATTATGGCAACAGCCGACGTCATCAGGATTTGCAGGGGAAGCGTTTTACGGGCGTCAAGAGTCAGGCGGTTGAGAATCACTATGACGAGACGCATGGATTCAAAAGCCACAAGACTGAGCAGCATGCTGACATACATCTCCTGGTTGCTCACCAGTGTCGCGATTTGCTCGACGTTGTTGTTGACGAGCAATATGATCAGGTATACCAGTAAACCGTAAACCGGAGGGGTCAGGATGCGGAAAAGGGGATTATGGATAAATACCTTCTTCATGCAGCGGCTGGGTTGGGCACATTTCTCAGCACGGGAAGCTGTACCTGGAATTTTGCGCCATCGGTTACCGTGACGGCTTCCTTAGTGAAAAATTTGTACCGCTTGTGAATATTTTCCAACCCAACGCGAAAACTGGCAGCAGGCCTTATGGATTCCGTCTTGGTGTTGTAAATGATCAGGTGGGTGCTGTCGCGTGAACCGATGTATACCAGCAGGTGCTGGTCCTTGCTGATGGCGTTGTGTTTCACAGCATTTTCAACGAGCAGTTGAATCGTCATCGGAGGAATCCACGTGTCGAGCAGGCTGGTGGGTACATTGATTTCCATCTGCAGGTGATATTCGTAGCGCACCTGGAGAAGAAAGTAGTATGACTTTACAAATTCCAGTTCTTCACGAAGGGTGACCAGCCGGTGTTTCTGATTGCCGAGCACATAACGAAACGTGTCGGCCATTCGCCTGACAAACTCCTCGGCCACACGGGAGTCCTTATACAAAAGGCTGGAGACGGTATTGAGACAATTGAACAGGTAGTGAGGGCTGATCTGACTCTTGAGCGATTCGAACTGAAGCTCGAGCTGCCAGCGGTCGGACTGAAGTTGCTCGGCTTGCGTCACGGCGTAGAACCGATAGGAGTAGAACAGCCCGTAGAAGATCTCGTAGATGAAAACCGTGATAATGAAGAGGATATTCAACTTCAGAATCACTTCGGTGGGTGCATGGAACATGAAGTTCCCAGCCATCGTAAAATAGAGGATCACCAGGAGTATGTTGGATCCAAGGCCGCTGATGAAGCGCAGAAGAAAGTTGGATTTCCAGTGAATCGCCTTGTCGAGGAGCCCATCCACGGTGAGAACAAGAAAGCCGAACACAATGGTGCTGAACACGGCCAACAGGTATTCGGCCGGATTGTCACTTAACCTGGGGATTCTCCCGGTTTGTCCGTAGGCAATAATTACATACAGGACGACGGCGATAATGGTGCATCCAAGGGTAAGGAGGCCGTATTTGCGCAAGGTGAGTGGCTGTATCCCTGGAATGAACCGCATGGCAACGGGAAGCTAGCGATTTTTTGACGGAGGGGAAACGTGGTTTAGTCCAACGCACGAAGCGCACGGCCGTAGTACGTCTCTGACTCAATCTTCTTCGCCGTCGCCCGGTAGGCGTCTTTCAGCGAGGCGTCATTCATCGTGCGGATGGTTGGAGCGAGACTTGTAAGTACTTCGGTTATGTAGTGATCGGACTCGATATTGCCCGCTGCGGTTAGGATAGCCATTAAGTTGGCCTTTGAAATGTTGGGACGATCGGCAGCTGTCTTCAGAAATTCAGCGGTGTAGTAGTCGCTCTGATGACTCGACATGGTCTCCAGCAATCCCCTGAACGCTTCATCATTCAGGTTGACCTTCTTGAGAATCTGTTTGCCCACCACGGTGATGTAGTGGTCTGACTCAATGGAAGAGGTTGCGGCAATGAGTATGGATTGCACATCTGGCGTCAGGGAGTTATTCAGCAGGTTGGTGAGGACTTCGGTTTTGTAGTGATCACTGTCCATCATCTTGACAGCCTCAAGGGCGCGTTCGTACGAGGCCGAAGAAAGCCCCGGCTTCGAGAGCGCTTTCGTCAAGACCACCGTGCGATAGTGGTCCGATTCCATGTTCTTGGTCGCGTTGATCATTTCTGCCATGATCGCGTCATTCAGATTTTCCTGACGGAGCAGGGATGTCAGGACTTCGGTCTTGTAGTGATCCGATTCCATATCGCCGGTGGCTTGCAGAGCAAGGGCAACGCTTTCCGGGCTGGGCGTACCGGTCGACAAGGCATTCTTGATCACCTGGGTCTTATAATGATCCGAGTCCAGGTTGCGCGTGGCGGCATAGACCGCCTGCATGGCCTCTTTCGATCCCGAGAACGTCTTCAGGTTGTTACTTAGGAATTCAGACTTGTAGTGATCCGATTCCATAATGGAACTGACCTCCTTGATGATGATGGGGTAGTTTTGGGCCGGCTGATTGACCCGGACCAGGTAGTCGGCATACGCCGCGCGAACGTAGTCGCTTTCAATAACGCGGATCTCCTGCAGCACACCATTTACGCCGCTGTTCCGGTAGATACGGTTTACCCGGTTTTCCGCGGCGATGGTCGTTGATCGGAGAATTTCCGGCAGTATTTCTCCCAGCCATTTCCTTCCTTCCGGTTCCCAGGCGACGAGCGTTCTTCCCTCGTAGTATTCCCTTTTGAGGCCAGTGGAGGTTGGGCTAATCACAATCGTGCGCCGACTGCCAAACACCGTCTTGGTAATTTCAAGGTAGCCGTCGTCGGACATGCTCTTGATGTCTTTATCGTCGTCAGAGACTTCCATTTTTCCCCGTGTTTCGACGCTGAAGCTGGACATCCCGCCCCGGTTGTAGATCGTTCGTTTCGTGTCACCGCGGCTCTCCACAGAGACGGACTGCGCCCCGGACAATAGGGTGGTGGTGACAAGCAGAATTGAAAAAATGAGCTTCATGGACTTTGTTTTACCCATAAGACGTGCAAAGGTGACCCCGGGGTTCCAGGGCGGCAACTGCTTTGACGTGAGTTGTTGAAAGGGTGTAGTGAGTCGGCAGAAAAGGACCTAGTGACCCTTCAAAGCGGTATCCAACAGGTTTACCCGGTAGATTTCCAAAGGTTGGGGGTGCCATCCAATGGAGACTAATCCGGCATAGTCCACGGAATAGTTCTTGATATCCAGGGATAAGGCTGAGGAAAACCGGGCAAAGGCATACACGGCTCCAACGGGTACGAGAGCATGAAGTTGGAGGAGGCGGTTACGAATTGTTTTATCAAGGATTTTTTCCTTTTGGGTGGGGCCTGGTGCAAGCAGGGCTGGATTAGCGTACAAGCTCATCCTCAGCCGCTCCATCAGAAAGTGGGATTTCATCTCCCGAAGAATCGTCTTGGCAACGTCCATGGCGCCCAGTATCGATCGGAATGAAACTATAAGGTTTTCTCCGGCCTCAAAAGTCACCGGGGCAAGAAGCGACAAATCCAACTTATCCTTGATGCTTTGCCAGAGTTTAGTCTGTTCCTCCACGCCCATGCCTGGAATGTCCACGATGATTCCATAAAGTACGGGCCTGTCAAGCGGAGGGTAACTCTTCTTAAAATCTTCTTTCGCAGCGACCGGAGGAGGAAGGCTTGTTGCCGAGAAGTAATTATCCGGATTGATGTTAACATGCCTCGAAGGATAAGGCCAAAGGTTGACGGTATCCCGCGTTCCACCCTCTTTCAGTCGAAGGTCGGTTTCTGAGAGCACCGTAAGTAACGTCGGCTCGGTATGGTTCATCGTACTGCGTATGATGGCCGAACCAAATATGACACGGTTCTGAAAGGAGAACAGGTCATCGTAGCCCGCATAGGGATCGTAGGTTAAGTAGGTGGCTGGGAATTGTTTCAGCAGGCGTTCAAAGCGATCCAGCCAATTGCCTCCCGCGAAATTTACGCTGGCTTCAATGAAGTCTGCCTTGTCAAAAGGCAGCCAAATGTTTACTTCACCTCCGGCTTCCGCCATAGCCTCAGCAAACAGGATATCACTTCCGCAGGCCAGGGAGCAAAAGCCGATCTTTGCGTTCAGCGTGTTTATGGCGCTCTCGATGGCTTCCTTCACCTTATTTTCTATGATGGAGGGGAAGCGCGGTTTGGGACGAGTCGGGTGGTCGATCATGTGGCCGATGAACGAAACCACACCCGGTGGATTGAATACTTTGAGTACTTCCTTGGGAACCGGAACGTAATGATTAAGCAGCCACAACTGGTTATGCACTGAACTTATTTTGCCCCAGTCGGTGCCCGCCATCTTCTTGGCTTCGAAATAGGCGGTCAGGGATTTTTCCCGCTCGCGGGTCAGCAAAAGCGCCTCGGCCAACGTTACCTGTTGCCAGAAATCCGATGGACTTGGCCCCAGTAGGCGGATAACCTCAGCAGCGATCTCACGGCCTTTGGACACCTGGCCTGCAATGGCCGACATGGTGGCGGCGTTGATTCCGGTATAGTAGTTTTTTGTGATGGAAAAATTCTTGAGGTACGTGTCCCGTGAAAGGACGGCAAACCGGGTATCCTGGTCTTTACGGAAGATCTCCTTATAGACGCCGCCCATGATACCGGCGGTTTCCGGGTCGTCACTATGATCGCGATAGGCCGGTTCCAGGATTTCGACGGCTGCCTTGGGTACGCCCGATTTTGAAACGGCGAGGGCATGCAGTTGGGTCAGCCTTAAGGAGTCCCCCGACTGCCGGGCGGACTGGGCCAGTGAACGGGCCTCGAGGTACCTGCCCTGGTTGATCAGGGACTCAATGGTTGAAACGGCATCGTTCATGGTCACGTGCTGAATAGGGTAAAGATAGAGTTATTGGGAGGAATTACCGGGCATCCCGATGGAAGAAGAACTTTTGTATATTCATGAATTGATCAGCTCCAATGAAGTACTTCAGTACCCTGAATTTGTCTAACACGTTCTGGAAAATTTCCCTTGTTGCCCTGGTGCTCTTGACCGCAGGACTCCTCCCTGAGACGCTTTTGGCCCAGGCGCAGACCGCGACACAGGTCCGGGCCTCGCGACCTGTTTTATTTACCGAACTCTTTTATACCCGGTTGGCCATAAATACCGTGGCGATCGTGATCCTCGTCATCTTTGTTTACCTGCCCATCCACCGCAAGAAGGACTACTTTTTCACCTTCATCATTTTGAATTTTCTTGTCTTTATTATCATCTACCTCATTCACAATTCCACAGCGTTCAGCTCGTTTGGCGCCGGTTTTGGTTTGATAGCGTTCTTCTCCTTGCTCAGGCTGAGAACGGATACCATCTCGATGAAAGACATGACCTACCTTTTCGTTGTGTTGACGTTGGGGTTGGTCAATGCGATGATGGCCGGTCCCATGTACGAATTGGTAGCGCTCAACCTGGTCATTTTAGCGATAACGTATGCGCTCGACAAGGAATGGCTCTCCAAAAGCATCCACATCCGAGAGATCAAAGTTGATAACCTGGACAATATTGTTCCTCAGCAAATGGATCGCCTGGTGGCTGACTTAAAAGTGAAAACAGGACTGGATATTCAGCGGGTAAGAATCCTTTCAGTGGATTTTGTCAAACGGAGAGCCATGTTGCAGGTATATCACTATTGAATGCACCGTTATTTTGACTGACGGCTTTTATACATTTCACGAAGGGTTGATTTCTTGAATTTTCCGACAGAGGTCTTCGGTATCTCTTTCACAAACTCATAGGCATCAGGCAGCCAGAACTTGGCGAAGTGTGGTTCGAGGAACGCATTTAGCTCTTCGACGGTAGCCTGCTTTCCTTCTTTAAGCACGATGGCCGCCATGGGCCGCTCCATCCACTTCTCATTGGGGATCGCAAAGACAGCTGCTTCCGCAACGGCGGGATGACCCATAAGCGTGCCCTCCAGGGCGACGGAGCTGATCCACTCACCACCTGACTTGATCACATCCTTGCTTCGGTCTTTGATCTCGATGTACCCATTGGCCTCGATGGCGACGATGTCGCCGGTACGAAACCATCCGTCTGGGGTAAATTTACCTTCTTCATCGGGTGTTTGGTAGTACGCCTTGGATATCCAGGGACCACGAACTTCAAGTTCACCCATGGTTGTACCATCCCATGGAACCATGCCGTTTTCGTTCCTCGCCCGCATTTCCACAAAGGGAGCTGCAATACCTTGCTTGGCACGGTAGGTATATTGGGCTTCGATGGGTAATTTCTTCAACTCACTGGTCAGTCCGCATACACTGCCCAACGGGGAAGTTTCGGTCATGCCCCAGGCATGAAGGATGCGCAAGTTGTGGCGCTCCTGGAATCCCACAATCATTGACTTCGGTGCGGCTGACCCGCCCACCAGCATGCAGCGAAGAGCGGATAGGTTGTACTTCCCCGGGTTGGCATCGAGTATCGCCAAAATACCCAGCCAAATGGTGGGCACCCCTGCCGAAATGGTCACTTCTTCTTTTTCATATAATTCAAGCAGGCTGGCTGGATCCAGGTGGGGTCCGGGAAAGACCTGGGTACACCCTAACATCGTGCAAGTGAAGGGCAGACCCCAGGCATTAACATGGAACATAGGAACAACAGGGAGTACGACGTCGGTTTCTGAAATGGCCAGCCCATCGGTGAACGCCGACAGCATGGAATGGAGGACGATTGATCGATGCGAGTACAACACACCTTTTGGCTGACCCGTGGTACCGGAAGTGTAGCACATGGCCGCTGCCGTGTTTTCATCTCCGTTGAACAGTTCAATCGAATCCTTATTGGCGCTGGCCAGCAGTTGCTCGTAAGAGAATGTGCCCGGGGGCAATGGGCCTGCCTGCTGGATAACCACTACTTTCTTCACGCTAATCCGATCCTTGAACTTTTCATACAACGGCAACAACACCTGGTCGACAATCAGCACCTTGTCTTGTGCATGGTTTACGATGTAAGCAAGGTCATCCGACGAAAGGCGGAGGTTGAGTGTGTGAAGCACGGCCCCGATTGAAGGCACAGCAAAGTAGATTTCAAGGTGCTGGTAGTGATTCCAACAGAGTGTGGCCACCCGGTCGCCTTCACCAACACCCATCTTCTTGAGGGCAGCGCCGAGTTGTCTTGATCTTGCGCCCATCTCGCGGTAGGTATACCGATGCAGGGACTTGTCCGGCAGACGTGTGACAATGGTCTTGTTTGCAAATAATGTTTCCGCACGGCGGAGGATGACCGGCACGGTAAGCTGAAAATCCATCATGAGGCCTTGCATAGGACGATTGGGTTAGGGTTTCGGAAGTAACAAAAAAATGAGAAGGCGTGAAAGCCGGTGGCGTTGCCCCTCAGATAAATCAGGGAAAATTTGACGGGAAAATTGAGTAAACTTGGTTGTGTTTAAACTTCATCGAAAATGCGACTCTTGAAAACTCTTGCCCTGGCGGTAGTATCGGCAACCGCGACAGCCCAGACCATTCCCAGTGCTGAAGACCAGATCAAGGCGGCCGTGCTTGCAGCTCCCGCCGAACTCCGCGACGGTGCGATGGTGTATGGTTACAGTGCGAAGGGTGAACTCACTGTCTTGCGCAGGGGCACCAATTCACTCATCTGTCTGGGAGATGATCCGAAACAAAAGGGGATCAACGTTTCTGCCTATCATGTCGACCTTGAGCCCTTCATGGCCCGTGGTCGCACATTGAAGGCAGAAGGAAAGACCTTCCAGGAAATATTTGACATGCGGGAGGCAGAAGTGAAGGCTGGGAAACTGAAAATGCCCACTAATCCATCAACCCTCTATGTCTATACTGCGGACGAATTTGACCCGGCCACCGGTTCGGCAAAGAACGCTTACCTGCGCTATGTTATCTACATTCCTTATGCTACTGCCGAGAGCACCGGGTTGCCGCTGAAGCCCACTTTTCCCGGTCAACCCTGGATCATGGATCCTGGAACCCACCGAGCGCATATCATGATCAGCCCGGCTCCACCAGCAAAAAACTGATATGCAACGATTGATACTGGCTTTCGGAATTCTGGTCGCAATTTCAGTTTCGGCGCAGAAGAAGAAAACCCCATACCCTGATGGACTGTATGCTGAGGTGACAACAACCAAGGGCCTGCTTGTCCTTCAACTGGAGTTCGAAAAGACGCCTATGACCGTCGCCAATTTTGTGGGCCTGGCGGAAGGCACCCTTGACAATACAGCCCTCCCGGCAGGTAGACACTATTACGATGGATCCAAATGGCACCGGGTTGTACCCGGACACGTGATTCAGTGTGGCATGCCAGCAAACTCAACCATTCCAGGACCCGGCTATGACTATCCCAATGAAATTGTCCCGGAACTGAATCATGGCCGCGCGGGCATGGCAGGTATCGCCAACGGCGGCCCGCACACCAACGGCAGCCAGTGGTACATTACGCTGGGCGATCGATCCTATCTCGACGGAGATTATACGGTGTTTGGTCATATAATAAAGGGAATGGAAGTTCTTCAGTTGATCACCCAGGAAGATTTGATCACAACAATAAAGATCATCCGCATTGGACCGGGCGCCGAGGCATTCCGGCCGACCACCAGTTCATTTAAAGCCATGGTGGAGAAACAGAAGGCGGCTGTCGAACAGGCGGAGGAAAAGCGGAGGGCAGATGAAGAGGCCTATATTCAGCAGCGTTGGCCGCAGCTAAAGGTGTTCATGAGGCAAGCGGTGCAGCAAGCCGGTGAAGGTCCAAAACCGAAACCGGGCGATAAGATCATGCTGCGATACAAGGCGCAGATTCCCGGGGGCGATTCATTTGTGAGTACGGCGGAGAGCGGCAAGCCGTGGTACGGTTCAGAGCCGGCCACATTCGAATATGTTGTTGGGACATCGACAATCACCCCGGGGTTCGATGCCGGAGTGGCTCAGATGCGGAAGGGAGAGCAGCGCGTATTGGTAGTTCCAGCCGAACAGGCCTACGGAGCCAATGGATATTATCCCCCCGAACGGAAAGGAGAGAAGCGGTTCCACATAAGTCCTTTCAAGACGATTATTTACGAAGTCGAGGTCTTGGAAATAGCTCGTTAGGATAAATCCCTACCCAGTCGCTTTCTGAAAGTGCTAGTTGACTTCCAGCTCATCTTTTGACGGAAGTTTAGGAAACGGCGCATGAGGCTCAACCTGGTACCAATACCCTACTGAGGCGATGTCCGATTGTTGGGCGAGGTACCTGCCGTCGTGACGCCATCCGAGGTCCTGGATGGTTATTCGCAAGTCATTCTCGAAACGGATGGGATCGGTGACATGCCATCGATACATGCCAAAGCGTTGCATCACCTTATAGTGGCCGTCCCCCCGAATCACCTGGTGCAGGCCGGTGTAGGGAGTAGAAAACTCCGTGTAGGCTGTCGGATCCAACGCCGGTTCTTTCTTCCGCGTGTCGAAGTCGTAGGAACCGCAGAAATAGTCTTCGGTGCCTGTTCCGTTGATGGTTGGGAACTCTTTGTCCCCATCCATATAGAACTTGATTTCCCCTTCGCCCCACCATCCGTTGTTGTGCACGCCCCAGGCCATGTACGTACCTACATAGTGACCGCGCCCTTTGATTCCCTCAACTATGGTGTACACGTCCTTGTACTTCACAGGATTTGTGCGCCGGAATTGGGCATGAAAATAGGCGGCATCCTCAGGGATATCGGTAAGTGTGTAGTCGACTTGGTAGAACATGCGGACCTTCTCTCCGGCGATATTCTCGAGGGTTATTTTGCACTTCTTCCGAAAAGGCATAACCCAATAACTGTTGAACGCGCTCCCCGGGTTTACGCAGACAGCCAGTGAGTTGAGGTGAGCATACTCGCCCCAACCCATACCAAAGAAATCACCGAGCGGAGCTTCAACCGAAGGTGTGGTCTCATCGTCCCAATACATGCGCAGGATGGTGAACCGCCAATTGCCTGTGGGGGTAATCCAGATGTGCTGTACAGCTCCCGGTCCTGTGATCTCGGCCATCGTGTGTGTTTTGCCGGGCTCAATGATGACATACGGACTTACTTTCCATCCCTGACCAAGATCTTTGGCGGGGCCGGAAGCAACACCTTCCTTATCCATGCCCCCTTTTCCTTTTTCGCCCGTAGTGTTTTCAGGGCTGATGGACCTCGTCTTGGCCTTCGAGAGGCGGTAGAGATTGTCCATGCCCACGCCCACGCCGTTGAAAGGTTGCTGGGCGAAGGCCGGGGCGAGCAGCATCATGCAGAGGAGCAAGGGCAATGATTGTTTCATGGGAACTGGTTTATGGCAGCGAAAGAATGGGATGGAATACCAACTAGCCGGCCATTTCCTTGAGCGCGGCCACAAAGGTATCCAGGTCGGCGGTTGTTGTGTAGAGATTGGGTGATATTCGGCAACCGTGCACGTTGGCGCCGTCGATGGCCACGGTATAGATTTTGTATTTCTTCATCAACGTGTCGGCCATGTCGCCGGGCTTCATGTTCCGGAGGCCCACGTTGGCGATGCCGCAGGAGCGGGCCGCGTCAGCCGGGGTATTGACTTCGATATTGGGTACGTTGCGCACTTTGCTCGACCAATAGATTTGCAGGTACCGCAGCCGCGCCTCTTTGCGTTCGGCTCCGATGGCGAGGTAATAGTCGATGGCATTATTGATGGCCAGATCGGTGTGGACCGGGTGAGTACCGATGTGATTGAGCCGGTAGATGTCGCCCATGTTCTGATTGCCGTCGCCGATGAGCGGCCAGATGTTGGGGATCTGTTCCTTCTTGACATAGAGAAAGCCTGCGCCCAGGGGGACGCTTAGCCATTTGTGAAGGCTCGTGCCGTAGAAGTCGCAGCCCAAGTCAGGGATGTTGTAGCGGAAATGAGCAAAAGCATGGGCGCCGTCGACGAGCACCAATACACCTTTGCTGTGGGCCATGTCGCAGATCTTACGTACAGGCAGAATCTGACCGGTTATGTTAACCATATGACACACCATGAGAAGCCGGGTCTTGGGCGTGATGGCACTGGCATACAGGTTGACGATTTCCTCGTCCGATTTCGGGTGGTTCGGTACGTTGATCCGCCTGTTGACGACGCCGAAGCGTTTGGCGATCATCGCGAAGTGGTCGAGCATGGCGCCGTAGTCCTGTTCCGCCATGACGGCCTCATCGCCTTCCTTCCAGTTCAGACCGCCGATGATCATGTCGAGCGATTCGGTGGTATTGCGCGTGATGATGAGTTCTTCCTTGGAGCAGCCGGCCAGTTCGGCGAGGCGTGCGGCGACCTTCTTTTTGTTCTCCCACTGCACGGTGCGCATGTAATAGGAGCCCTGGTAGTTCACTTCGCGCACGTGGTTGATGAAGTTCTCGAGCGTTTCCTGCGGTTGGAAGCAGTAGTAGCCGTTTTCGAGGTTGATGTAATCCGGCTTGAGCCGGTAGCCGTTGCGGATGGCGGTCCAGAAGTCTTCGTCTTTGGCGACCTCTTCCGGCGGAATTCCGTCAACCTGGCTGAGGGGTTCGGCGAGGCTTTCAAAAGCCTTCAAATTGGCGGCGGTAACGCCCAGGAGGGTCAGTGATTTGAGGAAGGTGCGTTTGTTCATGGTTGAAATTATGCCATACAAGTTAGGCAATCGACTTCAATGTGTGTAGGACAATATTGGAAGTGTATTGATTTTCGCAACTACCATGATTTAAACTCTTCTTGTGGATTGAATTGTGTTTAACAATCCCTACATTCAATAACCCAAACCCAAAACATATGAAATCATCAGGCTGGTTCCTGCTGCTTGGCCTTGGAGTGGCTATTGCGGCGTGCAATCCGCAGAGTCAATCTCTAAATAACCTTGCCAAGAAGCGGTACATAGTTTCAATGAAGAACATTGCGCCATTATACTCAGATGGCACAATTACACCGCAAAATATCAATTCTGTACGAAGTGACAGAAAGCAAATAGTGAAGAACTTTTGCCTTAGTAAGGGACTACAAGTCCCCGACTCGTTAATTTTTGTGGACCTTGTTGTTGGGTTCATAGCCGAAATGGACTCCTTGAAGGCGGATTCGATAAGTAATGATGCAGCGGTTGGGCCGACCCAAATGGACGATCCGATCCAACAGGATGATCCGATCCAACAGGATGATCCTATTCAGCAGGATGATCCTATTCAACAGGATGGTTGTTGTTGTGGTGATGGTGGGTGCAAGGCCGCGAGGTGTGCTTTGCGGACAGCGAGGATTGACGATAACCCAGGTAATCCAATTCAGCAGGGAGAGAGACCCACTGGGCTAATATGGATAATGGACTCTGGTGTGTTTCCACATGCGGACATAAATTACTATCCTGCCTTGAGCAAGTCATGGATTCCAGGTACGGCACCCACTTTTGACCAAACGGGTCACGGAACGCATGTTGCAGGCATTGCTGCAGGAAAGAGAACTGAGATTGGTGACCAGAAACCGCGCTGCAAGATTAGTGGGATCTCTCCCAATGCTAGAGTTGTTTCGCTCAAAGTTCTTGACGGTAGTCGCTCTGGATATTGGTCATATGTCTATGGTGCCCTTCAGCACATAGCCTGGAGTCAGCTTTTGACAAACAGATTTGGAGATGTAATCAACATGAGTTTCGGCGGGTACAATGTTGTGGATTGTTCTGCAGAGCAGTTGGTCATTCAAGATGCGATCAATGCACTAGCCAGAAGGAATTCTATAGTGATATCAGCTGGGAACAGGAGTGCCGATGTGTCAACTATTTTCCCGGCTTGCATGAACGGCAGTCAAATATTCACAATTGGTGCCGTGAATTGTGGAGGAAGTTGCGCGTCTTATTCAAGTTTTGGTACGGCAGTTGATTTTGTGGCAGTTGGTACTTCGGTGTTGTCAACATGGCCAACTCCTCCTGGGATGACGGGGAACTACTATAACAGGCTGTCCGGTACATCAATGGCGGCAGCGGTGGTCACCGGAATCATCCACGCAAGATCAGGCCCCCCGGTTGCAAGTTCCGCTACGGTTAGTTGTGGCAATCCACCCAGGGTTTACCACTATGCAAGAATTCAATAGGCCCCTTCATTTGGAGCGGTTCTTCATTTCTGTTAGTCTTTCTTGAACAGGCTTGAGCAGGATTTCTAGGTCCCGATCTGTTCTGTAAGAGGCGAACCAGGGGCCGTATTGTACTTGCGTGCAGTCAATCCATTTAGCGTCAATTGCCTTTCGCAGCCAATCCAGCATTTCCTTTTTATGGCCTAGAATGGCATGAATGGCGGCAATCCTGAAAGGGGTTTCGTCGTCCTGGGAACCGCGATCCATCTCCTTAAGATTGGTCTCCAATGCATGGGTCAGGAGCACGTCGGCTTCAACTCGCTTTCCACTTTCCAAGAGAATTTGCCCAAGGCCAATGGGAGAAGTTGTGTTTACATCGGTTTGGTAGTTCTTGTTGTTGAGAATTGATTGGCGAAAATAGTTTCCAGCGGTTGTCGATTCGCCGGCAAAATGAGCGATTAACCCGGCGCGCTCCAACACTTTGTAGTCGTCTTTCCCAAGCTCAAGCAATTTTGGGATGAGTTTCAGAGCATCACCCTTTCTTCCCATAGCAACATAATTGTAAGCTAACAACTCATAAGTCTGACCGTACGGATTCAGTTCAAGGGACTTAGTTAAGGATTCAACCGCAAGTTCTCTGTCCCCCAAAAGCCCGTAAATCCAACCAATTAGTTGATAGGCAATCCAATTGGTTGGTGTGATGCCTGCAGAGCGCTTCTCAAGCAAAAGCGCTTCCACCAACTCAGCCCTGAGGAAGTAGGCGGTCCCCAAATTTCCAACGGCTTGCGCATTGCTTGGGCTTAATTCAACGGCCTTCTTCAGTAAAGGGAACGCTTTGTCGTAAAGTTTCTTGTAACTGTAGGCATTGGCCATTGCCTTATACCCCTCCGAAAGATTGGGGTCCAGACGCTCGGCCCGTTGTCCGGCAATCAGAGCTGAATCGAGCCAGGAATATTCGTTGCGAAATATATATACCTGACTGAATGCGTCACCCAGTCCTGCCCACGCCAGTGCATATCCAGGATCTGCCTCAATGGCCATCTTGAATTCTGCTATTGCCGAATCATTGGCCTGAGGTTTGTACTTATAATACAGTTTTCTGCCTAGACTGTAATGGTAATAGGCGGAATCGTTGTTTGTGAGTTGGTGCGTGAGCTGTTCCTGTGTTTGTTCGTCCAACTCAATATTCAGTTGGGTGGCCACGGCCACCGCTATGTCTGCATCGACAGACATATAGTTTCGCAAAGTCCGTTTAAACGTGTTTGCCCAGATGAAGCGGTTATTTGTGGCGTTGATCAACTCTGCCTTGATTATGACTTGATCACCTGATCTGCTAATATGACCATAGAGAATTTTCTCCACCTTCAACTCTGCCGCAACTACCTCGAAGGACGAGAGAAGCTCCCCGTGGTATTTCTGTGTGCTCTTACGATTTGTTACCCTAAGCTGTGGGAGTTGTGAGAGTTTGCTGATTATGTCCTCAGTAAGGGCATCGGCCATGTGTTGATCCTTGGATTCACCACTTCTGTTCTCAAATGGGAGGACGGCAACCGATACAGGACTAAGTGAAGTGGCGATGTCGTTTTTTTCAAGAATAATCTTCACATACAATCCCAGCAGCCCAAGGGATATAACAAGTACGAGCACCATGGGAGTGCTTGTCAATGGTTTCTTGCGAGCGGGTGGATATGGATTAGATTGTGCCTGTGGTGATGTCGTTCGGATGAAGCCCTTCGGACTGACTTCATACATCCAAGCGAGAATCAATGAAATGGGAAATCCGAAGGCCAGTACCCGGCTAACCAGAAGGATGATCCTTTCTTCGATTTTGAGATATGGCGTAAGAACAGCTATTACTTGCAGGAGTAAAAGAGACAGAACAACGTACGTAATACCCGCGCTAATGACATTCCTTTGTTTTAGTTCGTTGAGGAGCCAGCCGGCTCTGTTTGGCGGCGCCGGAGTGCCTGAGAATGTGATCGGCGCTCCATCATTTTTGGGATTTACTTCAACAGTTGACGTAAGGATTTCTTCAATAGCATTGGCAACTTTGTTGATTTGGTCACGATAAATTGTCTTGCTCTGATTTTCTCCACGCACATCCTCTCGCATAAGTGGTCTGTTCACCCCGGAGGACCGAAACACAAAATCCACTGGCCGCAATACAGTACCCAACTCGTTTTCAAATAACTGCCTGTCCCGTGCGTCGATGTCATGTACAAGGACAGGGAGAGCCCTGCTGGCTGCGTTGCCATTGTTAAGCCTTACCACCAGACCACGGCCGTCCCCGCGAGCCATCCTGCAAAAAGGAACAAACTCATGATTCCACGCAAAACCTTTTGGATCACAGTATGTCCGAGAAAGAATCGGAATAAAAACAAAACACTTCAACTTCCCTTTCAGGCTTTCATCCACCAAGTGGGTATCCTGCAAACCATCGTGAGGGTTTTCATCGAAGTAGATATTGACCGGATCCTTCAGCGTCGCGCTCAATTCCTCACGCAAATCCTCCACAAACTGCCTTACCCACCCCGACCGGTTGTCGTTCTGCCGGTAGCTGATGAACACATCGTAATCGTATCCGGAAACCAGGGAGGGCATAGTCAAATATAGCCAAAACCCGCAGTACCCCTATACGGAAAACCGCTACCGATTTCCGGCTATGGCGGCTACTTCCGCAAGTACAACCTCAATCTCTTCCTTGGTGTTGTACAACGAAATCCCTAGCCGGGTCACTCCGCCCAACTCCAGCAAGCCGAGCACTTCAATGGCCCGAATGGCATAGAAATGGCCATCCCACGCGCATATGTTCTTCTTCGCGAGCCGTTGGCAAACCTGTTCGGGAGTCTTTCCTTTCATGACGAATGAAACCGTTGGCGTCCGACTCGTGGAAGAAAAATCCTGACCCACAGGGGTGACTCCCTCAATCTTCTTCAGGCCATCATAGAGATAACGAGCCAGCGCATATTCGTGCGCTGAAATCCGGGTGAACGCATCAACCAATTGTTCACGCAGGGTTGAACCGGTTCCCAGGCTGGCAAGAAACTTAACGGCTGCGTCAACGCCGGCAATGGCTGCGTGATTGAGTGTGCCTGTCTCTATGGAATACGGCGCTGTCTGCGCTGCCGTGCGTAACCGATCGGTGGGAAGGCAATCCAACAATCCCGGTCGACTGTATAGCAGCCCTACATGAGGGCCGTAGAATTTGTAAGCGGAACAGAGGAGGAAGTCGCAGCCGATGGATTGCACATCGATCGTGAAATGGGGAGCATAATGCACCGCGTCAAGAAGCAGCCAGGCGTTGTGTCGGTAGGCCAGTTCCCGCGCACGGCGAAAATCATTAACCGTGCCTATGGAGTTGGCCGACATGCCCATACAGACCAACCTTGTTTTCTCGTTGATCTTGGATTCGAAGTCATCATAGTCCAGTTTGCCGTCTTTCAACAGCCGCACCTCGCGCACATTGACTCCAAAATCCCGCAACGTCAGCCATGGCCCGCGGTTGGCCTCATGATCCAGTTGGGTGATCAGCACTTCTTCGCCGGCATGAAGCACCCTCGACATGGCGCGTGCCAGGGCGAAGTTGAGGGTGGTCATGTTCTGGCCGATGGAAATCGTATCGGGTCCTTCCGCACCCAGCAAGGCGGCCATGGAATTTCGCATGGACGCTATTACCTGGTCAGTCTCCTGCGTGGTCGGAAAAGCACCGTGGGTATTGGCATTTGAGGTGGTATAATACTTCATGATCGCGTCAATGACCGATTGCGGCACCTGGGTGCCCGCAGGGCCGTCAATAAAAATCATGGGCAAGTTGTTGATGCGGCGCTGAAGGGAGGGGAAGCGGCCGCGGATGTCGGCTGGTAATTTTGAATCCATGGGTTTGCGATTACAGGTGAAAAATTAACAAAAAACGAGGATTGCTTCTGGTTGCCACTCCTGTAAAGGACTTGACGCGGGTTTGAACTTTATGTATAGCTTGCCGCCCATTCCAGACTTTAAATCTAAACCTAAACGCATGAGACTGCGCCTCTACATTTCCGTTGTCCTGTTCATGCTCTTCCCCCTGGTCCTCCTGGCCCAGGATGAGCAGGAGCTATCTCCGGTCACCCGAAGCTACGCGATTACCAATGTCAATATCATTCAGGCGCCAGGCCGCAAGATTGATATGGGCACCATCGTGATCAAGGACGGCCTGATCAAAGCGGTCGGCAAAGGTATACCCATCCCTGCCGACGCGATTGTTATCAAGGCCGATTCAATGTATGTGTACGCCGGCTTTATTGATGGCATGACCCGCGCCGGAGTCAATCGGCCCAAAGAGGAGAACCTGCCGCGGCCAAAAGACCCCGGCAATCCGCCCGCCGAACGCGCCGGTATTACGCCGTATACTGATGTCCGTTTCGCGTTGAACCCTGCTGATAAGTCGCTTGAGGAGTTGCGCAATATCGGGTTCACTGCTGTGCAGGTGGTGCCTTATGGCAACCTGTTGCCCGGTCAGGCGGCCATTGTGCTCTCCAGTGGGAAATCCGCCGATGAAATGATGCTCATCGGGCGCAGCAGTATGTATGCTGAACTTACCGGGGCCAACAACATGTACCCCGCAACGTTGCTGGGTGTGATGGCTACCTGGCGGGATCTTTACCGGAAGGCAGTTAACGCTAAGGCCTACGAAGGGCTGTACGCCTCCAACCGCTCCGGACTGGAACGCCCCGTATCGGATCGCAACCTGGAGGCCTTCTATCCAATCATCGACCAGAAGCAATCGGTACTCTTCCGCTCCGAACGCCTGCTGGATGTCAACCATGTGCTGACCCTGAAGAAGGACCTGGGCTTTTCGGCGACGATTGCCGACGTGAAAGACGCCTGGCCAATTATCAACACCATTAAGGGTTCCGGTGTGAAGACCTTCCTGTCACTGGATCTTCCGGAGGAAGTGAAAAAGGATGATAAAAAGAAGGAGGAGAAGAAAGATGCTGCCGAACCCACCGCGGCTCAAAAAGAGAAGGAAGCCTTAGAGAAGCGGAAGGCGGAAGCCATCCAGAGCTATGCGGCGCAAGCCGGCGCTTTCCAAAAGGCCGGAGTTACCTTCGGCTTTGCATCGATCAGCGCAAAGACCAAGGATATTCCCGCTAACCTCCGCCGCATGATCGCCGCGGGACTCACCGAAGATGCTGCCCTGGCGGCGCTCACGACCAATCCGGCTCAACTCCTTGGATTGTCTGACCGGCTGGGAACCGTGGACAACGGAAAAGTCGCCAACCTGGTGATCACCGACAAATCGTACTTCAATGAAAAGGCGAAGGTGCGCTATGTGTTTGTTGACGGTACGATGTACAAGATGGAAGTGAAGGAAGCCAGGAAAGGCGACCCGAATGCCAAAGTGGATCTGGAAGGCAGTTGGTCAACGGTAACCGAAAGCCAGCAAGGCCGGGCTGAAGGAAAGTTGACGTTCAAGAAGGAGGGTAGTGGCTATTCGGGAAAAGTTTCAGGCGGCCGACTGCCCTCACCGATTGATCTCACCGAGGTGACGCTGGACGGCAATGCATTGACATTCAAATACACGATGACGTTTGGCGCCAATTCCGTTACGGTTACCGGCGACGTAACCATCGAGGGCGATTCGTTCAAAGGCAACATCAGCTTCGGTCAGAACCGGACAGCCCCGATTGAAGGAACCAAGGACCCCAAGAACTAAGATTCAAAAAGAAATGATCATGAAGAAAATATTGATTGCTATCGCCGCCGCTGGTTTGGTTACGGCGGCTTATGCCCAGGAAAAGGGCAATGTGCTGATCAAGAATGGTACCGTGCTGACGGTAACCAAGGGTAGTCTCACCGAGACGGACGTGTTGATCAAGGACGGTAAGATCGCCCAGGTCGGCAAAGGTATTGCCGCACCCCAGGGTGTTCGTGTGATTGACGCCACGGGGCTGTTCGTGATGCCCGGAATCATTGATGCGCACTCGCACATCGCTCTTGACCAGATTAACGAGGGTACGAATGCGATCACGCCTGAAGTATTCACTGGCGACGCCCTGAACCCGTTCCAGATGAGCATTTACCGCGCGCTGGCTGGTGGTTGTACCGTTTCCCATGCGCTGCACGGCTCGGCCAACTCGATCGGAGGCCAATCACAGACCATCAAGCACCGCTGGGGTACCTATGAAGCCAACAACCTCAAAATGGAAGGCGCTCCGCGCACGATAAAGTTTGCCCTCGGCGAGAACCCGACCGGACACGGTCGTCGCGACGGCACCCAGCCTCAAAGCCGCATGGGCGTGGAGTTTGTCATCCGTAAAGCGTTCAGCGAAGCCCGCGAGTATGCAGCAAAGTGGGATGCGTACAACAAGAACAAACTGGTGAAGGGCTTTCGCGGTGCCCCTCCAGCCTATAGCCTCCGGCTGGAGACATTGGCCGACCTGCTTGCGGGCAAAATCATACTCCATTGCCACAGCTACCGTGCAGATGAAATTCAAATGTTGCTGCGCGTCTGCAAAGACTTTGGTGTGACGCGCGTGGTGTTCCAGCACACGAATGAAGGATTCAAAGTGGCCCCGGAAATTGCGGCGGCAGGAGCAATGGCCTCCGTATTCGCCGACTGGTGGCAGTATAAGCTTGAGGTGTACTACTCTACAGCCTACAATGCAGCAATTCTGACGCGCAACGGCGTGGTGACTTCCGTCAACTCCGATTCGCCCGACCTGATCCGCCACTTGTATCATGAAGCTGGCAAGACCCAGAAATACGGCGGCCTCTCGGATGACGAAGCACTGGCGCTAATCACCATCAATCCGGCCAAACAACTGGGCGTGGAGAATCGCATCGGTTCCATCGAAGTGGGTAAGGACGGAGACGTCGCCATTTTCCGGAACCACCCCCTGTCCATCTATGGTGTGCCGCAGTATACCCTGGTTGACGGAATAGTCCGGTTTGACCGTGAGAAAGACCCGGCGGATATGCGGATTATGGTTGACCCCAAGCAAACCGTCGACGCGACTATGTATGAAATAGGCCATGGCTATGATTTCTGCATGTCGGGAACGGAATTCCTGTTCGAGGAAGAAACCAAGGAGAATAAATAAAGTAGACGATCATGAAAAAGATTCAATCCATATACGGCGTAGCGGTGGCATGTATTTGCCTGGTGGTGATGGGAGCGGAAGCACAATCACCCAAGGGAAAGTATGGCACGTTTGCACTCACCAACGCGACCATTGAAACCATAACTAAGGGCACCATTGCCAACGGAACCGTGGTGATCAGCAACGGGAAGATCACCGCAGTAGGTGCCAACATTCAGGTTCCGGCCGGAGCTGAAGTGATCAATTGTAACGGTAAGAAGATCTACCCGGGCATGATTGACAGCGGTACCAAGATCGGGCTGCTTGAGATCGGCCAGATTCCACAGGCTACTGACGAGCGCGAAAGTGGTGAGATCATTCCCCAGATGCGAGCCCTTACGGCCGTGAATCCAAACGCGACAGCTATTCCCGTAACACGTATTTCGGGCGTGACGACCACACTGACGATGCCGGAAGGTGGTCTACTGCCGGGCACCGCTGCGCTGGTGAACCTGCACGGCTATACGCCAGATCAAATGTATGCGGGCTTCGAGGGCGTTGTCCTCAATTTCCCCAATACCGGCCGCAGGGGATTTGGTGACCGTCGCTCGGAAGATGAACTTAAGAAGGCCCAGGAAAAAGCGCTGAGTACACTCAATGATGTGTGGGAAAAGGCTATACAATACCATAAGTTGGATTCGGCAACAAACGGAAAAGGCGTAAGCTATTATCCGGAGATGCAGGCAATGGTTCCGGTTGTGCGCGGAGAGCGAACCTTGCTGATTGAAGTGAACCTGCAGAAGGATATTCAGGCAGCTTTGAAGTGGGTGAAGGAGAAAAAAGTGAAGAAGGTGGTACTCATGGGCGTGTCCGAAGGCTGGCGTGAAGCGGAAAATATAGCCAAGGCCAATATCCCGGTCATGGCCGGCCCGGTCATCGCCATTCCCAACCGTGATTACGACAGGTATGACGCCCAGTATGCCAATCCCGGGCTGATGCGAAAGGCGGGAGTGAAGGTGGCCATTCGGTCAAGCGAGGATGGTAATGGCAATTACCGCAACCTGCCCTACCACGCCGGATTTGCGGTGGCCTATGGAATGAACAAGGAAGAGGCCTTAAAGGCCATCACGATCGTTCCGGCGGAAATAATGGGCGTAAGCGACAAAATGGGATCCATTGAGGTGGGCAAGATGGCCAACCTGTTTGTCTGCGACGGAGATATATTCGAAACCAAGACCCAGGTTTCGCACGTTTTCATTGAAGGATGGCAAATGCCGATGCAGAGCCGGCAGACGCTGCTGTATGATGAGTTTCTCAAGCGTGAGCCGGGATTAAGCAAGCACTGACTTTGTTTTTTGTTTACAGGTCGACCCCACCCGTTTCGGGTGGGGTTTTTTTATTGCCACCCTTCTTTTTCGTGACCCGCCCATTTTCCCTACATGGACTAAAACTATTTAACCATAATTAACATCACACCCTCAACGCCCTGCCTCGGCAGCCGTTGCTAATCACTTGAACCCTCCTGTCCATGCTGAAGAACTTATTCAAGATTTCGTGGCGAAACATCCTTCGCGACAAGGTGTACAGCCTCATCAACGTGACCGGCCTTACGATAGGTATCACCTGCAGTCTCTTCCTGTTGATGTATATCACGGACGAATTGAGCTATGATCGGTACCATGAAAATGCCGAGAACATCTACCGCATCGTCTCTGACATCAAGGAACCGGATGATGCCTTTACCTGGGCAAGCACGCAAATGCCGCTGGCGGAAGAGCTGCGCGACAATTATCCGGAGGTGACGAATGCAGTGCGATTCTTCAGCATGGCGCGTGACCTGTTTAAGGTGGGCGAAAAGGAATTCTATGAGTCGAGTTTCTTCTTTGCCGATTCCACCGTCTTTGACACGTTCAGCTATTCATTCATCGCGGGTGATCCTTCTACGGCACTGGATGCTCCATTGTCCATCGTCATTACCGAATCGATTGCCAAGAAGTACTTTGGTGATCCCGCCTCGGCCTTGAACCAGTCTATGCGGGCAAACCGCCGACAAGAGGATTTCAAAGTTACTGGCGTGATCCGGGATGTCCCGCAGAACTCCCATTTCCGGTTTGATGCACTGATTTCAAGAAACTCCAGGGCGCAGTTCACGGGGGCGTGGGGAGGTTTTGGCGTCACCACCTACATCCAGTTGCCGGGAGGCTACGACCTGGATAAGATACAGTTGAGCCTGGACAAGATTGTCAGGGAAAAGGTAGACCCTGTCTTTGAGCGGGTGGGCGTGAAGGTTAAGTATCGCCTTCAACGTATCACGGACATCCACCTCCATTCCAAGATCCAGGATGAGGCTGAAGCGGGGGGTGACATATCCTACATCTACATCTTTGGCGCAGTGGCGGCATTCATGCTGATCATCGCGTGCATCAACTACATGAACCTATCCACAGCTCGCTCGGTAAACCGTGCGCGGGAGGTGGGCCTCAGGAAGGTAATGGGTTCGCAGCGCGGATTACTGATGGCCCAGTTTCTCACTGAATCCATCATGATGACTGTGCTGGCGCTCTGCATAAGCCTGCTGTTGATCTATTTGTTGCTCCCGTATTTCAACGTGCTGGCCAACAAGCAGCTGCCGTTCTCCTATCTGCTTCAGCCGGTTATCGCACTGGGCATTGGAGCGATGATCCTGTTCACAGGAATTGTTGGTGGCAGCTATCCGGCTTTTTACCTGTCAGGGTTCAACCCGGTGCAGGTACTCAAAGGCAAACTGGCAGCCAAAGGAGGAAATGTATTTTTCAGGAAGTCGCTCGTGGTGTTTCAATTTGCCCTAAGCATCTTCATGCTGATCAGCACATTGGTAGTATACAATCAATTGACTTTTCTGCGTGAAAAGGATCTCGGATTCAACAAGGAGAACGTGATTCGGCTTAACCTGAATAATCGCGACATGATGAGGCAATCGGCAGCCTTGGTGCAGAAACTGAAGGCGCTCCCCGAGGTAATTGCCGTGGGTAAGGCGAACAGCTCGCCTGGTGAAGGCATTGGCAAAGGACTGATGCAGGTCGAAGATGCAGACGGCAAGTTGGTCGATCGCGGTGTTGATCTCTTCGTGGCCGATTATGACTTCGTCGATGCGTTGGGGATGAAGATCGTGACGGGCCGGAATTTTTCGAGAGACAACCCGGGCGACACGGCGAACTCGGCCCTGGTAAACGAATCCATGGTTCGTCGTATGAACTGGAAGGACCCGCTCGGGAAGCGATTTGAATTCGGGGGTGGCCAGGGCAACCCGCCCCAGGTTCGAAAAGTGGTTGGCGTGATCCGCGACTACAACCAGAACTCGTTGTATGATGAGATCGAACCTTTGATGGTTCTTCTCAATGAGCAAGTGAACTATGTATTTGTCCGCCTGGCTCCCGGCAATGTGAAGAATTCCATGGAGGTACTCAAGCGATCATGGAATGATGTGTATCCCACGGCACCGTTCGAATACGTGTTTCTGGATGAAGACGTTGATGGTCAGTACAAGGCGGATGAAAAGAGGAGTCAGATCTTTACGGCCTTCTCAGGATTGACCGTCGTGATTGCCTGCCTCGGGTTGCTGGGCCTGGCGGCGTACACCACTGAGCAGCGAACGAAAGAAATTGGTGTGCGCAAGGTGGTGGGTGCCAGCGTCGGGGGATTGGTCGTACTCATCTCCCGTGAGTTCTTTCTGCTGGTTTCGGTCGGGATGGCGCTTTCCTTTCCTGCCGCCTGGTATTTTACTTCAACCTGGCTTTCGAATTTTGCCTACCGGATTCCCCTGACGGGTGAATGGCCCACGTTCCTCTTGTCCGCGGTATTGGCCTTCGTGGTCACGCTGGCCACTGTGGGATTTCATGTCGTTCGTGCGGCACGGGCAAACCCGGTCTATTCGCTGCGCGATGAGTAGTCACCTTTTGAATCCCCGCTGCCGGCACGCTTCAAACACCACCACCGCCGTTGCCGTGGATACGTTCATGGAATCTATCGTGCCCTGCATGGGTATGATGATGTTGGCGTCGGATTGACTTGTCCATGCCTCCGAGAGCCCTGTCGCTTCCGTGCCCATAACAATGGCGGCAGGGCCGCGAAAATCAACTTCGTGATAAGGTTTGGACGCTTTCAACGAGGTGCAAAAGATCCGCAGGTTGTTCTTTCTGAGCCATCCGATTGTATCGTCAGATGCGGCCGAAGCGATAGGCTGCGTGAAGACACAACCCAGGCTGGAACGAACCACATTGGGGTTGTAGAAATCGGTTTGGGGGTCGCAAACAATAACCGCATCGACGCCCGCGGCATCCGCTGTCCGGAGAATAGCGCCCAGGTTGCCCGGTTTCTCCACGGCTTCAAGGACCAGCACAAGTGGATTTTTTCCCGGCTTCAGATCCTCCAGCCGGTTGACTTTCATCTCGGCGACGGCGATCACTCCGCCTGAGCCTTCTCGCACCGCTATCTTGTCGAATACTTCCTTCGTGACGGGTACCAGGAACTTGTCAGCAATACCAAGCGAGGCAAGGTCCTTCTCCGGGAAAAGATCTGTACAATAGAAAAGGTTGCCGATCGTGTACCCCGCCCGAAGTGCCATGGCAATCTCTTTCTTTCCTTCAATGACAAACAACTGCTGACGACGGCGCTCACGAGGTTTTTCCAGCGCCAGAAGGCTCTTCACTTTCGGGTTCTGGGTGCTCGTTATGACCGTTCCGGGTTTCAAGTTTCAGGGTTCTGGGTTTTCCCGACAAGTTAGCGGATTGAAAGCATCCCTGAAATCCTATCGGGCTAGCGATTATATTTACGAGAATGAATTTCTACTATCCGTCCTCCTGGCAGGACTATGAGCTGCTCGACTCCGGTGAATTTGAAAAACTGGAACGGTTCGGCAAGTACGTCCTCATCCGGCCTGAGCCCCAGGCCATCTGGGAGCGGTCGACGAGCCTGAACGAGTGGAAACGATTGGCCCATGCGCACTTCACCCGGGAGCAGAGCGATAAGTACCGTTTCACCGACGACGCCAAGGGGGGATGGAAGAGAATCAAGGACATGCCCGAAAGCTGGCAGATCACCTATCGGTACAACGACCTGCGGCTGATCCTCCGTTTGGCGCTCACAAGTTTCGGTCATGTGGGCGTGTTTCCCGAGCAAGGCGACAACTGGAATTTCATTTACGACACCCTTCGCGGCTGGAAAAGGGATAAGCCACGCATTCTTAATTTGTTTGCCTATACGGGTGCGGCCTCCGTCGTCGCCAAGATAGCGGGAGCCGATGTTACGCATTGCGATGCGTCACGTCCGGGACTGAACTGGGCGAATCAGAATATGCAGCTGAATCAGCAGGACAACATCCGGTGGGTCTATGAAGACGCCTTCAAGTTTGTGAAGCGGGAACAAAAGCGAGAAAACCATTACTCGGGCATTATTATGGACCCTCCACCGTATGGCCGCGGACCGGAAGGAGAGAAGTGGACGCTGCAGGAACAATTGAATGAGCTGGTGAAGATGAGCCGGGATCTGCTGGAAGAGAAGTCCTGTTTCCTGGTGCTGTCGATGTATGCTGTCGGGTTATCGGCTACCGTAGGACTGAATGTCGTCAAGACCCATTTTCCGTCGGCCAGCATCGATTGGGGCGAATTTTTTCTTAAATCAAAGCAAAATAGAGATTTGCCGATGGGAACGTTTGTGAGGGTAAAGGGCTAGCGGGTTGAAATAAGGATGGAGGAATACCGATCTTGATTTGAACAGAAACAATTGATCATATGAATAGAAATGCATGGCTCGTTGTCTTATCGGCTCTCCTGCTTACCCAGTGCGCTGCGCCGACCACAAAAGAAGAATCCCCAAAGGCAAGGACGTACGATGAACTGGTGACACTCTTCACGGAATGGCGTGAGTTTCAGCATCCCATGATGGCCGAAGGCGTACCGGACTATTCCGTTGAGGCGATGAAGAAACAACATGCCGAGCTGAAGAAGTGGCAGGCCCGACTCAATGCCGTTGATACTTCGGGCTGGCCCATCAAGCATCAGATTGACTGGTACCTGATCTGGGCAGAAATGAACGGGCTCGACTTCGACCACCGGGTTGTTCGACCCTGGGAGAAAGACCCGGCCTTCTATGTGTGGTTCTATCGCTACCCGTCTGATGTCCCGGAACGTGAGGGCCCCAACATTTATGGCGCCATCGAAATGCCTTCCTACAAGATGCCGCTGTCCACCAACGATGCGGTAGATATCGCCATCCGCCTGCGAAAGGCTGCGGCAGTTTACGAGCAGGCGAAAAAGAACCTCACCGGCAACGCCAAAGACCTCTGGACATTGGGTGCACGATCCATCCGCGAACAGAACGAGGACCTGAAGGCATTTGCTGCTGAGCAGGAGCAGAATTACCCAGACCTCGCGACCGCTGCCAGCGAGGCCATCGCGGCTGGCCATGCTTTTGCCGACTGGGTGGCCGATCAGGCCAGGTCAAAGACGGGAATCTCCGGTATCGGGAAGGCGGACTATGACTGGTGTCTGAAAAATGTTCACCTCGTACCCTACACCTGGCAGGAAGAAGTTGTCTTGCTTCAGCGTGAACTGGCCCGTGCCCACCAGGCCATGCGTTTGGCGGAATACAACCATCGGAATCTGCCTCCCTTACCCCGGGCGCCAACGGCAGAGGCGTATGCCAAAAGTCAGAACGTGGCCACCGATGAGTTCATGAAATTCCTTGGCGATGAAATGATGACAGTTAAGCCTTATATGGACCCCGCGATGCGGGCTGTCATTATTCCCTTCAGTCCGCTGAAAGAGCCAAACGAGTTGCGCGGATTCTTTCATGAAGTGGATTACCGTGATCCGATGCCGATGCGCGCACACTTCTTTCATTGGATTGACAAGGCGCGCGAGATTGAAGAGCCCGTAGAGAGCCCGATTCGGCGTGTGCCCCTGTTGTACAATATTTTTGATAACCGCGCGGAAGGCATGGCTACCGCCATGGAGGAACTGGTGCTGAACGCCGGCATGCTGAGAAATCGCCCCCAGGCAACCGAGCTTGTGCACATCATGCTGGCGCAGCGTTGTGCCCGCGGGTTGGGTGGATTGTACCAGCATGGCCAGCTGATGGATTTTGACCAGGCAACCCGGTTTGCCTCGAAGTGGGTGCCCTGGGGATTGCTGCCGGCCGATGGCGGAACCATTCAGCACGAGGAGCACTTCTACATCCAGCAGCCTGCTTATGGTGAAAGCTACGTCATCGGTAAGATGCTTATCGACCAGCTCATTGCCGAGTACGCACGCCAGCGTGAAGGAAAATTCAACCTGAAGGAGTTTATGGACGAATTCAATCAGGTGGGCATCATCCCGGTTTCGCTGGTGTATTGGCAGATGACGGGAGATAAGTCCATGGTGAATGGGCTGAACCGGTAGACCAACGGGATTGGCGTGACTTCTGTTCAGGCTAAATGCGTAGCTTCACCAACCGAGCCCTTAGGAAATGAGGTTTTCATTGGTTTTCGTTGTGATTTTGACTGTGGCGCACGCATATGGCCAGCAGCAACCGGTCTGTTCCGTGGTGAAAGAGGGAAGATTTGAAATTCATGACAAGATTTCGGGGGTATCGGTCATCACCCGAAAGGGGGGCGTTCAGCGCGAGGAGAATGAGCAGATGGGTGTGGTAGTCGAATACCTCACCGAGTGGCTGGATGAGTGTACCTTCCGGCTGGTGCCTTTCAAAGTGATACGCAACGACAACAAACTTGATCTGGACGATGACTTAAAGCTGGAAGTTGAAATCGTCGAAGTGCACGATACGCATTACGTGCAGATCACGACTTCCTGGGTTACCGGTCAAAATGAAACGGAGCAAGTGAAGATCATCAAGAATTGAGTTACTCGTCGTTGCCGTGCAACCGGTGGTCTTTCCCTTTTCCTGAGAAATCCACGTTCCAATAGACGAAAATCCGGAATACGTTACTGACATCATAAATGTTTCCCGCCGCACGTTGCTGGAGTACATTCATGTACCCGGTGTCAAGGCTCAGGTTTTTCCCGAGCGGGACGCGGATGCCAACAAAAAAGCGGTTCTGATCAAAGGTATTGTACACCAGCGAGGGGGCGTATTGTACCAACACTTCATCCGAAACTACCAGTGATGGCTTGGTGGTATCCTTGAATACATTGATTTGGAAGCTGGCCAGGTAGCGTAGCCGGAAGCTGAATACTTTGGACCCGACCACTTCGTCATTGACCACCTGGTCGCGCCAGCGTTGCTCGGTGCGGATGCGGTGCAGCACGGTGACACGGCCTTCCTCGGTCACCGCCGACCATTGCTGATAGATCCGGTTTTCTATGGCCCACGTGCTGAGTCCTTCCGGGGGAGCGAGCCACAACCGCGCAACGCCGGCGGTTACGGGATATTTGCCTTGAATCCAGTATACAACGCCAATCCGTAGGAAGTAGAAATAATCACGATCAAGCATCCCATCTTTCCGGATATGCAAATCGCCAACGGCGCCCCAACGCTCCGAAAACCGGAAGGTGCTGTTAAGAGCGTACCAGGACTGGGTATGATAAACCAATTGTTTTGATGGCGTCGCGGTCTGGCCCCAAGCCACGGAAGTGACAAACACCAGGCAGTATAGAAGGTGGCGGCTCATGGATTGGCGGGATTGAGAAACAGCAAATAGCGCACCTGCAGGATATTGTCACCGGGGTTGAATGAGTCGTTGATTTCGTCACGTGACGATTGGCGTGTATAGATCAGTTCAAAGCGGTGGACGTAAGACAGGCGGTAGCCCAGTCCCGCACGTGCCCTGCGCAGGTTGGCAAAGCGTTCGTCCAGCTGATGGTCAGTAACCACAAACTCTTCATAGTCCATCAGCAGATAAAGCAGGTGGTCGGTAAAGAGATTCGGTCCATTTACACAAAAATAGATCTCTCCTTTCAGGCGAACCCGGTTTGATGTAGACCAGGAGTCGGTCTCAGCAGCACGAAAAAAACGTTCTTCGAATTTGGTGATAAAATTGATGGTAACACGTTTCCCCTGAGTAATGCGGAACCTCATCCCTACGGATGGATCAATCTCAAGGCTGGAGTATCCGGGCTGTTGCTTTACAAAGCCGATCGGCATGTTGAACAGGAAGTCGGCTGAGCGGAATCGCTGGTACTCAAACGTAGGTGTTACATATAAAGCATTCCACTGCTGGTCCTTGTTCAACAGGGTTTGATAACTGACAGAACCTTCAGCGAGAAATTCGCCACCAAAAGGATAGTCCAGCTGGAAGTCCGTCCAAACCTGTTGATTGGATTGAGCTGCGGCATCTGGCGCCATTACTACCATCGCCGAAATGAGAAATTTGACCAGTATCAGGCCCAACCTTTTTTTGAGTATACCAGCCGTAAACATGGTGAACAGTCATTGAGCCTCAGCCAATGTCCGGTTTGCAATGGTTTGCGTAGAGGGCCTCAGCTTGGACCAACACGAAGGTATTGCCCACTGGCGACCTCCGGGATGACAATCGTCACTTACTTCTCGTACTTGAATTTTTGACCGCCGACGGAGGCTTCGTACATGAGGCCGCCTTTCTGCATGGTGAAGACCATGACGCCGTCCACATATTTGGCGTTTGCAGATGCTCCGGCTGTAGCCGCTACAGCTGATACTTGCGCCGAGAATTCAACCCGGTTTTCCTTGAAACGGTCCATATCCTTTTTGGATTCGAAGAATATCACCTCACGATATGCCTGTCCCCCGAGTTGAAACCCGATGCTCACTTGTGTCATCCTGGCAGTGCCAACGATCTTACCACGCTCGTAAGCGATGCCGTTGCCCGAGGCGCCACCCACGCCGATCGCGCCTTTGCCCACATTCGGCAGAATCACATAGCCATAGGCTTTACTGAAAATGCCACTCATCTTGGGATCGGTCTTGATGAACTCTGACTTGGCTTCTTTGGAATCGGTAATGAGCTTGTCTTTCTTGGATTGGGCAGCCCCGGGAGCAGTGATCCCCAGAACGAGCAGAGAAAGTAAGGCGAGTTTCATGGGTTGTTTGATTCTTCATCAAGGTACATATTTTGCTCAGGGGAAGCCACGGCTTCGACATCCGGCATCTGGCATTGCCACAATTGGAAGTATTTTCCTCGCTTCATATACAGGTCGTCGTGTGTGCCTTGCTCCGCCACCCGACCATCATGCAACACAACAATGTGATCAGCGGACCGCACGCTGCTTAGCCTATGGGCAATGAAAAGTACAGTTTTGCCCCGCTGGCGAAACACGTGAAGAGCGCGTTGGACGATCTGTTCGGCAGCAGGATCAAGCGACGAGGTGGCCTCATCGAGAAGTAGAATTTCAGGATCCCGGTACAAGGCCCGCGCGATAGCTAGCCGCTGTTTCTGCCCACCGGAGAGCAAGGCTCCATTTTCACCAAGGTAGGTATGGAGCCCCTGAGGAAGTTGTTGAATCATGGGCAGGATGCCCAACTCACTGGAGATGTCCAATACCCGCTTTAGGTCCGGAGACTCATCACCCGGTGCAATGTTTTCGATGACGGTGCCGGAAAACAAGTCAATGCGTTGTGGCACTACGCCCATGAGAGACCTGAATGAGGCAATATCCACATGACGCAAATCATAATTACCAATTCGAATCTCCCCCGATTGTAAAGGATACAATCCTTGCACAAGGGAGATCAGCGTTGACTTGCCTGAGCCACTTTCACCGACGATGGCCGTTAGTTTGCCTGCTTTAATCGTCAACGAGAGATCTTCAAACACGGCTCGACGGCTGCCATATCGGAACGTCGCCTTATGAAAAACGAGGTTTCCGAGTTGATCTCGTGTAAGGGAGAGTTTTGCGATAGGAGAGGTTTCGGTGTCCAGGTCGGTGATCTCAAACAGCCGATCGGCAGCAATAATTGCCGATTGGGTGATCTTGTTCATCCCAATGAGACTGCTTACAGGTCCGGTGAAATAAGTGATCAGGGCGTAAAAGGAAAGCAGTTCTCCGGGAGTAAGCGTTTGCTGAAGCGTAAAATGTGTCCCCGCCCAAAACAGGAGAATGGTAAACAACTTGGAAAGCAGGTCCGTCGCACTGCCGGCAAAGAGCGTATTCATTCCACTGGCATACACCGTGCCCAGTAGTTTGTCGAATTTGAGAAGCGTCTTCCCGCGCACAACGTCTTCTATTCCCAACGTCTTTATCGTGGCCATGGCCTGAATACTTTCTACCCACTGAGCTTCGAGATCGGCGGATTGCTCCATGAGCCGCCGTTCGGTTGGCCTGTTGAGTTGCCGGGTAATCAAGTAGACTATTGTGTAAAGGGGAATGGAAGCCGCGAGAATGAGGCACAGTCTGGGATGGTAAGCATACATAAGCGCGAACGAAGAAGCAACCACCATCAGATTGACAAGGATCGTGAGAAGCGCGTCATTGATGAACGTCCTGATTTTTACCGCATCGTTGATGCGGGAAATGATCTCCCCAGCCCGCATGGTGACGAAGAACGACTGGGGTAATTTGAGCAAGTGTTGATAATAGCCGAGAATTAAGTGCCGGTCGATCGACTGTCCGGTTTGCATGGTCAGCGCACTTTTAATAATTCCGATGAACGTTTGAAGAACCAGGAGAACAACCATCAGAAGGCTGAGCATATTGAGCAAGTTCGCATTTCGTTGAATGAAGACATGATCGACCAGGATCTTCACGTAGATGCTGGTGGCAAGTCCCAGCAACGTGTAAATCACCGATCCGAGGAGTGCCTGCATAAACAAGGAGTCATTCGTTCGCAACAGGGCCCACAAGGTATTTGGCAGTGAACGGGTGTGATTTCCTTTGACAAAGACTTCACTGGGGGTCAGGAGTACGAGCGCACCCGTCCAGGTGGAAAGGAATTCCTTTTTTCTCATCTGGCTTACGTTGCCTGTAGCCGGATCCATAACGGACATCATTTCTTCAGTGACCTTGTAAATCACTATGTAATGATGAAGTACTTCCCTGACCACGATGTGGGCAATGGCTGGCAGCGCGATAGAACGGAGGCTCTCTTCTGTTCCTTTCACCGCCTTCGCATGAAGCCCAAGACGCTGGGCAGCGCTTACTAACCCAAGAACGGTTGTGCCGCGTTGATCGGTGTTTGCAAATTGACGAATTCTGGCCACGGGCACCAGCAGACCGAAGTGGGCAGCAACCGAAGCCAGGCATGCCGCTCCGCAGTCTGTCGCATCACGCTGTTTCACGCCTCGTCCTTTCATTCAGTTGAGTTTGTCAGCGTAAGGATTTAAAGCATCATCGACTTTCATGAACACCAACCTCCAAAGCGTGATTGTACCGCGCTGAAAATGAGTCATTCCGGTCATTCCTTTCCGTAGCTGTCCTCTTGCCCCGTTGCTATGTCGTGTATAAGACTGGTTGAGTGAACACCGCACTTCAAAGACCCAAGCGTTCCCCAATTGCTTGCTTTCCTGGGCGATGCTGACGACGTGACCGGATACCAAACCCCATACCTGATGGGGATACGCATCCACCTGAATGGTCATGGGCATGCCGGGCTCAACAATGGCTATGGAGTTGACGGGGACAAGCGCAAGAACCTGCAGAACGGTATCCGGTGACAGTCTAAGAAGTTCTTCCTGATCGCTGACGAAGACACCTCGATAGAGCGCCTTGGACAATTGCAGGCTACCACTCACAGGAGCATAAACATAGTGCTGTGACTGCTGCCACTTCAGTTTGTTCAGTTGATATTCCAGTTCACGGAACTGTTCATCCTCCCTTCGTAGATCATTTTCCCACACGTTCCTGGATTCTTCCTCTAATGCGGCCAGGTGGTGCCGGTCCTGCAGGTACTCAAATTGATATTGTTCAAATTCCTGGGCAGCAATGACTTTGCTTTCAAAGAGAACTTGTTGGCGTTGGAATAGTCGTTGCGACTTCTTGAGCTGATCTGCAGCCCGGCTCCAATTTTCACGATACGTGCGAAACGATTGCCGGATGGAGGCAGTTTGGAACGAGGGAGATCTAGCGTGCTGATTTGCAGTAGCCAAAGCCAAACGCAAATCATGAACCACGCGTTTGGTTTCAGCCATCTGATCACCGACTGACGCCATCGCAAGGTCAAGGGCGCTGTGATTGATGATAAATAAGAGCTGGTTCTTCTTAACAGGTTCATTGTCTTGAATTAGTATCGAGTCGACAATTCCCCCCACGGGAGCGCGGATAACGCTGACTTCTGCGGCTGGTCTTATCACCGATGGAGCTGAGGTATGAATATCAATCGAAAGGAAAGGGACAGTGACAGTGAGCATCACAAGGATCAGTATGAGGACACCGTAAATGGTCCGGGTGAATGGGCCTATGGAGGTCATTGACAGGAGGGATAAGGCAATACTATTCCGGGGCGCCAGGTGATGGAGCCCAATCTGCTGCCTGTGGTATCCGGTTAGAAAAGTGAGCGGATGAGAGCTTTCACGTTATCCCAGTTTTCCAGGAAGATGGTGAGCAGAATGAACGCAAGGATCGCTTTGATGATGGTCTTCTTGTTTTTCATACGGTTGCAGGTTAAGAGGAGAAGGGGCGATGAGGCCCCTTCCGGAATTGCTGTTAATTGTTGGGCCTGTAGTACATGCCAAGGTCCTTCGCAACTGCGACCCCTCCCGTGAGCTGCGCTCCGTTTGTTGCGTAGACGTAGAGTTCACGCAGGAGGAAGCCGAAGTCATACGCGAAATCCCCTCCGCTGACGACCTGCATTTCCTTTTCTGTGAGTTCAGTAAGTTGATTGTTCATGGCAATTCAATTTTGGATGGTTGAGAGATTAGTTTTCGATGGATTCGGGTTCACCGGCCAGGCCTTCCTTGAAGTGGTCCCAGTGGTTGAGAACCTGAAGTATGACGCCGCCTACGATAGCGGGGAGCAACCAGCCGCCGCCACTTATCGCCGTAGATTCGGCTTGGCTGAGCTCGGTTAGTTCAGGGGTATGTTGTGTTTTCATTTGAATTGAATTTTGATAAACCAGAAATCTGTCTGGCACAGCTGGCCCCGGCCGGTAGCCATAGACGAAAGTGAACAATGCTTAGGGTGCGATCAATAGGAACGATCAAGTCGTCCGGAAAACCGTACAACGCAACAAAGAATTACTGGAGGAATTCTGGTGCGGACACTCCAAATCCTGAAAAATCAGGGGGTACGGCGGCTAACAAATCCTGGGAAGCTGATCGCCTGTCAGGTAATTGACGACACGCCGACCGCCGATGGCGCTTTGCAGTACCACTTGACCCGGATGCTCTGCCGAGACCTCACCGATGAGTGCGGCATTCCGACCTAAGGTTGTCGATTTCATTGTGTGCAATACGATGTCAGCCACCGAAGGATCGACAATGGCAAGGAATATACCCTCATTGGCCACGTAAAGCGGATCAAGTCCCAGCATTTCGCAGGCGCCTTCTACCTGTTCGTTGATCGGCAACAGATGCTGCTGAAGGGAAATGCCCAGCTTCGACTGCCCGGCAAGTTCATTCATCACGGTGGCCACTCCGCCTCGTGTCGGATCGCGCATGAAGTGAATAGCGTCTCCGGCGATGTCCAGCACGGAATGTACGAGGTGATTTAGCGGGGCGGTATCGCTGGTGATGGTGGTCTCAAACTCAAGTCCCTTGCGCTTGCTCATGACAGCAATTCCATGCGTGGCGATGTGGCCGCTCACAATAATCTTGTCGCCAGGTTTGACCCGGCGATAGGAAATGTCCGCCCGTGGGTGGAGTTCGCCAACCCCGGAGGTGTTGATGAAAATCTTGTCACCTTTGCCTTTCTCCACCACCTTGGTATCCCCGGTAACGATGGTTATCCCGGCGCGCCGGGCCGCCTCACGCACGGAGACCAGCACCTCCCAGAACTCATCCATCCGAAGTCCTTCCTCGAGGATAAAGGCGAGAGAAAGATATTTTGGGATGGCTCCACACATGGCCAGGTCGTTGACTGATCCATTCACGGCCAGTTCACCGATGTTACTCCCCGGAAAAAAGATCGGGGAGATGACATAGCTGTCCGTAGAAAAGGCAACGGTGCCGGAGAGGGAAAGCAATGCGCCATCGTGCTGCTCATCGAGTTGTGGATTCCGGAGCAGATCGAATACCCCCGACTGCAACAGGCGTTGAGTCATCAGGCCGCCACTGCCATGCCCCATGGTGATCACATCGAAGTCCAGCTTCGGTAACGGACACTTAAAGGCAATCGAGGGTTTCATACGAGTACTTCCTCTTGTTGAGGCATTCGGGAGTAATGATAGTAGGCGGCACAGGCGCCTTCGCTGCTAACCATCGGAGCGCCGAGGGGATGTTCGGGCTTGCACCGGGTACCGAACATCGGGCATTCAAACGGCTTCTTCATGCCTTTCATGATGGCGCCGGAGATGCAGTCAGGATTTTCTTTGACTTCGGTATCCACGAGGTTGAATTTGTTGCGCGCATTATAGGCAGCATACCGGTGGCTCACCTCGAGTCCGCTTTGCGGGATGGTGCCAATGCCGCGCCATGCCCTGTCGGATACGTCAAAAACTTCTTTCATCACCTGCTGAGCCATGGCGTTGCCGGTGCGCGTTACCACACGAGCGTATTGATTTTCGAGCCGGGCCTCTCCGCGCTCCAGCTGCTGCACCGCCATAACAATGCCTTGCAGCAGGTCTACGGGTTCAAAGCCTGTCACCACAACCGGGACACGATATTTCTCTACAATGGGATCGTACTCATTCATCCCCATGATGGTGCACACATGCCCCGCGGCAAGGAAGGCGTCGATACGGCTTTCGGGGTCACTGAGAATGGCCTCCATGGCCGGTGGTACCAGCACATGGGAAGCGAGGATGCTGTAGTTGGTAATGCCTTCCTTTTCAGCCTGTACGAGCGACAACGCATTGGCCGGCGCCGTAGTCTCAAAGCCAACGGCAAAAAAGACAACTTCTTTGTCCGGGTTTTCCCGTCTCAAAGCCAACGGCAAAAAAGACAACTTCTTTGTCCGGGTTTTCCCGGGCCAGTTTCACCGCTTCCAATGGTGAATAAACGATCCGCACATCGCCACCAGAGGCCTTGGCTTCGAGCAGGCTCCGGGTTGACCCCGGCACACGAAGCATGTCGCCAAAGGAGCAGAGGATTACGTTGGGTTTTGAGGCAAGAAGAATAGCTTCGTCGATAATACCCAGTGGAGTAACGCAAACCGGACAGCCCGGTCCATGCACCATGGTGATCTCCGGCGGAAGCATATCGATGATTCCGTTCTTGACCAGACTGTGGGTCTGGCCGCCGCAGATCTCCATGATCGTCCAGGGGCTGGTAACGAGTTTTTGCAGCTGGCCCATGTACTGTTGAACCAGGGCGGCATCGCGGTATTCGCTTAGAAATTTCATAGGCTGGTGGGTTGGTGGGGGCCCAGGTCGTCCAGTTCCCCGATCTGCCGGATGTATTCAAAAGTTTTCTTCGCCTCCTCTTCGTCGATGGTGCCGATGGCAACGCCCACATGCACTAGTACATAATCGCCGACCTGGGCTTGCGGCACCATGGAGAGATTCACGTCCTTCAGGATACCGCCAAAGGAAACTTTGCCCACACGGAACGTGGGGTCTAGCTGGCCGGAGATAGCCGTCAATTTACCGGGGATGGCGAGGCACATAAGGTTTCTGTTTGAGGAGTGAGGGCAATTCGTTTCTTTTCAATTTGCCGGCAGGCGAGCTGACCATAGCTGATGCACTCGTCGTTCGGCGACAATTCACGGTGGAACAACAATTCAAATTCGTCGCCAAGAAGCGTAATGATCAAGTCCACCAACAGGGCGTTCTGGAAGACACCACCGCTGAAGGCCAGTGTACGGCAGTCTTGCTGAAGCGCTACCAGCCTGATCCACTGAACCAGGTTGACATGGAATTGATAAGCAATGGCGCTACGGGGCGAGCCAAGGTTAATTTGATGGATAACCTCCTGGATTATCCTTGCTGTCGAGGAAGCCTTGATCGGTTCGAGTTTATGATCATTATCCCTCCGGGCGCAGGTTTCAAGGTACATCGCCGCCTCGCCTTCGTAGGTAGCATGGTCGCATAGACCGAGCAACGAAGCCACGCCATCAAAAAGCCTGCCTACGCTGGAGGTCTGCAGTTGTGAATTGGCGATCAACGCGGTGTAGAGTTTCCATTCGGAGTCGTTGAACTTGTTCTCCACCAACCCAATTCCACCGGGCTGGCCAAGGGCGAGGGCTAGCGCGCTCAACCGGGGTTCGCGTGAGAATTTGTCGCCGAGGATGTGCGGGAAGCTGTCCAGGTGTGCTACTCGCTCGAATGTGTTGTCCTGGTAGCGGAAGAACTCCCCGCCCCATATGTTGCTGTCGTCACCCAGGCCCGTACCATCCCAGATCACGCCCAGGATGGGCGTCGGCGAGTCAAGCCGGTTGTTTTCAGCAAGCACGGCGCCAAAGTGTGCATGGTGATGCTGTACTTCACGCACGGCAACTCCCCAGGCTTCGGCAAGTTTCTTTCCTGCCTGCGTGGAGAAGTACCCAGGGTGCTTGTCGATGACTACCTCGGTCGGTTTGGCCTGGACGAGGTTCAGCAAGTGATGCAACGTATGTTGATAGGCGTGTTGCGTATCGAAGTTTTCAAGGTCGCCAAGGTATTGGCTGGCATACAGGTTCCCCCGGAGGTTGAGGGCGAATGCACTCTTCATGTCGGCACCCATCGCCAGCACTTCTTCTCCGTCAAAAGGGTGCTGAAACATCAACGGGGCAAGCCCCCGCGACCGACGAACCACAATACGTTGATCATTGTACCGGGAATACTGGACCACACTGTCATCCTGAGGCACAACAATCTCCCGGTTGTTCACCAGGAAGAAATCGGCGATGGTCCCCAGGTTGTTCAAGGCCTGAGCATCGTCATAGAATATCGGTGAACCGGAAATGTTGCCGCTCGTAGCCACAAGGGGCCCGTTGAAGGCGTCGGCGATCAAGGCGAGCAGGGGTGTATAAGGAAGCATGACCCCGAGCCGGTCGAGACCCGGAGCTATACCGGTCAGTGCGGCAGGGCTTTTTTTCTGCAGCAGCACAACCGGGCTTTGCAATGACCTCAATTCGACAGCTTCTGCCTCGCTGATCTCAGCATATTGCCTTACCGCGGCGATATCTTTCATCAATACAGCAAACGGCTTTGCCGGCCGGTTCTTGCGATATCGCAACGCATCAACAGAAGAATGGTTGCTGGCGTCGGTCATCAGCAAGTATCCGCCAATTCCCTTGACAGCGAGTATGGCACCCTGATGGAATAATTCCGCGGTTTGTTGAATGATAGTAGGTGCATGGCGGCTGAGGATTTTACCATCCGGTGTTACCAGGCTCAATTCCACGGCGCAATCCGGACAACTGTTGGTCTGTGAGTAAAACCTTCTGTCCAGCGGGTTGTGGTATTCTCTTTCGCAGACAGGACACATGGTAAACTTCGACATCGTCGTCAGTGGCCGGTCATAGGGCAACCCCTGGATAATTGAATAACGCGGGCCACATTTCAGACATGTGGTGAAGGGATAGCCCTCACGCCGATTGCCGGCTTCGCTCAATTCGTGCTTGCAGTCATCGCACAAGCCAAGGTCGGGGGTTACCATCACCGTCGGTTTCCCGGAAGGATTGCTCTCAATGATCTGAAACGTTATGAAATCGGCCTCCGGCACTTCTTTGCTGCGCACCCGGCTTATGCGCGCAAGATGAGGTGGGTGACTCAGGAGCTCGGCCTCGAATCGACCCAGGTTGCCTTCTGTTCCGGTGACCTCAATATGTACGCCACCCACATCGTTGCTCACCCATCCTTTAAGACGGTGTTCATTGGCCAGCCGAAAGACGTGAGGTCGGAAGCCGACCCCCTGCACAACACCTTCAATATGGAGCTGGCGTGTGGGCATGACTAGCGGGCTACGGCTTCCTGTGCGCGGATGGTGTGCTGACGTTCAAGCCATTGATACCATGCGTTCATCCCTGATCCGGTCGTTGCCGATAATTCGAGGAACTGGATGGCCGGGTTGACACGACGGGCATATTCCCTGGCCTTGTCGACCTTGAAATTCACATACGGGAGAAGGTCAATCTTGTTGATGATGCACAACTGGCTCGACGCGAACATGTCGGGATATTTGAGCGGCTTATCGTCTCCTTCGGTTACGCTGATAATGGCGACGCGAACCGCTTCTCCGAGATCGAAGAGCGCAGGACAAACCAGGTTGCCGACATTTTCGATAAAGAGTATGCTGTTTTCTGCCGGCGAAAGCTGATGCAGGGCCCGATGGATCATGTTCGCATCCAGGTGACATCCTTTGCCCGTGTTGATCTGGATCGCGTCCACGCCGGTGGCTGCAATCCGGTTCGCATCGTTCATGGTCTGTTGATCACCTTCGATGACATAGAATGGATACTTTCCTTTCAGGTCCTGCAGCGTGCGTTCGAGAAGGGCGGTCTTGCCTGAACCCGGTGAACTGACCAGGTTTAAGGCGAGAATATTCTGCTGACGGAAGTGTTGGCGGTTGTGCCCGGCCTGATGGTCATTCTTGCTCAGGATGTCCTGTTCCAGTTCAATGACGCGAGTGTCCGGGTTGGATTCATGGCTGTGGGAGTGATGGTGCACCATCGAGGGGCTGCCCATCACAGGCGCGAAGGATACTTGATCGACACCAGCCCGGGTTATGGTTACGCCGCCTTGTTGTTCGCATCCGCAGGTACTACACATACAGATTCACTTTTTAGGTTTCAATACTTCAGACTTTCGTTCAGCGTCAGAATTGAAGAGTCATGTTCTTTATCTTAAGTTCTTTGCCCTGGATAAACTCATTGAGGTAGTCGTGGCACGTGGGGCAGGGCTGAAAGGGCTCGGTAATGGTGAATTCGGTGCCGCACTGGGTACATCGGGCCCGTCCTTCGATGCGGTTCACCTGTCGCTCGGCGTTCTCCAGGACTGACTTCTGGGTGCCGGCTTTCCAGGCAAAATCGAGGGCGTCGAATTCAATACCCGCCAGGGTGCCGATGTCAAGTTCAATGCGTTCCACCGTGCGGGCATGGTGTTTCTGCACCTGCTCTTCGGCGAGGTCCACGATATTCAGGACAATCGACAGTTCATGCATATTTATTTTGTTGTGCGTGAACGCCGGTTCACCAGCCACGTGATCAGCACCACAGTGGCGCCAATGGCCAGCGTCAGCGGGATGGAATGTTCAGGGTTTGCGATGTAGTGGCCGGGGCTGAGCGGGTTCTGGGTTCCATGACCGGGGTGAGCCAGTGCCGGAAGGGCGGCTACTGCCAGGAGAAGGCTAAGGATCTTTTTCATGGTGAATGGATTTATGAAATACGAGTTACCATTATTCCTGTTCGGTCTGAATGATGGCGGTCAGCGGGTGGGCTGAGGAATGTCAGCAGCTGTTTCCGGGGATAATAGTAGACTTGTTTATCTTTTTCTGGAAATATCCTTTCAACCTAACCCGACGGATATGGCATCAGACTCCCTCCCGAAACGACCCACGTATTATGAAGAGCTGCGCGCAAAAGGTTATTCGCGCCGCGACTTCATGAAATTCTGCACGATGATCACTGCCTACATGGGCCTGCAGCAAAGCGGCATAGCCCAGGTGGCGGATGCCTTGAAAACCAAGCCCCGCATACCGGTCATCTGGCTGCACTTCCAGGAGTGCACCTGCTGCAGCGAATCCTTCATCCGCACCTCGCACCCGATCACAGCGGATATCCTCCTAGACAAAATATCCCTGGATTATACAGAGACGCTGATGGCGGCCTCTGGGCATCAAGCCGAAGAGGCCATGGCAAAAACCATGAAGGACTATTATGGCGAATACGTGCTCTGCGTGGAAGGTTCTGTGCCCACCTTCGGCGACGGTGAATACTGCTGCATCGGCGGCAAGTCGGCCGTTCAGATCCTGGAAGAAACTGCGAAGGGAGCCAAGGCCATCATTGCATGGGGAAGCTGCGCCTGCAACGGTTGTGTACAGGCCGCCAAGCCCAATCCAACCCACGCCACCCCGATTCATAAACTGATAAAGGGTAAACCCATAGTGAAAGTACCGGGCTGTCCTCCTATAGGTGAAGTCATGGCCGGCACACTCGTGCACATCATTGCCTTTGGCACGTTGCCGGCACTCGACGGCATCGGCCGGCCGAAAGCCTTCTATTCCAAACGCATTCACGACAGCTGCTATCGCCGTCCGTATTACGACGCCGGCATGTTCGTGGAGACGTTCGACGACGAGAATGCGAAGAAGGGCTACTGCCTCTACAAGGTGGGTTGCAAAGGCCCCAGCACGTACAACGCCTGCGGCATCATGAAGTGGAACAACGGCGTGAGCTATCCGATCCAATCCGGTCACGGCTGCTTCGGATGTACCGAAGAGAACTACTGGGACAATGGACCGATCTACGAACGCATCCCGAATTTGGCCGGCTTCGGAATCGAATCCACGGCAGACAAAGTGGGTATGGTTGCCCTCGGCGTAACGGCGGCCGGCATTGCGGCCCATGCTGTCGCTACCAACCTCCGCAAAGGAAAGGTAGTCGACGCACTGATCTCTGAAGGAAAACAAGCTGAAAAGGAACTCTAATCCCACCGATATGAGCAATCGAATTGTCATCGATCCCATCACCCGTATTGAAGGTCATTTGCGGATCGAAGCAGAAATAAAAGACGGAAAAGTAAATGAAGCCTACAGTGCCGGCACCATGGTGCGGATGCTGGAGGAAATTCTTCGTGGCCGCGACCCGCGCGATGCCTGGGCTTATGTTGGACGTGTCTGCGGTGTATGCACGACCGTGCACTCACTGGCATCCGTGCGCGCCGTAGAAGACGCCCTTGGCATCATCATCCCGCCCAACGCGGAAACCGTGCGCAACATCATGTTCGCCACTCAATATATGCATGACCACGTGGTGCACTTCTATCACCTTCATGCCCTGGATTGGGTCGACATCGTGAGTGCGCTGAAAGCCGATCCAAAGAAAACTTCCGAGATCGCCCAAAGCATCTCCAATTGGCCGAAGAGTTCACCCGGCTATTTCAGTGATCTTCAGAAGCGATTGGTCAAGTTTGTGGAAAGCGGCCAGCTGGGCATTTTCGCGAACGGCTACTGGGGCCATCCGGCTTACAAGCTGCCCCCTGAAGTAAATCTGATTGGCGTCGCCCACTACCTGGAAGCCCTCGAATGGCAGAAGGAGATTGTGAAAGTACACACCGTCTTCGGTGGCAAGAACCCGCACCCGAACTACCTCGTGGGCGGCATGGCCTGCGCCATCGGCATCGACGACGCCAGCGGCATTAACGCCGAGCGGCTCGCCATGGTGCAGAAGCTGCTGCAGGACGCCAAGACGTTTGTCGAACAAGTGTATATCCCCGACCTGATCGCCATCGCCTCCTTCTACAAGGACTGGGGCGCCATCGGCGGAGGACTTGGGAATTACCTTGTTTACGGCGACCTGTCACCCAACGGATATCGCGACAGCTCAACCTACAAGTTCCCGGCAGGCGCCATTCTGAACAAGAACATCAATGAGGTATTGGATGTAGACCTGCGGGCCGACAGCGAAGTACAGGAGTTCATTTCGCACAGCTGGTACGAATATGCCGGAGGTGACGATGCCGGACTGCACCCGTGGAAAGGGGAGACGAAAGTAAAATACACGGGCCCAAAACCGCCCTATGATTTCCTGAATGTGGAAGATAAGTACAGCTTCCTGAAGACGCCCCGCTGGAAAGGCAACGCCATGGAGGTCGGACCCCTGGCCCGCGTGCTGGTAGGCTACGCCCGCGGAAGAGAAGACTTCAAGGAAGTAGTTGATAGCACCTTGCGCACCCTGGATGTGCCGGTTACGGCCTTGTTCAGTACGCTTGGTCGCACTGCTGCCCGCGGACTGGAGGCAAAACTTGTGGCCGGCTGGGCCCTTGAGTTTTACGATCAACTGATCAACAGCATCAAGAATGGCGACACGCGTATGGCGAACATGGAGAAATTCAAACCCGAAACATGGCCGAAGAGCGCGCAGGGCGTAGGGCATACCGAAGCGCCCCGTGGTGGCCTGGCGCACTGGATCGTGATAGAAGATCAGAAGATCGCCAACTATCAGCTCGTCGTTCCTTCCACCTGGAACGCTTCGCCCCGCGACAAAGAAGGGAAGCCGTCAGCCTACGAATCAGCGCTGAAAGACACGCCGATTGCGGATGAGCATAAGCCCATGGAGATTCTCCGGACCATCCACTCGTTTGACCCGTGCCTGGCCTGCGCCGTGCACCTGTACGATGAGGAAGGAAACCATGTAAGCAAGGTAAAAGTGCTTTAATACCCGACTTATGAATACATCCATGCACATGCATCATCTTCGCCGGGTATTCGTATGGGAATTGCCCGTGAGGATGTATCACTGGATCAATGCCGGATGCATCGTCGTGCTGGTAGCGACGGGCTTTATCATCAGCGACCCGCCCGCTATTCTTTCCGGCAAGGAAGCATACCAGAACTACTGGTTCGGCACGACGCGCTTTATCCACTTCTTCGCCTCGTACCTGTTTCTGTTCAATTTCATCTTCAGGTTATACTGGGGGTTTGTAGGAAACAAATACGCGAGCTGGAGAAATTTCGTGCCCGTCAGCCGGGAATTCTGGAAGGATGTTGTCCAGGTGCTGAAGACCGATATCTTCATGACGCGCCGCGCTCCAGAGAATACGATTGGCCATAATCGGCTTGCCGGGCTGACCTACCTGCTCACCTTCATCGCCTTTGGACTTCAATGCATCACCGGCTTTGGGCTGTATGCAGCCATGAGCGACTGGTGGCTGCCCAACCTGTTCGGCTGGGTAGCTCCGCTGGTAGGCGGAGACTTCATGCTGCGACAGATTCACCACTGGATAATGTGGTTCTTCATCCTCTTCACCGTTGTGCACGTGTACCTGGTTTTCTACCACGACTATGTGGAAGGACGGGGCGAACTCTCTTCAATGGCCGGAGGCTGGAAGTTTGTCGAAGACGAAGTATTTGACGAAGCACGCGAGCACAAGCAATGACCCCCCGTGTCCTCATCCTCGGTGTAGGCAACTACCTCATGGGCGATGAGGGTGTAGGCGTGCATTTCGCCAAAGCGGCTGAACAGGAATACTGGCCGGAAGGCGTGAAAGTCCTTGATGGCGGTACGGCGGGGTTCAAACTGATGGAAGACCTTGAAATCTACCCTATGGTGATCATGGTCGATGCGACCCTCGATGGTCGCCCGGCCGGCACCATCCGTCGGATTGAACCTCGCTTCTCCGCCGATTTTCCCAGCGCCATGAGTACGCATGAAATCGGACTGAAGGATCTCGTGGAGAGCCTGGCCTTGCTTGGGCGTCTGCCGAAGATGGTGCTTTTCGTGGTTTCGATCGACAAGATTCAGCCGTTGAGCCTCAACTTGTCAGCGGGGGTGGAGGCCGTATTACCCCGGCTCGTGGCAGAGGCCAGGGCCCTGGCGCTCCAATGCCTGGCCGAAACGCCCGTCGTTGCCTGAGTCGCAGGCTATTCCTGCCGCAACGTATCCACCGGGTTGGCCTGAGCCGCCCGGATGGTCTGGGAAAGGATGGCGGTAAGACCTAGCGCAAGCAGCAACATCAGGCTGATCAGGATATCCATCATGCTGATGGGAATCTTGGAATTCTCCAACCTTAGGTACACGCGGTCCATAAACACGTAAGTGAGCGGAGCGGCAATTGTAAAACCTGTCAGCATAAGTCGCGCAAAATCCCAGGACAACAAGAACACGATGGATTGGGTCGATGAGCCCATCACTTTCCGGATGCCGATTTCTTTTACCCGGGTCTGTACGGTAAACACGACCATCCCCAACAAACCCAGACTGGAAATGGAGACAGCCAGCAACCCGAGAATGCCGCAGATCTTGATCATGGTGAAGTAAAAGGAGTAGGCCTCTTCCAGTTCATCGTCAAGGAACCGGGCCATGAATTTCTTCTCACCGCCGAACGACTTCCATCCACGTTCCAGCGCAGTGATCGCTTCCACCGGATCCGTGGTGGATAATTTTACATTTGCTCTGGTGAACAAACGCTGGTCGCACGCGAAATAGAAGGGCTGCACCGGATAGCGGAGCGTGGTGTAGTGAAAGTCCGCGATAACACCGCTCACGGTAAGATGCTGGTCGCCGACGGTAAACGTCTGACCAAGGATATCAACAGGGTGAGCCAGTCCGGACTGCCTTACGAATTGTTCGTTGACGATGATCTGTCCCCGGGAACGCTCCGGTTCGGGGTCGAAGTTTCTCCCAGCCACAAGTCGCAATCCCAGGTTGTGGAGGTAGTGGGAATCGACCGACATGGTAAACGCCTCCATGGAGTCTCCCGGATTTTTGTGGACAAAGACCGATGCCGGAAACTGGGTCCCGACAGCGTGTGAGGATAAGGAAATGGATTCCACTGCGCCTACTCTCGAAAGTTCGGTTTGAACAAGCGCAGGATTTAGACCTTGCAGGTCGACGTCAAGGATGTTCTCCCTGTCAAATCCAAAGTCGGATTGTAAGGTCTTCCGGTATTGACTGAACACGATGACCACCGACATGACAAAACCCAGGGAGAGCGCGAACTGGACGACCAGCATAGCCTTTCTCAGGCTGAACCGCTTGGTGGTCCGCTTTCCTGTCTTGTTTTGAATTGCCGCCAGCGGATTCAGGTTCGCGAAGTACATGCCCGGGATCAGCCCCGAGAACAACCCGACAAGCAGCGTGAACCCGGCAAAAAGAACCGCGGTGACCGGCGTGACGGACAGATCGAGAGATTCCCTGCCGTAGACAATCATGCCAAGGAACTCGTCGCGCACCAGGACAAAGAAGTAAAGTGAAAGGACAAGGGCTGTCCATGCGATGATAATCGCTTCCAGTACAAATTGAAGGGTGATCTGGTGGCGTGTGCTGCCGATGGTTTTTCGGATGCCGATCTCTTTCATACGGCGCAACGCTCTGGAAATAGAGATCATGGCGTAGTTGGCACATGCCGGAAGCAGGATCAGCAGCGTCAGGAAAAAGAATATGCTCATACCCAGTAAGTCCCAGCTGGGCCCTGCGCCGTTCCGCAAGTCTGGACCGGGAACAATGCCATTCAGCGGCTGAAGACTGAAAGTCATCTTGTTGACGGGATTGGTGGCATTTACTTGCTCAGCTATGGCGTTCAGTCGGGATTGAACCATTTGTGTCTCCTGCGAAGGAATCAGGAGGTATTGATAGGAATCGTTGAATTCACTCCATCGCTGCGGCAGCTTCAGAAGCTGATTCGACGTCATACTATACGGGAGCAGCACTTCGAAATGGAGGTGCGAGTTCCTGGGATGATCCTTGAGTATGCCGGTTATTTCATAAGCTAGGCCATTGATGGTGATAACCTTGCCGAACGCATCTTCTTTGCCAAATACCTTGATCGCAGCAGACTCAGTAAGCAGGAGGGTGTTGGGTCTGTTTAATGCAGTTGCCGCACTGCCCTTCACGAGTGGAAAGGTAAAGACCTGCAGGAATTCGGGGCTGACATAGAACCCAGTCAAGGGTATATCCATCGATTGGCGCTCAAGTCTCACTTCCCCGGCTTGTAGCCTGACGTAAGCCTTGACAGCTGACACACTCGCATTCAGCTGATCGTAAATGGCGGGGGGAGAGGAGGCCCAATCATCTGTACCCTCCGGACCATCGGTGCGGGTAATGATTCGATAAATGCTGTCGCGGTTTTCGTGGAAAGTATCGTAGCCTGACACGTAACCGATCAAGGCCAGCAGGAGCAGGCTGATCGACATGCCGATCGCCAGACCGAGCACATTCATGACTGTAAAAAACTTGTCGCGTTTCAGGCTCCGCACGGCTACACGCAGGTGGCTTGCGAGGATCGCCGGTTGAAATGTGCTGGAACCCAGCGGGTGAAAGGATCGCTGACGCCTTCGTGCCCTTAGCGCATAGGAAAGGCCGAGTGACCATACCCGCCGCCAATGATTCCATTGCGCTCTTCGCACTGAATACAAATGCAGGTCCTGATAAAACAGTTCGTCCAGGTCGCCGCTAAGATCTTCAATAAAGGCAGGACCGGCCAGCCAACGGAAGAGCCGGGTTGCCATCGGGGAAGGGATGGGTTGTTTCGACTTCACCGCGCAGGAGAAAGTGTTGAACGAGAATCTCTCCAAAGGGAATCACGCAGTTCTTTGATCTGCCTAAGGCTGACTTTGCCTTTCTGTGTCAGTTCAAAGTGGCGCTTTCTGCGGCCGCCGCGCTCCTGCGTAGGATCACCGAGACTTGAGCTGACAAACCCTTTCTCTTCGAGGCGGGTAAGTGTGGCGTGCAAGGCCCCGATACTGATGGATCGAACCGCCCGCGCTTCAATTTCCTTCTTAATGGAAACACCGTAGGCATCCTCACCAAGGCTGGCGATGGTCAGCATCACCAACTCTTCAAATTCACCGATAAATCCCTTCATAACCGATAGGGAAAACTAACGGCAAACCGACTTAATATGTTTCTATTTTTAAGAGGAAATATCTGATTCTATAAAACGTGGTCCTTGGTCAGTACCTTTGTGACTGATGATGTTGCGTTGCCGAACTTTTAGAAGCCTGGTCCTTGCGCTGCTGGTTACCGCCTGTAGCAGTTCATCCGAGAATCCCCAGCCTTCCGCTCCCAATACACCAACTACCCCAACCACACCGGTTACACCTTTCGCTGACTTCATTCGGGGAGCGGACTTGTCCTTCTTGCCGACAACGGAAGCCGAGGGCACCGTCTATTATGCCGACAACAGCGCGCCCGCCGATGTAATGCTCTTGTTAAAATCACGCGGCTGCAATACCATTCGCATGAGGCTGTGGCATGCGCCCGCCGATGCGCACAGTTCGCTTGCTGAGGTTAAGGTCCTGGCCGAACGGGTGAAGGCGGCGGGCATGAAAGTGTACGTCAGTATTCACTACTCCGACACCTGGGCAGATCCGGGTCACCAGTCCAAGCCAGCCGCCTGGCAGGGACTGTCGTATCCGGTACTAAAAGACAGTGTTTACCGATACACGAAAAGGGTGATGAACCTTATTCAGCCTGACTACGTGCAAATAGGAAACGAACTGAACGGAGGCATCCTGTGGGAAGACGGCCGCATCAACAACTTCAGCAGCTTCGTCGATCTCCTTAAGGAGGGCTGCAGGGCGGTGCGCGAAGTTTCGGCATCAAGCAAAATTCTCATCCACTTTGCAGGGACAGACAACGCGCAGTGGTTCTTCGCCCAACTCAAGAATGCTTCTCTGGATTACGACATGATCGGCTTGTCATACTATCCGGTTTGGCACGGACTTAGCCTTGACGTGCTGAAGACAACGATCAACACGCTTATTGCCGATACGGGAAAGCCGCTGCTGATTGCTGAAACAGCCTATCCCTTCACGCTGGGCTGGGCGGATTACACCAACAACATTGTCGGCCTATCGTCACAGTTGATTCCGGGCTACCCGGCCACACCAGAAGGGCAGAAGAGTTTCCTGCTGGCGATCAAATCCATGCTGAAACAGAATTCCAAAGGCGCGGGCTTCTGCTACTGGGGTGCTGAGTGGGTGGCATTCCGTGGGCCAACGGCTACGAATGGTTCGGCTGCCGAGAATCAGGCCCTCTTCAGTTTTACAAACATCGAATTACCAGCCTGCACCGCTTTCGCGGAATAGACCTCTGTCACAACCGCTTCTTCACGCGGTTCTCGCGCTCTGCATAGTTACTTTTCTCGCTCCTTCACTTGCTATGGAAGTGTGGTGAATCGCCTGGACTCCTTATCAGTTTCCATTGCTTGGCGGGCAGGCGCGCAGAAGGCGCAAAGTGGCGCTGAATTGAGTCACCGACCTACCGATCACCGATCACTGACACACTTACATTACCCTTCTTCCGGAACGACTCTACATAGGCATGGGCTTCCCGGATTTGCTCCAGGGTGTAGCGCCGGTCGATCACCGTGGTGAGTTTCCCTGATTCAATCAAGCTTTTTAATGTCTGCATATCATCGGACTTTGATCTGGGGCTGCCGGTGACGCCAACGTATTTCCCGCCAGGCAGCAACAAGTGCCTGCTTGCGGACTTGGATGTTTTCCCAACCGCATCCAGAATAATGTGGTAGCGCTGGCTGGTCCTGGTGAAATCCTCTCGTGTGTAGTCGATGGCATGATGGGCGCCGATTCGTTTTACGAGGTCGATGTTTGCAGTGCTGCAAACGGCGGTGACTTCGGCGCCGAATGCTTTCGCTAGTTGAATGGCGAATGTGCCCACGCTGCCAGACGCACCGTAGATCAGCACCCGGTCGCCGGCCTTGACTCCGCTTTGCCTCAGCAGCCGGAGCGCAGTGAGCCCGCCCACCGGCACGGTTGCGGCTTCTTCAAAGGTCATGTTGGAAGGTTTGATCGCTATCAGTTTGTCGGCGGGAAGACTAGCATACTCTGCATAGCCGCCAAACCGGAGCCCGCACTGGGCAAAGACCTCGTCGCCTTTCTTGAAGGATTGAACGTTCTTTCCCACCTCTTCTATCACGCCGGACAACTCAAACCCGAGAATTTTCACGCGGTTCGGCTTGAATAACCCGTTGAAGATCCTGGCCAGGAATGGGTCTGCTTTCCGCAGGCGCCAATCACCGGCGGTAACGGTGGTGTAATGAACTCGAATCAGTACTTCGTTGTCCTTCGGAACCGGTCGTGGCACGTCCCGGAGTTCGAGCACTTCCGGCGGACCATACTTCTCATAGATGACGGCTTTCATAAGCAATGGGTGGTTACTCAATATCAGAATTCCTCTTCAATAATCTCGCGGTTGACCATCATTCCTGCCGTAGTGCCTGTGGCCACGGAATTGGCAACCGTACGGATGCGGGTGGTGTTGTCGCCACTGGCGTAAACACCGGGGACAGATGTGCGCTGCGAGCCATCCACCTGTAGATACCCCTCCTGAGTGAGTGTGCAACCCAGTGAAGCGGGAATCGGGCAGTGCTGCTCAAACGAGGGCCGGGCGTAGATGGCCTGAAGAGCAGTGAATGAGCCGTCTTTGAACCGAATGCCCTTCAGCCGGCCGGCCTGATGTTCGAGACTGGCAATTTCCTTTTCGACAACCTCAACCTCTTTTTGCTTCAGCTTGTCGGCCAGCTGCTGCGACAACGAAGAAGGACCATGGGTGAACACCGTGAGCTGCCGGGTCCAGTTGGAGATCATCGCAGAAAACTCAAAGGCGTAATCGCCGTTACCCAGAATCCCGGTGACTTCATTCCGCACTTCATACCCATGGCAATAGGGACAATGGAGCACCGTGATACCCCAGCACGCCGCAAAACCTTCAATCGCAGGCATGACATCTTTGATACCGGTAGCGAAGATCAACTTCTTCGCCGTGAATGAGGCGCCTGTGGATGTGCTGATGCGGAACCCTCCCGGGATCCGTTCTCCCACAGTGGCCATTCCCGGATAAAATGCCACCGTAGGGTATTGCATCACTTGTTGGCGGGCAAGCTGGGCAATCTCGGCGGGAGGTTTTCCATCGTGGGTAAGAAAGTTGTGCGAATGTGGCGTCTGCCGGTTGCAGGGAGCACCGCTGTCGATCACCAGCACCTTTCTTATCGCCCGGCCAAGGGCCATTGCGGCGGCAAGCCCGGAGTAGCTGCCGCCAACAACGATGACATCAAAGTCCATTTTCTCTTTCATGAGGGACAGGTCTTATTTGTTTTCTGCCGGAGGGGCAACGAGCTTCACCACCGTATCTACGAAGGGAACGCCAATGAACACGATCCACGGCACCAACGACACCGTCAGGAGAAAAGTGCGCTGGTAGAGGGGGAGGACTGAAAGGGGCTCTCCGAAAAGGTGAAGGAACAGGGTAATGGATGGATAGATAACCACCCAGATTTTCAGCGAGGCCAGTAGTTTCATTTTGGTTTTCATGAGCTGCTTTTTATTTGGTTTGTGAAGCAAAGGTACCGGGGTCTGCAGGCTCGGCAGTAGGACAAAAGTGAAATTGAATTGGACTTATTTGAATTTCAGCCGGAAGGCCTCCGGGGAATATCCCGTCTGTTTTTTGAAGAATCGGATGAAATAAGAGGCGTCATCATATCCCAAGTGGTAGGCTGTCTGATTCACCTGGTTGGTTGTGGCCAGCAGATAGCGCTTGGCCTCAAGTATGATGTGCTCATCAATCAACTGCGAGCAGGTTTTGGCCAGGGTTGATTTGGTGATGGCGTTGAGCTGGTAGGCGGAAAGGTTCATCATACGCGCATAGTCGGCCACTTGTTTGTGCGTAGCTATGTGCGTCTCAAGAAGGTCGAGGAGGTCCTCGAGGCGTTCCTGTTCGTAAGAAACCGATGCTCCACCATGTGCCTTCCGGTTGCGCACAAGCTCGATGAAGCTCACCGCCAGGTTGGCCTTGATCACATCCAGGTATCCTTCCTTCCGGGTCGCGTATTCCTGCATCACCCCGGCCAGCAAGTCCGTAATCCGGGCGAAACCGAAGGCATCAAAGGCGTAGCAGTTGATGGCAGCAGCCCTTCGTAGCAACTGCCGCGTGGACTTGTCCCGCAAAAAGTCGGGCTTGAATTCCACGAGGTAACCTTCGCCATTGCCCTTCAAGCTGAGTTCATGCACCTGTCCCGGGCGCATGACGAAGCACGTGCGATCGCTGACTTTGTACATCTCGAAATCGATGACATGCTTGCCTGAACCTTTTTTCACCACCAAAAGAAAGTAGAAGTCGTGCCGATGAATTTCCTGGCTCATGTCCTTTCCGGCCAGCACGGTCTGCAGGTCCCGGATCCGGAAACCGTCTGTCAGCGCCGGTTCGGGGTGTGTGGGTTTTATGGATCGGACAGGAATCTTCTGCATGAATAATCTAGTCTCCAAAGAAATCGGTCCGGTCGGTTGTTGCCAGCTCATGGAAGAAGTCACCAATTTTCTCTGTGACGGCCCTGAAATAGCGCTCTCCCTTTTCACGTGTGGCCTTACGGGGATCACCTACACCCGTGTCGCGAGTAACTTCAGACCAGCGCCGCTCGGCCCACGCCCAGCCTTCACGCATGGCGTTGAACCTGAACCGTTTCGCCTGGCCGTCGCCGGCCTCATTCAACGGCAGCACCAAATCGGGACGAAGGTAGAGCAGCAAGCTGGTCTCCATCTCACCGGCGTGGTCGTCTTTGTTTTCAAAGAAATCGCGCTGATCGACAGCCTGGTAGAAATTGCACTGGCAGATAAACATGGAGGGGAATCGCAGCCCCAGCTCCCGGATCATCTGACGGAAGTCATTGCCGCCATGCGCGTTCATAATTACCAGCTTCTGCATGCCTTGGCGGTCGAGAGTTGTGAGCAGATCATGGAGTATGGCCAACTGCGTGCTTGGGTTCAGGTTGATGTCAAGCCGGATATCGTGTTGTCCTGTATTAACCCCAAATGGAATCGCTGGGAGGACGATCAGGTGGGCACCCTTTTCATAGGCAAGACGGGCGGCTTCGGCCGCAATCGCCTCCGCTTCAATGATGTCGGTGGAATACGGTAGGTGGTAGTTGTGGGCCTCGCAGGCAGCCCAGGGAAGGACAACGAGGTCAACGTGGGTGTCCTTGATTGTCTTCCAGTTTGTTTCGGCGAGGATATAGGGTCGCATGGTGATGTTCAACAGTTCAAAGTTCAAGGTTCATAGCTTGTCCGCCAATTGGGACATTTCAGAAAAAGAGCGAATCTGGCAGGCGGGTTCAAGGTTCAAAGTCAAGGTTGAACTTTCTGTATGAGTTGAGTGAGTGAGTCGCTAAATCCTGGTTGCGATGCATTTGCGATGAATACTTTCAGGTTCGAAGGTTTAACAAAATAGCGGAAGCAATAATTGTAGCGAAGATAGCTTCCTCGCTCCGGGGCTTGCAAGACTTCAATGACTTCATCGTCGGAGAGTTGGAGGGAGGAATGCGCGAACTGATCGGCGGCGTAGAGGGCAAAGCCTTCAAAGAACCAGGTGGGCCCCATAGCCTCCTCATCACCATGGAGAATACGAATATGCAAGCGGTGCGCCATTTCGTGCACAAGAAGCTTGGAATAACTGCCCGGCTCAATCCCTTCCGGGAATACCTGCGCATAGTATGCAGGAGCCATGGCAATAAGCACCCGATTTTCCAGGGCTGCGCAGTAGGTGGGGGGAAGTGGTGTGGAGGAGTCGGCGCCGGCCAGTTTCAATAGCGTTTTATCGAACAGTGCTTTGTCGTCGAAGATCATCACGCTATCCATGAATTCTTCTTTAGTCAGTTCACTCCACCCATGGGCGGCTGCAAATTGCTGTAGAGCGGACCGCGCTGAATCGATAGACTGTGTCAACCGCTCGCGATGGATCTCCAGTGAAGCTGGAAGCACCAGTCGAATACCGGCTGTCTTTTCACGCCCGGAAGGGGCTGAGCAAGACGTTGCGATCAGGATCATTAAAAAAAGAGTACCCCGCATGTTCAAATGTACCCATCGCCAGGCAAATATCGACTGTGGCAGCCCTTGTTGCTCCCCCTGAATTGGTCATCCTTATTCCTCCATGCATTCATCTATCTCTCAATGCGACAAATTCCCTAGCTTTACGGCCTTTCGGTCTATCCATAGCCTAACACGCAATATCAATCATGAAAAAGCTGCTCATCCTTTCCCTGGTCCTGTTGTCTATCGCGGCATGCAAGCAGGACAGCAGGGAAACCAAACACGTTGTTGTAACCGGCATTGACCCTACAAAGAAACCCGGCGATGACTTCTTTGCTTATGTCAACACCATTTGGTACGACAGTGCGAAGATACCTGCCGGACAAACGGGTGTCGGTGCGTATTCGTTTATGAACTACCCGCAGCGCTTGCGCATGAAGGGTATCCTTGACAGCATCTCCACCGCCAGCAATCCGGCGGGAAGTATTGCACAGAAGGTAGGCGACTTCTACGCGGCGGGTATGGATACCGCCACGATCAACAAGAGAGGTTATGAACCCGTCAAGCCCATACTGGAACGCATTGAGGCAATCTCGGATTTAGCGTCGCTGCTCAAGGTTGTGGCAGAAGAGCAGCAGGCAGGTGACGGCTCCATCGTTGGTTTCTATGTCGGCCCTGACGACAAGAACAGTCGAATGAATATTGCCCAGTTCTACCAGACGGGCACCGGGTTACCGGAGCGCGACTACTATTTCAAGACCGATTCTTCAACGCTGCGCATTCAGCAGGCCTATAAGAATTATCTCACCCGGCTGTTTGAGCTGACCGGTACCGATGCCGCTACCGCCAGCAAGAATGCCAATGTTACCTACGATATCGAGAAGCAGCTTGCCACTGCGCACCGGACCAACATCGAGTTGCGCGACGTGAAAGCCAACTATAACAAACTTGCGGTGTCCGCGCTGGCCAGGAAGCACCCGAACCTGAACTGGCCCAAGCTGTTGGAAAACCTTTCGGTAAAAACTGACTCGGTCAACGTAGCGCAACCCGGCTACTACGACAAACTCAATGCTATGCTTAAGTCGGTTCCGCTGGGCAGCTGGAAGGTCTACCTCAAGGCAAACGCGCTCACCAGCTACGCAAACTACCTGAGCAAGCCGTTTACCGATACGTCATTTGAATACACCCGCGTGCTGACGGGGCAGGCGGTGCAAAAGGCGCGGTCAGAAGAAATGACGCAGGCCGTCGACCGCTCACTCGGTCATGCCCTGGCCCAGCTTTATGTGAAGAAGTATTTCCCGGAGGATGCCAAAAAGCGCATGATGGTGCTTGTCGGCAATCTCAAGAAGGCCTTTGAGACGCGCATCAACAAGCTCGATTGGATGAGTGACTCCACCAAGGCCAAAGCCCGGGAGAAACTGGCCGCCTTCTCCGAGAAGATCGGCTACCCGGACAAATGGAGGGACTACAGCAACGTTGAGGTGAATCGCGATACCTATTTCGAAAACCGGCTTTCGGCCAACCGCAACGACTATCAGTACAGCGTGTCGAAAGTAGGGAAGCCGGTCGATCGCACCGAGTGGCTGACCACGCCTCCGACGGTGACGGCCTATAACAACCCACCGCTGAACGAGATCGTCTTTCCCGCCGGCATTCTCCAACCGCCTTATTTCGATTTGAATGCCGACGACGCCCTCAACTACGGCGGCATTGGCATGGTGATCGGCCACGAGATCACCCATTCGTTTGACGACCAGGGTGCGCAGTACGATAAAGACGGCAACGTGACCAACTGGTGGACGAAGGACGACTACGAGAAATTCAAAGCCCGGACCCAGCAGGTGATCGATCAGTACAACCAGTTCACCGTGCTTGATTCCATGCACCTCAAAGGAGCGCTGACAGTCGGAGAGAACACGGCCGACATTGCCGGCGTGGCCATCGCCTACGACGCGTTCAAGATGACCGAGCAGGGCAGGGATTCTGTGAAGCTGGACGGTTTTACGCCCGATCAGCGGTTCTTCATCTCCATCGCGCGCATCTGGCGCGTGAAGACCACCAACGAATACCTGCGGATGTACGTGAACACAAACCCCCACTCGCCGCCGCGGTGGCGTGTCAACGGACCGCTGATGAACTTCACGCCGTTCTATAAAGCCTTCAACGTTCAGCCGGGCGACAAGATGTACAAGCCCGAAGCGGATAGGATCACCGTGTGGTGAGATCCTTATTTATTGTTCAGTGAGCCAGGCGGTGGCGAGCCGGAGTAACCGGCTGGCTTTGACGTCAGGGTTGTGAATAAAGCCGATGAACCGCGGAGCGTTTGGTCTTCCATGCTTGAGCAGCCGGAGGTAAACGCGGTTGCCCTGCACCTGTGCCTTCTTGTTAGCCTGATCTGTCGATGTGCTGACGAGTGATTCGACGAACGTTGCGATGTCCTTGGCAGTTCGGGCCGGCACCCGAATCGGGGCCGTTACGGTGACGATCACCGTTTCGCCTTTGTTCAGGGAATGCTCCGTATGGACGCGCAGGATTTCCAGGACACGCAAGGCCACTTTGTCGAAGCGCAGTCCCAGCTCCGCGGCGGTCAACCCGTTTGAGGTCGCGATGGTCAGGGAGGGGTGGTTGCGGTTGGGCTTCAGTTTTTGCATTAGCGAAAGTCAGAACAATTTGACCATCCTGAAATTTGTCAACGAAACTCGTTCACGTACAACCATTTGTTCATCCATGACCTGAAATCCCACAGCTTCAAAAAAAGGTCGAGCGGTCTTACTGACATCGGCTACGAGTTTCTCGGTTCCCACTCGCATCGCTTCTTGTTCGATGGTTGCGTACAGCGCCCGGGCTATGCCTTGTCGCTGATGGTCTTTGTGCACGTAGAAAAGATCGACATAACCATCGCCGCCAAGGGAAGCAAATCCCACTAGCTTCTCTCCAAGCTCGGCAAGGATAAGGTATTGATCATTGACAAGTCCATTCCATCGCTCGTTGTTGTTGGCGCTTGAGGCCCACACCCTCAGTTGTTCATCGGTGTAATGCGCACGGCAGATGGTGGTCACCGTATCGACAAACAAATGCTTCATTGCCGGCAGATCGCCGGGTAACCCTTTTCGGATAGCAATGGATGATGTCACGGTTGTTCCTGATGTCAAGTGATTGGTCAGACTCGCTAGGGGGTCACCTTTATAGTGGTGGTTCCTTTGAGAAATCCGCTGCCGGTAACTGTAACTTTCCCTTCGCCCGCCGCCGCACCGGAAGCGACGATGATCATCGCCTTGCCGTAAAACAACTTCACTTTCATTCCCTGGAACGGATCGAGCGACTGCGGATCGCCGTTGCCCACGCCGGCAACCTGTGCCGGTCCGCCGATAGCAATGTCAAGCGCCGTATTGGCCAATGGGCACAGGTTTCCATTCTTGTCCAGGGCTTCAACCAGCACATACGAAAGGTCCTCGCCTCCGGCCTTAATCGAAGTCCTGTCGGCCGTCAGTCGCAGGCTCACCGGTTCGCTAGCTGTACGGACGATCTGTTCGCCAATCTTAACGCCTTCCTTGTAGGCAATTGCTTTCAATTCTCCCGGTGTGTAAGCTACGTCATCCCATTGCAGGCGGAAACGCTCGGTTGACGTAGTCGACCTTGGATTCTTGCACCGCTGTCCCAACGATTTACCGTTGAGGAACAGTTCGGCGCAGTCGCCGTTGGTGTACACCATCACGGGGACGTTGCCCGTGCCTGCCGGCCAGTTCCAGTGCGGAAGGATGTGCACCGTATTCTCCTCCGGCTTCCAGTAACTCTTGTATAAGTAGTAACGGTCCTTGGGAATACCCACCAGGTCCACAATCCCGAAGAACGATGCACGAGCGGCTTCACGATCGGTAAGACCCATCTTCTTCACTTCCTGGTTACTGTAGGGTGTCGGCTCGCCGAGATAATCAAACCCGGTCCACACAAACTCGCCGGCTATATACGGCTCTTCCTGCTGCCACATGAAATCGTCGTCGGCGATCTCGGCCCAGTCGGGTGCGTTCAGATCGTAGGAGCTCACCTGCAGGGATTTTGTAAAATCAGTTTTCTTCTGGGGCAGGGGTAGTTCATAAAAACCTCGTGTGCTCACGGTCGAAGCCGACTCGCTGATGAGCACAGACTTGTTGGGTTCGAGCTGTCGGGCCAGCGCGTATCGTCGCCCGTAGTTCCAGGCGTGAACATCGTAGTACTCGAAATGCCGGAGGCTGGCACTGGCCTGGTTATCACACACCAGCGTTACGGCACGGGAGGGATCATATCGCCGCACGTAGTTCACCATGGTCTGCAGTTTCTTGAAGCCGCCGTTGACGTTGTACTGCACGTCGCCGATCTCGTTGCCCACGCTCCACAGGCAAATGGAAGGATGATTGCGGTCGCGCAGAATCCAATTCTTCACATTGCGGTGGGCGAAGGCATCGAAGTCCGCACCGGCTTTCAGGTCGGCCTTGCCATCATACTTGTCGAAGATCTCATCCACGACGAGCAGGCCCATTTTGTCGCACAAATCGAGCAGTTCGGGTGCGGGCATATTGTGACTGGTGCGTATGGCATTGGCGCCCATGGCTTTAATGATCTCGAGCTGTCGCTCCATGGCGCGAATATTGAAGGCTGCGCCAAGAGGTCCGTGGTCGTGGTGCAGGTTCACGCCCTTGATTTGCACACGCCTGTCGTTGAGCCAGAAGCCGTCGTCGGGTGTGAAGCGCATGGTGCGTATGCCGAACGCAGAGGTCGTGTTGTCTACGACCTGGTCGCCGCGCAGAATGCGTATGTGTGCCTGGTACAACGCGGGATTGGTGATGTCCCAGCGCTGCGGATTGGCCAGGGTGAGGGTGACTTCATTTTCAGTTGATGTTCTTCCGGGCACAGTGATGGATGATTCCTTCCTGCCAACTTCGCGCCCTGCGGGATTGAGTATGACATACTCCAGCCGGAGGTTTTCATTTTGAGCCGATTGGTTGTTAACCTGGGTGGCGATGTGAACATCGGCATAGTGCGGCTTGATGATGGGCGTGGTGACAAATGTGCCCCACAAGGCAACATGCACGGGGTCGGTAACCATCAATTGGACCTTGCGGTAGATGCCGGCTCCGGGATACCACCGGCTGTCGTGCTCACGCGTGTCGGCATGAACAGCAAGAAGGTTGGGCTTGCCGGGCTGCACCAATCGGGTGATATCGAGGTAGAAGGAGTTGTAGCCATAATCCCACGAACCGGCGAGGGTGCCGTTCACAAATACCTGTGGAGAGGCCATGACCCCATCGAAGAGTAGGTAGATGGTCTTGCCGGCGTAGCTGGCAGGAATATCGAGGGAACGCCGGTACCAGCCTTCGCCTTTCCAGGGAAGTTTGCCAGTGTTGCCGTCGCCATCGGGAAGCGAAGGTCCGGCGATAGCCCAGTCGTGGGGTACGGCAACGGGCTGCCAGGAAGTATCGTCGTAGGCCGGAGTCGCAGCGTTAGCCGGGTTGCCAAGTGAGAATTTCCATTCATGGGAAAGAACCTGGCTTATCCTGGTTTGACCCGGCGAGGCAGAAGCCACCACGGTGATGATTATCAACAGGCAAAGAGATCTTTTCATAGCCCAAAGCTAGGCAACCTTAGCCCGTAACCGGAGAGACGGCAAGACTATCTTACAACCAGCCTTGAGCCCAGTTGCCCGTTGCGGTGGAGAATGGTAATGACATACATGCCGGCCGGCAAACCGGCCCTGTGTATCACCAGTTCAGTTTCTGCGGAATTCTCCGTGGAGAATTCACCGAGGTACAGGATCCGTCCGACAAGATCCGAAATCCGGACGGTGACCCGTTCATCCGGGCCGAAACCGTGAAGGCGAAGGCTGAACTGATCATCGCCAACCGGATTTGGATACACAATGACCGTGCGCTGTCCCGTCGAGATCATGTCCACTGAAATCACCTTCGAATAGTGCATCTGTTGATCAAAGTCAACCTGTTTTAAACGGTAGTATGACCTTTGGGCAAACGGCTTCTCGTCGATGTGGGAATAGATTGACTCCCCGGCCTTCGTTCCTTGTCCCTGGATTTTTGCAAAGGAAGAGAAGGTGAGACCATCGGAAGAGTGTTCGATTTCGAAATAATCGTTGTTGATTTCGGAGGCAGTGATCCATGTAAGAAACACCCGGGAGCCGTCGCGTCGTGCTTCGAATGACTTAAGTTCGATGGGGAGCGGATTGCCACCGCCGGTCGCGTTGCCGAGTGTCATGAGGCCGAAGGTGGTGAAGGGATTGGAAGTAATCGTGCCGGTTGCCGCCGCACTCCCTGTTCCACCCACATCAAACCAGGTGGTTCCTGCGCCATTGGTTTTTACTACACGCAGGTTGGCAGGATCGGTAACACCATCGGTGCTGCCAATACCATAATACAACGTAGCGGTTGCCGAGGTGAGATTGGCCACCGCAGAGCGACTTACACTCCAGTAGCGCACGCCGGAAACCCGGTCGATCGTTCCGGGCAGGGTGTATCCAAGCGCGGCAGCGGAAGAATTGAACACCTCTGCCGTATAGGTAACATTGGTGGCATCCGAATGCGTCGGGGTGATGACGATCGGCCGGTAAGATGTGCTTTTACCGATCGGAAAATTCAAGGCGGTGGGTGTGGTTGATCCGAGGTCGATGGACATCGGACCATCTACGTACGTGGTCGAACTTCCGATGTTGGCGTTGCCCCCGTTGGTTATGGCAATCAGGTTGCCCGCGGTGGTCTGAATGACCCCCTGCGTCATGGTCAGGTTGCCGTTGACGGTCGCGGTGCCACCCATGCTGAAGTCTGTGGCGTAGCCACTCGTGTTGTTGATCACCACGTTGCGATAGGTGATGGCGTCGCCGCCCGAACCTGCCGATGAGGCAATGACTTGCTGATTGCCCGTGGCATTGAATGTCAGCGTTGAGGTATTGTTGAAGGTGAGCGTACCATACGGTGTGCCGCCCCGAACAATGTTTCGCTTGATACTCATCGTTGCCGCGTTGTTGAAAATCAACTCGGTCTTCGATGCTGCGGTGGACGTGAAAGTCAGGTCGCGGCCGACGGTTAGGGCGGATGTATTGTTGAGCGTCATACTGAGTTTCATACCGCCGGAGGAATTGAAGGTAACGTCACGACCAACGGAAAAAGTGGCGGCGTTGCTCAGGGTGATCGTGTTAGTTGAGACGGTGCCAGCTGTGGACGTAAGCAATAAATCCTGCCCGGCACTAATTGAGCCACTGGTGGCGGTGATCTGGGTCGCCCCGGTGCCGCCACTGCGGCTGAACGAAATATCATTGGCCACCACGAGTGCGCCGTTGTTCTGAATGGTGGTGATGCTGGTATTGTTGCTTGAGTTGGTTATCGACATATTCCCGATCACCGTAAGGGTGGCATTGTCGATGGTCAGGGACGTGTTACCGGCGCTGTTGGTGAGGTTTACTTCGGCCACCTGAGTGCTGGCGGATAACGTGATGGTATTGTCGCGTATGTTGACGATACTGCCGGGGCCTGGCGCAGAACCCGCCGCCGCCCCGCCAAAGCCAATGGTAGACCAGGTAGAGGGAGTGGACCAGCTTCCATCGGCCCTGGAATAATAGACCACCGGGTCAATGTTATTGATGCAAAGTTTGAATGTTCCGCGATATCCGGCGCCAACGAGATTGTCGGCCGAAATGTAGTAAACGGTACCGGGGACCAAAGCCCCATAGTTCATCGTCAGGTCGACATATTGACCCGCACGGTTTACGGATGCCAATCCTGTTGTTCCGTTGGTGGACCAAAGGGCGACATAGGGATACTGCAGGGTTCCTTCCGGCGCTCCAGTCTTCAATTGTATGGTTGCTGAGGAGTATAATGCGGTGAATTTAAACCAGCGATTATAGTTTGGTCCTGTATCCCACAAGGCGCCCTTGTTCTTGTCTGGCGTTGCGTTAACAGTTGTGTACGCCGCATCGGCGGAACACCAGTTGTTCAAGTTGGTCAAATTGACGGCGCCTTCATAGTAGTTGTAATCAGGAACGTCGGTCAGGCAAAGCTGGAACGTGCCCCGGTATCCGGTCCCCGTAAGGTTATCCACGGATATGTAATAGGTCACACCCGGTACAAGCCCCAGGTAGTCTACTTCCAGGTCGTTGTACTGCCCGTTGCGATTCATGGACACCAGTTCGGTGGTTCCATTGGTGCTCCAAAGTGCGAGGTAAGGATACTGAAGACTGCCTTCCGGCGCCCCGGTATTCAATTGCACCTTGACATAATTAGTGGCTGCAATGAATTTGAACCATCGGTTGTAGTTTGGCCCGCTATCCCATGCGCTTCCCTTGTTCTTATCAGCAGTCGCATCTACTGTGGTGAATGCGGCGTTGCTGGTGCAACCATTCATGTAGGTGGTAATGTCCGTCGCTCCTTCGTAATAATTGTTTCCAACGCCATCCGACAAACAAAGTTTGAAAGTGCCCCGGTAACCGGTTCCGGTCAGGTTGTCAACAGAGATGTAGTAGGTGGATCCGGGGGTGAGGCCCAGGTAGTCGATTTCAAGATCGGTATACTGCCCGTTACGGTTTACGGAAGTAAGCTCCGTGGTTCCATCGGACGCCCACAACGCAAGGTAGGGATATTGAAGAGTGCCGTCAGGGGCGCCGGTATTTAACTGCACCCATATGTAGCCGGAAGCCGTGGCGGTGAACTTGAACCAACGGTTGTAGTTGGGACCCGAGTCCCATTTACTTCCTTTGTTTCTGTCGGCCGTGGCGTTAACTGTGGTATAGGCCGCGCTGGATGAGCAATTGTTGATAAGGCTCGTTACATTAATGGCGCCTTCGTAGAAATTGTAGTCGGGCACATCGCTCAGGCACAATTTGAATGTGCCCCGGTAGCCGGTTCCGGTCAGGTTGTCAACGGAGATGTAGTACACATTGCCGGGGGTCAGCCCGTAGTAGTCCAATTCAAGATCGGTATATTGTCCATTGCGATTCATGGAGGAAATCTCGGTGGTGCCGTCGGACTGCCACAGCGCGAGATACGGATACTGTAAGTTGCCTTCCGGCGCGCCCGTGTTCAACTGCACTTTCATGTAATTCGTACTGGCGGTAAACTTGAACCACCGGTTATAATTGGGTCCACTGTCCCAGGCCGAACCTTTGTTCTTGTCGGCCGTGGCATAGAGTGTGGAGTAGGCGGCATCCGCCGAACACGCATTGATCAGGGAGGTGACATCAACGGCTCCTTCATAGAAATTGTAGTCAACCAGATCACTCAAACAAAGTTTGAACGTGCCACGATAGCCCGTTCCGGTCAAATTGTCGACCGATATATAATACACATTGCCTGGAGTGAGCCCATAATAGTCCACTTCGAGATCGGTGTACTGGCCATTGCGATTCATCGATGCCAGTTCCGTTGTACCGTCCGCCTGCCATAGCGCGAGGTAAGGATACTGAAGGCTTCCCTCGGGAGCGCCGGTCTTCAGCTGCACCTTCATATAGCTGCTTGATGCCGTAAACTTGAACCACCGGTTGTAGTTTGGTCCGCTATCCCATGTACTGCCTTTGTTTCTGTCGGCCGTGGCATACAATGTTGAATAAGCGGCATCGGCGGAACATGTGTTTATCAGGGAGGTAACGTCAAGTGCACCTTCATAATAGTTGTAATCAGCAACGTCGCTCAAACACAACTTGAAAGAACCCCGGTACCCTGTACCCGCAAGGTTGTCCACTGAAATGTAGTACACAGTGCCAGGGGTAAGGCCATAGTAGTCGAGTTCCAGGTCAGTGTATTGACCATTTCGATTCATGGAAGCCAGCTCGGTGGTTCCATTGGTTGCCCAAAGCGCGAGGTAAGGATACTGCAGATTCCCTTCCGGTGCACCCGTATTGAGCTGAACCTTTACATAGTTCGTGGTAGCCGTAAACTTGAACCAGCGGTTGTAGTTCGGCCCGCTATCCCATGCGCTGCCCTTGTTCTTGTCGGGTGTACCATACACGGTCGAATAGGCAGCATCGGCGGAACATGTATTCATCAATCCGGAAACATCTACCGCACCCTCGTAATAGTTGAAGTCGACCACATCGCTAAGGCAGAGTTTGAAAGTCCCGCGAAACCCTGCGCCAGCCAGGTTGTCTACCGAAATATAGTACACCGTCCCGGGGGTGAGTCCAAGATAATCCAACTCAAGATCGGTGTACTGCCCGTTGCGGTTCATCGATGCGAGTTCTGTCGTACCGTTGGTTGCCCAAATGGCAACGTAAGGATACTGTAAAGTGCCTTCCGGAGCTCCCGTGTTGACGTTCACTTTAACGTAGTTCGTGGTAGCCGTGAACTTGAACCAGACATTGTAGTTGGGACCACTGTCCCAGGCGCTGCCCTTGTTATTGTCCGCCGTGGCGGCTATGGTCGTAAAGGCTCCGTTAGCCGAACAAGCTCCTGCCAACAGGCCCGAAACATCCGTTGCGGATGCGTAATTATCATTGGCCGGTTGCGCGCTGGCGGCCAGGTTAATGAGTCCAACCAGCAACACCAGAGTATACTTCCTCAAGAGGATTCAAGGTTAAAATTCTGGTAAAAATAGCTAAAAGTGACGTATCGGTTCAATTTGCTACCTGCAAAACAAGCCAACCTTGTGCCTGATACTGAATCATGATAGTTCTTGGATCTGGCCCCAATATGGCCACATGGCAAGTTTGTAATTCATTCACCAAGGGAGGTCGGTGCCTTGATCGATCGTTCATTGACAGAGATAGGTTGATAAACGGCAGCGGTGGCCATGGGTCAGGTCTGTTGCCTTTCGAACACGGTTGATTCCAATCTTAATGCTGTAACCTAAAATCCGGGTAGAAAGGGGTGCACTTGTAATAAGTTGTAACGGCCGGCAGCCGAGCAATCTTTTTGCCGAACTTATCGTTTGATCTACCGGCCTTCAAACCATCCCGCCATGCTGAGAAACTACTTCATCATCGCCTTCCGCAACATCATCAAGTATAAAGGATATTCGGTCATCAATATTCTCGGCCTGGCCCTTGGCATGGCCATCTTCTTTCTCACCCTCAGCCTGGCGTACTATGAGCTGAGCTACGACCGGTTGGCACCACGGCCGACATTTCCTATCCCATCAAGCAAGCCCTCGTAGATGATTACCCACAGATCAAGGAGGCCACCAGCTTTGCGTTCGCGGGCGGCGACCGCGGACGGGTTGGTAACCGCAACCTGTTCGTGAACGGTATCTTATTCGTTGATACCTCCTTTTTCAACCTATTTGACATCACCTTCGTCAAGGGAAGCAAGGAAGAGGCGCAACTCAAGTTTGCCACGCAGACCAATGACGCGCTCATCACACCGGAAGAAGCGAAGAACCTCTTCGGCGAAGAAGACCCCATTGGCAAGACGTTTACCCTGCTGGAAACCAACCAGAGCTACACGGTGCTGGGCGTGGTGAGCCGGATGCCAAAGAATTCGCACTTCAACTACGGTGTCCTGTTGCCGATTTACAATCACCCGCGTCGGAAGGAAGTGGAAAACAACTGGAACAACCCGGTTGTCCATACCTATGTGTATATCCCCGATGAAGCGGGGGCGAAGGCGTTCAACGAAAAGGAGCTGGACAACTTCATCAAGAAGCATTTTCCTGTGGCTTACGGTGGCGAGAATGCCCACCTGCCCGTCATTAAGATGACCGACATTCACCTGAACTCAAATCTTTATTATGAGTTGGGTCAGAATTCCAGTGTCATCTATGTCACGGCCGTTTCATCGGTGGGCTTCCTCATCCTGATCCTCGCATCGATCAATTTCATGAACCTCACAACAGCCCGTTCCGCTCGTCGTGCGCGCGAAGTAGGCCTGCGAAAGACACTCGGTGCCCATCAGACTTCACTCGTGGCGCAATTTCTTGGTGAGTCAATTGTATTGAGTCTGATTTCCATAGTCGTCGGAGCGGGATTGTCCTACCTGCTGTTGCCCGTATTCAACGCCAACCTCGGGCAGACGTTAGAGATTGATTTCTTATCGGTCCAATCCATCGTCAGCCTCGTTGCTATCAGTCTCTTCATCGGCGTACTGTCAGGAATTTACCCCGCGTTCTTCCTCTCTTCCTACAAACCGGCATTGACCATCAAGGGTACCCAGGGCCCTGGCGGCGGGTTCTTTGTGCGAAAGGGACTTGTAGTGTTTCAGTTCATCGTTGTTACCGCTCTGCTCATTGGCATCATTACACTCAACAAGCAATTGTACTACATGAACCACAAGGACATGGGATACAATCCTGAGGGTCTGCTTTATCTGCGCTCTTCCGACAAGATGCGCCAGGAAAATAACTACTATCAAAGTTTCATTACCGAGGTGGATAATCTGCCCGGGGTGGAATACATGGCCGGGGTAGCCGGTGGTTCGTATGAGACCGTGCAATATGAAGGAATGCCTGTCACGGAGCGGAAGGGGGCAATCATCATGAATGCCGGACCCGACTATGCGCCCACGATGGGCATACCGCTGGTGGCGGGGCGTGTACCTTCCCGTGACAACGTCACCGACAAGCATACGATTCTTCTCAACGAAACCGCGGTGCGAGATTACGGATGGACACCTGCGGATGCCATTGGAAAGGAAGTGAAGCTTTATGAGGGCGACAGCGCCTATACGGTGATCGGCGTGCTGAAGGATTTTCACATGGAGCCGCTAACCATCAAGATTCAGGCGATTGGATTTGTGACCGCCATGCTGAACCACTTCGGCTACACCGCCATCCGGGTTAAGGCGGAAAACAGGAAGGCAACCGAGGAGGCCATTATCACCGCCTGGAAGCGCTACGACGACGGCTGGCCGTTTGAACTCTGGCATGAGAGCGATGGCCGGGAGAACCAAAATGCGGAATTCAGAAAGTTGGGCACACTGATGCAGGAGTTAACGTATGTCGGCATCTTCATTGCGTGCATGGGCCTGTTTGGTCTGGCCACCTTCTCCGCCGAACGCCGCACCAAGGAAATCGGCGTGCGCAAAGTTCACGGCGCTTCGGTTGGCGCCATCTGGAAACTGATGGTGGTGGAGTTCGCTAATATTGTGATCCTTGCCTCTGTCATCGGCGTGGTCGCCGGTTACTACGTGGTGAAGCTGGTCCTTCAGAACTTCGCCTACCAGACTGAGATTGGAGTGGGTGTTTACGCCATCGCGGTTATCGCTGCGATCGCCATCGCCGTGTTTACGGTAAGCTATCAGGCAATCAAGTCGGCCCGAACGAATCCCGTCAACAGCCTCCGCGCTGAGTGATGGCCGTGAGAGGCGGTTGCAATGTGTTTACGTGTCGACGTGTTTACGCCATCAGGTATCACCTGGTATTGGCAGACGTCATCCTCTGCAACAATAATCCCAATTGGTCGAGAGATTCCTCCCGACCCATCTAGTTGTCTGAACTGTGCTCGTATTGTGCCTTGCGGAGAGTGGGGGATTAAACCGCAGAGGCGCGGAGGCGCAGAGTTAACCGCAAAATGTAAAATGATAATTCTAAAATGTAAAAGTGGGTGGACGGACATTACTGTTCATTGTGAAGAGCAGGGGGCTAAACCGCTAAGGCGCTAAGGCGCGAAGTGAACAGCAGAATGTAAAATGTTGAATGAAAAATGTAAAAGTGGGTCTTGGCTTGTGCGGGCGGGCGTCCACGAAAAGCGCGGCGCAAAGCGAGGGCAGGTGGGTAGGGCGGCATGCGGGCTGATTAGGCGCGGCGGGACCTCGCTGCGCAGTTTTCGTGGGGTCCTTTTCTTTTGGTTCCTTTTCTTTTGGACAAGCAAAAGAAAAGGGACAGATCTATATCAGGTGACAACACGTGGCCACGTTTATGTGAGCAACGATAGCAGTACCTTGGTAGAGGTTTATTTTGACGATGTGGTGGTGACACAGACGAAGACCAACCTGATCCAGGGCAACGAGTACTATCCCTTCGGTATGCAGACGGCCAACTCGTGGACGAGGGAGGCTGTGACAGGAAATAACTATTTGGCCAATGGTGGGACAGAACTTAACACGACCACTCAACTCTACGATTTGGATTTCCGCAATTACGATCCTGCACTCGGAAGAATGTATGGGGTAGACCCGATGGCGGCGAAGTATGCGAGCCTGACGCCGTATAATTACTCATTCAATAACCCGACGGCATTCAGCGACGTGAGTGGGGCAGATCCGAATGAGACGGTGAATTATAGTGCGATGAACGGTCAGTACTATTCGGCGTACACATATGATGATAAGATTGAATCCCGGCAAACCGCCGTTTGGTACGATGCGATGGGGTGGAGGAATGAGGTGCCGGGCGGATATAATTCATATGCTTGGGCCACGGGCACCGGAGGATCAATGGGGCGGTATTGGCATGCTGGGGATGGGAGGATGTTTTGGAGTGGGTATGAGTCCTATGCCAGGGGCCTGCGCAATGATGCCGATATGGTCAGGTATGGAGAAATGAGCGTGCAGCAGTATGGGCAGAGAAATGGGATTTCAATTTCTACAGAGCAGTTGCGATATATGGCGTATGCTCATAATGTTTTGGGAATAAACCCTGTAACAGGGGTGAGATACACATTCATGACTGCGCCTTCGTCGCCGAGTTTGCACGTAAACAGCCTTAATGTTGCATTTGCGTCAATCAATTTAGTGAAATTGCCCACGAACAAGGTACAAGGACCTGATGGAAGAGGACGTATATACATTGTGGGGAACAATATTTATGTCAATGGTAGAAATTTGAACCCCAATAATAAGGTTTTGGCAAACTATGATCTAAAATTAGGCATCGCAAATTTGTATAAGCTTCTCCGCTTCAAACTTAATGCTGACTTTCAATTTGAAATCACTGGTGGAGATAGATATCTAGCCCCAACAATGGTATCAGGGTTTAAGTATTCCAGAATTGAAGCGTTTTCAAGTACTAATAATTCTCTCATATTTGGATCTGGTCCAAACCATGTTGGCGGTTGGGCAGCAGATATTAGGATTAAGTGGATGGATAATTCGCTGATACCTGTTGAAACTGTTAGGCCCTTACTAATTGAGGCCGGATTGAGGTTTGAAGACGGTGCGATGCCTTCGGATTATCCAAAGGACAATCACTATCATCTTGTTGTAAAGACTAATTAGGAAAAGATGGGCAGACTTCTTTTTTTTTCGTTTGTATTCCTGAATTGCCTCTGTATGGGTCAGGGGACAACCAGAAATATTGATTCACTTGCAAATACAATTGGGATGGAGTTTGTTTATGGAGACAGGGTTCCGATTGTGAATGCTTTTGGGTATTATGGCGCTACAGCAGTATTTGGTTTCGCTCTTACAGAGAAATGGAGTGGGTTGTTCTTGTTTAGGAAGCTGTATGATCCAAGTAGATCGCGCAAGTATCCTCTTGATCTGTTCAATGACTATGACTATTCACTTGTTTTTTATTGGAGGGACAAGGCGGGGGAGTTGCAGCATAAGGTTCTACCTGTTTCATGTAGCCTGGTCGGAATGTCTTTATATTATGGAAATACAAACTTTG
>JBGAPO010000001.1:0-326049 GCA_044221195.1 Cyclobacteriaceae bacterium
GACAAGACGAAAGAAAACAATCCCTATCAGTCCGAGCACGACGAACTGTTTGCCGCCATCGCCAAGGGTGAGTACAAGTTCGCCGACGCCGAGAATGGTGCGCGCAGCACGATGACCTCCATCCTGGGCCGCATGGCTACCTATTCCGGGCAGGTGGTGGAATTTGAGAAGGCACTCAACTCGGGTCTCTCCCTCCAACCGGCGAGCTACGCGTGGAATGCGGACATGCCGTCGAAGCCCGACGCGAACGGATTGTATGCTTGCGCAGTACCCGGAGTAACCAAGTACGTCTGATCGCGCCACCGTTATGAGTACCCGCGACAAACGTCTAGACGCCTACATCGCCAAGTCCGCGGCTTTCGCGAAGCCCATTCTGAATCACATCCGCGAATTGGTTCACCAGGCTAATCCGGAAGTTCACGAAACGATCAAGTGGGGGTTCCCGCACTTCGACTATAAAGGGATGATGTGCAGCATGGCCTCTTTTAAGAGTCATTGTGCTTTTGGTTTCTGGAAGGCCAAGCTCATGGCCGATTACGACAAGTTACTGTCGCCGGTGGGTGAAACCGCCATGGGGCATTTTGGACGGATCACAAGTTTGAACGACTTGCCCTCCGATGCAAAGATGCGGAAGTATATCAAGGAGGCCTGCCGCCTCAACGACACCGGCGCCAAGGTGGAACGTCCCAAGCCATTACCAAAGAAGCCGCTGGCCGTACCTGCCTACTTCCGGAAAGAACTGTCCAAGAATCCCAAAGCCAAGTCGACGTTTGACAACTTCTCCTATTCCCACCGCAAGGATTACCTGGAGTGGATCACCGAAGCAAAGACCGACGTGACGCGCAACAAGCGGATGACCACCGCTATTGAGTGGCTGGCTGAAGGCAAGGGCCGCAATTGGCGCTACGAGCGATAGTCGCCCGCACGCTTAGGACAAATAGGGCACATTTACTTACTTGCGCGACTATTTTTCACGCAGTGAGCCTACTCCGTACCATTGTCGGCAAACTCTACGTCATCTGGGTGTTGTTCGTCTTCACCTTCTTCATGATCCTGTACCTGCCCGGTATCCTTATCCCCTTCTTCTTCGGCGAACGGTTCGGCGACGTGAGCTACTGGTTTCTCAAGCTGTGGGCACGGACCTTCAGCATTCTCAACGGCATCCCCTATCACATTTACGGGACCGAAAACATCCGTAAAGGGCAAGCCTACATTTACCTGAGCAACCACACATCATACCTTGATATTCCCGGGATGTGCCTCACGGTGCCCAACCAGATAAGGCCGCTCGCGAAGAAGGAACTGCTCAGCTTTCCGATCCTGGGGTGGATCATCCGGCACGCTTCGGTTATTGTTGACCGGTCGAGCAACGAAAGCCGGCGGAAGAGTATGGATTACCTGAAGAACGTATTGCGCCGCGGCATCTCCATCCTGATTTTTCCGGAAGGCACGCAAAACCGGACGACCGAACCCCTGCAGCCTTTCTATGACGGCGGGTTTCGAATCGCCATCGAGATGCAGCAGCCCATTTTGCCGATGGTCATCCTCAATGCCGGCAAACTGATGCCGCCGCGCCGGGTTCATATTGAGCCGGGCACCATAACGATTAAGATCAATCCTGAAATTCCCACAGCGGGTCTTACCAACGCCGATGTGCCGATGTTAAAGGAGCGGGTGAGGAAAGAGATGTTGGAGATGATGGGGGTGTTGAAATCAGGTGGAGAGGGCTAAAGCCCCTTCTAATTTTTTTATTCCTCATCCACGGCCTGAAGGCCGTGGCAATGTCCTGAAGGCCATGGCAATTTTCTGCAGGCTGGTGCAAATTCCTGAAGGCCGGGACAATGTCCTGAAGGCTGTGGCAATGTCCTAAAGGTCGGGGCAAATTCCTGAAGGCCGGGGCAATGGGTCACGGCAAGAGGCCCGGAATCAATCTAGCCCCGCCTTTTAAGGCGGGGTTTGTGATCACTAAGGAGTCACCGGACTTTAGTCCGACTCAGATGGGGATGTAGACAATCTTCTTCGTCTGGAAGAATTCCTCCTGAAAATAATCCGTCAGCTCATAGAGCTTGTAAGGGCGCTTCAACTGGTTTAGCTCTTCGTCCAGGTCGCCGCCTTTGAGATAGAGAATGCCGTTGTCCAGCTTGTGAGCGGATTCCCTCTTTACCTTGTTATGCACCCAGCCGTAGAATTCCTTCATCTGCGTCACGGCGCGGCTTACAATAAAATCATACCTGTCCTTCAGCTGCTCGGCGCGAATTTGTTCGCAACTCACATTAACCAACCCCAAGGCCTTCGTCACTTCACGAACCACGGTTATTTTCTTGCCAATGGAGTCGACCAGGTGAAACTGGGTATCGGGGAAACGGATTGCCAGCGGTATGCCGGGAAAGCCGCCGCCGGTTCCCACATCGAGGATTTCAGCACCAGGCAGGAACTGGATCACCTTGGCAATGCTCAGCGAATGAAGTACATGGTTCACGTAGAGATTGTCGATATCCTTGCGGCTGATCACGTTGATCTTCTCGTTCCACTCCCGGTACAGCGGCTGCAGTTGCTCCACCTGTTGGCGCTGACGGGGCGTCAGGTCGGGGAAGTAGTGAAAAATGATGGAGGCGTCGGTCATTGGCATCATCCTTGGAGCTGCAAGCTACCCGCCGGCGAGGAGGCAAACAAGCAGGTCTACGCTGGAATGGGCGGGTTATCCGTTTCCCGAATAACAAGTATCTTCCGCATTCGTTTATTAACAGTAATTCATGAAACGACGCACCTTCATTCAATCCGTTTCCACGTCTGCCGTCAGCCTGGGGTTGCCGGCCATCGCTCTTGGCGAGGGAAGCGCGGCCAACGCACGTAAAATCTTCATCTGGGGCGGCGGCACCGACAAGCCGATACTGAACTACCTTATCAAACTCACCGGTAAATCCAATCCCAAAGTCTGCTTTGTTCCTACCGCTACCGGCGACAGCCTCGTCAGTATTACCAACTGGTATGGGATGGTTGAGGGACTGCCCCTGCAGCCGTTCGTCATGAGAACGTTTATCAATTCGTACACGACGAAGGAATCGTTTGAAGAGACGCTGATGAAGATGGACGCCGTGCTGGTGGGTGGAGGCAACACGCTGAACATGATGGCCATCTGGAAAAGCCAGGGGATCGACATCGCCCTGCGCAAGGCGTACGAGGCGGGAATCCTGATGAGCGGTGCCAGCGCCGGATCACTTTGTTGGTTTGAGAGCGGCACCACCGATTCACGTCCCAAGGAACTCAGCAAAGTCGATTGCCTGGGTTGGATCAGACATTCGCACTGCCCGCACTACAACGTGGAAGAATTCCGTCGGCCGCTGTATCACAAACTCATCCAGGGCAAAGAACTTTCACCCGGGTACGCTTGCGACAACCAATCGGGCATCTATTTTGAAAATGAATCCTTCGTTCGCGCGGTCAGCTCCAATGCGAAGAGCACATCCTATTTCGTGGACCTGAAAGACGGACAGGCTGTTGAGCGCGATCTCAAACCGGAATTGATCCAATAGCATAGTCACGCATGCAGCGGCTGGTTACCATACTCATTACATTTCTCCTTACGCTATTTCTTTCCGCGCCGGGATATGCGCAAATAACCGGCGTGATGGTCGCACCCAATGGGAAGCCGGTGGCGGGTGCAGAAGTATTTATTAACCGGTCCTCCGTTCGGGCGCAGACCGATGACTTCGGACAGTTTGCGCTCAACGAGGCGCCCACGGGATTCCAGGAAATTGTCGCCTACAAGAAGGGCTTCGCGCTCTATCGTGCGCCGATGCGCATCCAGCAAGGCCGGTCCTACACGCTGAATCTGCAATTTGTCAGTGTAGAAAAGAAACCTCGCGGCAAGAGTACGGAAGAAACAGAAACCGCTTTCAGCCAGGCGATCCTTGGACCCGAAGGGCTTCTCATCTACAATCCGGAAACGCATGTCTCCGTTGAAGCGCAGGATGGAAAATACCGCGTCTTCTCCGGGCCGGTTGTCGTCGAATATCCGAATGCGGGTTACCGGATAACGGCCTATTTCAACCCCCATGGTTTCCAGCAAGTCTCCGAAGCGGCCTACTGTTACCAGGAATACCAGGGTTCGAATGTGAACCAGAATATGGCGGTGGAGCGGGCCCGCTTGGATGTCTATAAAGGATCGCTGCGGCACTGGCTAACAGCCATGGCAAAAGGCAAATCTGCCGAAGATGGATTTGCCGTCGATGATGCCAAGGGCAACCCGCTGACGAGTTTCAACGCCACACCGGCCGCCGCTGAAGGTTACTTCAGGATCCAGTCCGATGAACCCATTACGGTTCGCTACAAAGACCGCGATGTAAATCGGATTACCTTCCATGGGCCCGTTGACTTTAATTCAACCGGTGCGATGATCAATTACCGGCAGATGCAAGTTGATGGCCCGATGAACAAACCCGGGCTTGCCAGCCAACTGCCGCTCGACTATCGACCGATTGAAAATATCGAATCGACCTTCTCGGAGGCCTTGCGGTATTTCTACGAAAAGGTGTATGTGCAAACGGATAAGCCTTACTACTATCCCGGGGAGCCGCTCTGGTTCAAGGCCTATATCAACTATTATAACCGCACCTGGATGGACTCACTGTCCGATGTGCTTTATGTGGAGCTGATCAACAACAAGAAAGAAGTGATTCTCGAACGGATGTTCCGGATCAACGACGGCATGGCGCATGGTGACTTCATTCTTCCCGATTCCATAAAGGAAGACACTTATTATCTGCGCGCCTACACGACGCTTCGTCTCAATTTTGGCGATTCCGGGCTTTTCACCAAGCCGTTACGGATTCTCAACCTCGTCGATAAAGCAGAAGCGACAAAGATCCGTCCGGTGCCGGAAAACAATTCGGTGGTCATCGCACCCCGACAAAAGACATACCGCGTGCGCGACAAGATTACCCTCGATTTCAAGTTGGCTGACGAGTTGAATGCCGACGGCGCCGACTTGTCCGTGGCGGTCACGGATGACGCACAGGTTATTGCGGTACCCGAACCAGTGAACATACTCAATGTCTTTCCCATTGAGGCCGCCGAAATTCCGGTCATCAACGACTTGAAATACCGCATCGAGCGCGGGGTAAGTTTCTACGCACAATTCCGGAACAACAAGGGGATGCCGGAGAAAACTCAGCTGAGCTTCATCCAGTGGAAGACCGGTGATGTACTATACGCGGAGACCGACGATGAGGGCTTGTTCTGGCAAACCGGCCTGCAATTCATCGACAGCGCGCTGTTTTCTTACAAGTCGGACAAGGCAAAAGGAAAGCCGTATGGAAAAGTGGAGATCCTCCCCAGGGAAATTCCTCCCCTGAACGCGCCTTATACTCCCGAATGGGGAATTGTGAAGGCAGGCACCGTCCAGCGGATATTTTCAGAGTATGAAGTTCCTAAGGACAGCAAACTCCTTGAAGCGGTTGAAGTGCGTGGTGCCCGGTCAGAAACGCAATCCCTGGAACAATCCAAGCGCAGGCCTTACGGCAGGGCGGATCACGTGCTCACCGCAAAGAACCTGAATGTGGGCACGGGCAATCTATTGTATGCGTTGGTGGGGAAAGTTCCAGGATTGGTGGTGAGTCCTACACAAAATACCGTCTTCTATTCCCGCGCCATGGGCACCTCGCTGACCGGCACGGGACAACCCCTGGTGACCATTAATGATGTGCCCATGGCCGGAGATGCCGCCACCGTTCTTCAAACCATCGACTACAACACCATCGAGTCGATCGAATTCACTTCGCGTCTGAATTCACTTTATGGGGAGCAGGGTCAGAATGGCGTAATCGCCGTATACACCAAGTCGGGAGCCGCCATCGACAATACCGATCCGAATTTCCAGACGATCAAACTTCCCGGGTATTCAAAGACCCGAAAATTCCAGGCGCCGGAATATGATGGTAAGCAGGAATCTTCTCTCGCTGACTACCGTGCCACGATCTATTGGAACCCCGATGTAAAACTGGGGAACAGCGGCGCGACGGTATCCTTCTTCGCCGCGGACTTGCCCGGACTGTATCGGGTTATCGTGGAAGGTGTGACGCGCGAAGGCAAACCTGTTCGTGGCGAAACATTGATAACCATTGAAGAAAAACCGTAGGTGACCATGAAGTCAATCGCTTTTGTATTGATTGCGGCGGCCAATCTTGTCTACGGCCAGCAGCGGGCCGACACGTTATTCAGTCACCCGATTCAACAGCCTGCTTATCCACAAGGGAAAGGTCCTGTAGTCCTCCTGGACGAAGCGCACCATAATTTTCACACGACGACGGGGCGCTTCCGCCCGTTCACCGACTTCCTGAAAAAGGATGGATACGTAGTTCGAGGAAATCCAAACGCATTCACACCCGCCGTTCTGCGTGAAGCCCGGATTCTTGTCATCGCCAATGCCCTCCATGCGGTCAATGCGGAAGAGTGGAAATTGCCGACCCCTTCAGCCTTTACGGACGGGGAGATCAAATCGGTTGTGGATTGGGTGAGCGAGGGCGGCTCTTTGTTTCTCATTGCCGACCATATGCCGTTTCCCGGTGCCGCTGAAAAACTCGCAGCCGCTTTTGGATTTACGTTCTATAATGGGTTTGCCATGCGAAAAGGCATTGCGGATAACGGCCCGGGGAATGCATTGCAGGTGCCGGATATATTTACCCCCGGCAACGGCCTGATCGACGGGCCGATCACCAAAGGGCGAAACGCTTCCGAGAAGATCACTTCGGTGCGGGCCTTTACCGGGCAGGCTTTTGGAATTCCTGCGTCCGCGTCGCCCATCGTGGTGCTGGACGCGCGCTACGAACTGCTTCTACCGGAGGTTGCCTGGGAATTCTCAAGCCATACTACCCGCCGAACGGCGGAAGGACTTTCTCAAGGCGCGAGTCTTCCGCGCGGTAAAGGGCGTGTCGTTGTGTTCGGTGAGGCCGCGATGTTTTCCGCGCAGATTCAGGGCGACTCCATTCGGATGGGCATGAATGCACCGGATGCCCGACAGAATCCGCAGCTCCTCCTCAACATCATTCACTGGCTGGATCCCGGAATGCGCTAGCGGCGATCAAATGTGATCCTTCTTGTTCTTGACCATGTCATACATCAGTTCGCGCGCACGGTGCAGCTGAGCCTTCACCGTACCGAGGGGCGCATCCAGCTCGGCGGCAATTTCCTCGTAGGATAGTTCGTTGAAGTAGCGAAGACGAACCAGCTTCTGGTACTTGGCCGGAAGCATCCCGACGAACACCTGCATCAACTCTTCCTTTTGCATCCGGATGGTTTCCTCCTGCGGGTCGAGGTTGCGATCCGGAACATCGATCGACACGGACTGGCCATCGTCGTCCGTATAAGTATTCTCAATGCTCAGCGTATTGATCTTCTTCTTCCGGATATAGTCGATCGTGTTGTTGGTGGCGATGCGGAACAGCCAGGTGCTGAACGTAAAATCTTTCTTGAACCGGTGGAGGCTGCGAAAAGCTTTTGCGAACGACTCGATCATGAGGTCTTCCGCATCATCCACGTTGCGCACCATCTTGAGGATCATGTGGTACACGGGCCGCTTGTAGCGCTGCAATAATTTGGCAAAGGCCTTATCATCACCGCCAACCGCCCGGTCAATCAGCTCAAAGTCTTCCAGCGCTTTGGAGGAAAAGCGGTTTTCTAAATCTTCCATCGAATTCGTTTGGATACTAACGCCGCAAGGCCCGTTCCAAGATAGTAAATGGCAAAATTAAAATCTAAAACAGGGGTTTTCCACGATTCGAACGAGTCCCCCAGCGTCCGGGAGGCTCGATGAACGAGCAAAATAAGCAGCAGTTCACGAACTACAAATCCCGCCCACACGAACGACCAGAATGCAACGGGCTGAACCATTACGGGCACAACAAACACCCAGCTCAAGACCCACGTTATCATGAACGATCCCAGCCTCAGCCGATCGCGGAACCGGTAGCGACGGCCAACCGATAAATGCCTCAGCTTCTGGTACAGGAAGGAAGACCACGTGCGCTTTGGAATGGAATAGACCAGGCTCTCTTTTCCCACACTCACCGCCGTGTTGGACCGTGAGGTGTGCCGGTTGACAAACAAGTCATCATCGCCGCCGGTAACCGACAAGTGGCCATGAAAGCCTTTGTTACCCAGAAACAAGGACTTGCGATAAGCAAGGTTGCGCCCGGTTCCCATATACGGTTTGCCCAGGATGGCGCTCCCAATGAATTGAATGCCCGTCAACAGCGACTCAAACCGAATGAAGGCATTGAGATACCCAGGCGACTTTCGATACGGTGAGTAACCCAATACAATCTGTTTGTCGTCGGTCATTCTGGCGGCCATCGTGCGCAACCACCGGCGATCTTCCGGTCGGCAGTCGGCGTCGGTCAGCAAAACCCAATCGTGGGCTGCCGCCTTGACGCCCAGGGTGAGCGCATATTTCTTGCCGGTGATGTGTTCTGGAAGAAACTGAACCCGAACCATTTTCAGCCGGCTGTGCTTTTGCGTAGCCTCAAGCAGGTAATCGTAGGTATTGTCGTTGCACCGATCCTCCACCACAATCACCTCAAATTCCGGGTAATCCTGCTGCAGCAGCTGAGGAACCAGTTCGCGCAAGTTCATCTCTTCATCATGAGCGCAAACGATGATGGAAACAGGCGGAGTTTGAGACGGCACGGTGCCTTTGTTTTGCCACAAAGCACCCAGGTACCGGACCAGAAACCAGAGCTGGACAATCAGGATAAGCCAACAAGCGATGAGGAGCGATTGCAACACGGTGGATAAAAGAGCTCAAAGATAAAGGAATTACCGGGGGGTTCGACCGCCTCACCGAACGGTGATGGTGAGAAGTCTATATTTGTGGGCATGAAATTCAAGCTCCTTGCCGAGGATCCACAGACGAAGGCCCGCGCCGGGCTTCTCCTCACGGAGCACGGCGAGATTCCGACGCCCATCTTTATGCCGGTGGGGACTGCAGGTTCCGTAAAAGCCGTGCACCAGCGAGAATTGGAGAACGACATCCAGGCGAAGATCATCCTGGGCAACACCTACCACCTGTATCTCCGGCCCGGGCTTGACTTGCTTGAAAAGGCAGGCGGTCTGCATCGGTTCATCGGCTGGAACAGGCCCATGCTGACAGACAGCGGCGGGTACCAGGTTTATTCCCTGTCGGAAAACCGGAAGATTTCAACAGAAGGTGTGACGTTCAAGTCGCACATCGACGGATCGAAGCATTTCTTTTCCCCGGAAGGTGTGATGGACATCCAGCGAACCATCGGAGCCGATATCATCATGGCCTTCGACGAGTGCACGCCATATCCGTGCGAGTATACCTACGCGAAGAAGTCGATGAAGATTACGCACGACTGGCTGACCCGGTGCGTCGATCGAGTCGACGGAACCTCACCGAAGTACGGGTATGAACAGGCGCTTTTCCCCATCGTGCAGGGAAGCACTTATCCCGATCTCCGGAAGGAGTCGGCAGAATTCATCGCCGGACAAGACCAGCCCGGCAACGCCATCGGCGGGCTTTCGGTTGGAGAACCCGCTGAAGACATGTACGCTATGACCGAACTGGTCTGTGGTATTCTGCCAGCGGCCAAGCCGCGCTACCTGATGGGGGTGGGCACACCAGAAAACATTCTTGAGTCCATTGCTTTGGGCATCGATATGTTTGATTGTGTGATGCCCACACGCAATGCGCGGAACGGGATGCTGTTTACCACGCAGGGGATCATCAATATCCGGAATGAAAAATGGAAGGATGACCTAAGTCCGATCGATCCCGGTCTCACCGGCTACGCGAGCACCTTCCACAGCAAGGCTTACCTTCGGCACCTGATAATCAGCAAAGAAATTTTAGGCGCGCAAATTGCTACATTACAAAACCTGTCGTTTTACCTCTGGCTGGTGACCGAAGCGCGTAAGAAAATCATCGAGGGCACTTTCGGATCCTGGAAGACTTCATTGACAAAGACGGTATCGACTCGACTGTAAGGGCCATGAAGATTATCGACCAGTACATTCTCAAACGGGTTCTTTCCACGTTCTTCTTCGTGGTGCTGATTCTCCAGGCCATCATCACCGTCATCGATGTGACGGAGAAGATGGACAAGTTCGCGAAGAACAACCTGGATATGAATGCCATCCTGGGATACTATCTCGATTTCATCCCGTGGATCATGGGGCTGATCACGCCGATCACCATTTTCATTTCCATCATCTACGTGACCTCCCGGATGGCCAGCCATACCGAAATTATTTCCATCCTGAGCGGCGGCATCAGTTTCAGGAGGCTTCTCCTCCCCTACTTCCTGGCCGCGGCGGTCGTGGGAGGAATCAGCTTTGTCCTGAATGGATGGGTGATTCCGTCTGCCACCAAGTCGCGGCTCACGTTTGAGATGAAATATTTCACCAACAACCGGAATTTTGGAACGCTGAATAATATTCACCTGCAGTTGGCTCCCCAGGTGTACCTCTATATTAAGGACTACAACAACATGACCAACGTCGGTTACAAGTTCAGCCTGGAGCGGTTCGACAAGAATGTGTTGGTTGAAAAGCTCTTTGCGGAGGAAATTGGCTGGGATACGGTCAAGCACACCTGGACCCTGCGCTTATGGCAGGTGCACCGGGTAAATGATGTCTTCAATGCAACGGCCAACACGAATCCGGCGGAATTTCTTTCTTCGGGGTCCATGCTGGATACGGCCCTGGCCATCTCTCCCAAAGATTTTGAAACGCAGGAACGCGGCTACGAAGGAATGACGACGCCTGAACTATCCGAACATATTGATAAGCTCCGGTTCCGCGGCGCCTCCGGTGTCGCGATGTATGAAGTGGAGAAGCACATCCGCATGGCTGCGCCGTTCACAACGTTCATTCTGGTGTTCATGGGAGTCACGGTCTCCTCGCGGAAGAGCCGGGGCGGCACCGGCCTGCAAATCGCCCTTGGATTCGTACTCGCTTTCATCTTCATCCTCTTTTTCCTGCTTACGCGGCGGTTTGCCGAAACCGGCGGCATGCATCCGGTTGTCGCCGCCTGGACCCCGAACGTTATCTTCACCGTGGTTTCCATCGTACTCTACCGATTCACCCCGCGATGAAACCCGGTACGCCAGATTTCTTCAGGTTGCATTTCATCGTGATACTGTTCGGCTTTACCGGAATACTCGGCAAGCTTATTTCCATTCCTGCCGTGGAAATGGTTTTATTCCGCACCCTCCTGGCCGCCATCGGCATGGGGGCATTCCTGTTCCTGGCCCGCCGCTCTGCACGCGTTTCTGCGGGCGACCTCGTCACACTGCTGGGAACCGGAATCATCGTCGGCATTCACTGGCTGACGTTCTTCCTTTCCGGACGCATCGCCAACGTGTCGGTCAGCCTGGTGGGCTTTGCCACGGCTAGTTTCTGGACAGCGCTGTTGGAGCCTGCATTCAACCGGACGAGAATCAATCTGTTTGAAGTGCTGCTTGGCCTTTTTGTATTGGCGGGACTCCTGATCATTTTCGGATCGGACTTTCAGTATTCAGCCGGTCTCTGGGTGGGAATATTTTCCGGTTTTTCCTGCGCGATCTTCGCCCTCCTCAATGCACGATTGGTCGTGCGTGTAGATCCGTTTGTGATCACCTTTTATGAAATGATCAGCGCCATGGCGTCTATCGCACTTTTTCTTCCGCTGTACAAGAGTCAATGGGCCGTTGGCGGTGAACTTCACTTGACGCCAACCGGAATGGATTGGGTCTGGATTTTATTGCTGGCCTGGTTGTGCACGGTCTACGCCTATTCGGCCGCCGTCGAACTCTTCAAGCGGATCAGCGTGTTCCTCTTTCAATTGACACTCAACCTGGAGCCCGTGTATGGAATCCTGATGGCCCTGGTAATTTTTGGCGAGACCGAACGCATGAGCGCGGGATTCTATGTCGGGACGGTCGTCATCTTCTTCGCCGTCGTGGCATATCCTTTGGTGAAAGGAAAGCTAGAGCCAGCCCGACCAGCCGATACCGGAAGGAAATAACTCTTCGAAGGAAACCTCCTGAGAAAACAGGCCGTAAACCGCAGATCCCGAACCACTCAGGCTGGCATAAACGGCGCCATGACCGTACAATTTTTCCTTGATGCCGGCCACCTCCGGGAATTTTCCAAAAACGGAAGACTCAAAATCATTGACCAGCTTATTCCTCCATTCTTTCAACGGTCGCTTCAATGTGGTCTGCAGATCTTCACCTGGGGTCTTCGGTGTCACACCCGCGTATGCTTCAGCCGTTGAAATATGAACGGGCGGCACCACAATGAGCAGAAAATATCCCTTGAGGGAAAGCGGTATTGGCTCAAGCACTTCACCCCGACCTTGGCCGATAGCCGGCTTTTCAAGCAAGAAATTGGGACAATCGCTGCCCAGGCGAAGGGCATATTCTGCCAATCTCTCAGCCGATAAGTTGAGCGCGAAGGTGCGGTCTACGAGTCGAAGCATCGACGCGGCATCTGCTGATCCACCGCCAAGCCCGGCACCCATGGGCACGATCTTGTGCAGATGTCCCTGTATTCCCGGCAGGCGAAAATCAGCGCTAAGCAGTTGCCACGCTTTCACACAGAGATTCTCATCCACGGAGCCGGGTATGGCCAGCCCGGTTAACGAAAACGCAAATGATTCTGAGGGGAGCACTTCCAGGACATCGGACCACGGCACCGGCATGAAGCACGTGCTGATGTCATGATATCGATCCGGCCGCCGGCGAAGAATATGGAGGCCCAGGTTGATTTTGCACCCGGGGAAAGTGACCATGCCCTTAGCGTATCACTTTTTGAGGCGCTCGACCAACTCTTCGGTAATGCCGGAAGTGGAGAAGCCGCCATCGTGCATTAAATTCTGCATCGTCACCATGCGGCTGTAATCCGAGAACATGAGGACAATGTAATTCGCACAATCTTCCGCCGTTGCGTTGCCCAGCGGCGACATCATTTTGGCAAAATCGAAGAACACATCAAATCCGCTGATGCCGGCTCCGGCCGTTGTCATGGTGGGTGATTGGGAGATCGTATTAACTCTCACCTTCTTCAATTTCGCGAAACGGGCTCCATAGCTACGTGCGATCGATTCCAATACTGCCTTGGCCTGCGCCATATCCGAATAGTCGGGGTAGGAACGCTGGGCGGCGATGTAGGTGAGTGCAACAATGGATCCCCACTCGTTCATTGAATCCGTTTTCTCCGCGGTCTGAAGAACTTTGTGGAAGGAAAGTCCTGAAATATCCAGTGTCTTCATGAACCACTCGTAGTTCAGGTCGCCATACGGGCGGTCCTTGCGCACATTGGGGCTCATGCCGATGGAATGGAGGACAAAGTCCAACTTCCCCCCAAGGACCTCAACCGATTTGCTGAAGAGCGTGGCTAGATCCGATTCGGAAGTTGCATCCGCGGGGATAATTTCAGCTCCACATTGATCGCCCAATTCCTTGATCTTGCCCATGCGCATGGCAATGGGAGCATTGGTCAGCGTAAACTGTCCGCCTTCTTCCTTGACCTTGAGGGCCGTCTTCCAGGCGATTGAGTTCTCATCCAGGGCGCCGAAAATGATTCCGCGTTTGCCGCGAAGGAGGTTATAAGCCATAATGACGAATTTTGTCCGACACAATAATACAAAAATCGCGTCGAGTAGCAGACAGTCCGGACGAAGTATCAACTTTGCACCATGCCTGAGGCACATCAACCCATAGGAATTTTTGACAGCGGAATTGGGGGTCTTACGGTGGCCCACGCCATCCGGAAACGCATGCCCAACGAGCGACTGCTCTACTTTGGTGATACGGCCCACCTGCCTTATGGAGATAAATCAGAAGCCGCCATCCAGGCCTACTCCGTCAAGATCGCCGATGTGCTCATGCGGCGTAACTGCAAAGTCATTGTGATCGCCTGCAATTCGGCGAGCTCGGCGGCCTACGAACTGCTGCGGGAATATGTTCACGGGGCCGTGGAAGTGATCAATGTGATCGACCCCATGGTTGATTTGATTGCGCGAACCCTGAGTCACCGGAAGGTGGGACTGATCGGTACCAAGCGAACGATTCAGTCGGGCATCTACTCCCGCAAAATCGAATCACGCGCGACCGGTGTGCAACTGGAGTCGCTGGCAACGCCGCTGCTGGTTCCCATGATTGAGGAAGGCTTCTTTGACAACACGATCAGTCACGATATCATAAACACTTACCTCAGCGACACTCGTCTTGCGGGGATTGAAGCGCTGGTACTGGGATGCACGCATTACCCATTGATCAAACAAGAGATCACTGCCTATTATAATTCTGCCATCCCGGTACTCGATTCCTCCGAGGTTGTTGCTGAGGCACTGTTTGGTTACCTGACGCGCTCGGGGCTGCTCCACGACCAACCCCGTGGCGACGATGAGTTTCTTGTTTCTGATTTTACCGAATCATTCGAATTGTCGACCCGGTTGTTCTTTAAAGAACTGGTCCATCTGGAAGAATATCCACTCTGGGGGTAGAAACGGCCCTCCATGTAGGATTTAGGGCATTTTTGAATATTTTCACTACTTCAAATCCCGCATATTTGTGGTCCCCTGAGCGACCTCGTTAAAAGCGGGTTGATCGACGGTGAAAGATGAAGGTAAACTGGCCTCGCATATTCCTGATCGCACTGGTCCTCCTGGCCGAACAAGTCGGTTCCTTTGGCCAAGGGTCAATGGATAGTCTTGCTCAGCGGTTAAAAAATGAACGGAACGATTCGGTTCGGTTCTTACTCCTCCAGGAACTGTCGAATACCGCTGAATATACAGACTACCGGCAGAGCCGATTATTTGCCGACGAAGCCAGCGAACTGGCCGAAAAACTGGGGCCCTGGGCGAAGGGAAAGAGTTATCTGCGCCTTGCGTTTCTTGAAACCATGGAGGGCGATTATTCTTCGGCGCTCAACTATGATTTACAATGTGCGGCATTGTATGTTCAATCGGGCGACAGCGTCAACCTGGCGAATGCGTATATCGACATCGGCAACGATTACCGCGACATGGGAAACTATGACGACGCCTACTATTATCACAGCGAAAGTTTCCGTCTGGCCAGAAAAGCCAACAAGAAGGCGACCCGCCGTGATTCGCTGATTATGGGTGTTGCGCTTCACAACATGGGCACCGTATTCACCGAACTGGGGCAATACGAATTGGGACTTCAGCATTTCGTTGCTTCTGAAAAAATCAGTGCTGCGATCGATGACGAAATTGCTCCGGCCTACACCCGCGATGAAGTGGGCGAGCTTTACCGGAAGAAAGGCGATTACATCAACGCAGAGAAGAGCCTTTGGGAAGCAGTTGAACTCGCACGCAAGCTGAAGATCCGAGTCCTTGTGCCGCGCACCAAGCTTCACCTGGCCAACCTATACCTGGACAAGGGCGACTATGGAAAAGCCCTCAGCTATTTCGACTCCGTGAGGGCCGACCAGCGCGTAATCAACAACCGGTTCACCCTTGCCGAATGCGACCTGGGATCGGGACGGGCCCTCACCAAACTGGGCAAGTATGATGAAGCGATGAAGCTGCTTCAGCAAAGCCTCAGTGCTTCCCTGGAACTCAATGCGCGGATACTGCAGCTGGCCAATTACAATGCTCTCGCCTCACTCTATGAACAAAAGAAGGATTTTCAGCGGGCGCTGAGCTACCACCGTCAAAACGACGCCTTGCGGGATAGCCTGTACAGCAAGGCCACGATGGAGAAGATCGTTAAGGAAGAAGTGAGGTTTCAAACGATGAATAAGGACCTGGAAATACAGGCGTTGAGTGAAATCCAGGAAAAGCAGCTTTCCGAAATTCAACGACAGGAACTCATTCAGAATATTCTGGTGGTTGTTGCCATGCTGGCCTCCATCCTGTTGTACACGGTTTACCGAAGCGGTCGCCGCAGAAAGCGGATCAACAGCCTGCTGCTGGAGCACCAGGATGAAATCAAGAAACGTTCGGTGGAGTTGCAGCAGTTGAATGAAGTCAAGGACAAGTTTTTCTCCATCATTTCCCATGACCTTCGTTCGCCCATGAACGCGCTAGCCGGCACGCTCGACCTGCTCGACCGGCAGCGGATTACCCCGGAGGAGTTCGCCCAGCTGACGGAAACCCTGCGCACACAGTTCAATCATACCCGGACACTCATCAACAACCTGCTGGACTGGACACTGCTTCAGATGGACAAGCTGAAGGTTCACTCGGAGCCGGTCAACATCGCGTTGGTCGCTGATGAGAGTTACCAGGCCCTGAAGACCCTTTATCCCAAGCAAATACATTTTGAAAACCGGATTGACCGCCAGCTGACCGGCTTTGGGGACAGAAACATCATTAACCTCGTGCTCCGAAACCTTATTCTCAACGCGATAAAATTCACCGAAGCGGGCGGTAAAATTTGGTTGGAAGCCAGGGAACAAGATCAGGACCTGGTTATTTCGGTCAGCGACACCGGGATCGGGATCAAGCCGGAAGTCCAGGACTTTCTCTTCACGAAGACTTCAAGTTATACGACGCGGGGAACAGCCAATGAAAAGGGAACCGGTATCGGGCTCATCTTGTGCAAAGAATTCGTCGAGAAGATTGGCGGCAAGATTGGGTTCGAAAGTAAGCTGGGCGATGGTTCCACTTTCTTTTTCACCCTTCCTAAGGCACACGCATCCGTGGAGCAGGCCCACGAGGTCATTGCCCCTTGAAATTTTCTTTGGTTGAACGGCAACCCAATTCAACCTACCTTTGCCCTTTGATTTCGCATGAGCGACACCATTCTTCATGAATGCGGAATTGCCCTGGTGCGGTTGCGCAAGCCCATGTCCTACTACCTGGAGAAGTACGGACCGACGTACGGGCTGAACAAGATGTACATTTTGATGGAAAAACAGCATAACCGGGGCCAGGACGGCGCCGGCATTGCCAACATCAAAATCGATCAGGATCCGGGATACCGGTATATCAGCCGTTTTCGCTCCATGAAGAGTCAGCCGGTTGCCAGTCTCTTCAAGAAGATCGGAAAGAAGTACCGGAAAGCGCAGAAGGCTGGCAAGGAGAAATTCAAAGATGAAAAATGGCTAAAGCATAACCTCGCTTTCTTTGGCGAGCTGTGGCTGGGGCACCTCCGGTACGGCACGCACGGCTTTAATTCCATCGAAAACGTCCATCCTTTCCTCCGTCAGAACAACTGGAGAAGCCGCAACCTCGTGATGGCCGGCAACTTCAACATGACCAACGTTGACGAGCTGTTTGACATCCTCGTTAAGCTGGGGCAGCACCCCAAAGAAAAAGTGGACACGATTACGGTGATGGAAAAAATCGGCCACTTTCTGGATGAGGAAGTGCAGACCCAGTTTGAAAAGTACAAAGACCAGTTCACCAACCAGGAAATCTCGGACATTATTGAAAACGAAATTGATGTCCCCCGCATTCTCCGGCGCGCCTGCAAAGACTTTGACGGCGGCTATACGATGGCGGGGCTTATCGGTTCCGGCGCCTCATTTGTTGTTCGCGACCCGAACGGCATACGCCCTGCCTATTTCTACGCCGATGACGAGGTCGTCGTCGTCGCTTCCGAAAAACCAGCCATCAAGACTGCTTTCAATATCGAATACAGCCAGATCGAAGAGGTCAAGCCCGGTCACGCACTTGTCATCAGTAAGAGCGGTGAGTTTTCGCAACACGCTATCCTTACTCCTGGAGAAAAGACCTCGTGCAGTTTTGAACGAATCTACTTTTCCCGAGGCAACGATCCCGACATTTACCGCGAGCGGAAGATGTTGGGCAAATTGCTCGTGCCCCAAGTGCTCAAGGCCATTAACTTTGACTTAAAGAACACCATCTTCTCCTACATCCCCAACACCGCGGAGACGGCATTCTATGGGATGATGGCCGAGATTGAGAACTACCTGGTACGGCGACAGACCGAGGTGATCGTTGAAGGCAAGCCATCGGTAGACTCGCTGGAGGACATTCTTTCCTTCCGACCCCGGATCGAGAAGATTGTGATCAAAGACGCCAAGCTGCGAACGTTTATCACCGGAGATGATTCCCGAGATGAATTGGTGTCACACGTTTACGACACCACCTACGAAGTGGTGAAGAAGGATAAGGACACCCTGGTTGTGATTGATGATTCCATCGTACGGGGCACCACATTGGAGAAAAGCATTTTGCAATTACTTGACCGCCTGGGTCCAAAACGGATTGTGGTGGTTTCTTCCGCACCCCAGATTCGGTTCCCGGATTGTTATGGCATCGATATGAGCCGCCTGGGCGACTTTGTTGCCTTCCGAGCGGTTATTCAACTGCTGAAAGAGCAAGGGAAGGATTACCTGCTCGGCGAGGTGTATGAAAAGTGTTTACGTGCCAACGACCCGATGCCTGTCAACTACGTGAAGCAGTTGTATGACCAATTCACGTACGAGGAAGTGTCTGACAAGATCGCTGACATTGTTAAACCGGCCGGCATGAAGGCCGACCTCAAGGTGGTGTTCCAGACGGTAGAGGCTCTCCATAAAGCCATCCCCAACCATTCTGGCGACTGGTATTTCACGGGCAACTTCCCGACACCGGGAGGAATGCACGTGGCTAACCAAGCCTATGTGAATTTCATGGAAGGACGTTTGGTCAGGGCATACTAGCCGCGCACTTACCGCACGATCAACTTGAAGTGTTTCACCTCGCTTTCAACCGCGAGGGACAGGATGTACACACCAGCGGGGACTGTTGAATACAATTTCAACCGGGCATCGGAGTTTCCGATGGCCACTGTTCCTTCAAACACATTCCGGCCATTCAAGTCGGAAATGCGCACCCAGCCCGTCTTCCCGGTATCCGAATTAGGAAACGCAAGGTAGATATCTTCTCCATTGCTGGGGTTGGGGTACACGTTGCGGAAGTAGGAGGCTGGCACATCGACAGCGACGAGCTTTGAGTAGGATGTCTTCCCGTCAAAGTCCGTCTGACGCAGGCGGTAGTATCCGCGACCCGCAGTCGGCGTCACGTCATAAGCGACATACTTCTTCGCTGTCGTGGAGGTACCCTGGCCGTCTACCCGAACTACTTCTTCAAAAAACTCGCCATCCGTCGTACGCTGAACGGTGAAGTAATCATTGTCAACCTCGGTCTCGGTTTCCCACACGACTTCCACCCGTTCATTCTTCAGCCGCGCCGCAAATGACTTCAACGTAATCGGCAGCGGCACCGAAGAATCGGTAATTGTCCAGGACGTTGAATAGCTGGTCACGGAGGGTACGCCCACCTGGAATGTTCCGGCAGCCGGCGAGTTGTTCGCATAAGTCTGCGCCGGGCTGGTTTGTGCAGGATCCCAGTAAGCGGCTGTGTTCCATCGCTGCGCCAGCAGATTGTTTGTATTGGTCGGCGGTTCACCGATGGCCGTCCAGGTAGTCGGCTTTTCCGTATTGAGGGCCGTGAAAGTCATGGTCGAGGTTGGACGTGTCGTGGCAAATTCAGCCGATCCCAGGGTGATATTCCAGTATCGGTCCGTAACCGACGCGCCACCGCTCGTGCCGTTCAGGTTGGTTACCCCGGAAGGATATTCCCCGGGAGGGTTGGTTGCCGCTGTAGCGTAGGTTGACACCGGCACATACCCGGTGCCCACACCGCGGTTGCCGGCAACCGTAACGTTCAGGATAAAGGGTATGTATTGTGTTGAAGAAACACCGAAGGGATAAACATGCGATCCGGTTGTGTTGTTGATAAACCAACGGAGAGTTCCATAGGGTGCCGATGTGTTTTCACTTTTGATGTATCCGGAAGTTCTTGAAATAGCTCCGACGGCACTGTTGGAAACAATGAGTGTGTTTCCGTTCAGCTCAAGCCCCCCCTGTGTCAGCACGAGGTTATTCAGAACGGTGATGGTGTTGGTCATGCGAACCGCATCCGTCGCGGCGCTGGTGTTCACCGTCAGGTTATTGAATGTTTCGGCGACGGCACCTCCCACTAGCTGAAGGACATTGGCGGCCGGGCTATTGAACGTTACTGTATTTGACCCCTCTGTGAAGTTGCCATCATCGGTCCAGTCACCTCCGACATTCAGGTTGGTGATGTTGGATGCGTCCAGGTTGGCCGATGCGTTGATCAGCACATTGCCGGTTACATTGAGTGTGGCTGCGCCGGTGCCTCGCATGACGGGCGTAGAGCTACCGTCACCCACAGTCAGATTTCCCGCTACGTTCGTTGTTGCATTGGCGATCTCGAAGTTCCTCGTGGATGCATTTTGACCGACGATCAGATGGCCGTACGTCGTTGTGACTATCGGCCACGGGTTGGTATTTCCCGTCTGGTTGTATGCAACCGTGCTGGTGGCTCCCAGTGTGATTGTGCCGAAGCCAGAGGGAAAGGACCCTGTACCGCCACCGGCTGAACTTCTCATTTCAAATGTCGCCCCATTGGCAACCTCGAACGTACTTCCCGCTGCACCGACGATATTGAAATTTCCAACCGTCATCAGGCCAGTCAATACGCGGACATTGCCGGTAACGGAAGTTGCCGTGGATGTAAAGCCAAAGGCGGCACCGGCAGCGCTCGTGTTATTCGAGTGAATATTGGCGTAAACCCAGGCGGCGGTACTCGACGACGGCACGGCGATGGTCTGCGCCGACGCCGACCGGTCAAAATTGAAAGTGCTGCCGGCAACCGTCGACAACGTACCGCGGTTTCCGTTGAATGTTAATGCGCCATGCAGGTTTACGGTCCCGGCGCCAGAAAGGGCCAGCACAGTTTGAACTTCTCTTCCCGCTGAAGCAAACGGTCTGAATTTCAGGTTTCCGGCGCTCAGGGTTCCTGTCGATATGTTGATTCTTGATATTCGAGTCACCGTGTTATTGGCAGCCGAACCGATGGTAACATCGCCTGCCACGTCCGCCGTACCGGCATTGATGTTCCACGCGTTCGTGGCATTGCCCCCGGGCTGGTTCACGTTTGCATTGGCAAGAACGATGAGGTCCATGCTTGCATTCTGATGCGTCAACACCTGCGCGGTGGTCCGCGCGGTAGCTCCCACATCCAGCGTCAAAATCTTCGCATCGATGTCGAGGGTGATCGTTGTTGCCGCGTCGGCAATGTTGTTGTTCCCGATAACGACAGCATCCACATCACTTGTCGGGCTGTTTATCCCGGGGATGTATTGCCGTCCATATCCTCCTGAAGTGCTTAGTGCCGGAACTCCCGGGCCAACTGTCAGTGTTTCGCCCGGACCAATGGATGTAATGGTGTATGTTGTGGCGGGGTCGGTGATCAGCATGATCTTGTCTCCCACGGTCAACTCCGTTGCAAAGGTTGTTGATGCGCCGGTGATGGTTCCACTTCCGTTTGTAAGGGTGATTACACCGCTGCGTTGCTGTATCCAGGTGGCCAGGTTGTTCCAGTTGTTCGCTCCAGTCAGTCGGTTATAGACGTATGTAGGGTCAATCTTCTCTCCCACCTGGAAATCGACAGCCTGACCGGTTGGCAGTTGTGCCGGATTGAGAATGGTGAACGTGCACTGATTTGCTGCAATGCTGGTCGTTACCGTCATAACGGGATTTTGCTCCGCTACCTGATCGAATTGATCTGAGCCGGTCCATGTCAACGTACTGTTATTATACCACTTCAGTATCGCTGTGTTATCCAGCAATGGATCTTCATCAGCATTTACCCAGTTGAAAGTTCCAGCAATCTGTCCTGTGGAAAACGCGGAAAAAACTATTCCATTCACGGTCATCTTCCAGTAACGGTTTACCGTATTGTTTGGCTCGATCAACCCGGAGGCGATGTCCGGATGGTCGCCATCCACAGAGGAGACCGTCAATGTACCTGCGGTCGTGACGGATGTGCAGGTGAGGCTGACCGGCGTGTAATCGGCATTGGTTCCAACTTCAAATGTCTGTGTCGAGGTTCCCAGCGCAAAGTTTTTATTAAGGTTGCCTTCAACAAACCCGTTGGTGCGGTTGACGGTAGCGGCCGATGATACGACAACCGTATTTGTTCCGGTAATAAGTCGTCCGTTCTGCAAGAACAGGGTTCCTGTGACAGTGGCCGTGCTGACATTAAGTGTCACGTCATTGTTATTGTTTATCCTGAGCCGGTTAAAGGATGGTGCCGTGGTTCCTGCGATTTCCTGGCCTGTTCCCGTAGTGAAGGCGACTTCCGCGGTGCCGGCGGCGGTAATAACCGGAGTACCGGTGACCGCCCAAAAGCCATTGTTCTGATCAATGGTGATAGTGCGGTTTGAATAGGTAAAGGAGCCTGTTGAGCTCAGCGTTACACTGCCGGCCGTGAGGTTGGTACTCAGCGTTGTAGCCGCAGTTGAATTGTACGTAAAGTCACCCAACACCGTAATCAGCGGAGGTGTCCCTGCCGTGTTGTTGAAGCTTCCGGCATTGTTAACCGTTAAATTACCAGCGATAGACGAAACAGTATTCAGATTTACGGCGGAGCCAGCATTGCCGCTGATCAATACATTTTGATAAGGATAACTGGCGCTACTGGCCGCCGTCTGTGCGCCCGCGCGGTAAAACTCAATCGTTGTACCGGCTGCCAGGGAATTTCCGGCACCTGTCAGAGCGGGCACCGTCCCTGCTGAGGACAGCCGCAGTTTACTCGTTCCGGTCATTGTCAATGATCCGGCACCTGTCAAGTCTGTGCCGCCCGTTACATCCACGATCGTTGTTCCCGAAATGGTGAGCAAGGAGTTGACTACAGTAGATCCATTGACAGAAGCTGTATTGTCGCTTGAACAAGTCAGCTTGTGATACGTCGTTGGGTAAATATTTTGATTGGCAGGGGCGGAATATACCACGGTATTGGCCACAGGACTGAAATCAACCGAACTACCTCCTCCACCAAGAACAACTACATCGGTATACCCGGTAAAAATTAGTGTAGTGGTTGCAATGCCATCACCATTGATAAAAGAGCCTCCGCTGTTTACCGTCAAGGCCTGACTGCCGGTGTGGGTCAGTTGCAGTGTACCCTTGTTGGTAACCGTAGCATTCGTTTGGATCCTCAGCCGGGTGAATGTGATGGTGCGGGTTCCTGAATAGGTATAGTTGCCCGCGACGCTCACGTCATAGCGTCCATTTCCACCCGTGGGCTGCGGCCAAACGCCGTCATTGACAATGCTGCAATTGATCACAGGATCCTCCCCGATGATATTGTCCCAGGTACCCCCGGCAGCCACGGTGATTGTATTATTGAATGTTTTGGTTCCCGCGCCGGAATTGGCAAATTCGAGGTACCCGGTTACGGTAGTAGTACCTGTTACTGTAATGGAGATTCTCCCGATTTTTGAATGCTGGCCGGCAGCGCCCGGCAATACGGCCAAGTTGCCTTGAATGGTAATCGCTTCCGTAACTGATGCGTCAATCAAGCAGCCATCATAGAAATTTGCATGACCGAAGGTTTTGGTGCCGGTGTTATCAGTTGGGGTAAAGGTGCCATGCAAATTGAACGTGGCCGTGGCAATCTGGGAGATGCGGACTCCACCTATCGATCCCGTTTGTCCGGAGGGAATATTGAAGTCGCCCTGCAGGCTAAGAATCCGGTTGTTATTGTTCCCGGTAACCTGGCTCGTACCATTCATGGTCATCGTGCCATTAACCGTCAGTGTTCGGGTGTTGGTGTTAAAGTTGAGAATAGCTGTACCGTTCAGCGTCAGGTTAACACAAGTTTGGTTGGTTGTGACATTGATTGTTGCACCGCTCGCGATGATCACGTCATCCGTGGCTATGGGGGCAACGCCGCCCACCCAGGAAGTGCCCACATTCCAGTCCCCACCTGTTCCGGTTGAGGTAATGGTTGCGGCTTGGGCAATAGAAGCCGAGCAAAGTAAGAAGATCAGCCAACGTGGGTTCATATGTAAATGCCTATGAATGTGCAAAATACGGGTTTTGGTAATCCCTTCCCGTATAAAAAACCCTCAAAATGGCTCAAAAACTTACATCCAGCCTTTCAAAACTGCTTATTTCCTCATCTAAGGGAGGTAAAAGTCCAGGGCGACATCGCGCATGCACTTGAAATGACCTTTGGGACACTTATTGTGACCAATCTTTGAGCAAGGCCGGCAGGATAGTTTGTTGTTTTCCAGCACCGTGAACTTGGTACGGTAAGGGTACATCCCGAATGAGGGTATGGTATTGCCCCAAATACTGAAGACTTCCTTCTTGAATGCCGCCGCGATGTGCATCAACCCGGTGTCGTGCGTGAATACATACCTAGCCTGCTTAACCACGCTGGCCGACTGGTTGATATTGAACTTGCCGCACCCGTTGTATACGATGGTCTTTTTATTCAGCCGCTGAAGGCCTTCCGTTGTTCCGGCAGGCTCTCCTTCGCGGCTAAAGAATCTCGCCAGTTCTTCTCCGGTGGCTTCATCTTCCTTGCCTCCCAGCAGGACAACCGGTTTGTTGATCCGATCGCACAATTCAATCATCTTTTCCAACGGGAGTTTCTTCGTTGCGTGCTGAGCGCCAATGGCAAAGACAACGTATTCGCCGCGAAAACCTTCTGGCAGCCAGTCGAGCGGCACTTCATCATTGTCAGGAATAAAATAGTCAAGTCCCAGCGCATCCATCTTTACTCCCAGCGGCTCCACTGTCTTCATGTACCGGTCAACGATATGCACATTGGGAAGCTTGTTGATTTTCAGATTGACCATCAGCCACTTTTCCACGTTGAGCTTGTTGTAACTGAAGGAGGGCACGCCCAACTGCCGCTTCACCTGCCAAGTCCTCAGGTTGTGATGGAGATCAATGACATAATCGAAGTGCTCCTCTTTTAGCTCCAGGATCAAGTCACTGAGCTTCTCCCCCAGGTAGTGCATTTTGTCAATGTAGGGGTTGGCTTCGAACAGGCTGCGGTATTGTTCCTTCGTCGCGTAGTGAACCTCAGCCCTTTCCAGTTGCGTCTTCACCGTACGAATCACCGGAGTGGTCAGGACAATGTCGCCAATGGATGAAAATCGGAGGATAAGAATCTTCATGAGTCAGCCTTTAAAGGTACACTTTGCCGGATAATCCCCTGACAGGGGGTACTAATTTCTCATCGGTTAGAAACCAAATTGCTACTTTAGAAGTCGTAACGAATTCTGCATGAACTACTGGCTGCTGAAGACCGAACCGGAAACGTATTCCTGGGAAACCCTGGCCAAAGAGAAGAAGGGTGTATGGGATGGTGTTCGCAACTTCCAGGCGCGAAAGCACCTCAAGTCGATGAGCAAGGGCGATATGGCTTTGGTGTATCACACCGGTGATCAGAAGGCCATTGTCGGCATAGCTACTGTTACGAAAGGACCTTACCCGGAGCCCAAAAGCCCCGATTGGGTAGCGGTAGACATCGCCCCTTCGAAAGCACTGCGGTTCCCGGTAACATTAGCCCGTGTCAAACAGGACAAGCCCCTTCAAAAGATGGTATTGGTGCGTGCCGCGCGGCTGTCCGTTCAGCCGGTAACTCCTGAAGAATTTGAGCGCATCCTTGAGCTAAGCAACAAACCTTGAATCCTTTCCTGCATCGTTCGATCTTCTTGATGCTGTTGATAGCCGGGTTGATCGCCCCGGCCGATGCGCAGATGCAGCAAGAGTACCGTCTTGTAATACCCGGGAAGCAGTCCGATCGCCCCTACGATATCATCTCGATGGGGTCTGACGGGCTCGCGCTGGTCAGGGATCTCCAAAAATTTTCGCAGGGCAACAAGAAATGGTCGGTCGAGTTCCTGGATACAACCCTGAACCGGTTTTGGAGTCGCGAACTAGACCTGGACAGCCGGCTCAACCTGGTTGGCTTTGAACATCTGCCCGATCGGCTCTATCTTCTCTTCCGGGAATCACAGACCACGTACCTCAATTTTCAATTGGCCACCCTGTTCTTTCGGAGGGACTCGGTTCAGGTGGATAAGGTCCGTTTTGACCTCAATTTCCAGCTCACGCATTTTACCGTGGCCGGGACCACCGCGCTCTTTGGGGGTTATATCAACAGTGAAGCCGCCGTCTTGCTTTATAATCACACCAGCGACCATCCCAAGGTACTGCCAGGATTATTCACGAAGGATATTTCCCTCCTCGATCTCCGGGCAAACGTCAACAACAGTTTCAATGTGCTCCTGCTGGAAAAGCGGAGGTCAGATCACCAACTTTTGATGATCAGGACTTTTGATACCGACGGCAACCTGCTGGTGGACGATGAGATCCCGGTCGATTCCCGGTATACTATTCTTTCCGGGATAACCAGTCGGTTAGTTCATGAAGAGATGATGATTGCCGGCACCTACGGCGAAGGAAATAGCAACGATGCGCTGGGCATTTATTCCGTGGCCGTGGATCCATTCAACGATCAACCGGTACATTACCATGATATTGGATCCATTTCCCACTTCCTCGACTATCTGCCGGAAAAAAAGGCGGGAAAAGTTCGCGATAAGATCAACCGGGAAAAGACATCCGGGAAGGTGCCAAACTTTGAGGCCAATTTACTTCCCATCAGGCTTGCCGAGGAGGGCAACGGATATTACTTGTTTACCGAAGCATTTCATCCGCCGAGCAATGTCACCTATTATCCTTATGGCAATCCGGCATGGAACAGTTTCTATTATCCCTATGCAACTCCCGGAAACCCTTACCGATCGAGCACGTTTGATAATCCGTATTATCCGGGAACCGCCCGGAATTCTGAAGTCAAGATGATCCAATCGTTTGTGATGCGATTCCGATCTCCCTCTTCGATTCCGGAGGGCGCTTCGTTGAGCTTCGATAATGTACGAAGACCCATGCTGGATCAAACCGGTGATTTCATCGTCCGCAAGGATTCGATCCTCCTTGCCTATAAGTACAAGTCAGACATTGTGTACCAACATGAATCGGAAGATCCGATGATCCGCTCTCTGCCAGAGAAGACAAAAGCCCAACTCGGTCAGTCATCCGATATCCTGAAGGATGAGGAGGACGAAGGCGGGTTGCGGTTCTGGTTTGGCCGGTATTTCTATGCCTGGGGTTACCGACGAGTCAAGATAACCCTGGAGGATGATGTTGAATCCCGCTACGAATTCTATGTCAATCGGCTTGATTTCTAGACGTTACGCGTTCGCGCTGGCCTTTCTCATTTCACTACCTGCCATCGGCCAGGTGGTGCAGACGGCGCGGTACGAAATCAAGGTCGTGGAACGTGACGAACCCCGCTATTCGGCGGTCAAGCTCGGCGAAAACGGAATGATGATCTACCGAAGAATCATCGGCAAGAAAGACGACCACTTTGAACTGATCAAGCTCGACACCGCCCTAAAAGAAAACTGGAAAGGCATCGTCCCGGTGAGTAAGAAACTGGATATCATTCAAAGCAAGTCATACGGTAATCTCCTTTACCTCCTGCTGAAAGATCCTCAATACATCGGCAAGGACCTTACCATCGTCGCGCTCAACCTTTTCAACGGAACCTACCGCATTTACCAGGTCAGGAATATTATTCCATTTTATCCTGCGGAATTCGTTTTGACAGACAAGGCGGCGCTCATTGGCGGGTACTTCAACAGCCGCCCGCTCGTGATTCATTACAGTTTCGAACAGCAGAGCTCCCGCATACTACCGGGATTCTTCAATGCTCCCGGAGAACTTGACCAGATCAAATTGTCGCCGGATGGAACGACGGACATCATTGTCAGTTCGCGGAATTTCGAAAAACGAAGGGCGCTGTGGATTCGGACATACGATTCACGGGGCGAATTATTACGAACCACGATTCTCCAGCCGGATGAAGACAAACACCTGTTGTTTGGCCGATCGATGAAATTACCCGACGGCCGCCAGGTTGTTTGCGGAATCTACGGAAGGTTCACCGAGTACTCGAGGGGCGTGTTTGTCGCCACCATCGACGTTACCGGCAGCTATGCCATACGATACTACAACTTCGCTGAGCTGAAGAATTTCTTCAGTTACATGCGTGCCCGACAGCAGAAGCGCGTCAAGGAACGGATTGAACGCCGGACCATCAAAGGGAAGAAGATCAAGTTCAACTACCGCCTGCTGGTCCATGATTTAATTGAGTACAACAATGAGCTACTGCTGGTGGGCGAAGCTTTTTATCCTCACTATGTCTATCCCCGGAATTACAATCCGCAGGCACGCACCGAGCGCATCTTCGACGGCTACAAGTACACCCACGCGGTCGTCATTGGATTTCGGAAGAATGGACTCCTGTCCTGGGACAATAGTTTTGAAATCAATGACGTCAAGACATTTCAACTGCAGCAGTTTGTCCGCGTGCAGCCCGAAGAAAATCGTATTCTGCTCATGTACTTGTTTGAAAATGCCATCCGCACAAAAATCATTCTCGATGACGAAGTGCTGGAAGGCAAGACCGTTGACCCGGCCAAACTGGGAGCGTCGGGCGAAGAGTTGGATCGGGAAGAAGAAAACACCGAGAAGCTGGATGCCTGGTACGGCAAGTATTTCTATGCAGCTGGAACCCAAAGCCTGAAAAGCCGCCGTGGCGCTTACCGGCAAGTCTTCTTCATCAACAAAATTACTTACCGCTAAATTCCGGCAGAGGAGTGCCGAACCGTTATATTTGCGGTCGGGCATGCAGAAAAAACTCATTCTTGACTCCGATCTGCTTCGCGTGACAATCGATCGCCTGTGCCAGGAATTGATCGAAAACCATGGTTCTTTCGAATCGACCGTCTTACTCGGCCTGCAACCGCGGGGCATTTACCTTGCCGATCGGATTCAGCGGAAACTTGCGCAGTCCTGCGACCGGGATATACCGCTGGGATACCTGGATGCCACCTTCCATCGCGACGATTTCCGCCGCCGCGAAGAGCCGCCAAAGGCCAGCGAAACACGAGTCCCTTTCCTGATAGAAGGTAAGAAGGTTGTCCTGATTGATGATGTTCTTTATACAGGCAGGACGGTCAGGGCCGCTCTTGACGCGATGATTGCCTTCGGCCGGCCTGAAAAGGTGGAACTTCTTGTGCTCATCGACAGGAAGCGCACCCGGGAACTGCCCATCGCCGCAGACTACGTCGGGCAGTACGTGAATACCCTGGATACCCAGAAAGTGCTGGTGGAACTTGACAACGATAAAAAGCACAGCCGAATTTGGCTGATCAATAAAGAATGACTGTATGCCGCGACTGAGTCAGCCTCATCTGTTGGGAATCAAAGACATCACCCGTGGAGACATTGAACTCATTTTTGAGACGGCGGACAATTTCAAGGAAGTAATCAACCGGCCCATCAAGAAGGTGCCGTCGTTGCGGGATGTCACCATTGCCAACGTCTTCTTCGAAAACTCTACCCGTACGCGCCTGTCCTTTGAGCTGGCACAAAAGAGACTGTCTGCCGATGTCATCAATTTTTCAGCGTCGACAAGCTCCGTAAAAAAGGGCGAGACCCTGCTCGATACCGTCAACAACATCTTGGCCATGAAAGTGGACATGATTGTCATGCGTCACGCCAGCGCCGGAGCACCACACTTTCTATCCCGGCACATCAAGGCCAACATTATTAATGCGGGCGACGGCACGCATGAACATCCGACGCAGGCATTGCTGGATGCTTACTCCATCCGCGAAAAACTCGGGGGTCTTAAGGGCAAGAAGGTGGCCATCATAGGCGATATCTTACATTCCCGCGTAGCCCTTTCGAACATTTTCGCCCTCAACAAACTCGGGGCAGAGGTAATGGTTTGCGGGCCGCCCACCCTGCTACCCAAATTCATCGGCAAATTGGGGGTCCGTGTCGAACTGGACCTTCAAAAAGCACTTGCCTGGTGTGACGTGGCCAACGTCCTGCGCATCCAACTTGAACGTCAGCAACTGAAGTATTTCCCTTCACTGCGCGAGTATAGCCTGTACTACGGGATTAACCGGAGTACGCTTGATTCTCTTAAGAAACCGATCCTCCTCATGCATCCGGGGCCGATCAACCGCGGGGTAGAGCTAAGCAGTGATGCAGCCGACTCACACCATTCCATCATCCTGGATCAGGTTGAAAACGGCGTAGCTGTCCGCATGGCGGTGATGTACCTCTTGGCCGGCACAACGTCCTGATCTCCCCGCGGAGATTTCGTAACTTTGCCGCTCAAACCTGAGACATGATTTATAACTCCATTGTTGAAACGATCGGCAATACGCCATTGGTTCGCCTGAACAGCATCACCAAAGGCATTCAAGGAACCATCCTGGCCAAAGTTGAATACTTCAATCCCGGCAACTCCACCAAAGACCGGATGGCCATCCGGATGATTGAAGATGCTGAAAAGGCAGGATTGATAAAGCCGGGCGGTACCATCATTGAAGGAACTTCCGGAAATACCGGCATGGGACTGGCGCTTGCCGCGGTTGCCAAAGGATATCGCTGCATCTTCACGATGGCGGACAAGCAATCACAGGAAAAGATCAATATTCTAAAGGCAGTGGGCGCCGAGGTTGTGGTATGCCCCACCAATGTGGAGCCCGATGATCCCCGCTCCTATTACTCCGTAGCCCGCAAACTGAACAAAGACATACCCAACTCCTACTATCCGAACCAATACGACAATCCCTCGAACGCGGCAGCGCACTTCGAAACTACCGGCCCCGAAATCTGGAAACAAACTGGTGGACGGATAACACATTATGTCGCCACGGTAGGCACCGGCGGTTCCATGTGCGGAACGGCGCGATTTCTTAAGCAGCAGAACCCAAAACTTATTACCGTGGGAATCGATACCTACGGTTCGGTGTTCAAGAAGTATAAAGAGACCGGCATTTTCGACCGCAACGAAATCTATCCGTATTTGACCGAGGGCTTTGGAGAAGACATTCTTCCCAAGAACGTAGACTTTGACGTTATCGACCAGTTCATCAAGGTGACCGACAAGGATGGGGCCATTGGCGCGCGCAGGCTGAGCCGCGAAGAAGGGCTTTTTGTGGGCTGGAGCAGCGGTTCCGCTATACACGGCGCACTGGAATACGCACGAAACAACCTGAAGAAGGATGACCTCATGGTCGTTCTCCTTCCCGACCATGGAACCCGCTACCTCAACAAGGTCTACAACGACAACTGGATGAAGGATCACGGATTTTTGGAGGAGCGCGCTTTTGCCTCTGCCCGGGATATCATTTCCCGCAGAAAGGAAAAGAATGGCTTGTTCACCGTGAACCGCAACGCCTTGATCAGCGACGCCATACGGATCATGAACCAGGAGGGTGTTGATCAGGTACCGGTGGTGGAAAAAGAGGAATTTGTCGGGAGCGTTGCTTCTGCCAGCCTGCTGGAGAAAATCATCAGCGACCCTGCTGCTACCCAGCGCAGCGTTGGCGATCTCATGGATAAGCCCATGCAGTTTGTTGCCCAGGACACGACCTTGGATGTACTGTCCTCCATGCTAAACAAGAGCAACAGGGCGCTATTGGTGCGCGACGATCAGGAGCGGGTGCACATTATCACCCAACATGACATCCTGAAAGCGATGATGAACTAAATCACGTCAGTGGCGGATGACTTCAACCTCCACGCGGTCATTGTAGTTGGCGTACACGCTGGTTTGCGGGTAGATCATCAATTTGCCGCCTTCTCCTTTGACCTTCATTCGGTCTTCTTCCACACCTTGTGAAATCAGGTATTTGCGAACGGCCTCAGCGCGGAAGAGCGTGAGCTCCTTGGCACTTGCCTTTTTCTTCACATTGCCGGGGTCACTGTCGAAGAACTTGGTGCTTGTCCCAAGGGTGATAATATCACGGTCCTCATTCCCGTTGCAATGTCCGTGGATGCGGACCTGGTAATCTTTATGCTCCTTCATTAAGTCGGCCAAGCCGTCCAGTTCCATCTGGGATTGCGGATGCAATACAACGGAGTTCCGGAAGAAGCTAACGTTGTTGAATTCAATATAGTCGCCCCGTTTGGCGCGTTCCAGACTCAGCGGAATAATCAGTTCTCCTTCACTGCCGGTTCCGGAAGAAACCGGGAGGGGATCCTTAAAGTTGAAAGGTGTAATTACCGGTTTGTATCCCGGAGCAATCGTCGTGATGTAGTAAACACCTGCGGAATTTTTCGGTGTCGGCAAGTCGATCACTTCATCCGCTTTAAAAGCCTGGTATTGCGTTGCCTTCTTTGACTCAGCAAAGTGGACCTCACCGCGGATTTCATTGCCATTTTCGGCGTTGATGAACTTGAACGTGAAAAGCTTTCCCTTCACCACGCGCTTCACCGGCGGTGGTGTGGGTTTCACCTCGATGACGGAGTCTTTCTTGACCGCTGCATCCGTCGGTGTCGGTTCTGTTTTGGTTTCTGCCACAACGGGCGCTATTACCGGAGTCACCGCAGGTGTAACTGCCGGAGTAACCACCGGCTCCGCTGGTTTCTCTTCAACCGGACGATCGACGCCCAGGTGTCCGATAAAGACCCAGGCATCCTTATAATCAGACTCCGCACGAACTTTGACCATGAAGGAAACGGCTTTTCGCTTCTCCGGCGTTTGGAGGAGGTATACGTAGTAATAGTTTCTTTCCGTATTGATTGCGTATTGAGCGCTGAAGCCCGCCTTGTTGGCCTTTGCCGTATACCGAACGGCATTATCCTGAACAGCAAACACCCCGATGGTGACGTAATACTCATCCTGGGCCCACGCAAACGAGGGGATAAGCAGAACGGTAAATACCAGGAGGAGCAGACAGCGACGTGATGTCTTCATAAAAAAGGGGTGATTGTTAAAATCAATCTCCGAAGATAGTAAATAAACGAATTCCGCACATAGACCTCATGAGGGCCATGCCGTGATCTTAATCAACAACCAATGTTGTGGGTAACCTTTCGTAAGGATTTCTAATCCTTGTTGAGCACTTCTATTTCTACCCGGACGTTAGCCTCCGCCTTTTCATCATCCACCTTGAAGAGTGGTTTCTTTCCTCCCCAGGCCTTGATCGACATCCGCTTGATGTTGATGCCGTTCACCACCAGGTAATCGCGGATCACCAAAGCACGCAGTTCCGACAACTTGACCGCGGATCCATAATCGTCAACTGTGTTCTCCGGCGTATTCGAGAAGAAATCCTTTGATCCATCTTTCAGTCGGATGATCGGGCCTTTGTCATTTCCGTTCGTATGGCCATGAATGCGGATATTCTCTTCGGGGTGATCCTTCAACAGTTTTACCAGCCGGTCAACTTCATACTTCGATTCCGGACGCAGCACGGCCGCATCGCGAAAGAAATAAATATAATTCAAAGTCTCCTTTTCGCCTTTGGTCAGGGTCTTCTTCTTGCTGTCAACAGCTTCCTTGATCTTTTCCTCTTCCGTCTTGACCGGCGGAGGTGGTGGGTCGGTGGCGACAACCTTTACCTCTTCTTTGACCGGTTCCTGCACCGGCACGACAGGTTCGACCACGGGCGTTCTCACGATAACATCTCCCAGGTGTCCGCTGTACACCCAAGTATCCTTCATCGGTGTTTCCTCACGAAGACGCTCCGCTTCAATCATCGCCGAGGTCTTGTCTCCCGACTCGAGGACGTACACGTAGTACAAACCGCGGATCTTGTTGAGCTCGGCCTTGGGTTCGACTTTGAACTTCTTTGCCGACTTGACAAATCGATTGGCATTCTGCTCCGAAGAGAATGCGCCAATTACCACGATGTAGTTCTCCGGTTCAGCGCCGTCAGTCTGAGCAATGACTGAGCTTGCAGAGAGCAGCATGGCCAAGATTAAAAAATATGTCTTCATGGGTTAGACAGTTGGATACAATATTATAGCGAGCCATGTTATAAATATATTGAATTTTGGCCCAAATATTACATCCCAGGCCTTGCCAGCACACCGGATCCTGCCGCTACGGCATCCTGTTAGCGTGCCGACTGACCAGTCTCCAACCCCCGGAGAGGTACGTGTAAACCTCTGTATATCGAAGGTCCATCTTAAACGGAGTGCCGCTATTAACTCCCTCAAATGTGCCCATTCCGGTCACAATCGCCGTTTTTTCATATATCCGGACAGATGCCTCCTTTACCGCAATGTGTTGATAGGCCAGCTTTCCACTCCGCATGTCCGACAGCACCTCCTGTTTGGTCTGGACCCATCCGTTGGAATGGATATACTGGAGCCGATCGTCCAGCACCATGCCCAGTGAATCGGCCTCCTTTCGTATGAGCCATCCAAATTTCTTGTCCGATAAGGCGAGGACGGCCTTCTCATCGCGGGTCTGGGCGGTGCCGACCGTTGATACAAGTGTAAATAAAAGGATGAGCCAATTTCTCATGAGCCTTGCGACCGCGGCACCTCTCCGACGATCATCTCTGTATCCGGTTTGGATTCATCCGTCAAGGCTACCTTCCCTCGTTCCTGGCGGAGAATGCGCATGTAGAGCGAAATGTTTTTGTCAAACAAGAAACGGAAGAAGAGCTTTGTCCAGGAGCGATGCGCTTTGAGCGAATCGTAATATTCCGGGGCTTTGGATTTTAAGTCAGGGAGCTTATTCCAGGGAATAGATGGGAAGTCGTGGTGCTCATTATGGTACCCGACATTGAACGCCACCGTGTTGAGTGGTCCATAATAGCTGTACGTTTCCTGTTTCTCGTCCAGGGTGAGATAGTGCTCTTGGATCCAGCGTGCACCCAGCGGGTGAAGTCCGACAGAAAAGAAGAAGCTAAACAAAAGGAAAAAGAAGGCCTTAGGTCCGAGCAGCACCCAAATGGCAACGTCAAATGCAATCTGTGCTGCCCAATTGGCAATGATCCAGCCGTCAATCGGCTTGATTTCCTTTAACCGTACGGTTCGGATAGCCTGGAAGATCGGGAAGAACAGAAGCCAGAGCGCTTTGCCAAGAAACGAATGGTTGATGAGTTTGGCTTCCCAATAATCCGGAAGGTCAGCATCAAGTTCATGCACACCCTGAAACGCATGGTGTTTGATATGATAGCGGGCAAACGAAATTGCGCTCGGCAACGCATGGGGCAGATTGGCAATGATCGCGGCAACCTGATTCCAGGACTTTTTTTTGAATAGCAGTTGGTGCGTGCACTCATGAATCATGACGAAAAGCGCATGGTTGGCAAAGGCACCGCCAAAATACGCGGCCACCAGGATCACCCACCACGAAGCGTCACGAAGCAAATAGGCGCCCACGACCATTCCACCAACGATGCCGAGGATAGCGACCATGGAAAGAGGATTCTTGCTGATCAGATTCCTCACCTCGGGATGTTTCACCATGATTTCCCGCGTGCGAAGGCGGTGTGGTTCAGGACCAGTGGAAAAGCGAAAACTAGCTGTTGAGGACATGGGTAGTCAAATAAGGTGACAAAAGTAAGGCAAAATTAGTAAAGGACTGGCATCTCCGCTACACCTTCACCTTGGCAGCTGACTCATTCATCACCTTGGTCTGCACCTGGATCGACTCGTGGTGAACCAGCCGCAGCAAATCGCGGGTGAAGCCTTCGTCCAGTCCCATTGCTTTCCCCAGGGCGACCCGGGTCTGTACAATCTCGTCCCATCGACTTACCTGAAGTATGGTCACGTTATTGTCTTTCTTGTATTGACCGATCTGGCGGGAAATCTTCATCCGGTTCGCCATCTTCTGCATGATGTCGTCGTCGATATGGTCAATTTGTTCCCGAAGTATAGCCAATGTGTCCTTGAAGGACTTATCGCTGACGGATGAAGTGCGGACAACCAGGCCGTCCAACAAGAGAGAAAGATTCGCAGGCGTAACCTGTTGTTTGGCATCGCTCCATGCCGCGTCGGGATTCAAGTGACTCTCGATCATCAACCCGGACATATCCAGGTCAAGCGCTTTCTGAGAAACCATGGCGATGAGCTCGCGGTTGCCTGAAATATGGCTGGGGTCACAAAACATTTCAAGCCCGGGCATCCGCGTGCGCAATTCAATGGCCAAGTCCCACATGGGAGCGTTGCGGAACGGGCCTTTCTCAAATGAAGAGAATCCGCGATGAATCGCTGCAATGCGCCTGATGCCGGCGCGTTCGATGCGTTCGATCGCGCCCAGCCACAACTCAAGGTCGGGGTTCACCGGGTTCTTCACCATTACCGGAACATCAACACCTTTCAGCGCATCCGCGATTTCCTGTACGGAAAAAGGGTTTACTGTGGTGCGCGCACCTACCCAGAGTATATCCACCCCTGCTTTAAGGCAAGCCTCAACGTGCGCCGCATTGGCGACTTCGGTTGTGATGGGAAGTCCCGTTTCCTCCTTGGCTTTGGCCAGCCACTTTAATCCATCAAGTCCGGCGCCCTCAAATTGGCCAGGACGCGTACGTGGTTTCCAAATCCCCGCGCGCAAGGCGTGCACTTTTCCCGTGGCCGCCAGCAACCGCGCTGTCGTTAGCATTTGCTCTTCCGTCTCGGCGCTGCAAGGGCCGCTGATAATAAACGGCCGCTTACCACCATAGGTGCCGGAGACATTTGTCATTGTAGTTTCCATACGTATCAACCCTCCTTAACGAACCGCCGATTCCTTCTCGCGGTCCGAGTCTTGTTTAATTGCCACTGTTTCCTTTCTCGCCATCGACGCATCCTTCGCATCCAGCACACGACGAATTTCGTTTGCCTCCTCCAACACCGCCCGAATAGCCTTGGTATTCCGCTTCATCAGGTGATACTGAAATCGCTGCAGGTGCATGATGTATTCCGTGAGCGCCTGCCCCAGGTATTCGGCATTCTGTTCCACAATCGGTGTCCACATGTCCGGCGAACTCTTGGCCAACCGCACGGTAGAAGCAAATCCGCTACCCGCCAGGTTGAAAATATGCTTCTCATCTTTTTCCATGTCCAGCACGGTTTGGCTGAGCAGAAAAGAGCTTACATGCGAGAGATGAGACACATAAGCCACATGCTTGTCGTGTTCTTCCGGGTGCATAAAGATAGTCTGCAATCCCAGCATCGTAAAGATCTTTTGTGCCGTGGAGAGTGACGATGGGCTCGACTTTTCGACCTCACAGATGATATTCATTTTACCCTGGAACAGTCCCGGGATTGCCGCTGCGGGACCGGAGTTTTCAGTGCCTGCCAGCGGGTGAGCGGCAACAAAGTTCCCCCGCTTCGGATGGTCTTCCACCGCTTTGCAAATGGCCGATTTTGTAGAGCCCAGGTCAATCACCACTCCGTCTGTCTTGGTTACATCCAGAATCTGAGGCAGGAGCGCTTTGATGGCATTGACCGGAATGGCCAGCAGTACAACATCTGCGGAAGCCAGCGCTGAGCCTTCCTCCTCCACCGCGTCAACGAGCCCAAGTGAAACAGCCTGCGCACCATTCTGCATGTTGCGGTCGACACCCACTCGTCGATCGATGCCCGGTTTGCCCCGCAATTCAAGGCCTGCGGACCCGCCAATCAATCCCAGTCCAACGATACAAATGTTCATGCCGCATTCATTTTGGTTGCACGCTTGTTCAAATCCGCTGCACCGGCTTTCCAGGCCCTGATGCGATGGAGCGCTTCCTCCATGACCGATTCCGTTGCACAGAGAGAAATCCGGATGTGATGCTTGCCCGCATCACCAAATACAGTTCCCGGGGTTAGAAATACGCTGGTACCGTACAGAATGTCATCGATCCAAATCTCAACGTCGCTCACCGAACTTGGTACTCTCGCCCAAACGAACAAGCCACTTTGGTTGTTGTGATACTGACAACCCAGTTCGTCCAGTATGCGACGGGCCGCCGTGCCGCGGTTTCGGTACGTTTTGTTGAGCCGTTCAAACCAATCAGGCCCGTTGTTCAGTGCTTCCACTGCGGCGTGCTGCAGGCTAAGAAACATTCCGGAGTCAAGGTTGCTTTTCACTTTGAGTACTGCATCCACATATTCGCGGCGGCCGGCAACCCATCCGATGCGCCAGCCGGCCATGTTATGTGATTTGCTAAGCGAGTTCAACTCCAGCGCCACTTCTTCTGCGCCGGGAATCGACAAAATGCTCAGCGGTTCATCATTCTGAATAAGACTATAGGGATTGTCGTTGACCAGGAGGAAATGATGTTTCCTGGCCAAATCAACCAATGCCTGCAGTTCATCACGATCGGCAACGCGTCCTGTCGGCATGTGAGGGAAGTTAACCCACATGATCTTGACCTTCGAGAGATCTTGCCGGGACAATTCCTCGATATCAATCCCCCATTGAAGGGACTCCTTCATCGCATAGGTGCTCACTTTTCCGCCAACCAGTTTCGTGGCCGATGCGTAGGTTGGATAGCCGGGATCCGGAATCAGGACTTCGTCTCCATCGTTGACGAACGCCATTGCAATATGGAAGATACCCTCCTTGGATCCCATCAACGGTAATATTTCGGTTTCGTAATTCAATGAAACGTTATAGACCTGGTGATACCATTCACTGATCGCTTTCCGCAAGGGAGCGATACCCTTATAGCTCTGGTAACCATGATGCTGTTCAACGGCGGCCGATTGAGTCAGTGCATTGATCGTTGCTGCTGACGGTGCAAGATCAGGACTGCCAATGCCGAGGTTAATGACGGGGACATCAGGTCGGTCGAGGGCTCGCACTTCTGCCAGTTTTCGGCTGAAGTAGTATTCCTCGACGTGGTCGATTCGTTTTGCGGTCTGTATCATGATCAGAACTTTATCGTTGCCTTCTTGTATTCGCCCAGCACATTCAGGTTGCGTGTTTCTCGCAGCACCCGGCGCATGGCTTCATCGTATTGTTCTCGTCGTCCCCACTCCACATCGACATGAATCGTATACTCCTGCGGACGGCCCACGATGGGAATGGACTGAATCTTGGTCAGGTTGAGGTGATGATCCCTGAAGAGCACCAAGACATCCGCGAGACTGCCCACCTCATTGGCAACCTCAAATGAAAGGGACGCCTTGTTGCTTCCATTAACCTTCGTGCGTGCCTTAGTGAGCAGCAAAAACCGGGTGAAATTTTTTCGGTGCGTCTCAATTCGTTTCTCGAGAATTTGGAGTCCGAAGCGCTCTACCGCCTGGCTGTTGGCGATAGCGGCAACATCTTTCAGCTGCAAGTCGCGGATCTTCTTCGCCGACAGCGCGGTGTCTTCGCTTTCGCGGACGGAGATATTCGGCAATTGCTGGAGGTACTCCGTACACTGACGGATGGCCATGGGGTGCGACTCCACCGTTCTGATATCCTTTAGTTTCACGCCGGGGAGGGCGGCCAGGTGCAAGTGGATGGGCACATACAGTTCACCGACGATGGCAAAGTGATACTGCTGAAGCAGAAAGTAGTTTGGCAGGATGCTGCCCGCGATCGAGTTCTCAATGGCCATGACCGCAAAATTCGCACGACCGGTATTCAGCGATTCACACAGTTCGTGGAAGGTGAGACATTCTACCGTATCTACGGGTCCACCGAAATACGTAAATGCCGCCAGTTCATGAAAACTCGTTGCGATGCCCTGTATGGCAACCCGATTCTTCTTGCTGTCAACCTTTTTTGTTGTTCTAATCTTCTTCATAGTCTATAAACAAAAAGTCCCGCTAGGTGCGGGACTCTCTGGTGTATTTTTTTGTTGATCTCAAAAACGTACTACTCCGTCAAGTCCCGATGGGGTTTGAAAAAAATAGTAATAGAAATAAAATCGTTTGGCGATCATGGGGACAAGAACGAAGATTTTTTCCGATTCTCCAACGAAACCAGGCTCTCGTTATATCTTTTTACAGATCTTACTTCCGTACGGCCGTTAGGAACAGGGAGTCCAGTGAACGGGCTACCCGGAGTTTAGGGAAGGTTATTATGAGGTTTGTCTGCACTGAAGATAGTGTCTGGTTGTACGGTTTTCCTGACAATTGCACGCTGCACCTTGTAATCGCCGCCGGGTTATGCTAAATCGCTCACCACCTTCCAGGACATAGTTTCAGGATTCTTTAATTGTCTGTACGACCTTCAACTCACTACCTTCGCTCATCAAACCCGAACTATGCAAAAACGCTGCTTCACGATCGTATTCACCCTCCTTCTATTTGCGTGCGGAAGTCCGCAACATGAAAGTCAAAATGGCGGAGACGTCGACTCGACGGCTGGAAACGAAGCATTGTACAATAGCGTCATGGACACCCACGACGAGGTGATGCCAAGGATACAGGATCTCTATAATTTAAAGAAGAGACTTCAGGATCAGCTGGCCGCTAACCCGTCGATGGAAGCAACAGAAAAGGCCGAGCTTGAAAAGAGGATTGCCAACCTGGACTCAGTGAACAACATGATGATGGATTGGATGCACCACTTCTCCCCGCTGCCTGACTCTGCCAGCCAGGAAGACGCGCGGGAATACCTGGAAGGTGAAATGGAGAAGATCAAGAAAGTGCGTGACGCTATCTTGGCTATTATAGAAGAAGAAAAGAGCAAGGGCAACTAACCGGCTTACGCCGCCCTTCGCCTGGCCACCGAATGGTGAGGCAACTGGATCACATGGCCGGTCTTTTTCCGAGACTTCTTTTTGCGCTGTTCCTCCCGGATATTATACCGGATGGCCTGCCAATATTCCTTACCATATTCCACCAGGATTTCCGACCCTTTGGGAATGTCCCTGCTGGCCGTGATGTAGCAACGCTTTCCTTCTGTCGTATACTCTGAGTTGTTCCTCAGCCCCTTCACCCGTACAATACCCGCTGCATCATTTGCAAAGTGGGCCACGGATTTCTTCGTCTGCCAGGCATCGATCACATACTTGAGGTTGAAATAGAAAACATACCCGTTACGCCAGTCGGGCATCCGCTCGACATCTCTCCAGGTCATGATTTCCCCCTTGTATTCTACAATGCGGGCGCCCTTCTTGATATCAACTTTTGTAAACAGTCCTTTTCCGGCGCCGGGGAGCCGTGACTTTCTAACGTAGAGGTGTTTTTCGAGCAATGCCATATCTTTCAAACGGGCCGCAAGGTAGACCGTAAGAGGAATAATCTAAAATTAAATTTGCTGGTCCCTACTTCAGTACGAGGTGGCTTGTCACCAGCGCCGTAAGGTCATCATCGTCGACCATCTTCTTATCGTCGGCCACAATGAGGAAGTGTTCATAGAGATTGTTCAACTCCTCTCCCTCTGTCCGGAAACCCAGCAATTCGAGCCGATGCTTCAATGCGGCGCGTCCGCTGCGGGCCGTCAAAACAATCGACGATGAAGGAACTCCCACATCCGCCGGGTTGATGATTTCATAATTCTCTGCATGTTTGAGAAATCCGTCCTGGTGGATACCCGAGGAGTGTGCAAAGGCGTTTCTTCCCACGATGGCTTTGTTTGGCTGCACCGGCATCCGCATCATTTCGCTCACCATGTGGCTGAGTTCAAAGATGCGCTCGGACTTAATGTTGGTATGGAGCCCCAGGTCTTTGTGGGTCTTGAGCACCATCGCTACCTCTTCCAGGGACGTATTGCCCGCCCGTTCGCCGATACCATTAATAGTGACTTCTGCCTGGCGGGCGCCGTTGATGATTCCCTCTATCGTATTCGCCGTGGCCATACCCAGGTCATTGTGACAATGCACAGAAACCACTGCCTTGTGAATGTTGCTGACATTCTCAAACAAGTATTTGATGCGTTTGCCATACAGGCTGGGCAGACAGTATCCTGTCGTGTCTGGTATATTCACCACGTCGGCACCTGCCGCAATAACCGCCTCAATCATTTGCGCAAGGAACGCAAGGTCAGCGCGTCCGGCGTCTTCCGCATAGAACTCCACCTCGTAGCCTTTCTCTTTGGCGTACTTCACGGCCCAAACACCTTGTTCCAGTACTTGTTCGCGGGTTGATTTGAACTTGTGTCTGATGTGCACATCCGATGAGCCAATCCCGGTGTGAATCCGGCCATGCCGGGCATGGATCAGCGCTTCGGCTGCTACGTCGATGTCATCCTTCTTCGCACGCGTCAGTCCGCAGACCGTTGTATCCTTCACCGCCTTGGATATCTCCACTACACTGAGAAAGTCACCCGGGCTGGAAATGGGGAAGCCCGCCTCGATCACATCCACACCGAGCGCTTCCAGTTCTCGGGCAATAATCACCTTTTCTTCGGTCTTTAGCTGGCAACCGGGCACTTGCTCACCGTCGCGGAGGGTGGTGTCAAAAATCTGGACTTGCTGGCTCATGTGGCTTGGATTTGGTACGGTTATAGGGAAATGAAAATCGGTTTGCGGACAAGCTGGCTGACTACGCAGTCGCCCATTCCGCGGGTATCAAGAATCTTCTCTTTGGGTGTAGTCCGGTCGGCGATATCGGCCGTGCGGTAACCGGCGGCGAGGGTCTTGCGGACAGCATCGACCACCACTTCCGCTTCCTCTTTCAATCCGAATGAAATCTCCAGCATCAGCGCAGCAGAAAGAATGGACGCCAGCGGGTTCGCAATACCCTTACCGGTGATATCATGGGCACTTCCGTGAATGGGCTCATAAAGGCCAACAGCGTCTCCAATGGATGCCGATGCCAGCATGCCCATCGAACCGGCGATCTGTGATGCTTCATCCGTTAGAATGTCACCAAAAAGATTACCGGTGACCACCACATCATACCGCGTGGGTTGCTGAATCAGTCTCATCGCCATGGCGTCGACGAATTCGTGCTCCAGCGTCACGTCAGGATATTGCCTGGCGGTTTCCTGAACAATCTTGCGCCACAACCGCGAACTTTCCAGGACGTTTGCTTTATCCACGGAAGTAACTTTCCTCTTCCGTGATTGGGCGGCCTGAAAAGCCTTGTGTGCGATGCGCTCGATTTCATAATCGTGATAGATCATGACGTCGTAAGCCGCCTTGCCATCCTCTTTCTTCCCCTTTTCGCCGAAGTACACATCGCCTGTCAGTTCCCGGAAGAACAGGATATCCGAACCGCGTAAGATCTCCGGCTTAATGCTGGATGCACCGAGTAGCTCGTCAAACAGTTTGATAGGGCGCAGGTTGGCATACAAACCCAATTCCTTTCGCATCTTCAGGAGACCCTGCTCGGGACGAACCGGAAGTGACGGGTCATTGTCGTATTTGGGATGACCGACGGCCCCGAATAGGATGGCGTCAGCAGAGCGAAGCAATGCCAGTGTATCATCCGGAAGCGCACTGCCGGTCTTCTCAATTGCCTCATGCCCGATTATCCCTTCCGGAAATTCAAATGTATGTCCGAAGTCAGCGGCGATCGCCCTCAGCACGCGCCTACCCTCGGCCGTTACTTCACGTCCGATTCCATCTCCGGGCAATACAACAATCTTCTTCTTCATGATGCTGCTTGGTTCATGGCGTGCGCCTCATCAAACTTGCGTATCTCTCCGCGGAGGCTCAGCAGGTAGTCGATATCGTCCTGGCCGTTGATCAGACAGGACTTCTTGTACGCGTTAATCTCAAATTGTTCTGTTGGCCCACCCTGTATCGTAACCACCTGCTTGGGCAGGTCAACCGTAATCAAAGTTTTTGGATCACGCGCGATTGAATCGAGGCAACTCTTTAGAAACGACTCGCTGACCACCAGTGGGAGCAGGCCGTTATTCAGTGCGTTGTTTTTGAATATGTCGGCAAAGAAGCTTGACATAACCACCCGGAATCCATAATCGTAGATGGCCCAGGCAGCATGTTCCCGGCTGCTACCGCACCCAAAGTTTTTACCGGCAACCAAAATCTTACCGGAATAGGCCGGGTTATTCAATACAAAATCCTTCTTGGGCTGGTTGGTCGAATCAAACCGCCAGTCGCGAAACAGATTGTCGCCAAAACCCTCACGTGTAGTGGCCTTCAGGAATCGCGCGGGAATTACCTGATCCGTGTCAATGTTCTCGATCGGCAACGGAACAGCCGTGGAGACCAGCGTCGTAAATTTCTCCTTTGCCATCACGAGTTGTTGTTTAACCAGCTCCGTACATCCGTCACCTGTCCAGTAATCGCCGCCGCTGCGGCACTCAAAGGGCTGGCGAGGAATGTGCGGGACCGTGGACCTTGCCTTCCTTCGAAATTCCTGTTGGATGTAGATATGCAATACTTTCCAGCCGGCACCTTGTCTTCGTTCATTCCGAGGCAGGCAGAACAGCCGGGACTGCGGAGTTCAAAGCCGGCATCAGAAAAGATTTTGTCCAAACCTTCCCTCCTGGCTTGTTCCTCCACCTGCTTCGAACCGGGGACAACCCAAACCTCAACACCTTCTGCTCTTTTCTTTCCCTTTACCAAGGCCGCCACCTGGCGCAAGTCTTCTATCCTGGCATTGGTGCAGCTTCCGATAAACACATAGTCAATGGGTTTACCCAGTAATGAAGTACCGGCCTCAACACCCATATAAGCGAGCGCGTTCTTGAAGGATGTTTTTTCTGCGAGATCGGAAAGTTCTTCAGCCGTTGGAATTCGATCCGTGATTCGCATACCCATCCCGGGATTGGTCCCATAGGTGATCATGGGCGCTATATCGCCGGCATCGAAGGTGAGTACCCGGTCATAGGTGGCACCGGAATCCGTAGGCAGCTTCTTCCACTCTTCTACCGCGCGGTCAAACGCCGCTCCTTGCGGTGCAAATTTCCTTCCCCGGATATATTCAAAGGTTATCTCATCGGGGGCAATGAGTCCGCCGCGTGCTCCCATCTCGATGCTCATATTGCAGATGGTCATCCGGGCTTCCATCGAGAGGCTCCTGATCGCATCGCCGGCGTACTCGACAAAGTAACCGGTAGCCCCGCTGCTTGAAATCTTTGAAATGATGTAAAGGATGATATCCTTGCTCACTACACCGCGCCCCAGTTTGCCATTGATTTCGATGCGCATGGTCTTCGGCTTTTGCTGGAGCACGCACTGCGTTGCAAGGACCTGCTCAACCTCGCTGGTCCCGATTCCAAATGCAATGGTACCGAACGCGCCGTGCGTCGATGTGTGGCTGTCCCCGCACACGATGGTCATGCCGGGCAATGTCAATCCAAGTTCAGGTCCGATGATATGGACAATTCCCTGAAAGGGATGGCCGAGGTCATACAGGTCAACCCCAAACTCCTGGCAGTTCTTACGCAGGGTTTCTACCTGGTGACGTGACAACGCTTCCTTAATGGGTAAGTGCTGGTCTTTGGTGGGCACGTTGTGGTCGGCAGTCGCCGTCGTGCGATGGGTGTTGAAAACCGGGATATGACGGGCACGTAGGCCATCGAAGGCCTGCGGGCTGGTGACTTCATGAATGAAATGGCGGTCGATGAACAAGGCATCCGGGAAACCTTCCGCACGCCGCACTACGTGGGCGTCCCAGAGTTTTTCAAAAATGGTTCTGGCCTTCACAACAAGTGTTCGTTTGCACGCTGCGTATTAAAATGAAACCGCCCTGCCCGACAATTACTGTCAGACAGGGCGCTTCAATGCTTAAGTGTGCAAGGTCTAAAACTTTTGCACTTGCGGAAATTTTCTGTCAAGAAAAAAATTCCGCTTACGAGTGTTAGTTAACGTTTTACGCGTCAATCATGCTCGCTTCCACTGCGTTCTTCTCGGGGCGAAGCGCACGTACCGCTTTACCGGCCTGCCACAGTTCGCTTTCACGCATTTCCTTCAGTTCCGCTTCGAGTTTGTTGCGATAGTCCGGTTGACTGCAATGGTCAATGGTGCGTTTAGCTTCCTTGCCGCTCGCTACACTTTCATAAAGCTCCTGGAAGACAGGCAAGGTGGCCGCCTTGAATTTCTTCTTCCAGTCCAAAGCGCCTCGCTGTGCCGTCGTTGAGCAGTTGGCATACATCCAATCCATTCCGTTTTCAGCCACCAGCGGCATCAGGCTCTGCGTGAGTTCTTCTACGGTTTCATTAAATGCTTCCGATGGACTGTGACCCTTTGAACGGAGCACCTCGTATTGTGCTTCAAAAATACCGGCAATGGCTCCCATCAGCGTGCCGCGTTCGCCGGTTAGGTCCGAATACACTTCCTTTCTGAAATCAGTTTCAAACAAGTACCCTGAACCAACGCCAATACCCAACGCGATCGCGCGTTCACGCGCCTTGCCGGTTGCATCCTGGTAAACCGCGTAACTGCTGTTGATGCCTTTTCCCTGCAAGAATAGTCTTCGGACCGAGGTTCCTGAACCTTTAGGCGCGGCAAGAATTACATCGATATCCTTTGGAGGAACGATTCCTGTTTGGTCCGCAAACGTGACGCCGAAGCCATGAGAAAAGTAAAGGGCTTTGCTGGACGTAAGGTGCGGACGAATTGTCGGCCAGGCAGCGATTTGCCCTGCGTCAGAGAGAAGAAACTGGATGATGGTCCCCCGGCGAGTGGCCTCTTCCATATCAAACAAGCTTTCTCCGGGAACCCATCCGTGTTGGATTGCCTTGTTCCAGCTTTTGCTCCCTTTGCGCTGACCCACAATGACGTTGAATCCATTGTCGCGCAGGTTCAGCGATTGTGCCGGCCCCTGCACGCCGTAGCCAAGAATGGCTATCGTCTCATCGCGCAGGACATCCCGCGCCTTCTCCATCGGAAATTCTTCACGGGTTACAACTTCTTCCAGTGTTCCGCCAAAATTGATCTGTGCCATAGTATTCAGGTTATGATGTATAGTTTATTTGTTGCGATACTGTTTCTTCGATGCAGGTCCTCTCATGGTAGCTGACTTGTTCGACTTCAATGAGTTTTTCGAGTTGAAGTTTTACTTTCTCGGCCATTTCCGGTGTGGTGTGAATGAGCATGGCCACACGGCCCTTTCGGAAATCTTCCGGGTTCTCATGTGCTTCCAGGGTCCGAATACGTACCCGGCGACGGTTCAGGATATTGATGATTCGATTCAGCACCGAAAAATTATTGTCTGCGGTGAGAAACATCATAAGGTCTTGCTTGATCATCATTACACGATTTTCAATGTTTAGCAGCAACGCTTATTTCCACGGGTGGAGCCTCCAACAGCATGTCCGAAACTCCTGCGCCCCCCGGGATCATCGGGAAAACATTCTCCTCACGGGCTACACGCACTTCAAGAAAATACGAACCCGGAGAGGTCATCATTTCATGGATCGCACCCGGCAGCGCCTCCCGATGATCAACACGTTTTGCGCTTATCCCATAAGCTCCGGCAATCAAAGAGAAATCCGGGTTAGCCAGGTCGGTAAACGAATAGCGCTTCTCATGGAACAGCTGCTGCCACTGCCTGACCATACCGAGGAAGCTGTTGTTCAGAATCAGGATCTTCACCGCGATTCCATATTGCATAATGGTCCCCAATTCCTGCATGGTCATTTGAAAGCCTCCATCTCCAATGACAGCCACGACCTGGCGGTCCGGCATGGCCAGCTTGGCGCCCATCGCCGCCGGCAACGAAAAACCCATCGTGCCCGCACCACCTGAGGTAATGTGCGTACGCGGTGTGCGGTATGGGTAGTACCGGGAGGTCACCATCTGGTGCTGACCTACATCGGTGGTGATAATCGTGGAAGGTTCCGCTTGTCTGGCGAGTTCATGAATTACCTCAGCCATCGTCAGTTCCCCGGATTGGTTCAACTCCCGCTGTGTCACCTTCTTCTCCTCGACAACGCTTAGCGCGGTAAACCGTTCACGCCACGAGGTATGACTCCGCCGGCTGCAATAGAATGTCAATTCTTTCAATGCCTCCGCCGCATCAGCGTGAATGGCGATATCGGCATGGATGATCTTGTTGATTTCAGCCCGGTCGATATCAATGTGAATGACCTTGGCCTGCTTTGCGAACGTGTTCACATTGCCGGTCACCCTGTCGTCAAAGCGCATTCCGATGCCAATCAACAAGTCACACTCGTTGATGTTGACGTTCGCTGCGTAGTTGCCATGCATACCGAGGAAACCGACATAGTTGGGATGATCAACCGGGAAGCTACTCAGTCCAAGCAGGGTGCAGGCCACGGGGATTCCTGTCTTTTCCGAGAAAGCAATCAGTTGATCCGTTGCGCCCGAAAGAATGATCCCTTGACCGGCCAGCAGGTACGGCCGCTTCGATTCATTGATCAGCATGGCAGCAGCCATTATCTGCGTCTGCGGAAGTTCCGGTTTGGGCTTATAGGTGCGGATGCTGTCGCACGGGGTATACCCGGTGAATTCTATTTTCTCGTTCTGTGCATTTTTCGTGATATCGATAAGTACCGGGCCGGGTCGGCCTGAGCGCGCAATGAAGAAAGCCTTCGCCACAGCCCCGGCAATATCCCTGGCTTCGGTCACCTGTACATTCCATTTCGTCACCGGGATGGTTGTATTGACTACGTCAATTTCCTGAAAGGCATCCGTGCCAAGAAGGTGAGCGAACACCTGGCCCGTCACGCATACGATGGGCGTCGAATCGATCAGTGCATCAGCCAGTCCGGTGATAAGATTCGTGGCTCCTGGCCCGCTGGTCGCAAACGCAACACCAACCCGGCCGGAAGCGCGTGCATATCCCTGCGCGGCATGTATGGCTCCCTGCTCATGGCGAACCAGGATATGATTCAACTTGTCGCCGTAATCAAAGAGCGCATCATAGACAGGCATGATGGCACCCCCCGGATAACCGAACAGGGTATCCACGCCTTCTGCCACAAGGCACTGCAGCAGGATATCTGCGCCGGTGGCAATGGGATGGGCTGGTTGCTCAGGCTTCATCGGTCACGCACCCTTCGGCGGCTGTTTTGACTTGTTTCGCATATTTGAATAGCACCCCGTTTTGAACCGGGAGTGGCCGGGGTTTGTAGCGGGACCGGCGAATCGACAGTATCTTCTCCTCCACCAGTAAATTCACTTCGTGTTTCGATACATCAATTTCAATCCAGTCGCCATCTTCCACCAGGGCCAACAGCCCTCCATCGAATGCTTCCGGCGTGACGTGACCGATAACAAACCCGTGGGATCCTCCGGAAAATCTGCCGTCTGTGATCAACGCGACAGACTTGCCAAGTCCGGCTCCCATGATGAGGCTTGTGGGCTTGAGCATTTCGGGCATTCCCGGTGCACCTTTGGGGCCCACATATCGGATGACCACCACATCGCCTTCTTTGATCTTGCCTTCCGCAATGGACGGGGCGAGGGCAAATTCATCATCGAAGACCCGGGCTTTACCCTTGAACCGTTCACCTTCCTTGCCGGTGATCTTCGCCACGGCCCCTTGTGATGCCAGGTTTCCATAAAGTACCTGCAGGTGCCCTGTTCTCTTTAGCGGTTTTTCTTTCGGATGGATAATCTGCTGACTGCTGAACGATAATGCAGGTATTCCGGCAAGATTTTCTGCCAGGGTCTTTCCTGTTACGGTCATGCATGATCCATCCAGAAATCCATTGTCCAGAAGATATTTCATGACGATGGGGGTACCGCCTATGCGATGAAGGTCCTCCATCAGGTAGGCACCGCTCGGCTTGAGATCGGCCAGCAACGGTGTGCGGTCGGAGATGCTCTGGAAATCATTCAGCGTCAGCGTGACCCCCACACTCTTCGCCATCGCGATGAGATGGAGGACGGCATTCGTAGAGCCACCAAGCGCCATGACGATCGTCATCGCGTTATCGAATGCTTTGCGCGTCATGATGTCGCGCGGCTTCAGATCAAGTTCAAGAAGCTTCCGGATGGCTGCTCCGGCAGTCCGGCATTCTTCCTGCTTCTGAGGGCTCAGCGCAGGAAAAGAAGAGGAACCTGGCAACGACATTCCGAGCGCTTCAATGGCGGAAGCCATCGTGTTTGCCGTGTACATCCCGCCGCAAGCCCCTGCACCAGGGCACGCATGCTGTACAATTCCTTTGAAATCCTCTGGTGAAAGTTTGCCGGCCATTTTTTCACCCAGCGCTTCAAATGCCGACACGATGTTCAACGACTTTCCTTTCCACTGACCGCCTGCTATGGAACCACCGTAAACCATGATGGCGGGGCGATTGAGTCGGCCCATGGCCATCAAGGAACCGGGCATGTTCTTGTCGCACCCAACGACAGCGATGAGCCCATCGTAGTAGTGCGCTCCGCAAACCGTTTCAATGGAGTCCGCGATGACTTCTCGGCTGACCAGGGAATACCGCATGCCCTTTGTTCCATTCGAAATACCATCGCTGACACCGATCGTGTTGAAGATGAGTCCCACAAGTTCCTGGTCCCATACGGATGTCTTTACTTCTGCGGCCAGCGCGTTGAGGTGCATATTACACGTGTTGCCGTCGAAGCCGGTGCTGGCTATACCCACCTGGGCTTTGTCCATGTCCGCTTCGGTCAGACCGATACCGTAAAGCATGGCCTGTGACGCCGGCAGAGTCGGGTCTTGCGTGAGAACTTTGCTGTAGCGATTCAATGGCATGCTCAGACGATGAAGTAGCTGTAATTCTTATCCAGGGTGAGACAGTGGTAGGCTTCCTGGATAATACGTCCGAGGGATTTCTTCCACGGTTTAGTGAATACGTTGTCCTCGATGGACTCCAGTGCGGTAATCTCGGCTGCGGTTCCGCAGAAGAACGCGGAGTCTGCCGTTCTCACCTCATCGGGGTGGATGGCGCGCTCAAATACCGGGATGTCCAACTCCTGGCAGATGTCCAGGACCACACGACGGGTAATGCCGGGGAGAATGTGCCCGGGCTTCGGTGTATGCAGCGCTCCATCCTTCTCGAAAAAGAAATTCGCACCGGGAGCTTCCGCGACGTTGCCGTCCATATCGAGCATCAGCGCTTCGTCAAAGCCGCGGGCTTTTGCTTCTGACGTGGCCAGTATAGAATTGACATAGTGACCGCATGCCTTCGCCTCGATGTGGATGGATTTCGGGTTTGGACGCTGGTAGGATGACCAGCAGACGCGCAGGGAAGAGCTGGAGAAGTATTTTCCCCAATCCCAAGCGGTAATCATCACCGAAACATTTTCCGGCGCAGTCAATGACATGTTTGGACTACACGTTACCAAAGGACGGAGGTAGGCGTTGGACAGGTTGTTGCGGCTCAATATCTGATAGGAAGCCTGCAACAGTTCATCGGCAGAGTACGCCATGGGTATGCCGATCATTCGGCAGCTTTCGAGGAGCCGATCGAAATGAGCCTTGCCCTGAAATACCTTGGTTCCATGCACTGTTTGATAGGCACGAATGCCCTCAAATACTCCGTATCCATAATGAAGCGTCTGACCGAAAAGATCAGTTCGGGCCTCATTGGCCAGAACATAGTCTCCGTCAAGAAAGAGTATGGTGTTGTCAGCGTAATAGGACTTCATACTGGTAACAATCGTTAGTTGGGTTTATCTTTTAAAAACGAAACCGCCCCGGGTCTCGGGGCGGCTGCTGTTTTTTCTTGTTTATCTGGTTAATGCATCGTCACCCCGTTGTATGATTCGGAATAATAATGACCAGCAACAGAAGAAACGAAGTGGTTAGGCTTCGCTGTACGTTGATGAAGAGGTGATTCATTGTCATACGACCTGCTGCTGATATGGCAAGGATCAAACTATTTTTTCTGAGTTACAATGAGGGCCCTCAACTTTATTTTACAGAACGAATGTTAGTTGCAACGATTTCAGCACTACCCAATGGTCGTTAGCCACCATTGTTCACGGATGAAAAGAGACTTCAAAAAGATTTCTCAATTGATCCATCACCACGCGTTTGGGCAACGACCGAAACACACTGTTCCGCAAGGAGCGAAGAACTGGATTGTCAAGTTGGGCGAGCTGGCCAACTCTCCATGATTGATTGACGATACCGGATGTTCGTTTGATCCGGTGCGTCTCGAACCGACGGAAGGCTTCTTCCGGAGAATATTTTATCAAGGCGTTCATAAGGGTCGCTGCATCTTCGATGGCCATGCACGCACCTTGACCAAGATTTGGCGTCGTGGCGTGGGCGGCATCACCCATCAGGACAATCCTTCCGAAGGCAAACTGCCGGATGGGCTTTATGTCAATAATATCACCCCAGATAAGCTCCTCGTCTTTCGTCCTTTCCAAAATCTGCGGGATGGGAAAATGAAAATCACGGAAAAGCTCCAGCAAGTCCGTGACCCGGGCATCTTTCATTTTTGGGTTATTCTGTGTCGTATTCAGTGTGGCAAACCAGTAGATCCGTTTGCCCGACAAGGGCACAACACCGAAACGTCTTCCCTTTCCCCAGGTCTCTGTCATTTCGCCGAGATCGATGCCGGCAGGGAGGTCTTGTATAACTGCTCGCCAGCAGGTATAGCCGGAATATCGCGGCTGACTGTCCGGCAGCAACTGTTTGCGCACGACGGAATGAATTCCATCCGCAGCTATTAGGTGGTCCGTGGTGGCAGTCGTACCATCGGCAAAATGGACCGTGACTCCGGAAGCTGATTGGCTTACCGACGTCGCCGATTTACCCACTTGCACGGTACCCGGGTTGAGGTGGGACAGCAAAAGTTCGTGAAGGTCTGCCCGGTGGAGCGTGAAGTTGTTGATGACGCCAAAGCGTTCCTTGAGTTCCACACTGGATGTTTCTGTAATGAGTTTTCCCAGTTCATCCTTACCCCGGGCTACTTGAAGCTTGCATCCGATGGCAATCACGTCGGGTCCGATCCCAATTTCTTCATAGGCCCGAATGGCATTGCCGGATAGAGAAAGGCCCGCGCCGAGTGGCTTGAAAGCGGGGGCTGCTTCATAAAGTGTGACAGGAAAGCCCTTCCGCTGGAGCGCGATGGCGGTGGAAAGGCCGCCAATTCCTCCGCCGAGAACAGCAAAAGTGTGGGTATTCTTCATAATTAGGAAGATACGTAGGAGCCGCCCAACCCGTTGACGGCAGCTATAAGATTTTTGAAGACACCCCGTCATTTCGTGCCGGAGATCTTCCCAGAAATTCTACTTTTGTGGTCCCTTGCCGGGCATACCCCTGGTAAAGTGTAACTAAGCCGAAGTAGCTCAGCTGGTAGAGCAACGGTTTCGTAAACCGTAGGTCGTGGGTTCAAGTCCCATCTTCGGCTCCAGTGGCAAATTGGGTAGAAAGGAAAGCTTTTTTACCTTTGCCGCCTTGCTAAAGAGTCTGCCCGGGTGGTGAAATTGGTAGACACGTACGTTTGAGGGGCGTATGGCGCAAGCTGTGCTGGTTCGAGTCCAGTCCCGGGCACTAGCCTCCTTCCTGAGGTGGCGACTTCCTTAACCGGAAGATAGTTAGGCCGAAGTGGTGAAATTGGTAGACACGCACGTTTCAGGGGCGTGTGCCGCAAGGTATGCGGGTTCGAGTCCCGCCTTCGGCACTTGGGAAGACCCGATTCTTAATTAAGAGTCGGGTCTTTTGTCTTTTGTGGCCAGGAAGAACCGAAGACGGGCAGGCCCCTTGAGGGAATAAAGACGTCGGGAAATAGTCAGGAAGACAGGATTGATTGATTTGATCCATCAAATGCAAGGCGGCAATGTGACAATGCGTCCATGATTCAATGAGCCGGAACTGCAGGAGGATGCATGGCAACTGAATGGTCACGATTCAGGGATGCGGCATAGTAGAAGAAGAGCACGAAAAAGAACGCGACGGAGAACAGGCAAAAGTGGACCATACGTTTTCGGTTTTGTTGATCAAATGTGCCCCTCCTCTCCATTTTCTTTGGTAGAGTGTGACCCAGAAGACATCCGGGGTAATATTTGACCCGCTTTTTCAATTTTTTTGGACCCCGGGCGCCCCGACTGCTATTTTTGTCCATCCAACGACAATAATTTTCCATGCTACCCCTCCTCAGGCTTACGCTTCTTTCCAACTTGTTCTTTCTGATTGGGGCGACTGGTCAACTGCATGCTCAGCCATCCCCCACTTCCCGTGAGTGGTTCCTGCTGGATCCCACAACCGATCAGGTTCAAGGTATCAGCGTGGAGAAAGCCTACGCTGAATTGCTCAAGAACCGTCCATCCGTACCCGTGACAGTGGCTGTTATCGATTCGGGCATCGACATCGACCATGAAGACCTCAAAGCGGTCATTTGGGCAAACACCAAGGAGATCCCTGACAATGGAGTTGACGATGACAAGAATGGTTATACAGACGATGTACACGGCTGGAACTTCATCGGCGGCAAGGGAGGCGAAGTGGATGCCGATTCCTATGAACTGACGCGCGAGTTTGTCAGGCTGGACAAGAAGTATGGTTCTCTTCCCGAAAACAAAGTGCCCGGCAAACAACGAAAAGAGTATGAGGCATACAAAAAGATCAAGGATAAGTTCACCCGCCTGCGCGCGGAGAACCAGTCGGAGTATGAATATTACCTGAAACTAAACAAGAGCCTTGCCGTCAGCATGGACACACTGAAGGCGGTTCTGAAGACAGACCACCTTACCAAGGGAGCTATCGATTCTTTCCGTTCAACGAATCCCACGTTGAGCTTCGCCAAGGGGTTCACCCGGTTGATGCTCCGCAACGCCGGTGAGGACGCCGACCTGGAGCAAATCAAAAAGGATCTCCAGGAAGCAGTTGACCATTACCGCATCATCGTGGAGTACGGCTACAATACAGAATTTGATTCGCGATTGATGATCGGTGACAACTACGACAATCCGCTCGAACATCACTACGGCAACAACCGTGTGAAAGGTCCGGAGCCGTCGCACGGGACTCATGTGGCCGGAATCATCGGGGCTGATCGCTCCAATGAAATCGGCATCAAAGGCATTGCCGCCAACGTGAGGATCATGGTTGTGCGTGCAGTTCCCAACGGCGACGAACGGGACAAAGACATCGCCAACGCCATCCGGTATGCCGCCGACAACGGTGCCCGCATCATCAATATGAGTTTTGGCAAAAGCCTGTCGCCGAACAAGGCAGTAGTTGATGAAGCCATCGCACATGCAGAACGCAAAGGCGTACTTTTTATTCATGGTGCCGGAAACGAAAAACAGGACAACGATAAGGAAGGCAATTTTCCGACGCGCAAATACAACAACGGCAAAGAAGCAAAGGCCTGGCTGGAAGTTGGAGCAACGGCCGCGGGCACTGACAAGAATTTTGTAGCCGACTTTTCAAACTATGGAAAGAAGAGCCTTGATGTGTTCGCACCCGGAGTCGATATCTACTCTACCGTGCCTAACAACGGCTATGAAGAAAAGAGCGGAACAAGTATGGCAGCTCCTGTTGTCTCCGGGATCGCCGCTTTGATCTGGTCTTATTTTCCCGACTTCACTGCCGTGGAGATCGCCGACATCATCAAGTCGTCCACGCGCAAGTTTGATGGGCTCAAAGTGAACAAGCCGGGAGGCGGCGAGGCCGAATTCAGCGACCTCAGCAACACCGGGGGCCTCGTCAACGCTTTCGAAGCCGTGCGCCTGGCTCTCGACCGACAATCTCAAAAAGTCGGTCAGTCCCGGAAATAGGTTATCCGTTTATTCCGTACCAAGTGATTCAACCGGGTTCATGAGGATGTCTTGATCGCCTGGTAAGCCACCGTCACAAAGGCAAGTGCGCGAGCTGAGTCCCGCATAAAGAACCCGCATTTGGCCATTTTTAGGACTAAAATGGGATTAGAAACTGACGATCGTCATTCAGGTTGCTGGCAGAAAATGGGACTTTGCGGAGACCACATTTGTGGCCCACCATGGAACCGTATCTAATCCTTGTTTACGTATTGATGGCCGCCGCTATCGTGGATTTGGTGGTTGGCGTCAGTAACGACGCGGTTAACTTTCTCAACTCTGCCGTAGGTTCCCGGGCAGGTTCCCTTCGTCTGATACTCACCGTCGCCAGCATGGGCGTTGTGATTGGCTGTACGTTCTCCAGCGGGATGATGGAGGTGGCCCGCAACGGTCTCTTCAACCCATCCTTTTTTACGTTCGACATGGTTATGATCATTTTCATGGCCGTGATGTTGACCGATATTGTTTTGCTGGACATCTACAACTCGCTGGGTCTGCCCACGTCAACAACAGTTTCCCTGGTTTTTGAAATTCTCGGGGCGGCGTTTGCCACCGGCATCTTATTGTCCTATGGCCGAGGAAATGGTTTCCCCGATCTCGAACAGGTCATCAACTTCTCCAGTGCGATTACGATCGTGAGCGGCATCTTTCTGTCCGTGTTGCTATCCTTTGTATTTGGATCCATTATTCAGCATGTCTTGCGGATTGTCTTCTCCTTCGAACTGGACAAAAGCCTCAAGCGTTACGGTGCCATCTTCAGCGGCATCTCCATCACCGCGATTGTCTATTTCATGCTGATCAAAGGCGCCAAGGGCAGCGTCTTATTCTCTGATGCTCAAGTGAAATGGGTAATCGACAACACGCGGAGCATCCTGGTCGTCTCGGTGGTTTTCTTCAGTATTCTCGTTCAGACCTTGATGTGGTGGAGAAAGATCAATCCCCTGCGGGTGGTCGTGCTGCTGGGCACCTTCTCCCTCGCCATGGCTTTTGCCGCCAATGACCTTGTCAACTTCGTCGGCGTGCCTGTCGCGGGACTCATCTCTTTCCAGGCATGGCATGCTTCAGGCATAGACGCATCAAACTATACCATGGATATCCTGAAAGGTCAGGTGGGCACTCCGTATTGGATTCTCCTGCTCTCCGGAGGGGTGATGGTGATTACCCTTTGGACGAATGCCAAGGCAAGGAAGGTTACGGAAACGGAAGTATCATTGGGCCGGCAGGATGAGGGCGATGAACTTTTTCAGTCGAATGTGGTCTCTCGGGCGATTGTAGGTTCCACCGTCCAATTTGGTGAACTGGTCGGTCGCCTGGTACCCCAAAGAATTTCCGCATTCCTGGGCGCCCGATTTGCCAAACTCACCCAACGCTACCAAAGCGACCGCGAAGCGCCATCCTTTGACCTACTCCGCGCCTCCGTCAATCTCCTGGTTTCCAGTTTGCTCATCGCCTACGGAACATCCAGGAAACTCCCGCTCTCCACCACGTTTGTAACCTTCATGGTCGCCATGGGCACTTCATTTGCCGACATGGCGTGGGGGCGCGAAAGTGCCGTGTATCGAGTAGCCGGTGTGCTCAATGTGATCGCCAGCTGGCTAATCACCGCGGTTGTCGCCTTTACGTCGGCCAGTGTCATGGCACTGATTATTTACCAGACCGGGTTTATCGGATTCTTTGCCCTCACCGCAGTTGCCGTCTTTCTGCTGGTGCGGAGTCACATCCTGTTCAACCAAAAGCAGGCTGAAGAGAAAGCGCTGGCGAAGGTCTTCCAGGGCCAGGAGTTGGATTTGAGGGAAATGATCGAAGAAAGCAAAGCGGCGACAGGCAGAAACCTGAAAGCCGTCCGGAAAATCATGCAGCACAGCATGAAGTCATTGATCAAGGCCGACCGTAAGACGCTGGTAAAATCAAATGAGGAGGCAGAAAAGCTGAAGGAACAAAACGAAAAGGTGCAGGGAAAGGCAGTGAAATTCATCAAGCGAATCAAGAAAGGCCACCTGGGCGCCGGGCGGCTCTACCTGCTGGTCTTCCACGAAACGCAATTCATCTTCCAGCGCGCTAAGCACGTAAGTACGATCAGCACCAATCATCTTATCAACCACCACGACATACCCAAGGACGACTTTCGCAAGGTGCTTGGCGAAGCGGAGTCGGCGCTTTCGGCGTTCATTGAATCCGTAGCGAAGAGCATCGAAGGAATGAATTTTGATGATGAAAAGGCCCAACAGGAACAATACCGGAAACTGCAGGAGTTGGTGCGTCAGAACCTGGACTTGCTAATTCAGAAGATCCAGTTGGATGAAGTGGGCAACCGGATGGGCCAGCTGCAGGTGCAGCTGCTCTTGGGCATTCAGGACGTGGCCACCGGCGTTCACCAGATCCGGACCCTGTTTACCGACTACGCGCGCCAAAAGTAAATCGACCGACGACGAAATCCGTCGAGAAACACAGCAGCCGTCCCAGGCCGCGGATTTCCTCTTCACACCGCCTGACAAACATCAGTGTCCAGTTGTCCGTCAATCATTGAAGTCGGCTGGCCAGTCGTTTTAGATTAGCAGCGTCATTCAGATAGTACCCAAGACCAAAGAACCACTTTAAAAAGGAGGATGTATGAAACTGTTGAAAAACCCGTTGTTCCCTTCGCTCCTCACGGATCGTTGGATGCCCGAGTTCTTTGACAACGAACGCTTCTTTGACTCCGATTGGATGAAGAGCATTACGGTGCCTTCTGTCAACATTCGCGAGACCGAGAAAGAGTTTTTTGTTGAACTGGCTGCCCCCGGACTGAATAAGAAAGATTTCAAGATCGCTGTGGAAAACGGCATGCTGACCATCTCCGCAGAGAAGAAGCTTGAAAAAGAAGAGAAAGAAAAAGACTTCACCCGCAAAGAATTCAGCTACTGCAACTTTAGCCGTTCCTTTATGCTTCCTGAAAATGTCAATGAAGACAAGATCGAAGCACACTATGAAGACGGCATTCTGAAACTGCAAGTGCTGAAAAAAGCGGTTGAAAAGACCAAGTTGGCCAAAGCCATCGAGGTCGCTTAAGTTCCACACGTCTTCCCGGGCATCGGGGTTCCCGCGCAATCTTTGAGGTTCTTAAAGAACTTTAGAAAATATCGCACGACGAACCCGACAATCGACGCCCGCTGAGAAAGTCCCTCCACCCGGAGGGATTTTCTTTTTTTCAGTCATGACTCAATTCCTTTCGGATGGCGGAAATGTATATCCTTTGGTATCTTCGGCGATTCATTCTGTAATCATGAAATACACAACACTTTTTCTTGGCGTACTCGCTACCCTCGCCGCGGATAATGCCCGGGCACAAGAAGTAACAAAACCCCGGTTTATTGATCCCTCCAACATGGACCTGATGGTCAAGCCAGGCGACGACTTCAACAACTATGCAGGAGGCGTTTGGTTGCGAAACAACCCGGTGCCTGCCAAGGAAACCCGGTGGGGCAGCTTCAATTTGCTGCGCGACTTCAATGTAAAAGCCATGCAAACCATCCTCACCGAAGCGATGAACGACAAATCGGCGCCGGCAGGATCGGTTAAACGGCGCGTCGGCGACTTCTACGCGGCGGCCATGGACACGCTCACGCTGGAGAAACTTGGCGCTGAACCCATCAAAGCTGATTTCAAGAGGGCCGGCGATGTAAAGAACGCCCAACAAGTATTGGATGAAGTAGCTTATCAACGGCTGCAGGCCGCCGGTACGCCCCTCTTCGGGCTGGCGGTATTCCAGGACAGGAAGTTTCCCACGCGCAACGTTGTCAACCTGAGCCAGGGCGGCACTTCACTGCCGGATCGGGACTACTATTTAAAATCCGACGCCCGGTCGAAGAAGGCCCAGGAGGCATTGAACACTTATATGGTGACCCTGTTTACACTGGCCGGAACGCCGGAAGCTGATGCCCGGAAGAAAGCGGAGGCCGTCTTCAAACTGGAGAAGATTCTGGCCAAAGCACAACGCAGCCGCGTCGAGATGCGCGACCCGCAAAAGACCTACAACAAGTTCGCCATCGCGGAATTGAGCAAGACCACGCCCACCATTGACTGGAAAGCCTATCTCGCAAAATTCAAGATCACGTCCGAAGACACCGTGCTGGTCAACACACCATCCTTCTTCGTTACGGCGGACAGCCTGGTGAAGAACGCCCCGATCTCCGATTGGCAGGCTTACCTCCAGTGGAACATCCTTCGATCAGCTGCACCCCTGCTCAGCAAGCCGTTCGTCGATGCAAACTTTGTGTACGACCAGGCACTCACCGGCCAGAAAGTTCAACGGCCGCGGTGGGACCGGGCGGCCAACCGCGTCGATAATTCCATCGGTGATCTGCTCGGACAACTCTACGTGGAAAAATACTTCAAGCCGCAGGCTAAAGCCAGGATGCAGGAAATGATCAGCAATCTCATCAAGGCCTACGAAATCCGAATCCGCAATCTCGACTGGATGAGCGAGGCTACAAAAACCAAGGCCCTTGCAAAACTTAAGGCATTTACTCCAAAAATCGGCTATCCCGACAAATGGAAGGACTATACCGGGCTCGTCATCAGCGACAAGAAATTCTACGACAACGTGAAGAACGCCAGCCGCTGGGAGTTCAATGACATGCTCAGCCAGCTGGGTAAGCCGGTGGACAAAACCCGTTGGGGAATGACGCCCCCGACCGTGAATGCGTATTACTCTCCGCTGATGAACGAGATTGTTTTTCCGGCTGGCATACTTCAATTCCCCTTCTTCCATCCCGACGCCGACGATGCCTATAATTATGGAGCCATCGGCGCTGTGATTGGTCATGAGATCTCCCATGGGTTTGACGATTCAGGCAGCCAATACGACAAAGACGGAGCCCTGCGGAACTGGTGGACTGCTGACGACCGCGAGAAATTCAACGCCAAGGCAAAGCTGTTAGGCGAGCAATACGACAAGTATGCCGTGCTCGATTCTCTACATGTGAATGGAAAGCTTACCATGGGTGAAAACATCGGCGATCTCGGCGGTCTGAACGCCGCCTACGAAGCATTCAAGATGACCGCGCAAGGAAAATCCGACGTAAAAATCGACGGGTTTACCCCCGACCAGCGGTTCTTCCTCGCCTGGGCCCAAATCTGGCGTAGCAACATTCTGCCCGACCGGGCGGCACAGTTGATTATCACCGACACACATTCGCCCGACAACTACCGGGCCATCGGAGCACCCGTCAATATGGATGCTTGGTACAAGGCGTTCGACATTAAGCCAGGCGACAAACTGTATAAGAAGCCCGAAGACAGGATCAAGATCTGGTAAGATGAATTATTCCAACTTTCTGGTCACTGTCTCCGACAAGATCGCGCGGGTATCCATCAACCGGCCGCAGAAAGCGAATGCGCTGAATCTTCCGGCGTGGGAAGAATTGAAAGCGGTGATGGAAGAGATGGCGGATCGCAAGGATGTCCGGGTCATTATCCTCAGCGGAGAAGGCCGACTCTTCTGCGCCGGCATCGACCTGGAACTCCTCATGTCCGTTCAGCAGTTTGAATCCATGCCCACACCGACCGCCAGAAAGGAATCGATCTATGCGATGGTCATCAAACTCCAGGACTGCGTGTCCGCCATCGAGCGCTGTCCAAAACCGGTGATGGCCGCCGTTCACAACGGCTGCATCGGCGGCGGCGTCGACATCATTGCCGCGTGTGATCTTCGCTACTGTACGGAAGATGCCTACTTCACCATCAAGGAGATTGATATGGGCATGGTCGCTGACCTGGGCACATTGCAACGCCTGCCGAAGTTTGTGAAACCGGCAATCGTCGCGGAAATGGCCTACACCGGTAGGGCGGTCAAAGCCCGTGAGGCGGTTGACATCGGGCTGGCCAATCAAAAATTTGGTACCAAAGAAGAGATGTTGACTGCCGTGACGGAACTCGCGACGCTGATTGCGGCAAAGTCACCTGTATCGATCCGCGGAACAAAACATGTGCTGCAGCACGCCATCAATAACCCGATACCGGAAGGACTGGAATACATCGCCCGTCATAACGCTGAAAATCTACTGTCGGAAGATTTGAAGGAATCGTTCCGGGCCGTAATGGAAAAGCGTCCTCCCCGGTATGAAGATTAAGTCAATCGTACAATGAAACAGAAATCGTTCTTCGTCGCTGTCTTGCTGGCCGTTGCCGTAGCAGCCTCGGCCCAAATCAAAAACGCCTATGTCTGCCAGCCGTGTGGCCTTCCTTGCGATGAGGAGATCCATGCGAAGCCCGGCACCTGCACCTTGTGCCAGATGCCGTTGGTTGACAGGTCGACCGTGAAGTTCACCAACCTCACACCAAAGGAGTTTTGCGCCCGCATCGCTGAAAACCCGGATGCGATCATACTGGATGTCCGGGCGCCAGGTGAATTTTCTGGCACGAACACAAGCGTCGAAACTTACGGGTATTTCAAGAAGGCAATCAACATCAACATCAACCAGCTGACCAAACGGCTTGGAGAGATCAATCAGTACAAAGACAGGGAGATTCTTATTTACTGCAGCCAAAATCACCGAAGCCCCAGGGCAGCGTATTACCTGGGATTGCAAGGGTTCAACAACATCAAGAACATGTCCGGCGGCCTGTCAAAGGCGGGCGACGCTATGAAATCATCCTGCTTCAAAGCACACTTTGTGCCTCACAAGAAGTAGCTCATTTCAGCTTCACGGGACGAAGCAGCATGGAGGTTTGGCTCTTGACCAGCTCATATGCCACCTGGCGTTGTCCCCCGGTGGGGCTGGAATCGGGGTCGCCGTCCCGATAGACCGGGAAAGTATTGATAAGCACCCCCTTCTGAAACTGAAAACGATCGTGACCACGGTACCCTTCGTACACTTCACCCTCCTTCATATAATAAGGAGTCGCTCCTTCATAGGATATCAAGCCGACTGACTTGCCCTCTCCCGGGTAGATTCCGAGGATGGTTCCGAACTCCTCCGGAGACACTGACCGGGTGACGAGATACAATTCCTGCGTCCCGTCCTTATCTAAATCCTCTAACCGGATTTCCAACACCGGGTCAACTTCTCCGAAGTCCGTGGAAAGCGTATCGCCGGACAGGTCTGCCTCAACCGTTATGTTTACCAGGCTGGAGTCGAGCATCGGCGTTTGGAAAACAACCCATCGGACACCAGAAGCCGACATCAAAACGTTGGTCGTCTTAAGGTCCATTCGAGGGATGACGAGGGCACTGTCCAGCCCGTCACCTTCGCCCGAGTCGGGGTTGCCGCCACACGACATGCAGAACGATGCGAGTATCCACGAGGCTCCAAATAAAAACCGAGACATCATCATGAGGCGAAGATATCGGATTCTCGCCGACTAGGAGGCGCGAAGTGTTTGCGCGGGCGAAATCCTTCCAGCCCTCCATGCCTGGCGGCTGATGGTCAGCAAGGCGATCAATGCTGCTCCCAATCCGGCCAGAGTAAAGGTGGTCCAGTCCAATGGCACACGGTATGCAAAATTCCGGAGCCACAGACCCATGAGGTATGCGGAAAGTGGGATGGCGATCCCGACGCCCATCAACACCAACCGAAGGAAGTTGCCCGTTAAGAGGCGGAACACCGAGTTGCCCGAAGCACCGTGGATGAGTCGGATACTGATTTCCTTGTTGCGCTGCTCAATCATGAATGTGGACAAGCCAAAAAGCCCGAGGCAGGCGACCAGGATTGCGAGCGCGGAGAAAATAGTCACGATTCTGCTGACCCGCAGCACGTCGATGTACATGGCGCCAAAACGATCGTCAAGGAAAGAATAACGGAACGGCTGCTGCGGCAGGAACTTGTGCCACAGCGACTCCAGGGCAGCCACAACTTGTTGCGGCGAATCCGACTTCGATCGGACGACCACGACCGTGGGACTTTCGCCCAACACCAGGCAGAGCGGTCCAATGCGTTCACGCAATGATGAAAAATGGAAATCGCGAACCACACCGATCACCGTGCGGGTCTTTGATCCGTTGGAGATGCGCTGCCCGATGATTTCTTTTCCCCCGAGGTTTCGCGCCATCGTTTCATTGACGACCACCGCGGCAGAATCTGAGGCCAACCCAGATTGAAAATCTCTTCCTTCCTTCATCGTAAGGCCCAGTGTCTGGGTATAGTACGGATCGACTTTCCAGATTTCGGCGATCACGGGCTTCTCAGCCTGAACTTTCCCTTCATGCCAAAATGAATTGCCATTTCGTTTCATGCCGTGAACCGGCAGGTACCCACTGAGCGTAGCCTGCTCAACCGATGCGAGTTGAGTCACTTCTTCCCGAAATGCAGGGGCCTGCGATCCCAGAGAGCCTCCGCCTTCGATCAGGATTACCTTGTCTTTGTTGAAGCCGACATCCTTATGAAGAATGAAGTCCATCTGCCGGTAGATCGTCACGGTTCCGACCAGCAAGATGACGGAAGTCGCAAACTGAAATACCACGAGTGCACTTCGCAAAGTGGACCCGCGACTGCCCTGCGTGAGTTTCCCTTTCAGGACTTCCATGGGGCGGAAAGACGAGAGGTATACGGCAGGATACAACCCGGCCAGGATACCGATGAGAGCAACGGCTCCGGCGAGGATCGGATAGAGCTCCCACTCCAGCCAAGGGAAGGTCAGTTGCTTTCCTGCCAACGTGTTGAAGTACGGCAGCGCCATCGCAGCCATAGCGATTCCGGCAGCAAAAGCACACGCGCTGTACAATACAGACTCGGTGATGAATTGAAACAGCAGTTGGCTGCGCTGCGATCCGGAAACCTTCCGCATACCCACTTCCTTTGCTCGATTGGCAGATCGGGCCGTGGACAGGTTGATAAAGTTTACCGCCGCAATAAGAAGTATAAAGCCGGCAACGGAGGTGAACAACCACACCATCCGGATGTCACCGTGCTGCAGCCCGTCGTGGATATCCGATGAATACAGGTGCACGCGGGTGAGCGGCTGCAGTTCGATCCATGCATTGTCCGCCAGCTTCCTGGCATCCTCGTGCGACATTCCATCCCGAAGCACCATGGGCACGACATACTTCTCCAGGATGCCCGTCGTTGCCTTTTTGGCAAATTCGTCCGGGTCCGTGCCAGACTCCAGCTTAACATACGTCATGTAATTACTGGCGCCCCAATCGACCTGTTCTCCTTTCCAGAATTCCAGCCCGGACGTAGTCACGATGACCTCGAACGGGAACTGGGAGGTCGATCCGAGATCACTGATCACGCCGTCGATGGTATAGGGATTTTTCTGATCGTTATTGATGATCAATAGTTTGCCCACCGGGTTCTCGCCCGGAAAATACTTGTCGGCCTTGTTCTTTGTGAGCAGCACCGTACGCCGTGCGAGTAAGGCTTTGTCGGGCGAGCCGTAGATAAACGGTATCTGCAGCATCCTCACCAGCTCGGGGTCGACATACGCGATGCCTTCATCAAAACCGTTTTCGGACCGATCGGCCGGTCGCAGCTCGCCGGAGCCCGCACCGAACAGTTCGCTGTTGTTGTAGCGTCCGGCCATGAGCACCTGGGGAAAGTCATTCTTCAGGGCGGCCGATGTGGGCGCAGGAAAATGCACTCCTTTATTGACTTCACCGTTCATGTTGTTGACGCCCACTACCCGGTATATAGAAGACGCGTCGGCAAATTGCCTGTCATAGCTAAGCTCGTCGGCGACATACAGGGCAATGATCATGCAGGCGGCAACGCCAAGGGCCAGGCTGCCTATTTTGATCATGGAATAAAGCCGCTGGCGCATGAAGCTTCGTCGGGCGATGGTGAGGTAGTTGTTCAACATAGAAGGTTGGATGGTCTGGCCGTATTGTAGTTTTCGAAAAGCAAATGGGCGCAGGTAGTGGATGACCTGGTACCAGTAATTCAACCGGGCCCTGCGCAACGATCGGGTTCGCGCCGTTTCAAAAAAATTCTCTTCCAGATCGCCCTCCACTTCGTCACAAAGTTCCGTGCGAAGAAAAGCGCGCAGCAGGCGCCGGGCCCATATGGGTGGCCGTTGATTCATTCGGTCAGGCGATGGAGAAATTCAGGCCGCCGCTCATGGCCGGGAATTGTTTCCACAGCGCGACCCGGAAGTCACGGGCCTCGCGGAGCACCCGCTTGCCGCTGGCCGTCAATGAATAAATGCGCTTGCTTCGGCCGCCGCGCTCGGCGGTGGGGCCGCTGGTCTTCGACGTGAGAAACCCTTTGCCTTCCAGTCGGTCAAGGGCCGAATGCGTCGCGCCAATGGAAACGGCGCGGCCGGTCTGGGCTTTAAACTCCTCTGCCAGCCGAAAGGCGTAAGCATTTTCGTCGAGGATGCCCACCAATAGCAGGACGACCTCTTCAAATTCTCCAAGTCGGGTTTCGATCATAGACGATTAGCGGTTGGCTGTTGGCCTTTGGCCTTTGGCAATTGGCCGTTGGCGTTTAGCTGTTGGCTATGTCATCTTACGAAAGAGACTTTGATTTGTTCTACCAGTTAGAAAGAAATAGAAGAAATTGTTACTTCGGTGGATTGCAGTGGGAGGCCTGGAAGCAGAGGCTGTCCCCGTTCAGGGGGAGTTTGCCGTATTTGTTCAGGATACCGTCGAGTCGAAGGTTGGCGATGGACGGCCCATCGGCTGACATGGTGACGAGGGTCACATGGTCAAATGCATTGGGGTCTTTGGCATTCTGCGATCCACCCGTCGTGCCCAGGATCATGTAGTCGCGGTCGTTCTTGACGGCGTGCGAGTAGCTGTGAAAGTGGCCGTTGAATACCGTGTAGGGTCTGCCTTGCAGCGCCTTCTCAATCCCTTCCAGGCTTCCTTCGCCCTCGGTCTTCCATACGGGTTTGTGCATGAAGAGCACCGTCCAACTCACCTTCGGGTATTTTCCTATGATGTCTTCAAAGTAGGCGGACTGCTCCTTCCCCACTTGTCCCGTCACCCGTTCCGGCATCTTGAAATATTCCATCTCGCTGGCTTTCTCCGGCGTAGGGCCGTCCATCATTTTGATTGCCGCGTTGCGGGCCTGGTGGATCTCCTCCCGGCGGGCGTCGGTATAGTCTTCTGTGTCCAGCACCAGGAAGAGCACATTCTTATAAACAAAATGATAATAATGCGCGCCGTAGCGGTCCTTCCAGATGCTGCGCATGACGGGGTTGGTGAGATCGTGGTTTCCGCCTACGTGGAAGAGCGGCGCCTTCGCTTTGCCTGCCCGCTGGTCGAAGCGGTCAAATTCCATTTTCAATGAATCGAGGTCTTCCGTCTCTCCGTCCAGCAGGTCGCCGACGGTAACGATGAGCTCAGGCCGCAGCAGGTTAAGTTGCTCCACCGCCACGTCAAACACGCCCGGGCGCTCGCCGCCATTCAGGTCCGTGACGATAGCAAACGTAAATTTCCCCTCCGCATCGTCAAATTGCTCGCTCAGCCACGGCACCTGTCCTCCCGCGGGCATGTTGTGAAGAAAAGGCTTTGGTTGTTGCTGGCACGCTGCCAACAGAACGATCAGCGTCATCGACAGGAAAGTAATACGACCGGTTGCTTTCATTTTAGTATGGCTTCTGGTTATCCATGCAAATAGTGAAATTAGCAGGGGAATGATTCGATTTTCAAGTTACACCAAATTGACAAACACTGCCTATGTGCCGATGGATGGCTTATTCGGGAGGTAAAATCCAGGTGGATGAACTCCTTTTCAATGCGAAGCACAACCTGATTGATCAAAGTCTGAGCTCCCGCTCCGCTGAAACGCCCACCAACGGCGACGGCTTCGGGCTGGGCTGGTACGGGCGGCATGCACGGCCGGGTTTGTTTCACAGCATTCGTCCGGCGTGGAATGATTTCAACCTGCGCGATCTCGCCGCGAATATCGAATCGCACCTGTTCATGGCGCATGTGCGGGCCACTTCGCTGGCCACCGTTCAGGAAACCAACTGCCATCCCTTCCGATACGGCAACTGGCTGTTCGTCCACAACGGCGAAGTGTTTGAGATCGAGAAATTCCATCGCGAGTTGCTGCTGGCCGTCGACCCGAAGTATTTTTCCAACATTCTCGGTTCGACCGATTCCGAACTGATGTTTCACCTCGCCCTGAGCTTTGGCCTGGAGAACGATCCTCCGGGAGCCCTGATGCGCATGGCGGGGTTTATCGAACGGACAGGAAAAGAAAAAGGTGTGGCGGAGTCGTTGTGGATGACCCTGGGTGTTAGTGACGGCAAAACTCTCTACGGTGTTCGCTATGCCAGCGACAATGCGGCGCCGACGTTATATCACAGTGTGGATCCCAGGGACATGATCGAAATCAATCCAGCCCTGCAGGGAAAAATCAGCGACACGGCACGGGGGCTTGTGTCCGAACCGATCGGCGCGTTCCCGAAAATGTGGAAGGAGGTTCCGCAGGCTACCCTGCTGATCATCCGCGACGGGAAATTGGAGTCGATGCCGTTTGTGCTGGAATAACCTTCTGAGCCGTCTACCGGTTTTCTACCTTTCCATCAGGATACCTGGCAAAACGACCTTGCTCGCGAGGATGAACATTTTCGTAGCTGGGCCACGGCCATCCGCCAAATTGGGTCTTCTGATAATCGGCATACGCCTGTTGAATATCGGCCTGCGAATTTCCCACGAACGGGCCATACTGAACCACTGGCTCGCCGATAGGAATTCCTTGCAACATTAATAGCCGCGTTTGCTCCTTCCCGCTAACCATACGTACTGAAGCATCCGCCTTCAGTTCAAGGGCCAGGTGCTTATTGAAATCCTGGCCGTCGATGCTGACCGCAGAACCTTCATAGAAATATAGAGAGCGGTTCGCTCTTGACGACGCTGCAGGCAAAGTCCACTGCGCACCGGCCTCCATGGTGATCAGCCAGATCGCCACTTCGTTCGCCGGATCGGCAGCCCAGGAGTTGGGCGCCGGGTTCGGCGCTGTGATGTCACCGATTTTTCCTGCTATTACTTTCACGGAAGTACTCTTTCCTTGCTCATCGCGATGGGCAAACACCGGAATAGTATCCGCCCAAAGCATGGCGAAATGGGGTTCCGCCATTTTCTTCGACCGAGGCAAGTTCAGCCAGATCTGAAACAGCTCCAGCGGGTTCTTCTTGTCTTGGTGCACGAGCGGAAACATCTCGCAGTGCTGTACCCCGCGGCCCGCCGTCATCCACTGCACATCGCCGAAGCCGAAGCGGCCGGCGGCACCCAGTGAATCGGAGTGATCGATCAATCCACGGGTCACTACGGTCACCGTCTCAAAGCCGCGGTGGGGATGCGCCGGAAACCCGGGCACCTGCTCACCATGGTACATCCGCCACCCGTCCTTGTTCTCCGCAAAATCCTGTCCCAGCTGTCGCCCGGCCAGCGAGGCTGCCGGCCCCATCACCTCGTTGCCTTCCGGGTAATAGTCTTCATGATGGACGCAAAACAGAAAGGGATCTTGTGTGACCCAGGGAAAACCGAGGGGTTTGGTTGATTTGATCGCGTTGGTGTTCATGGTGCGAAAATAGCAATGAAATAGGGACCGGGGGCCGGGGGTCAGGGACCGGCAAAATGGTGCCGGCGAACTCTTCGGTGTGTTGGGCGGGCAGGTGGATTGACTCGCACCCCGCTTCCCTTGCCCCCAAGGGGGGATAAATCATCTTCTCGCGTATTCCTCGCAGGCCTACCCAAAAATGTGGAATGTAAAACTCAAAATGTAAAAGTGATCCTCGTCACTTTTACATTTTACATTTAGTGTTTTACATTTTGCGGTTAAGCCGTAACAGCAGATGAACTTGTAGCCCCACCCCTTGCCCCTAAAGGGGGACAACTCTTTTTATTAATCGACACGAGAAGAATGTTGAATATTAAATGATGAAGGTTAAGGTGATTACTGCAATGTATTCCTTCGCGTCTTAGCGCCTTCGAGGTTAATTAACTCCCCATCCGGTGAACCGCGAAAGTAAATTGGCTCGCACTGCCATCTCCCGGCCAACTGGAAGCCAATCGCCAAAAGCCTGTATCTTGCCGGCCCATGAAAGTCCTGGCGTCGCTCATCATCCTGCTCGTGGCTCTTGGCCAGACTGCCGTGGGCCAGCGAACCCTTCCCTCGCTGCACATCCGCAAAGCGACCGCGCCTATCATGATCGACGGCGTGATGAACGAAGCCGACTGGCAGACGGCCGATACGGCGGGCATGTTCTTCCAGTTCTTCCCCTTCGATTCGTCTTATGCCGTCAGCCAGACCGAAGTGCGGATGACGTATGATGACGACGCACTCTATGTCTATGCGATCATGCACCGCCCCCAGCCGGGAAAATATGTCACCCCTTCCCTCCGCCGCGACTTTCGCGGAGAAGCCTACGATGCCTTTGTCGTTCAGCTCGACACCTACAAAGACCGCACCAACGCCTTTCAATTCGGCGTCAACCCCTTCGGCGTACAGCGCGAAGGACTGGTCTCCAACGGCGGGGCCAACTCGGAGGACCTCTCCCTGAGCTGGGATAACAAATGGTACTCGGAGTCGCGCGTCACCGACGACGGATGGGTATGCGAGTTCCAGATTCCGTTCAAGACCATCCGCTTCAAGCAGGGCCTCAGCAGCTGGCATGTCAACTTTTACCGCATCGACACGCAGATGCCGGAACGGTCGATCTGGTCGCCCGTAGCACGGGTGTACCCGATGCAAAATATGGCGACGATGGGCGACCTGCTCTTCGACCAGCCCCTCGGCCACCCCGGCGGCAACGTATCGGTGATCCCTTACGCAGCGGCCAAATCGGACCACGACTTTGAAGCGGGAACTCCTGCCCAGCAACAGGTGGAAGTTGGCGGTGACGCAAAAATCGCCATCGGCCCCGCCCTCAACCTCGATCTGACGGCCAACCCCGATTTCTCCCAAGTGGAAGTCGACGACCAGGTCACGAACCTCAACCGCTTCGAGATCTTCTATCCGGAGAAACGCCAGTTCTTCCTGGAAAACGGCGACCTGTTCGCCAACTTTGGTTACTCCAATGCGCGGCCCTTTTTCTCCCGCCGCATCGGCGTCACGCGCGATCCCTCCACGGGACAAAATATCTCCAACCGCATCTACGGCGGCGCGCGCCTCAGCGGCAAGATTGATAATAACTGGCGCATCGGGCTGATGACCATGCAGGCCGCCGAAGATGAACCCATCAAACTGCCCAGCATCAACTACGCGGTGGCGGCGGTGCAGCGCAAGGTTTTTGCACGCTCCAACATCGGCCTCATCTTCATCAACAAGCAGGCCACGGGCGCCAAGGCGGGCATGGACAGCACGGGCTACAACCGCATGGCAGGCATCGACTTCAACTTCGCCTCGAAAGACAACCGGTGGAACGGCAAGGTGTTCTACCACCACACGTTCGACAAAGTCCAGAAAGACAGCGCCTATGCCGCCACGCTCAAGCTCACCTACCAGGTGCCGAAGCTGGACGTGGAGATCCTCCTCCAGGATATCGGTGCGAACTACAACCCGGAGGTGGGCTACACGCCGCGTACCCGCTTCAAACGCATCGCACCGGAAGCGTACTACTACTGGTACCCGAGGTCGCGGATCATCAACAACCACGGGCCAGGGACGGATATCGATTATATCTGGAACGACCTCTACGGGGCGACAGACTGGGATGCGAACCTGTGGTACAACATCAAGTTTCAGAGCACGGCCCTGTTCTTCATGCGCATCCGCCGCGATTACGTGTACCTGTTTTTTCCATTTGACCCGTCGGGGTCGGGCGCCCAGCAGCTGCCTACCGGTACGGGATACTATTATAATAGTGTGATCCTGAATTACCAGTCAAACCAGCGCAGGAAGGTGAACTACTATTTTCAATCGCGGCTGGGAGAATACTTCAACGGACACCGCCAGAACATCGACGGCGGCATCAACTTCCGCCTGCAGCCGCACGCGGTGCTTTCAATGACCTTCAGTTACAACCGCATCCGGCTGCCGGCCCCGTACGGTTCTTCCGACCTGGTGCTGCTGGGGCCCAAGTTTGACTTCACCTTCTCGCGCAAGCTCTTCTGGACGACGTACATCCAGTACAACAACCAGATCAACAACATGAACATCAACTCGCGCCTCCAGTGGCGGTTCAAACCGGTCTCCGATCTCTTCCTGGTCTATACCGACAACTACTTCGCCGAGACCAATTCGCACGATCAGTTTTTTTATGTCGGGCAGCCGAAGCTGCGGGCGCTTGTGGTGAAGCTGACATATTGGTTGAATTTGTAGGGGGTCAGGGGCCGGGGACCGGGGACCGGGGGCCGGGGACCCGATCCACCGATCCACGGACCTACCGACCCACCGACTCACCCGCCAGTGCCTTCGCCTTCGGCCTGGCGGCGGGCAGGCCGTACTCAAAACGTCTCCCCCACCGCAAAATAAAATCCCTTCGCGCCGCCTTCGCCGAAGGCCATGTCGACGGCGAGATTGAGGCGGCCGGTGCGGTTGAGCATGAGGCGCGCGCCGAAGCCGGCGGAGGTTCGGATGGCCTCAAAAAGTCCGAGCTTCGGAACGTATTCGGTGCCCACCGTGATCGCATCGCGGGAGACGGTGGTGGCGCTCACAAAGGCCACGCCTCCGAGCAAGCCGTTGCGCGTAATCGGGAATCGGTACTCCGATTCCACTGTTACCCAGGAAGGGCCGCGGAAACGACCGGCGACATAGCCGCGGTCGATGCGGTTGCGCATGTCGTAGGCGTTGGCCGGAAGGTGCATGTACGGCAAGTGACCGGAGGTAACGAATTGTCCGATGCCCCAGAAGCCGATGAGGTGGCGCGGCCGCTTCTTGTCGAGGTTCTTGTAGTAGCGCGCCTCCAGGTAAAGCTGCTGCGCATCATCCGAAGACCCGAGGAAGCGCGTGTTGACCCGGTAAGACATTTGAAGAAATGCGCCCTTATAGGGATTCAGCGTATGATCGCGGTTGTCGTACACAATATTGAGGGTACTGCCGGACGACGTATATCCCCGGGTGCTGAATCCATACAACTTGTTGTAGGCGTAGTGACTCGTGATCACCGGGTTGGCCGAAGTGGTGTCCAACGCGATGTCGCGTATGTTGGTATGCCAGTCCAGTTGATAGCCGATCCCCAAATAGAGATGCGGATAAAATTGCTTCAGGGCAGTGAGGTACGCTTTCACCTGGTTGAACTCGAGCAGCTGCGCGCCGCCGATGCCCGTGGTCTGCACGCCGCCAAGGTTCCAACCGTCCTTGATCGGCTGGCTGTCGTCGGAGCCCAATCCGTAGGTGTTCTCGGTAAACACTGCGTATTTCAGGTCCACCAACATTTCCCAGGTATTATCCTTCGTCATGATGGTTCCCCTCAGGTTGGCAAGGAACTGGTCTTTCGTCGTGAGCATCAGCGACGAGGTCAGACTGGAGATTGTCGTCGTCTTCGGATCGCCGAGGTACATGGCGCCCGTTCCGCCAAGTCCGTACGAAAAGCCCATCGCCGGATTGGAGCCGACAATCGGCACGACGAAGTAGATGAGCTTGCCTTGCTGCGGCGTCGGGTCCTTCGGGAGTTTGTCCGCACCCTTCAGTTCTTTGGCCAGGTCTGTTTCGTCGATAAAGTCAGTGTTGATCCTCGTCGTGTCCTGTTGGGCGATGGCTAGAGTTGCCGGCAGCACCAGGAGCAGGAAGGCAAGATTCTTTAACAACGGTAATCCAAACGTCACACCCGGGGGATTAAGGAAGCGCCGCAAAGTTAATCCGGGGAGGCTGAGATTGTGCGGGTCGGGTAAAAGATTGGTCGAGCCGAACAAAATCACTGAAGAACCCGCAGTTCTTTAGAAAAAAGGCATTGCCCTCCACGCCGCCGGCGTAGTCCTTACGGTAATTTTTCCTCGCGGTGTTGTCGCCGGTGAAGGTGGCGGTAGTCAGTTCGCTCCATTGGCCATCGGTGTTGCGTACCCATTGGTTGCCGTACCTGGCGCTTCGCGCGATGTTGCCCGTTTCGGGGATGAAGTTTTCAAGAAAAGAATATAGTTTCTCGAGGTAGGCAGCCTTCCTGGGGCGACGGAAGCTGGCGATCAGTTTCCATTGTCCTTCTTCCGGCGGATAAAACCACGCGGTGTAGATGGTCGTTTCATGGTCAGGCTGGGCGCGTAAGAGAAACCCGTAGGTTGTGCCGGCTTTCCAGGCATACCGCATGAAGCTTTGTCCGCCGGATCCCTCGTTGCCAAACTCGCCCGTATTCACGCCTTCCCCTTTTTTCAGGAGGATAATGCGGTCGGCTTCCGGTATTGATTTTGGGTCATCTGTCGCGTACGGACTCCATACCGAAAAAAGTACGCGGCGTTCGGTCTCCGAATTAACCTGTATTCCGAAATAGCCGTCCGCAAAACCATTGGCCATGTAATAGGATCCGATGACATCGTTTCCTTCCGGTACAGTGATTTCGGAATAGAAGTACTCTGCTTTCACCGAGACTGGCACTTCATAACGCAAGTGCACGGAGGGGCCGCGCCGACCCCAATAAAAGAAGTTCCCTTCATTGTTGGGAACGAAAGATGCCGCGGGCGTGACGGCCGAACCCGAGATGGTAATGCCGTCCAGTGTGCCAAACGTTTCTCCCGACTTCTCGATACCCTGAATGGTCACTTTGCAGTAACCTTCCTTGGCAATCGTCCAGGTACCCACAGGAAATGACTGGCGAGCCGGATCAATGGAAACTTCCTTCTTAATATCTTCAACCGTCACCCCGATTCGCGATCGAGCGTGCGACCGAAGTGCGAGGGTAACATCCAACACACCGGGAACCAGCCGAACATAGAGGGTAGCGACTGACTGAGGGGCCGTCAACGTGATTCCCGCCTCCCGGTCAATGCGGTCTGCGCCTCCCGAGATCCACGCATTGCCGCCGGCAGGGACGAATGTTTGCGCCTGGCAGACAAGCGAACTGATTAAGAATATTCCCGGAAGAGCAAACGGCACGCGCATAGGGTTGGATAGTTAATGAATGGTATTCCAAATATAGCAACACCTGATTTCCAGTCCCGGCGGCGGTATGGTTTACCTGACAATCTTGCTGCCGTGATTGATTCTCACCACTGGCGCCGTGACATTCGTTCACGCAACCCCTACAGGATGTTCACCCGCAAAAGAAAACAACCCAAATACATGCTTGTGTATCAATGCCTCGAATGCAGCCAGGAGACCAGCTATACGGAACTGGACATTCCGATGTGTCGGTTCTGTCGAAAGACAACCCACATGAATATGATTTCAAAGCAGGAGTTGAGTCTGAAGATCATCGCCGACCGGCTGCGGAAGTCATCGGACAATAACCCGTCTTTACGTTGAGACCGCCGACGTAGAACAACTACGGTTGCAGCGCCATGGCATACAAAGAGCTATCCGTCCTCGCGGCACCGACGGATGGGAATGACTGGTTTACACTGTCCATACAGCGCAATATTTTCTGGACGGTTTCGCCGATGTTCGCGTCGAGGCCAATGCTGATGCGGACAAGGCCGTCGGTCAGGCCGATGCTCTCTCGTTCGCCTTCGGGTATTTCGGAAGATGTGCTGCTGCCCGGGGAACTGAAGAGGGTCTTGTAGAAGCCCAGGCTCACGGCCAGGTAACCGATGTTCGCCGCTTGCATCCGTTCCATGAGGTCATAAGCGCGTTGCCGGGTTCCCATGTTCAGCAGCAGCATGCCGCCGAAGCCATAGCCGGCGTTCATGAGTCGCTGCAGAACGGGGTGCCCCGGCGCGTCGCTGAGACCGGGATAGCGGATGTCTACACCTTCGCTGCGGAGACGTTCGGCCACATATTGGGCATTCTCACTGTGGCGCTTGATTCTCAGGTGCAGGCTGTGAAGGTTTTTGAGTATCGATGCGGCGCGGTGGCTGTCCATCACCGGGCCGAGCAGCATGATCATGCCGTGCGTTACATCGCTGAGCGAATGGATGAATTCATTCGTTCCACAAATTGCCCCGGCAACCGTGTCGCTGGTGCCGTTGATGAATTTGGTGAGACTGTGGATAACGATGTCGGCACCCCAGTTGGCCGGCGTGACAATCATCGGCGTAAACGTGTTGTCTACGATAAACTTCACGCCAATACGCTTGCAGAGTTGTCCGATCTTCTCCAGGTCGGCGACTTCCAGCAGCGGGTTGCTGACCGATTCACAGTAGACCGCTTTGGTGAACGGCGTGATGGCTTTTTCAATTTCATCGATCTTGGTAATATCGACGAAGTGAGTTCGGATGCCGAAGCGCGGCGCTACATTTTTCAGAAACGCATAAGTGCCTCCGTAGATAATCCGGGAGGAAACAATCTCATCACCGTGGCTGCAGAGTTGGAGGATCGTGGCGGTAATCGCTGCCATTCCCGAAGCAGTAACCACGGCCGACTCCGTATTCTCCATTTTGGCCAGGGCCTGGCTGAGGTATCGGTTGGTGGGATTCCAGTGGCGGCTATATAAATAACAGCCTTCGACTTCCTTCTCGAAGACTTCTTCCATTTTTGAAGCTTTGAGAAAGGTGTACGTCGACGAGTCTTCAATGGACGGGTTGACGCCTCCGAACTCTCCGAAATACTGGAGATTCTGGACATTCTGAGCCGGATCGAACTTCATGACTTTTGGATTTTCAGGCCAGAAGGTACCCAGAACACCATCGCCGGACGAGCAGATTGGTCATGAGGGAAGGTGATTTTGGGCAGGTGCGGCTCTTGTGCAAACAGCACCCAGCCTTCGCTTTGTACTGTTCATGGCTGCCTTTGGCCTTCGGTGGGTTTTATCCCAATTTCTTGTTATCTAGAGGCAACGCAAATAAGTCAGATCATGCTTTGGAAATCCTTCACAAGAGCACATGGTGCTTGCGCCATAATTGCAATTACCTGGTTGATCAGCTGCAGTAAAGAGGAAACCAAATCAACATTGTGTCTACCAACCGGGGTCGTTTTCTCTCCGTTGGGGCAGCCGGGTGGAGATTCCGTCGCCTACAAGTATGACTCACAAGACAGACTAATCCAGATGGCCTATTACGGTGTTTACGGCGATTCTTACTTTCTTTGGAAAAGTACGGAGGTCTCCTATAGTGTAGCCGGCAACCCTGACACGGTGAGACTACGGGTGCTGCTCAACACTGGAGCAGAGGAAACTGCACAGCGTGTAACTTACGCCCTGAGCTATGACGATAAAGGCCAGGCAAATCAGGCCAGGATATTTTCTTATCCTGACCTGCTTCCAAATGGTCAGCTAAGTTTTGTACATGATGGCCAGGGCAGACTAATCAATAAAGCATATGAAGGCAGTAACCCCTTATCCAATTTTCAATATTCATTCCAATACAATTCGCAAGGAAATCTGGTAAGCTATACTTACGAGGATGCTACAGGCTCATTTACCGGGAGGACCAATAATGCATTCGACAGCCATCCCCAGTTCTTCTCAGCGTCACCAGCACTGACACTGATCAACCTTTACCTGACCAGCAATAATGATCCTGGATCAAATAACCCAATTACCTCTACGGTATATAAGATTGGAGGAATTCACTACCTGAATGGTCTCCCATTCAATTTCAGTTATACCTACAACGATCGCGGCTGGCCGCTCACGGTCACAGACCAGGATGCGACAAATATTTCAGATCGGAGATACTATTACAAGTGCCCCTGACGAGTCTGGAGTAGATGCCAGAAAAATCTGAGCTCAACTTACTGAAATGGATTCGACCACTTTGAATCTGTGTAGATGACCGTACCGCTCAGTGTCTTTAGAAACGCGATGAGCGCGTCTTTCTCCGGCTGCGTTAACTGCAGCTTTTGAGGTTGTCCCGCGGGGCGCAGGCGAGGGTCAAGGTTGATGTTGTTGGGTTGATTCGGAATGTTGTTATAGTGTTCCAGGACTTCTTCGATGCTGGTCAAAGCGGCGGTATGCATAGCCGAAGAAATCAGGTGACCGTCCGCCTTCAGCAAATTGCGCAGGGTTGGTGATCGTGTCACATTGAAATCGGTCGCGCTGGATCCGATTGTTCCAGTAATTCCGTTGTTATGTGAATTAGGGTCGATAGAAAACTCAGGTGCGCGATGACAGCCCTGGCACCCCACACCTCCCCCGATGCGGACGCCGTTGGGATCAAAGACCGGCGGCGCCAAGAACAGCTGCTTCCCCTGGTTCTCTTGCGGTGTGAAGTTTGGAAAGGGTGCCGGGTCGTTGGGCACCATCGCACGACCGACGTCGTACTTGCTGTCGAACGATTGAATGCTTCGGACAAACTGCGCCAGCGCTTTTTGAATCCCCTCGGCGGTCACTTTTGAATCACCGTAGGCAAGTTTGAACAACTCGGGGTAATACCCGATGCCTTGCAACTTGGTGACCAGGTCATCCAGGGAAGGATCACCGTTTGCTCCGCTGAATCCCATCTCCTTGTGGTCCTGGATGGGCGTCAGTGTCTGCACTTCGAGGTTGATGGCGCGCTCGTCCCAAAAGAATCGCTGCTCCTGTGAAAAGCGGCTGTTCACCAGCCGCATACTGTGTCGGTTGGTCAATCCGTTCACGCCGCTGCTGGCTACGGCCGTATCGCCGAAGGCAAATTCCTGCTTGTGGCAATGCGCACACGAGATGTTGTTATCGACGGAGAGTTTGACATCATAGAAAAGCACCCGACCCAGGGTGGCGCCTTCATCCGTGATCGGGTTCATGTTGGTATTATCCTGTACGATATACGCCGGCTTTCCCTGGTTCTCATAGTTCGCCAGGTTTGCCACATCGATCTTTCCGCCAAAGGTGATCGCTACCTGCGATTCCGGGGCGATGGCGTTAGTGCCCTCCTTACAAGAGAGCGCGGTGAGAAGCACGGCAACGAGGATACCAAAGTGACGCATATCGACTGGCTTATGCTCAATGTTACGAAATAGGTCGACAAGGGTTTAATATGGGGCAGGTAAGCGGGAACCAAAAAACGATGAATCGGGGTTATTTGTATACAGATTCTTGAAAGCGACACCTGACATCCACACACCGGCTCGTCAGAAACCTGAACAAAGACACACAACCCCACTTCCAGTATATTGCAGTCGTATGGACAGCCAGATCATTCTCTCCAACATCCGCCGTCATGTGGAACTCCGCAAGGAAGAGGAGGAATTCCTGCTCGCCATCCTCATTCCGGCGTCCTACAAACAAGGCGCCATGGTTCAGGAAGTCGGTGAAGTGACCCGCGGAATGATCCATGTAAATACGGGATGCCTGATGACGTACCATACAACAAAAGGCGGCGACGAAAGTGTCGTGCAGTTCGCGACAAGCGGCTGGTGGACGGGCGACCTGGCCAGCATCAAATCCCAGGAGCCTTCCATCTACGCCACCCGGACCTTGGCTGACAGTTCCATCTATCTCCTCCCGGGCATCCGGATGGAAGAACTGCTGACCCGCTACCCGGTCTTTGAACGCTATTTCCGCATCACCTTCCAGAATTCACTCATTACGCACCAACGGCGCCTCATCCAGGCTTACTCGTTCACAGCCGAGGAGCGCTACGACTATTTCCAAAAGAAGTACCCCCAGCTGGAGCAATACGTGCCGCTTAAGTACGTGGCCTCCTACCTTGGCATGACGCCCGAGTTTCTCAGCAAAATCCGCCGAAAGTGGATGGGTAAGTGAAGATCTTAATCTAGTTCAAGCCAGTTTTCTCTCCTTCTTAACCTGCTTCAAGGTCACTCCCCGTGATACGGCAGTAGCTTTGTATCAACAAACGGAGAAAAAAAACTAACCAATAAACAACATGAAAACAGCAGTAGAAACCTTGACCAAATGGGGAATCGACACCACCCATACCGAAGTACAGTTCAAAGTGAAACACCTGGTAATTTCTACCGTGACCGGCTTCTTCAAGAAGTTCAGCGGCAGCGTGGAAAGTGAAGGCAATGAATTCGACGGCGCCTCTGTCAATTTCAGCATCGTAACCGACAGCATCGACACGAACCAGGCCGACCGCGACGCACACCTGAAGTCGCCCGACTTCTTTGCGGCCGCCGAGTATCCCACCCTGGACTTTGCCGGTCAATTGAAGAAGATCAACGGCAACCAATACACCCTCGATGGCGACCTGACCATCCGCGGTACCACGAAGCCTGTCACACTCAGCGTAGAGTACGGCGGCATCATGGTTGACCCGTGGGGCAACACGAAGGCCGGTTTTGAAATTAACGGTAAGATCAACCGCAAAGATTTCGGCCTCAACTGGAATGCGCTGACAGAAGCCGGCGGCATGGTGGTAAGCGAAGAAGTGAAGCTGCACATCAACGCCGAACTGGCCAAGGCCTGATCCTGTCTTTTATCTCTAAAAGAACCGAAACCCCTCCCTCGAGGGGTTTCCTTTTTTTACGCCTGCCGCCACGGCTTCTAAACCGTCCTTGTATTAATTTCTAATCTGCCGGCTGAAACGGTTATCCTCGCGATTCGTTAAGATTGCGGTCATGCGTCCTGCCTTCCTCTTCTTCTTGCTGATTTTGCCTGCGATGCTCCTTGCACAGAACACAGGGATCGTTCGGGGCAGTGTGAAAGACCAGGGGAAGCCGGTTGAGTTTGCCACCGTATTTATCACCGCCAGTACCGATTCGGCAAAAATCGTGGCGGGAGCAGTGAGCGATTCTACCGGGACTTTCGTACTGGAGAAGATCGCCGCCGGAGACTATGTGCTGCACGTTCAACTGGTAGGCTACCTTCCATCGAAGACGCCCCTACGGTATTCCGGGCAGCCTGAACTGACCGTTGAATCCATCGAGCTGACAGCCGATCCCAAAATGTTAAGCGCTGTTCAGGTAACAGCCGCCAAAGAATTGATTCAAAAAACCGACCAGGGGTTTGTGGTTAACGCAGCGAGCAACCTCACACAAGTCGGCGGTACGGCTGCCGACTTGTTGAAGAACATGCCCGGTGTGCTGGTCAGCGCCGACGGCGAGGTCACGTTGCGGGGCCGGACGCCGATGACGCTGATCAACGGCCGCGTCTCCGGTATTGCCGGGATCGACCGCGCGGCGCAGCTGGATCGCATCCCGGCCAGCAGCATCGACCGGATCGAAATCATCAACAACCCTTCCGCCAAATACGATGCGGATTCTGAAGGCGGCATTATCAATATCATATTGAAGAAAAGCGAGGGACAGGGAACAAACGGCGCCTTTGCCGTGGGTGCCGGCAAAGGCGACCACTACCGTCTCAACGCGTCCGGATTGATCAATCACCAATCAGAAAAGTGGAACATCGGTGCAGCCTATGACAACTGGTACACCACCCGCACCCGCAGCGTGACCGGCGATCGCATCAACTACGATGTTCCCGGCAGTTATTACCTCACCCAGCGCCGCTTTGACGAGCGACTGGTATTATATCAGAACGCAAAAGCCAACGTGGACTTCACGCCCAACAAGCGGAACGTATTCAATTTCGAATTGCTGTGGGCGTTTCCCGGCGAGGACAACCACGAGACGCTGAAGAACATCTACCAAACGGAACAGCAAGTATTTACCGGCAGCAACCAACGGTACTCCAATGAAATCCGGCGAAGCAATACGCTGGAGGGTGCGTTGAAGTATACCCGTCGGTTTGCCAATCCCGACAAGATGCTGACGGCCACGGTCAGCAACACCTTTAATAAAGACATCGAAGACACCGACATCACCACCGCCACGTTGACCCAAAACGGGGAACCCGTGGACACCACGTCCGTTCAGCGCACCCACGTGTACCAGCATACCAATCTGATGAACGTGTCATTTGACTATGCTCAGCCGCTCACCCGCAGCGGAGTGCTGGAAACGGGCTACAAAGGAATTGGGCGTTACCTGAACTCCGACTATGAACGGGCGACCTTGCTGAACGGCGTATATGTCACCGATCCGCTGAACACCAACATCTATGTTTTCAAAGAGCAGATCCATGCCGTTTATGCCCAGTTCACCGGCTGGGTCGGCGACCGCGATGCCCCACAGTGGAAGTACAATGTCGGACTTCGCGCCGAACAAGTCTGGAATACCGGGCAGACGACGGACTTGTCGACCGACGTCACCAACCGCTATTTCAACCTGTTTCCTTCCGCAAGCATCGCCTTCTATACGAATGAGCAGGATAACATCAAGTTCAGTTACAGCAAGCGAATTACACGGCCTGGCCTGGGGCAGTTGAGTCCGTTTACCGATATCACCGATTCCCTGAACCAGCGATCCGGAAATCCTCACCTCCAGCCGGAGATCATTCATTCATACGAACTGGGCTATACGCAGAACCTCGCCAAGGGAAGTATTTCGTGGGTAGGGTTTTATCGGATCCGCAATAATGCCATCCTGCCGTACACCGTGCTGGACTCGAACGGAGTGGCCCATACGCGGCCGGAGAACTTCGGCAAGGCTCTCACCTACGGAGGCGAAGTGATCGGCTCTTACCAGGTTGCCTCCTTCTATAATTTCAACCTTAGCTTCTCCGCCTTTCAAACCACCATCGAAGACACCGGTGCAGGACCGGATGTCACCAAGGGGCTCTTCAGCTGGTACACGAAGCTGGTGAACAATTTCACCGTGGGTAAGAACGGTCGATTGCAGATTACCGGCAACTACACAGGGCCTACCGCGTTGCCACAAGGTCAAAACGTCGCCGTATATTTTGTCGACGTGGGGTACCAGCACAAGATCATGAATGGCCGCGGCCGAATCGGTGCGGTTATCACCGATTTGTTCAACACGCAACGCACCGGGCTGATTACGTCCGATACGAATTTCTATTTCAGCCGGATCTCCAAGCAAGATACCCGTGCGATCCTGTTCACGTTTGGATACACGTTCGGTACCTCTTTCAAAGAAAAGTTGATGGAGAACCGGTTCAAGAACGACTAATTCTCTTTGCGGAGCGCTGCATACGTCCATCCTGCCCCCAGCAGGTCAATGACGCCGAACGGCAAAAGATTGAGGGGTGCAAGGCCGATGACGATAAAAATCACAAACCAAAGAAACACCGATATCCGGGCATAGACGGAAAGGGTGAAAAACAGTTTGTGGTTGGTGGGCGCCATGAACACATAGTAGAGGCCGATGGCGAACACCACCACGCCCAGCATGTGAATCCACACTTCCGTGGTCTCGGCTACGCCGACGACAGAGAGCATAACGTTGGGGAAAACGGTAAGGATGATACCGGTAGCCAACACGTAGAATCCAAAATAGTAGACAGAGCGGGCAGCAGCGGTCATAGGATTAGGGTTTGGTGGGTTTAGCAAGTGAATGTAAGTAATTTTTCATAGAGCACTGCCGCCGGAAGTGCATGAAAAAGAAAGCCCGGAGACCAAACCAGCCCCGGGCTCCACGGAAAAGTCAGTGGGAACGACTTATGCCGTGTACTTCGATTCCATCAGTTTGGCATGCGCCGCTGCCAGTCGCGCGACAGGTACCCGCGGGCCGGAGCAAGAGACGTAATTCAAACCGAGGTAATGACAAAACAGGATCGATTCCGGATGACCGCCGTGTTCGCCGCAAATCCCCACTTTGAGATCAGCGCGTTTCTTCCTTCCGTCGTCAACGGCCAGCTTCATCAGTTTGCCCATGGCCTTGCGGTCAAGCACTTCAAACGGGTTGTCCTTGAGGATTCCTTTTGAGATATAGAAAGGAAGGAACTTATTCTCGGCATCTTCGCGGGAGAAGGAGAAGGTGGCCTGCGTGAGGTCATTGGTACCGAAGGAGAAAAACTCGGCCACATCGGCCAGTTCTTCCGCCTGTAGACAGGCACGTACCACCTCGATCATCGTGCCATACTTGAGGTTAAGTTTCACATTGTTGGTTTTCTCCACTTCCTCCCGGATTTCGTCCACCGTACGTTTGACTTCGCGAATTTCCTCCGCGGTACATACTTGTGGGATCATGATCTCGGGGTGAACGTTGATTCTCACCTTCTGGCAATCAGCAGCCGCTTCCAGGATGGCCCGGATTTGCATCGTGTAGATTTCCGGGAAGGTCAGGCCCAGGCGCACGCCGCGGTGACCGAGCATGGGGTTCACTTCATGCAGTTCGCGGACTTTCTTCAGCATCTGGCCTTTTTTCTGGATGGCCTGGGAGACCAACTCCTCACCTTCCAGTCCGAATGGAGGTGACGATTTCTTGACCAGGTTCACATCAGCGTTGAGAAGGCGAAGGCTGCCGAACAGATTATTTACACCATCGACCGTAGTCTTCAGATGATTCAGGTGCTCTAATTCATCGCGGAGCACCTCTTCGGTGGGGAGAAATTCGTGAATGGGCGGATCCAACAGACGGATCGTCACCGGCCGCGGCGCCATCACCTGCAGGATTTCCTTAAAGTCCTGGCGTTGCATCTCTTTCAGGCGATTGAGTGCGCCTTCCCGAAGTTCTTTCGTGTCGGCGAGAATCATTTCTACAACGACCGGCAGGCGATCCACATCGTTGAACATTCGTTCCGTGCGGCACAGGCCGATCCCCATAGCGCCATACTGCAATGCTTTCTTTGCGGCGGCCGGCGTATCGGCGTTGGCAAATACTTTCAGCGCTGCCGCTTCGTCGGCCCAGGAAAGCAAAGTTTTAAGTTCATCGGAGAAAGTGGGCTCAACGGTGGGGATGATTCCCTGGTACACCAATCCGGTGCCGCCGTCGATGGTGATATAGTCGCCTTCGTGGAGAACTTTCTCTCCGATTACGGCCTGGCGAAGCTTCGTGTCTACGTGTATCCCTTCGGCGCCGGCCACGCAAGGCTTGCCCATGCCGCGTGCCACGACGGCCGCGTGCGAGGTCTTGCCTCCGCGGCTCGTCAAGACACCCTGTGAAGCGAAGAAACCGTGAATGTCCTCCGGTTTAGTTTCTTCCCGAACCAAAATGACTTTTTCACCTTGCTTGCCGAGCAGTTCAGCGCGGTCGGCATCAAACACCACATGCCCCGAAGCAGCGCCTGGTGATGCCGGCAATCCCTGCGCCAGCGGTGTTGCCTTGTGCAACGAATCCAGGCGAGGGTGCAGGAGTTGCTCCAGCATATCCGGCTTGATTCGCAACAGGGCCTGGTCGCGGTTGACAAGGCCTTCCTTCACCATCTCAACGGACGTACGCACCATGGCGGTCGTGTTCATTTTCCCGTTGCGCGTCTGCAGGCAGTAGAGCACACCTTTTTCGATGGTGTATTCAAAATCCTGGACTTCCTTATAATGGCTCTCCAGCTTATTGCGAAGTTCTTCCAGCTGCCTGTAAAGAGAAGGCATCTCATGCGCCAGTTCGCTCACCGGCTTCGGTGTGCGGATACCGGCCACAACATCTTCGCCTTGTGCGTTGGTCAGGTATTCTCCAAACATCACATTCTCCCCGGTGCCGGGGTCACGGGTGAAGCCCACGCCGGTAGCGCAGTCATTACCCATGTTGCCGAAGACCATGGTCACCACGTTCACGGCTGTTCCATTGGCCATCTGCGGTGTAATCTTGAATTCACGACGATAGTCAACAGCGCGTTTACCCATCCACGAATTGAACACGGCGCGGACGGCGATTTCAAGTTGATCAAACACATCTTCCGGAAACGGCTTGCCGAGGGTTTCCTGGACAACGCCCAGGAACCGCTCGCTGATGTTTTTCAAATCTTCGGCGCTCAATCCGATATCTACCTTCACGCCGGCTTTCTTCTTCACTTCCTCAAAGTGCTTGTCGAATTTCTCGTCGGGGACGCCGAGCGCTACTTTACCGAACAACTGGATAAACCGCCGATAGGCGTCATACCCAAAACGTTCGTTGTTGGTTTGCTTAATAAGCCCTACCAGTGTCTGTTTGTTCAGGCCGAGGTTGAGGATCGTATCCATCATACCGGGCATTGACATGGCCGAGCCGGAACGAACGGAGACCAACAACGGATTCTCCGGATCGCCGAAGCGTTTGCCGGAGGCCTTTTCAATTTCTTTTACCTGCTGGCGGACCTCATCCATGAGGCCGGCGGGGAGCTTTTTGTCGGGCGTGTCGAGGTAGCTCAGGCAGGCTTCCGTGGTGATGACGAATCCCGGCGGGACATTGAGTCCGATCTGGGTCATCTCACACAGGTTGGCGCCCTTTCCTCCAAGGAGCTGCTTGTTTTTTCCGTCGCCTTCGCGGAAGGCGTACACGTAGCGGGAGGATTTTATTTTATCGCTTTTTTGTGCCGGTGCGGCGGTCATTGTGGTGCTCATAACATAGCTGATTCGGAAGTTGAAGGTATAGGGGCTACCCAACGCAAAACATGACATCAGTCACCTGAAAATCGATTTTAAGTCATGGAAATGAGGGTTTTAGCAGCGGTAGTTTAGCTGTGAGAAATAAGAATATTAAAATCGTATGACACCGCTGTTTTTGAATCACGAACTCTACCTGATCTACAATCCCGAAACGGAGTTGGGCCGCAAGACCCGGGCGCTCGCCCCATCCATCAGCGGGGTTGTGCATGAAATCGATGTGAAGAGCAAATGGGTGACTCCTTTCCGTTGGAAGGAAATCATCAACCTGCTGAACCTGTCCAGTGCCAAGGATTTAATTAACCCTTCCCACCCGGACTATGGCAAGATTCTCGCCGACAAGGATTTCTCGGAGCGCGACCTGCTGGAAATTCTCTACCAGAACCCGCAGTTAGTGAAAGGGCCTATCGGCGTCCTGGAAAACCACGCCGTACTCTGTGAAGATTCAGCGGACATCCTGCAGCTGGACAGCACGCCGCAAGCTGAAAAAGAAGCCTATACTTTCTAATACCCAACTTGTTGAAATGAAAATCCCCTCTTGATGGAGGGGATTTTCTATTGTTGCGCGGGCGAACGCTTATCTACTTGGTGCCCCTGCTGTAATCCAACACCAGGTTCGTCATGGCGATAACTCCCAGTTTCAGCCCGCTGTCATCGATATAGAATGACGGTGTATGGTGGGGTCCCGCTTTCGCCGGATCCTGGCCTTTAGGCATGCCGCCAAGGAAAATGAACAAACCGGGAACTTCATTGGCGAAGAAAGAGAAATCTTCAGAGCCTGTCTTTGCCTTAGACAAAACGATGTTATCGTCACCGGCTGACTTCCTCAGGGATGGCAGCATTTGCGCCGTGAGCTTCGGGTCATTGTAGGTAACCGGGTAGCGGATGGTGTAAGGCAATTCGACAACCGCGGTTCCGCCTGCCGCCTCTGCTGTCTTCGTTGCGATTTCGTTGATGCGCTTAATGAAGAAGGCTTCATCCTGCTTGCTCAGTGTCCGTACGGTTCCCATCATCTCCACTTGTTCGGAGATGATGTTGGAACGATTGCCGCCGTGGATCGAGCCGATCGTTACCACGGCTCCATTCTCCACGATGTTGAGGTTTCTGCTCACGACTGTCTGAAGACTGGTGACAATCTGTGCCGCCGTCACGACGGGGTCAACCGACAACCAGGGATAAGCACCATGCGAAGGTTTCCCTTTGACGGTGATCTTCATGTCCATCGCACCCGCCATGGCACCTTCCGGGCGATATTCAATCTTTCCGACTTCCGTGGCGGAGGAGATGTGCAGACCAAAGATGGCGTCCACCTTGGGATTCTGTAAGGCCCCCTCTTTGACCATGAGCGCGGCGCCTCCTTCCTCACCTACCGGCGGACCTTCCTCGGCGGGTTGAAAGATAAATTTCACCGTACCTTTCAATTCGCTCTTCATGGACGCCAGTATTTCCGCCACGCCCATCTGGATGGCCACATGCGTGTCGTGGCCGCAGGCGTGCATGACCGGCGTCTGTACGCCGTTGAATTCCATGGTGACTTTGGATGCAAAGGGCAAGTCATTCTTTTCGAGGACCGGAAGTCCGTCCATATCGGCGCGCAATGCCACGACCGGTCCGGGAAGACCTCCTTTAAGGATTCCGATCACGCCGGTCTTGGCCACACCGGTCTTCACCTCGATGCCCAGCGACTGCAGGTGCTTCGCGATGATTTGCGCCGTTCGGGTTTCCCGGTTGCCCAGTTCGGGGTGTTCGTGAAAATCACGACGCCAGGTAAGGACTTTGGATTCCAGCGCGTCTGCCTTGGCCTTGACGGCCTGTCGCTGCTTGTCGGTCTGCGCCTGCGCCATAGCGACCGCCAGGAACAGGAAAGAGAATATGTACTTCGTCATTTTAGCTTGAAGGTTAGGCGCCGAAGGTGAGGAATCCCCCGGCAATCCGCAACAGGAGACCGGACGAATCTACTTCTTGGTAAACGTATAGGTATTCACCATTCCTGAATCCGACTCCTTCAACTGGAGAGCCGAGGCCGAGATCGATACAATCTCCATTTCACTGGCTGCCGGGCTTCCACTAATATTGCTGGTGACGTTGACCTTCTTGTTATCGGAGGACATGCTCCAGGTTCCCGTGAAGGTCATGTTGAGTCCGCTGTAGTTTACGTAGAGCGAGAACGACTTGTCGGACTTGAACGACCATTCCGATCCGATCAGGACCTGGCCTGTGGTTTGAAAATCAGGATCCGTGGACGATAACGTGGCGAGTACCCAGGTGTTTTGCGAGAGCATTCCAGCCGTTGTGGGTGCCGGGTCATCTTTCTTGCTGCAGGATGACAGCACAACCACGGCCATCAGAAAGTAAATTCTCATCGTTTTCATACACTTGCAATTTGAACTTCAGGCTTCTTGTATAAAGGTTGCTAAAGAATCACCGCGTAACAATGATGGCTATCGCCCACCCCGTTGACCTTGGTCACTGCCCCATCCGGGATTGATTCTCCTGCATGCGTTCGTCCAGTGTTTTCACCCGGCTGCCGGGCTTTACGGGCACCTGTGCCATCGCATACTCGCTCATTGCGGTGATGGTCAGGGAGGGATTTACTCCCAGGTTGCAGGGAATGATACTGCCATCGAGAATATAGAAATTATCATACCCATGCACCCGGAAGTTCTCATCCACGACACCATCTGCCGCCGTCTGGCCCATGGGACAGCCGCCGAGGATGTGCGCTGTTGAAGAAAGTCCGAAGACGACTTCGCTGAATGCATTGTGCGGCACGCCGTTCACTTTCTTCGCATACCGGTACAATGCCTCCTGCCCGATCGGTATAAAACTCGGCACCTTCTGCTTCAGGTCATTGCTCATGGAGAGACGCGTGCCCAACAGCCCGCGCTTCAACCGCATCCGCATGGCGTTGGGAAGGGACTGCATGATGAGAAAAATGAGGCTTGTTTCCGCCAAGCGGGTATTAAACACCGACCGCAAGAAGTTCCACGGCTGCGTCAGGATGTTGCCAATCATCTTGAGCGTGCGAACCGGAGGCGTTCCGTTTCCTGCGGCCATCACGGCAAGACGCGTCATGGCGCCGGAACCGTCGGGAAATTTGCACAATTCAATATGGGTATCATCGTCCGGATTGAACACGGAGCTGATGGCGATGCCGTGATTCAGTTTCCGGTCGGCGGCAACGACGCCCGAAAGCATCTCCGAATTCGTCAACAGGTTTTCGCCCAGCTTATCCGACAACCGGGTCAGCGTGCGATCCACATATTTCTGCTTCAGCAAAAGATCCAGCGTGCCGAGTACGCCGCCGCTCATGACAAGGCCAGTCGTTGTAATCACCCTTCGGTTCTTCCTCCACCACCCGGTGCTTGACTCCACGTGGACCCTGTAGCCTTCACCCGTCAACTCGATCTTTGTCACCCTTGTCTCTGCACTGACCGTTGCGCCGAAGAGGTTTTCCGCAAACCAGAGATAGTTTTTGTCGAGCGTATTTTTTGCGCCGTGGCGGCAACCTACCATACATCCGGCACATTCCGTGCAGCCCGTGCGCAAGGGGCCAATGCCGTTGAAGTACGGATCCACCGCTTTCTTCGTATCACCGAGGTAAACGCCCACGTAATCAACACGGCCGTAGGAATCGCCGCGCCCCATATCCCTGGCGACCTCCTGCAGCACGCGATCTTCCTCATACTCCCGGTTGAACTTTCCGCTTCCCAACATGAAGCGGGCTTTTTCAAAGTAAGGCGAAAGCACCGCGCGCCAATCCTTGAAATGCGACCAGATCGGGTTGGTGTAGAAAGTTTCGCGGGGCATCATGTGCGTATTGGCATAGACCAGCGAGCCGCCGCCTACCCCTACTCCGGAGAGGACAAATACCTGGCGGAAGAATGTCAGTTTCTGAAACCCGAAGCATCTTAGCAACGGCAGCCAGAGGTACTTTCGGAGGTTCCAGTTGGTCTTGGGAAAATCTTGCGCTCCCCACCGCTTGCCCTTTTCAACCACGAGGACGGAATATCCCTTTTCCGCCAGTCGCATGGCCGATACGGAGCCGCCAAAACCCGAACCCACAACGATGAAATCAACCTGATTGGACATGGTATGAAAGGTAGAAGTTAGCCGGTAAACTTTAAACAATCATGTGCCGGAACCGTTTTGTACATACGTCGTCGAAAGCAGACATTTAGGTATGGCCTCCTATCACTATCCACCCGGCTACAACTTCTTTGGCACCTACCAGCGCGCCCTCCGGGTGGTGAAGCATCCCCTGGACACCCTGGTGGAGAGCGTCGAGCGCTTCGGTGAAAGCTACTCGGTCGTCGAGGGGTTCAGCGGCCGCATGATCCTCACCCAGAACCCCGAGTTCATTGATTATGTCCTTCGCCGCAACCAGAAAAATTACAATAAATCCAGGATGGTGACGGAGAAACTGGGGCGCTTCATCGGGAACGGGTTGCTCACCTCCAACGGGTCCTATTGGCTCCGGCAACGCCGGCTCATCCAGCCCGGCTTCCATCCCCAGAAGATAAAAGAGTTGTATGCGATTATGCAGGCCACCATCGACCGGTTTCTCGACCGGTTGCCTTCCGGGGACGCTGTTGACATCTATCCGCTGATGAACCGCCTCGCCTTTGAAGTGGTTATCAACACGTTATTTGATGTCGATCTGCCCACGGAGGTCATCGCCGAATTGAGCCGACACATCAGTGAGATCCAGGAGTTTGTCATCACCGACATTCGCCAGCCGTACAACAGCTGGTGGTTTGAGTTGTCCGGCCGTGTGAAAGAAAATATGAAAAAAGCCGAGCGGGTGCGTGACATCCTTCGCGGCGTAATCCGGGAACGCAAGGCCGGGGGAAAACGATACAACGATCTACTGGACATGCTGCTCGATGCGCGGTACGAGGACACAGGAGAAGGAATGACGGAAGATCAGCTATTGGATGAAATTGTTATCCTGTTCATCGCCGGGCATGAGACCACCGGCAACGCGCTAACCTGGACCCTTTACCTTCTCGCCAATCATCCCGCCGAAAGGAATGCACTGAAAGAAGAAACCGCGAACCTGACCACTACAGAGACTGTTGTTCATCCCCGGCTCAGCGCTGTGCTCCACGAGTCGATGCGGCTTTATCCGCCGGCGTGGGTGAGCGACCGCGTTTCGCTGGAGGATGACGCTTTCGGAGAGTTTACTTTTCCGGGCGGGACCATCATCGCCCTATTCTATTTTGGATTGCACCGCAGCGCTGCGTATTGGGATGATCCCCTTTCCTTCAAGCCCGAAAGGTTCCTCACGGGCGACAAGGACAAGAGCAAGTTCTTCTTTCCATTCGGTGGCGGCCCCCGTTTGTGCATCGGAAGCAATTTTGCAATGGCCGAGATGGCCTTGTTTATCAAGTCATTTGTTCAACGATTTGAACTTTCCGGCACCACCTCCATTCCAAAGATGCGGGCATTGGTCACGCTGCGCCCTGAAGGGGTGCTGCTGAACATCTCGCGAAGGAATTCCTGATCGCTCTATGGAATGCGGACATCCACCCGGTTACCGTCCTTATAGATTTCCGTTCTAATCAATTCCCCGTCCTCATCCAGGAAAACCTGTTCCCCTTGCTTTCTTCCATTAACAAAGACGGCCGAGGTTTGGAGTAGCCCGTTTGGATGATACCATTTCCATTCGCCATCCTGGATATTCTGTTTCATCATCCCTTCAGACGCTATTTCTCCGCCTTCCTGGAACGAGACACTTCTGCCGTGGAGTTGCCCTGCCGCATAATTTGTCACCTGGATCGTATCCCCGTTTGATGTCAGTCGAATCCACTGACCTTCTCGTAACCCTCCGGAAATTTTGCCGGATTCAACCGCGTCATCCTTGAACGCCTTATAGGTTCCCTCTCCTTTAACGACCTGACGATCTCCTTCTGGAGACCATGTATTCATAACATAATAGACTCCCGACCGATATTCGCCTTCTTCGACTGTCTTTCCATCCTCTGAAAACTGGCGCCAAATGCCAACACGTTCCGTATTGGCAATGCGACCAGACTCCATCACAGCGCCTGACAAATAGTAGACGGAGTACGTTCCATTTCCATCCTTGACCGGTTGTTGGCCTTCTTCCGTCCACATATTCCGGATTCGCATATATCCGTTCTCATCAAATTCAGCCTCGAGGCTTGGCTTGCCGTTTTCAAACCAATATTTCCACAAACCGAAAGGGCGGCTGTTTTTGAACCTACCACTGGAAGTGGGTGCGCCACTCTCCGCAATGGATTCAAACAGGCTGTCTGGTTGATCCAATCGGTAGAAGCCTCGTTGTTTAACTTGTCCACTATCGTGATAGGAAATCCAAGGACCATGCATTCGACCCATCGAATAGAATCCGGTAGCGCTGGTTTTGCCGTTGGGAAAATAGTCTGTCCATTCTCCATGCTGCATGTTTTTCACAAAACGGCCTGACCGATATCGAAAGCCGTTTTCATCAAAGTATTCCCACACACTATCGGCTTTGGCTTCAGTGAAGTAACCTTTTTGCTGAACCTGGCCATTCTCCCACCAGAAGGTCCAAAGGCCTTGCTCCTTCCCGTTCACGACCAATCCCTCATAATGTTTAGCTCCGGACTCGTAATAGATTGTCTTTGTTGTCGAGTTACCCCGATAGATCATGATGGCTCCAACGGAAAGTATCACGAACAATCCGGCGACCAGGGGAAATCGGAGGTTGGCATAGGGAACGGGCGGCGCCACGCCATCACGCACCATCTCTTGTGAAAGTGAGCGAAAAGCAAACCGGTAACCTTCGTAGCCGGCTATTCCATAGAATAGGACATCCATGGGTGAGAAAGATTCCCGGTATATCTGTTCAATCACACTCCAATTAAGGTATGGGATGACCTCGAAGTATCCCATTGATTCCGCCTCAGCGAGGAATCCGACTTGGCTCAGCAGATTACCCAGCGCACAACCAAATACCGCAAAGAATGCTCCAACAATTCCAAAAGGAAGATCCACGCCGGCACCAAAATACCGTACTGAAAATCCAACGAGCAACCCGACGCCGATCGCCATATAGCCGATCTGATAATGCGTGAAGTAGGTGACCGTTCCCCAGATGATCGCACCCACAATCGCAGCCGCCAATCCACCGATGATGGCATACGGCAGGTCTTGATGTTTGCGCATTATCTCCCGCAAGTTGTCAGGTATGTCTTTTGCCTCAACCAGCACCGGGGCCGCCTCTTGGGTTTCAATCTTCACTGTTTCATCGACCTGGAAAGAAGGGCATGTGGGATCAAAGTCGGCAACCTTGCCAGTAAGTTTGCAAACGAGTCCTTGTTGGGGATCAAACTGCCGATTGATGCAGCGCTGACAATAGTGCAGGTGCTGTTCACGAGTAAGCATACAGAAGGGTTTACTTAAAGTTAATAAATAACTGATTGAACATTAATCACGTTCTGCAATACCCATATCCCATCGCACGCATTCGTGATTTCCTGAAAATTGCCCCGATATTTACAGCATGGCTAAGGGCTTTCAGATTCGCTGGCGGAAAGTGGCTAAGATCGCGGCCATTGTTTTGATCAGCGTGCTGACGCTCTTCGGCGTCACGACCTGGGTGCTGTTCCAACAACGAAACGAGTTGCTGCTGGCCCAGGTCCAGCATTACCTGGATCAATCTCAATCCGGGCAGCTGAGCCTTCGGGCCATGGACTTGCGGCTCTTCCGCAGTTTTCCGGACCTGAGCATTGAGCTGGACAGCGTTAACTATTTCGAGCATAGAGACTCCCTGCGTGAACCCGGCGAGGCGCCCATTTTTCATGCGGAGAAGGTATACGTAGCACTTTCTCTCTGGCCCTTGCTTTCCGGCGACATCGAAATTGCGGAAGTCACTGTCAGCGACGGGCAAGTGAACTTTATCGAATACGCGCCCGGAGACCTCAACGTCAACAGGGCCATTCGCAAGCCACGTGCGCCAAGGCAAACCGTCAAGCCTGCTGCCAAGCCGCAGACGAAACAGACTCCCAGGAAGGCGGCACCCAAAGCACCAACCTCACCGCAAAAAGTCCCGCCACCGGAAAACTACATGAAAGTCAGCTTGGAAAAGGTTGGCGTTGCCCATTTGCGAATTACCTGGCAGCCCCACGGCTTGGCGGACAACAGCTCGTTTGTCGTTGAGTCCCTCGAGGTAGAACTTGATCCAGGTGATAGCCTCATGGACTTTGCCATTTCTTCCAACATTGGGTTGGACACGGTTTATGTAGGCAGGACACGACTGCCGGAAGGAAAGCTGCAATTTCGGGCGAATGGTCAATTGGAAACGGCGAAACAGCATCTCTCCGTTCAGCATGCCACCTTAACGTATAATGATTTTTCCGTCACGGCGTCAGGCACGTACGAACATGTCAACCACGGACGACTAAACGTTGAAGTCGATGCCTCCACCAATGATCTCCCTCTATTGGAGAAATTATTGAGGCCCGATGCCATCCAGGATAACCGCGACTTGTTACGCGGCGGCGACGTATATGTCAAAGGAAGATTGTACGGCGACCTCCGCAATGCGCCCCCGCAATTCGACTTCACCTTTGGGGTCAAGGATCTCTCTTTTCGACTGCCGGGAAAATATGGTTCGTTCAGAAATCTGGGTTTTGCAGGGCGAGCCTCTTCCGGTACATCACCCGATTACTCGGGCGCAACACTTCAGCTGACGCAACTCCAGGGCCAGGTGCCCGGTGGCTTTATCAAAGGTGACTTTACCGTGACCAACTTTGTGAAACCCTGGTTGACGTGCGACCTCAATGCCCAGTTTAGTCTTGACGGATACGACAAGGCATTCCGCATCTCCCGGGTGGAGGGCCTGACCGGCAGCGTGTCGGCCAAGATTGGGTTTAATGGTCCGCTGAATATGCCCTGGCCGGGAAGCAAAGGACCCAAAGCGAAGTTTGATGCCTCGTTTCGCGTTTCGAAGCTCTCCTTTACTATTCCAGGTAAAAAAGAGGGATTCCGTGACATTGGACTGACGGGCATTTTTACTTCCGGATCTAATCCCGATCAGTCGCAAGCCGTGCTCGATGTCCCTGAACTCCATGCTCAACTTCCCGGCGGAACACTAAACGGCAAACTTCGCCTCACCAACCTGGTTGCACCGGAACTGCATTATCGAATCGGTGCGGCCATCGACCTGGAGGGGTTGGATGAGTTACTTGGCCTGACGGCCATCCGGAATCTTCGGGGAAAAGCAAAAGCTTCGATTCAGTTTGACGGACCCCTGGACTTGTTGGGCAGCCACGCGATGGACAGCAGCCGCGCCAGTACCGTGCATCTTGACACCGTTTCCTTTCAATTGACGAAGAACCGCCGCCGGGTTACGAATCTTCAGGCCAGTCTTTCGAATCAGAATAATCTTGCCGATATCCATCTTGCATTGCGTTACGGTGACAGCGACTTGAAGTTGTCTGCCAAAGTGGAGAATCTCATGCATCGAATCTTCAAGAATGAGCGGGTCATGCACGTCATAGGCAAAATTGAGTCAGACCATCTTTACACGCGTGACCTGATCATGGATTCCTTGCGTTCTCCCATTATTGATGACCATGCCAGCGGACTATCACTTGCGTTCGAGGCCAACAATTTGTTACCAACCGAAAACGCCACGGTGGATGAACTGGCGCTTCAATTCATGATTCGAAATCTTTCCACCCGGTTCGCCAAGCTGCCGGATATCCGCGACCTGGATGCACAGGGAATTTTTCGCAGAAACAAGCAAGGGATAGCGCTCGTACTCAAGCAGTTTTCACTGAGCCTTCCCGAAGGAAGTATGGCTATTTCTGGCGACATGACCATACCCGCGCACCGTCAGTTGAATGCCAACACCAAAGTGGAACTGAAGAACTTCCCCTGGGTCTATGTCGATGAACTCATTGACGAGATCAAGGATGGCGCTGAACCCTCGCGAAAGAACATGCCCGCCAGGGAAATGGACAGAATCAACGGCAGCCTTGATGCTTCAGCGATGATGCGAACGTTTCCATTTGATTTCCAAAAACTGGAAATGCGCAACAGCCGCATATTATATACGATGCCGGGCGGGCGGGACTTTGGCGTAACCAACCTGAATATCGCGTTAGAGCCGTTCTATTTCCAGCACCCGGCAAATTCGGGTGCGATTACCGGTTTGAGAAAAGTGCAAGGCAAGGCTGCGGCGAGGGGCTTGAAAATTCCAGGGCTGATCGACCTCAACGTCAATCTTGATGTGCAAGGAAAGCAGGACACGCTTGGGATCGGATTTATCAGCAACTCCCGCAAAGCCAGGAATGAAGAAGGAGCGATCACTGTTAATCTTTCCAGTGCGGAGCGAAAAGTGGATTTTCATTATTCCGTGGATACGACTCCCGTTGACGCACTGATCCAGCGCATTTCAAAGAAAGATTTTCTTAAAGGAGACGTCAGCTACACGGTGGACCTGCATACTTCCGGTAACCATTGGGGAGACGTGCCACGAAACCTGGCGGGTACCTTTGCCATTCAAAGCGACTCGCTCGAACTTTTCGGAATCGACATCGACGACGCGCTCACCAAATATGAAAAAAGCCAGAAGTTCAACCTCGCCGACCTGGGTGCTATTGTATTGGTTGGGCCCGTCGGCATAGTTGCCACTAAGGGCTCTGATTTTGTGGCGTTGGCTACCATTGACGTCAACAACCGGGAGCGCACCCATATCCAGCAATTGCTGGCCCAGTGGAAGTTGGAAGACCGGGTGCTGCAAACCACCGATGTGGCTTTTGCAACTCAAAAGAACAGGATTGCCTTCAACGGCGCCATTGACTTCGCACGCGATTCCATTGCCGGGGTGCAAATTGCCGTTGTGGATAAGAACGGGTGCAGTCTGATGGACCAGCCGATTTATGGAAAATTCTCGGCGGTGAAAACAGGCAAACTCAATATCACCAAGACACTCTTCGGTTCCGTCATCAACTTCGTCGACGCCATTGCGGGCAAAGACTGCAAGCCGGTGTATACCGGAAGAGTAAAGCAACCGGTTCATCCGTAGTGATGTTCATTCACCGGACTTCATGTCGCTGAGATGTGCTGCTACCCGTCGTGCGGCCAGGCGGCGAAGAGCGTCGCTCGAATTCCGCATGGCATCCTGGACACCGACAAATTCAGCCAGCGAAAAAACGGCAACACCCGGCCAGGCGAACTGCCCTTCCTGCTGACCGCATATAATCACCACCGGTTTCCTATGACTGATGGTACTTTGAACAACACCTGCAACAACTTTGCCCCGAAGCGTCTGGGCATCCAGTTTCCCTTCGCCGGTGATGACTACGTCAGCCCAGGAAACGGCTGTATTAAAGTTCATCGCATCCAGAACAACCTCTATTCCCGATTTCAATGCGGCATTGAGCCAGGCTACCGCCCCGCCCGCGATTCCTCCTCCGGCACCAGCGCCTGGGATCTGTTGCAGATCGATGTGTTGAGCTTCAAAGACAACCTGTGCAACCCGCCGGAGTCCTTTGTCCAATTCGGCAATCATCTCAGGTGTTGCTCCTTTCTGCGGGCCGAAGACAACGGCCGCTCCATCCGGTCCATAGAACGGATTGGCAACATCCGTGAGGGCAACAACAGAAACGTGTGCCAAACCCGGATGAGCTGCCGCACTGTCAACGGAATGAATTCGGGAAAGCGAGGCGCCGTTGGGTGGCAACTCATTTCCCTGATCATCCAGAAACTTCATGCCCAGTGCCGCCATCATTCCTATGCCCGCATCATTGCATGCACTTCCGCCGATGCCCAGCAGAATTTCCCTGGCGCCAAGATCGATGGCTCTTCTGATCAATTCACCGGTGCCAAAGGTTGTTGTCCGAAGCGGATTGTATTCCTCGCGTTTCAATAAACGAAGTCCGCTGGCTTGAGCCATTTCAATGTAGGCCGTTCTGCCATCGGAAGAAATTGCCAGACTGGCTTCTGTGGGACGCATCAAGGGATCATTCACCGGCAGGGATACCTTTGTACTGCCCAGCGCAAGGAAGACGTCCAGTGTTCCCTCGCCTCCATCGGCTAACGGAAGTGTACGCACAACAAACCCGTGGTTGGAGTCTGCAAGACCCAGACTGATGGCATGGCACACCTCCGCGGCCGTTAATGTTCCTTTGAATTTGTCCGGTGCGATCAGGACATTCATCGGCTTACCATGAAAATCAACAACACAGTCAATAGCGCCGTTAGTCCCTGAAGAAGCGTCATCACCGTCATTCCACGAAATCCATCGCGCAGCGTGAACCCGGTGAACTGAGTAACAACCCAGAAATAGGAATCATTCGCATGCGAAACCGTCATCGCGCCGCCACCTATTGCCAAAACAAGAAGCGCCAAATCCAAGGGCGAGGCCAGGCCGACGGTCGGCATCAGCGGAGCAAAAAAGGCACTTGTCAGAATCATGGCGCTGGTTGTCGATCCTTGCGCTGTTTTGAAGATAGCGCCAATCAGGAAGGCGGCGACCAGGAATCCGGCGCCGAAGGACAACTGTTTTCCGAGCACGCTATTCATAACTTCTGTCAGCGAACTTGCCCTCAGCACGGCACCAAGGGCACCGCCGCATGCCGTTAACAGTATGATCGGTCCGGCCTGGCGCAGGGCTTTGTCAATCATTCCGGTGAGGTTGGCCGTCTTTCGCGAAAGCAGGAGAGCGAGTCCCGTGCCGAGAAACAAGGCAACAACTGGTTTACCCAGCAGGGTCAACGACCTGCCGGCATACCCTTGCCACGAAAGAAGTTCTGCCAATGAACCCAACGCAATGAGCGCCACGGGAAAGAGAATGAGAATAAGCGCCCGATCCGCTGAAGTCGAGCCCGCTCCCTCCGATCGAATCGGCTGTGTCGTGTCGAGAGTCGTTAACTTCTTACCGATATAAAGTGAAAACAAATGTGACACGATCGTGACTGGTATGGCGATGATGATTCCCCATATCATGACGAGCCCGATGGATGCACCGATTGTTCCCGCCGCAGCAACAGGGCCGGGGGTGGGTGGCACAAGCGTATGCGAGGAATAGAGCCCGCCGGCCAGGCTAAGCGACATGGCAGGCAACGGTGTCTGTGAGGCCTGGGCCATCGACCTGGTCAGGCTGAAGAGAATGATGAAACCCGAATCACAGAAAACCGGGATGCCCAACAGCATGCCCAGCAAGGCGATGGAGAGGGACGGTCGCTTACTTCGCCTCGCCAGCCAGTTGCCCAGCGCTTGCACCGAACCTGAGTCTTCCAGCACAACGCCGAGTATGCAGCCGAAAATCACGATCAGGCCGATGGTGCCGACAAGCGATCCAAAACCATGCGTGATTACCTCCAGCAGTTTTTCCACGGTTAATCCGGTAGCCAGGCCAAAGCCTACGGCCGCCGTCAGCAGGCTGAAGAATGGATGCCATTTGAGGTAGGAGCCCGAATAAATAATCCAGGCCATGCAGGCGATGAGGGCCAAGCTGAGAAAAGCCGCAGGCATTTAATAAAGATACAGGTTGATCGTATTCCGGCATTGATTCAACTCTCTTTCTGGCTGAAAAGTGTTAGATTAATGTCATGTATCACCTGGTCTATACCAGTCATGCGGTAAAGCCTCTTGATGAGGATGAGCTCATCACGTTGCTCAAGGATGCCCGTGTCTTTAATCAGCCGCACGGCGTTACCGGAATGCTCCTCTACATCCAGGGGAAATTCATGCAGGTATTAGAGGGCGAAAAGGCCATCGTATGGAAGTTATTCAAGCGCATTTCCAAGGACCGCCGCCACCACCGGGTAGCGGTAATTATGGAAGGCGATTATCCGGAACGGATATTTAAAGATTGGACGATGGGTTTCCGGCGGTTGACGAACGATGAAGCGGTGGAGCTGAGCGGCTTCAAGGACATCGACGAATTCTTTGCCCACAAGCACATTACAGAAGACAGCAACCTGCTGTTGATCTTTCTGAAACTTTTTTACGATAGGAACATGGTGGAATTTGCGGATGCCTGATGGATGTGAAAACGCTGACAAGTTCTCCTGACCTTTCTGCTGCTGGTGATGGATTTACGGAGACGCCGTATCCGAGATATTCCATCACCCGAATACTGGCCCTATTCATTGTCTTGTTATCGGCGCTTGTACTGTCGGGCAGGATCCTCGGTTATAGTTCGCTTAACGCACTGTTCTCGCCCAATCGGGTACCGATGGTGACGAACTCTGCCGTTTGTTTTCTGGCCGCCGGAATCTGCTTGTTTATACTCTCCGGCAAGGGACATCCCCTAAGCCGTGTCGTTGTTCATGGGCTGTCCGTCATGGTTATCCTAACGGGGATCTTGACACTCATCGAATATACCGGCAATGTCCAACTGGGAATTGATGAACTTATTACCCGGCAACCTGATCCTATTTCAGATAAGCCGGGGCGGATGTCAATTTTGTCCGCGCTCAATTTTATCCTGGTGGGGTGCTATTGCTGGGTGGAGGCGCGGGGTTGGAGGAGGACCCGGGAAGTGTTCGACTATCTGATGCTGGCTTGCCTGTTCACGACCCTGTATCCATTTACGGGCACTTTGTTTGGCGCCGTGCATGTGAATTCACAGAGCACAAACATGGCCATTTCAACGGCGCTTGGCTTTTTCTTGTTCACCGCCGGCTATTTTCTCCAGCAGCCCTACCGGGGATTTTCATCTCTTCTGTTCACGTCGAATGTGGCCGGCGTGATCCTACGGCGCATCCTACTCCCCCTTGCTGTGCTTTACCCGCTCCTGGCCTTTCTAACGGTTCAAGGAGAAAAGGCCGGGCTCTATAATTCTGAAGGAAGCATGGTCTTTATGCTGGTGACAAGTCTTGCGTTATTCACAACCATCGTACTGGTGGCCGCTCAGACAATCAACCGGATCGACGATGAGCGGGAGCAGTACAAACAGTTTTTCAAACTTTCATCCGAGGTGTTGATGATTGCCCGGTCCGATGGAACCATTGGCCTGGTGTCGAACGCCTTTACCCGAGCGTTGGGCTATTCCAGCCAGGAGGGCACCGCCAATTCTTTCTATTACTTTGTTCATCCCGGCGATGTTGAAGAAGTCAGGGCCCAACTGGATCGGATGAAACAAGGGGCATCGTCGGGGTCAATGCAAGCACGGATGAACGTTAAGGACGGCAGCCTGAGACATTTTATATGGTCCTTTACCCAGGACCGCCGTTCGGGCAATGTCTATGCGGCGGGATACGATATCACAGAAATCAAGGAGGCTCAGCAGGTTCGCATGTTGGCCAACAAACTTCAACGGCAAAACGAACAACTCGAAAGCTTTGCCCACATTGCCTCTCACAATCTTCGTTCGCATGTGGGTAACCTGTCGAGTTTGCTGCAGTTGCACAAAGAAGCCGACCTTGCCGAGCAGTCCGTGTTGCTGGGCATGGTGCAAAAGGTAACAGGACACCTGAAAGACACCCTGGCCGATCTGATCGAATCACTCCGCATCAAGGAGGACACCGACAAGGAGCGCCAGCAAATCTATTTCGATGCCGTGCTCACAAAAACAAAAGATATACTGGCCAGTCAGCTGCTGGAATCAAAGGCGAGCATAACGGCGCAATTTGATGCGGAGGCCATACTATTTCCTGCCACCTACCTGGAAAGTATTTTTCTTAACCTGATATCGAATGCCGTCAAGTACCGCTCGCCGAATCGTTCACTGCAAATCCACATGGAAACTACACAACAAGCCGGTGAGGTGATTCTACGTGTGCGCGACAACGGACTTGGCATCGATATGCAGAAGTATGGCGACAAACTTTTTGGCTTGTATAAGACCTTTCACCCGGCGAAAGACGCCAAAGGCCTCGGCTTGTTTATTACGAAAGCCCAGGTTGAAGCCATGGGTGGTCACATTACCGCCGAGAGCGAGGTCGACAAAGGCACAACCTTCATCATCCGCTTTGGTCCTGCTTCCCTTAGATAAAGATCAACCACACAGCGCTGGCGGCGATTACGATCAGCATTGAAATGAAAAAGTTGCGCGCAAACCGCCGGTCGCCCTGGAGGTAGGAATACGTTGACTTGCTCAACAGGTTGGTCGCATTGACTACGAGGAAAGTAAGGAGCGCGAACTTGAACGTGATGGTGTGACCGGCCATGTCCGCGAGGTTTACAATGATGGCGTCAATGCCGGCGAAGGAAGCCAGCACAGAACTGACGATGAAACCTGACTCGCCGAACAGGATCAAACAGATCTTGGTAACGATCTTGATCACAATGAGCAGCCCGGCAAACTTGAGCGCCGGAACGATGGAAAAGATCACGGTGTCATCGCTCGGCTTGGACACCTGGGGGTTATCCTGCTCCTTCTTCCGGAGGTAGTAGACCGTGATAATACCGGCGGTAAGGATCATAATAAGGAGTGCGGGCATGATCGAAATGAGCCACTGCGGATTCAGCGGGCCGGCCAGCAAAAAGATCTGCATGAAGCTTGCCAGGTTGGCCAAAACAGCCGCACCGACAAGATGGCTTACGACAGGCGCATTCTTGCTCTTGAGCGCCAGCGATTGTGTCGTGGAGGTGGAGGAAACAAATCCAGCGAAGAAACTGGTCAGCGCAAAACTGCTTTTGTCACCAATCAACTTGCTTAACAAGTACCCGAAGACATCAATGCCCGTAATCAGGACAACGATTATCCAAATTCTTTGCGGGTTAACGAGATCCAGGTTGTCGAATTGACCGAGGTTAACGCCGAAACTGCTGAGGATGCCTTCCACCACGGGAATGTCCTTGACCTTGTAAGAATAATCGGGCAGCACAGGCAGTGCGACCAATGCAACGATAGCATAACTAATAAACGACTGGATCTCCTTCTTCGAAACACCGGCTGTTAATTGGGAAATCTTTCCCTTCAACGACAATACGAAAACAAGACATACCAGAACGGCTACGGTAGTCGCACGGGGGATGATGTTGATCATCACCATCAGCCCGAGGAAAAATGTGGCTAAGGCAGCCAGCTCGCTGGTAATGCCGAAGTCTTTGGTCACCTGTGCCTCGGCGATGTAGTTTGAAATCAGCAGCAGGACAAACCCAACGATTACGCCGCCGGCCACAACGGTGTACTGATGAACGGTAAAGATTCCGGCCAATGCTCCACCCAGGGCAATGAGTGCGTAGGTGCGTATGCCGCCAATGTGCGGCTCGCTACCCTTTGTACTTTCGCGCTCAAGTCCAACAGTCGCGCCAAAAACAAAGGCGAGTATCAGATTGATAAACAGGTCGGAGGTTGATTCCATAGTTGAAGCCAGGGGAAGTTACCAAACATCATTCAACCGGCAGGAAAATTAGCCAGGCACCGGGTGAGGAACCATGACGAAGGTCAGGATTAGCAGACATCCAGGCCCGTGAATTTGAAAATTCATGAAGGATATCAGCGATCACCGATCGGTTGAAGGTAGTTCATTGGATTTTCAATTACAGCGGCCTGCTCCTGCCGTTGCATGGGGATGTGCCATTCCTGTTGGCCGTCTGTTGAAACAAAAAATAAATACCCTTCATCCATGGCCTGGTAGTTGTAACCCAGGAATGTCCACGCTTCGCCCACCGGATGAACTGACTGATCGGCATCGCTAAATTCACGGACAACCTGGTATCGTTTACCCGCGGCCAAATACTCCCAGGCGTATTGGTATTCCTTCAGGCGGGCTGTATAAAACCCTTTTGGCTTGGGACCAATCATAGATCTTGAATGAAGACGAATTTAAGAAGTTTAGAATGGAGTCCGGGAATTGATCAAAATCATCCGTCGACACCATCGCCTGTCGTGGTTGTAAATCCGTTCCACAGGTAAATTGAGGTCATGATGTCAGCACCCTTTCGTGTCGGTAAATGGCTTCCCTCTGACCAGGAGGCTTTAGACAATTGGCTGGGCAACCTGGTTGAAGTTTTGGACGTCGAAGCACCCCTCCATCCATCGATACAGGAATTAAAAGATTTGATTGAGAACAACGCCGATTTGTTCATGTTGTTCCATCTCATGTTCTCGCAGGTTCCGCACAAGCCGCCGTACAACTACAACCCCGGTGGCGGACCGCAAGTGAGGAGCTACCTGGTGTTGCTTCAACTGCTAAACCACATCCTCACGACCGCGCCCGAGTTTGATAAAACCGTCATGGTGGGCTGTCCCATCAATGCCATACTGGATTGGTCGATGGGAACGAAAGCGGGGTTTGCCGTTTTTCTAAACGAAAGAGTGAACCGCCAACTAAAGAAAATCCTGAATGAATGGGGTCGCTATCTTTCTTCTCCAGAGTCTTGTTACGTTTTGAATATCGATCCCGTCAAGGGCTGGTTCGGTGAGAATGCGATGGCGGCCATGCCTGACTTTGTCGAAGACTTCCAGTGTGACCCGTCGCGTCCCCACTTTGGATTTCATTCATGGGATGATTTCTTCACCCGGCAGTTCCGCATCGGTCGCCGGCCTGTCGCCTCACCGGAAGACGACCGTGTCATTGTCAATGCGTGCGAGTCGGCACCCTACCGCATTGCACTCGGTGTAAAACGTCGTGATCGGTTTTGGATCAAAGCGCAGCCTTATTCCCTGGAAGACATGCTGAAGGGCGATTCATTGATGGACGCTTTTGTCGGCGGCACTATCTACCAGGCTTTCCTCAGTCCCTTGAGTTATCATCGCTGGCACAGCCCCATCAACGGCCGGGTATTGAAAGCATACAACATCGAGGGAACCTATTACTCAGAGACCTATTCCGAAGGACTTGATCCGTCGGGCCCTAGTGAATCACAGGCCTACATCACGTCGCTGGCAGCACGCGCAGTTATTTTCCTCGAAGCTGATGATCCCGCTATCGGAATTGTCTGCTTTATGGGCGTCGGTATGTCGGAAGTTTCCAGCTGTCAGATCACGGTGAAAGAAGGCGAACTCGTCCGCAAAGGGGAGCAACTCGGCATGTTTCACTTTGGCGGATCAACTTACTGCCTGCTCTTCGGGCCACAGGTGAAGCTGGAATTTAACCTGCATGTGCAAGAGCCCGGGTTGCATGCAGGAAATATCCGCTTGAATGAGGCCCTTGCCCGGGTGTGCTGAAAACCTGACCGACAAATTATTCCCGGTGTTCATTCGCGACTCTCGCCGCTTGCTGCAGATGTCTTTCCTGGTGGGCAATCAGAAACTGAAACACATCGCCCAGTTTCATCTTGAACCAGGGCATGATGGAGATGCCGATGCGGATGCGATTCATATTGACCGCGCGGGCTTTCCTGAGCAGCAGCAGCAATCGTTCCTGTTGCTGGATAAATTCTGCCACCACAGGCAACGGATCAAGTTCGGGAGGTGGCGTATGTCCTTTGAAGGCCTTCATCTTCTTCGTCTTTGCCCCTGGCTGCATCATTCGGGTAAACCATGCGCCGAGCCACGTGCTGGTAAATGTTCCCGTTGAAGGCGAGCCCGATGAAAGGCCCGCTTCAATTTCCGGTAAGTAGTAGTTCCCGTAGCTGTTGAGATGCCAAAGACACTCGGCCGCGCTCCAGCCGCCGCTCGTCGGTTTTTGCAGCAGCCGCTCCCGGCTGGAATTCTGGTAGTCCGTGACGGCCGTCGACAATTGTCGCTCCACCTGTTCTTCCAGTTGATCCAGCAGGAGTTGTTGGCTTATGGTACGGCTCATATCAAGGACAATTTACGTTGATAACCCAGGAGCAGGATGAGGGCAATGCCGCAGAAAAGACTCTCGATGACAATCCATTGCGACCCGAAAGCTCCCAAAGGCCCTTCGTTGATCTGCGTGATGGCCCGCGATATGGCATAGAATCCCCACAGCAAAACAAGAAAGCCCAACGCTTCCCTGATGTTTTTCTGTGACAGGTAGACCAACATGATAACAATCGTCAACCCGGCGCCACCATAGATTCCGCGAATGGAACTCACCGCATCGGTGTTGGGAAGTGTGACACCGACGAGATCCATAACGGACTGTGGACGAACGAAAGCCATGAGACTCACGGCGAGAATGCTGAGGGCGGATAAGCCGACAAAGGCCAGCGAAGCTACCCGTAGGATGGTTTGGTTTTTCATTGCTGTTGAATTTTACCCAAAAGTGGCGTCCGCTGATCTGCCCGTTCTTGGTAAATACCAACATTTTGAGTTCTTCAGTCGTCGATGTCCATTTTCTAGATTCGGACGCTGTTGATCAGCTTGCTAAAATTCGTTGCGTCAATGGCGAGGTAATTCGCGAGGTACTTGTGCGGCACGAGTTGTAAGATATGCGGGCTGCGCTTGAGCAGCGACCGAAACCGTTCTTCCGCGGTGAAACTTTGCACCTCGGCGAGCCGCTCCAACACGCCGGCGATTGCCCCGCTTAGTCCCTTTCGAGCCCAAACTTCCAGTTCCTGGTGGCGTTTCATCAATGAAAACATTCTTTCTGCCGGGGTCCGAAGAAATGTTGAGGGGGTAAGTGTTTCGTAGTAATACCGGGACGGCGTTTGCTGCATGAACGCGTCGAGTACCCCGCCAAACGAAGGGGCATAGGTGAACACCAGTGTCGCTTCCCTCCCTTCCGCATCAGCATAGTAAACGCGCTGAACGCCTTCCGTCACAAAGTAGAGATACTTCTCCCGCTCACCAGCCTGGGTAAGAATCTCCTTTCGACGAGCGGTGAAAGGCTCCCAGGCGGCTGAAAATTCCTGCCATACTTCATCCGACAAGGGATGAACGACCTTGACAAAGTCCCGGATAGAGTCCATGCGGTCAGGCATCAGGAATCAACGCCCAACGCGAATCGGCAACGCCACTTCCAGTTTATCCCAACGGACAACCAATCTTCCTGAAGAGGCATCCTCCGGAACGATCGTGTACTGAAGGCGCTCCTGCAAAATGTCGCGTCGGGAAGGGTTAGTCGTGTACCGGACTACATCTTTCTTCTCATCATACTCATCCGCAAGATGTTGGTCCCAATCCTGGTTTATTATAAGTGTCCAGGCTTCCTCGCCAGGTATGGTGAAGAATCCGTACTTACCGGCAGCGACAAGCTTTCCCGCAATGGTTACATCCTGGCTGAATTCCACCGATGTGGCCATGTGGGCACCCGTAACCCAAACCTGGTTGTTGGGTACCAAGCCACCCCAAATTATTCTGCCGCGCACGGCAGGTGAATGATACTGCACCGTCACTTTTGCCGAACCAATGGCGCCTTCTGCCATTGCACGTAGGCTGCCCTTAAGGGAATCCGGAGAAGATTGGTCTGCGATAATGCGTGGAGCATCCTTTACCTCCGAAGTCTCGGCGGAAGCGGGAGCACTCTCCTTTTCTTTTGGACCAGAGCAAGCCGCCAAAGAAAGGAACAGCGCTGTAAATAAGTGTTTCATGATATTATTTAAGTATTACGCCGGCAGCCTTGATTCGTTTTTCGCTGTCGTCTGTCCATGCAAAAACAAGTTGGTTGCCCGACCGTGTCATTTGCGGAAATCCACTGGAACGAGCTTCCGATGATTCCGCGATAGTGAAAGGGGTTTCCTTTGTTCCGTCGGTATGGACTACACTTGCTTTAATTTTTGCGCCCTCCATCCAACTAACGATCGCGCGATGATCGTCAAACCACTCAATGTCTACGCGTCCAATCGCATTTCCTTCGTCTATGCTGACGGCATCTCCAAAGGTCTCACCGCTGTCGGTGGAGAACACAACATTGACGTGCGCCGGCTGCGTGGCCGCTGAAAACCAGGCGACCGCAACCCGGCTACCCGTTGCTGAAACTCTCGGCCCATTGACCGGACAGCCGGCAATCTTCCAGTTGTCGGAGTGAATGGGTTTTGGCGATGTCCAGGTTCCGTTGACCCATCGCACAATAGACATGTCGCGAATTTCTGCATCGGAACGGTCCCGGTAGATAACGATGGGCCCCTTGTCTGTTATGGCCGCTGTCGTCTGGCAACAATCGCACGTCTTATTGTCCAATTCCCATTCCGCTGTTTTCTTTCCATCATAATCCATAATGGCAGCACGCAGGCTCATCGCCCCATGATGACCACTGTGGTCCATGCCCTTCATATTTTCCATGCCTTCCATGAAGGTGTTGCGTCCGTCCAACCATGAAACGAAGACCTTGTCGCCATAGGGCACGAGTGTAACAAATCCATGTTCGGCCTGTTTCGCATCATCGTGGAGAAGAAAAGGTTTTCGCCATGTCGTACCGCCGTCGGGGGAGGTGAAAACCTGCACGTCATACGCGTAGGTACTCTGTCCGCTTTTGTTCAGCAGGTGGGCGACCAGGTTGCTGCCTCCATCGGAGGAAATCATCGGGTAGTCGGCCCAGTTGATGAACCAGGTTGAACCTTTTGCGATCACGGCAGGCTTTGTCCACGTGGTCTGCTCCAATCGCGAGAACAGGAACCGGCTGGAGTCCGGGCGCTTTTCGACCCAGGAAAGCCACACCCCGCCCTTGGGATCTGTTGTCAAATGAGGGACGGAGGAGAGAGAGTCTGCCGGTACGGAAAGTTCTGTGACCGTAAACGTCAACGGTTTATCCTTTTGCGGTGCACAGGCAGCGAAAAGAATAACCAGGACCGTGAAAGTGGCAATACGCATCAATGTGCAGGTTCTTGGGTGATGATCGCCAAACTCTCCGCTGTGCTCCAATCGCGAAACCCTTCTTCGCCATAGACCTGTTCACCCGTTGGCCGAAAAATGAACGTGGCAGGAATAGCCGCAATGGAAAGTTCCTCCAGGTTCTTCAACTGCACATACTCAAACGGAAACTGTTTCCGATCGCGGAAAGCAATGATTTCCTCCAACGGCTCACTGGAAGCAAACAAGAACAAGATATCGCGTCCTTTCAATCGTGTCATCGCCTCGGCGATGGTCGGCATTTCCTGGACACACGGGCGGCACCAGGTGGCCCACACATTGATAAAGACGGCTTTACCTTTCAAAGCGCCGACGTCATACGGCTTCCCATCCAGTGTGTACAATTCAAAATCATCCAATGTCAACGATTCGAGCTTGTCCGGAGGTGTACACGCGGCTGCCAGCCAGACCAACACGATCAAAGAAATCCTGCTCACTGTTCCCGATTTAGTTTGATGACTACTTCAACTCTTCGGTCACGCGGCCGCACTTCAGCATCTTGTCTCCAAAATACGGGTTGCGGATTTCCTTGCTGTCGCTGAGCCAATAGGCTCCCTGGTCATTGAACGCCATGGGGCAAAACTCATAATAAGCTGTTGCCGTGCCGAGACCATAGGCCTTGATGCTCTTGTACAGATTATCCGAAAGGTTGGAGAAGGCGGTGCGCTGTGCTTCCAGGTCATCGGTGGCCAGAATATCCACTAATGCCATGTCAAGGTTATTCAGGTAGTTCGACCAGTCGTTAAGCGCCGGACCGGAAAGCATCTTTGGATCGACGGCTTTCAGGATCCCCTTCAGTTTCGTCGCTTCCGCTTTAACCAGCGCCGCATCCGAAGCAACAAAAGCATCTTTAACCTTCAGATAAGCCTGAAAGGTGTGCAATACTTGCTCCTGGAAGGTGGCATCAACGGTAAACAGTGGTCCGGTGGGCGTCTCTGGCGCTTCCGAAGACGCGGCTTGATCCATCGTTCCGCTGTCCATCGAACTTTCCTTTTTGCCGCCGCATTGGGTGAAGAGAACGATCGCCCCGAGGAGCATGATCATTTGAATTCTTAAGCTGGTTTTCATGGTCATCTGTTTTGAGGTTTGCAAGTTATACATCTGTTATTGAAAGTACTCGATTAATGTGGGTGCTCTGCTGCGGTGGCAACTCCGCCGCGGAGAACCAATTCACTGAACAACAGGTAGGCGCCGGTGACGGCCACTGTTTCGCCTTCATCAAGGCCGGAAGTGATTTCCACGCGGTCGGCGTCTTCCAGTCCCAATCCGACAGTGCGTCGCTGAAAGGTGTTACGATCCGTTAATACAAAAACATAGTTTCCCTTTGCCTCCCGAATCACAGCGTCAGCCGGCAGGGCCAATGCGCGGCGAGCGGAGTGAGTGACAAGCACCTGGGCGGGCATGCCCGGACGATATTTCCCCTGTGCATTGGCAATGGATGCTCGCATAACGGTCACCTGGGAATTGTTGCGGAACTCGGGGCTTACAAAAGTGACGCGCGCATTTATTCCGTCATATTCAAATCCAGCGATCTTGATGGTGACGTTGTCGCCCGCATGAACGATGTTTGTTTCACCCGCAAATAACTCCGCCTCTACCCAGAGCTCCCGGATGTCCTCCACCCGGTACAATTCGGTGCCTTCTTCCACATATTGTCCTTCCGAAACCGACATCGCCGATATCACTCCCCCGGCGGTGGCGTAGAAGGTAAGCCGATCCTTAACTTCCCGTGAATCGGCCAGTCGATCTACCTGTTCTTTGGTCATTCCATACCGGAGGAGTTTCTTCCGGGCTGACTGTGCGAATTCCACATACCGCTGATCGGGTGTCTTCGATGATCCTGCTTGTTCCAGTGCCAACAAATACTCGCGTTGCAAAGTGATCAGCAACTCGCTGTACAAATCCATCAATGGTTCCCCGATCCGGATTTGCCGGCCGGTCTCTTTGATATAGAGTTTTTCCACTCGTCCGGCGACGCGGCTGCTGATAAACCCGGTCCGCTCTTCATTGACCGTCAGGCGCGCATTGAGAACGACCGTTTGTCCAATCATTTGGCGGCCTGCCTTCTGCGTGGTCACATTGGCTAACCTCAGCTGGCTGTCGTTCAGCATCAATGTATTCGTCGTCTCCGCTGGCTTCACTCCAGCCGGTTGGCTGTGCTGGTGCGATTGCTCCTTGGAGCACCCGATCATCAAGGTCAGCGTAAGCAAGGCTGCAGACCGTATGTCTAATGTTATTTTCATATGGCGCTATTTCGTCTTGATAAAACTCTCACTGTCTACCAGGAATGCCGCTTTGGCGGCTACCTCGTCCGATGACGTAAGTCCCTGCCGCACTTCGATCCAGCCGTCGGAACGCATTCCGGTTACGATACTCCGGGGTTTGAACAATCCGCGGTCTTTAACAAAGACCACCTTCTGCGAACCCAGGTCCGCGACAGCTTCCACTGGTAGCCAAAACAATTCCGGTAACCTGCGCTGTATACGCGCTTCCACCAACTGAGCTAATTGCAGGTCAGCATTCCGAACGTATACGCGGATTTTCAGGAATTCTTCACCCTGATCGTAGAACGGCTGAACAAAATCGACACGCGCCGTCGTCGGTTGTGCGTTGTTCAGCGACACCGTGAGTGTATCTCCGGCACGAATGTCCGCACCCAAAGCCGAGGGAACCTTCAGCTCCACACGCAGGGCTTCCAGGCTTACGATGGTCAGCAACCGTTGTCCCCTGCTGACATAGTCACCTTCGTGAATCATCGATGCGCGCGAAACAACGGTGCTGGTTGACGGGTTGGCACTCATGCCTCCTGCATCCATTCCGGAGCTTGCCTTTTGTTCCGGTACCGGTGTTTTACCGGGGTCCGACGGAAGATCCGGCATCGCATAGCCTGAATAGGGACTAGTGATTGCAAATCGAGGCGATGTAGTGCCCTTTCGTATGAGTTCTTCAACGTCGGTCTTGCTTAGGCCGAGCAGGAAAAGCTTCTCTCGTGCTGCGGCGACTAGCCCGGCGTTATCCGGGTCGCTCCTGACCAGGTACAAAAATTCTTCCTGTGCAGTCAGCAGTTCAGGGCTGTAGAGTTCAAAAAGCTTCTGACCCTTCCTCACCGGCTGAAAGGCATAGTGAACAAAGACTGATTCCAGTCGGCCGCCGATACGCGCCGGCACGTCAAACACATATCGGGTATCATACGTCACGGCCCCGTGCGCCTCCACGGTGATCTCCCGGCTGCGATAGGTTCCCCGGATCGTCTGCTGCTTTCCTACCACTGATTCGTCAGGCGACTTCAGCAGCAAGGCGAGGTCTTCTGTAATCTTTACCTCCTCGCCGGCGCGGGCTTTTCTCACCAATTCCATTCCACAAACAGGGCATGCGCCGGGTTTATCAGAAACAACTGTCGGATGCATGGGGCAGGTATATTGTTCCGCATCGGCATGTTTGTCCTGGCGTGAACACGCCGCCAGGAAAATCACGAATAACAAGATTATTCGCCGGCTGATGATCATGAAATAATTGTTCTGATGTCTCATAACGTTCATCGTTATCGTTCAACTTCCTTTTCGTACCGCACAATCATCTGGTAATATTCATTCAGCTTGTCGGTATATTCCAGTTGGGCCATGTTCATCGCCTCCCATGCGTCGATCACCGCCGGAAGCTGCTCCCGGTTCTCTTCATAGGCGACGCGCGATGCCTGGTAGTTTTTCTCCAGGGCAGGAATGATGCGCAGCCGGTAGTTTTCCAGTTGCCGTTCCATGCGCGACAGCTGGGCGGCCATACCGGCCAACATGCCGCGGGTCTCCACCAGAATGGCGTCTTTGCTTCTCTTCATGGCCTCGATGTCGTAGCTCATCCCCTTCACCTCTGATTTATACATCTTGGAAGCCCACGGGGCGATGGGAATAGACACCATGGCCATCGCCGTAAATTGAGTAGGCATACCTGCGCCGATGGGTTGCATGTGGTCGAAGCGCACGCGAAACTCCGGTTTGGCCTGGTATTGCTGGAGCTGCTGTTGAAGCCGCATCACCTCAATCGTCTTTTCCAATTGGCGAACATCGCTCCGTTGGCTCGCGAGCGCGATGGTATCCTGCGCGAGGGCCCCCTGTGTAAACCGGACATTCATGGTTGTGTCGACCATCAATGGCGTGTTCTGCGGAAGGTTCATCAGCGACCGAAGTCGGGAGGCGGATTCCTCGATATCGCCTTCTGTCATCAACATCATGTTTTGGATTTCCTGCTGACGGCCCTCCGCTTTATAAATGGCGCCAAGGCTTCCCTGGTTATAGGGATACCGGATACGCGCGATCTTCAGCATCATTTCGATAATGCGGTCTCCGCTACGGAGTACAGTAAGCTTCTCTTCGGCTGCCAGCCACCGATAGTAGGTTGACTTCGCCTCGGCACGGAGTGCATTGAACTGGCGTGAGCGCCCTTGCTCTTCAACGGCTGCACGCGAAGCATAATAGCGTTCGTTGGCTGACAATCGGGCCGGGTTCGGAATGTTCTGCTCCACCGAGATCATCATACTTCCCTTGCTGGCCTCCTCCGGATTTTGGCCAGGGTAAGGCGTCATGAAGGTTCCCGCACCGATCATCGGAGCCATCCATCCTTTTGCTCCTGCCGTGTAAGCCTGCTGTGCTTTCACCCGGTTGTCAAACTCCTGGAGCATGGGGTTCCGCTCGTCCACCAGCTTGAGCACACTGTCGAGCGGGAGAACCTGGCCGCCGGCCTTGCCGGAGAACAGCAGGGCGATGATGATGGCAATGTTTCTTGTACCTGTATTCATGGTATGGATTGTCTTGATCATTAGATTTCCAGTTTTCCGAATTTTCTCAATTCATATTCCTTCGTCATGAGAAAGATGAGCGGGGTGACAAGGAGGATATGCGTGGATGAGGTGATCACGCCGCCGATCATGGGCAGTACGATGGGCAACATAACATCACTACCCACGCCGGTGGCCCACAAAACGGGCACCAGTCCAAACAGCGCGACGGAGACCGTCATCAGTTTTGGCCGTAGTCGTTTGGCTGCACCGGCAACAACATACTCCTTGAGTTCCTCCAATCGGATCGCGTCACGGGAATTGCCCCGTGTGGCGATCAACTGTTTCATGGCATCGTTGAGGTAGATGACCATGACAACGCCGGTTTCCACGGCGATTCCAAACAAGGCGATGAATCCTACCGCAACCGCTACGGACAGGTTGACGCCATAGAAGTAAACCAGGTAAGCGCCGCCGATGAGTGCGAACGGCACCGTAATCAAGCTGAGAAACGCTTCCCGGACGGAGTGAAAAGCCAGGTATAACGAAATGAAAATGATCAGGAGTACTACCGGCAGGATGAACATCAGGGTCTGTCGTCCACGGATGAGGTGTTCATACTGACCGCTCCATTCGAGGTAGTAGCCGTTGGGAAGTCCGCCCAGGTTTTTATTCAAGGTCGCCATCGCTTCCTCCACGGTGCTGCCGAGGTCCCGATCGCGTACGTTGAAAAGCACGGCGCCTCGCAACATCGCATTTTCCGAAAGGATCATCGGCGGGCCATCCTCAAAACGCAGGGATGCGACCGCCGACAGCGGTACCGGTCCGAGGGCGGGCGTCATGATCGGCACGCGCCGCAGTTGATCCAGGCTTTCACGGAAGTCCTGGGCCAGCCGCACGCTGATGCTGAATCGCCGTCTGCCTTCCAACGTTTGACCAATCGGGCTCCCACCGATAGCCGACTCCACCATCATGTTGACATCATCGACGGAAAGGCCATAGCGGCCGAGAGCGTCGCGATCAACATCCACCACAAGATACTTTCCTCCGGTGATGGGATCGACATAAAGGTCTTTGACTCCCGGAACTCCCTGCAGCGCCCGCTTCACCCGCTGCGATACATCATAAAGCGTGTCCAGGTTTTGTCCATATACCTTCACGCCCACATCCGTTCGAATGCCGGTGGCCAGCATGTTGATCCGGTTGATGATCGGTTGTGTCCAGCCATTGACTACGCCGGGGATTTGCAGTTTGGCATCCAGCTCATTGATGATATCCTTCTTGGTCAACCCGGCCCGCCACTCTGTCTTTGGTTTCAACAAGATGATGGTCTCGATCATGCTGATGGGGGCATTATCGGTAGCCGTTGCTGCGCGTCCCGCTTTGCCCAGGACCCGGTCCACTTCCGGTATCGACTTGATGATCTTGTCCTGAACCTGGAGAAGTCGCTTCACTTCGTCATTGGACACATCCGGCAACGTCACCGGCATAAACAAGATCGACTGCTCATCCAGCGGAGGCATAAACTCCGTGCCCGAACTCAGCAGCAGCGGAATGGTGATGACCAGCGCAAGGATGTTCACCCCCAGCGTAGTCTTCCTCCATTTGAGGCATGTCCGGAGAACCGGTTCATAGATTTTTTCCAAGGCCCGGTTAAAGATGTTCTTTCCTTCATCCCGGAATTTGCCCTTCATAAAGAAAGAAATGAGCACCGGGGCCAGGGTGACGACCAGCACCGCATCAACGAGAAGGATGAATGTCTTGGTCCAGGCGAGGGGATGGAATAGCTTCCCCTCCTGGCCGGTGAGCATGAAGACTGGCAGGAAAGAGGTAATGATGATTACGGTGGAATAGAACACCCCTCGCGAAACCTGTTGAGAGGATTTTTCGATGATCGCCAGCCGCTCCTCCTCCGGAATCCGAACACTGCCGGAGGACAAATTCCCATGATTCAGCGCCTCATAACGCTGCGCGAGATTCCGATAGGCATTCTCCGCCATGATAATGCCGTTGTCCACAATGACTCCAATCGCCAGCGCAATGCCGGTGAGAGACATGATGTTGGAAGATATTCCGAACGCATTCAGCAAGATGAAGCTGGTGGCCAGGGTGATGGGTATCTGGATGAGAATACTGACGGCGCTGCGCCAATGGAAGAGGAACAGGATGACGACCAGGGAAACCACAGCCATTTCCTCGAGCAGCGTCGTGCGGATTGAATTGATCGATTCACTGATCAGCTCACTGCGGTCGTAAACAATGTTGAACTTCACGCCTTTGGGAAACCCTTTGGCAACTTCCTCCATTTGTTTCTTTACGCGGCTGATCACCTCGTAGGCGTTCTCGCCATACCTCATCACCACGATGCCGCCCACTACTTCCCCTTCGCCGTCCTGGTCAAAGATCCCGAGGCGCGATTCACCCGTCATCTGCACGGTGGCCACATCGCGCACCTTCACGGGAATGGTATTGACAGTCTTCAGGGCAATATTCTCTATTTCTTCCACCGACTGGAGGTAGCCCGTGGTCTTGATGATATAGCCGATATCGCTTCGCTCGAATTTCCGGCCTCCCGCTTCATTGTTGTTGGAACGAATGGAACGAATCACCTCCGGCACCGACAGGCCGTAATAGGTGAGACGGTTCGGATTGATGGTAACCTGGTACTGCTTCTGAAAACCGCCGAACGAAGCCACCTCGCTCACGCCGGGCACGTGCTGCAGGCCAAACTTCACGTACCAATCCTGTAGCGCGCGCTGCTCACCCAGGTCGAGGCCAGGCGCTTCAAGCGTATACCAGAGAATGTGACCTACGCCCGTACCATCGGGGCCCAGCGTAGGTGTTACGCCGGTCGGCAGGAGGCGCGAGGCGTAGTTCAACCGCTCCAACACGCGTTCGCGCGCCCAGTACACATCCGCATCATCCTGGAAGATGACGTAGACGAAACTCATTCCAAACATGGAAGAGCCTCGAACATACTTCACCTTGGGCAGTCCCTGGAGATTCGTCACCAGCGGATAAGTCACCTGGTCTTCCACAATCTGGGGGCTTCGGCCCATCCACTCGGTAAAGACGATCACCTGGTTCTCCGATAAGTCCGGGATGGCGTCCACTTTTGTATCGCGTACGGATAGCGCTCCCCAGCCGAGGAGGCCGGCGGCAATGAGCAACACCAGGAAGCGGTTGCGCATCGACAGTGAAATAACATTTTCAATCATGACTAAAAAATTCCGTGAAGGTGAATAAGCACAAGTGCGTCACTGCAAGGACATGCGGACGCGCGAAAGGTTTGGTACCTTCCGTTACACGGAACTAGCTCAGATGAGGAAGACCTGGAGCGCAACAATCCGGTCGGTAGTCCGGACCGGTGGATCGTAGTCGAGATAGACCACGGGCTCCTGCATGGGAATTACTTCGGCAAAGATCAAGGAAGGAACCACCGCATCACCCATCGGCAACAAGACGATTTCAAAAGATGCGGATGGCGTGCTGAAATCCTCTTGCTCATGCACCACTTTCACATCTTCACAACAGGATGATTTAACGGCGCGATGGCACGGCGGAGTTTGTTGCTCCATCGGGCAGCTTTCTGCCTCGGTAAACAGCGCAATATGCTGTGCGCGCCCGCCACAACGGTGAATGCCCACCATGAAACTCGTGCTGGAAACCAGGACGAGACAGGCGAGCAACAAGGCCGATATGGATCGTAAGGCTCTCATGACCAGAGGTAAATATACGAAATTGGAAAATCAAGGGTTGTTACTTCACTGTTAACGGACCTGAAAACCCACAAAACAACCGCATAGGAGGGCATTTGAACATTCCGGCATTAAACGATGTTGGGATCGTTAATGAAGAATAGAATCTTCCACCTCGCATTGTCGCAGGCTGCCCGGCGCTTGGGTAATCCTGCCCGGTTGCTCGTGTTGGCAATGCGCGCTGGCCATCACCTGCGCAACCTGGATGCCCGGCAATTTAGCCTGGACGTTTGGCGGGAGCGCTTGTCTTTGATGGGCCGCATGGTTAGTGCATATGCACATGGGACTTACCGCGTCATCCCGGCGAAGGGAATCTTATCGATTACGGCAGCCCTGATCTATTTTGTAAATCCATTGGATGTAATCCCCGATGCGCTGGTCGGCATTGGGTTGACAGATGATTTCGCCGTCGCGACTTATGTTCTTAACTCCCTGACGACGGAGATCAACTTGTTCTCCGCATGGGAAGCTTCGCAGGGAAGCCCGGCTGCCTAGCCTTCCAATTTCAGGACCCGGGCAGTGCGAGCGCGGGACTTTTCAATAGCACCCGCCTCTTTTGTCAGCGATTGTCCGAATGATGGCGCCAACTCATGCAGCTTGTCGTGCCATCCGCGGTTGTGAAAACGCTTCTTAAAACATTTCTGCACGAGGCCCAGCATGATGGACGCAGCTGTGGATGCTCCCGGTGAAGCACCCAGTAGTGCAGCCACGGTTCCGTCCTGCGAAATGACCACCTCCGTGCCGAACTCGAGAATGCCGCCTTGTTTCTTATCCTTCTTGATTACCTGAACACGCTGACCGGCCAGCATCAACTCCCAATCTTTCAGCTCTGCGGTGGGGACATATTCCCGCAACGATTCAATCCGGTCTTCCGGAGAAAGCCGAAGCTGATCAATAAGGTATTTGGTCAGTGGCATATTCTTGATCCCGGCAAAGATCATGGGAATCGCATTGTCAAGTGAGATGGACTTAGGCAGATCCAGCATCGAGCCGTTCTTCAGGAACTTGGTCGAAAACCCGGCAAACGGTCCGAAGAGTAGTTCCTTCTTGCCGTCGATGATGCGCGTGTCGATATGGGGAACCGACATGGGCGGGGTGCCCACGGTCGCCTTTCCATAAACTTTTGCATGGTGGTCTTCGATGAGTCCGCGGTTGTGGCAACGAAGCCAAAGTCCGCTCACCGGGAAACCGCCGAAGCCATCGCGTTCTTCGATCTCAGCGCGCTTAAGCAGGTGCAAAGTCGCCCCGCCGGCGCCGATGAAGACAAAATTGGTATTGACCTTGCCCTTCTGCTCATTGAGGAGGTTGTTAACCTTTACATCCCAACCACCCTTGCCGTCCGGGTCAAGATCCAGCGCCTCTATATTATAATGAATCGTCACGCCTGGCATCTTGCTCAGGGCGCGGATCATGGAGCGGGTTAGCGTACCAAAGTTTACATCCGTACCTATCTCCATCCGCGTGGCGGCGAGAGGTTGGTCCGAATTCCTTCCCCGCATGACGATGGGTGCCCAGGCGGCAATCTCATCCCGGTCTTCCGACCATTTCATGCCTTGGAAGAAAGGATTGGCGTGCATTGCCGCGTACCGGTTGCGAAGGAACTTTACGTTGGTGTCGCCCCAAACGAGGCTCATGTGAGGGATGCGGGAGATGAATGTCGTCGGGTCAGCGATATATCCCTTCTCCACCAGGTAGGACCAGAACTCGCGCGATGCCTCAAACATCTCGGCAATCTTTACCGCCTTGGCAATATCAACCTGGCCGTCCGCCTTCTCTGGCGTATAGTTCAGCTCACAAAATGCTGCGTGCCCGGTTCCCGCATTGTGCCAGGCATCCGAGCTTTCGGTTCCGGATTCATCCAGCCGCTCAAAAATCTGGATGGTCATCTCCGGATCCAACTCTTTGAGAATCATCCCGAGCGTGGCGCTCATGATGCCGGCGCCCATAAGCACTACGTCGGTGTGCTTGACCAGCGGATTGATTGCTTTGGTTACTTTCTTTCCCATAAACGGAAAGCCAAGTTAGTTTAAGATCGGTTACTTGAAAAACCGAACATCGATCCAGTGCATCCAAGCGGTCAAAAATCCGTAAGATTGCCCTGTGAACGCCACCCGAAAGATTGCCTTGCTCCTGGCCGTGGTATTTCTTCTGCCGGCCCTGTTCTTCAGCGGGTACGAACTTTCGTCGCTTAACCAGGACGAAGCCATGATCCAGGAGGTATATAACCGTCAACTGGACGCCATCCTGTTTTCTGTCAACCAATATTCAGACGACATCCTGAATCGCTGGACATCCCAGATAGAATCCGGGGCTGCCGAAAATCTCCCGACGGACAGTATTCCAACCGCGGTCAGCAGCCTGCTCGAACTTAACGGTTCGTTAACATCGGTATTTGTCGTGGACACCATCGAGGGCCAGGCGCGGCCCAGGATTTTCTCCCTCGATGAACGAATTACCCAAGGAGTTCGTGCCGCCTGGAAAGACTCCTTGTGGCAGGACAAAGTCAAAATCAACCAATTAATATCTTACCGCAAAAGCGGATTCCGCAAGGTAGATGTACTGGCCGGTCCCAACCTGGAGAATAGCCATTCGCAATGGCTCGTCTTCATCCTGCAGGATGCCCGGCAGCAACTGCACTTCGCCGGACTGATCATCGAACCGGAGTTATTTGTGGAAGAGATTGTCGGCCCACGGCTCCAGGAAATCGGTCGGGATCAGTTTGTTCTTTCCGTGGTGCGCAAAACATCCGGTTCGACTATTTATAACACGGCGCCCCGCGACTGGGTGGGCAATACCACCGCTGAAGCCCTGACACGTGAGTTCTGGCTGCTGCCGGATTATGCACTGGGAATCCGCCCGAAAGGAGCCTCCATCCAGCAAGTGATTCGCGAACGAACAACCACCAACATCGGGCTGCTCCTGGCCGTGGACATCGCCCTTATTATTGCCGTTGTGCTGGTGTTCCGAAACGTCAAACAGGAAGTGCAACTGGCCCAGAACAAGTCCGACTTTGTGGCGAACGTCTCCCATGAAATCCGAACGCCCCTGGCGTTGATCAGCATGTTTGCCGAAACCCTCGAGATGGGAAGAGTCAAGACGGAGGAGAAGAAGCAAGAATACTATACCATCATTCACAAGGAAGCGCACCGGCTTTCCGGCATCGTCAACAAGATTCTCAACTTCAGCCAGGCAGAAGCAAACAAGAAGACGTTCAACCCGGTCAGACTTCACCCGGACAGTGAAATCCGGGAAATTCTCAAGACGTATGACTTTCACCTGGCGAACAAAGGGTTTACGTATTCATTCACCGAATGCCCCGACCTGTACATTCGCGCTGATGCGCCATCGTTCACCGAAGCGGTAATTAACCTGATCGACAATGCGATGAAGTACAGCCCTGACGACAAGCGAATTGAAATTATTTGCCGTCGCGCCGAGAAAACAGGGCAGATTGCCATCAAGGACTTTGGCGTTGGCATTAGTGTCGCCGATCAGAAGCATGTATTTGACAAGTTCTACCGCGTGTCCAGCGGGAACCTGGCCAAGACGCGGGGCACGGGACTTGGTCTCTCGTTGGTAAAACAACTAATGGAAGCGCAGGGGGGCACCATTACCCTTCAAAGTGAGCCGGGCAAAGGATCAACCTTCACCCTGTCTTTTCCGTTGGATGATGCGAATTGACCTATGGCACATATCCTGATCATCGAAGACGAGCCGGCCATGCAATTGGGATTAAAAGATAATCTCGAAATGGAAGGCTACACCGTGGATGTCGCCGGCGACGGTGAGGCAGGGCTCCAAAAGATCCTCGCAGGACAACACGATTTGATCTTACTCGACGTCATGCTGCCGAAGGTCTCGGGTTTTGACGTGTGCAAAAAGGCGCGTGCGGCCGGAATTCAAACTCCCATTGTCTTGTTGACAGCCCGCGGCGAAGAAATTGACAAGGTTCTGGGCCTTGAGTTGGGGGCCGATGACTACATCACCAAACCGTTCGGTGTGCGCGAGCTGCTGGCGCGTCTCAAAGCCATCCTCCGTCGCAGCCAGGCGGTGAATGTTCCCGGAAATGAAAGCACCGTCACCATCGGACGATTGATCGTTAATTTCAACACGTTCCAGACCAAACAAGACGGGGTCGACATCAAGTTATCCCATAAGGAGGTGGAGATTCTCGCCTACCTGTTTAAGAACAGCAATAAAGTTGTCAGTCGTTACGACCTCCTCGAACATGTCTGGGGTTACGAGGAACAAATTACCACGCGCACAGTGGACAACTTCATCGCGCGGCTGCGTCAGAAAGTGGAAGATAATCCAAACAATCCCCGCATCATCCTGACCGTACATGGGTCAGGGTACAAAATGGTGCGTTAGCGCCCCCGAAAAGGGCATTTTTCTCCGTATTACATCTTGTTACAATCGTTTACTCTTCTATGACATCCAGGGGGTGGAGGGTCGCGTTATTTGAACCATAGAACGGAACAAACAAACAAGACACCTTAAACAACAAGTCATATGAAAACTAAATCCATCCTCGCCCTGGTTGTTATGCTCAGCGCAGCTTTCGCGACCAACGCACAACTCATCGAGCCTGCGGTCAAGATCCTGCCGGCAGGTGAAAAGGGACTACTGAAAGTGCTCTACGCACATGACACCCAGTCCAACGTCGACGTGAAGTTCCTCGGTGAAAACGGCCTGTTGAAGGCCGACCGCATCAAAGCCGGAAGCTTCTCGAAAGGGTTCAGCAAGAAATACGACGTGAGCCGGATCAAAGCCAAGAGCTTCTGGGTAGAGATCAGCTCTGCCGACCTGACGGTTCGCTACAAAATGATCGAAACCAAAGACGGTCAATTCGTAGCCTACCTCGAAAAGACGATCTATAACCACCCTTTGGTGGCCGCGATAAACTAGTTGGGTAGTTTTGTTAAAGGTGGGTGGCCCGGCACCGGGCTGCTCACCTTTTTCAGTTGAATATGTACTTTTGATTTCTTCAAACAGAAACGTCCGTGGGCCACTCCTTACTTCTCATCGCGATGCTCCTCATCCAGCCCGTTGCGGCCCTGGCCCAGGTCATCGACCTCCGCGGTCAGTGGAAATTTCACATCGACGATAAACCAGAATGGGCCCGCGCCAATTTTGATGACGCCAAATGGGAATCCATCTTCACCCCTTCAGCCTGGGAAGATGAAGGCTTCCACGGCTACGACGGGTTTGCCTGGTACCGAAAGACCTTTGACGGCAAGCTGTTGAACCGCAATGATATTTACTACATCGGCCTGGGATTTATCGACGACTGTGATGAAGTGTATGTGAATGGAAAGCTGGTCGGATTCTCCGGCTCCATGCCGCCAAAGTTCAAAACCTCCTACAACACAGAACGCAAGTATCCGCTTCCATCAGAGCTCATCAACTACAATGGCAACAACACCGTCGCCATTCGTGTATTTGATGCCACGCTGGGCGGCGGAATCATCGGCGGACGGCTGGGCATTTATCGGAATACGGATAAGCCCTATATCGGCGTAGACCTGCGCGGAGTTTGGTCGTTCAGCCCCGTTCGGGGGGAAGACGCACCCACAACGGATGCTTCGTGGAGAAACATCATGGTGCCCGGTGCATGGGAATACCAGGGGTTCCTCAAATATGACGGCTTTGCCCGGTATCGTCGGACATTCACGGTTCCACCCCAGCTGATGAAAGAGTCGCTGGTGCTCTTGATGGGATGGATCGATGATTTCGACAAGACCTACATCAACGGAAAACTGGTCGGCTCCACCAACGACGGCCGCCGGTATGGCGAAAGCCAGTCCTACCAACAGCAGCGCGTGTATGAAATCCCTCCGGGGCTTTTGATCGGCGGCATCAACACGATAGATGTCGTGGTCGAGGACATGGGCAACTACGGCGGTATCTGGGGCGGCGTGGTGGGGATCGCCACGAAAGAAAATTACCGGCGCTACGTGCGCTAGTCGGCTTCGCGGTATAGGAATTTGCGGGCGATGTTCAGCGGCCGCATGATGTGCCGCTTCTTGTTCACGTGACCCATCTGCCGGGTGAGAATATCTTCCAGCATGCCGATGGTTTTGACGATGTAAGGACCCTTGTTGAGCATCACACATTCCGCCCGGCTTCCCATGGCGGCATCCGTGATTTCCGATCGTGTTGCGTAACCGGTTTTGTTCATGGTCTCCAGCACCTGCGTGGCCCAGATGACGGGTACGTGCGCAGCTTCACAGATCCAGAGAATCTCCTCCTGGATTTCGCTGAGGCGCTCAAAGCCGATTTCTACCGCCAGGTCGCCGCGGGCAATCATTACGCCGAGCGACTCATCTTTCATACCGTTGAGCAACAGGGCCGGCAGGTTTTGAATGGCACCCAAACGTTCAATCTTCAGGATAATGGCCGGGCGCCGACCCGTGGCATGTTTCTCTAATTGCGCCCTGAGGTGTTCTACATCCTCCGGGTTGCTAACAAAGGAGAAGCCGACCATGTCGGCGTGTTTGCAGATGAAAGGAATATTTTTCAGGTCTTCCGGAGTCAGCGCGGCGATGCGCAGGTCGGAATTGGGAAGGTTGATGCCTTTCTCCGGTTTCAAAAAGGGTTTCTTCGTTGAAATACGAACGATTCTTACCGTGACCGCTCCCGGCTCGACGTGCATTACCGTGGCTTCGAATTTTCCTTCGTCGAAGACAATGGGCTCACCCACTTTCACGCTGGAGAGTATTTCCCTGGGCTCGACGAGAAGCACGTCGTGTTTTTCTTTTCTTCGGCCGGATGTACGGTAGCGCAAAACCAACTCCATGCCCTCTTTGACCTTCAGTTTGTTCTTTCCCGTCTTCAGTACAGAGACAATAGACCGGATCCGGATTTTCGGGCCCGCCAGGTCCATGTAAACTTTGCACGTTTTGCCCGTCTTGAACTCCGCCTTCCGCAGGACGTCGATCATTTTACGCCAGTCTGTTTCCGTATCGTGGGCGCAGTTGATGCGTGCGATTGACATTCCTTCGTTGAGCATTTGTTCCACCAACGCCGATTCAATCATCATCTCCGAGGAGAAGGTCACCATGATGTGCGGACGGTCCTGTACCGGGAAGATTCCCAGCAGTCGCTCGGAATTAACCTGTCGCAGCCAGGAGGCCGTGGAGAAGTCGCAGCCTTCCAGGGGAGAAATGGGATGACTGATGTTGAGCCAACTCAGCACATTCCGCACCTGCGACAGCGTATGGCTTTCCGAGTTGGTTAGGGAGGAGAGGCCAACCGCATGCAGGTACTCCTGCATTTCCCGAATCTCTTTGCTGCGAAGTATAAGGTAATGAAGAAGGTTCGTTCCGCTGCGGCGGAAGTTGGGGTGAAGCGTTGACAGCATGTCGCCGTACAGGTCTTCTGCCTGGATCATTTCCTTGCCAATTTCGATCAATTGTTCGGCGACCGTTTCGTTGGTGTGAACGTCGGGGTGGGTCAGGGTCATCATAACCACAAGATTTTGAGCCGCAACAGGGGGCTGCGGGGGACTCCAACTTCACACCTTTTCGGATGTCAAACCATGATCGAAATCATCGCTATTAATGCCAAGCGTCAAGGTATTTCCCGCAGATCAGCGCAGATGGAATACACGCAGATTGGCGCAGAAATACGCTAGAGGTTATTCACTTTGCGGAAAATGCTTTGGGAGATGTCGGTTGTGCAGAAGTTCACCAGCAAGCCGAGTTTCAGGTTGGCCAGTCTGAGGTAGGTTAAAAGCTGCTTATGGTGTACCTCATGGAGGTTTTCTACTGACTTAAGTTCAATAACGACTTTGCCTTCTACCAGGATATCCAAGCGATAACCAACATCAACCTTAATTGTGTCATAAACCATCGGTAGCGCAACTTGGGTTTTTACCAGCAAACCAGCCTTCTCCAGTTCATGCGACAGCGCAGCCTCATAGGCGGATTCGAGAAGCCCTGGACCAAGGGTATTATAAACCTTAAAAAGACAGCCCCTGATAAGGAACGAGATTTCGTTTTCAGTCACAATCAAACGTAAGACACCGCCCGCATTGCTTCAAGGTATCCTATGTAAGGAAACCCATACAATCTGCGCTCATCTGCGTGTATTCCATCTGCGCCAATCTGCGGGAAAAACACCCCTTCTGTAACCTAAGTAACCGGCTTTCCTTGACCCAAATCAGGGGTTCCCGTGAGGGGGGTCATTTCTCCGGATGGGCCTGAATTCCACCTTTATATCAACAAACCCAGCAGCTATGAAGAAGCAAATCCTCATTATCGGAGCCGGAACCGCCGGAACGATGATGGCGAACAAACTCTACCACGAGGTCGACCCCGACCAGTGGCACATCACCATCCTTGACCGGGACAACGTGCACTACTACCAACCCGGCTTCCTGTTCATTCCGTTCGGTATGTACAAACCCGAAGAAGTGGTCCGCCCACGCACCGACTTCATCCCGAAAGGCGTCTCGTTCATGATCGAAGAAGTTGACAAGATTGAAGGCGAACAAAACCGCATACTGCTGAAAAACGGGCAGACCATGCCCTACGATATTTTGATCATCGCCACCGGAGTCGACATCGCTCCGGATGAAACACCGGGGCTTAAGGACAAACTGTGGTACAAAGACATCTTCGACTTTTATTCTTACGACGGTTCCGTCGCCCTGGCAGCCAAGTTGAATGAGTGGCAAGGGGGCACCCTCGTGATCAACCTCGCCGAAACCCAGATCAAGTGCCCCGTTGCACCGCTTGAATTTGCCTTCCTCGCTGATGCCTACTTCACCGAAAAGGGCATACGCGACAAAGTCAAAATTCAATACGTCACTCCGCTCTCCGGCGCTTTCACCAAACCGAAAACGACCGAGATGCTGAATGAATTGATGAAAGAAAAACACATTGAAGTAGTTCCTGACTTCTACCTCAGCCATGTAGACAACGACCGCAAAACCATCGTCTCCTATGACGGACAGGAAGTTCCGTTCGACCTGCTGATCAGTGTCCCGGTTAATAAAGGCGACGACATGATCGCCCACAGTCAGCTTGGCGACGAGGATGGGCTCAATTTTGTTCCCACCGACAAATTCAAACTCCAGTCCAAGAAGTTCGAGAACGTCTTTGTCCTCGGCGACACCACCAACCTTCCCGCTTCCAAAGCCGGCTCGGTTGCACACTTTGAAGCCGAAATCCTGACTGAAAATATCCTGAACTACATCCAGCAAAAACCGATGACTGCCGACTTCGACGGTCACTCCAACTGCTTCATCGAAACCGGCTTTGGCAAGGCCGCCTTGATCGACTTCAACTATGACACGCAGCCGCTGCCGGGCAAGTTCCCTCTCCCCTATGTGGGACCGATGGATTTGCTCAAGCCCACCCTCACCAACCACATGGGCAAACTCGCCTTCCGTTGGGTCTACTGGCACATGCTGCTCACCGGCAAGAAGCTTCCCGTCCCGACGCACATGTCAATGAGCGGAAAGGTCCAGGAAGAAAAGAAAGAAGAACTCGTCAACCCGTAAACATCAGCTATATGGAAACCACCGTAATGAATCTCCCCGTCAACGCAGAAGGTTATCTGCTTGACTACAAACTCTGGACCCGCGAATGGGCCCTGGACGTTGCACAAGCCTACGGCATCACGCTCACAGAAAAACACTGGGCCGTATTGGAATGGCTTCGCAAGAAGCAGGCCGAAGGAACCGCGCTCACCATCCGTAAGGTTGGGACATCGGGCATAACCGACATCAAGGAATTCTATCAACTGTTCCCCGGCGGACCGCTGAAGATTTCCAGCAAGATCGCCGGCATACCGAAACCCGTCAGCTGTATCTAAACCCTTAACCGAATTGAGCCATGACTGAAACACTGGAAAGACCCGCAACGATGAGCAAACCCGCTCCGGCGGTTATCAACCAACGAAAACTGAAGCGGATGCTGATCATCTGCTCGAAAGGAAAACTGGAAGACGTGTATGCCGCCCTCGTGCTCGCCAACGGCGCACTGATGGAAGGCATCGAAGCCAAAATGTTCTTCACGTTCTTCGGCCTGGAAGCCATCACCAAGAAAAAGGCGGATCATCTCCATACCGCCACGGTTGGCAACCCGGCCTTTATGCCCCAGATGCCGACGATGTTGGGTGGGCTCCCGGGCTTTGAAGCCTTCGCTTCCTATATGATGATGAAGGAGATGGACAAACTGGATATGCCCCACGTTACGGAGTTTATCCAGATGATCGAAGCCGGCGGAGGCGAAATCTACGCATGCAAGCTCGCCGCCGATATGTTCCATCTTAAGAAGGAGGACTTCCTTCCTGAAGTAAAAGATATCATCACTGTAGGCGATATGTATGCACTAGCTGATGGGGAAGGCACCCAGATACTCTTCATTTGAGTAACTGAAGTGCCTGACGAAGACCGCCCCGACACTGTTGGGGCGGCTTCTTTTTGCCCCTACCCGGGGTACTTTTCAATTCATCGATCATTTGTCGGTAAATCTGCCCTACCTTAACCGACAAATCCCACTGGATCATGTCTCCCTTTCGCCGAGTACTTCCGCTCGTGATCTGCGTAGCCGTATCATGCACCAGGTCAGACATTACCCCTGCCCCTGTTGTCACCAGTTTCACGCCGGGCTCCGGCCCCTCGCAAAGTTCGGTGGTCATCACGGGAATGCATTTCAGCGGAACGGCCGCCAACAACGACGTCCGTTTCAACGGCGCCCCCGGAAAAGTGACGACCAGCACCACGACCAGCATCACCGTTAAAGTTCCTGATGAGGCCACCACCGGCATCATCACCGTAACCGTCAATGGTCAATCCGGGCTCAGCAGCGCAACGTTTACCGTCAACCCGCTAATCGGTACATGGCTGTCAACCGGCGTCACGGCAAACAACTGTGTCAATGACACTGACAATGGCGTATTTCCGTGTTCGCTCGACTGCCCCACCCTCACCTTTGGTCCTTCCACCATTGTCTGGAGTTACAACGGAACCAGCCAGAGTTTCGGCTACATCCTTACGGGAAACCGCCTTGACATCACGAACGGCCTGAGCATTTTCTCACCTACCTACGTCATCTCGGGTTCACACCTTACCCTGGTGTACCCGCCTGCCGAGTGTGTGCTGACCGAAACTTACAAGCGGAACTGACCTTCCTCAGGACCTTCATTTTTGCTTTTTATTACCTTCGACAGGTCATTATTCTATGCCTGTCACTTCCGCGACAACCACCTATTTCGACAACCTGGCCCATGACGTCATCGGACATGATCTCGTATTTGAAGGACCTGCCGGAAAGAAGAAGTTAATCTATGCCGACTGGATTGCCTCCGGCAGATTATACGAACCCATTGAAAAGATTCTCGCCGAAGATTTCGGCCCGCTGGTGGGAAACACCCATTCGGAATCCAGTTTCACCGGCGAAGCGATGACGTACGCCTACAAGCAGGCACACCGGATCATCAAAGATCATGTGCATGCCGGACCTGATGACGTGATCATCATGACCGGCAGCGGAATGACCGGGGCCATCAGCAAACTGCAGCGCATCCTGGGCCTCCACCTTCCCGAGAAGGCCAAAGCAAATTTCCATCAGCCGGCAGACGAGCGTCCGGTGGTTTTCATTACTCACATGGAGCACCATTCCAACCAGACCTCCTGGCTGGAATGCGAGGTGGACGTCGTGGTGGTTCCCCCCGGTGATGACTTGCTGGTCAATCCGCAGCACCTCGAAAAAGAACTGAATAAATACACGGATCGCCGTTGGAAGATCGGCGCCTTTACCGCCTGCTCCAATGTCACGGGCATCTTCACGCCCTATCATGAGTTGGCGCGAATCATGCACCGCCACGGTGGTTTCTGTTTTGTGGACTTTGCCGCCTCCGCTCCTTATGCCGACATGAACATGCATCCCGCCCATCCGGAGGAGGCACTTGATGCCATCTACTTCTCGCCCCATAAGTTCCTGGGCGGGCCCGGCAGCCCGGGTGTCCTGATCTTTCACAAGAAACTCTACAGCAACCGCGCACCCGATCAACCCGGCGGTGGTACAGTGCTTTGGACAAATCCCTGGGGCGAATACCACTACATCGACGACATCGAAACCCGGGAAGACGGAGGCACACCTGCCTTCCTACAAACCATCCGTGCCGCACTGGCCGTTCGCCTGAAAGAGAAAATGACCACCGACCGAATCGCCGCACGGGAAGAAGAACTCCTCAACCGCGCCTTTGATCGCCTGGAGCAAATCCCCGGGCTCCATATTCTCGCGCCGGAAATCAAACACCGACTGGGTGTTATCTCCTTCTACGTTGACAAGGTGCATTATAACTATATCGTCCGCGTACTGAGCGACCAATTCGGCATTCAAGTGCGCGGCGGCTGCTCTTGTGCAGGGACCTATGGGCACTACCTGCTTCATGTAGACCCGGAATACTCGCATCACATCACCGAAAAGATTGATACCGGCGACCTCTCGGAAAAGCCGGGTTGGGTCAGGCTCTCCTTGCATCCCACACTGAGTGACGCCGAACTGGAGCATATCCTCGACTCCATTGAAGCGATCGCGCTCCATCCGGAAACATGGTCTGATCAATACACATATTCCATCAAGGACAATGAATATCACCCGAAGCAGGGAGACGCGGGGTTAAGGAAGAAGATTGATCAGTGGTTGAACTAACGGTCGGACCACGGGACTGGGTATTCCCTGACCTTCGTCATAACTCCATTTGAAATCCACATTGTATCTTCAATCCATGACAAACAGTCATTATCCTTTGCTTTACCAGGTCAATACGCGAGTGCTGCTTACTCAACTGACGGCTTCGCTGGGGCGAAACGCCACCCTGGATGACATACCCGACAGCGAGCTGGACAACATGCAAGCGAAGGGATTTGAATGGATCTGGTTCCTGAGTGTTTGGCAAACCGGAAACGAAGGACAACGTATCTCCCGCACCCATGAAGGTTGGCGTAAGGAATTTTCCGAAACACTCCCCGATCTCCGTGACGAAGACATCGCCGGCTCCGGCTTTGCCATCACAGCGTACACGGTACATGAGAAGCTGGGAGGCGATGCGGCCCTGGCCCGACTCCGCGACCGGCTGACCAAGCGCAACCTTAAACTCATGCTCGACTTCGTTCCCAACCACATGGCGCTCGACCATCCGTGGGCTGAACACTATCCTGAATTCTTTGTACAGGGTACCGAGGAGAACCTGCAACGATCGCCGCTCAACTATGTAAAGCGCGGCGACCACATCTTCGCTTACGGACGGGATCCCTACTTCCCCGGTTGGCCCGATACGCTTCAACTGAATTATGGCAACCATGAACTTCAGGAAGCACTGACGCGCGAACTGATCCATATCTCCGACCGGTGCGACGGTGTGCGGTGCGACATGGCCATGTTGGTTGTGCCGGAAGTCTTCGAACGAACCTGGGGAATCAAAGCCGCACCATTCTGGCCGCGCGCCATCCTCCGCGTCCGCGACCATCACCCCGGATTCATCTTCATGGCCGAGGTGTATTGGGACATGGAGTGGGAACTCCAACAGTTGGGCTTTGACTACACGTATGATAAACGCCTCTACGACCGGCTCCGCGACGGCCATGCGGCGCCCATTCACGGTCACTTCTGCGCCGGGCTTGACTTCCAGGAAAAACTCGCCCGCTTCCTGGAGAACCACGACGAACCTCGCGCCGCGGCGACATTTGCCGCCGATGCCCATGAAGCCGCCGCTGTGCTGACCTTTCTTTCGCCCGGTCTCCGCTTCTTCCACCAGGGACAATTGGAGGGCCGCCTCAAACGAATATCTCCTCACCTTGTCCGCGCCCCACAGGAACCAGTCAATGCCCGGCTGCAGTCCTTTTACAACCGACTTTTGGAAATCCTCCAGCGGGCGGCATTTCATAATGGCCGATGGATTCTGCTCGAATGCGCACCCGCGTGGGGAGGTAATGAATCTTACAAAAACTACGTCGCCTTCAGTTGGGAAGACAGCCACAACGAGCAATACGTCGTCGCCGTGAACTATGCCAGCGAAAGGTCGCAATGCTTTGTCAAGCTTCCCTTTGTGAATCTCAGCAACCAGCAGTGGAAGATACAGGACCTCCTCAGTGACGCGTCCTTCGACCGGGATGGCAACGACCTTGCGTCACGGGGTATGTTCCTCGACGAAAAGCCGTGGAAGTACTACGCCTTCCAGCTGATTAAAAAAGGGGGTTGATCTGTCAGGGTCACCACTCATAGGGTAAGAAATCCCCCGGCATCAAGCCATTCAGGCCTTTTCTTAAGTAAACCCCTCGGTCGTGTAACCTTTTTTAGCAGGATGGGTATTATCACATAGTAATCTCCCCATCTATGAAAAGACCATTACTCCTCATTGCCGGCGCCTTGCTGTTTTTGGCCGGAGGTTTTTCCGCCGCTGCACAGTCAAAGCCAGAATCAAAAACTAAGGAGACAGAAAGAACCACCCGGGAAACTGCCGCCTCCGATAAAAAGGATGAAGACCAATCAACCTCCGGGCTGAAGCGACTCACTTTCCGGCGCGAGCGGCACGAAATTGACGAGGAGGAGCTTGCAGATAGAATCGAGCAGGCCGTGGAGACAGCCATGGAGTCCGTGGACAGGGCCATGGCCAAACTGGACGTCGATATGGAGAAACTGGATGTCGACATGGAACGATTGGACAGGGACCTGGAACGCCTGGACATCGACATCCCGGAATTGGACATCGACATTGACATCGACATCCCGGAAATTGAAATCGATATCGATGAAGATGATTTTCACCATCGCCACAACCACCACAAGGATAAAGTGAAAGAGAAGTCCCGGGACGATGATAGGGACAAGGAAAAGTCCAAAGAAAAAGACGAGAAGAAGAAGGGACTGGTTAAGATCAAGGGCTAACGACGATCAACTTTCCGTCAACCGGCTGGCCCTTCCATGGGGAGGGCCAGCCGTGTAAACGGATTCTTCCTCTAGAGTTTCTGTTGTAGTGCTTCCATTTTAGCCTGGGCCTCGAGCTTGCCGCAGAACAACGCCATCCGATATAATTCAAGCGCTTCTTTCCGCGTCTCGCGTTTCTTCCGAGGCGCAAACCGCGTTCGATTTGCTGTTTCTTCTACGGCAACGGCCCGTTGATAGAACGCCTCGCCTTCATCCAACTTTGATTTGACCATCAGTTGCCGCACCTGCGCATCCAGGTTATTCACCTCCTCCTGCTTTTGCTTGAGCAGTTGAAGTTTTTCATTTAACGCGGCTTGCTGGTTGCTGACGGAGGCCGACAGTCGGTCATTTTCCGACTTGTACATTTCAGCGAGCTCTTTCAATGCTTTCAGTTCCTGGTTGCGAACATCAAGGTCCGCCCGAAGCTTGTTGATCGCCGCTGTGTACGTTCGCTGGTCACCGTTACGTGACTTGCGCAGGGACTTTTCCAGGGATGCCACCTTTTCTTCTGTGCGCTTCACATAGCGATTGATTTCGCGGAGGCGGGGCGCGTACGCGTCGTAGGTAACTCCCTCCATCAACTGCGTGCGCACGACATGCCGATTCGCATCAATCGAATCCAACAGCGTTCCCACTTCGACCATCGTCGCTGTCAGCCGTTGATTTTCCGACAACTCAAACCGCAGGGAATCCAGGGTGTGCTGCGCAGCCTCCCGCTCCTTTCTCATCCGCTCAACATCACAGCCCATCGCCAATCCAGCCACAGACAATACAATCCACATACTCTTGTGCATAGTTCTCATGGTTTGATGTAACAACTTGCAGGGACCTTCCCTCGTGTTGCTAACGGTGTTGCCCTCCATAATTTTCAGATTAATGGATTAAGCGACGGATCGGTCAGACAAAGAGCTGCCATCCTCGTTGAATGGCATGCCCTCGTGGATTATTTATATTGCCGTTGGATTCACTCCGGTAAAGCAATAGACGGCCCCCGAACATCTCTCACATGAAGATCAGCAACTACCCGATAGCCCGAAGAACCTTTCTTAAAACAGCAGGTCTTCTACCCTTGCTCACCCAATGCCGTGCGGTGGCGCCGGCTCCCGGGAAAAACACCGTGTGGCTGAACATGGATCAGGCCGAATTGGATGCCGCCTACACACAAAGCAATTGGGCGCCCAATGCACGAGAAGTTCAGGCGGAGTACAACAGAAGAAGCGAATCGGCCCGCGAGCGGCTCACGCTGCGTCGGCTCCTCTATGGTGATTCATCGGTTGAGCAGCTCGACCTCTTTGACTCCCGGTCCAAGACAGGCAGTTCACCCATTCTCATCTTTATTCACGGCGGCGCCTGGGCGGGCGGAACTGCCGGCGACTACTCTTTTGTTGCCGAACGATTCGTTGACGCCGGCTTCCATGTTGTGATTCCCGATTTTGACAGTGTCAAAGACGTAAACGGCAACCTGGCCGTACTTGCCGACCAGGTGCGCCGGTGCATTCGTTGGTGTTATGAACACGCACAGGAATTCAACGGCGATCCGAACCGTATTTACCTCGCCGGCCACTCGTCCGGCGCTCACCTTGCGGCCGTAGCACTCACCACCAATTGGTCCGCCCAAGGCCTCCCGTCAAGAATCCTGGCCGGCGGGATTCTTTGCAGCGGCATGTACGACCTCAAACCTGTACGACTTTCCGCCCGCAGCAAATACATCAACTTCACCGATGCCATGGAGCAATCACTGAGCCCGATGCGGCATCTTGCCCAGATTCAGGCACCCTTGGTGGTGTCCTGGGGCACAAAGGAATCTCCCGAATTCCAGCGCCAGGGAAGTGAATTCGTCGCTGCCGTGAAAAAAGCAAAGCTGCCCGTGACGGAATCTACCGCTGACCTCAATCACTTTGAAGTCTTGTTTGGACTCTCCGATCCGGATGGTTTCCTTGCTCCGGCCGTAAAGGCACTCTTACGTATATAAGAAAATGGAAGAAGCCGGGCGATCACCCGGCTTCTTGTCTTTATCGCGCAATGAAAAAGAGTATTAACGTCATCCCCAGGATGATGTAAATAAACCACAGTCGTTGAAACGATTCAATAAATGCTTTCAGAAATTTCATAGTCTGGTTTTTTAAAATGAATACAGGCGCTGCCAGGTTATCTGGAGCGCGTCAACACAAGTCCCTCCGGACAATTTTAGGGAGCGTGTATGGTGATGTTCGTGTAGAACGGGTCGCGCAAATAGCGGCTGACCAGCAGCGAGCCCGGTATAGGCGACCAGGCCGTTGCCGCCGCCAAATGAAGTGCGGCGGACTCGCAAAAGATATTCTCGACAAAGGAAGCAGCCTGTTTGGCCGAGCGCTCAACCAGGTCCGGCACTACCGCCGATTGGTCGACGGCTGTCAGGAAGTGACCGTCGATCGCCTGGTTATGATTCTTTTGCCGTTCCGGGTTGGTTGACCAGAACAGAACAAAGAGAATCAGTATGCCGGAAAGAAGGCGCTTCATGTCAAATCGTGAGCAAAGGTACGGAATCCGGCTGTGCCGGCGTGACTCACCACCGCGGCAGGAGAAATCCAGACTTCTTTCGGTAAGCTTCAAACTCCGGAAAGCGCGCCAGCGACTTCTCTTTCTTGAACATGTTGGGCACGAAAGCGCCGACGAAAAAGACGACGATGCCGATGAAACCCATCCAGTGATCGGCCATCAGGGCAAAGCCGCCATAGATTAAGAGTTCACCCAGGTAGTTGGTATTACGGCAGCGGGCAAAGAAACCTTCGGTGATGAGCCCGGGTTTGTACTTCAGCGTGAAGTATTTCTGGGCGTCGCTTCCGAAGTGAAGCATCACCCCAAACATGTTCATGGCAACTACTGCCGCCATCACAACAGGAGCAGGATCCCGGTGTCCCGAGATGAGGACCCACGGAGCCAGCCAATACAGTCCAAGCGCAACAAAGACAAAGACGGCATAACCGGCGCTGACGGGTTGCTCCCACTGCTTGTCGGGGAACAGGCTGTCCTTCAGCAACCACAGCAGCCCATAGCTGCCGTGCAGCGCCAGGTAGATCCAGGCGGCGGCGGAAAAGTTCTGGTACGCCGCCATCATGGCGAGGACCACCGCGGCGGTTGCTCCTTTGTGGAGGTTAATCGGGTATTTAAGTTTCATGGTGCAGGGATACCCTAAAACTAAATAACTTGAAGGATGTTATAGCGTTATGCAACCTCCAATTTGGGACATCTACCTTGGCGGACTGGCCGTCGTGCTCACCCTGGTCACTGCACTCTGGCTGCTGAGTATCCCGCTCAGGAATGTGAGCATCGTGGACATCTTCTGGGGCATGGGCTTTATCGCCATCTGCCTTGCCTATTGGTTGTTGGTCGAAGTTCACTCCACGCGCGGATTGCTGGTATTGGTACTTACGTCCCTCTGGGGCTTGCGGCTGTCCATACACCTCGGCCTACGGAACATCGGCAAAGGTGAAGACTACCGCTATGCGGAGTTCCGAAAACGGTACGGCGAACACCGTTACTGGTGGTTCAGCTTCTTCCAGGTCTTCCTTCTACAAGGGCTGTTGATCTGGTTGATCTCGGCTCCCCTGTTGGCCGCGCAGGCCTACGGTGCAAAGGCATTGAGTTGGCTCGACGGCCTGGCGTTGACTGCCTGGGTAATCGGATTCATTTTTGAAGCCGGCGGAGATTACCAGCTGACGAGGTTCAAATCAAATCCCGCCAACAAAGGCCAGGTGCTCCGGACCGGACTCTGGAAGTATACCCGGCATCCCAATTACTTTGGCGATGCGGCGGTGTGGTGGGGGTTCGCCCTGTTTGGCGTCGCCGCAGGAGCTTGGTGGTCTGTCGCCAGCGCGGCCCTGATGAATCTCCTGCTCCTCAAGGTTTCCGGCGTCGCGCTCCTGGAGCGCTCGCTGACGAAAACCAAACCAGAATACCAGGAGTACATCAACCAGACTCCCTCATTCTTTCCCTGGATTCCAAAACGCAACAAGTCATGAATATCCGCATCGCCAATCTATTCGCCTTTGTGGTGATGATCACCATGAATGCGCTCGCGAACATTCTGCCCATCAACGGAAAAAATACGGGCGAACTATCGGATCAGTATCCCAACCTGTTCGTGCCCGCGGGTGTAACGTTCTCCATTTGGGGCGCCATCTACTTGTTGCTGCTGACCGTCATGATGCTGCAATTCGTCACTCGCTGGCGGGATGAAATCGAAGGGTTGCGGTGGACTATCGTTGTCAATTTCGTGCTGAACGCACTGTGGATTGTTGTGTGGCATTATGAATACGTCTTCTTGTCGCTCCTCGTGATGCTGTCCCTGCTGGGCACGCTGGTCAGTATCAACCGGGATTTACAGGGTCGCGGGTCATGGATCGTGCGACTGGCTTTCGGTGTTTACCTGGGCTGGATTTGCCTGGCGACGATTGCCAACACCACTGCCCTCCTGGTGAACATCGAATGGGGCGGCTTCGGCATCGCCCAGGAAACATGGACGATCACCATGATCCTGGTGGGTGCGCTGGTCAGCGCAGGCGTGATGTGGAAACTGCAGAACCCCTTCCTCGCGTTGGCCTTGCTCTGGGGATTCTATGGCATTGTTTTGAAACGTCAGTCAGACTTCCCGGTCATCGCGTTGACCAGTTATGTTGGAATGGTTGTGATCGCCGCTGTTGCGATTTACGTGGCTTACCGATCACGCCCGACATCAACGGTCTAACAAGAAAGAAGACCGTTCAATTGTAAAAGCTCTTCTTCTTACAACTTACCACTCACTGCACCACTTGAGTCTTTGCAGACGAGCGTAATCCCTTTGCGCTACCCGCTGAAGACAATCCGAAGCGCTGCAAAAAATCCTTCTTCGAGTCGTTATACTTTGAAACGGCGCCGAGTTTGTTGAGGCACCAGATGTAAATCCAGGCCAAGTCAAGCTGGTAAGGAAGAAAGCCGGCGCGGGCGCTGTCCGGGTACAGGTGGTGATTGTTATGCCATTCGCCGGAGAAATAGCCGGGTCGGTTCTGATTGACCGACAAGTTGCTGCGGTCGAAGTCTACGCCCTCAACGTGCTTCACTTTTCCGCCGCCATGACCGGTATAATTGAAGGCCCGGACGAGGACAAACCAAAACAGCGCGCCGGTGAACAATGCGCATACCAGCCCTGCCCCGCCAAGGAGATAGAACACCGTAAACCAGAAGCTCCAGTTCAGGATCCAAAGCCCAACGGTGTAGACCGGGTCTGCGACCGATCCCCACTTCAGGTACTGCGCATAGGAATTTCTGCGTATCCCGGCATGGCTCAGGAAGTTGCTTGCCTTTTGGTACTCCGCCTCGTCGAGATCCTTGGCGATGGCCTGGTGATTAACATCCGAAAGCATGCAGTACATAATGCCTGCGTGCGAGTTGTAAGGATCGCCCGGCTTGTCGGACTTCAGGTGGTGTACGTGATGAGAAACTACATAGACTTCCTCGGCGAAAGTTCGCAAGACCAGGTTCTGCGTAAGGAAGCGCCAGATGGGATGACTAAATGTATAGGCCCTATGGGTGCAATAGCGGTGAAACCAAATGGTGCCGTGGGTACTCATGGCGATCATGCCGTAGGCGAACGCCGCCAGTACAAGAGGCCAGGTTATTTCGTACAGCAGGAAGTATGCAAGAAAGGGAGTAAGGCAAACGGCCGTTAGCCAGTTGACAAACGGAATCCAATTCTTCCTTGATTCAAAAATATTAATGCGGGAAAAAGCTTCTCCCCACAATTGTTTGAGTGAAGGCTTGATCAGATTTCCTTCCTGATCCGCCCATCCGTACGACGGAACTTGTAATACACGATCAATAAACGCCATTCTGTGGGTTTTCTCCGGCTTTGGACTCACAAGGTAATCCGATTAATCGGGGTATCAAGCCTCTCGTCGGCATATTCCAGGCGCGTAGGGAGAAATTCAACTTTGTTTAACAGTGGGCAGTGCGGTTGTGAACAGTGAACGGTGAACCGTGAACGGTAAACTGTGAACCGTGAACAGTGAACGGTAAACTGTGAACCGTGAACAGTGAACAGTGAATCCTTCTAGCGCGACAAGCTTATGTCCATGCAGAAATGTGGTTACAACATCAGAGGAATCATCAGAATCATACGAAAATCACAGTTCAGACAGTTGGGTCGGGAGGAATCTACCGACCAACTAGGGGGAAATGCGCAACGCCAGATTCCGGTTGATTTCATGTTTGTTTTACTTGCCAATTCATTCACGAGCAACAATTCTGTTTTGCCCCTCGATTTTCTTATTCTATTTCATGTGGATGTATAATTACTTCGTTGAAGCTAATCTTCTTGATCTTATGACTCTCAACTACACGTTTAAATCTATTGCTTACAATTAATAAAGGGCGAGCATATCTGACCACTTTGTTCCCTTCAATCCTTAGATTTGATATTCCCATATGTTCCCAGGAATGAAAAATATCCGACTGTCTTAACAGCCCCTCGTCCATATTTTCATAATGTAACGCAATCGGCTTGACATATGTGGGGATGCCTTTTTCTAAACTCCCCATTACAACATCATTAAAGAAACCATCCTGCTTACATACCACACACTGATTTTCAACTTTCAAGCCATGTGATTGCTCGGATCTCTTGGGTAAGGATATTTTTGGGTTAACGTGATAGAAAGGTCGTTGACCTACACCGTTCTCATAAACTTCGGCAACTTGATTGAGCACAACACCTTTGTCCAAAAAAACAGAGTATAGGCTCTTAGATATTAGTAAATCTCCATCTAGAGTGTAAAACAAATCATCTTTTATATCATTCAATCCTTTTGCATGAAGGGCACCTTGTAACTCTGCACCCGTCCCACAATTTTTACAAGCTCCTCTCAGGTCGTATCGACTACCGAGACCCTCACCACTTTCAACTTTTGGCGAGGATTTACTTATAAAAACATAGTATTTCATTCCTTACAAACCTAAATAATTTGCAGCCTTCCCCGTTGGTCTGGACATTCGTCCGGACCCTTTCGAAGCACACACCTTCATCGAAGGCGAACTTGTAGTCCATTCGCACCTGTTCGCCTGACCGCACCGGGCATTCATAGGAGCGAAAGTTCATGTGACCGATCTCCTCACCTTACCCAATATAAGAAATCCCCATGGCGGGCAATCCTCATATTGGGCTTGCCCCAACCGACAACCACGACCAACGGGAAGCGTCTTGAAGGCACAAGGCACCGTGCTCAACAAGACTCACCGAACTTCCCGTTGGTCCGGACATTCGTCCGGACCCTTTCGAAGCACACACCTCCATCGAAGGCGGACTTGTAGTCCATCCGCAACTGTTCGCCTGGCCGCACCGGGTATTCATAGGAGCGAAAGTTCATGTAACCCCGTTGGTCCGGACATTCGTCCGGGCCCTTTCGAAGCACACACCTCCATCGAAGGCAGACTTGTAGTCCATTCGCATCTGTTCGCCTGGTCGCACCGGGCATTCATAGGAGCGCAAGTTCACGTGACCGAATTCTCCTCACCTTACCCAATATAAGAAATCCCCGTGGCCAGCAATCCTCATATTAGGCTTGCCCCAGCCGACAACCACGAACTCCCGCAGACGGACTTCCGCTTCGAATCAAGCTCACTGCTTCGTTGGGGCTGGAATCTCCCAACCGACTAGGGATTTTCTTGCCTTGCCGGGAGCCTCCACTTCAGCTGGTGAGAAGGAAACTCCCAATCCACTGGGCAATTCATTTCATGCAATTCAAATTGAACGCCAGTTGATCTAATTTACGTCAGGCATCTCTCTCCATCCTTCCACAGGAGATTCCACACCTGACTTCAACGGGTATTCCCAGAGAAGGACTCCGGAATCGTTGTGCCCTTCTGGAACACTTACAATGAAACTTAGACCAACAAGCCCATTCCGGTCTCGCATTCCAATACTCGTTGAATTGGAGTAAGAGTTCCCATCAATCGAGTACTTGAATTTAGCATTGTGGCCTCCCTTTGCTGGCTTCCGGATTTCGTAGATTACTCCGACCGTGTAACGTTGGGGTAGTGTCTGAAGCCACTTATGATAAGCGTATGCCAAGGCGGCTAGTACAATAAGTCCAGCAATCAAATACAATCCCGAAATATCCTTTTTTTGTGCGGTCATCTGTCTAATGAACAACTTGCTGCTCCTTGAAATCTATGTTGACGGTTCCACGGTAAACCTCATTAGAACAATATCGTGAATGGGAATATCTCTTATATCGTATCACCCCCGATGGTTCTGACATTCGTCCGGACTAATCGGTGTGGTCGGCTTGCCCCGACGTAGCTTTAGCGAAGTCGGGGCGCGTCAGTGAGTCGTGAACAGTGAACCGTGAACGGTGAACAGTGAACAGTAAAAACCATACTGCTTACGGTTCACAGTTTACTGTTCACAGTTCACCATCGACACGTTGGCACCTTGGCACACTGGCACGTTGGCCCATTGACACGTAAGCACTCACTTAGTTCTTATTGAGCCCCTCCGCGGTGCGATCCTGCATCGGCGGGGGCGGCGTCATCTTGAACGGTTTGGTGCGCACGAGTTTCATCACCTCCTCCACTACCCGTTCCATCTGCGGGTCGCGGCCCTGGACGAGCAAATTCGGATCATCCCAGACTTCGATATCCGGCTTCGTGCCGACACCTTCGTCAAACCACTTGCCGGAGTTGTGATACAGCCGCGCTTCCGGAAGCGTGATCCCGCCGCCGTCGATCAACTGGTGACCGGTGGCAGGGCCAACCAATATCCCGAGGGTGCGTTCGCCGACAATCGGTCCGCCGTTCTGTTCGCGGAAGGCCCAGGGCAGCGCATCGCCGCCGGAACCCGCCCAACCGTTGATCAGCATTCCTTTCGGTCCGGGGTTGGCTTTCGTGGGAGCCGGTGTCGGCCGACCGTGACGCCAGAAGAGATTGTACACAATGGGGCGGTTCAGCAATTCGAGGAACCGGTCCGACAACTGGCCGCCGCCGTTGAAGCGCTCGTCAATAATGAATCCCTTCTTTGACAGCTGGCCATAAAACATGCGCACCAATTCCATCTGGCCCTGGCCGGCGGTGTTCGACATGTAGATATAACCCAATTCGCCGCCGGAAAGCTTGTCGACCATCTTCCGGTTATTTTCAATCCATTCCAGGTAGCGCAGGCCGGCATCATCGTCGGTATTGAGGCAGGTGACCACCACCGTGCGGCCGTCTGATTTTGTTCCTGTCTTGCTGATGGTGAGCGCGACCGTTTTACCGGCCAGCCCGTCAAAGGAAGCATACGGGTCTTTGGCCGGGTCAAGGTCGATACCGTTGACGGCGAGAATATATTCGCCTGCCGTCACGCCAACACCGGGTCGGTCAAACGGTGAGCGCAGATTATCCCAGGCGGCCGGTCGGATGATGCGCTTGATGCGATAGGCATTGTTGTTCAGTTCCCAGTCGATGCCGAGGAATCCCGTTTCAATGCGGGTCACCTGTTCGGCGTCGCCGCCAAAGGTGTAGGTATGCCCGGCGCTGAGCTCCGCCTGGAGATTGGACTGGATGTTGGTCACATCCCACCGGCTGCGGGCGTCTTCAATGAGTGCGCCATAACGCTTGCGAAGACCGTTCCAGTCCACTTTCTGCATGTCTTTGTCGTAGAAGAAGTCGCGATACCGCCTCCAGGTATCGTTGAAGATTTCCCTCCATTCCTCCTTGGGATTCAGATTCATCACCAAGTCCGAAGTGGGCACCGGCTTTTCTATTTTCTGATCGGGCTCCGGCTTGACGACGGCGAACTTACCCTCGCTGCGCACCAGCAGGCTCTTGTGATCGGCGGTGGCCTCTGCAAAATCCGCTTTGCCCAGCACGGTTTTCTCTTCGCGTTTCTCGATGTCATAGACCACCAAGGCAGGTTCACCCCAGTTGCCCGGGTTGGGATAGCGCTGGTAAACTACTTTTCCTTCAAAGGCAATGATGTTATCGAGGCTGCCGCTGCCGGGCGGCAGGACAACCATTCTGCTTTCGATGTCGTCAAAATCAATCTTCACGGCCACCGCCTCGGGCTTCTTCTCCGGCTCTGCGGCTTTGTCCTTCTTGCCTTTATCGTCTCCTTTTTTCGCGTCTGCTTTCTTGTCGTCGGGCTTCTTTTCTTCCTTGCTTTCCACCTTCACCTCATCATTCTTTGGCTTGAGCAAATCAGCGGCATCTTTGGTCAGGCTGATGGCGGCGAGACGAGTGTTATTGATATAGATCCATGTTCCGTCGCCCATGCTGCTGTAGGCGGCATTGAACTCGCGGTCGGTGAGACAGAAGAGATACTTCCCATCCGCACTAAACACGGGGTTGCGTGTATTATAGAAACTTCCCGTGACGCGGTACGGCTTTCCTTCCGCCACGCTGTACACATAAACGGCATCGGAGGCGTTATCTTCACCTTTGGAGTAGGAGACCCACTTCGAGTCAGGCGACCAATTGAGGAAATAACCATTGCGGCCTCCGTGACCGATCTCCCAGGAATAATTGTCCATCTTTTTCACGACGCCGGAATTCACATCCAGCAGGTTGATGTCGTTGCGCTCGTCAACATAGGCGAGCCACTTGTTGTCGGGCGACCAATACAACTTGTAGCCGAACCCGGCGCCACGGTTTGTGAGCTTCTTGGCCGGCTCATTCTTGTTCATATCCTGAACATAAACTTCAAACTCCCCTCCCTTGTCACTCCAGTAGGCGAGCTTGCTGCCGTCGGGCGACCAGGCCGGGTCGCGGTCGAAGGCGCCGCTCGACTTCGTGATATTCGTGACCACACCTTCTTTTGCCGGCACATTGAACAGTTCACCGCGGGCTTCAATCGCCAAACGCGATCCGCCGGGAGACGCCGATGCCGTAACGATATTGCGCTCTACGTTTCGCTGACGCGGGATCTCCAGGGAGAGATCGCTCACGACGTTGGCTTTCACTTCCTCATATTTCTCGCTGGCCAGGTCCATGCGGTAGAGGGCGCCGCCGTTTTCAAAGACAATGTCTTTCGGCCCGGCCGACATGTAGGAGATGTCGAAGTCCTTGAATGCCGTTACCTTCTTACTGGTTTTCGCCTGGGTGTCGTACGACCAGATGTTCAGGCGCATGTCGGGATCCTGGTCGGACAGGAAGTAAATCTTGTTGCCTGCCCAGGCCGGTTTGCCATCGTTGGCCATGTTGTTGGTGATGTTCTCGGCTTTGTTGGTGAGCAGGTCGAAGACAATTACATCCGACGTAAGACCGCCGCGGTAGCGCTTGAAGGGATAGTTCTCCGTGATCTTGGTGATGTAGGCGAGCTTATTTCCATCGGGCGAAAAGCTGGCGAGTTCGCCGTACGGCACCGCCAGGCGCTTGGGCAGTCCGCCGGTTTTATCCACGAGAAGGAACTGGTTAACCCGTGATGCACTGGCCTCACGCCGTGATGCAAACAAGATCCGTTTTCCATCGGGGTGCCAGTCTACGACACGGTCGGTATACGAAGCGTATGTTACCCGGGTGGGCACACCTCCGCGCGAAGACATGACGTACACATCGGCGTTGCCATTGTAATTGGCCGTGAAGGCGATCTCCGACCCGTCGGGTGAAAATTTCGGCCACGACTCTTCACCGGGCGAGTGCGTGATCTGCACGGCCTGGCCGCCGGCTTTCGGCATGAGCCAGATGTCGCCGCCGTAGACGAAGGCAATCTCATTTTCGGACACATCGACATAGCGCATCAGCTTGGCGCTGATCTGCGCGGAGGCCAGCTGGGCGCACAGCAGGACGAAGGTGAAGAGGAATAGTTTTTTCATGGCAAATTGGAGAGGTTGAATAATAAAGATAAAGAAAGAACTGCGAAAGATTGGAGGCTATTGTCCTGACCGGGAGGCAAGTTTTGTCAATATCTATCCGCCCGCTTCCTTCGTATCTTGCACGTGCAATGAAGGTGCGTAGTCACTTTTGCGCCCTGATGGCGCTGACGCTCTCTTTACCTGGTTTCGGCCAGGCCCCGGTGAATTTTACGTCTTCGAATCTGCCCATCGTCGTGATCAACACCAACGGCCAGACGATTGTCGACGAGCCGAAAATCCCCTCACAGATGGGCATCATCGACAACGGCCCGGGAATCCGCAACCAGGTCGCCGATCCGTACAACAACTATAACGGCTACATCGGGATAGAACTACGGGGCTCGTCATCGCAGTCCTTCCCGAAGAAACAATATGGCATCGAACTGCAGGATGCCTTGGGCAACGGCATCGACAAATCGCTGCTGGGTCTTCCCAAGAAAGACGACTGGATTCTCTTTGCCGCCTATGACGACAAGACGCTGCTCCGCGACGCGCTGGCCTACCACCTGGGCCGGCAGCTGGGCCGCTACGCGTCGCGATCCCGCTTCGTCGAGCTAGTCCTCAACGGCGAATACCAGGGAGTGTATGTGCTGCTGGAAAAAATCAAACGGGACAAGAACCGGGTCGACATCGCCAAGATGGATGCCTCCGCCGTGAGCGGCGACGCGGTGACCGGCGGGTACATCATTAAGATTGACAAGTCGACCGGAAGCGGCGGCGCGGGATGGACTTCCAGCTTCCCGCCGGAAGGCGGCAAGGGATGGCAGAGCATCTTCTTTCAATACGAGTACCCGAAGCAGGAAGACATCACGCCCGAACAGTCGGCCTACATCCGGCAGTATGTCTACCAGTTTGAGGCTGCCCTCCATGGCGACCAGTTCCAGGATCCCGTCAACGGCTATGCCCGCTACGCCGACCGGTCTTCGTTCATCGACTACTTCATCATGAATGAAGTCACCAAAAACCCGGACGGCTATCGACTCAGCACCTTCTTCCACAAGAAGCGCGACTCGGACGGCGGCAAGCTTTTCATGGGGCCGATCTGGGATTACAACGAAGGCTTCGGTAACGTGGACTACTGCACGTACGGGAACACCGACGGGTTTGTCATTGAATTCAACGGCATTTGTCCCGACGACTACTGGCAGATTCCATTCTGGTGGAAACGACTGCTTCAAGATTCCGCTTTCCGCACCCAACTAGGCCATCGCTGGACTTCCCTGCGTGCCGGCGCACTGGCCACCGCCAATGTGCTCGCCTACGTCGACTCGGTTTCGGGAGTGCTCAACGCCGAAGCCCAGCAGCGCAACTTCCAGCAGTGGCCTATACTGGGAACATACGTGTGGCCCAACTACTTCGTGGGCGCCTCCTACCAGCAGGAAATCAACTGGCTCAAAGACTGGATCACATACCGCCTGGAATGGCTCGACATCAACCTCAGACCGCTGGTGACGGGTATCGAGTCGGCCAGGGTTGTTCTCCGTGTATTTCCGAATCCCTTCACTACGAAGCTCTCGATTTCTTATGAGGCTGGCGGCGACATGCCGATTGACGTTGAACTGTACGACGTGTCGGGACGGCGTGTTGAAAGTGTGACGTTTAGCGCACGACAGGGCATCGAGACAGCCGAGATGAATCTTTCCGGGCTTCCGTCCGGCGTTTACATCCTGAAGACTTCGCACGACGGGCATCAGACCGTGCAGCGGGTGGTGAAGATGCCCTGAGCACCGCACCTTTTTTGCCCTTTATCCAACTTGACAACCGCTGGCGAGTCTCATCCCCGGTTTTTTGCTCGTCGCGGGAATTAGTCTGAAATTTTCAGTGCCTTAAACCACCCTTCCATGAACCGTCTTCTTGCCTTGCTCGCTCTTGTTTGTGCCGCCGGCACCGCCTTCTCACAGAAAGAAGATCCCCTCGCTCCCACTTGGCAGTCACTGCACACTACAGCGGCGGCGGTACGACATGATCAACGCGTGGGCGAAGAAGTACCCGGACCTTACCCGCGTCTACTCCATCGGCGCCACATTGAAAGGAACACCGCTGATGGTTCTGGAGATCACCAACCACAAAACCGGTCTGGCGGAAGACAAGCCTGCCTACTACTATGACGGCAACATTCACGCGGGCGAACTGACCGGCGCCGAAGTGGCATTGCGCTTCGCCTGGGAAGTGCTCTCAAAGTATGAGACCGACGCCCGCATCAAGAGCCTGCTCGACACCCGCACCTTGTACATCCGACCCAAGTTCAACCCCGACGGCGCCGACCTCGCGTTGACCACGTCCACCGTGCTACGCAGCACGCCTCGTCCTTATGACAATGACCTGGACGGTCAACTCGATGAAGATCCGGGCAACGACCTCAACAATGACGGCATCATCACCGACATGCGGGTGAAGAATCCGACCGGTCAGTGGAAGATCAGCAGCGCCGATCCGCGCATCATGGTCAAGCGCGAAGCCAATGAAACGGGCGGCGCGTACTACGATGTGCTCGACGAGGGCATCGACGACGATGGCGACGGCAAATTCAACGAAGACGGCGTTGGCGGCATCGACATGAACCGGAACTTTCCCCGCGAATGGGGTCAGGAATTCGAACAGAATGGAGCCGGGCCTTACCCGCTCAGCGAACCGGAAACGAAAGCCACTATCGAGTTTCTCTCCACGCACCGGAACGTCACCGGCATCTTCCACGGACACACAGCCGCGGGTTACTTATTCCGCCTGCCCTCTACGGGGCCGTGGGACAAGTTTGACATGGAAGACCAGCAGTTGATTCTCGAGTTGTCGGGCATGTATGAAACCACCACAAAACAGAAAGTGGTTCCCAGTTACAGCAACCCCCGCGTTCACCGTCACGGCACACTGATCAGCTGGGCCTATTGGGACTTCGGTGTCGTCGGCTTTGTGCCGGAGTTTTGGGGCATGTTCCCTGCCGATGCCAATAAAGACGGCCGCGTGAGTGATGAAGAGCTGATCAAGTGGAACGACACCGCGCTCGGCGGAAAGTACTTTATTAATTGGCAGGCTTACAATCACTCCCAACTCGGGCAAGTGGAGATCGGCGGTTGGAATTCCAAATTCATCCGGCAGAACCCGCCTCCGCAGTTTATCAAGGCTGAAATTGAGCTGTACTTGCCGTGGATGTTGTGGCTTGCAGAAATCAGTCCGCGCGTAGTGATCAAGGACGCGAAAGTCACCACCGTGGAGAAAGGAAAGCTAATGAAGCTCACCGTGACGGTGCAGAATGAAGGCTATCTCCCCACGAACATCTCCAAGCGCGCTATTGAATCCCAGATCGCTGCACCGGTGCGATCCCTCATCAAGCTGACCAATGCCGAATTGGTGAGTGGCAAGCCGCGCACGGACATGGGCAACCTTGCGGGCCGTCGTGATGAAGATGCTTCAACACTTTCGCTGGGCCAAGTAACGTATGTCATTCGTATTACAGGGAGCAACCCTTCAGCCTCTCTAACCATTGAATCTGAAAAAGGCGGGCGGGTGAAGCGGGAGATATTGTTGAAGGAGTGATGGGATTGTTCAAAAGGTTCAGCAGCCTGCCCGCCGATGGATGAGCGCTAAATCAAGTGCAGCTCTGGCAGGCGGGTTCAAGGTTCAAAGTTCAAGGTTCAGTGTTAGGGAGGTGCGACGGAAACGCAGTGTCGAAGCGGCCACGCCGAAGTCAGGCGGCAGGTGCACGTGAGCGGCTATATCGCGCAGGCCGATTTTGATGATCGCCATGTGGTGGATGGTGTGCTCGAGGTTATACGCCAGCTCGCGGCTGAGACTCGTGCCGATCGGATAGAAATCCTCCTCCTCCCGCCCGTAGCAAACTTCAAGTTTCAGTTCCAGGTCTTCGAGGGACTCTTCCACAAATTGCCGCACCCTGTTAAGGGCAGCCAAGGCCGCTGAACGATCCGTCTCCATCTCGCGGCTGTGAGCACGCTTGTCGTAGTTGACTACGCCGGTAGCCACTCCTCCTTCCAAACAAAGAAAGAACTCCAGGGTATGCCGCACATGCTGCCCGATGGTTGACCCGCCCAATGCCGGCGACTGCCTTACAAACTCTTCATCGGTAACTCGCGCCAGGGTATTCTCCAATTGGCCGATCAATCCTTCACAGGCGATGGTAATCTGTTCCATACTTACCGGTTCAGGAGTTTACGGTAGGATACAACCTGGTCCTGGTGGAGGAATAGCAGAACAACAGCAGCGACGAGTACAGTCAGCGCATAAGCAAACAGTTGACCTCCGTCGCCCTGGACATCGATGCCGAGGATGAATAAGTGAGTGGCGACGGCTCCCAGCATAATGCCCACTGACATCAAGGCACCCAACGCCACGGTGGCAGGGATCAACAGCAGCACGGACGCGATCAGCTCGGCCGCGCCGGTGCCAATTCTCCCCCACGGCTCAATGCCGACCTGTGAAAAGATATACACCGACTCCGGCGCGGCGGTGAATTTGAAATACAGCGTTTGCAGCATGATAACGGCCGCCACCAGTCGCAAGGCAATGGAGAGTATCTTCTTCATGATTGTGCTATTCTATTTAATGAATTTCATCCAGTTCATATCGGCCTTCGTCTTAAGCACAGTTTCTTCCTTGTTCCACTTGGGCAGCGTGTTGTTGAAAAACCGATTGTAGAAGAGATAGAGCTTTCCTTCCACCACCTTGAATGTCTCGGGGTCGATCTCCACTTTCTCCCCGGTGGCGCCCATGGCATAAGCACACCAGCCGCCGTATTGTGGTTCGAATGCCGCCGGGCTGGCCGCGAATGCATTCTTGTTCGCCGCCGATGAGAAGTAATAGGTAACTCCATCATGCTGATACGCCAACTCCTTCTTCCCCTGCACCGCCTTGTTCTCCTTGAAATAGGAAACCGGGTCGTAACCCTGAATGGCAACACCGTTTTCCAGGTTACATTGATTTGCTTTTGACTGTGCCGAGGCGAGGCAAGGCATCAGCATGGCGATTGCAATTACAAGATCCTTCCTGATCAGCGCCCTCATTGCTTTTCGTTTTTCAGTCCGGTCCAGTTGATATTTGCCTTGACGATCCGCTCGTCGCGATTGCGTGACCATATCTCCTTTACTTTAAGGTTGTAGTTGAGGTAGAGCTTGTCGTCGACAATGGTAAACGCGTCGGGCTCCGTCGGCGACTTGTGGTTTTCGCTAACACCGTAGGCGCAAAAGCCGCCGAACTGCGGCGCATATTTCTCCGGGTTGGCCTTGAAGAGGTCGAGGTTGGCCTTGTCTTTGAAGCGCCACTCCGCGCCCTGCCAGGAATAAGTGAACGCAGGCAATCCTTGAACCGGCTTGCCATCCGTAAAGTAAGCCACCGGGTCATAGCCGCGGATGGCCAAACCATTGGCCGTGAAGATGGGTTGAGCGAAAGCCCCACCGATGGCCATCATAAACAGACATACCGTGATCAGTTGCTTCATGGGAACACTTGGTTTATGCCCGGTTAGACGGAACAGACGAGGTCTCCTTACAGACGGGCAGCAGTTTTTTTAGGCTTCTTTTTCTCCCAGTCGCCGGAGGATTTTCTCGCGGGCTTCGGCGGACAAGGTAAAGGGAGGCTGGAGTGCAAAGGACGTGGGACGCTTGGCCTGTTTTAAGAAATCCCATTGCCGTGCAAACCGGCGGCAGGGCTCGCAGTACAGCATGTGATACCACAATTTGGCCCGTTCAAAGGGCGTAATCGTTCCCTCATCCTTCTTCACCGACAGAAACGTGGCCTGACGGCAGTCAAAGACAGTCTTGGAGAACAGATAGATCATGGCGTCATTTTACTGTTAAACCAGTTCTTTTCCAGGCAAGCGCGCAGCATCACCTTCGCGCGGTGGATGATCACCCAATAGTTAGACGGGGAAATCCCATGAACCTTACAAATAGTTTCCGCTTCTTCGTCATCGAAGAACCGCGCCATGAATACGGGCGCCAGCTTCTGCGGCAGCTTCTGCAGGCACTTTCCCATCACGGTCTCAAATTCTTCGTTGATAACCGCGCTGTCGGCCTGGACCCAGGCTTGCGGTGCGGCGCTGCGGAGCCAGTGCCCATTGCCGGCATCGAAGAAATCACCAGCAAATTCCTGGTCGGATCCCTCCAGGTAGCTGCCCGCATCGCGCAGGATGTCCTTCTTCCGGTAGTAGTCGGTGATCTTGTTCTTGAGGATACTCACCAGCCAGGTGATCTCGGAACTTTGACCTTTGAAGCTGTCGCGTGCCTTGAACGCCGACAGCAGTGTCTCCTGTACGAGGTCCTCGGCCGTTTCCGCATGACCAACCCGCAGGCGGCAAAACGAATAGAGATAGTCGCCGTATTGGGTGAGCCAGGAGGAGGGATCTGAGTTCAACAGTTCAAGGTTCAACAGTTCAACAGTTCAAGAGGTTCAAAGGGTTCCAGAGTTTCAAAGGGTTCCAGAGGTTCAAAAGGTTCCAGAGGTTCAAAAGGTTCCAGAGGTTCAAAAGGTTCAACAGCCTGCCTTCCACATGCACTGCTCTAACTAAGCTTCGCGCTTGGCAGGCGGGTTCAAGGTTCAACAGCCTGCCCGCCACATGCGCTGCTCTAACTAAGCTTCGCGCTTGGCAGGCGGGTTCAAGGATTAAAGTTCAATCTTCAATGGTGAAAATAAAAGCTAGCTGGGGGAGGGATGAAATGCGGGTGGTAGCGGGGGAAGTAGAGGCTATAACCACCGCCTGCGGATGCCTGGTTAATGGCTCCCCGTGGTCTAGTGCCTGCTGGGTATGGTATAACTGATCCCGATGCCAGGATCCATCCCGCCGGTCATGTATCCACCGGAGCCAAACTCGAGGAAAGGTTTAAAATTGAAACTAATGGTTAGCGGCACATTCTCCGGCAGTCGGTATTCGATCCCGATGATGCCGTCAATACCGAGGCCCGCATCGTTGTTTCTGTGATACGGGACCTCGTGGCCAATGAAGCCGCGTTCGCTTCCTTGCCCGTTATAAAATGCCAGGTGCATGCCACCGCCGTAGTAGACATGTAATCCCGGGGCATTGTATACGGCTTGATGTTTCTCCAACAGGGCCGTTAGGCTGAATCCATTTCCAAAGGAACCCACCAGTCCTTCCACGGCCGTATTGGGTTGATAGAAATGCTTCACCGTAATCCCGGTAGTCCCTCCAAACCGGACACCGACACTCGTCGGACCCTGGGCATGAAGATCCTGGCAGGTGAACAGAATGACAACCACAGACAAGAAGAGGAAATTGCGCATGGGTGCTTACAGTTTGTTTACACGAAGACCAAAGGTCCCGGTGTATAAACGAACTGAATCACCTGGGAAAAGCGAAACCGCCGACAGGTTAACCTTTTCAGCGGTCAGTAGTGAGTGGCGCCCGATGAATGGTCGCACCTGGACTCTCCGTTGCCGGGTAATACCCCCGCATATTTATCGTAGCCCAAGAGCCAACGGCCAAGAGCCAACTGCCAACCCTCGGTCACTTCACATTGCCTTCACTGCGGATCTGCGAGCCCATTAGCCCTGTCTCATAGAGAAATGGATTTCTCGCGGAACGGAAATCGTTGCCCTGGAGAAGGATGCCCTTGGTGCGGCCGCCGGTGAATTGGAGAAATGTCTCCGTGCCGGGGGCGGCGGACAGGTTGCGGATGACGGCGTGCTCTACCTGGTTCAACAGGATGGCCGGGTACTTGGGCTTCCACGCGATGCCGGAAAAATGATCCATCTCCAATCCATCTACCTCGTCCAGCACTAGTGCGCCTTCCCATGCATCATACCCGGGCTTCTCCCAGGTGACCTCCACGTCTTTCAACTTCAGATTTCTGACCTGCTTGAAAACCAACCCGCTGCGCGCCTTGTCATAGGGAGCCTGCGTGTCATGGGCAACGGTCAACTTCACGTTGTTCAACGTGATGTCTTCGAGCCAGCTTTCGGGGTGGCCGTTACAGATACTGGATCCGTAGCCCTTCGCAATCACGTTGGTGATGAGCACGCGGCGAATCTTGCCTGCAGGGTTCTTGTCGTCTTCGGGCTTGATGCTCTTGTGCACCTCGCTGCGGCGCTTGATGTTGAAGTGCAGCGGATCTCCGTCGCCCCACCAGAACCAATCGTTGCGGACACACTCGACCGTCAGGTTGGAGAGCACAACATCGCTGACTTCCCCGCCGTCGAAATTCATAAAGGCGATGCCGCGGTTCGAGCTGCGGATGACGCAGTTGTCGATGGTTACGTTGCGGATGGCGTTCATATTGCCGTCGCAGAACTTGATGGCGCTCGAGCTGGACGTCAGCCGGCAGTTGGTGACAGTGATGTTCTCGCAAGGCAGCGCGGGCCCGAACCAGTTCATGGAATAGAACACCAGGGCGTCATCCCCGGTTTCGATCGTGCAGTTGCTGATGCGCACATCTTTGCAGCCGTCAGGGTCGATGCCGTCGGCCCACACGCCGTCCTTCAGGCTGGAGCGGATGTAGATGCCGTCGATGGTGAGCCGCTCGCAGGCATACGGGTGAATTGTCCAGCTGGGTGAATCGATAAACGACAATCCGCTAATGCGCACGTCCTTGCAGCGTAGCAGGAGCACCAGCTTGCCGAATTGATCCTTCTTGGGGAAAGATCGATTCAGGGGTTTACCCAATGCCGTCATCTGATCCATGTTGGGGCGGATGAAGTCGTCTTCGATGTCGTTGAGGCGCCATTCGTATCGGCCTTGCCCGTCAATGGTTCCGCGTCCCTCGATCGAAATATTTTCAGCGCCGTCGGCAAAGATCAGGGCGTCTTTCGTGAAGGCGGCCTTTTCTTTGATGGAATACAGTGTAGCTCCTGACTCGATGTGCAGGCGAACATGATTTTTAAGGATCAGTGTGCCGGAGGAGTATTCCCCGGGAGGGAGATAAACCATGCCGCCGCCGGCAGCCGCGCATGCATCGATCGCCTTCTGAATGGCCAACTGGGCGGATGGCGTTTTCTTCCCCGTGGCGCCAAAGTCCTTTACGTTGAAGACCGCTGTTTTCGGCGCCTGGCCAAATACAACGCTGTGCATCAAAAGGAGAAAGAGACAGACGATTCGAACCATGGACGCGGTGTTAAGGTGAAACACTAGTAGAAAAAAACTTCGTCAACAAAGATCCACCCTTTCTTGCCCTTGGCGCTATGCCAGGGAGGAAGCTTGCCGACGGGCTTCGCTATAATCTTGTAATAGCCGTAGTGAGCATCTTTTAAAGGAATCATCAACGCCACCAGTTGCGCGGGGTCATATCCTGTCGGCTGTTGAATTTTCATCGATTGAATCAGCGAAACCTGTTTACTGTTCTTTCCCGCCCACACCTCCACCGCTTCCGGCGGCATGATGTGCGAACCGACATTCTTGCCGTAGCTGATCACGATGGAGTGCAGCACCGGCGGTTCAGGACCAAATTCAAACCCCGCAACAAACGGATCATTCTGATATCCCAGCCATGCGGCGTCTTTAAAACTCTCAATGAATCCCTTTCGCTCATCCACAAGACTCTTGTCTCCCTCGCCGCGATATTGTTTGTCGGGATTCGTCACCAAATGCGCGCTCGCCGGTTTAATTCCTTGCACGAAGCAGGTCGTCTCGAAAAGTTCACTGCAGTACCACCCCGGCTTGCACGCGATGGCCTTCAGGACAGAGGTTGACGGTATCGCCAAAGGTGATTCAAAGGTGCTGGACGTCACGCTGTCGGGGTTACTGCCATCCAGTGTATACCGGATTGTGACGCCGGGCATCGAATGGCGGAGTTCGACGCGTTCGCCCCGCTTCACGATCTCCTCGTTCGCGAGAAACGGCTTGCTCAGCCGCAGAACCTGGTCATCTTTAAATTGAGTAGTATATACGGAGAGACTCGGATAGCCGGCCGACAGCTTCACCCTGTCTTCTTCGGTGATCTTAGTATTCCAGACGTATAGTTCTCGCAAGGAAGGAATCGCCACCACCGGCGCTACCGTCTCGGCAGTGACCGCCGTGCCCGCCAATGAAAGGTATTGGAGATGCTTCAACCCCAGGAGCGCGGACAGGCCGCTTCCGCTGATCTTTGAAAAATTAAGATTCAACTTCTCGAGGTTGGAAAACGCGGCGATTACTTTCAGGTCGTCGTCGGTTACGGGCATCTTGGAAAGGTTCAGGACAACGAGCTGGTCCTTGATTTCCTTTAACTCTTCCAGCGACGACGGCTTGAACGACTCGCGAACAAAAAAATCAGCTTGCAGCGCCGGGCTCTTTTGATACAAGGGGAATACCGAGCGGAAAGGGGTGTTCATCTTTTGAATCGTCTCTTCCGATGCGGCGGAAAATTCATAGACCTTCTCCTCGCGGCTTGCCACGTTGGCAACGGCCAGGAAGGCTTTCCCCATGATTTTGAATGAGTCCTGATCGGCTAACTCGTCAAGCTTCTTATCCATATCGGCGCCGGCCGCGATCCACGCCTCCAGCAACTTGATCTCGTTCGCCGACAATTGCGGTTTCCCGTCGGGCGGCATGTGGTCGTCATCCGACAGCGGCAGGTGAATGTACTGGATCATGCGGCTCTCCGATGGACTGCCGGCCACCCATTCCACGCCGTGCTTGCCCCCTTTCTTGAATTCTTCCATCGACGTCATGACGAACTTGCCTTTCGCTTTGGTGCGATTATGGCACGATGCGCATTTTCTTTCCAGGACGGGATAGATGACTTGTTGAAATGCCGAAGCATTGGCATCGACTGGACCTGTTGCCTGCTTCAACGGCGCAAGCAGAAAGTTCTCACCGTGCGTGAGTACACTGCCGGTGTGCCCCACATAGACCAGCGTACCGGCTGAAAGTATGCCCAACACGTAATAGAGGATGGGTTCTTTGCGGCCGTAGGTGAAGGTCACCAGCAGGAAGTAACAGAGAAAACTCAGGAACACCCCGCTGTTCTTGTGCTGGGTGAGCGCCTCTGCGCCATAGTCACCCTGCTGCGCGAGAAAGATTCCCAACAGTGCAGTGACGGAACAGGACACCGAAGTGAACACCAGCGCCGCGAGGCTGATCTTTCGAAATGACTTCTTCTTAAAGTGACTTTCCAGGAATGCCAACACCAGGCCCAGGCAGAAGGCGCCGATGGGAAGGTGAAGCACGGCCGGGTGAAATCGGCCCGCCACCTCGAGCCAGACAGGAAGCGACAACCGGTCGCCAAAAAGAAAAAGAAACAGGAGCAGGACCTGCAGGAAGAAAATGACTTGGAGAAGAATACGTGCTGTCTGCTGCATGATGGCTTAGGCCAAAATTCCGGTGACCACCTTTCCCGCCACATCGGTGAGCCGGTACCGCCGACCCAGGTGTTTGTAGTTAAGCTGCTCATGATGGAGACCCATCAAGTGCAGGACGGTGGCGTGGAAATCATTCACGTGCACCGGGTCGCGTACAATGTTATAACCAAACTCATCAGATTCCCCGTACGTCATACCCGGCTTCACGCCGCCGCCGGCCATCCAGATCGTATAGCATCGCGGGTGATGGTCGCGGCCATAGTTGCCTTTGGTGATCTCGCCCTGGCAGTAATTCGTCCGGCCAAACTCGCCGCCCCAGATGACGAGGGTCTCATCGAGCAGTCCGCGTTGCTTCAGGTCCATGATGAGTGCCGCCGTTGCCCGGTCCACATCCTGTGCCTGCAGCGGCATTTCGCCGACCATGTTACCGTGCTGATCCCAGCCCTGGTGATACAACTGCACGAACCGAACGCCGGCTTCCGAAAGTTTGCGGGCGAGTAGGCAATTGGCGGCATAGGTGCCGGGCGACAAACAATCGGCACCGTACATCTTGATGATGTGATCAGGCTCCTGGGCCAGATCCGTCAATTCCGGCACGGCTGTCTGCATGCGGTAAGCCATCTCGTATTGCTGTATCCGCGTTTGAATCTCCGGGTCGCCGAATTCTTTATAGTTCAGGTCATTGAGTTGAGCGAGGTTGTCCAGCATCTTCCGGGTGTCGGCCCGGTCGCGGCCGTCAGGGTTCTTCAGATACAACACGCGCTCTTCGCTGCTGCTGAATTGCACACCCTGGTGGATGCTGTCGAGGAATCCGTTCGTCCAGAGTTTGGAGTACACGCCCTGGCCGTTGCCCCGTCCGCGCGACAGCAGGACGCAGAAAGCCGGCAGGTTCTTGTTCTCGCTGCCCAGTCCGTAACTCAGCCAGGCTCCCATGCTGGGCCGGTTGCCCTGCTGCGCCCCGGTCTGCATAAAGGTCAATGCGGGATCATGGTTGATCGCCTCCGTATGCATCGACTTGATGAAGCAAAGCTCATCAACGATTTTGGCAGTGTTCGGAAACAGTTCACTCACCCACGCTCCGGAGTTGCCGTATTGATTGAACTTGAAATAAGAATCCACGAGGGGAAAGTTCTTCTGACCCGACGTCATCCCCGTGAGACGCTGCCCCATCCGGATCGAGGCAGGCAGTTCCTCTCCCCGCATCTTCGCCAGCTGAGGCTTGTAGTCAAAGCTTTCCAGTTGGGAAGGTGCACCGTTCTGGAATAAGTAAATGATACGCTTGGCTTTGGGCGCAAAGTGCGGCAGGCCGACGGGCAAGGCCACATCGTCTGCTCCGCTGAATAAATCGGGGATGAGCAATGAGCCCAGCGCGACAGACCCCAGTCCCAGGCTCATCTTGCCAAGGAAATGCCGGCGTGTGACGTGCAATCGGTTTTTGATGAATTCGTTGTCCATCGTCTGTTGGGCTAAGCCGTGGCAATTATGTTTTTGTGATCGCTTCCTCCATATTATATATAGTGTGCACCACCTGCATCAGCGCGGCGAGGGAAACCACATCTTTTGATCCGGCAGCGGGATACTCCCCGGCCCTGATCAGTTCGTTCGCCTTCGCGGGCGATTGCTGAAACTTCACTTGCTCTTCCTCAAAGTAGCCCACCAGCAATTCCAACTCTTCGGGTTTCGCATCGCGGCAGACGATCGACCGGAATGCTTTGGCTATTTTATCTTTCGGCGTTGAGTTTTCCGACAACAGTCGCTGCGCAAAAACACGGGCGGCCTCCAATATCGTTGGGTCGTTCATTAACAAGAGCGACTGGAGCGGGGTGTTGGTGCGCATGCGCCGCACTTCACATTGATCGCGGTTGCTGGCGTCAAACATCAGCATGCCGGGCGGAGGAACCGTGCGCTTGATAAAACTGTACAATCCGCGGCGGTAGAGGTCCTCACCGTGATCCTGCACGTAGCGAGCCAGCACGCCGCGGCCCGACGTAGACGATTCCCAGATGCCTTTCGGCTGATAAACTTTCATGCTCGGTCCGCCGATGTCTTTGACGAGCAGGCCGCTGCTGGCCAGTGCAAGATCGCGAACCGCCTCGGCCGACAAACGAACCCGCGGCCCCCGGGCAAGAAGAATATTATCAGGGTCAACCGCCCGTTTGTCTTCATCCACCCGTGAAGATTGCCGGTAGGTTGACGACGTGACAATCTGCCGGACGAGTCGCTTGATATCCCATCCGTGATCCATAAAGTCGAGGGCGAGCCAGTCCAGCAATTCGGGGTGCGACGGCATCTCTCCCTGCATACCGAAGTCGCCTGCCGTTTTTACCAGGCCGCGGCCAAAGAACTCCTGCCACATGCGGTTGACGAAAACGCGGGCCGTCAGCGGGTTCTTCTTATCGAAGAGCCATTTGGCCAGACCCAGGCGGTTGTTGCCGTACGTTGTCGAATCGAATGGGAGAATGGCGGAAGGGACGCCAATGCTGACCCGCTCGCCCGGGGCATCGTAGGCGCCGCGCTTTAGCAAATAGGTAGGCCGCCGCGTCGAGGAGTCTTTCATCACCATGACCTCCACGGCGGCAGTATCCTTCTTATTGATGAACGCATAGAGGTTGCGAATTTCTTCGGAAGTGAATTTGATCTTTGGCGGATCGGCCAGCGAGGCTAATGTGATGTCGCCGACAAGTCCTTTCTCCGGCACCTGGTTGAAAAATGCGAACGTGCTGTAATAATCCCTTTGAGAGATGGGATCATACTTATGGTCGTGACAGTGGGCACACTCAAATGTGAGGGCGAGGAACGCCTTTCCAAACGTGTTGGTCCGGTCCGTGACGTACTCGATGCGGTATTCCTCCTGGATGACGCCTCCCTCCTGCGTGATCTTGTGATTGCGGTTGAAGCCGGTGGCCAATACTTGTTCCTTGGTGGCATCGGGCAGCAGGTCACCGGCCAGTTGCCAGGTGACGAACTGATCGTACGGGTAATTTTTGTTGAACGCGTGGATCACCCAATCGCGCCACGGCCACATGGTCCGCAGGCCGTCGTCCTGGTAGCCGTGGGAATCGGCATAGCGGGCGACGTCCATCCAGTAGACGGCCATCTTTTCCCCATACTGGGGTTGGGCCAACAACTCGTCCACCACCTTCTCATACGCCTGGGCGGATGGGTCCTTGAGAAAACGCTCTTGCAAATCCAGCGATGGTGGTAACCCGGTGATGTCAAGGCTTGCCCGCTTCAGCAGTCGTTCCTTGTCCGCTTCTTCATTGGGCTTCAGTCCGGCTGCCTCCATGGCGGCGAGTGTAAAGTGATCCAACTCGTTGCGCGGCCAGTTGGGCTCGGAAACTTCCGGCACCGCCGGCATCCGCGGCGGGATGAAGGCCCAGTGTTTCTTGTAGTGCGCACCCTGATCAATCCATTTGCCGATCAGGAAGACTTCATCATCGTTTAACTTCAGGTTCGAAGTTGGCGGCGGCATGACCTGCGCGGTGTCGTGCGAGGAAATTCTCCGAAAGAGTTCCGACCGGGATGCATCGCCGGGCACGATCACAAATTCTTTCGGATTGTCTTTCAGTGCGGCGAGTGCATGCTCGCGGAGATCGAGTCGAAGGTTGGCCTTGCGCTGGTTGCCGTCCGGCCCGTGGCATTTGAAGCAGCGGTCCGAGAGGATCGGGCGGATATGGAGGTTGAAGTCGACGGAATCATTCTGCAGCGCAATCCTGCTTTGCCGTTGGCAGGAAGCCAGGAAGAGGGGCGACACGCTGATCAGGATCAGGAAGAGGCGAAGGCACTGCATGGAGTAACCAAAGTTGGCAATTTTGAGGAATATTTGTTGGGGGACGGGGTATTAACCGCGAAGGCGCGAAGGGAAGGCATAATGCGGATGCGATGAATAGGTTTAACCAGACCGTCCAGGCCAACTCATTTAGGGAATAATCCTATCTTAGAATACAGGAGGACAGCAAATACCCAAAGAAGCCTGATTAACTACTAACCCTCGCCATGGAATCAAGAATTATCATACCGGGATTTTGGCCCCGGGTCTGGGCTTTACTTATTGATAGTTTTATTCTCGGGGTGGCGGGGTTCCTGCTCGGTTGGATCGCACAGGATTTCTTCGTCGGCACAGGAAAGTACGGGGTGTTGGTGGGGCTGACCATTGCGGTGGCCTACCAGGCGATCTTCAATTCCAAACTTGGTAACGGCCAAACACCCGGTAAACGGCTAATGTATCTGCAGGTTGTCAGCGGCAACGGTGATACCATCGGCCCCGGTAAATCACTCTGGAGAGCGATCATTCTGTCCTTTCCCTATTTCACCATTAACCTTCTGCTCCCCGTTGAACCCTCTTTCTCATTCGCTAACGCGGTAAAGACCTTGGTGCTGGGATCGGTGGTCATCGGCGTTGTGATCATTTATATTTTCAATCGAAGCACCCGACAATCGCTTCATGACTTACTTGTGGGTACCTACGTGGCGTCGACACTCCGGTTGAAAGAACCCGCGTTGATTCCGGCGCTGACCAGGACGCCATTTCGAGTCTATGCCGGAATGATACTCTTGCTGATTAGCGTCGCATTGGCCACCGGCCAGTGGAAGTCCGGCTCACTGGAAAATATTTATACCATATACTCCAAAATATCACAATTGGATGGCGTGGTCAATGAGAGTGTCCTGGACAAGACAATGCACGCCGGCGGAGCTACGCGGCGAGTCTACCAAATAGAACTGTGGGTTCGTCATCTTCCTAAAGAGGGTGTTGAAAACGACACGATTGCCCGGAAGGCCGTTCAAATCCTTCTGAATGACGCCAAGGACATCGATGATTTTGATGAGATCAGCGTTTCCATGGTGCGGGGTTTCGACATTGGGATTGCGCGCCAGAAATCAGCTATCACGTTACGACAGCCACCTGTGCGCTGGAAAGAGGTAATCCAATCAACGCGGATTATCACCCGCCTCTAGTGCACCGAAATAATTTTCACCGCGAAGACGCTATCCCGCCTGCCTAAGCCGGAGCAATTTATCAGCTTACATAACTTGGCGGGCAGGAGCGCGAAGAAATTAGATACTTCAGGGTAACTCACCGCTACGGTTGAATTCCAACCTTCAATACATGAAAGTACTCCTTATCAAAAATTTTGAAGTACAGCCAGGCAGGGTATAGCTGGTAGTAGGGCCATACCTTCCGGATATTCCTATGCTGGGATTCGTAGGCCTGCATTACGGCTTTCTTGGTGCCGGCGCTGCCGAAGATATTCACTTCAACATCCGGATCCGGGGAACCTTTACCCCAAACACGCTGAGCCGCCACAAACGCCGGGTTGTTGTGAAGCACGCGTTCGTTCAATGTCTTCGGGAATACAGCCTGGTAGATGCGCTTCACGGAGAAGGCGCTGTCGGCTGCGTGAATGCCGGATACGTCCACCACACACTGGCTCACACAAACGTGCTCGGGGTGGCCGTAGCCTCCGATCTGGTTGTCGAGCGTGAAAATGACGGAAGGCTGATAAACGGAAGTCATGCTGTCGACGACATGCCGGATGGAATCTACTTTCATGTAGTCGGGGATGCGTGCATAGGGAATGGGCATCCAGGGTTCTTTGACGGTATCGGTGCGCTGGATCACCAGGTCGATAAGGTGAAGGCTCGCCAGCTGCTGGATGCGGGCGGCTTCCGTCGCTTCGGCTTTTCGTGTGGGATTGTCTTCCTTTCGGTAGTTGCCGTAGAAGGTGATGAAATGAACTTGCCAACCCTTGCGCGTAAGCTCGCTCACCGTTCCCGCACAACCGATCGCATCGTCGTCGTGGGCGACAACAATGAGCGCAGTCTTGTTGGGTTCAGTGTCCAGGTAGTCGTCCGGCGGATATGTTTCCGGGCCATTCAGACTCGACAGCCAGTAGAGGTGGGCGGCCAATGCAATGAAGATGGCCAGGAAAAGGGCGGAGAGAACTTTTGTGGTTCGTGACATGAGGATTCAATTCGTTCCGGGAGTGGCGGGTCAAGATACGAATGAAGGTTGTTTTTATTCCACGGGGATTCTTTCACCGCGAAGACGCAAACCCGCCTGCCTAAGCCGGAGCAATTTATAAGCTTACATAACTTGGCGGGCAGGGGCGCGAAGAGAATGCAGGCTGCTGTTGGTGTTCAAGTCGTGGGGGCGTATTCCTTGTACCAGGTGAAATGATTTTGCACGATGGCCGCCTTTTCATCCTTGATGTACTGCAGGAAAGCGCGAGCCGCCGGGGAGTGAATTTTTCCTTTTGGCCATATGAGGCTCCACGTCGTGTGGATAGGCAGTCCCTTTACCCGGATAACCTGAAGTTCACCGTTGCGCAGTTCATTGCGAATTCCAATCAAGGGCATGATGGAAAATCCCAGCCCGGCCAGGACGGCCTGTTTGACAGCTTCGTTGGAAGTCAGCTCCAGTTTCTTGACTACGGCCACTTTGTTGCGGGAGATAAAACTCTCCATCGCCTGCCGGGTACCTGAACCCGGCTCGCGATAGATCAAGGGCAGCTCCTTGAAGATTTGCTTGGAATGGATCGATGGACCGGCGTTGAATGATTGATTGCCGACAAGGAAGAGCCTGTTGGGAAGAAGGTCCAGTTTCTCTACCCGGAGGAAATGAGGGATGATGGACACCAGCGCGAAGTCAACGGAATTGGCACTGATGTCGTCGATCACACTCGCCTTGTTGGTTACATCCATTTGGAGCTCAACGCCCGGATTGTTCCTTATGAAGGAGGAAAGGAAATAGGGCATGATGTATTTGCCCGTGGAGACGACTGAAATAACCAGCCGGCCGGTGAGGCGTCCGCGGAAATCGTGGGTCTTCGCATTGATATTAGCCACTTCGCCCAAAATGCGCTCGGCCGACTTCGCAATCTCCATTCCAAATCCCGTGACGTACAGTTTCCTTCCGATCAGTTCGGTCAGCGGCATGTCGAATTGCTGCTGGAAGTTCTTGAGCTGATTGGATACGGCCGGCTGCGTCAGGTGAAGGGATTCCGCCGCCCGGGTGATGCTCTTTTCTTGTACTATCCGAAGGAAAATCTGGAGTTGGTTCAACGTGTAATGCATAATGAATCGTTATGATCAACATTCCAAAATTGAATAAAAAATAATGATTCCCGAAGGGGACATTTGCCCCCGGTTTTTCGGAAGGCAGAACCCGTAACCCCTCAATCAACATATGAAACAACCGCATGCACCCGCTCAACTCCTCGTCGCTCTATTGCTGATCGCCGCAGGATTGCTTTCACACGCCGCCGGTGAACAAACCCAGCTGGCCGTCAGTCCTGAAGTTATCCTGAAGCGACTGGTCGTCATTCTCACGTCCATCTCGCTCCTGTATTTTCTTGTTACCCGAATATCCCGGCGGCTGAGAAACTATTACCTCGAACAGGAAGGAATAAAAAAACAAGGAAGAAATCTCTTCAGCATTCTCCTGGTGATGATGTCTGTCTCGGCATTTGGCCAATCGCCTACCCCCGAGGTGGCATTGGGATGGCTGAAAGAAGGCAACCAGCGCTTTACAGAAGGACGGTCGGCGCATCCTCGCCAGGATGTCAGCCGCCTGAAAGAAGTGGCGAAAGGCCAAAAACCATTTGCCACCATTGTGGGCTGTTCGGACTCCCGGGTCCCCAATGAAATCATCTTTGACCAGGGGCTTGGCGACCTGTTTATCGTTCGAACGGCAGGCCAGGTGTCCACCTATGCCTCGTGGGGAAGCATCGAATTTGCAGAAGAGGTGCTCGGCAGCCGCCTGATTGTGGTGCTGGGACATACCCAATGCGGAGCCGTCAATGCGGCCATCACCGTACCCGAAGTCGCCGGACATATCGTCACCTTGATCAATGCGATAAAGCCCGCTGTGGAAAAAGCCCGGGAAAAAGATCCGGATCACTTGCTCGACGAGGCCATACGGGAAAATGTCCGCATGCAGGTTGCTCAACTCCGGCAACTGGAGCCGGTGCTCGCCAAGCGAGTGCGGGAGGGCTCCCTGCAGATTATTGGCGCCGTGTATGACATCCACACCGGCCGCGTTGAATTCCTAAACTAATAAACGTACCGCTTCATGCTATCGAACCTTGCCTCACCCATGGTCCTTGCCTTCGTACTGGGCATCGTGGCCAGCCGGATCAAGAGCGACTTGAAATTTCCGGAAAGTCTATATCAAACACTCACCATCTACCTGCTGATCGCCATCGGGATCAAGGGTGGTTACAAATTATCCACGACCTCTTTCGCCGAAGTGGCTTTCCCCGCCATGGCCGCACTCGCATTGTGCTGCTTCATTCCCGTCTGGACGTACGGCATCATGCGCAAGGTGGCGGGCCTGGATGTCGTTAACGCCGCGGCACTCGCCGCACACTACGGCTCAGTGTCGGCGGTGACTTTCAGCGCCGCATTGGTCTACCACGAGTCCCTGGGCATCGCGTACGAAGGGTTCATGCCCAGCATCCTGGCCATCATGGAAATACCCGCCATCCTCGTGGCCATCTTCCTGGCTCGCTGGAACCAATCCGCGTCCAGCGAAAGGGTTTCGTTCCGCATTCTCCTTCGCGAGCTGCTCACCGGCAAGAGTACGGTGTTGCTTATCGGATTTCTCCTGATCGGCTTCGCGATGGGCAAATCGGGCTGGGAACAAGTATCACCGCTATTTGATACACCCTTCAAGGGCATTCTGACCCTGTTCCTTCTGGAAGCAGGCCTGACCGCAGGGCGAAAACTTTCGGAACTCCGGTCGGGAGGACTGACGATCGTAGGCTTCGGCACCATCTTTCCGGTCTTGCACGCGCTCCTGGGAATCTATCTTGGAAACTTGGCGGGTTTGAGTCTTGGAGGCGCAACGATTCTCGGTGTGCTTGCCGCAAGCGCCTCTTACATTGCCGCTCCTGCCGCATGCCGTGTGGCCCTGCCGGAAGCAAATCCTTCGTACTACCTCACCGCCGCACTGGCCATCACGTTTCCGTTCAACATTGTCGTGGGCCTGCCTTTGTATCATCAGCTGGCCGAAATGATCATCCATTGAAACTGAGCATATGACAACACTCCATCTTCTAACCATCATCGCAGAAGAAAACCTGGCGGAAGAGCTGCAGGAACTCATCATCAACCTGGGCGCCAAGGGATACACAACTACTCCCGTGGGAGGAAAGAGTATCTATCGCAAACGGGACAATCCGTGGGACGGGGAAAATATCAAGATCGAAACGATTGTCTCGGAAGAGAACACCCAACGCATCCTGAATCTGTTGGAAGAGAAATACCTCGACCGTGTCGGACTGATCGCTTTTCACTGCCCGGTAAACGTGGTCAGGTCCTCCCACTTTCTTTGATCTGGGCGGGCAGGGCGCGAAGGGAACCTTTCTTTTCCCGCAGATCTGCGCAGATGGAATACACGCAGATTTACGCAGACATTCGGACCGGCCTTTCAGTGGGCACCTTCCCTGTCCCGAGCAGGTTACGCAACCTTCTCACCGGATGGCGCGCCATCAGCCAGCTGTGCAGCGACGGGAAGAATCGCTTCACTAAGACGCTGAGAACTTCAGCGCCGCCGACCAACACCTCACGATCGCTCCTTGCGGCGGCCGCCAAGATTTTCATCGCACATCGCTCCGGCGTGATTCCGCGCGCGATGGACTCTTCCATCCGGTCATACCGGCTGCCGTCGCCCTGCAAGGCGTTGAGGGTGATGTGTGTCTTCACGAGCCCGACAACAGCGAGGGTCACCCGGATTCCCTGGCTTTCGCTTTCCGCGCGCAGCGATTCGAAGAACCCGTGGAGCGCGTGCTTCGACGCGGCATAGGCCGACAGCTGCGGCACGCCGAATTTCCCTGACAGGCTGCTCGTGACAATGTATTGACCGCCACCCCGCGCGATCATCAACGGGAGCAGGGTGCGGGTGATCACAACGTTGGCCATGAAATTGACGTCCATCACCTTGCGGGTCATCTCCGGCCGTGTGGAGACCACGCGATCGCGTACCGCCATGCCGGCGTTGAGAAAGACGTAATCGATATGACCTTTCATCTTCCAAGCCTCCATGGCGATCGTCTCGAGCTGGTCTGTTTGCTCCATGTCACAAGCGAGCAATTGCATCCGCCAGGGAAACGCGGAGCCTTCTTTCACCGCCGCCAGCTGTTCCCGGTTACGGGCAGAAAGAATGACGTAGGCACCGGCCTTGCTCAACTGTTGGGCCAGCGCCGCACCGATACCACTCGACGCCCCGGTGATCCAACAGACTTTGTCCTTAAAGAAATTGATGGTCATCGCCGTGTGATTTTGGTTATGCGGCCTCAGGTCTCCAGGCCATAGTCGGTACAGGGTTGGCGATGGTCTGTTCCGCGCCAACGAGTCCTTTTCGTTTGCCGGTAAGCAACAGGTGCATCCAGTCGGCGATCTCACGGCGCATGACGGCGCGGGACGGCATGAAGTAGTTGAAGAAAAACCACCGCATGATCCACGCCGACCAGCCTGTGAATTCCAGTCCATACAATTCACCGATGCCTTTGCCGATGCCGAGGCTGGCGCACTGACCCAGTCCGCGATACGTGAACGGCCGCAGCGGCTGACCGCGCAACGTGCGCGCGATGTTGGCCGCGGCATATTCGCCGTGCTTCATGGCCCACAACGCGTTGGGCACACAGGGTGTAGATGTACCTCGGTACGGCACGGAGCAGGCGTCACCGCCGCCCCAGATGTTTCCGTGACCCTCAATTTGCAGAAACGAATTCGCGCAAATCCGGCCCAGGCTGTCGCGCCGCATCGACTCTGTGCCTTTCAGGTTCACGCGGCTTTGTCCCGACGTAGAGATCACCATGCTTCCGGGCAGATAGGAATGATCGTCGAGGAAAACGCCGTCAGCGGCAATCTCGGTGACGCGACGATTCAGGATAACTTCGATGCCGTATTGACGCATGACCTTTTCAGCGTACTTCCGCATCCGGGTCAGGCCGGAAGGAAGCGTGTCGAGGATGGCGCTCTTACTGTGGATGAGCCGGATGGTGGGCTTGACGGAGTGGAGCGAGGGATACTGCGCCTTGAGTACCGCGATGAACTCCGCGATGTTCGTTACCAACTCTACACCCGTGAACCCCGCGCCGCAGACGGAGATGCGCAGGAGTCGCTCGGCCTCCTTGCGATCACACTGCGCGGCGCGGGATACCAGAGCCCGGATGTCGCGCTGCGTGCGGAGGAAGGCCGTATCGGATTTGACCTGGTAGCCATGGCGCTTCACCCCGGCGATTTGTTCGCTGTCATACGAGCCCATGCCGATGAGCAGGTGATCGTAGTGCACGCATTGAAGGCCGCATTCCATGTTGACCTGGATTTCACGGTTCACGGGGTCGATCTCCACGGCGTATCCTTTGACGAGGGTTGCCTTGTCAAGCATCTCCTCCAAGGGGCTCATGCGGTTTTCATTCTTCACAATGCCGGTGAGACTTTCGGCCGTCCAGCCATGGAAGTAGTGGTGGTCTTCGGGGCAGACGACGACGAGGCGCACTTCGTCGCGGTCGATTTCCTTCCGGAGTTTGTTGACGAGGGAGCGGTAGGCCCACAAGGTGGTATACCCTCCGCCGAGCAATACGATCTGTGTGGTGTTCATAGGCGTGTTTGGTAAATCCTTGGGCCAAACGTACCCGTACGCCAACCGCCGACTAAACTGTTCTTCGGGCCTGCCGGTGAAAAATGTTGCAGATTTTGCGCTAGGAAGGCATTTCCGGCGCCAATGGGAAATGGGAGTTGCAGTTTTTGCAACCGACCCTGCCTCTTCAGTGCAACTATCCCGCCTCCTGCCGCTCTTTTAACAGGAGTCAGGAGTCAGAAGTCAGAATTCAGAATTCAGGAGTCAGAAGTCAGAGGAGTGAAGTAAGAAGTGGTGGAAGAATTCAGGAACTCGATGCCTGAGGTTCTCGAAGGCACCGAAGGAGTTGGGAACTCGGTGCCTGAGGCTCTCGAAGGCACCGAAGGGAAGCAGGAAGTTATAAGTAGGGTTCCAAGTTCGGTCCGGCAAGACCTTCAGGATCTACGTTTCAGTCCGTACCGTACTCCAGGATCATGAACGTATTGGGGAGCACTTTGGGCCTTGGATTTGGGTTCTCCGCTGTAGCCGCCGGCGTCTCACCATACTGGGCGGTGGTAACAAAAACATGATGGGTTTTAGGATCCAGTGCGATGGTGCGGGCACCGGGCTCGGTTTTGATTGTTTGGACCACTTTGAATTCACTGGGTGAGATTTCCTGGACGACGGTGATCGTTCCCTCTCCGTTGGAACTGAATGCCAATTTCAACTCGGGATCAAAAACAACACCGTCCACCCGCTTGCCGATCGGAACCTGTGAGACGATGTTTCCTGACTGAGCATCCACGATCATCATCACTCCGCTGTGACAAACGCTGAACAGCCGGTTGGATTTCCTATCGAGGGCAAGTCCTGTCGGCTCCTCACACGGAGATATTTTCCAACGGTTCTTTATCGTCAGTGCCATGGCATCGAACGAAACAATCTCATTGGCTTCCTCCAGGTTGACAAAAATGGTACCCTTCTCGTCGGTAGCGCCGGCTTCAAGAGCTGTTCCACCGAGATCGATCGTTCCCGCTACTGCACCTTTCGCAATGTCAATCGCCGTAGCGGTTACATCGCTGTGGTTGAAGACAAAGACACGCTTCGAGTAGTTGTCATAGAGCAGCGCATCCGGGTTCTTGCCGGTCGGCAGTTCGATGATCGGCTGAAGCGTCTTCAGGTCAAAAATGGTTGCCGTATTACTCCGGCCGTTGGTCGTTATGCCTTTTCCCACTGCAGGAACGGCGATCACACCATGTACCCCCTGCAGACCGGGTATAGCACCAATTTTTTCGTGCGTCTTGGCATTCAGCACCTCCACCTGCGTACTGTGTGAAACATAGAGGACACCGCTTTTCGAGTCAACGCTCAAATAATCCCAGCCCCCTTCGCCGCCGATGACGGTTTTCTTGATCAGGTGATAGTTCGGCTGAGCGACGGACACCGGGGCAACGGCGACGAGCGCCAGTAGCAGGGAAAATAACTGTTTCATAAAGCGTGATTTGGAAGGATGGTGCAATTGTCTTTGAACTAAGGTGTGAATTCTGAAGGAAATCTGGAGTCTAACTCACCTACTGCGACCTCATGGTCTTGTCACAGTCGTTCTTCAATCTTTCCTCAGAATTCGGAACCACTTTGTTAGCCGATGAAAATGAAAGTTATCCCGATCATCGCCCTATTAGTCCTGGTGGGTTGTAACCCCCAAAACCGATACACGAGGTCTTACCTGTCGGAAAAAGTAAAGCGACAGATGGCGTTTGACGTGACACCCCAAAAGCCTGCGGGAAGATTTGAAATGCCCTCCAACGTCATCGGTGACGATGGCCTTTCCGAGGATGAGGCTGTCGCGATCGCCCTTTGGAACAATGAGCAATTGCAGGCGGACCTTGCTGCCATATCTTTCGCGCAAGCGGACGTCAAGGATGCCGGGATCATACCCAACCCGCTTTTGCAATACCTGTCGCCGAACGGTGGAATTGTTGCCCAAGGCTACTTGTACTTCTACCTGGACCAGCTGTGGCAACGGCCTCACCGTGTAGCAGCCGCCAAGCGCGACGCCGCCAAAGTGGCCGAGAACATGGTCCAGAGGAGTTTCACCCTGATACGGGATGTTCAGGTTGCGTACGCGGATTTGTCGTTGGCCCGAGTCCGTGCCCGGATATTGGCAGAGAACGCGGAGGTCCGCTGGCAGATGAGTGAACTGGCGGCATCGCGTCTGAGAAACGGAGATATCAGCGAGCTCGAGGCGATCACTGCCAGAATGGACTCGGCCAATGCCATGGACCTCCTGATGCGGGTGCGGCAGGATACCAGCGTTTTCAGGTATCGGTTCAACACACTGCTGGGCCTGCCCACCGATACGATACTAACGCTGTCGACCGCAGAGGAGACAGTCCAAAATGTGCGGAAGGATGAGCTGCTTGAAATAGCCTACGCCAATCAGCCGGAACTCACTGCTTCCCGGACGGCTATCGAAGCGGCCGGTCACCGGCTGGGATGGGAACGTTCGCGGATTGCCGTCCTCACCGCAGTGCTAAACGGTCAGAATTTTTCGGGGACGCCGTCGGCCGAAAAGCCCTTCCCGGAGACTTACAACCTGGGTATCCGTACCGAAGTGCCGATCTTCAACTGGAACCAGGGCCGAATCTCCAGGGCAAAAGCCGAGATTGAACAGGCATCACACAACTATGTCGCCCTCCGGCAACGGGTGGCGCTGACCGTATCAGAGGCCTACGCCCGGTATGACCTTGCCGTCAAATCGTACCAACTCTGGAACTCCACCGTTATTCCTTCACTGGAGGAGGCGATGGCCTTGTCAAGAAACTCCTACACAACGGGAGACATCTCCTATCTGCCCGTGCTGGAGGCAAACCGTCAATTGCTCGACGCTAAACTTAAGCAGGCGGAAGCTTCGGCAGAACTTCATCGCGCAGTAAGTCAAATGAACTACGCGCTGGGCAAACGAATCATGAATAACCAGAAATGAAAACAAATACGTTGATCCTGTTCGTCGCGCTGGTCGTTCTGACGGCGGCGTGCTCGAAAACAAATGATAACAAGAAGACGCCACCTGCCGCCGTCACCAACCCGGTAAAGGAATCCGATCTTACTACGCTGAAACTCACCGCTAAGGCGGTCGAGCGTCTCGGCATCAAAGCGCGAGCGATCGAAGAGCGGCATGCCAACCAGACGCGGACATACAGCGGTGAAGTAACAGCGATTCCCGGGCAATCAATGACCATGACGGCGCCCGTTTCGGGGACTATACTGGGCCTAAAAGATGGCAGACTGCCCCTGGCTGGATCTCCCGTAAAAAAAGGGCAAGTGCTATATCGATTGCTGATCCTTCCTTCCGAAAAGGACCTGATCAGTGCCCAAGAGGATGTCAAGCTCCGGAAAGTTCAATTTGACGTCGCAACCGAGAAGCTCAAGAGGGCTGAACAACTCCTGAAAGACAAAGCCGGCAGCCTGCGGGCCAAGCAAGATGCCGAAGCTGAGTTAGCCAATACCTCCGCCGGATTGCGCGTGGCGGAGGCGCGGGTAGAACTCATGAAAGGCAACTCTGGCAGCGACGTATCAGACAAGTTGTCGACGCTAAACATTGAGTCTGCCGTGACAGGTTTCATCCAGCGGGTATACACATCCCCGTCGCAGGTGGTCTCGGCCAATGCTCCAGTCATGGATGTCTCCGCCGTGAGCCCCGTATGGGTACGCGTGCCCGTCTATGCCGGTGACCTTACACTCATCGACAGCAAGTCGTCCGCCCGTGTACGGAGCCTTTCGGACTTTGCCGGGTCGTCGGGCGATCGGGAAGCCCGACCTGTCAACGGTCCGCTAACTGCGGATCCGCTGAACAGCTCAGCCGATTTCTTTTATGAGTTACCCAACACGGATGGGTTGTTCCGGCCGGGACAAAGGATAAGCGTTACACTACAGTTAAAATCCCAGCAGGCTGCTTTGACAATTCCTTTCTCCGCCATCGTGTACGACATATATGGCGGGACGTGGATGTATGAAATGGTCACCCCGGAAACATTTGTCCGCCAGCGCGTTGAAGTGTCAAGTGTTGAAGCTGGAACAGCGATGATCCGCCGGGGGCCTGCCGCAGGAACAATGATCGTGATTGAAGGCGTTGCAGAATTGTTTGGAACTGAATTCGGAGGGGCCAAGTGATGCGCTGGATTGTCGCCACATCTCTACGGTTAAGACTGGTCATTGTTGTCCTCATGGCCATCCTTATGCTGGTGGGCTCGCAGGTACTCAGGAACAGCGCCTTCGATGTATTTCCGGAATTTGCTCCTCCGTATGTCGAGGTACAAGTAGAGGCACCAGGCCTTTCCACCGCCGAGGTAGAGGCGCTGATTGCCGTACCGATCGAGAACGCACTCAACGGCACGCCGTTTTCTACCCGGCTTCGGTCCAAGTCCGTGCTCGGACTTGCCTCCATCGTAGTGCATTTCGCCAGCGGTACCGATGTGATCAAAGCCAGACAACTTGTGCAGGAACGCATTTCCCGGGTCACGCCTCAGTTGCCCGCCGTGGCCCGTCCTCCGGTAATGCTGACTCCACTTTCTTCGACCAGCCGGGTCATGAAAATCGGCATAACCTCGAAAACGCTCTCTCAAATGGACATGACCACCCTGGTGCGGTGGACGGCCCGTCCGCGTATGATGGCCGTTCCCGGAGTGGCGAATGTGGCCATCTGGGGACAACGGGACCGTCAGCTTCAAGTAAGGGTGAACCCCGAGCGGCTGTTCGCCAATAATATCAAGCTTGCCCAGGTCATTACCACAGTCAGGGACGCTACCGCGCTCCTAGGCGGAGGATTCATCGACATGCCCAACCAGCGCATGGCGGTGTCCAACGTTCCGGATATATATAACGCCGAAGACCTGGCCGACATAACAATCAAAGTATCCAACGGTGCGCCGATCCGACTGGGCGATCTTGCCGAGGTGACGGAAGGATTCCCCGCGCCGATCGGCGACGCCATCATTAACAACGGACCCGGACTGCTGCTCATTGTAGAAAAACAGCCGCAGGCGAACACCCTGGAGGTCACGCGTAAGATCGAGAAGGTCATCGAGGAGCTAAAGCCCGGAATGAAGGAATTGGAATTTGACTCCACCATCTTCCGGCCAGCCACGTTCATCGAAATGTCGATACACAACCTGAACAGAGCGTTGTTCCTGGGTTGTATACTGGTCATCTTGATCCTCTTCTTTTTCCTCAAGGACTGGAGGACGGCCCTCATCAGTGTGCTGGCGATTCCGATCTCCCTGATTGTCGCCGCCCTCGTGCTTCACTATCGTGGTGGCACACTCGACACCATGGTACTCGCCGGCTTAGTACTTGCCCTTGGCGAGGTTGTCGACGATGCCATTATCGATGTGGAAAATATTGTCAGGCGACTGCGTCTGAACAGCACGCTTCCCAAGCCAGAGAAACCGTTCAAGGTTGTGCTCCTGGCGTCGATGGAAGTGCGCAGCGCCGTTGTATACGGGAGTATCATCGTGGCCCTGGTGCTCATGCCGGTTTTCTTTCTGCCTGGCCTTTCGGGATCATTCTTTCAACCCTTGGCATTGTCCTACATGCTGGCGATCGTTGCGTCGCTCTTCGTGGCTCTGACCTTCACCCCGGCGCTGTCCTTAATGATTCTGCCGAAGCGCTATTCATCCAAGGAACCAGAAAGCCATGGCCCACACGACACGCCGCTCGTCCATTGGCTCAAAGTGAGATACGAAAAGGCCCTTGTCCGCACGCTCAACTTGAAACGTCCCCTAAGGACACCCCTCATCTTCACTGTCCTGATATTTGCCACGTTCCCGTTCCTGGGAGAAGAGTTCCTCCCGCACTTCAAGGAGTATGACTTCCTGATGCACTGGGTGGAGAAGCCTGGGACTTCGCTGGAAGCGATGGACCGCATTACGATCCGCGCCAGCAACGAACTTCGGGCCGTTCCGGGTGTGAGAAATTTTGGTTCGCATATCGGGCGGGCGGAAGTGGCGGACGAAGTCGTCGGCCCGAACTTCACGGAACTCTGGATCAGCATTGATCCCGAAGGTGACTACGACCAGACCGTGGCCAGGATCCAGGAAGTGGTGGATGGATATCCCGGGCTGTACCGCGACCTGCTCACCTATCTCCGGGAGCGGGTGAAAGAGGTTCTCACCGGCACTAGCGCAAGCATCGTGGTACGGATCTATGGGTCGGACCTTGGCACGCTGCAAGTTAAAGCTAAAGAGGTTGGCGACTCGTTGTCTCGCATTGCGGGCATCGCTGACCTGAAAGTACAACCGATGATTCTGGTCCCGCAGATCGAAGTGAAATTCAAACCGCAAGCGGCGGCGCAGTTTGGCCTTACGGCCGGCGACGTTCGTCGAACCGTCAATACGATCATTAACGGAACCAAGGCCGGCGAGATTTATGAAGATCAAAAGATATTCGACGTGGTTGTCTGGGGAAGCCAGAACGAAAGGACTAACATAGAAACCGTCCGAAACATCCTGATCGACATTCCCGCGGGCGGACGTGTTCCGCTCAAGGATGTGGCCGACGTGTATATCGCACCAACGCCGAATGAAATCACCCGCGAGTCTTCGTCTCGCCGGATTGACGTGACATGCAACACCAAGGGAAGGGCGCTGGGAGCCGTGGCTAAAGAAATAGAGTCCACATTGAGCACCATTTCCCTTGACAAGGGCTATCATCCCGAAGTCCTCGGAGAGTATGCAGAACGACAGGCATCGCAGAACCGGCTTAACCTGCTTTCGTTGCTTTCTATCATCGGGATATTCCTGATCCTGTACGCGGATTTCAATTCCATGCGGACCTCCTTGATCATTATGTTGAGTCTCCCGCTCGCTCTCTCCGGATGCATTCTTAGCGCCTGGCTGTCGGGAGGAATATTATCGCTGGGCTCCTTGGTCGGTTTTGTCACCGTACTGGGCGTCGCGACAAGGAATGCCATTATGCTGATCAGTCATTATCGTCACCTGGAGTCCCAGGAGGGAGAACTATTCGGGAAACCAATGGTAATCAGGGGTGCCCTGGAGCGCATGTCTCCGATCCTGATGACGGCGTCCGCGGCTATCCTCGCCCTGTTTCCAATAATCGTCTCCGGCAACGAGCCGGGACAAGAAATCGAGTTCCCGATGGCCGTGGTGATCACCGCCGGAATTGTCACGTCAACTTTGCTCAATCTCTTCTACCTGCCGGTAGCCTACCTGCGCTTTGGAAGGCCCGTTGGAAACGCCACTGAATAATCATCAAAGACTCCGATTAACGAAGCATTCATTATCTGAATTTAGAAACCCAAATTTTAATCCCCATGAAAACCACACTGATTAATCTGGCCCTACTCCTTGTTGTCAGCAGTGCCTCCGGCCAGGCATTGAAAGAAAGTGAGGTGCCGATGGCGGTAAGGCAAGCCTTTGCGAAACAATTCTCCGCAGTCAACCGCGTGAAGTGGTCGAAGGAAAGCGATGCCGAATACGAGGCGGAGTTCAAGAAGGCCGGTGCTGAGCAATCCGCCAATTTTGATTCGGCGGGCAAGTGGCTGATCACCGAAACGGAGGTGCCAGCGAAGAGTTTGCCCGCTGCCGTGCAAGCGACCCTGAAGAAGGACTTTGAAAAATATAAGCTAGAGGAGGCGGAGAAAGCAGAAACCCCCGATCGGGGCACTTTTTACGAAATTGAACTGGAGCAAGGAGAAAAATCTATGGTTGTGCAAATTACTCCGGCCGGGAAGGTTTTGAAGACTGAAGAAGTGAAAGAGGAAGGTAAAAAGAAAGACTAGCGTTACCTTTCTCACCCTATTCTAAATTCAATACTGACCAGATGTGCGAGCATCTGGTTTTCTCATGAAAGTTCTGGTTATCGAAGATGAGAAGCAACTCCTGGACAGCATCGTTCTGGCGCTCCGGCAGGAAGGTTATGTCTGCGAAGTTGCGCTGGGCGTGCGTGAGGCCAGCGAAAAGATCAGCGTCTACGACTATGATTGCATCCTGCTGGACCTGAATCTTCCCGACGGCAGCGGGCTGAAAATCCTGGAAGATATCAAGTCCAAGGGCAAATCCGATGGTGTGATCGTCATCACAGCCAAAAACTCTCCCGACGACAAGGTTGCCGGTCTGAATCTTGGTGCCGACGATTACCTGGCCAAGCCGTTTTATATGCCCGAGTTGATAGCCCGTGTTTCGGCCATTATCCGAAGGAAGAGGTTCGAGGGGAACAACAAGGTGGTCTTTAATGAAATCTCCATTGACCTGCTTGGCAAGTCGGTTTCCGTAAACCATAAGAGCCTCGACCTAACGCCCATGGAATTCTCTTTGCTGACGTTTCTACTGGCCAACAAGAACCGGGTCGTCTCGAAAAACGCGATCGCCGAACATCTCTCGGGTGATGATGCGGACCTCATGGACAAATTTGATTTCATTTATACGCATATGAAGAACCTGAAAAGGAAGCTCACCGAGGCGGGAAGCAGGGATTATGTAAAGAGCGTTTACGGACTGGGATACAAATTCACAGCATGAGACTGCTCCAGGTTAGTCTTCGCGGTTCAATCGTGTTTTCGCTGATACTGGTATTGGTTAGCTTTCCGGCTTCTCTTTACACCATCCGGGCTCTGCTAAACGACGAAGTAGATGAATCCATCGTCACGCAAGCCGATCAGTTCATCAAGCATATCCACAGTTTCGAATACCTCGACGATCTCGAAACCGACCTTCAGGTACTGGACAAGCTGTCTTCCAACATGCACATCCGTCCGTCCAGCGAAGAAATTCACAACAACTTCAGGACAGTGACGCTGTATGATAGCGTCGACCACGAGGAAAAGCCCTTCCGGAGGTACGAGACAGGGGTCATGATCAAAGGAAAGCCCTATAAGCTGGTCGTGCGAATGTCCCTGGTGGAGACCAATGACCTGGTGAAGGCTATCGGGTTCGTGCACCTTGCGGTTTCGGTGATTCTGGTGGCCGGCCTGCTTTTCTGGAACCGCTCCGTCTCGCGCAGACTTTGGAAACCCTTCTACAGGACACTCGACCAGTTGAAGGCCTATGAGCTGGACAAAAATGAATCGGTCGTGACCGAGGAATCATCCATCACTGAATTCAATGACCTCAACAAAACAGTGAGTCATCTGGTGACGAGGAACCATGATGTCTTTGTCCAACAAAAGGAGTTCATAGAAAATGCATCCCACGAGCTTCAAACACCCATCGCTATTTTCCAGAGCAAGCTGGACACCCTGATGCAAAACCCCGGGTTGACTCAGTTTGAAGCCGATACGATCCAGGAACTGGAGTCGACTGCGCAACGGATGGCCAGGCTGAATAAGAACCTGCTGCTATTGAGCCGGATCGACAATGAGCAGTTTCTTGAAAAACAAGACGTTGAATTGTCTGAACTTATCGAGACTCAGTTGAAGACACTGGCTATCCTCGCCGAGCCGGCCGAAATAAGAATCACTACACAACTCGAAAAGCTGAAGATCGTCGCCAATAGAACCCTTATCGAGGTGCTTTTGACCAATCTCTTACACAACGCGATCCGTCACAGCCCAAAAGGTTCGGACATTTCGATTACGATCATCGGAAGAAAATTGACGATCACTAATCGTGGCCAGGAACGGGCGATAGATCTGGAAAAAATGACCAGGAGGTTCAGTAAAGAAAGCAGCGACCCCGGCAGCACGGGACTGGGTCTGGCTATTGTGAAGAAGATTTGCGACAGCAGCCAGTACCCGCTGGCATATTCCTACCAGGACTCCCGACATAATTTCTCAATCAATTTTTAGCGGGGAACCTGCGTATTTTGCTGAAGTGGTTGGAGGGTGAAAATAGTTCAACCATTCAAGGTGCCCCGTTGGACAAATCGATCACCGACCCACCGACCCACCGATCACCGATTCACCGACCCACCGATTCACCGATCACCGGCTCCCCTGCCCTTTGAATACAACGCCGCCTTTCATCACAAAGTCGGGTTGCGTAAGCAGACGGATATCGGTCAACGGATTCCCGGGAACAGCAACGAGGTCAGCCAACTTCCCCACTTCCACGGTGCCCAGGTCCTTGTCGATGCCGAGGAGCCGGGCTGCATTTCGCGTGCCGATGGTGATGGCCTCCATGGGGGTGGCGCCAAGAATTTCCACCATGTAGCCGAACTCTTCGCCGTTGCGTCCATGAATATCGCTGGTGGCGTCCGTGCCGAGCGCAAACAGTACCCCGCTCTGGTAAGCGGCTCGCAGCCGGGTGCGCCTCTCCAACGCGATGCTTTTGGCTTTGGCAACCGCATAGGGCGGCACGCCTTTCTTTTCACCGTCACGCACAATCTCCTCCAGGATGATCAGTGTTGGAACGAGGTACGTTCCCCGCTTCTTCATCTCGGCAGCGGGCTCGTCGTCGACAAGGCTGCCGTGATCGATAGAAGCCACACCGGCTTTCACGGCGGCCAGCAATCCTTCGCCGGCATGGGCGTGCGCCATAACCTTCCTGCCCAGCCTCGTCGCTTCACTCACCGCTGCGGACAACTCTTCGGGCGTCATCTGGGGCGCTCCCACGGCATCACCCACGGAGAGAATTCCGCCGGTGGCTACTATCTTGATTTGATCAGCGCCATACTTGACGTTGAGACGCACCTGCTTGCGCACTTCGTCCGGGCCGTCAACGATGGCCCCTGTTCCGGGCAGGTTGAGAAAAGGGCTCCAACCATTCACATCGGCATGCCCGCCGGTTGTGCCCAGCGCAGGGCCGGAAGCGTGGATGCGGGGACCTGGAATTATTCCCCGTTGGATAGCGTCGCGAAGGGCCACGTCAACGTAACCGAGGGAGCCTGCCTCCCTCACAGTGGTGAAGCCGGCCTCCAGTGTTTTACGGGCATTGACGGTTCCATAAATACCGCCATGCGCCGGTGTTTCCTTCAAGGCCGACAAATCACCGCCGTCATTGTCGATCGAAGTCAGGTGCGTGTGCGCATCGATGAAGCCGGGCATCAGCGTGTGCCCTTTCAGGTCGATGACCTTCGCGCCGTCGGGTACCTTGACTTCGTTGGATTTTCCTACTGAGGTGATTCGGTCACCCGTAATGATCAGGACCGGTGAAGCCAGCTCTCTTCCGTCTCCCAGAATCAGCCGGTCCGCCTTGATGACCGTTGTTGCGGCGGCTTTGGACTGCCCCCTTACCGCGCCGGAAATTCCGACGAGGAACAGGGACAGGAATATCAACACATATCTTTTCATGGTGACTTATTTAATAAGTTGCACGCGTTGATTGATGGGATAGACCCACTCCACACCCCGGGTGGTCACTACCGCATCATCTTCGAGCGGGATGCGGAGTTTCTTCCCTCCCCACTCTGGCAGCGCGGTGTAGGCAAATAATTCGATGGAAAGCAGGTTGGTGGGTTTCACGGTATAGGTGAGTTGCACGGGGCTGAAGAAGGCAATCGAAGGTCCGCTTCCGTGACCCCAGTCGCCCACGGCGTGACAGCCAATCACAACGTCCGTCTTATCGTCGTTGCCGGGCTTGTTGAATTCAATGGGGGAGAACCCTGCACCCGCGAGGGCTTTGTAGACATTGATTTCATTTTGCTTTGCGGTAATCTCCGGTTTGATCGTGGCCACAACCAACTCCCGGACGCGGACGGCCTGGTCAAATGCATGTTGAATACTTTTGGGCAATTCCTTTTCGCCCTCTTTGAGTACATACGCCATGCGCTTCATGTCCGTATAGTATCCCATCAGGCCAACTCCCCAGTCCAACATAAGAATATCGCCGCGCTGAATGATCCGGTCCGACGAGGTAGCCTCAATGCCGTTGGGGCCGGTGATATAGATCGACGGCATGCCAAAAGAAGACTCGAGGTTATGTTTGAAAAGTTCTTCCTTCATCCACCAGGCCACGTCTTCGAGCGTGGTCACCCCTGGCTTAATCACTTCATTGGAAAGGGCTTTCTCCGCGATGCGAAAAGAGTAGTCACCCGCTTCGGCGAAGGCGGCGATCTCGGTCGCCGTGTGCCTGGACCGGAAGTCGGAAGCCAGTTTTTCAGCCGACACAAAGCGGGCCTCGTACTTCTTTCCCAGCAGTTCCGCCAGTTCTATCCGTTCGGTGTAGGAAAGCCCGTCGCTCCTGCCGATGGCTTTGGACATATTCAGGCCGATGCTTTTGGGATCGCGTTTCGTGACAAACTCTTTGAGCTCCGATTCAGACCCGAAATAGTCGTAAGCTTTTCCTTCCTCGAGAAGATAGCCTTCGATGCCGAGCACGGCACGTTCAATCCGGGGTTTGCCGGTGTCCGTGAAGATGTAGTATCCGTTGTGCCCGACATAGCCTTCACCCAGGAACGAATAGAGCGGATCAAAGCTCCCTTCCCGGCATGCGATGATCCACATATCGATCTTGTTTTCCCGCATGACTTCCGGCAGCACCAGGTCGAATTTGTCCAGGCGTATCTGGTTTTGAATTCGCCAGCGCCGGAAGGATTCCTGGGAAAAGGCACTGGTGAAGAGGAGAACCGCTGCGAGGGTGAGGTGAAATCGTTTCATGGGAGGTGGAGTAAATGTCAAGTATACCAGTTGAAGCCGGTATTGGCAATGGAAATGTGAACGGGAAAATTGTAAGATGTAAAAAGTAAGATGTAAGTGGTAGTGCCGGTTAAATTGAAACCAAAGATTCAAAACTTACGTACCCTACCGACCTACCGATTACCGATCACTGACAACCAACTCCTGGGAGGCGGGTACTGGGAGCCGGGTTCTGGGAAGAAGTCTCGAAGCTCCTCGAAGAGGTCTCGAAGCTCCCTCGAAGAGATCTCGAAGCCCTCTCGAAGCGGTCTCGAAGGTCCCTCGAAGCGCTCTCGAAGAAACAGGTCATTTTCTCGAAGCCCCCTCGAAGCGGCCTCGAAGCACTCTCGAAGAAACAGGTCAATTTCTCGAAGCGGCCTCCAAGCGCTCTCAAAGAAACGCTGTTAGCTCTCGAAGTGACTTTGAGAAAAAAGCGGGGTAAGAATAAGAAAGAGGGTTAAGAATGAGAAAAGCCAGACGGTCAGGCCTGGCTTTGATTTATTCTGTGATCCCGCTGGGACTCGAACCCAGGACCCATACATTAAAAGTGTATTGCTCTACCAACTGAGCTACGGAATCCGATCAATTTTCGCCTTCCACGCATCTCTTTTTGGCAGAGGAACGTTGTTTTGCGTAATTGAGCCCGCAAAGGTAGCAGGATCAGAAAAATATGCAAAAGCGGACCGCCATTCTCCTGATTTTGGGAGTGCTCGCCCTGCCCGCGTGGGCTCAACCGGCCGCCCCCGCGTCCCCGGCGACAGCGGACCAGCCTGCCACCGCCTTGGCGAAGGCGGATTCGCTCTTCGCCGCCCGCCAATACACGCAGGCACTCGACGGCTACCTCTCCCTGCATCAGCAGGGTCAATGGTCGCCGGCCATGCTCCTCAAAATGGCCTACATCAACGAAGCCCTCGGCCACCTCGGCGAATCGCTTTACTACCTCAACCTCTACACGCTCGCCTCCCACGATGCGCAGGGCGCGCGCAAAATGGAAGAGATGGCGGAAAAGAACCGTCTCCAGGGCTATGAGGAGAACGCGTTCGACCCGGTCGCCGCCGTCCTGCGGGAATACTTCGCCACCATCGCCGCCGTACTTGCCGCGCTGGCCCTCCTGCCGGCCGCCGCCATGATCAACCGCTACCGCCACCGGGAGCAACATTCCGTTTTCCTCGCGGTTCTGACACTCCTCATCCTCGCCGCTCTCTTCATTCACGTCAACTACAGCCGCGACTCTAACCGCGCCATTCTCACCCATGCCGGCACCTACCTCATGAGCGGCCCATCCTCCGCCTCATCCGTCGTCGAAATCGTCGGTGAAGGCCACCAGGTGCGCGTCAAATCCCACCACGACGTATGGCTCCGCGTCCAGTGGCGAGGAGGTGAGGCGTATGTGAGGGACTTCCTTGTGAGGAAGGTGGAGCTGTGAACGGGAGGTTCAATAGTTCAACGGTTCAACAGTTCAACAGTTCGGGAACTTCAACGGGAGCAGTGAACCGTGAACGGTAAACAGTAAACAGTGGTGCGCAGTCAAATTGAAACAGTCGCTTCGAATCTACCGTACTCCACCGATCACTGATCACCGATCACGTGGGGACAGTGAACAGTAAACAGTGGCGCGCAGATAAATTGAAACTGCCGCTTCTAATCTACCGTACTCCACCGATCACCGATCACCGATTACTTCTCTATCGCTTGCAGTGCCGCTTCAGCGGCGTACTTCACATCGCTATTGCGGGTCTGCGACAGCACGCGCCGGATGGACTTGGCGGCGGGCGCGGCGTCGGGACCGATCTCGCCCAAGAGGGTGATCAACTGAAACTGTAGACCGCCGTCTTGATCAGTGGTCTTGTCGAGGCGCTGCATGAGTCCTGGTACGGCAGGCTTGCCGATTTTCACCAGAGCCGTCTTTGCTGCCTCGGTATCGTTGCCGTAATGGGGCAGCGCGTCGACCATGTAAGCAATGGCCTTCGCATCGGGCGTTCGACAGTTGCCGAGAACCGTGATGGCCAGCGTTTGAATCTCGTCGAGCTTTCCGCGGTCTTCCAGCGTGCGGCGCGAAAACAAAGCAGCTACACTGCCTTCGATGGGCTTCGGCCGGTCGCCCATCTGCGCGAGGAGTTTCATCACGCGCAACTGCTCATCCAGGTTGTTTCCGCCCAGAATCTGTTTTGTCTCGTCAAGCGTCGGGATCACCCCAGGGACGGGGATGTTGTATTTGACGCAGAAGTTAATGCGGTCTTCCTGCTGGCTCGGGTACGGTGTCGCCCGTACATACTTCCCAAACTGTGCGCTGCATTTGCTCACCAACACTTTCAAATCTGACTCCGGGTATTCACGGCGGATCTCTTCATTGCGCGACTCGTTGCCGGTCAGGTTAAACGACCAGGCCAGGTCGTACAACTGCTCGTGGGCCTTGGGGTAATCGTGCGTGTTGACATAGGCGGCGATCCATCCCATGATCTCCGTCTTGCGGGCAGCAGTTGGTTCGGCCTTATATAGCGCGTGGAGATCGGAAAACAACGTCGCCTGGCCCTTCTCGTCCAGTCGCAGCGGCTGACTGTACTTTTCGTACACGCCCTGCCCCAGCGCACCGTTACTCTTAAGGCCTTCCATCATTTCGAAGAACGCGGTCTCATAGGAAACGGGTCGCGGCAGGCCGATCTTGCCCGCCGACGCCAGGTCGAAGTATTCGCGGATGCGGTTCGTGGCGGTGACAGGATCCGTATCAGGCTTCGACAGCAGGTAGTTGAGGTAATTGGAAATGGAGTAGTTTCCCACGCGCGTCACGGCGTGGAGCGACGCTCTCCACTCCGCATCATCGACTTGCTTGTCGGCTGTAATGAAACGGATGATCTCGTAGGCACGCTCATCGCCGGCGGGATACGCGATGGTATCCAGGGTGGCGAGCAGGAACCGCTTGTAGGCAGGGTGGTCGATGGTGTAGCGCGTAAAAGCGTACATGACGTGAAAGTGCAGCCGCCCGCAGAGGTTGTCGAAGGGTGTGGCCATCGCTTCGGTGACGACCGCTTCGATCTTCTCGCGGGCCGACAGGTCGTTGAGTTTGGGGGTGAAGGCGCTCACTTTCTCCTCACAAAATTCTTCCTTTGTTTTCGCCCGTGCCGGGGTGGAGGTCGGGTTGTTCTGAATCGTCACCTGCACCGGAACAACGGCGGGCTGCGCGGCCGGTTGAGCCTGCACCGGAACAGCCCCCGCGGCGGGGAACAGGGCGGCAAGATTCTTATCCATCTTGATACGGCCGCTGTAGCTCACCAGGATTTCTCCCGAAGCCACGTCGATGAGTCGCGCACTCACATCCGTATAAGATTTTAGTTTGGTGTAGGTCCCGGAAAGAAGCGCATCAATGGGCGCCAGCTGGCCGATCTTGAGGGCGGCGGCGGGCTTCATCATATCGGTGAGTATGAACTCATGCTCCTTGAGGATCGCGTCAAGCCGGGTGCGCTCAAACAATTTCACCCGGTCGGAATGGTTGCCGAGTTTGGCAATGACCGTCTCCGTGAGGTATTCGCCAAACTGGGTCGACGACTGCGTGGAGGAGGCTGTTGCCGTGAAGGGCACAACAGCAAGGCGGACCGGGGTGGCCGGCAGGTTGGCTGACACCACCTTATCGGCGAGCTCCGTGGTCACCATTGTGTAATTCCGTGCCTTTTGCCCCCAAAGGGTGAGGGGAACGAGAAGCAGCAGAAGAAGCGTGCGGAGCATGATGCAATATAGGCACCATGCAGGAATCAAGTGTCAGGAATAAATCGCAAAGGCTCGAAGAAACCGCCCCCTATCAGAACTCGAAATCTTGAACTTTGAACTCGGAACTTTGAACTCGAAACTTGAACTCGGAACTTACCTAGTACATCACCGTCAATGGTCCCTTGTACTCCTTGTTGGTAAACTTGATGGAGTAGTAGTACGTCCCCGCGGGAGTATCCCCGGGGTACCAGCGGAAGTCGCGGTCGGTGCTGCGGAAGAGCTCTTTGCCCCAGCGGTTGTAGATGAGCACGTATTCGAAGCTGCCCTGGCAGTTGTCGAGCGGAAGGATGTTCTCCTTCTCGCCGGTCTCCGGGATGAGCCGCTCCATGGCGTAGTAGTCGTTCTTGTCGTCGCCGTTGGGTGAAACGAAGTTGGGCGGGAAGAACTTGTCGTCACTGCCGTCGATGTCCTTTACTCTAATAGTAAGTCGGAGGGAATCCTTCTTCGCCGTCTGGCAATGGTCGTCGAGCAGTTCAAACGAGAGCTGGTATTCCTTCTCGCTGGAGCCGTCGCGGAAGATGGAGCAGTCCGGTGTCCAGTTGAACGATGATTGCACCGGGGTGCGTCCTTCCGTATACATAAACTGATACCCTTTAGGATTCACATTTCCTTTCTGGTCGGCCAATTGCAGCTTCAACATATCTTTTTGCGGCGTCAGGTCGGCATCGGTGCCAGTGAGGGTGAGGTCGATGGGCGCTCCGCGGGTCAGCGTCAGTATGTCGCCCGCCAGCGTGGTGCCTCCCGGGTTGTTGTTGATCACACTCAGTTCCGGCGCGTGATTGATGGGGCGCTTCACGGTGAGGTTCACATCCAGGGTATCGGCTTTATAGATACGGCACTTGTTGGCGTTGTCGACCACGATGAACTGGAATTGGTACAGTTCTTCCTCTTTTACGGTCAGGTCCACGTCTTTACAGGCGATGGTCCACGCAGCGTGCGTGCTCACCGTGCCGCGGTTAGTAGTGGGCGAAGCGGCGATGGTTACGCCGGGTAGCGATGTGTCGAGTGGTCCGCCCCGGGCACTCAGCACGAGCAGGTCGTTGTCGACGAGATCCGTGCCAATGACGTTGAACTCCAGCGCGTCATCCAGCCGGCGAACGATGTCCACCGTGCGCTCGAGGGGGTTGGCTGTCAGATCAGAATCGATGATCGGGTCAGCGTTGCCGGGAAGGATTACGTTGAGGTTGTAGATTCCTTTTGTCGGGTCGGGGATCTTGCACTGGTCCTGGTCCTCGACTTGTACCGTCACCTGGAAGGCCGTACGCTTCGTGAAGTCGTAGATATCGCAGTAGGCATCCCACTTCACCTCGCCGCTGGCGGCACCGTTGGTCTGGGTCAGGGTTTTGAACTGCATGCCCGCTCCTGCCAGGGAGAAGCCGTTGGTGAGCACAGAGATGACGAGCGGGTCGCCGTCGTCATCGACTACCGACCATGGCCAGGCTTGCTGGTCGCCTTCGTTGAGTGTGGCGTTGACGGGATTCGGTGACGTGAAGCGTGGCTTGTTGTTGGGCGGCGGCTGCACATCCACGCCGATCTTTAGCGTATCGGTGAGGGGCAGGCTGCACGCGTCGTCCATGGCGATGATGGCAATCTCGGGAGTGCCGCCGAAAAGGTAAGGACACTGTGGGAAGCAGACGGTGAATTCGGCGGTGCTGCCGTTGGTGAGCGTGGCCTCCGTGATGGCCGGCAGGACGGTCGTTACATCGCCTTTGAAATTCAACGCGAAGGCTTTGATCTTCACCCGTTCCTGGAAGTTGTCAGAAATGCTTTGCGAGTCGGCGTCAGAAACGCGAACGTTCACACAGCGGTCGGCATCGGCGGTGGCCGAATTGAAGAACACGTTCAGGCTGCTGGCGTTGGAGTAGGATACATCGGTAAGTTTCTTACCCTGGATTTTTGGCGGCACAGCCACGGGGCAGGCGTCTACCACGAGCATCTGAAAATCGCGACGAGTCTCCCCGATCTTCAGCTTGTTGCGATACTCCTCCACTTTCACCGCGAAGACAAAAAGTCCCTGGACGGTTGGCGTCACGGTAAGGAAGCCGCTCTGGCTGATGCGGAGATCCGGTGCGCCATTGAGAATGTTGGTGGCACTGTAAGGAGGGCGGTATGTCACATTCGGATACGGCAACGGGCTGGCCGGCGGTAGCGCGTCGGACACTTTCGTGTTCAGCGGCGGCACCAGGGAGTAGACCAGCGAATCGCCATCGTCGTCGATGCCGCCGAAGTCGGTGTAGTAAGGCCGATAGGGACACGCGTAGTCGTTGAGCGGAGGGAACAGCCGCGGTGTGGAGTCGATGAACGGCTGACCGTTTTTCACGACCGCGGGAAACTCCAGGTAAAACGTCTGGCCGGCATAGAAGGACGGATTGAACTGCGGGTCAAGGCTGTAGATGTTGCTGATCTGGTAATTGCGGCAGCAACGTTGCCACACAACATAGTACCCGCCGGGGTCGGCGTACAAGTCAGGGCCCAGCACGAGGAGAGAATCAGAGTACATGAGTTTCGAGGTGACGATCTCGCCATGCGAACATGAGGGCTGGGTGTAGTTCACCTGGCTCTCTTTAATTAAGGGAAGTGCGATAAACCGGATGAGCTTGTTGTCCGACTTGCGGAAAATCTGGGCGTTCACCTGGAGATCTTTGGCCCCGGGTTGGCCATTGAGCTGGTCGAAATAAAGTACAAGGTTGAGCCGGTAGGTATTACCGAATCGGTAGATCAGCTCAAACTCGCCGCCCACGATGTGCGAGGCCCATCCCGGCAGGGAAAGGAAACCGAAAACGACAAGGAGCAGGGCCTTTTTCACTGGGTCAATCGTTCTACAAATTCCGTTCGATAGGCTATTCGGCGCAATCATCCTGCGCGGGGGAGTCGGAAAGTTAACGAAAGCGCCCTAGCCGTTGAAGCCGGTTCGGTAAATTGCGCCCCAATCGCCGCAGCATGGAAGAAGCTATCCCTAAATCAACGCCCTATAAGAAAGGTGACCTGGTCACCGGCCTGCGCATCGACACCATGGCGGCAGAAGGAAAATGCCTCGCTCGGATCAACGGCCAGGTCATTTTTCTCGCCGGCGGCGCCCCGGGCGATCTCGTGGAAGCGGAGCTCACCAAGATCAAGAGCGCCTTTCTTGAAGGGCGCGTTACGCGCATCGTCGAACCATCGCCTCATCGGGCTGAACCGTTCTGCGCGCACTTCGGCACCTGCGGCGGTTGCTCGTGGCAGCACATCAATTACGCCACGCAACTGCAATACAAGTACCAGCAAGTCATCGACAACCTCGAACGCCTCGGTGGGTTGACGCTGCCGCCGGTGAATCCAATCATTGGCTCGCAACAGGAAAAGTACTACCGCAACAAACTTGACTTCACCTTCACGGCCAACCGCTGGCTGACGAAAAAAGAGTTTGACGACGGCAAAACCTTCGGCGACCCGGGCCTTGGCTACCACATCCCGCGGATGTACGACAAAGTCTTTGACGTGTCGGAATGCTTTCTTCAGCCCCATCCCTCCAACGCCATCCGCCTGGAGGTGAAAGCTGTGGCCGTAAAAGAAAACATTCCCTTCTTCGACTTGCGGAAACAGATTGGTTTTCTCCGCACGCTCACCATCCGCACGGCCAATACCGGCGAGGTGATGATCATCCTCCAGGTGACGTACGACAAGATGGAGTGGATCGAAAAGATTCTCGAAGCGCTGGCGGCGAAGTTTCCGGAAATCACGTCGTTCTTTTACGTCATCAACGGCAAGCGCAACGACACCTTCGCCGACCTTGACATGGTCTGTTGGCGTGGGCAGCCCTACATCACGGAGCAGATGCATCGTCCGGATGGCAACGGCACCTTGCAGTTCCGTGTGGGGCCCAAGTCATTCTACCAGACCAACTCCGCGCAGGCCGAGCGCTTATATCGCGTGGCCTGGGAGATGGCGGCCTTGAGGGGAGACGAGCGGGTGTATGATTTATACACCGGCACCGGGACGATCGCGAATTACATTGCCGCGCAGGCGCGCGAGGTCATCGGGCTGGAATATGTCGATGCGGCAATCGAGGATGCTAAAGTGAATGCGCAGCTTAACGGCGTCACGAATGCAAAGTTCTTCGCCGGCGACATGAAAGACTTGCTGGACGGTTCCTTCCTGGAGACGCACGGCCGTCCGGATGTGGTGATCACGGATCCTCCGCGCGCGGGGATGCATGAGGATGTGTCGCGGGTATTGCTGGAAGCGTCACCGGGGCGAATCGTCTATGTCAGCTGCAACCCGGCCACGCAGGCGCGCGACTTAAAGATCCTTTCAGAGAAATACGCCATCACGGCCGTCCAGCCCGTCGATATGTTTCCGCAGACGGTGCATGTGGAGAATGTGGTGAAGCTGGAGTTGCGGTGACTCTGCCTTGCGAGGAGGGTGGGTAACCACCGCGGAGGCGGGGAGGCGCAGGGGTACGCAAAGTTATTTGTCACACTTTCCGTCAATCGAAAAGTTTGCAATGAGAGCGGCTGGATTTGAGGTGCTTTGCGAAGAGGGAGGGTAACCACCGCGGAGACGGGGAGGCGCGGGGTACGCAAAGGTATTTTGTCACACTTTCCGTCCATTGAAAAGTTTGCAATGAGAATGGTGTCAAGTTCCTTTGAGGTATGACAACCGAGGAACTTAACCAGCTTTCAGGTCAGATTCTGGATGCTGCAATCGCTGTGCACAAATCAATGGGGCCGGGGCTATTGGAGGCGGTTTACCATCATTGTCTTCTAGATGAACTTCGGTCAAGAAATATCCAGGTGGATACAATAGTTCCGGTTCCGCTTGTCTATAAAGGAAAGGCTCTCGATAAAGACTACATCATTGATCTTTTGGTAGAGAATGAAGTGATACTGGAGCTGAAATCCATTGAAGGCATACTCCCCATCCATGAAGCCCAGCTAATCAGCTACCTCAAACTCGCTGACAAGCGACTGGGATTTCTGATAAATTTCAACGTCCCGCTCATGAAGCAGGGCTTCCGAAGATTTGTAAACAAACTGTAGCCATTGCTTTGCGTGCCTCAGCGCCGCTGCGTCTCCGCGGTGGTCACTGCATCCATGACCAACAGAAGGAAAGTTCTACCAGCCTACCCCTCCACGCTCACTTCTTCCGTAACAACCGCAACCCCCTCCTTAACCATCGCACCGAAGCCGCCGGAGACGTTGACGAGATGGGTAAAGCCGGAGCGCTTCATCAAGGATATCGCTGTCATGGAGCGGTAGCCGCCGCCGCAGTAGACGACGTAGGTCTGGCCCTTGTCGAGTGCATCAAGATTCTTGGGCATGTTGGCAAGCGGAACAAAAAGGGCATCCTGGAGGTGGCTTGTATTCCATTCACCGGGTCTGCGGACATCCAATGCCTGCGCGTGGGCATACTTTCCCGCCTTGAGCTCGGCGGCCGTAACCGATGATGCCGTTTCGAGTTCGCCCTTCCACATGGCAATGCCTCCTTCGAGGTAGCCGACCACATTCTCATATCCCACCCGCGCCATGCGCACGATGGTTTCTTTTTCCTTGCCGGGCTCTGTTACCACCACCAGCGGCTGATGTATGGGAATCAAGGTCCCCACCCAGATGGCGAATTGTCCGTTCAGGCCGATGTTGACCGATCCGGGGATGAAGCCCTTCTCAAATGAAGCCGCCTCCCGGGCATCCAGGATCAGCGCGCCATTCTTTACTGCCTCCGCAACGCCGGCGGCGTCGAGCGGCCGGGTGTTTTCGGTGAGCACCGCGTCAATGGACTGGTAGCCCTGCTTGTTGATGCGGGCGTCTTCAAAGAAGTACATGGGCGGCGGCAGGATGCCATCCGTCACTTGCTTCACAAATTGGTCCTTCGTCTGGTCTTTGAGGGCATAGTTCAGTTTCTTCTGCTCACCGATGGTGGAGAACGTTTCCTTGCCGATGTTTTTTCCGCAGGCGGAACCGGCGCCGTGGCCCGGGTACACGATCGTGGCGTCAGGAAGTGTTTTGATCTTTTGATTCAGCGAATCGTAGAGCATGCCGGCGAGCGTTTCCTTCGACATCACGCCGTCGAGCAGGTCGGGGCGGCCGACGTCGCCGACAAACAAGGTATCGCCGGTGAAGACAGCGTACTCTTTTCCCTGCTCGTCGATGAGCAAATAACACGAAGACTCCGGCGTATGGCCGGGCGTGTGGAGCACTTTGATCTTCACCTTACCGACCGTAAACACCTGTCCGTCGGTTGCCTTGATCACTTCATAGTCCGGGTTGGCCGTAGGGCCGTATACAATGGAGGCGCCCGTCAGCCGCGCCAGGTCGATGTGTCCGGAGACGAAATCAGCGTGGAAGTGTGTCTCGAAAATGTATTTTATCGACGCTCCGCGCTTTCCGGCGAGTGCGGTGTAAGGCTCCGTTTCACGGATGGGATCGATGATGGCGGCTTCACCCTCCGATTCAATGTAATAGGCGGCTTCGGCCAGGCAGTTGGTATACAGTTGTTCGACGTACATGGGGATTCAATTTTTGGGAGTTTCAAAGATCGCAAAAAAGACAGAAACCTCTCCTACCTTTGCCGGGATGAAGCGGGTACTCTTTCTCATTTTACTGCTTACGGCGGCGCTCTCTTCCTCCGCACTCGATTACGAACGCTTCGAGCAGGGCGGCAAGGTGGGTATCCGCGACACCCAGGGGCAGGTTGTGCTGCCGGCCGCCTTCGATGCGCTGGGCTGGTCTGACGGCAGCTTCTCGCTCATCGGGCAGATCACCGGCTACCGCCAGGGAAGCCGTTGGGGTCTGATCAATCTCAAGAAGGAATACGTCACCAAAGCCGACTACCTCACGATTACCTCCGCCGGCGGCGACCGGGTGCGCGTAAGCCGTGAATTGAATGCCGTCGCCACGCGATACGGATGTCTCAATCTCAGCGGCGAGGTGGTCATCCCCTTCGAATACGACGACATTACTATTCATGACCTGCGCGCCGTGGTGATGCGAAAGGAAGGGGCGCGGTATAATTATGGTCTTATCGATCTCAACAACCGCACGGTACTGCCGCTCCAGTACGAGCGAATCACCCCGTTAGGCACCCTTCGCTATGCCGTCCGCAATTTTGAAGGCAAGACAGCCCTTTACGCCGACGACGGCAAATGGATCACCGGTTTCGACATTGACAGCCTCTCATCCTTCCGGCACGACCTGGCCGTGGTCTATAAGAACCTGCGCCGCGGCGTCATCGATCGCACCGGCACGGTACGGGCGGAAGCGGTGTATCATGATATCGAAATTTCTGTTGACGGCCCGGTGCGTGCTCGTCGTCCTTCAGTCTGGATGATCATGGACCTGCATCAGAAAGAATTACACAGCCTGGAGGCTGACGCGCTTCACCCGCTGGCTCCCAACCGCAACCGGGTCACGTTGCAACAGCAGAACGGGCTGGTGGATTCCCTGTTCAGGGAGATACTCCCCTTAGAATATAATTTTGTCGGGCCGGTCATCCACGACAAACTGGTGGTGGGAAAGCAAAACAAGTTCGGACTGGTGCGCACCAATCGATCCGTCGTGCTGCCGTTGGAATTTGATTCTCTCCTGCTCGAAGGTCACCTGGTTCGTGCCCGGGAAACCACCGGGGGAAAATCTTCCTGGAGTTTGTACGACACCGTCGGGGTGCGCAAGACGCAAAACTCCTACGACCGGCTGGATCCTTACAATGGGCAGTACTTCCCTGTTGTCCGATCAGGATTTGCCGGCGCCGTCGATCGGACCGGCCGGGAACGGATTGCGTGCGTGTACGATTCCCTGCTCGGCTTCGACGAGTCGCGCAGCGTGGTGAAGTTCAAGGGGCTGTATGGCATCATTTCCCTGGAGGATGTCTGGCTCATCATGCCACAACCGAATCGACTCAGCCTGCTTCCGGATAATTTATACCTCGAGCGTCAGGACAACCTGAAACTGGTCAAGGACAGCACGGGACAGATTATTTATTTCACGGACAATCCGCTCACCGTCGATCAGGATCACTTCCTGGAGAAACTTCCTGACGGTACGGAGAAAGAAATCAATTTCCGGGGACAGCTGATCGTCCGGCGGCCGCCGGCGCTGGTACGGGAGATCGCGACGGCGCGGGAGAGCGAGGGACTTACCCAGGTGTACCGCGACGGCAAGTACGGGTTCGTTGACAGCCGAGGACGGTTGCGCATCGCCAATCGCTATGAAGCAGCGGGAGATTTTCACGAAGGCCTCGCTCCTGTGCGGCTCATCGGTAAGTGGGGATATATTGACAAGGGCGACCAGGTGGTGATTCATCCTATTTACGACGGGCCGTCTGAATTCCGTGACGGGATGGCCATCGTCCAGCGCAACGGGAGATCAGGCATTATCCATCGCGACGGCTCCACCGCGCTCGAACTGCGGTATGATTCCATCCGCCGGTTGGACAATAAAACATTCCTGCTGGCTTCCAATAACCACTACGGTCTCGCCGACGCACAAGGCCGCATTTTGCTGGAGCCTCGGTTTGAGTCGCTGACACTTGCCGGGGACCACCATGTGATTGTCTCGCAAAATGGGCGTTTTGGCTTGCTGACCCGAGACGGTCTGAGTGTCTTCCCACTTCGCTATGAGCACCTGGAGTATTCCCCCATCTCACAGACCTTCTTCGCCCGCCAGTCGTTCGACTGGGAGACATTGGATTTGAAATGAAAAAAGGGGCCGAGAAGCCCCTTTTGAAGTTTGTCGCCGATGCTAATTATTTCGGCTCTGCTGAATTGCCGGTGTTGCCCGTGCCGCCGGCTCCGGAAATCGACTGGCGCATTTCCGTATCGGCCTTCACATTCTGCATGCGGTAGTAATCCATCACGCCGAGGTTGCCGTTGACGAACGCCGATGCAATTGCTTTCGGGATTTCGGCTTCCGCCTGGATCACGTTGGCGCGGGCTTCCTGCGCCTTGGCAATCATTTCCTGCTCGAGGGCCACGGCCATGGCGCGGCGCTCTTCTGCGCGGGCTTCTGCCACTTTCAGGTCGGCCGCGGCCTGGTCCGTTTGCAGTTTTGCGCCGATGTTGGCGCCCACATCCACGTCAGCGATATCAATGGAGAGAATTTCGAATGCCGTCCCGGCGTCGAGGCCGCGCGACAGCACGAGTTTGGAAATCTTGTCGGGGTTGGCGAGTACTTCCTTATGCGACTGTGCCGAACCGATGGACGTGACGATACCTTCGCCGACGCGGGCGAGAATGGTGTCTTCACCGGCGCCGCCCACGAGTTGGGCGATGCTGGCGCGAACTGTCACACGGGCCACCGCAATCAATTGGATGCCGTCGGCGGCGACAGCAGCTACTTTCGGTGTGGTGATCACTTTCGGATTCACGGAAATCTGAACAGCCTCAAACACATCGCGTCCGGCGAGGTTGATGGCGGTCGCCTGCTTGAATGTGAGGTTGATGTTGGCTTTTTCTGCGGAGATGAGTGCACGAATAACGTTGGGCACGTTGCCGCCCGCGAGGTAGTGCGTTTCCAACTCACGCGTCGTCACCTGCAGACCGGCTTTCGTGGCCGTGATGAGCGAATTGACGATGACCGAGGGCGGCACTTTGCGGATTCGCATCCCGATCAGCTCGCCGATGGTGACGCGGACGCCGGCGAAAATTGCGGTGATCCAGAGGCCCACCGGTACGAAGTACATGAAGATGAAGAAGGCGACAATGCCAATGAAAAACAGGAATAGAAACGGTAGCTCTGCCATAGTAAGAAGGTTAAGATATTGGTTCTACAGTAATTTGATTCGCGTTTACCTGCGTAACCCGGATGCGGGTGCCGGACTCCACGTAAGCGCCGAGCGTGCGTACTTCAAAGGTGCGGGAAGCAAGTTCCGCTTTGCCGACCGGGCGCAGCGCCGAAAGTGCCACGCCTTCCTGGCCGGCGTGGATGCCTTCCAGTTCCCCTTCATTCACTTTGCTGTCGATCGTGGATTTCAGTGAGAACCGGCCCCAGACGTTGGACCGAAAGGCGTAGACAATGACAAAACCCGACAGCACCGCCGTAACGCCGGCGATGGTCCATCCGACGGAGCCGCCGAAATAACTAAAGCCCAGGCTGATGCCGACGGCCATCAGGGCGAAGCCCGTGATACCCACGAGGGTCGTGCCCGGTACAAAGATGATCTCAGCGATCACCAGCGCCAGGCCGACGACAATCAGGGAAATTACGGTTATCCACTCCACCATATGTCAAAGGTAAACAATTGCCCTCACCCCGGGGTGTCAATATGCTCGGGCAAACACCACTCTTCCCGCCGACGGTTTCCCGGAATAAATGCAGGCGCCCGTCTCCGGATTGTCGTTGAACGGAATACAACGAATGGTTGCCTTCGTTTCTTCCTTTATTTTGGCTTCGGACTCTGCAGTGCCATCCCAGTGGGCGAGCACAAAGCCGCCCTTCTCGTCCAATACCCGTTTGAATTCCTCGTAGTTGTCGACGCGTGTCGTGTGATCTTCACGGAATTTCAGGGCGCGAGCGTACAAGTTTACCTGGATTTCTTCCAGCAGCCCGGTAATCGTGGCCGTGATTCCTTCCATCTTCACCGACTGCTTTTGCTTCGTGTCGCGGCGGGCGATTTCCAGCGTGCCGTTTTCCAAGTCGCGGGGACCGATGGCGATGCGCACGGGTACACCTTTCAGTTCGTATTCGGCGAATTTGAATCCCGGCTTCTGGGTATCGCGGTTGTCGAACTTCACCGACAGGCCCGCTTTGCGCAGGTCGGCCATGATCGGCTCGACGGCCGCGGTGATCTTCGCCAGTTCTTCGTCGCTGCGGAAGATGGGAATGATAACCACGTGCAGCGGCGCGAGGCGCGGAGGCAGGATCAGGCCGTCGTCATCGGAGTGCGCCATGATGAGACCCCCGATCAGGCGTGTGCTCACACCCCACGACGTACCCCAGACATAGTCCAGTTTTCCTTCCTTCGATGAGAACTGTACGCCGAATGCCTGCGCAAAATTCTGACCGAGGAAATGTGACGTCCCGGCCTGCAGTGCTTTGCCGTCTTGCATGAGCGCTTCGATGCAATAGGTGTCTACCGCGCCGGGGAACTTCTCGCCTTCGCTTTTTCGTCCTTTGATGACGGGCACGGCCATAAACGTCTCAACAAACTCAGCGTAGACATCGAGCATGAGGCGCGCTTCTTTCTCTGCTTCTACACGTGTTGCATGCGCGGTGTGTCCCTCCTGCCAGAGGAATTCGGCGGTGCGCAGGAACAGGCGGGTGCGCATTTCCCAACGGACCACGTTCGCCCACTGGTTGATCAGGATGGGCAGGTCGCGGTAGGATTGAATCCACTTCTTATAGGTGTTCCAGATGATCGCTTCACTGGTGGGACGCACCACCAATTCCTCTTCCAGTTTCGCCTCCGGGTCCACCATCAGTTTGCCGGGCTTGGAAGGATCGTTCTTGAGACGGTAATGTGTGACAATGGCGCATTCTTTGGCGAAGCCTTCGGCGTTCTTCTCTTCCGCTTCAAACATGCTCTTGGGCACAAAGAGCGGGAAGTAGGCGTTGACGTGTCCTGTATCCTTGAACATCTTGTCCAGGCCGCGCTGCATGTTTTCCCACAGGGCATAGCCGTAGGGTTTGATCACCATACATCCGCGTACGTCGGAGTTCTCCGCCAGGTCCGCTTTTTTCACCAGGTCCACATACCACTGCGCATAGTCCTCGGCGCGGGTGGGTAGTTCTTTTGCCATTGTCGTTTCAAATTGAGGAGGCAAATATAAGTGGAGGGGCTGTATTAGTTTATTTTAATCTAAGGTGCCCAAAATGGGTTGAATTCAGGCCTTTTGATATACAAAAGCTGGCTCGAAATTCGTTGATAAAGGGAATGGAACAGGGTAATTTTACGTTAATAAGCATAGAACAAGCAACCATGGCTATGAAAACGAAATACGCGATGTTGGCAGCCGCTCTTGCTGTTTCGGCAGCGGGATATGGTCAGGAGATTGATGACATGTATTTCAATGCCCGCGATCGTGTCGTGCACAATGAAGCAACACAGGCGGTGATGGCGGGAGTTTATGCGCAGGCCGACCGCGAGGCGGTCAAGTCCAACCCGGTCAATCCTTCGGATACCTACACCGGGCGGGGCGTTAACCCCGAGTACAGCGCCCAGCAAAAGAATGGGGCGGAGATCGTCCAGGACAACCCGGACTATTTCCTTTCTTCCTACAAGCCGAAGAACATCAACGGCAGCCTAAGCACGGCCGGTTCCGGATGCAATTGCACAAATGGTTACTCGTCGATGCCGTATAGCGGCTTTGGAAATCCTTACGGCAGTTTCTACTCACCGTACGGAATGAACTACGGAATGTATTCACCCTACGGCATGTACTCGCCTTACGGTATGATGGGCGGCTACGGCTATCCTGGCGCTTACTCGTCACTGGGTTATTCCATGGGCAGCTACGGTTCGATGTGGTCACTCGGCATGGGCTACGGAATGGGCAGCATGTACGGCTCACCCTATGGGATGTACAGCCCCTACGGAATGTATGGGTATAACCCTTACATGTATGGCTATGGATCCAGCTACGTTGTCGTCAACAATCCGGACATCAGTACGGTGACAGGACGTCGGCCGATACGCGGTGCGGGTTCCTCCGTGCAACCGTATGGTTCAGGAAACAGCTACACGCCGGTGGGAACGAACGGCCGGACGCGGGATGCGGGCCGCACGAGTTACTATGATCCGAGCTGGCGCAATGACCCGACTAATTTTCCGACACGGTCCTATGGTTATAGTGGCCGCACGGACGGATTCAATAACAACAACACCGGTTATCCCAGCCGCAGCTGGGGTGCTGACCCGGGTCGGACCCGTTCGTTCGACAGCTTCGGCGGTGCCGGTGGACGCAGTGCCGGCGGCTTCTCCGGCGGTGGTGGCGGCGGAGGCGGCGGCGGTGGTCGTTCTCGCGGCAGGAACTAATCTTCAACGTACGTCACTATGAATTCAAGGATCGCGCTGGCGGTCGGTGTGGTCGCATGGATGAGTGTGTCCATGGCCCGTGCTCAGAGCTACACCGAAGAAGCGCTGATGGTGAGCCGCACCCGCGTGGGCGGTACTGCGCGTATCCAGGCGATGGGCGGCGCCCAGATAGCGCTGGGTGGTGATCTCAGTCTCGCTTACTCCAATCCTGCAGGCCTCGGCATGTACAACCGATCGGAGGCGACACTTTCGCCGGCGATGGCGTTTACCAATTACGCGTCCACCTATCTTGGCGGCACGACCAACGCATCGCTGAGCACACCGATGATCCCGCACCTGGGCATTGCTTTTCATGCCGACCAGGATGGACGAAAAGGATTGTGGGGCGGGACGCTGGGAATTTCATTCAACCGGATCAACGACTTCAATGAGACATTTTCCTATTCCGGAAAAAACCCCGACAATTCGATTATCGATTATTTTGTCGTGGACGCCGGACGGAATGGAGACGTGTCGCAGTTTGCACAGAGCGGATATTCATATAACCGGCCCACAGGCCTTGCCTACTACAATTACCTGCTGAGTCCGCAGTCGGACCTGACGCCACCCGGGCCTGCCGACCAATATTTCAGTGTAGTCACGGGCAAGCCAACTCAATCAGAGACGGTGAAGAATTCCGGGGCGCAGAATCAATGGAGCATTTCTTATGGCGTGAACCTGAACGACAAGATTTTCCTTGGCGCTGGACTCGGCATTGTCACCCTGAAGTACACATCCGACAAGAGGTATAAGGAATTGTTTGATCAGGGGGAGCCCATGCGCGACATGCAGTTGAACGAGTCGTTGTCATTGACCGGTACGGGAATCAACGCCACCCTGGGAGCTATCTTCCGGCCCATTAATACGCTGCAGTTGGGGTTGTCAGTGGCCACACCCACGGCCATGGAAATTGAAGAGGCCTACACGGCGTACATGTCTACCGTTTGGGATTCGACCCAATATGCCAACGGCACACGCAATCATGAAGTGTACACGGACAACGTAACATCCAATTATTCCATTTCCACACCGTGGAAGATCAGCAGCGGGATCGCCTATTTTTTCGAGAAGCACGGATTCATCACCGCCGACTTCGAGTGGCTCAGCTACGGCAAGACAAGGTACAGCGGCGGCGATTGGACGGCCGACAACGACATCATCAACAACACCTATCAGTCGACTTTCAACCTGAGATTTGGCGGCGAGTACCGTTTGAACAACTTCCGCTTTCGGGCCGGTTATAATTATATGCCGGACCCGCACCGGACCAGCGAGAACAATGTCAACAGGTCCATCAGTTCAATATCCGGGGGATTTGGTTATCGTACGGCCAAATTCTATGTAGACCTGGCCGTCATCAGCACCAGCGGTGATACATCCTATCGGCCATACCAACTCTATTATCCGAAGGATCCCCTGGTCACGCAGAACAAACAGTCCACCATGGTGATGGTCACCGTTGGCCTGCCATTCTGATCACCATAACCACATCATCGACGCTCATCTCCGGGCCCACGGTTACATGCGCCTCCCGGTAAAAGCCGATTCGCTGACTGCGGAGGAATTCAATGGAGTCTTTGAGATTTTCCGGGTGCACATCCTTGAACAGCGGGCGGGTGGCCATGTCCGTTTTCATGATGCGCTCGGCAATGATCTTGGGAGCCACATCGAGGAAGACACTTGTACCGGCGTGGTTGATCACCATGATGTTGTCGGTATAACACGGAGTGCCTCCGCCGGTGGCCATGACGAAATCCCTTTCCGAAGAGCATAGCTCGCGCAGCAGTCGCGCTTCCTGCCGGCGGAAGGCGGGTTCTCCATTGTCGCGGAAGATCGCCTGCACGCTCTTCCCTTCTTCCTGTTCAATCTGTGCGTCGAGATCGACAAACGGGAGACCCATGGCGGAGGCGAGCGCCTGGGCGAGCGTTGTTTTTCCGGAACCGGGCAAACCGAGAACGAAGATTTTCATGGCTATTGTGCGATCAGCGACAGTACATCACCTCCCGTCGGCGTATCGTTGTGGTGCCAGTTGCCGAGTACAACGCCGTCTTTCCACAGAGAAATTCCGGGGTTTGACCGCACGATGGTTTTCAACACGGTGGCGTCGGCAAAAGCATACGGGACAGCCAGCTGGTTCTCATGGCGGAATGCTTCCATGAGCTCGGCGGAGGAAGAGGTGAGAATGAGGCAGTCAACCTTTCCTTCCATGTCTTCCGTGAGTGTACGAATGGCTTCGATGTTGGCCGTCGACGTTTTCCGCACGTCCACAATGTCGATCAGGAGTTTCGGTCCGCGGAAGGTTTCCTGTGTGAGGTCCTCTCCTTCCGGCGTGGTGACCAGGTAATCCGTGATTTTGGGTTTGATGCGATCTTCGTTCAAAACCCGTGACGACTTATAGGTGTACCCTTCTTCGGCCGGGAGGAATTTCTGTGACCTCACCTCCTCGCCCGCTTTTTCAAATACATACTCAATGATCGGCGCTTCCGACGGCATCATTTGCTGGGGGATGTTGTTGCCCACTTTGTAGGCCCGGAAATCAATGAACGGCAAATGCGCTATGGCGTACATGCCCGTGAGCGAAGTAATTACGATGGTGCCCGCAATAAGTGCCTGCCCCTCCAGCGTGCGCAGGTTGGATTGGAACTTTCGCCGGTACCAAAACAGGTGGAGCACGAAGACCATGAGGAATATATCTTTAAAGAACGACTCCCAGGGGGTAAGCTTGATGGCGTCGCCAAAGCAACCGCAGTCGGTGACTTTATCGAAGTAAGCGGAGTAAAACGTCAGGAATGTAAAGAAGACCATCAGGCCCAGGAGGATCCAGGTGGTGGTCTGCATCCGGTAGAACGCCAGGATGGCGACGCCCAGCACCAGTTCCAGTACGATCAGCACCATGGCAATCTCCAGCGACCACGGGATGAAGTAATGGAAGAAGGAACCGAAGTCCTCGGTAAACACTTCAAAATACTCCTCCATCTTGATGGCGGTTCCTACCGGGTCGTTAAGCTTGATCAACCCTGAGAAGATAAAAAGGCCGCCCACGATGAATCGGGAAAGCTGGTCGATGATGCGCATCATGAAGTATTATTTTTTCTCGCTCAACAGGATCAACGCGAAGACGGCGTAGTTGATCATGTCCTGGTAATTTGCTTTGACGCCTTCGCTGACGGTAGTTCTTCCTTCGTTGTTTTCAATTTGCTTCACCCGCATGAGTTTCATGAGAATGATATCCGTAATCGAACTGACCCGCATTTCACGCCACGCTTCGCCGTAGTCGTGGTTTTTGTTGTCCAGCAAATGCACCGTCTCCTCCACGGCGGCATCATACAGCGGCATAACCTCTTCTGCCGTCAATTCCGTTTTGGCCGAGCCTTCAAGGCCGATCTGGATTAGCGCCATAACGCAATAATTAATGATCCCTACGAATTCGTCGTGAATGGGATCACCCACTTTCTGCGTGCCCTTTTCCTGGATGCTGCGAATGCGCTGTGCCTTGATGAAAATCTGGTCCGTGATAGAGGGCAACCGCAGGACTCGCCAGGCGGTGCCGTAGTCGCGGGTCTTCTTGAGGAACAGTTCTTTGCAGGCGGATATTACCTCTTTATATTGGGTGTTCGTCTTCGAAATCATACAGCGGGTGCAAAATAACTCATTTTACAGCAACATTACATTGAACCTCCGGGGCCGGCTGTACCTGCTCGACGCCCCAAAAGTGATGGGTATACTCAATGTAACCCCCGATAGTTTTTACGCCGGAAGCCGTGTGTCATCCGAGAAGGAACTGCTCGATCGGGCAGCGCGCATGATCGCTGAGGGAGCACACTTTATTGACATCGGCGGCTATTCCACGCGACCCGGCGCTGCGCCGGTTACAGAAGCGGAAGAGTTGGAACGCGTGGTGCCGGCCATTCGTGCACTGTCCACCCACTTTCCTGACGCCTTGATTTCAGTTGACACGTTCCGGGCATCGGTGGCTGCGCAAGCCGTTGAAGCCGGCGCTGTGCTTATCAATGATGTTACGGGTGGAGAAGGAGACGCGAAGATGATGGAAACCGCCGGAGACCTTAACGTGCCGTACGTGCTCATGCACATGCGGGGCACGCCGGGAACCATGACTTCGCTAACGCACTATGACAACCTGTTGAAAGATTTGGCTTTCTATTTCCAGGAGAAATTGACCCAACTTAGAAGCCATGGAGTCAAGGATGTGATCCTCGATCCGGGATTTGGATTTCCCAAGACTGTCGATCAGAATTTTGAACTGCTGCGCCAGTTGTCGTGGTTCCGCGATGTGTTCAAACTTCCGCTCCTCGTGGGTCTCTCCCGCAAGACGATGATCTGGCGTACGCTGGAATCCACACCGGAAGCCGCTCTCAACGGAACCACGGGGCTCCACATGCTGGCGCTCCAGCAAGGCGCCGCGATCCTTCGCGTGCACGACGTAAAAGAAGCGGTCGAGTGCATCGCTCTCTATCAAAAAACACAACAAACACTTTCCGTATGAAACTCCTATCCGTTGTTGCCCTGTCCATGCTTTGCTTCATGGCCGAAGCACAAACCGCCGCGAAGAGAAGTCTGCGCCCTTCCGATTTCTATCGTCTTAAGACTGTGGCCGACCCACGGCTTTCACCTGACGGCAAGTGGGTGGCCTATACCCTCACGACCGTTGATTCCGCGAAAGACAAACGGAACAGCGACCTCTGGATGGTGAGCACGGATGGAAAAGAAACCATTCAACTGACTTTCAGCGCCGACGGTGAGTCATCACCTCGCTGGAGCCCGGATGGGAAATTCTTGTCCTTTACTTCATCGCGGCAGGACAAGCGTTCGCAGGTGTGGCTCATGGATCGGCGCGGCGGTGAAGCCCGGAAACTCACACGCCTTACTGCTGACCTTAATGAATATGCGTGGTCGCCTGATGGTCTTCAACTTGTTCTATCGCTTCAGGATCCCCCCGACACGTCCAAGACCAAGACGGCAAAACCCTATGTGCTCGACCGCTTTCAGTTCAAGCAGGACGTTCAGGGATACCTTAGCAAACAGCGGGTCCATTTGTACCTGTATACGATCAGCACCGGGAAACTCGACACGCTGACAAAAGGAAACTACAATGAAAGCTCACCGGCCTGGAGTCCGGACGGGAAACAAATTGCCTTCGTGAGCAACCGGACCGAGGAACCCGACCGGAATGAGAACTCCGACATCTGGGTCGTTGATGCACGGCCAGGCGCGCAGCCCAAAAAGCTGACTACCTGGACAGGCCCCGACAATAGTCCGCGCTGGAGTCCCGACGGAAAGATGATTGCCTATTTACAATCCACCTCGCCGGAGAAATACATGATGTATGACCAGAATATGCTGGCGGTCATACCGGCGTCCGGTGGAACTCCGCAGGTGCTGACGAAGTCACTGGATCGCCCCGTCAGCTCTGTCGTGTGGGAGAAGGACAGCAAAGCCATTGCTTTCCTCGTCTCCGACGATCGCACACGCTACATCGGAAGAGCGGCCGTAGCCGGTGGAAGTGTGACGAAGGCGGCAGGCGGTGAACGGTCGTACATGACACTGGAAGCTGGAAATTCCGGAACGTATGTTTCCATGATGAGCGAACCGCACATGCCCGGCGAGATTCATATCGTGGAGAATGGCGCGCCACGAAGATTGACCCGGCATCACGAAGAGTTTGTTTCTTCGATCGCCTTTGCCTCGGTCGAAGGCTTCACTTCGAAGAGCAAAGACGGAACCCTTGTCTCCAACATTCTCTATAAGCCCGTCAATGCACCCGCCGGAAAGATGCCCACCATTTTCTATATCCATGGCGGTCCTGTCGGACAAGATGAGTATTCCTTTGACCTTACCCGGCAAATGTTGGCTGCCGCCGGGTATGCAGTGGTCGGCGTAAACTATCGCGGCAGCGACGGACGCGGCCTGGAGTTCTGCAAAGCCATCTATGCCGACTGGGGCAACAAAGAAGTGATGGACATACACGGGGCCGTGGATTATCTCGTCAACCAGGGCATTGCCGATCCCGAACGACTGGGTATCGCGGGCTGGAGCTATGGCGGGATCCTGACGGATTACAGCATTGCCACGGACACCCGCTTCAAAGCGGCAGCCAGTGGAGCCGGCACCGCGATGCAGCTCTCACAATACGGACACGATCAGTATATCAATCAATATGAAAACGAACTGGGCGTGCCGTGGAAGAACCTGGATAAGTACATGAAGTTGTCCTATCCCTTCCTCAAAGCCGACAAGATAAAGACCCCCACGTTGTTCCTCGTCGGGGAAAAGGACATGAACGTTCCTGCGTTGGGCAGTGAGCAGATGTACCAGGCCTTGCGGTCGCAGAACATCCCAACGGGTTTGATCATCTACCCCGGGCAGTTTCACGGCATCACGACGCCCTCTTACGCAGTCGATCGGCTCGACCGATATGTGGGTTGGTTTGACAAACACCTGAAAGGCATCACCCCTGTGAAGTTGAACAAGGAACTGCGGTAGTCGCCAGCTGGCGGATGCTGGAAATAAAGCCTAACTTTGATGAGTGACGCTGCTTTTTAAACTTTTTTTTCTTGACGTAACGTGGGTGGACCTGGTGGACATCGGCCTTGTGGCGATTCTGCTGTACCAGGTCTACAAGATGATCCGCGGGAGTCTCGCCGTCAACATCTTCCTGGGAATTCTTGCCTTGTACCTGATCTACCTCGTGGTCAAGGCGGCGCAGATGGAATTGCTGGCGACCATCCTCGGCCAGTTCATGGGTGTGGGTGTTCTCGCCATGATCATACTGTTTCAGCCGGAGTTGAGAAAGTTTCTGTTGGTGATCGGACGCAGCACGGAGCTGAACCGCGATTTCTTCAAATCGCTGGCGCATTGGCGCACGCGGTATCACGACGACTTTGACGTGCACCAGGTGACGGAAGCCGTTAAGAACCTGAAGGCCACCCACACCGGCGCGCTGATCGTATTCTCCCGCGATTCAGACCTGAAGTCGTATGTAGAAACTGGCGACCCGGTTGATGCCGAGGTGTCCAAACGACTGATCCTTTCCATTTTCAACAAGAACAGCCCACTGCATGACGGGGCGATGATCATATTCAAGGGCCGCATCAAAGCGGCGCGGTGCGTGTTGCCCGTCAGTGAAAACGACCATCTTCCTCCCCATTTTGGGTTACGTCACAGGTCCGCTCTCGGGATGAGCGAAGTGACCGACACGTTGGTGGTTGCTGTATCGGAGGAGACCGGGCGTTTGATCCTGGCCCGCAACGGGAAGTTCCTCCGCGGTTTGAAACTCTGGCAAGTGGAGCAGAAAGTGCTAGAATATCTGCACAAGCAAGAGCCGGAGAAGTGGGACATCCTGCCCCATGAGCCCGAACGCGAAGAGGCTCCGGAGGTAAAAGCCTGAGGCTTTTGAGGTTACTGCTCTATTTTGTGTTATCTTCGTTGCGTTGTAACCCGTTGCCAGAGTAGATGAAGGAAGCCAACCGGGCTAAATTTTACTTCGCCAAATATTTTTGCCTCGCCTTCGGGCTGCTGCAGTGGTTAGCTGCCTACTTACTGGTCCACGAGTCCACCCAGGACAAAAGCAAAGCGGCGGCGTTGTTCTTCTTCACCATCGGTTTGATCTTCGTTTCCATTCAATTGGTCATCGCGCCCAAACTCAAGCGTGTGGCGGTTGGCAAGAATCGCATTGCGGTCATCGATGATGGAGAAACCCGTCACTACGAATGGTCGGAAATCAAATGGATCAAACCCATCCCGATCATGAATGCCTACAAGATGAAAATCCGCGGCAAGAAGAACCGCTTCTATTTCTTACCCAGTCAGCGGATTGATCCCGTATTCGGATTCTCCGATGGTAAGCCGTCGCAGCCGGATGATCTCCGGCGAAAGTAGAGTCTACTTCAGCACCCCCAACTTCTTACCGACTTCGGTAAACGCACTGATCGCCAGGTCCAGGTGCCGCCTTTCGTGTGCCGCAGAGAGTTGAACGCGTATCCTCGCCTGTCCTTTGGCGACAACCGGGAAGAAGAACCCAATCACATAGATGCCTTTGTCGAGGAGTTGCTCGGCAAATTGTTGGGCGAGCGGCGCCTCATACAGCATGATGGGAACAATGGGATGCTCACCCGGCTTGATGTCAAATCCCGCCTTGGTCATTTCAGTTCGGAAGTACTTCGTATTCTCTTCCAGCTTATCGCGCAGGGCGGTCGTCTCGGAAAGCATGTTGAACACCTCGATGGATGCACCGGTGATGGAGGGCGCCAGGGTGTTGGAGAAGAGATAGGGTCGTGATCGCTGGCGAAGCAGTTCGATGATTTCTTTTCTGCCTGAGGTAAAACCTCCCGAAGCCCCGCCGAGCGCTTTGCCCAATGTACCGGTGATAATATCTACCCGACCTTGAACGCCACGGAATTCCGGCACACCGCGACCGGTCTTGCCGATGAAACCCGTACTGTGACACTCGTCGGTCATCACCAACGCTTCGTACTGGTCGGCCAGGTTGCAGATAAGATCCAGGCGCGCGATCGTACCATCCATGGAGAAAGCGCCGTCGGTGACGATCATGATCTGTTTGGCGCCGGCGGCCTTTGCATCGTCGAGCTGCTTGCGCAAGTCCTCCATGTCGTTATGCTTGTAACGGTAACGCATGGCTTTGCAGAGACGTACACCGTCAATAATGGATGCATGATTCAGTTCGTCGGAGATAATAGCGTCTTCTGCGCCGAGGAGCGGTTCGAACACGCCGCCGTTGGCGTCAAAAGCTGCCGCATACAGTATCGTATCCTCCATGCCGAGAAACTCGGAGATCTTCGCTTCGAGCTCCTTGTGAATATCCTGTGTGCCGCAGATGAACCGCACACTGGACATTCCGAAACCGTGTGTATCAATGGCCTTCTTGGCTGCGGCGATCACGCGGGGATGAGAGGACAGCCCGAGGTAGTTGTTCGCGCAGAAATTGATTACCGCTCTTCCGTCGGACGTTTTGATTTCGGCACCCTGCGGAGTGGTGATAATGCGTTCCTTCTTATACAGTCCCGCTTCGCGGATGCTTTGAAGTTCTTTTTCAAGAACGGGCTTCAGTTTCTGGTACATAGTGCTGGTTAGATACGCTGCACAAATCTACAGGGGGCCGGTCAGAATCTGAAATTTTGATAACTTTCGCGGCTTTTCAGCACCACCCTCCTCCTGTTCTTCATGAAGAAAACGACCATCCTTCTTATCGGCGCCGGCGGTCAGCTGGGCAGCGAACTCACCCAGGGGCTTTGGCGCATCTACGGCCAGGACAACGTTATCGCCTCCGACATCAAAGATCCCGTGGGCATTTTAAAAGAGGGCCGTTACGAGAAGTTCGATGTGATGCAGCGCGACCGGCTTTTTGAGTTATTGAAGAAGAATGAAATCACGCAGGTGTACCACCTGGCTGCGCTGTTGTCGGCCACGGGTGAAAAGGATCCCCGTTGGGCATGGAAGCTGAATATGGAAAGCCTGCTGTTCGTACTCGAAGCCGCACTCGAATTGAAGCTTCACAAAGTGTACTGGCCGAGTTCCATTGCCGCGTTTGGGCCCACCACGCCGAAACAGAACACACCGCAAGACACCATCATGGACCCCACCACGGTCTACGGCATAACCAAACTGGCAGGCGAGCTATGGTGTGAATATTATTTCCGGCGCTACGGCGTCGATGTGAGGAGCCTTCGCTACCCGGGGCTGATCGGATGGAAGACTCCACCCGGCGGCGGAACGACCGACTACGCGGTGGATATCTACTTCAAGGCGCTGAAAGAAAAACACTTCGAATGCTTTCTCTCTGCCGACACCTACCTGCCGATGATGTACATGGAGGACGCGGTGAAAGCAACCATCGACCTGATGGAAGCCCCTGCCGAAAAAGTGAAGGTGCGCAAGAGCTACAATATTTCTTCGATGAGTTTTTGTCCGGCGCAAATTGCCTCCACGATCAAGAAGCACATTCCGGAATTCAACATCACCTATAATCCCGACTTCCGTCAGGCCATTGCGGACTCGTGGCCGAAAAGCATCGATGATTCAGCCGCAAGGAGAGACTGGGGCTGGCAGCACCGGTTTGGGCTGGAAGAGATGACGCAAGACATCCTGGAGAACCTCGTTAAGCAGGGAGGTTATTGAATGACAATCCGCTTCACGACGCGGAAGTCGTCGTTGAAATAGGTAAGGATATACATACCGGCCCGAAGCCGGGGGTCTACAGTCAACGGTTCGCCTTCCCGGAGAATGACATCCTGCAGTACGACGCCGGTCACATCCGAAATCATTACCCTCACCTCGCGGCCCGTGGAGAAGTTTGGCTGGACGTTCAACCGGCCGTTCGTCACCGGGTTCGGGTAAACATCCAACCGGCGGCCGCCGGAGTAGTCAGCAATGATGATACGATGATACCTGACATTCCCGTTAAGGTCTGTTTCACCGAGGCGATAATAGGTTTTGCCGTTGAGGGGGCGCTCGTCAAGGATGGAATAGTTATTTCGCTCCGGGGTAGTTCCGTGACCGGCTACATTTGCTATTGCTGAAAACGTGATTCCATCTCCCGAACGCTCGATGACGAAGCGATCTACCCCCTGTTCAGAGGCAGTAGCCCAGCGTATGTGAATGCCCGTAGTACGAACTTCGGCGGTGAAGAAGAGAAGATTGATCGGCAAGGTGCAGAAGGCGGATCCGGTTGGGACGCATGAACCGACGTTCCATGTTATGCCACACGAGGTACACGTGGGGGGATTATTGAAGTATAAGCCGCCGGTGGCCGTAATGGATCCGGAGCCGGCAAAGCTGTTGCTATTCTTGCCGGACACATAGCCGTCAACCACCAGGCTGCCATTGACCACGAAATTGACGTTGTTATTTGTGCAATCGCCCAGGTCTCCCGTAACATGCAACGTTACACCCACCGGGATGGTCAACGTGGCGTTACTGCCGGAGTTAACAATATTGAAATCACCGTTAACGGTGAAGTTGGCCGAAATGGTCAAGTTGGTATTGTTGGCCATTGACACTTTGAGGTTGCCGCCATACGAGCTACTGACTCCGGTCGGACAAGCGGGGCCTGAATTGTGTGTCCACGTCAGCGCATTGAAATTGGAACTGGTGCCATTGGACATACTCGCCTGGCAATCCGGAGAGGCGAAGGAGCACTGCGCCTTTGCAGCAAAAGACAGGGAAACAAGCAAGCATACTAACCCAAGCGACCTAAAATACCTGTTCATAGTGATATTGATCGAAGCCAAAGCGACAAAGGTATTATAATATACGCCCTCAATAAAGCCGGTAACCTTTCGGTGACTCATTTAAGCTATCTTTAATCTCCAAAGAGTACTGCTTGAGTAAACTTTCAAGACTGGCTGGGGAAACCGCACTATACGGGCTTGGCAGCATCGTTCCCAGGGTTCTCAATTTCTTCCTCGTTATCCTGCATACCCGCGTTTTCCATCCCGGGGAATACGGCATCTACACGAACCTTTACGCCTGGGTCGCCTTCCTCAATATTCTTTATCTCTTTGGAATGGAGACCGCTTATTTCCGTTTTTCCACAAAGCCCGGCGCCGATGAATCCCGAATCTTCCGTACGGCACAGACATTTGTAATCCTCCTCGGGCTCCTGCTGACAGTTCCGTTGATTTTCTTCAGCGCTCCCATCGCCAACTACTTTGACCTGCCATCACACGTCGATTTCATTCAGTGGCTGGCCCTGCTCATGTTCATGGACGCTGTCGTATCGATACCGTTTGCGCGGCTGCGTCTCCAAAAAAAGGCGGCCGCTTTTGTGACCGCTAAACTGATTAACGTCGCCCTCGTTATCGGCCTCAATCTGTATTTTCTGTTGGTCCACTACGAACCGTCGGTTGGAATTGGCTACGCGATCCTGGCCAACCTGATCGCCAATTTTTTTTACCTGCTTTTCTTCGCCGGCACATTGCTCCGGTGGCGGCCGCGCTGGGACAGCGAGGTGGTGAACGGGATGTTTCGCTATGCCTGGCCCATTATGCTTATGGGACTTGCCGGCATGACCAATGAAATGTATTCCCGATTAACCCTGAGCTGGTGGCTGCCGGAAAATTTCTACCCGGGAAAAGATGCCGAATATGCGCTCGGCGTATTCGGCGCGTGCTTCCGATTCTCCGTGATCGTGAACGTTGCTGTTCAGGCTTTCCGCTTCGCCGCCGAACCGTTCTTCTTCTCCCATGCCGCCGACAAGAACTCACCCGAACTATTTGCCAAGGTGAACCACTACTTCATCATCGTTTGCGGATTTATTGTATTGTCCGTCGTTGTGCATCTGGATTGGCTCAGGTACCTGATCGACGCCGCATACTGGGAAGGTTTGCCGGTGGTGCCTTACCTGCTTTTCGGTTACCTCTTTCTTGGCGTATACTATAACCTGAGCATTTGGTACAAGCTTACCGACAGGACCTATTTTGGAACGCTGATTACCGTATTGGGTATGGTCATTACGGTCGTGCTGAACTACTTGTTGATCCCTTACGCCGGTTACGTAGGCAGCAGCGTGGCTACGCTCGCCTGCTATTTCGCAATGGCGGTGATGTCGTACGGTTTGGGGCAGCGATACTTTCCCATTCCCTATCCTGTGGGCGCCGGTTTGTTTTACCTGGCCATGACGGTTGCCCTTATATTCACTTCCGTTTTGTTTGTCCCGGGCAATCCTTACGCGGCCTTCCTTTTTCATTGCCTGCTGATGGCTGTTTACCTGGCCATCGCATATTTCCGGGAAGCGGAAGGCTTACGGTCTGCCAACCTCTAAGGCCAAATATTCGTTAACTTTGGAGTTCATCCGGATTTGAATTCTGTGAGAATCCAATCACTTATTGTATTCGTGTTCCTGGTGCTGGCGCTCCCGGAAACTGCGCTGGCCCAACGGGACCGTCGCAAACGGCCGGAAGAATCGGAATTGACGAGTCTTCGTATGCGGGAGGCCGAATCGGTTTTCACCGAAGGCATGAAGTATTTCATCCTGGAGGATTACACAAAAGCACTGGGTGCCTTTCAGCGGGTGACGGAACTCAACCCGGATCAGCCGATGGTCTATTTCAAGATGGCCGAGGTGTATACCAAGAGTTCCAATGCCGATGATATCAGTCGGGCTGCGTCCAGCATTGAAAAGGCCATCCGCCTGGATAAGAAGAACGAGTATTTCTATTTGTTAGCCGCCGAGATTTATACGTCGCAAAACAACTTCACAAGAGCAGAAGAGTCCCTGGAAACAATGACGCGGGAAATCCCGGGAACACAGGAACACCTGTACCAACTGGCGGCCATCTATCTCTTCGACAAGAAACCCGATGAGGCCATCAAAGCCTACAATCGCGCAGAGGCTGCCCTTGGCATCAGTGATGTTTCGTCATTGCAGAAGATGAAGATTTTCCTTGATCAGGGGAAAGCGGAAGCCGCCATGGAAGAAGGTGAAAAACTGATGGCCGCCTATCCCGACGACGAGCGCTATGTGATGATTGTAGCGGAAAGCCTGGCTCAAAAAGGCCAGCAGCGCAAAGCGATTGAATACCTGGAAAAATACCTCGTCGGTCATCCGGAAGGAGGATCGGCAAAACTCCTGCTGGCCGGATTGTATCGCGATACAGGGCGCGAAAAGGAATCGAGGGACCTGATCATGAAAGCGGTAGCCGATCCATCCGTCGATGTAAACTCGAAGCTGATCGTTCTCCAGACCTACGCGTCGCAGATTTCGCAGCAGATGGCGCAACAACGTCAGCCGGATACCGAGTTGGCTTCCTTCGCCGTGTCAGTTTATGAAGTGATGAAACAGCAGTATGCCGACGATCCCAACGTACATATTGCGGGTGGAAATTTGTACATCGCCTTGCGTCGTAAGGCAGATGCAGAAGTGGCCTTTCTGAATGCCATCCAGCGTGGTTCAGCCAGTTTTGAGGCATGGCAAAACCTCCTCGCACTGGAAGCAGAGGGAGGAAAGTTTGACAGTCTTGTGTTTCATTCCGAACAGGGCATGGAAATATTTCCAAACCAGGCGATGCTCTATTATTTCAACGGGTATGGCAACCTGAGCCTTCATCAATACCGCGAAGCCATCTCATCGCTGGAGCGAGCCAAAAAGTTGTCGACGGCAAATCCGGGATTGGTGCATGACTTAAACAGCATGCTGGGCGATGCCTACAACGGCGCAAAGGAATATGCGAAATCGGACCAAGCCTATGACGAAGCGCTGGCGTACCGGCCCAACGATCCGATGGTACTCAATAACTACAGCTATTATCTCGCCCTGCGGAAAGAACACCTGGAAAAAGCAGAACGCATGGCCGCCCAGGTGATCAAGGACGAACCCAACAACTCGACGTACCTCGATACCTACGCATGGGTGCTCTATGCGCGCGACAAGTTCAAGGAAGCCCGGAAAGTGATGGAGCAGGCGCTTGCTCTGCCCGGCCTGTCATCGGTACACTTTGAGCACTACGGCGATATTTTGTTTCAGCTGGGCGATGCTGATGGAGCCGTGAAGCAGTGGGAGAAGGCACGGACGATGACCACTGATCACGAGGCCCTGGACCGGAAGATTGCCAACCGCCGCTTGTACTAGAAGCACTGTTTTTCATGGTTTCTTGCCTTACCTTTGCGCCTTAATGAAAAAGGCTGCATTCATCCTCATCACGGCATCGCTCCTGTTCGCCTGCAGCAAGAAGATAATTCCCACGGCTCCGCCCCCTGCCCCAAACCTGGAGATCCAGGAAATCGATTTTGACTACTTCCATGGGAAGGCCCGCCTGGTATTCAACGATGGAAAGAAAGAGCGGGAAGTGAAGGCACATATCCGGATCCGCAAGGACAGCGTGATTTGGATGACATTCACCGTGATCGGAGTACAGGGCGGAAAAGCGCTCATCAACCACGACTCCATTACCATTGTATCCACCGTTGACAAGGAGTACTATGTATTCGACTACCCCAGCCTGTCGAAGCGGTTCAATTTCGAGGTTAACTACCAGACGATTCAATCGGCGCTCCTGGGCAACCTGATTTCAACACGCCGGGAAGATGACAAGATCAGCCAGGGCGACCATTTCAACCAATTGGCACAACAGCGAGCCACCGTCTCCCTGTTGAATTTTATCAATCCGACGACGAAAAAACTGGAACGGGTCGAGATGAAAGAACAATCCACGAACAATTCCGTCGTTATTAACTACGCCAACTTTCAGCCGGTGGCCGATAAAACATACCCCTTCAACGGAAGCATCAGCATCGTATATAAGACGCCCACCGGGCTTGTCAATACAACCATTTCATTGGAATACAACAAAGCCGAGGTTGGCGACAAGGAACTCAAATTTCCTTTCAACATACCGAAGAAGTATGAACGGCGGTAAACCGGCGTGTCTCGTTCTGCTGGCCCTGTTGCTCGCCGCTTCGCCGGCAGCTGCGCAGCGAAACAAGACACAGCTTCAGAAGGAGAAACAGGCAAACCTTGAGCGCATCAAGGAAACCGAGAAGATTCTTGGCCAGACGTCGCGTCAAAAAAAGAACTCCCTTGGCGAACTCGCCGCGATCACACAACGGGTCAGGCAGCAGGAGGCACTGGTGGTATCCATCCAGTCGGAGATTGAGCTGATGAACATTGACATCGGCGAGAACAATGAAATTCTCAAAGCACTTCAAACCGATCTGAACAAGCTGAAGGAAGAGTATGGCTCCATGGTCTTCTCTGCCCAGAAGACAAGCGGCGGTGTCTCCAAGCTGATGTTCTTGTTTTCAGCGTCAACGTTCGATCAATTGGCGATGCGCCTGAAGTACATGGAGCAGTATAGCGCAGCCCGAAAGGAACAAGCCGAAGTAATTCGCAAGGTACAGGAGCAACTCGCCGAGCAGGTGCTGCTGATTGAAGGGAAGAAAGACGAAAAGAGCAGGCTGCTCAATGAAGAGCTCGCCGAGAAGAACAAATTCGACGACCTGAAGCAGAAACAGAACTCCGTGGTGCGGTCACTGGAGAAAGAAGAGAAGCGGTTGAAAAGCGACCTGAACGAAACGCGGAAGGCCGTGGCCAAACTGGATCAGCTCATCAGCGCCATCATCCGGGAAGAGATAGAGCGCGCTGCCCGGGAAGCACGGGAAGCGGCTGCCCGGAAGAAATCGAAGACGCCTTCACGCACGCCCGATCGGTCTCCGGACATGGTTGCTTTGTCAAACTCGTTTGAAGAAAACCGAAACAAATTCCCCTGGCCGGCCACCGGCTTCGTATCGCAACGATTCGGCCGGCAAAAGCACCCGGTGCTGAAGGGAATTGTCATTAACAATGAGGGCATCAACATACAAACCGCCCAGGGAGAGCGGGCCCGCGCCATCTTTGCGGGCGAAGTGCGTGCCGTCGCCTCATTCCCCATGTTGGGCAATTCGGTAATCATCAGCCATGGTCAATACTTCACGGTTTATGCCGGCCTGAAGGACGTCACGCTGAAAGTGGGGCAGAAAGTAACCACGAACCAGGATATCGGAAGCATCCTGATTAATAGCGAGGGTCTGTCCGAGTTGCGGTTTCAAATTCGCAAGTACACCACGGCCCTTGACCCCGAATTGTGGTTAAAGGACTGATTTCGGCCCATTTTGAGCACTCCACAAGCGGTAGCGTAATTCGGAATTTTTAAAGTAATTTTGACAGTAATTATTTGATTCGGCAGTCCATCATAAATGCATAACAGATGAAAGCGGTCCTCTTGATCTTGGGTGGTGTTGGTTTCCAGGAAATCCTCCTCATTGGAATTTTTGTCCTGGTGTTTTTTGGCGCGAAGAAGATCCCGGAATTCATGAAAGGTCTCGGAAAAGGTGTCCGCGAATTCAAGGACGCCATGAGCGACGTGAAGAAGGAAGTCGAGAATGCCGACAAGCAAACCGGCCGGCTCGACGACGGCAAATAATTGCCTCCCCCCGACCCTTTGACGATCACCTGTGTTGATCGTGTTCGCACCTATCTCGATGCCATCAACCGGCATGCGGAGTTAAATTCATTTATATCTGTCTTCGCGGATGAGGCGCTCGACCGGGCGCGGCGCATCGACGATAAAATTCAAGCTGGCAGCGCAGGGCACCTGGCCGGAATGATTCTCGGGCTGAAGGATGTCCTGGCGTACGCGGGCCATCCCCTCACGGCAGCCAGCCGCATTCTCGACACCTATCATTCGCCATTCAATGCCACAGCTGTGCAGCGCCTTCTCGATGAAGATGCCATCATCATCGGCCGGCAAAACTGCGACGAGTTCGGTATGGGCTCATCCACCGAAAACTCCTTCTATGGCCCCACCCGGAATCCGCACGATGCAACAAGGACGCCGGGAGGATCCTCCGGTGGTTCCGCAGCGGCTGTTGCCGCGAACCTGTGCGATGTATCCCTGGGTTCGGATACCGGCGGATCTGTGCGGCAGCCCGCGGCCTTCTGTGGTGTTTACGGACTTAAGCCAACGTACTCACGGGTTTCTCGGTACGGACTAGTTGCCTACGCATCTTCATTTGACACGATCGGCATTATCGCACGCGAAGTCTCCGAAATTGCCCGCGTTCTCTCCGTGATCGCAGGTCCTGATGAGTATGATAGTACCGTGTCGAAACAGCCTGTACCCAGGTACGCAACCCAGAAAGACACGGCGAAAAAATTCCGTGTGGCCGTTTTCCGGAACATCCTCGATTCGCCGGGTCTCCAGCCTGAAGTCCGCGATTCACTGCATGCGGCCATCAAAGAACTGCGATCGAAAGGAAATGTCGTTGACCTCGTCGATTTCCCGCTGTTGGATTACCTGTTGCCGACCTATTACATCCTTGCTACGGCCGAAGCCAGCGCCAACTTGCAGCGGTACGACGGTGTGCGGTACGGGTATCGACAACCCGGCGATCGTGACCTTGAAGCCATGTACAAGAAAACACGAAGCACCGGCTTCGGCAAAGAGGTTCAACGCAGAATATTGTTGGGTACCTTTGTGCTGAGTTCCGACTACCACGACACCTATTATGCACAAGCGCAGAAAGTGCGGCGGTTAATCCGCGACGAAACAAAACGCCTGCTGCAACAAGCCGACATCTTGCTGATGCCCACAGCGCCAACAACTGCATTTCCTCTCGGCGCCTCATCTGATCCGCTGACCATGTATCTCGCCGATGTATTTTCCGTTCAGGCCAACGTAGCCGGTGTGCCGGCAATCTCGTTTCCCTACGGAAAAGACAAGCAAGGACTACCCATCGGGCTGCAGGCGGTGGCGGACGATTTCCAGGAAGACGTGCTCTTTCAGTTCGCCTTGGGCATGGGGTTTGATCGTTAATTCATTGAGCCGTACTTTTGGAGGATGAAAAGGCTGATTTTGCCGGTTTTGATGGGTCTTCTGCTTCACGAGGCTTCTGCACAGCAGCTGCCCGTTGAACAGGATTCTATTGCTGAGCAGGTGGAATCAGAACTTCTCGCCGGCGATTCTATTTCTGACCCGGTGCTCTTTGCCCTGCCGATTCAATACGAGTTTGTTCCCGCAGAAGAAACGCCTGAACTGGTGTCCGATCGATTGTCGTGCATCCAGCAGACCATTCCGCTCACGTATACCAGCAACGTCCACGGCTTCATTAACTATTTCACCATCCGCAACCGCGATTACACGCGCCTGATGCTGCGTCGCAAGGACATTTACTTCCCGCTTTTTGAGAAGTACCTGGCCCAGTACAATTTGCCGCAGGAGTTAAAATACTTGTCGATCATCGAGTCAGGCCTCAATCCTCGTGCGGTGTCCCGGGCCAGTGCTGTTGGCCTGTGGCAGTTTATGTCCTTCACCGGCCGCTACTTTGGGCTACACCACGATGGCTACATCGACGAGCGGATGGATCCGGAGAAATCGACGGAAGCTGCCTGCAAGTACCTCAAGCAGTTGCACACCATTTTCGGAAACTGGGAGTTGGCCCTCGCCGCTTACAATTCGGGGCCGGGCACCGTAAAACGCGCTGTCCGCCGTTCGGGATACAAAAGGACGTTCTGGGAAATCTATCGTTACCTCCCCCGGGAGACCCGCTCCTATGTCCCGCAGTATGTCGCGATCATTTATGCCATGAACTATGCCGAAGAGCACAACCTGGGCGATTTGGCATTGGAGGAAGTGATGCCGCACGATACGATTGCATTCAGGCAATATGTACATCTCGAAACCTTTGCTTCCCTGACCGGCACGTGCGTGGAAGAACTTCATCAACTCAATCCTTCGCTTCGCCGGAATGCAATTCCGCAAACTGAAAAACCATTTGTGTTGAAAATGCCCATCGCTGCCAAGCACCGTTTGGCGCTCAACCGAGAGGGGATTCTGGACTCTTCCTCCCGGGTTGGAAAGAAAGAGGTGGAGATGCTCGTAAGCAACACGCCGGGTAATACGACAGGGCGTGAACCGGTGGTCTACAAAGTGCGATATGGAGATGCATTGGGTTTGATTGCCCAGCGATTCCATGTCCGGATCACTGACATCCGGCAATGGAACAACCTGCGGAGCAATAACATCCGGACCGGGCAGAAGCTGACTATTTGGGTGCGAGCCAATCAAAAGAATCAGGCTTCGGCGGTTGAGGCTCCGACGGGGAACACCTACGTTGTGCAGCAAGGCGACACCCTCTGGGACATCTCCCGAAAATTCAAGGGGCTTACCGTGGAGAAACTCAAGTCCCTCAACAATCTCAAAAGCAACCAGGTTTCGCCTGGAATGAAACTGATACTGGGCTGATCATTCTCTGGCGTCAGGCCGGCACACTACTCCGACCGAAGTGAATTCACGGGGTTGATCAATGCAGCCCGAAGCGAGCGATAGCCTACCGTCAGCGCGGCAACCAGCAACGTGAGTCCCAATCCTGAAAGGAAGAGCCCTGGTCCGAGCGTAATCTTGTACGCAAACTCGCTCAGGTATCGGTTCATTCCCCACCAGGCGAGCGGTGCCGCGATCAGGAAGCCGATGCCGATGAGCAGGGCAAATTCTCGCGAGAAAATAAGCAGGATACTTTCGATGCTCGCTCCCAAGACTTTGCGGATACCAATTTCCTTGGTCTTTTGATTGGCCATGAACGAGGCGAGTCCAAACAGCCCGAGGCACCCGATGAAGATAGCCAGCGAAGTGAAAATGCTCATGAGGATTGACGTGCGCTGTTCACTTTCATAGAAATCACGAATGGACTCATCCATGAATTCATAGGAGAAAATGTATTCGGGGTAAGCCGTCTCCCATTGTTTCCGTATGGCGGCAATGGTAGACTGCATTTCAGATGGATTGATCCGCACCGATAAAGACCGGTAATTCCGAATTCGGTTCAAGAGAATGGTTGCCTCAATGGGTGTATGTAAAGAAACCGTGTGAAAGTCCTTGACAACGCCCACAACCGGAAGATTCTTACCCCACATCCTGATGCGTTTCCCGATAATTTCCTGCGGATTGGCATGGCCCGTCAAGGCCGACAATTTTTCATTCACCAGGAAACCCTGGGCCGTATCCAAATCCTGCAGATTATTTCCGGCGACTAATGCCATGCCGAACAAATCGAGGTAGTGACTGTCAATTGTCTTCACCTGGGTTTCATAGAAATCCTCTTTGCCCTCCATATTGAACCCGGTTCCGCTCACGCTCCCTGATGAAGGCGGCGTATTGCACAAGCTGGCCATTTCTACCCCGGGAAGTCGCATCACTTCGTCGCGAACGGTGCGCATCTTGCTGGATCGGATACTGTCGCGCGGAGAAGGAACCTCACTCACCGGTATGGGAATCGTGATAATGGCATCCTTCCTGAATCCCAGGTCCTTGTTTCTAAAATAATTCATTTGCGTGATGAGCACGAGCGTCGCGATCACGAGGAACTGAGATATAAAGAACTGGAGCACGACAAGTCCGCGGCGAAGGTAGAATCCTGACGATCCCCGGTTCCCCATCTTGTTCTTCAAAGCCAGCACCGGGCTGAACGACGAAACTACCATCGACGGATATAAACCCGAGACGATGGAAACGACCGCCACGACGCCAAGCAAGAAAGACCACAAGGCGATATCCGTTAGCGAAATCGACAAGTGCAGGTCAAGGAATCCATTCAACAACCCAAGAGATAACTGCGCCAAGGCAAGCGCCAGCGACGCGGCGGCGACGGTGACCAATGTTGTTTCACCCAAAAACTGCAGCACCAATTGTCTGCGGGTGCTTCCTAGCGACTTCCGAATGCCTACTTCCTTTGAACGCTTGACAGCCTCAGCCGTCGAGAGGTTGATAAAATTGATGCAGGCAGTGATAATAAGGAATGCCGCAATGACCGTCAGCGCCAATAACATTTGGCGGCTGACGGTATTGTAGTTGTAGTTGCCGAAGCGATCGTCAAAATGAAGTTCCCGCAGCGGTTGAATAATGTAACTGCGGTTGTCTCGATTGTCATTGCCCTGGTATTTCTTGACAAAGTCAGGGATTCGCTTCTCGATGGCAGCTACGGAGGCACCCTCCCGCAAGAGGAAATAACAATGCTCATCGCTCCAGATACTGTTCCACCCATGGTCATCCAATTCCTTTTTCACCGTGGCATACGAAAGCATAATCGAAAAAGGTAGGTCGGTGTTGGCCGGCGGATCCTCGACGATAGCGGTTACCTTATAGTCCCGGTTGTCGAACTGGAATACTTCACCCAGCGCTTCCTCCTTTCCAAAATATTTCAACGCCCAGGAACGGGCCAGCACGGCCTCGTTGGGTTCATCCAGGGCTTTGTCGAGGTTGCCGGACAAGACCTTGCGGTCAAACACGTTGAAGAAATTCGGTTGAATGAAGGAGATGCCTCGTTCCTCCGAGTACCGCTTCGGTTCTTGATCTCCCTGGCGGATGGTGATCAGACCTCCATTGCGGTAGGAAGTGAAGGTTACTTCCTCCGCCTCCGGAAAGTCAAGGCGAAAAGCTTCCGGCAGGACGGAAGGCACACCCGAAGTGAAATCATCCCCGTTATTTCCCCGGGATGTTGTGTTGACCCGGTACACACGATCACCCTTCGTATGAAAGGTGTCAAAGCTGTTATGATACCGCACAAGCAGGAACAGGACCAGGGAGGCGCTGATTCCGAGGGTAAGGCCCAGTAGATTCAATAAGGTGCTGCCCTTTTCACGCCGAAGGTTGCGGAGGGCTGTCTTGAGGTAATTTCGAAACATGCAGGCAGTTTTCGTTGTAGATGACTGGAGCGTTGTTAAAGTTCTGTCTTGGTCCAATTATAGTGCCGGGGTCATTTTTGATGATTTTGATCCCGTTTCCACAATCGCCTTGTTCAAAAACGATCCCGACCGTCCGTCAACGAACGAATTTGGCCCGGTCAATGTTTCAGAAATGATGGCTACCTTTGTTCCATGATTCAGCAAGTACTCGTCGGCATCATTTTCCTCGGAGCACTGGGATTCCTGGTCAACCTGCTGGTGCGGAGTTTCAGGGCCAGGTCAGGTTGCGCGGCGGGTTGCGGAAAATGCAGTGTTGAGTCGGCGGTTACGCCCAAACCGTAGTGCCTTCGGTGCAGTTACGGCACATTTCAATCTCGCTTCTTGATTTTAACAGCGATCCCCTAAACATCGTGTAGGCTTCGCTCTCCCAGATATCACGGAATGATTGGGAAGAGACATCGCCGAGCACATGATGGGCATCCTTGTCGAAGCAACAGGGCACGACGCGTCCGTCCCAGGTAATAACACTACTGCTCCACATCCGCCAGCAGTGATTGAGCAGTTCATTCTTGATGGAATACGTTCCGTCACTGTTCTTCCGGTAGCGGGAGTAGCGGTCATCTGCCGGGATGAGTTCTGATCCGTGCCGGTAGTCGTAAATCTGTGCCGTTTTCAGCGCCACCCGGTCTACACCCAACTCGCGGGCCAGCCGATATACATCCGGCACCTGGTGTTCATTCGGTTTAACAACGAGAAATTGGAACACCACATGCGGCGTTGTCGATTTCAGTTCTTTCCGGAGCCGAAGTAATGTTCGGGTTCCTCCTATCACTTTCTCCAGTTTCCCGCCAATTCGGTAGGCAGCGTAAGCCTCCTGGGTCGTTCCGTCGATCGAAATGATCAGTCGGTCAAGTCCCGAAGCGATCGTTTTCCTCGCATTGGATTCATCCAGGTAATGCGCATTTGTCGACGTGGCGGTATAGATGTTCTTATCGGCTGCATACCGCACCAAATCGGTAAAGCCGGAATGAAGATACGGCTCGCCTTGAAAGTAGAAAGTCAGGTATGACAATGTCGGTGCGAGCTCATCGATTACCTTACGGAACAACGGCTCTCCCAGCATGCCGGTTGGCCGTGTGAACGAACGGAGGCCGCTCGGGCATTCCGGGCACCGCAGATTACAGGAGGTTGTTGGTTCAATGGCAAGGCTGATGGGCAGGCCGCTGATGATCGGCTTACCCGACGAACGCGATCGAAGGTAACTGGTCCAAACCTGCAAGGAATTGACTATTCGTTTCGGCGTCTGCCGGGAGAGTAACTGCAGGTTTTCGCGGATAGGAAGGCCCATGATCAAATGTAACGCAGACCTCATGAATTGTATTTATCTTACCACACATTTTGCGATTGCGCATGAAGAAAGTTGTCCTGGTTCTCCTTCTGCTTTGCCCCTTTTCTGAATTGCGCAGCCAGACGATCACGCTTACCCCGCAAGCCGAGATATCCATCATTACCTGCGGGCCGGATCAGCACGAACTATATGCTGCCTTCGGTCACAGCGCCATCCGTGTTTACGATCCGGCCAACCGAATCGATTATGCCTACAACTACGGTGTTTTCGATTTCGACCAGCCCAATTTTTACCTGAACTACACTCGGGGGCTTCTCCTGTTCAAGCTGGGTGTATACGCCTACCCCGATTTTGTGAATTCATACCGGTACTACAATCGGTGGGTGACCGAGCAGGTTCTCAACTTGTCGCCCCGACAGAAGCAGGCGGTGTTTGACTTCCTGGAATGGAACGCACTTCCGGAAAACGAAACCTATCGTTACGACTATTTCTATAATAATTGCGCCAACAAGGTTCGGGATGTGTTCGTCCAGATTCTTGGAGATTCGCTTCACTTTGATGACTCGTACATCACCACAACGTACACCATCCGTCAGCTCACCGACTTGTGTACGGTTAATTTTCCGTGGGGTGACCTGGGAATCGATATCTGCCTGGGGCTACCCATGGACAAGCGGGCATCGACTTATGAATACATGTTCCTGCCCGACTATGTCATGTCCTCGTTCGATCATGCCACCCTATCACGAAACGATACCCTGGTTCCTGCCGTGAAGCAGAAAATACCCGTATTTGTTAACCTGCCGCAGGAAGTTGATCGGGCGCCCGTTCATCCATGGACGGCATTTGGAGCTTTCCTTGGCGTCACCGTGTTGTTGAGTCTTTATGATGCGAGGAGAAAAAAAGTCTCCTTGTGGTTTGATATGCTGCTGTTTGGTCTTTCCGGAGCGGTGGGTTGTCTCCTCCTGGTCCTTTGGACAGCCACGGATCACGCTGCCGCCGCCAAGAATTTCAACCTGCTTTGGGCCCTGCCAACTAACCTGGTTGTGCTTGTCGCTTTCGTGGACAGATGGAAACCGCGGATAAGAAAATACTTCCTTGTGGTGTCCGTTTTATCCCTCCTCCTGTTATTGGGATGGAAGCTGTTGCCCCAGGAATTAAACGTCTTCCTGTTGCCGCTGGTCGCCGCGATGCTTCTTCGCGCCATCGTGATCAATCGATGGCTTGAGCCGGCGAAATAGTATTGTGCTACAGGTGAATCGGCCGATTTGCGGTAGCGGCGAGGCAAGCCTCTTTCACTGCTTCCATGTATGTTGGGTGTGCATGTGACATTCTGGCTACATCTTCGGCCGCTGCGCGGAATTCCATCGCGGTGACACCGGCGGCAATCATGTCCGCAGCGCGGGCACCGATGATATGAACACCGAGTATCTCATCTGTATTCTTGTCAGCCAGAATCTTTACCAAGCCATCGGTATCCATACTTGCGCGGGCACGTCCCAGCGCCTTGTAAGGAAACTGACCCACTTTGTAAGAGCGACCTTCCGTTTTCAACTGCTCTTCCGTATATCCAACACTGGCAACTTCCGGCCAGGTATAGACTACGCCGGGGATCAGCAAGTAGTTGATGTGCGGCTTTTGGCCGGCTAACTGCTCAGCCACCATCACACCTTCTTCTTCCGCCTTGTGCGCCAACATGGCACCGCGCACAACGTCGCCGATGGCATATATATTCGGCACTACCGTTTGTAAGTGATCGTTCACCGGAATTCGTCCCTTTTCAAGTGTAATCCCGGCGTTCTCAATGCCCAAACCATCCGCATAAGGACGTCGTCCAACACTGACGAGGCAATAGTCGCCGCTCAAGGTAATCGGGGCGCCGCCGCTCTTGGGCTCCGCCTGCAGCACGACTTCCTTTCCCTTGTTCTCCACGGAGGTAACGCGGTGACCGAGATAAAACTCCATCCCCAGTTTCTTGGTTACTTTCTGGAGTTCTTTCCCCAGTGTACCGTCCATCGTAGGAATAAGGCTGTCAAGAAATTCCACCACGGAGACTTTGGATCCCAGCCGCGCATAGACTGATCCCAACTCCATGCCGATGACACCACCACCCACGACAATCATGTGTTTCGGAATCTCCTTGAGTTCCAATGCTTCCGTGCTGGAGATGATCCGCTTCTTGTCGAACGGGGCGAAGGGCAGTGCCGTTGGTTTCGAGCCGGTTGCGATGATCACGTTATCCGTCGTCAGGTTAGTCGATTTGCCGTCACTGCCGGTAACCTTGATGGTATTCTTATCAACAAATGAGCCCACCCCTTTGTGCACATCGACCTTGTTCTTCTTCATCAGGAAAGCCACGCCATCAACATTGGCTTTGACAACCTCCGCCTTCCGCTTGATCATTTGACCCAGGTTGGCTTTCGGTTCGGAGATCTCAATACCATGAGATTTGAAGTGCTCTTTGGCGTTAATGAAATGCTCCGATGAATCGAGCATGGCTTTCGAGGGGATGCATCCCACGTTCAGGCAGGTGCCGCCCAACGTATCATATTTTTCAATGATGGCCGTCTTCATGCCCAGCTGGGCACAACGGATGGCGGCTACATAGCCCCCGGGGCCAGAGCCGATGACAACAACGTTATATTGCATAGTTGTTCAATTTCAGATTCCCAGGATCAAGCGTCCCGGATCTTCCAATATTTCTTTTACCCGCACGAGGAAACTCACGGATTCGCGGCCGTCGACAATGCGGTGGTCGTACGACATCGCGAGGTACATGATCGGCCGCACCACGATTTCACCGTTCTTGACGACCGGTCGTTCAACAATGTTGTGCATGCCCAGGATTGCCGATTGCGGCGGGTTGATGATCGGGGTCGAAAGCATCGAACCGAATACGCCCCCATTGGTGATGGAAAACGTGCCTCCTGTCATTTCCTCGATGGAAAGTTTTCCGTCGCGTCCTTTCGTTGCCAGTCGCACCACTTCACTTTCTATTTGTGCAAACGTCAATGATTCCGCATTTCGGATGACCGGAACGACAAGCCCGCGGGGTGTCGACACAGCGATCGAGATGTCGCAGTAGTCGTGGTAAACAACTTCATCCTTGTCGATCGATGCATTCACCGCAGGGAAATCCTTCAGTGCGACACAAACGGCTTTGGTAAAGAAGGACATGAAGCCCAGGCCCACGCCGTACTTTTCCTTGAAAGAATCCTTGTACCTGCTGCGAAGGTCCATGACCGGTTTCATGTCTACCTCGTTGAACGTCGTGAGCATGGCCGTCTCATTTTTCACAGCGACCAGCCGTCGTGCAATTGTCTTTCGCAGCGATGTCATCTTCTCCCGACGTTCACTTCTCGCTCCACTCGATGCGATTACCGGGGCTGCCGGTGCAGCCGGTTTATTCTCTTTCGGCGCGGCCGCGGAGGCTTTTGCCGCATCCTCTTTGGTGATGCGACCGCCCACACCTGTGCCGCTGACTTGACCGGGTGCAATACCTTTTTCATCCAGGATTTTTGCGGCCGCCGGTGAAGGTGTCCCTGATGCATACGATGAGGGGCTGCCGGGTGCAGAAGCCGGTGCGGATGCGACTGGTTGGGGAGCCGGAGCTGCTCCGCCTTCCATCACTTCGATCTTGCAGATCAAGCCGCCAATAGGAAGCGTGGTCTTCTCCTTGGCCACTATGCGAAGTATTCCGTTTGCTTCTGCGGGCAGTTCAAATGTCGCCTTATCAGATTCCACTTCGGCAATGACTTCATCCAGCCGAACAAAATCGCCGTCCTTTTTCAGCCAGGATGAAATCGTCACCTCCGTGATGGATTCTCCCACGGCCGGCACTTTCATCTCCTTCATCGCGCCGGTTGGCTTGGCTTGGGATGCAGGTGCCGGACTGGGCGCCGGTGCAGTCGCGGTCGCCTTGGTCTCTGGCTTTGCAGCCGGTGCTCCTGAGCCTTCAAGCTCACAAATCACCGCTCCGATCGGCACCGTATCTCCCTTTTGCTTCACAATCTTCAATACGCCGGCCTGGGGGGCAGTCAACTCAAAAGTCGCCTTGTCTGACTCCAGTTCGGCAATGACTTCATCCATCTTCACCACGTCTCCGTCCTTCTTCAACCAGTTGGCGATCGTGACTTCAGAAATTGACTCACCAACGGTCGGAATTTTTACTTGAAATGCCATGAGCTTGATGCGTTAGGTTTTTCTATGATTTTCTTCGACTATGATTCAAAGGCCTGGTTGACAATCTTTTCTTGTTCCGCTTTGTGAACCTTGGAATATCCTGTTGCCGGCGAGGCACTGGCCTTGCGCGAGATAAACTCGATGGGCTGTCCGGGCATCATCCGCTGAATGAAGGAAAGAGCTCCCATGTTGGCCGGCTCCTCCTGAACCCACAATACTTTCGCTCCTTTGTATTTCTTCAGCAGGGCCTGCAACTGTGTCTCCGGGAAGGGATACAATTGTTCGATCCGAACAATGGCCGAATCTTTTGCTTTGCGCTTCGTCTGTACTTCCAACAAGTCGTAAAAGATTTTGCCACTGCAAAGAATGACCCGCTTCACATCCTTGGCTACCGCCTGGGGATCGTCAAGTACCTCCTGGAATGACCCGGAAGTGAATTCTTTTAAAGGGGAAACGACCGCCGGATGACGCAGTAGTGATTTGGGTGAGAACACGATGCACGGCTTCCTGAAATGCCAGGCAACTTGCCTCCGCAGCAGGTGGAAAATGTTGGCCGGGGTTGTCGGATTGCAAACAATCATATTGTATTCGGCGCACAGTTGCAGGAAGCGTTCGGGACGGCAGCTCGAGTGCTCCGGGCCCTGGCCTTCATAACCGTGGGGCAGCAACATGACAAGTCCATTCATCCGCTGCCATTTCGATTCGGCGCTGGACATGAACTGGTCGATCATCACTTGGGCGCCGTTGACGAAGTCGCCGAACTGCGCTTCCCACAGCACCAGGCCGAAAGGGTTAGACATCGCATAACCGTATTCAAATCCCAGCACGCCGAATTCGGATAGCAGGGAATTGAAAATGTGAAATTTCTCCTGCCCTTCCTGGATGTGGTCAATACCGCAGTACGGCTCATTGGTATTTGCATCGAAGAAATACGCATGACGGTGCGAGAAAGTGCCTCGCTTTACATCCTGGCCCGACATGCGAACGGGCGTACCCTCGGCCAGCAGCGATCCGTAGGCCAGCAGTTCGGCCTCCGCCCATCCCAACATCTTATCATCAAAGAAGGCGGCCTTCCGGTCTTTCAACAATTTCTCAATTTGCTTGAGCGGCTTGAAGTCGGGCGGTATGGTGATCAGCGCCTTGGCTACTTTGTCGACAGTCGCCTGCTTGATATGTGTTGCCGGTGATTTTTCGAAATCAGAAGGCTTCGCTCGCTCCATTTTCTCCCATTCTTCTTCCAGTTTCTGGGGCTTATAGGGCAGCGGTTTCTGCTTAACCTCGTTGAGGCGATCCTGCAACTGGTTGCGGAAGCTTTTGTCCATTTCATCGCCGAGTTCAGCATCCACGTCCCCCCGCTCGATCAGCTTTTTCACATACACTTCGCGTGGATTGGGGTGCTTGGCAATCAGGTTGTATAGTTTAGGCTGCGTGAATTTGGGTTCATCACTTTCATTGTGACCATGCCGGCGATAGCACAGCATGTCAATGAAGATGTCTTTCCCGAATTTCTGACGGTACTCGACGGCCAATTGGGCGCAGAAGGTCACCGCTTCCGCATCATCTCCGTTCACATGAAGAACCGGGGCATCGATGATCTTGGCTACATCCGTGCAATAGATTGCTGATCGGGCATCTTCGTAGTCGGTTGTGAATCCTACCTGGTTATTGATCACAAAGTGAATCGTGCCTCCGGTTGTATATCCCGGCAAGCCAGACATTTGCACCAACTCATATACAATCCCCTGCCCGGCCACAGCGGCATCACCATGGATCAGGATCGCCATGGCTTTGTCGAGTTGCCCCTTGTACTCATCATCGATCTGACCGCGGGTATAACCGAGCACCAAGGAGTCTACTACTTCGAGATGTGAAGGGTTCGGCGTCAGTTTGACATAGATTTTGTTTCCAGAAGGCGTATTGATGTGACTGGCATAACCCAGGTGATACTTCACATCGCCATCGCCCATGGTCAAGTCAGGGCTGACATTCCCTTCAAATTCGGTGAATATTTGCTCGTATGTCTTGCCGAGGATGTTGGAAAGAACATTCAACCGGCCCCGGTGTGCCATGCCAATGACCACCTCCTTCACGCCAAGAGCTGCAGAGGTATTGATGATGGTCTGAAGTGCCGGAATGGTGGTCTCACCACCTTCCAGGGAAAAGCGCTTTTGACCAAGAAACTTGGTGTGAAGAAAATTCTCAAAAACAACCGCTTCATTGAGCTTGGCGAGAATTCCTTTCTTCTCTTCCAGCGACGGGGTATAGCTGTAATATTCCTTCTCGCACTTCTGGATAAACCAATCGAACAACTCCTGGTTTCGGATGTAGCTGTATTCAAAGCCGATAGGTCCCAGGTAGACAGTTTGCAACTTCTCGATGATCTTGCGGAGCGTGGCACGGCCTAGGCCAACTTCGGCTCCTACATCAAACTCCGTATCCAGGTCGGCATCGGTCAGGCCATAGGATGTATGGTCGAGCGACACCTTATGATCGCGCCGTGGGCGGACCGGATTAGTCTTTGACTTCAGGTGACCGCGCGACCGGTAAGCATGGATCAGGGTTCTGACGTGTGTTTCCTTGATATTGGCACCCTCTCCTGCAGCTGCCGGTTGGTCGCCAAAACGTTGCACGGAGAAGTCGTAGCCTTCGAAAAACTTCTGCCATGTGACGTCCACCGAAGCCGGATCCTGTTTATAGTTTTGGTAGATCTGGTCGAGGTAGCTGACATCAGCGTTCGAGATGTAGGAGTATTTGTCCATAGCCAAAAGGGAAAGGTAACAAATGTATATACGCTCATAAGCATTAAAAAATCGTATACTCGTATATACAATTATGTACTGTTGGCTCCTCTCGAGCCTCTTTTTGCCCGGCCTGATTTGATGGATGTCAAATTCTGCTACCTTTGCAGTCCTTTAAAAACCGGACGAGTTCCAACCTTTAAAAACAGCGAAAAATGGCAGTTAAGATCAGATTGGCCCGCCGCGGCCGTAAAAAGCTGGCAAAATTCGACGTCGTTGTAGCGGATTCCCGCTCCCCCCGCGACGGAAAATTCATCGAAAAGATCGGTACCTACGACCCCCTGACAATCCCGGCGACCATCAAGCTGGATGAAGAGCGGGCATTTGACTGGCTCATGAAAGGTGCTCAGCCCTCTGATACCGTGAAGGCCATGCTTTCTTACCGGGGTGTCATGCTTAAGCGCCACCTTCAGATTGGTGTCGTAAAAGGAGCCTTGACCCAGGAACAGGCCGATCAGAAACTGGCCGACTGGAAGACCGAGAAAGATCAGAAGATTCAGTCCAAGAAGGACACGGTCAGCAAGTCCAAGCAGGATGCTGCCAAAGCCCGCAAAGAGGCCGAATCGAAGATACGTGAGGCTCGCGCAGAGGCCATCCGCAAGAAGGCCGAAGTAGCAGCAGCCGCTGCAGCCGCCACGCCTGAGGCACCCGCAGTAGAAGGTGCAGCAGAGCAGGCCCCGGCAGAAGAGCCGCAGGCCTAATACCAACAATAAACCCCGAATGCCAACAGTCCCGCTGTTGGCATTTTTTTTATCCATTCATTGGCCATGAACATTGAGTCCTGTTACAAGATCGCCTACATCATGAAAGCGCATGGACTCAAAGGCGAGGTGACACTCACTATCTTGCCCGACTGTCCGGAACTGAGCGATCTTGAAACTGTATTTGTCCAGGTCAAGAACCAGTTGGTGCCGTATTTCATTGACACAGTGAGTGTCAAAGGCACTAAAGCCTATCTGAAATTCCAGGATGTGAACACGCCGGAGGCAGCCCAGGCACTTACCGGCTGCAGCCTCTTTTTGGAAAAGGGATCTCGTCCTGCCTTGCCGAGGGGAGAATTCTACGGCGATGAAGTGGTTGGTTTTGAGGTAGTTGAATCCAGTATCGGGATGCTGGGAAGGATAAGCGAAATTCAGGAATCCGGTTTAAGCCGACACCTGATCGTGGTGAACGAAGGAAAGGAAGTAATGATCCCATTGAACGGCCCCTTTATAAAAGGCGTGAATAAATCGAAGAAACGGATAACCGTTCAATTGCCAGACGGCTTTCTGGACCTCTAGGCCTCATTGCGTAACTTCGGGTATGCGAATTGACATCCTCACCTGCCTGCCCCGGTTGTTGGAAGGTCCGATGAACGACTCCATCGTGAAGCGGGCGAGGGAAAAGAACCTCGTTACGGTTGAGGTCCATGATCTGCGAGAGTACACTTCAGATCCGCATCGTACCACCGACGACTATGCGTTTGGGGGAGGAGCCGGAATGGTGATGATGATTGAACCCATCCATCGCTGCATTGATTCACTGAAGTCGAAGCGAAACTACGACGAGGTCATTTACATGAGCCCGGATGGAGAGCGCCTGACACAATCGCTGGCCAACCAATTGAGTTTGAAGTCAAACCTGATCCTGCTCTGCGGGCATTACAAAGGAGTTGACGAACGGGTTCGTGAGCACCTGGTTACCCGGGAAATCAGTATTGGCGACTACGTGCTTTCCGGAGGCGAATTACCAGCAGCGGTCGTGGCTGATGCGGTGATCCGGCTGTTGCCGGGGGCCCTGTCTGACGAAACATCTGCATTGACCGACTCCTTCCAGGATGGCCTTGTTGCACCCGCCGTATATACTCGTCCAGCAGATTATAAGGGGTGGACGGTACCCTCGGTTCTGCTCTCGGGCAACCCGGCAAAAATTGAGGACTGGCGCCACGAAAGTGCCCTGCAGAGGACCAGAAAGCGCCGTCCTGATTTGCTGGAGGGCGATTAAGGGTATTTGGTCAAATTCCGATTTCCCTTGCCGACTGGCATCCCTTTCCTATATTTGCAGTCCATTTTTAAAACGAAGTCATTATGGCCGATCTCATGAAAGTTGCAGAGCAGGAATTGGCATCAAAACGGTCCAATTTGCCTGATTTCAAGGCTGGCGATACCATCAACGTACACGTTAAGATATCGGAAGGCAATAAGGAGCGGATACAGCAGTTTCAGGGGGTAGTTCTCTACCGCCGCGGAAAAGGCACCAACGGGGAGTCATTCTCCGTCCGGAAGGTATCCAATGGTGTTGGTGTCGAGCGTATTTTCCCCGCCCTCAGCCCCAGCATCGACAAAATTGAATTTGTGAAGGCTGGCAAGGTGAGAAGGGCCAAGCTGTACTATATGAAAGGCCGCCAGGGCAAGTCAGCCCGCATTAAGGAGAAGCTCGCCATACAAGAGAAGTAAGATCTCCAAAAGCCTCAAGAAAGCCCAATTACAGCGTGAATTGGGCTTTTTTATTGCATTTCCGGCATGACCAATTCTATTGGAATCAATAACCTCCAAACCTATATTTGCTTCCCCCAAATTCACACCTATGGCCACCAATGTTCGCGAATTACTTGGCAATGAGGCAGAAGCCCTCCTAACCTACAAGAGCAAGACGATTCCCGCCTCCCAGATTCACACTCCGAGTCCAAATTTCATCGACGATGTATTTGTCCCGAGCAACCGCAATCCGCAGGTTCTTCGCAGCCTGGGTTCGCTCTTTAATTCGGGTCGTTTGGCAGGGACAGGTTATGTTTCCATCCTCCCGATTGACCAGGGCATTGAGCACAGCGGCGGCGCTTCGTTCGCCAAGAATCCGATCTACTTCGACCCGGAGAACATTGTCAAATTGGCCATCGAAGGCGGCTGCAATGGTGTTGCCACTACCTATGGAACATTGGGAATGGTTGCCCGCAAGTACGCGCACCGCATTCCATTCATCGTGAAGATCAATCACAACGAGCTCCTCACCTATCCAAACAAAGCGGATCAAATACTTTTTGGTACAGTCAGAGACGCCTGGAATCTTGGGGCTGCTGCCGTTGGTGCAACGGTATACTTCGGCTCCGATCAGTCGGGTCGTCAGATTGTGGAAATTGCACAGGCCTTTGAAGAAGCTCACTCCCTCGGGATGGCTACAATTCTCTGGTGCTATATCCGCAACAATGCATTCAAAAAAGACGGGGTAGATTATCACACATCTGCCGATCTAACGGGTCAGGCAAATCACCTCGGCGTAACCATCCAGGCGGATATCATCAAACAAAAGCTGCCCACCAACAACGGCGGTTACAAGGCACTCAACACAGGAGGCAGCTCATACGGGAAACTTGACGAACGTATCTATACGGAACTTACTTCAGAGAATCCCATCGATCTTTGCCGTTACCAGGTACTGAACTGCTATATGGGCCGCGCCGGGTTGATTAATTCCGGAGGTGAGTCCAAAGGAGCAAGCGATATGGCGGAAGCCGTACGCACGGCGGTAATTAACAAGCGTGCCGGCGGAATGGGCCTGATATCCGGTCGTAAGGCATTCCAGCGCCCCATGAAAGAAGGCGTTGGCATTTTGAATGCGATCCAGGACGTCTACCTGGACAAGACGATCACACTGGCTTAATCCCAAACGAATGCCTTGGTTTAAACGAACCGACAAAGGAATACTTACTCCCACCGAGGCCAAGCGGGAAGTTCCCGACGGGCTCTGGTTTAAGTCCCCAGGCGGCAAGATCGTTCATACCCGTGAGCTGAAGAACAACGCGTATGTTGTTCCCGAAGAAGAATATCACGTTAAGATTGGCTCCCGGGAGTACTTTGAGATCTTATTCGACAACAACGAATTCACGGAGCTGGATGCGGACATGCAATCCGGGGATCCGCTGAAGTTCGTTGACACAAAGCCTTACCCAAAGCGCATCAAGGAGTCACAAGCCAAATCCGAGCTAAAGGATGCTGTTCGAACAGCTTACGGTAAGATGAACGGTAATGATATCGTCATCGCCTGCATGGACTTCACATTCATTGGTGGCTCCATGGGTTCAGTGGTTGGAGAGAAGATCTCGAGGGCGATGGACCACAGCCTGAAGACGAAGACCCCTTTCCTGATGATATCACGTTCGGGCGGGGCGCGGATGATGGAGGCAGGGCTTTCGCTGATGCAAATGGCCAAGACCTCCGCGAAGATCGCATTGCTCGATAAGGCAAAGATTCCCTACATCTCGTTATTGACCGATCCCACAACGGGCGGAGTAACCGCGTCATATGCCATGCTGGGTGATTTCAATATTGCCGAGCCCAATGCCCTAATCGGCTTTGCCGGCCCAAGGGTAATTCGCGAAACCATCGGCAAGAGTCTTCCGGAAGGATTTCAAAGTGCTGAATTTGTTCTGGAGCACGGCTTTCTTGATTTCATCATTGACCGTCGCAATTTGAAGAGCCGACTAACACAGCTCCTCAGAATGCTGAATAATTAGTCTCTTTTACACGTCATTCTCCTGCTGAATCGTTTGAGGTTCCTGCTAACCCGGGGAATCTGAACGCGTTCAACTTGCGCATCCTGCATTTTGATTCCAGGTACACGCTCTCTACCAAAAAGAAAGAGCCGTCTTTTGGACGGCTCTTTCCATTGAGAAGTACCTTATTATAGCTTTTTCAGGGTCAGTTGAATGCGGGTATACCACTCGCAATAACCGTTGCGGCGTCCATATTCGTCGGCATCATCGTCAACACCGATACAGAATACATCGCCAACCGTCAAGCCATCGCGGTCGTTGCGATACGCTCCACGGTTAGGTACAGTGGCACGGGGCAATCCCCAAGGGAGACCCTGTGTACCAGCAAACGTACCCGCCAGTGGTGTAACCTGGAAGAATCTGCGCGTCGCTGTGCAATCAACACCTGTACCTGCCAGCGGCACCCATACTGTACCCAAGTTTCCAATTGTTGTACCTGCTGGGAAGCCAAATCCTTGCGGAGTCGCTGCGGGTTGACCTGGCGTATTAGCGGGCGCAATCAAGGTATTAACGGCCACAGCTGACAAACCGGTCGCCGTGTTCTCCAGATTGATCATCATATTAATTGTCTGACCGCGGTATTTAGCCGTGAATTGACGCTGTGTTGGCAGACCACCAGGCACTTTGCTCAAGGTCACCGTTTGGGTTGAATCGGTAGCTGAGTTGCCAAATACAAACTTATCAATCCAAGCCTGAGGGAACGACTGGTGCTGAGATGCTGAGTGATCCGGCTGCCAACGGGCAACCTGGGTCATCAGGTAGTCACCCGTGTAGGCATTCGCATTACCTGTCGTAGTCGTGCGGGCCATTGTCATGGTGTACAACATCGGGCTGTTATAGAACAGACCGCCCGTCAGGTTAGGCGTAATGTTTGCCTCGTTCGGGTTGCCCAGTGCAGGCGTAACGGTTGTCTGCGGATTAGCCACCGTAAACAGGCGACCCTTCTTATCCGTAATCGCTACACGGAAGATGATACGGTCACCTGCGAGTAACGACCCAAAGAAGGGCTCCATCGTACATACATCCGGGAATATCCCCGAGCAAGTTGTTCCATCAGGGTCCGTAGTCAAGGTGCTCAACGCAGCAAACGTTTCTGCTTCAGTCACCGTGATCGGGGTGGAACGGAGGTATTCACTGTATGTAGGCGCCGGAACTTTCGCAAAGGCAGCAGCGATAGCTGCGGCATCCAGCGTTTTAACCAAAACCTCATCCGTGATGCGACCATTGGAAGCCCTGCGGTGAGTAGCATAAAACTCGATTTTGGCCAAGTCAGCGCCGTAGTTGGCGTCAACGGACTCATAAATGGCCGTGAAGCCACTGTTGGCTAAGTCATCCAAGTCCCAGGTGTTTGACACAATCTGCCAAACACGCAGGTAAGAACCAGTAGCCCGGCTGTCGTACGGCAGCGGGTATAGATTCGGGTCAGGTGAGCAGGAGATCGCCACTACCAAGGCCATCGCCACACCCAAAATGTATTTTTTGATTTTCATATCAATTCGAGGTAAGGGTTAAAAGTCGAGGTTAGTGGTCGTATTATCCCAGAACACTTTCTTGGTCAGATCCGACTTCTGGTCAACCGTGCTGTTGAGGTTGGCGAAGTTGGCCGGATACCAGTAGCTGCGCGGGAACGGACCCGGTTGCGGGTTGATCACGGGCTGCATGCCGGTAGGCATACCTGTTCTGCGGTATAGGTTGTAAGCCTCAACGCCATTACGGAAGGACGCAATCCAATACTCACGGGCCACATAGTTCATTGCTGCATCTGCTGAAATTCCAAGGCTTGTTGTGAAAGCCGTGGTAGCCGCGGTGATGTAAAGAGTCTTGTCCGAGGTGTAATTCACCGCAGAGTAGAAGCTATTGATGGTTGTACCTTCGCCGGCTGTCGCGGCCACCGAAGTTGTTCCGTACGTACCATTCACGGCCCAGTCGCGCGTATCAACAAATGACTGATCCAATGCAGTGACATAGTATTGTTGCGCGGATTGTGCCGGGGCATTAAGTGTCAAGAACAACGCAGCCTCTGAGAGCATGAAGTTCACAAAAGAACGGGTCATGATCGGCTCCATACCTGCGCCACGCTGCCCAACAGTTGCAACGACGCTGGCACCCGTATTGTTGTCAAAACGACCTCCAACCGGATAGACACCATACGCAGTACGGAGAAGACCATCTGGGGGAATGCCTTGAGGATCGACATGGTCGCGACCCCAATACCCGCGGTCAGTCGGTGTACAGTAGGTTCTGCCCCAAGCCGGGTCTGTCGGATCATTTGTCGCCATGGCTGGCCCTACGCCGAGCGGAGGGCGGCCGGCTATCGTATTGTCAAGAATTGCGGAACCCGTTGACGAAGGATAGTGTGACGGAACTGACTCACTCAAGCAACGCAGTTCATTCGTACTGGTGCTGTTAGCAAGAACCTGCCGGTAGAAATAGAAGCGCATCCGGGGATCGCCAGGCGCCGTGCCTGCCGTTGTCGTGTTCGTTGCGTCATATCCGTGGAACATATGCCAAATCAGCCAGTTCGCCTGGTAGTCACCTCCACCGCCTGGATACTGCGCTATGAATTGGGGATGGCGCGCATCCGGGTCAGGGTTGTTTGTGCCATACCGATAAATGAAATTCTCATTTTGGCCGGATGCAAGTACCACGTGACCAACCGGGTTATATCCAATAAAACCGCCCGTTGCAGATGCATCTGCGATGAGTGCATTAATCCCGGCAGCTGCTCCAGCGTTGTCGGTCAAACGAAGATTCAAATAAATCTTCAGCTTGAGGCTGTTGGCCAACTTAACCCATTTCGGGAACGTGGTTGCCGCCGGAATTCCTCCAATTCCCACGCCATAGTACATGTCAGTCACATCCGGCGCAATCGGGCTTTGATAACCGGGAGGGCTTTGGGTCGTCGTCGGCGTAGTCAAATCCAGTTTGGCCGAATCAAGCATTTGCAACGCCAAGTTGTAGATGCTCGCCTGCGTATCAACCGCCGGATTGAAATTCGCATCTCCCTGGAAGGCCTTGGAAAACGGAACATCTCCGAACATATCCACCATCAGGACAAGCGTATACGCCTGGATAATGCGTGTAATACCCATGTGGCGCGCATAGCGCTCATTGGGCTTCGTCTTGTCGGGAACGCTGAGTTTCATTAACTGATTTGCATCGTTAAGGATGTTCGCATACGCCGTCGTCCAAACACCGTTGAAAGTCTCCGGAGTAATCGTTGTGCGATAAATAGAGCTTCCCGCGTTAAGCTGGCGGGTCAGTGCAGATCCTGTGCCCGACGCGCTATTAAATAGCGAAGCCAGGTTGCGCTGCATGGAGTTCAGCACCAAGGTCGGCAGGATTTGACTGGGTTGAACCGCGTTGGGGTCCTCCCGCAAATCCAGCGTGCATGAGGTGGCAATTACCACGCAAAGCGCAAAGGCGATTTTCTTATATAGTTTCATATCAATTTTCGCGTTAAGGGTTAGAAAGTCAGACGCAATACAGCGCCGTACCGCTTCATGCTCGGACCGGTCAGGTAGTCAAAGCCGGCACCCTGGTTAACACCCAAGGATGCAACTTCCGGATCCCAGTTCACATACTTGGGAGTTCCAAAAGCGACAAACCAAAGGTTATTACCATTCAGGGTAATCGATGCGCTCTTGAACGGCGTCTTGCTCAGGATAGATTTCGGGAATGAGTATCCCAGCGAAATCTCACGGAGACGAATGTTGGTGGCATCATACATCGCGTTGTCGTTACGGCCGAAGAACTGGAGGTTGAATCCGTAGTCAGCAGCCGTCAACTGGATGTCGTTGGGGGCAAAGCCATCGAGCGAGCCGTTGCCGTCCGTGTCAACGCGCTTCACACCGGGGGCGATGAATGCCAAGTCACGGTTAAGCTGAGCACGACCACCCAATACACCGCGGGCGAGCAACGCTGACGGAGTTGAACCGTACATCATGCCGCCTTTGCGATAATCGATCTGGAAGGACAATGACAGCCCCTTGTAGGAGAACGTATTGATGAAGCTCGTTACATAGTCAGGGTTGGGGTTGCCCAACTTACCAATAATGGGATCAAGTTCATGGAAACCATCAGCCTGAACAATCTTCTGACCGCTGGGATCACGTGCAATCTTGGTTCCGTAGATCACGTTTGTCGGCTCACCGGGAACGGCAAAGTTACCCAGGTCAGTGAAGCCGGCGAGAACGATCTGCGTGATGCTGCCGTCCGGGCTAAGCGTAACCACTTCCGGGCGAACCAAGGTAAAGTTCCAGGTCAAATCCCACTGGAAAGCGCCAAGTTTAAGCGGCGTCGCATTCAGGCCGATTTCTATGCCCTTATTGCTCAACTTGCCTAAGTTCAGGTAAGTCGTAGAATATCCAGTAGCCGGATCGATGGGCGCATTGGTGATCAGGTTCTTGGTTGACCTGTCATATGCGGTGAAATCGATGCTGATCCGTTCCTTAAGGAACTTCGCCTCGAAACCCAGTTCAAGTTCATTGAAGAGTTCCGGGTCCAGTTTGCGGTTTCCAAGCTGGTTGGAGACCGTGTGGAAACTGTAAGCACCTGTTCCGTCAACAAATCCACGAGGGTTGGAATCCACGATGGTTCGTGTACCGTAGATCGGTCCAAGACCTGCGGAAGTTCCGTATCCAAAGCGAATTTTCAGGAAATTGAGTGCGTCCGACTTGAGGTTCGTGAACGCATCGGTTACAACAAACGAAGCGCTTACCGAAGGGTACAGAATGCTGTTGTGACCATCTTCGAGCGTTGACGTCCAGTCATTGCGGGCCGCCAGGTTCAAGAACAGGTAGTTCTTGTAATCAAACTGGAAGTCTGCATAGAGACCGTAACGCTGCTGCTCAGTAGTCCGCAGGAAAGTACGTCCGTCAAACGCGGTGGAGCGTGAGGATGCGCTGGTGAAGTTGGAGTGCCGCATCAAACCGAATACAACCTGGCCTTCAGAATAGAGGCCATCGCGATAGAAGTAGTCGTTTCGAGCGTTAAAACCAACACGTGAAGCCATGTTAATGTCGGCTGTGATTTCCCGGTTGTAGCTGAAAATGAAATCGTGGTTCCAAATCCGGTTTGTGATGGTTTGCGTCTGCAGAATGCCATTGTTCACGTTAGGATAGGTTGCGCTGATACCCTTGTTGTATTCGCGTCCCTGCTTCTGTACATACTGGTCGTAACCTACGCGATACGAAAGCGCCATCTGATCATTGAAGTCATAGGTAAGGGTGTTGCTGGAGAACATGCGTTCCGTTACATCCGTCTCCCTTGTATAAGCTGCAATCCACCGGGCGTTCGGGATATCGTTACCCGGACGGTACCACATCATGCGGTGATCTCCTGGAACCTCAAACGGAAAACTATTGAGGTCATTCATGTTATAGTTTGGAGGTGAGTACAAGAAGTTCGCATAGAGGGACGGGATATTTCCAAAGGCAGCCCCGCCACCCGTCGCTCCATTAAGCGGCGGTGTCTTGAAATCCGTATTCGAGTACATGATGTTCGAACGGATCGACAGCTTATCGGAAATCGAACCATTAAAACCAATGGAGGCGTTAAGGCGCTTCAGGTCGTTTCCAGGCGCATAACCCTGCTCTGTCGTGTAACCAAGGGTTGCCGTGATACCCAGTTTATCCGTTCCGCCTGAAATTGACAGCGACGTATTGGAGATCATTCCTTTGCGGAAGAAATCATTGATGAACAATGAGCGCTTGTAAGGAATGCGCTTGAACATCGTCTGTTTTGCGAATGCATTCAACCGAATGTTATCACCATTGTATTGATAGGGGTGACCGATCGAGTCAATCTCGCGGTAGTCAGCTCCCCAGTTGCTGAAGAACTGCGCCGTGTTGGTCAACTGTTGGAATCCTCCGCCATAGTCACTATTGATTTCCGGCAGGGAAGCAATCTCGTTTTGAGAAATGGTCTGCTGGAAGGTTACTTCCGGCTCGCGCTTTTTACCGCTTCCTGACTTGGTATTCACCAGGATAACACCGTTGCGGCCCTGGTCGCCGTACAAAACCGTAGCGGCCAAACCTTTCAGGACGTTAATACTCTCGATCGAGTTAGGATCCAGGTCCAAATACCGGCTGGGGGAACTTGCCGTACCCCCGGTAGTGAATCCTGACTGATCATTCGTGGAGGAGTTGAATGGCACACCGTCAACCACCCAAAGAGGCTGGGTGTTGCCTGTGATCGTCGTGTATCCACGGATGTTGATAGAAGCTCCTGTTCCAGACGTTCCGCCCGTCGGGTTGATCGTCACGCCGGGAATCTTACCCATCAGGATGCGGCCGATGTCGTTAACCGGGCGGGCAGCGATTTGCTCAGAACCCACACGACCCACAGCGTAACCGAGGGCCTTTTTCTCCTTCGCGAAACCCTGACCCGTTACAACGACTTCCGTCAATTGTTTGGAATCCGGCTTCATGGCCATGTCTACTACCGAGCGCTCGCCGATATCGACGGACTCCGTAGCATAGCCGATAAATGAGAAATCCAGGGTACCGCCTGTTGCGGGGACGCTCAACTTATAGTTACCGTCAGTATCGGTAACTGTTCCGTTCGTAGTGCCTCGCAGCAATACGTTTACGCCCGGCAATGCCGACCCGTCTTCCTGGGCCGTTACCCTGCCTGAAACCACCCGTTCCTGCGCCCACGCTAGACTGGCCACAAAAACGAATGAGAAGCATAACAGTAGAAACTTCTTCATAGGTTTTGGTTTGGTTAGAAAATAATTAGGGGCTAAAAATAGGCGCAAACCTTAAAAAAGAAAATACCGCATTAAGGATTTGTTAAAAACTTTCTTCGGCAGCAACCCTGTGCGGGCCAAATCAAATTTCTAATAACCCTCAAAATGCGTCAAAAATGCGGTTTGAGATGCATAAATGGAGTGTCCTGCCTGTTATGTTAAGCCAAAAAATACTACCGCCAGAGGTAAGAATTTAATCTCTTCGGGCATAAAAAAAGCGCCTGTCGGCGCTTTTGCAATCGTTTGATCCCTGTTTATCAGGCTTCGGCCTCTACCGAAACGAAGGATTTATCAGCCCGGCCTTTCTTGAAAATTACCGTGCCGTTGGTTAGCGCAAACAGGGTGTGGTCTTTCCCCATGCCGACGTTCCGGCCCGGATGATGCTTGGTGCCCCGCTGGCGCACAATAATATTGCCAGCAATGACCTTTTGGCCACCAAATACCTTAATGCCCAGTCGTTTGCTTTCCGACTCCCGGCCGTTCTTTACTTTACCTTCCCCTTTCTTATGTGCCATGGCGTGTGACTAGATTATTGAGTTAAGTCTACTGTTTGATGCTCTCCACCTGGATTTTGGTCAGCGGCTGGCGATGGCCATTCTTTTTGGCATAACCCTTCCGGCGCTTTTTCTTGAAGACGATGAGTGTATCATCTTTCACTTGCTCCAGGACCTTACATGAAATGGAAGCGCCTTTAATGGTCGGCATCCCCACTTCTACCTTACCATCAGCGTCAATGAGGAGTACGCGGTCAAATTTGACACTTGCCCCAATCTCCGCTTCGATACGGGGAGCATACAGGTACTGGTCTTTCTCGACCTTAAATTGCTTTCCAGCGATATCCACTACAGCGTACATGACAGTCAGGTTTTAAAAATGGACTGCAAAGATAGATTACCGGGTTTGAAAAACCAACGGACCTCCAAAAATGCCATTTTATGCTGCAAAACACGGTTTATCGACCCTAAGGGAGCACGATCCCGGGGTATGGAAAGGTTACCCACCGTCTCCGGTTCCCTGGCCCCTTGGGAACCCGTGAACGTGCAAATTTTTAGGGCAATTTTTTTTAGAAAAATTTCTCTTCTGTGCCCTTCGGCAAGTCCTCACCGGTAAGTGAATGAGAATGAATTGTTAAGATGCCAACACATTAACCAACCTCATTGTGAGCCTGCCGGTGAGGTGAAAATCGTCCCTTTGATATCAGGGGTTCATTTCAAATATTTGTTCGTTCCCTTCACACGACTGACGAACTCTCATCACCTACCAGTGAGCCGGGCCTTCGTCACTCCAGTGTTTTTTTGAGAGGGCACAAAAAAGACAAGTACGCATTCAACATTGACCGATAACCGCATTGCCTATGAGCCGTTCTGTATCTGACGAACCCATTTTAAGAGAGAATAAGGACCGGTTTGTGCTTTTCCCCATCCGGCACCACGATATCTGGAAGTTCTATAAACAGGCGGAGGCCAGTTTCTGGACAGCCGAAGAGATTGACCTGAGCCATGACCTCCGCGACTGGGCCAACCTGAATGACGGCGAAAAACACTTTATTACCCACGTTTTGGCCTTTTTTGCTGCCAGCGACGGGATTGTGAATGAGAACCTGGCGGAACATTTCATTGCCGAAGTGCAGTATACGGAAGCCAAGTTTTTCTATGGATTTCAGATCGCCATCGAAAACATCCACTCGGAAACCTATTCGTTGTTGATCGATACGTATGTGAAGGACCCGAAGGAAAAGGATCTGCTTTTTCACGCCGTTGATACGATGGACTGCGTGAAGAAGAAAGCAGATTGGGCCCTTCGCTGGATTTCGAACGGATCGTTTCAGGAGCGGCTCATCGCCTTTGCTGCCGTTGAAGGAATCTTCTTCTCCGGATCGTTCTGCTCCATCTTCTGGCTGAAGAAGCGCGGACTCATGCCGGGACTGAGTTTCTCCAACGAACTCATCTCCCGGGACGAAGGCCTGCACTGTGATTTTGCTTGCCACCTGTACACCAAGCATGTCGTGAACCGGCTGCCGGAAGAACGGGTCATTGAAATCATCCGCGATGCGGTGAAGATTGAGCAGGAGTTCGTTACCGATGCCCTTCCCGTGAACCTGATCGGCATGAACTCCCAACTGATGTGCCAGTACATTGAATTTGTGGCTGACCGGCTCCTGAACGAGCTGGTGGGCAAGAAGATTTACGGGGCTACCAACCCGTTTGACTTCATGGAAATGATCTCCCTGCGCGGGAAGACCAATTTCTTCGAAAAGCGCGTTGCCGAGTACCAGAAGGCTGGCGTTATGAAAAGCACGGAAAAAGAAGGGGCTCCAAAATTTTCATTGAATGAAGATTTTTGATACCTTTTGAAACCATTTTTTAAACTTTTTCAACACCCTTAACAACCCCAGGACATGCTTGTAGTGAAGCGTGACGGACACAGAGAGTCCGTTAAGTTCGACAAAATCACCGCCCGGATTGAGAAACTCTGCTATGGCCTCGATCCAAAATTTGTTAACCCGGTTGAAGTGGCCATGAAAGTGATCAATGGTCTCTTCGACGGCGTTTCCACCCAGGAACTGGACAACCTCGCCGCTGAGATTGCCGCCACCATGACGACGCGTCACCCTGACTTTGCGAAGCTGGCAGCGCGCATCGCGGTATCCAACCTGCACAAGACCACGAGCAAGTCGTTCTCCAATACGATGAAACGACTCTATCAGCACGTGGACGCCAAGACAGGGCAGAACGCACCGATGATTTCCAAGGAAACCTGGAAAGTGATCAAAGCCCATGCGGCGGAACTGGATGAAGCGGTTTACTATGACCGGGATTTCAGCTACGACTATTTCGGCTACAAGACGCTGGAGCGGTCCTATTTGATGAAGATTGACGGCAAGGTGGTGGAACGCCCGCAACACATGCTGATGCGGGTCGCCGTGGGCATCCATGGTGAAGACATCCCCGCTGCCATTGAAACCTACAACCTGCTTTCGGAGAAGTGGTTTACGCACGCAACGCCTACGCTCTTCAACGCCGGCACTCCGAAACCGCAACTGTCTTCCTGCTTCCTGCTCATGATGAAGGACGACAGCATCGATGGCATTTATGATACACTGAAAAACTGCGCCAAGATCTCACAATCTGCCGGCGGTATCGGCTTGAGCCTGCACAATGTCCGGGCGAAAGGCTCCTACATCAAGGGCACCGGCGGCACCTCAAACGGTATCGTACCGATGCTTCGCAACTTCGACATGACAGCTCGTTATGTGGATCAGGGCGGTGGAAAGCGGAAAGGAAGTTTTGCCGTCTATCTCGAGCCGTGGCATGCAGACATTTTCGAGTTTCTCGACCTGAAGAAAAACCACGGCAAGGAAGAAATGCGCGCCCGCGACCTCTTCTACGCCCTTTGGATCCCCGACCTTTTCATGAAACGTGTTGAATCCAATGAAATGTGGTCGTTGTTCTGCCCCAATGAGGCACCCGGTCTTGCTGAATGCTGGGGTGAGGACTTTGAGCGCTTGTATGAGAAATATGAAAAGGAAGGCAAATTCCGTCGCCAGGTAAAGGCACAAGACCTGTGGTTTGAGGTACTGGAATCACAAATAGAGACCGGAACGCCGTATATCCTCTACAAGGATTCTGCCAACCGCAAATCGAACCAGAAGAACCTGGGCACCATCAAGTCAAGCAACCTGTGCACGGAGATTATGGAGTACACCTCCGCCGACGAGATTGCAGTCTGTAACCTGGCTTCACTGGCGTTGCCCAAGTTTGTCACCGCCGACGGCAAGTTCGATCATCAGAAACTGTACGAGATTACCAAGGTGGCCACCCGCAACCTGAACAAGGTAATTGACATCAATTATTATCCGGTTCCCGAGGCGAAGAAATCCAACATGCGTCATCGCCCGATCGGCTTGGGCGTACAAGGGCTCGCCGATGTGTTCATCCTGCTTCGCATGCCTTTCGATTCAGAAGAAGCGCGCGGACTGAATGCGGATGTTTTTGAAACCATCTACTTCGGAGCCATGGAAGCTTCGATGGAACTGGCCAAGGAGCACGGCGCCTATGAGACCTTCAAAGGGTCGCCGGTATCCAAAGGCATTTTCCAATTTGATATGTGGGGCGTTACGCCGTCATCCGGCCGTTGGAATTGGGATCAACTGAAGCGCGATGTCAAACAATTTGGCGTTCGCAATTCCCTGCTCCTGGCACCCATGCCGACCGCGTCCACTTCCCAGATTCTTGGCAACAACGAATGCTTCGAGCCTTACACCTCCAATATCTATACCCGGCGCACGTTGTCAGGTGAGTTTATCGTGGTGAACAAGCACTTGATGCGTGACCTGATGAGCCTGGGCCTATGGAGTGAATCCATGCGTCAGAAACTCATTGCGGGTAATGGATCGATCCAGCATATCCAGGAGATTCCCCAGAACATCAAGGATATTTATCGGACAGTCTGGGAAATTCCCCAGAAGGCCATCATCGATATGTCCGCCGACCGCGGAGCCTATATCTGCCAGTCGCAGAGTCTGAACATCCACATCACTAACCCCAACTTCGGTAAGCTGACGTCGATGCACTTCTACGCATGGAAGAAGGGACTCAAGACAGGTATGTACTACCTGCGTTCCACTGCTGCAGCCGACGCGATCAAGTTTACAGTCGACAAGGCGTCAGTTCAGCAGCCCCTGGCGGTTGAGGTTGCCGTTCCTGAAACTGCGGCCATCGTTGCCGGCACAGCACCCGATGCACTGGCGGCCGCGATCCAGGAGAATCAGCAGGCGATTCCTTACGAGACCTATCAGGAAGAACAGAAGCGGGCCGATATGGCGTGCTCACTTGACAACCCGGATGCCTGCGAAGCGTGCGGTAGTTGATTCTGATTGATTCTGAAACATTAAAAAGGCCCTGTAACCGGGGCCTTTTTATTTGCATCTAGTTCTTCCTCTGCGGGGAACGTCCGTAGGTGTTTTTCACCTTCGTGTTTTTCTTCTTGGATGGGTTGGCCGAATCATCACTTACCTTGTCTCCCTTTCCAGACGTCTTCTTGTCCCATCCAAAAACGATGTTAAGTCCACAGCGGACAGTCAGCAGTTGGGAGTTATTAAGGTAGCCGTTCAGGCCATCGCCGGAAACCAGGCTTACTGGCGCCATCAGCAGGTTATCCCCAATGACATAGAACTGCACCGGGGAAAGATTGAATGAGAGTCCAAGGCCGATATTGTTGTACGAGCGGCTTGAAACGGTGTAGGTCAAGGTTGTGCTCAGCCAGTTCGAAAAGTCCTTATTGATGGATGCTGTCATACCGGTAGCAAACCGGCTGCCGAAACTCTCTCCAAAGAAAAGAGCCCCGACACTCAAATTGCGGATGATCTCGTATCGTCCGGCGAGGTAATATTTGGTGGGGAGAGAGGTTGTGTACGATCCGGTGGGCGCATCCGTCATCTTGAATTTTGCCTGCAGCGAATCCAACTGCTGTCGCAGGTAGCCCGAATTGCTGTTGAGCAACTGATTCACATCAAAGCCTGAAAAGGTGTAGTGCGCTTTGGCGGGATCCATGGAGTATTGTTTGGTGGCATTCCGCCAGGTGATGGATCCGAGGTCGTTCAGCGCGCCGCTGACCGTAAGTTTGTCCATGAACTTATAGGAAAACCCCAGGTCGAGCCCCCAGCCGCTGTTATTCCCCAGGTTATCGCCCAGCTGATAGGATTGAGCAGATGACGGGACTCCCGACGTTTTCACGATGGCTTGTGCACTGAGGTTAATCTTGTAGTTGTTGTCAATCTCCACAATGGCGGAGGAACTTTCCGTGGTCACATTGGCCAGGCCATTAAGGTATTTCAATCGGCCGCCGACAGTGAGCTTGGGCGTCGCCTGGTAGGATGCTCCGACAGCCGTTTGGAGGTAGGAAATCATCTCAGCATCCGGGGAAGTGTTGGAGTAAGTTCCAACGGCGGATGCGGTCCCGTCAACAAGTAAAGCGGCAAGACCCTTTGGGATCATCGCGCTGCTGTATCCCTTGACAGTTGAACTGGCCATCACATACCATCTTGGGGCTACGCGTAGTCCCACGCGAAATACATCTGCGAATGCGGCCACATTAACATAGTTCTCCTGGGCGAGATTTTGCGTGAACCCATTGAGATCAATTGTGGAGACCCCATCCACCTTGGATATGAACTGGTTGACCGCAAAACCATTGTTCGTGTATACGCCCCCGAATGAAGAGATACCGGGAAGCCCGATCGATGTCTTGTACCGAGGCGTGATGGCGGGATTTGCCTCCACGACCTGGGGGAGGCTGTTCATGAAATAGAGCGTCCCTTCCGTCTGGGCATACCCGGACAAACTGAAGGCGGCGGCCAATAATGGTGTCAGCAACCGCTTCATTGGGCCTTGACGTTAATTTGGGCAAGTATCCCCACATTCAATTTCAAGCGATAGGACGATCTAAACTTCACATTCAACTGTGCTCCGTTGCTGTCTTTGGCAGAAGACATCCGGGCCTTGATGAACAGAAAGTGAGCGTCGAAAAGCTTGGTCAGTTTGGCGGGTTCGAGTCCGAATTTCAGGTCGGTCACTCCGGCGTGTTGAAGATCCCCGGCCGGGGTCACTTCGCTTGCCTTGACCAGATAGGTTTGGTTGGTCGAGAACAAGGAGTCCTGAATCACATAGGACGCGTCCATAAAGTATATCTGCACAAAGGCATCCAAGGGGAGTTCATTTTGCGCACTGACTTTCAGCGACGAATTCAGTACATCGGCCTTCTTGAGTTCTCCCAGGTCATGAACATCAAGCGTATCGGTTACGGTTATGCCCGATAGCTTTCCATATAAAGGTATCTCGGTAATCATGGATACCCTTAGTTTGCTGGTATCGGCCAAAAAGTTCGTGCCACTGCTCAGGCCCTTGTTGATTCTCGCGGAGGCGGTGTATTCCAGTTTGTCCGGTCCAAAGTTGATAACAGCCTGTTGGTTGGTAATTGAAATGTTGGTCGTTGCCGATGTTCCCAGCGTTGCCGGTGCGTTGATGGTCACCGGGTTTGCCGGACTGATTTGAATGGGTAAGGTGGTGGCTCCCTTTGCTGCCCGCAATACTGAAAAGTTGACTTCGCAAGGCACGCCGTAATCATTCACCGCTCTCAGGGTGAGATTGGGCTGAACAAAAGAAACAGACGCACCCTGGAGAAGTTTGCTGAATACGGAAATGTCAAGAGATTGGGGTGGAAGTGAAATTGTCTGATCACCCAGGAATCCCTTGATGTATGCAAACTGCATTCCGCTGAATCCAAGATGCACATCCGCCTTCGTGTTGGGTGCAATGCTGGTGGTTGGGTGGGGCTTAATCACGAAATCAATCTTCACTGGAAACTGATTGTTCACGGTGGAGATTACGTAGTCGACCAATGAAGTTGAATTTGAGCCATTGCCTTGTGTAATGACCAACGGCTGTTGTGTTGTCTTGTGTTTTATGTCCAAAAACGTAACCGTTGCCTCGACGGGGAGATTGGCCGGCGTGGTCGTTTTGGTGAGTGTCACGGAATGATTAAGGGTGCCTCCCTTCAGAAGAATTTCTGTCAACAGTGCCGGGGTTAGGCCTAAATCAATTTGCTTATTTATCGTTCCGATCACCGTTGTATTGGCACTTGCCGGCAGCGTTCCGGCCGGCAGGTCGAAATAGTTAGAGGTATTGTTGTCCGGCAATTGAAACCGGTCCCGTATGTCGGTAGATCCAAGGGTCTTGGCGTAATAGAGGTACAGCAGACTATCGGGATAAGCGCGGATGTAGGCCGAGTCCCTGGATGAGAGCATGTCCACGATTCCCATGTCCCCAAAAGCCACAGGGAATGCAAGGGTAGGCGAGAACGCTACCTGCCGGATGTCATATTGCGACTCATCGATGCATGAGGAAACAATTAACCAACTGGCCAGCAGGACGATACGTAAGCGCATGGGTGGTCTAACGGGTTGGGGCTCAGTGGTCTTAATGTTGACTAAGTTAACAGAAGTAACCGGCTAATGAAGCGCGCCGCGCTTGATTTCCTCAACTACCCCAGGATCCAGCAAGGTAGTGATGTCGCCGAGATTGGTGGTCTCGCCTTCCGCCACCTTGCGCAGGATTCGCCGCATGATCTTTCCCGAACGGGTTTTCGGAAGGCCGGAAACAAATTGGATCTTATCCGGCTTGGCTATGGGACCAATTATTTTTGATACAACATCCCGGATTTCAGCACGCAGGTTGTCTTCCTCCTCGGGCTTTTGGTAACAGATGACAAAGGCATAGACACCTTGACCTTTGATATCGTGTGGAAATCCTACAACAGCGGATTCACAGACCGCGGAGTGTTCATCGATTGCACTTTCAATTTCGGCTGTGCCCAGGTTATGCCCGGAGACAATAATAATGTCATCCACACGACCAGTAATCCGGTAGTAGCCTTCTCCGTCCCGCCGGCAGCCGTCACCGGTGAAATATTTTCCTGCAAATGTTGAAAAATAGGTTTCGCGGAAGCGCTTGTGATTGCCGTAGATTGTGCGGGCCATGGAAGGCCATGGAAACTTGATTGCCAATCGACCTTCGCCCGCGCCTTTTATCTCCCTTCCATGGTCATCCATCAGTGCCGGTTGAACGCCGGGCATGGGAAACGTGGCATAGGATGGCTTTGTCTTGGTCACGTTGGCGATGGGTGATATCATTATGCCTCCGGTTTCCGTCTGCCACCACGTATCCACAATGGGACACTTTTGTTTGCCGATGTGCTTGTCGTACCAATGCCATGCTTCTTCATTGATCGGTTCACCCACGGTGCCCAGGATTTCGAGAGAAGACAAGTCATGGCGATCAACCAATTCAATGGGCGCTTGTTCAAGGGAACGAATGGCCGTAGGCGCCGTGTAGAAAATATTCACCTTGTGCCGCTCGATGGCATGCCAGAATCTGGCAAAGTCGGGGTAGGAAGGAATTCCTTCAAACAGGATGGTTGTTGCTCCGGCAGAAAGAGGGCCATACACAATGTAGGAATGCCCGGTGATCCAACCGATGTCCGCCGTACACCAATAGACCTGTCCTTCCCGGTATTGAAATACCGTTCGAAAGGTATAATTGGTATACACCATATAGCCACCGCAGGTATGAACCATTCCTTTCGGCTTCCCTGTAGAGCCGGATGTATACAGTATGAACAGCATATCTTCTGCGTCCATTATCTCCGGTTCGCAATGCTCATCCTGTCCGCTTATCTCATCCTGCCACGAGGTATCCCTTCCTGCTTTCATGGGGGGTTTAGAGCCTGTTCGCTCCAGTACGACCACGTGTTCAACAGTTGGGCACTGCGCTAGTGCCTCATCGACAATTGATTTCAGGTCTATTTTCTTATCTCCGCGGAAAGCTCCATCAGCGGTAAGGACCATCTTACATCCGCTGTCGGTGATGCGATCAACGAGTGAGCCGGCGGAAAAACCAGCGAATACAACAGAGTGTACAGCACCCACCCGTGCACATCCCAGGATGGCGTACACTAACTCAGGAACCATCGGCATATAGATGCACACCCGATCACCTTTGCGGATTCCTTTCTTCCGAAGCATGTTCCCAACGCGGCATACCTGGCGCTTCAGCTCACCATAGGTAATGTGTTTTGGTTCATCGTTGGGGTTGTTGGGTTCCCAGATTATTGCTGTCTGGTTCTCCCGGTGCGGAAGATGTCGATCCAGAATATTTTCCGTGATATTCAACTTGGCACCGACAAACCAAGCGGCTTCCGGCTTGTGAAAATCCCAGTGAAGTACGGTGTCCCACTTCCGGCGCCAGACGAAATCATTCGCTACATCGCCCCAGAACCGCTCAGGATTTTCAATGCTGTCGCGGTACGTCTTTTCGTAGTCAGTCTGCGAGCGAATTATGTCCATAACGTTAGATCATTGAAAGGACCGAAGGATAAAAGTCATTGACTTTTGCGAATTTTCAAAGCCATTGTCGAACGAGTCACGGAGCAACGGTCAGTGTCTTTTGGAGCGTTTCGGAGACATATGTCTTCACGCCTTGCTCCGAAGAATAGATGAAAAGGACGCCCAGTTCCGGATGTTGCTTGAGCAGCTCAATGCCTTTCTCATGCCCCATGCACATAAACGCGGTGGCCCACGCGTCTGCGGTAGAGCAATCCGCGGCAAAGACGCTGGCGCTCAATAGCTCACGTTGAACCGGGAAACCGGTGACGGGGTCAATGGTATGTGAGTACTTTCTTCCGTCAACTTCCCGGTAGTTAAAGTAGTTGCCCGAAGTGGAAAAACCCTGGTTCATCAGTACTGCCCGGGCTTTGAATTTTTGTTCGATGTAATCTGAATTAGGGTCGAGAATGCCGATTTCCCAATACCTGTTCTCGGCCAGATTCTTTCCGGATGCAACGCCTTCACCACCCAACTCCACAAAGAAATCCTGTATTCCCTTGGCACGCAGGAAGTCAGCAATTACATCAGAGCCGTAACCCTGGCCAATGCCTCCAAAGTCAAGTTGAACACGCGGGTCATTCTTCCAAATACTGTCCTTGTTAAAACTTATCTTCTCAAACCCGACGAACTCGCGAACAGCCAGTATTTCTGTCGTGTCAGGACGTTCAATTTTTCGCGGCCCGAATCCCCAAGCATTAACCAGGGGCATAACCGTAGGGTCATAAGCTCCGCTCGACCCTGTAACCACTGTCTGAGATATTGTCAAGGGTCGGTAAAAATAAGGGAGCTCAAAAACAAAGGATCTTTTAGCCCGGTTGAATCGTGAGATTTCCGATGACGTGTCGTACGTATTGATCGACTGGTTGACCAATCTCAAAAGAGAATCAACAGAGATTTGAAAATTCCTGTTCCGTTCATCGAAATAGGTTATGTGGTAGGTTGTGCCCATCGTGTCACCCTGAAGGCGCTGCGGTTTGGCCGTATTCGACTGCCTGTACTGCCAAACCACCAACATGGCAAGTACCAGTACCAGTCCATAGATCGCATTCTTCCACCGATTGCTCATGGTCCGCAAATTACGGTGGAAAAAGGACTCCCGGGCTTAAATTAAAATTTGAATGGGGCTGCACTTGGAGTAGTTTTGGAGAACCGACTTATGCGGGAAGACTACCTCAAAGGAGAAAAAGAAAATCTGGATCCGACTGACCGGGAGATGGAGCGTGCGCTCAGGCCGCTTAGTTTTCGCGATTTTAACGGGCAACAGAAAATTGTCGACAACATCAAGGTGTTTGTTGAGGCCGCCAAACTGCGTGGTGAGGCCCTGGACCATGTGCTGCTGCACGGTCCGCCGGGCCTGGGAAAGACCACACTTTCCTTTATCATCGCCAATGAACTCGGGAGCCATATCAAGGTGACATCAGGCCCCGTTCTCGACAAGCCAGGCGATCTCGCCGGTTTATTAACCAACCTTGAAACCAACGACGTTCTCTTCATCGATGAAATCCATCGGCTTAATCCCATCGTAGAAGAATATCTCTATTCTGCCATGGAGGATTTTCGGATTGACATCATGCTCGACAGTGGGCCAAATGCCCGGTCCGTTCAAATCAATCTGAATCCCTTCACGTTAATTGGCGCTACAACGCGCGCCGGCTTGTTGACGTCGCCGTTGCGGGCGCGCTTTGGAATTAATGCAAGGCTGGAATATTACGACTCGCAATTGCTCACGAAGATTATTCATCGGTCGGCGGCTATCCTCAATAGTCCGATTGAAAAGGATGCCGCGCATGAAATCGCGCGCCGCAGTCGGGGCACACCGAGGATCGCCAATAATCTGTTGCGGCGCACACGGGACTTCGCCCAAATCAAAGGCGATGGAGTAATCAACAAAGCGATTGCGCAGCTGGCGTTAAAAGCTCTCGATGTTGATGAAAACGGGCTCGATGACATGGACAACCGGATTCTCACCACAATCATCGGAAAATTCAAAGGAGGACCCGTCGGGCTAAATACGATTGCCACCGCCGTGGGCGAAGAGGCGGAAACCATAGAAGAAGTCTATGAACCCTTCCTGATCCAGGAGGGCTATCTCAAACGTACCGCCAGGGGCCGCGAGGCAACGGAGCTTGCGTACAAACACCTCAAGGTAGTTCCGCCTGTTTCAAGAGGCCCCGGGCTTTTCGATTAATGTATGTCAGTCGCAGAAAGCACAGCCTGCGTTAAGTCCATTGCCTCCGCGCTGGGCTTTTCTTTTTGCGGGGTCTCCACCGCAGCGTATCTCGAAGAGGAAGCTCCAAAACTTGAAACATGGCTTAACCGAGGTTATGCCGGCAAGATGGCGTACCTGGAAAAAAACCTGGATCTGCGGCTTGATCCCCGAAAGCTTGTGCCTGGTGCTAAGTCTGTAGTCAGCCTGATGTACAACTATTTTCCGAAGGAAGAACTTCCCGAATCGGGCTGCAAAATATCCAAGTACGCTTACGGGGAAGATTATCACGGCGTCATCAAAGACCTGCTGTATGAAATGGTCTCCCGGCTTCGGGAGCAAATTGGAGACATTCAAGGGCGTGTATTTGTAGACTCGGCTCCCGTTATGGAACGAACCTGGGCTGCGCGCTCCGGTCTTGGGTGGATCGGAAAAAACAGTCTGCTGCTCAACAAACAAAGTGGGAGCTATTTTTTCCTGGCGGAGTTGATCCTCGATCTTGAGCTGGAACCCGACGGTCCGATTCGGGATTATTGCGGCACCTGCACAGCCTGCATGGATGCATGTCCCACCGGCGCAATTCCAGAGCCCTATGTAGTCAATGGCAATGCTTGCATTTCCTATTATACCATTGAGCTAAAAGAAGCAATACCCGAATCGATGAAAGGCAAGTTCGCCAACTGGATCTTTGGCTGCGACATCTGTCAGGATGTTTGCCCCTGGAACCGTTTCTCTAAACCGAATGATCAACCCCGCTTTGCACCCTCCGAAGAACTGAAAGGCATGAAATCTTCAGACTGGAAGGAGTTGACGGAAAGTGTATTCCAACAGGTTTTTTCCCGTTCGGCCGTTCGACGAACGGGTTACGAAGGGCTTACCCGGAACATCCGCTTTATATCCTGAACTTCAGGCTTTCACAAAACAGCGATTGAGTATCGCCTGGTGTGGGTTGTCGGCAAAAGTGGCATAACACCACTGCTTCAATTCCGCCACTTCTTCTGCAATGAGCATCTTGATGGCCTTTCGCAATTCCTTTTCAAACAGTCGAGCATCAAAACTCACCCGGGTGAGCACAGTCTTCACATAATTCAACATAGCATCTGACTTTTTGTGAATGAGGGACATCCTCATAGGTGGGATACAACGTTGAAAATAATATTTAGGCTAAAGAGTTAAAAGAAAATATAAATTTGTCGCTGCAATCCGTTTGCGGGAATAATTGCAATGCTGAGATCTCGTTTAATTCTCTTATTGACCACGCTGGTTCTCCTGCCGGCAGCCGGAATTGCTCAGCAAATCCAGGTGCAATTGGGCCCCGATGAAATCGGGGAAAACCAGGCGTGGACGATGGCCATTACCGTACAGAACGACCAACTCCGCTCGTATAGCAGCTTTCCAGATATCCAGGGTTTTCGCAAGCGGGGGACGAGCACGCAGTCGCAAACCAACATCATGAACGGGCAGGTCACCTCCTCGCAATCGGTGATTATGACGTATACCCCAACTCAGCAAGGTATCGTCACACTGCCGCCGTTTGCGATCAAGGTAAATGACCAGACAATCCAATCGCCCGGCAAAAAAATCAAGGTAGGTCCGCCAGTTCAAGTTCAGGCCCGCGATCCATTCCGGAGTCTGTTCGACAACCGGGATCCCCTAAGCGATCCCTACGGACGGTCGGAACCGGAATTCATCGATATAAAGGAAGATGCTTTGCTCGCCTTGACTACCACCAAGGACGAGGTTTACGTTGGGGAAGGGTTCACGACTACCCTATCCTTCCTGGTGGCCGACAACAATCGCGCGCCCATGCAATTCCATGACCTTGGGAGGCAACTTTCGGAAATCCTGAAGAAGCTCAAACCTTCTAATTGTTGGGAGGAGAACTTTAATATTGAAAACATAGAAGGTGAGTCAGTTATCATCCAGGGCAAAGGATACACGCAGTACAAGATCTATCAGGCTACCTACTATCCACTGAATACGGAACCAGTGTATTTTCCTTCGGTAGGGCTTGAGATGATCAAGTTTAAGGTGGCCAAAAATCCCTCCTTCTTTGGTCAGAACCGACAAGAGGACTTCAAGACGTTCTATTCAAAGGCGAAGTCGGTGCGCGTGAAGGAGTTTCCGCCTCATCCGCTGCAAAACTCAGTCACCGTCGGAACCTACCGGCTCGACGAAGAGATAGGAGCCACGAAGCTGAAGACGGGTCAGAGTATTGCCTACACGTTTAATGTCAGCGGCGAAGGCAATATTTCCGCAATTGAACGTCCCCAGATTCCAACAGGGGGGCCATTTGATTTCTACGAACCGAACGTACAGCAAAATGTGAACCGCGAAGGCGGCAAGGTTGTCGGCACGAAGAGCTTCCGGTATTTTATTGTTCCCAAGGAGCCCGGTCAATACAACCTGGGAGATTATTTCTTTTGGGTATTTTTTAACCCGGTGAAGAAACAATATGATACGTTGAGGTCAGCGGTGAAGTTGGATGTTGAAGGCGAAAGTCAGCGCAACCAGGCCATTCGAAGCAGTGATCTTGGGTCATTCTACGACCGGATTGACGCGACCAACAACACACTCAAGGGAAGCCACGGGCTGGATTGGGTTACGTTGGCAGCCAACATCCTGGTTGCCATTCTGGGCGCTCTTTCCGTTTATCTCTTGGTTCGCCGGCGCCCGGCATAAGCCGGCATTTCAAAGAGTCGGTAACTTTGTTCATATTGGTTTCACTTTTCACTTATGGGCAATACCTACGGCAAACTCTTTTCCATTACAACATTTGGAGAATCGCACGGCCCTGGGATCGGCGTGGTTATTGACGGTTGTCCTGCCGGGTTGATGATTGATGAAAGCTTCATTCAGTCAGAATTGGATCGCCGTAAGCCCGGCCAATCATCCATTACCACACAACGCAAAGAAGAGGATCAAGTAGAGATCTTGTCCGGCGTATTTGAAGGACGTTCTACGGGAATGCCGATCGCACTCTACCTGGCGAATCAGGATGCCCGAAGCAAGGACTACACCCACCTGAAAGAAACCTTTCGGCCATCCCATGCCGACTACACCTACGAAAAAAAATACGGATTCCGCGACTATCGCGGAGGCGGTCGCAGTTCGGCACGGGAAACGGCAGCCCGCGTAGCCGCCGGTGCAGTGGCCAAGCTCTTACTCCGACATTTCCAGGTAACGGTCAATGCGTATGTCAGCCAGGTGGGCGACATTCAGGCTCCCCCCTATTCACAATTGGATCTCTCAAAAACAGAAAGCAACATCGTGAGATGCCCCGATGCGGCGACGGCAGAGAAGATGATTTCGCTCATCGACAAGACACGCCTGGAGCGGGATACAGTTGGCGGAGTGGTTACTGGTCTCATTCGCCATGCGCCCATCGGATTGGGCGATCCTGTCTTTGACAAACTACACGCCGAGCTGGGCAAGGCGATGCTAAGTATTAATGCCGTAAAAGGGTTTGAGTATGGTTCAGGCTTTGCTGGCGTCCGGCTTCGTGGCTCAGAGCACAACGATGCCTTTTATAACGAGGCCGGGAACATCCGTACTCGAACAAATCACTCCGGAGGCATCCAAGGGGGCCTTTCGAATGGCGAGGATATCTATTTCAACGTGGCCTTCAAGCCGGTTGCCACCATCATGCAGGACCAGGAAAGCGTGGATCGCGAGGGCAACGCAACAACGGTTTCCGGAAAGGGTCGCCATGACCCCTGCGTCGTTCCGCGTGCGGTGCCCATTGTCGAAGCCATGGCTGCCCTGGTGATGGCAGATTTTATCTTGCGCGATAAGGCGGTCCGTCTTTGACTATTCAAAGAGCGGCATACTTTCCTAGCGTATTCTTTCCTATACTTACACCTCTAAACCTGCTTCCCCATGGAGCCTGTTGCCCAGCCTAAGAAAAGCCGTCTCACTTTCTGGATCATCGTCAGTTTGTTTGTTGGTATCGGACTTGGCTTTGCGCTGAACAAAACATACATCGCGGAAGAGAACCAACAGCTGGACGCAATCGAAAAGACCATTGCGTCAATTAACACTACCCTTCACACCACCACCGATAGTGTGGCCCGCGCAGCTTTGGAGCAGGAGAAGAAAACCATTGCACAGGGTCGAAACGCAGTTCTCGCCGCTCGCGATAAGAAAATTGAGCCCTTCTCCATCCTGGCAGACATTTTTCTGCGACTCATCAAAATGATCGTTGCACCGCTGGTCTTTACCACGTTGGTGGTTGGCGTGGCCAAACTCGGCGACATCAGTTCCGTTGGACGAATCGGCGGCAAAACATTGCTGTGGTTCATCAGCGCATCCCTGTTGAGTCTTCTGCTCGGCATGATCATGGTCAATATTTTTCGTCCGGGGGAGGCCATGAACCTACCCTTGCCGGAGGCTACCGATTCTAGCGGAATTGCGGCAACCGGGCTTACACTTCGCGAATTTCTTTACCACGTTTTTCCCACGAGTGTTGTTGACGCGATGGCAAAAAATGAAATTCTTCAAATCGTCGTCTTCTCGCTGCTGTTTGGTGTGGGCACGGCCGCTATTGGCGAATCCGGAAAGATTGTCATTCACTTTATGGATGCGGCCGCCCACGTTATCCTGAAAGTGACTGGCTACGTCATGAATCTTGCTCCCGTCGCCGTGTTTGGCGCCATGACAGCTATCATCGCCAAGCAGGGCCTCGGTATTTTGACCACGTATTCTATTTTTATTTCAGAATTCTATTTCACGCTTCTACTTCTCTGGGTATTGCTCTTTACCGCCGGCATGGTCGTGATTGGCAAACGCATTGTGGATTTGATCAAGCGCGTTCGACAACCGACACTGCTCGCCTTCTCGACATCGAGCAGTGAGGCGGCCTTCCCCATGACCATGGAGAAACTGCAGCAGTTCGGATGCAAGGACAAGATTGTAAGCTTCGTATTGCCGTTGGGATATTCATTCAATCTCGATGGCAGCATGATGTATATGACGTTTGCATCATTGTTTATTGCACAGTCGTATGGGATGCATCTTCCCATTGCCACGCAGATCAGCATGCTGCTTGTATTGATGCTTACCAGCAAGGGAATTGCCGGTGTCCCCCGGGCATCCCTCGTTGTCATTGCTGGCACGCTGGCCACGTTCCATATTCCGGAGGCAGGGCTGGCGCTTTTGCTGGGAATAGATCCCCTTCTGGACATGGGCAGGAGCGCAACCAATGTGGTCGGGAACAGCATTGCTACGGCAGTGGTGAGTAAATGGGAAAATGCGCTGGAAGAACCAACGCCTGCACCAGTGTCTTGAATTCGGGGAGTCCTGTGAACTTATTTGCCCTATCTTTGTTTTTCACTCTACAACCTCATGATTCAAGCTGCCCCCAAATCAATTAGCATCTACCTGGAATCAAATCCGAACCCCAATTCCCTGAAATTTGTGGTTAATGAGATGCTGGTTCCGGAAGGGATGAGTTTTGATTTTCCCGATCCGGCCAGTGCCAAAAATGCTCCGCTGGCGCAGGAATTATTCATGTACCCGTTCGTCGATCGTGTTTTCTACATGAGCAATTTTGTCACCGTTAGCAAAAAGGGTGATGTCGAGTGGATCGAGGTTCAAAATATCCTTCGCGAGCATATTCAACGGTTTCTTGAGTCGGGCAAGTTGATTCTGGATCAACCGGAGGAAATGTCTGCCGCGGGAGAAGAAGAGACCGAAACCGTAAAGCAAATAAAAAGCATACTGGACGAATACATTCGCCCGGCAGTTGAACAAGATGGCGGCGCCATTACCTATCATTCTTTCAAAGAGGGCATCGTAACCGTTCGGCTTCAGGGTTCATGCAGCGGCTGTCCTTCTTCGACCGTTACCCTAAAGGCAGGTATTGAAAATCTTTTCAAGCGCATGATGCCGGACCTTGTAAAAGGGGTGGAGGCACTGGGATAACTGGAATTCATTCCATTGAACGTAGAGTTGCATTTTTCGCAACTTCCCCAATAAACCATTACGAAGAACACCATCCGCTTCAGCCGAAGAGGCAGGAACTTTATACCGTCATCAACCAAAGTGGTATGAAGAACCTTGCTTTAGTATCTAAAATGGCATGGCTGATCGTTTCGCTTCTGGCCTGCCAGGACCCGAACCGGGTAATCATTGAAAAAGCTCCAAGACCGCTAAGCTCACCATCGCCCGCTCCATCCTGCTCCACCGCGATTATCGGCGACAAGGACGGCTTCGGGAGAGGATTCAAGGATGGTTATGCCCTGAGCATTGCGGGAGGAACCTCCCTACCACTGGACTGGCGGAACCAGGATCCCACATTCACTGACATTTATCCGGCAGACATTGACGCCAATGGAAACACCACGCATCAAATCTCGTACGTCATGAAATTTCATTCGCCAGGTAATATTTCCAGCGCCATTCTACGGCTCAACACGCTGGGAATACAAGACGGAGACGCCCAAGTTTGCGGAAGCGATACGGACATTCGGCTCTTTCTCGACGGAAAGGAAATCCCAGGTGCTTTTGACAAGGTGGATCAGTTTGACCAATTCAATGGTCAATGGGCTGACTTTGCTTCCGTAATTGAGGTTCCAATTCCCGCCAACCTGCTTTACGTTCTTTCGGACGGCGAGATGGCTGTTCGATGGGAGATTCGTCAAATGACTCCCGGTACACCCTCCTACGATTCCTTTGCTATCGATTACTGCGAGTTAGTTATTTGCTCTTCATCCGACCGCTAATTGGCGCTGCGTATTTGAGCTATTTCTTTTGAAGACCAGAGGGGTTCAGCCAATGCCGTGGAAGTCCATATTCCTTGGTAAATTTGCGGCGCATGGCAATGATCCGGACATTCACCTTCAATCCCTTTGAAGAGAATACCTATGTAGTCTACGATGAGACCCGCGAGGCCATTATCATCGATCCCGGCTGTTATGAACGAGACGAGCAGCAAGAGCTAATTGATTTTCTTGACGAGGAGCAATTAAAAGTCACCCTGCTGTTGAATACACATTGCCACATCGATCACGTACTGGGCAATTATTTCGTCCAGCAACGATATCACGTGCCCCTGCTACTGCATGCTGTCGAACTCCCCGTGCTGAAGGCAGTCAAGAGCTATGCTTCCAATTACGGCTTCCCTGGATATCAAGAATCCCTGCCAGATAAGTTCCTGGAAGAGGGGACCCCGGTTATTTTCGGCCATACACGAATAGAGATTCTCTTCCTGCCCGGTCATTCTCCCGGGCATGTCGGACTTTATCTGAAAGATCAGCAAGCGCTCATTGCAGGCGATGTGCTGTTCTACCGATCCATTGGGCGCACCGATCTTCCCGGGGGAAATACCGAAACGCTTTTAAGCAGCATTCATCAGAAACTTTTTCAGCTGCCCGATCAGGTGACGGTATATCCAGGACACGGCCCCACCACCACAATTGGAGAGGAAAAAGTTAGCAACCCATTTTGCGCACTCGCCACGCAATGAAGCTTCTTCGTCATTTGCCCAACCTCCTGACCTGCCTCAACCTTGTATGCGGATGCCTCGGGATTGTCAATGCGCTTGAAGGTGCCGCCGATCAGGCTGTCTGGTATGTCATTGGCGCCTGTGTCTTTGACTTCTTTGATGGCTTCGCTGCACGCGCCCTCCATGTCTCCTCTCCCATCGGCAAAGAACTTGACTCCCTGGCTGACATGGTCAGTTTTGGTGTGCTTCCTTCCCTGGTTATGTTTCGAATGATTGACACGTTGTCGCCGAGTGTCTACCTGCCGTACACCGCATTTCTGCTGGCTGTCTTTTCGGCGTTGCGGCTTGCCAAGTTTAATGTGGATGAAAACCAGAAGGAATCCTTCATCGGACTCCCTACACCGGCGAATGCATTGTTCATCACTTCCCTTGTTTACCTGCGTTCGCCCTTCGATTCTCTTATTTCACAAGACTTTTTGCTTGTCGGGATTACCCTGGCATTTTCCTTCCTGTTAATAGCCCCCGTGGAGCTTTTTGCGCTCAAATTCAAGACCTTTTCCTGGACCGACAACAAACTCAAGTTTACCTTCCTGGCGTTCTCCGTATTGGTACTGGCCATAGGGCAATTATCCGCCTTGCCCTTTGTCATACTAACTTATGTAGCCGTTTCGTTACTGAAACACGTGTTCAGCTTGTAAGCCTGTGAGAGTACTCCAATTGTTACTGCTGGCCTTGATAACGAGCGCCTTGTACGGCCAGCCTGCGTCGGTGCTATCCACAGGAAAGTGGTTTAAGTTGTCTGTTGCCGCCGACGGCGTCTACCGGATAGACTATGGGATGGTGAAGTCAATGGGCATGAATCCGGACGGCATTGATCCTCACAAGATTCAGCTTTTTGCGGGAATGAACGGCATGTTGCCTCAGCTCAATCAATCTGCCCGCATTGATGACCTGAAGCAGGTTGCCTTATTTGAGGTTGGCCTTCAGGACGGTCGATTTAACAACGGCGATTATATCCTCTTCTTTGGTCAAGGCCCAGATCGATATGAACTAGACCCTGCCCTGGGAACCTATCGTTACGAGAACAATCTCTACTCCGACAAGAACTACTATTTCCTTACCGTTGCCCCGACCAATGGTTTGCGACTGACAACGCAAGCTAATCTGTCCGGGAATTTTCCAGAAGTCTCCGAATACGACCACTTTGATTACTACGAAAACGATCAAACCAATGAATTGCATTCGGGTAGAACGTGGTACGGTGAGCGATTTGATGCGACGGTAGAATACACCGTCCGATTTCCCATTTCAAACATTTTGAGTGGGTCGCAAATCAACATCATGACCAGCGTTATGGGCAGATCCACCTCGGCCAGTTCATTTCAATTTAGTCTCAACGGACACCCCATTGCAGATCAGGCCGTGCCCCCGGTAACAGACATTCCCTATGCCATCATTGGTGCTGATGTAAAAGATACCATCTCGGTTGATGCGAACTCTGCTGGTGCGCCGTTGCAAAGCAACCAGGATGTTAAAATCCATTTTACGAAAGCCTCAACAGGGCAGTCCATTGGTTACCTGGACTACGTGCTTGTCCATGCGCGGCGTGCCCTGGCTCTTTATGGAAGTCAAATGAGCTTTTCTTCTTTGAGGAGCCTCGAACAGCCTACTACGCGGTATGTGTTTCCTTCCGCCTCATCGGCACTGGTGTGGGACGTCACCGATCCGTTTGAACCCAAGATTCAGGAAACATCCTTTCAATCCGCAACTGGTACAATGAGTTTTGCTGCATCCTCAAACTCACTTCGAAGATATGTTCAATTCATTCTACCGGGCGATGCTCCGGCGCTTGAAGGTGAAGTGAGCAACCAGAATCTTAAAGGAATCGGAAGCACAAATCTGCTGGTAATCTCAGCCGGAGAATTCATAAGCGAGGCGAATCGTTTTGCAGAACATCGAAGGAACACGAGCGGCATCGATGTTACTGTCGTTACCGCTCAACAGGTTTACAATGAATTCAGCGGTGGCAAACAGGACGTTACGGCGCTTCGCGATTTTGTGAAGTACCTTTATGACAAGGGGACCGGAATCCGGAATGTACTTTTGTTTGGAAGGGGCTCATTCGATTATAAGAATCGACTTTCCTACAACCGCAATTTCATCCCCATTTACCAATCCCGGAATTCGCTCAACCCATTGGAGACCTATGCGTCCGATGACTACATTGGTTTTCTGGAGCCCCAGGAAGGAAATTGGAGTGAAAGTCCGGCCGAGCTTCACACACTTGAAGTTGGCGTAGGAAGGATCCCTGTGAAGAATCTTGATGAAGCGGCCAGCTGGGTCAGCAAAGTGATTTCCTACGAGCATACCAACTGGGGGCCATGGAGGAAGAAAATACTCTTCACAGCGGATGATGGTGATCTTAACCTTCATCAAAGTCAGGCAGAACAATTGGCGAACCAACTGGCGATTGATCACCCCGAGGTGGAAGTCAAGAAGGTATTTCTCGATGCCTATACACAGAAGAACAGCTCACAGGGTCAGACCTCACCCGAAGCCCGTAAGGCGCTCAATACAGCGGTGAGTGATGGAATAGGCATTCTTAACTACACAGGTCATGGCAGTGAACTGCAATGGATGCAGGAGCGAATTCTCGACCAACGGTCCTTTGATGAATGGAAGCCCAGAAACCATTATCCGTTTTTGGTGACTGCGACCTGTGAATTTGGTCGGCATGATGACCCCGGACTCATTTCTTCTGCCGAACTTTCCTTGTTTCGGAGTAATTCGGGCTCCATCGGAATGATCACCACCTCCAGGCCCGTTTTCTCCAGCACAAACTTTCCACTGAACAAAGCATTTTATCAAAGCTTATTCACGCGGTCTGGAGGGGACATCCAGGACTGGGGCGCCATATTCAGATTAACCAAGAACAATAGCATCAGCGGCGTTGCTAACCGCAATTTTGCATTGCTTGGCGATCCGTCTATGCTTCCCCCGTTAGGTTCCCGTGAGGTTGCCATTGATGGGATCACAAACGTCACTTCAGGCTCAGACACACTCAAAGCTTTAAGTACAGTCCGCGTCCAGGGAAGTGTTCATTATCAAGGAACAGTTGATGCCCAGTATGAAGGAGTCGTTCAATTGACACTGTTCAACAAACCCACGAGCCGCTTAACGAAGGGGGACGAGAATGCCCCATTCAGCTACACCCTGCAAGACGATGCCCTCTTTCGCGGGAATGCATCCGTAGGCGCTGGTCAATTCGATATGGAATTCATCGTTCCCCAATCCATCGATCCCCAAGTCGGGAGTGGAATGATAGGACTGTACGTCTCTCCTCGCGCTGAGGCCGGCGATGGGTTAGGAGCAAAAATCAACGTGAAGGTTGGTTCTGCCGAGACCGCAACAGGAAATGATACTCTTGGACCAGGTATTGAATTGTATATGGGCGATACCACCTTCATCAGCGGGGGATTGATCGGCACCAACAGCCGAATCATTGCTGTTTTGACGGACAACAGCGGTATCGATATTTCCAATTTTAATCCGCAGAATGACATCATCGCCGTGTTGGATGATACGGCAACTTTTAACCTCAATGCCTATTACCAATCCGACGTCGATAACTTCAAACGGGGTAAAGTAGATTTCCCCTTGTCGGGGTTACTTCCTGGTCATCATCTGTTGCGCTTGTCAGCCACCGACAGTTACGGAAACACCAATACGGCAACCATTTCCTTTACCGTCACAGATCAACCCGGTATTCAGATTGAGCAATGGCTGAACTACCCCAATCCCTTTTCGACAACCACAACATTTCATTTCAAGCACAACCGTCCCGGAGAGGATTTGGAAGCACAAGTGACTGTATTTGATCGTATGGGTAAGGTCGTGTTAAATAACACTTACCAAATCGGGGCCAGCACGTATAAAGTGGACCTTCCGGCCTGGGACGGTACGTCAGCCGACGGAAACAAATTAGGCGGGGGACTATACGTGATGAAGTTGGCTGTTCGTTCAATGCTGGATGGGACGAAAAACGAACGAATAGCAAAGGTTATTTTGCTCAATTGATTATCTTTAGCCCTTAGAAGTTGATTATGAACAAGTTAGCTCTGGCTTTATTCGCTGTCCTGTACCTATCGGCAGCACAAGCTCAGACCGTGGGGTCGGGGTCATCTCTTCTGGGGCAGGATAGTTCGAACCACGTTATAACGACTGCAGTACCTTTTCTGGGGATTACACCGGATGCGCGGGCTGCTGCTTTAGGTGACGCGGGTGTGGCTTCCTCCCCCGATGCAAACTCTGCCTACTGGAACTCCGCCAAGCTGGTTTTTGTCGACAAGGACTATGGCGTTTCCGCATCCTACACGCCGTGGCTGGGGAAGATTATCAACGACATGTACATTTTTTACCTGAGTGGTTTCTACAAGATTGATCGCCGGCAAGCAGTTGCCATGTCCATGAAGTATTTTGACCTCGGTGAGGTTCAATTTAATGATGGCCCAGACCCCTCAAACCAGTTGGGAAGATACAATCCGCGCGAATTTGCTTTTGATGTAACCTATTCCCGTTTACTCACTGAACATGTCAGCATTGGAGGCGCCCTGAGGTATATTCACTCCAATCTTACCGGCTACCTATCCACCGCAAATATGGATGCAAGCCCAGGGAACTCCGTTGCAGTTGATCTGGGTTTCTATTACACAAAACCTTACAATTGGAAGAACTCCAATCTTTCCCTTGGCGCCACGATAACCAATCTGGGCGGAAAGATCACTTACGCAGATCAGAACAATGCTGATTTTCTGCCTACCAACCTTCGAATTGGCGGGGCGTATAAAATGGAAGTTGGACCTTTGAACACATTCACTTTTCTTCTTGACTTCAACAAGTTGATGGTCCCTTCAGTCAATAAGAATCAACCCATGCTGCAGGGTGTACTTGGCTCTTTTTCCGATGCGCCGGGTGGATTTGCCGAAGAGCTCCGCGAGATAACCACTTCACTGGGCGTGGAATACTGGTACAATGAAACATTTGCCGGAAGATTGGGATACTTCTACGAAGCAAAGGACAAAGGCAATCGCCAATACCTGACCGCAGGTATCGGGGCCCGGGTTGATAAGTTTGGCCTTGATGTGGCATACCTGGTACCCACGAACAAGCGGGAAAACGCCTTGGCTGAAACGCTTCGGTTTACCGCCTACATGCTCTTCATGAAGAAAGTAAAGGAAGAAGCTCCTTCGGATCAATGAACTCAGTTGACCGGACCCATCCCCCGCCATTTAGACTTTCCTCTAACTACACGCTTGCACAACCCGAGGTTCTGCATTTCCAGGGCGGTCAACCTCTTTTCACATATCGGAATATTCAACAACGGGTTGTCCGGTTGGAGCTGGTTTTCCAGGCCGGAAAATGGTTTGAGTCAAAGTCAGGCGTAAGCTATTTCACAACTCAGTTGCTGCGGAAAGGTACCCGCACGCGTTCAGCCTTTCAAATCGCTTCGGCCCTTGACGCGCTGGGTGCTCACCTGGAAGCAACGGCCAGTTTTGACACCGTAACCGTAACCCTGCTGGTACTCAGCAAACAGCTCTCCAGGGCATTGCCAATTCTTTTGGAAATAATTTCAGAGCCTGCTTTCGAAGAAGCTGAACTGCGGCAGGAGAAGGATATCTTCATTCAAAACCTGCGGGTGAACAATGAGAAGACCAACATTGTAGCCTCTCGTGAGATTCGCAGGGCTGTTTTCGGAGGCCGGCATCCCTATGGAAATTCAACCGAAGAATCGGATGTTCACTCCATTTCCACCGCTGACCTGAAGCAATGCTTTCTTGATCGGTTTAAGCTTGATTCCGCTTACTTGGTTGGCCCTTTGTCGGACGTCGAGTTGAATTCACTTATCGATGCATTTCCTTTGACACGCCCGGCCATGCGGGTCATCGATTTACCAGCGATTCAACCCGGTGCTTCCCTTAGAATTGAGAAACCCGGGAGCGTGCAAGCCTCCATACGACTCGGTAAGCGCTGCATCACAAAGAGAGATAGCCCAGACTATTTTGATGCCGTGATGGCGAATCATTTGCTGGGTGGTTTTTTTGGGTCACGGTTGATGAAGACCATACGGGAAGAGAAAGGATTGACCTATGGTATTCATTCATCCATGAATCACTTTCGGCATGCCAGTTTTTGGGTCATCTCCGCTGAAGTCAATCAGCAAAATGCGCAACAAGCGATTGATGAGATTCATCACGAGATCCTCAAGCTTCAGGAGGGTGTAAGTATTGACGAACTGGAGGTTGCCCGGAACTATTTTGTCGGCAGCTGGCAGTCTGACAATGCCACGCTATTCGCTGTATCGGATAAGGTCAGGAACCTCCATGAATTCCATCTTCCATCCGATTACTATTCCCACTTGCTGGATCACTTGATGCGCATGACTCCGGAGCAGGTTCAGCGGGCGGCCCGAGAGCATTTTGGCTCCGAGAACTTGCTGGAGGTGCGTGTGGGTTAAGAGAGTTACCGCACTGAGTTTGTCGAGCACGTTGGTGGTAGCCTGAAAACAAAAAAGCCCTGACGATTTCTCATCAGGGCTTTTTTGATAAAGTCAGGCGACGACCTACTCTCCCGGGTGTTATCCCAGTACCATTGGCGCGGGTGGTCTTAACTGCTCTGTTCGGAATGGGAAGAGGTGGTCCCCACCGCTATAGTCACCTTAAGATCAGTGAACGGTGAACGGTTATCGGTGATCGGTGGATTCCGGTTCGTTCATCATTCGCGACAAGCCATCTGCCTGTCGTTAATATCATTTGACATATGTAGATAGAAGAGTAGTGAAGTAAATCGTGCACATTGTAGCAGTTTCATTCGTGTTGCCACGCTGTAAACTGTTCCGAAGCGTTCGGGTAATTAGTACTGCTCAGCTTTGCCATCTCTGACTTTACACCTGCAGCCTATCAACGTCATCGTCTCTGACGTCCCTTAATGAAAGTCTCATCTCGAGGTGGGGTTCGCGCTAGATGCTTTCAGCGCTTATCCCTTCCAACGTGGCTACCCGGCGCATAGCTTTGACACCACAACCGGTACACCAGAGGTTAGTCCAACCCGGTCCTCTCGTACTAAGGTCAGAGCCTCTCAAACTTCCTACGCCCATCACAGATAGGGACCGAACTGTCTCACGACGTTCTGAACCCAGCTCGCGTGCCACTTTAATGGGCGAACAGCCCAACCCTTGGGACCTTCTCCAGCCCGGATGTGACGAGCCGACATCGAGGTGCCAAACACTCCCCGTCGATATGAGCTCTTGGGGAGATCAGCCTGTTATCCCCAGAGTACCTTTTATCCTTTGAGCGATGGCCTTCCATGAGAACCACCGGATCCTATATCCCTGGATTTCCTACCAGCTCGACCCGTCGGTCTCACTGTCAAGCACCCTTTTGCTAGTGCACTCCACGTACGATTACCAACCGTACTGAGGGTACCTTTGAAAGCCTCCGATACACTTTCGGAGGCGACACTAGTCCAACTGCCCACCACACAATGTCCCTTCCTTGCGAAAGGTTAGATATCAAGAAAATAAAGGGCGGTATTTCACCGTTGACTCCCCCACGACTAGCGCCGCAGGATCATTGCCTCCCGCCTATCCTACACATCATTCTCCCAATATCAATGTGAAGCTATAGTAAAGGTTCATGGGGTCTTTCCGTCCCGTGACGGGTTTGGCGCATCTTCACCGTGACTACAATTTCACCGAGCTCATGGCTGAGACAGCGCCCAGATCGTTACCATTCGTGCGGGTCGGAACTTACCCGACAAGGAATTTCGCTACCATAGGACCGTTATAGTTACGGCCCGCCGTTTACTGGGGCTTCAGTTCAGCGCTTCGCCTTGCGGCTAACGCCCCCTTAACCTTCCAGCACCAGCAGGTGTCAGGCCATATACATAATCTTTCGATTTCGCATAGCCATGTGTTTTGTTAAACAGTCGCACGGGCCATTTCTCTGCGACCTTTTTTCTGTATTGCTACGAGCTTCTAGGCATCCCTTTTCCCGAAGTTACAGGATTAATTTGCCGGTTCCTGACCATGATTCACTCGAGCACCTTAGGATTCTCTCCTTGACTACCTGTGTCGGTTTGTACGGGTACCATAATAATATGCTTAGCGGATTTTCTCGAAGTCTGCTTACGTCCTCTATCTGCTCAGCCGAAGCCTCGCGAAGGTACTTTCAGCTTTCAGCACCATCAACGGATTTTCCTGTCAATGGTATACCTACGGCCTTTAACCCCGGTGTTTCGTCTCGGGCGGAACTTTCACTCTCCTTCTCCTCTTGGCTCATTACGGTAGTACGGGATTATTAACCCGTCGTCCATCAGCTACGCCTTTCGGCCTCGCCTTAGGTCCCGACACCGCGGTTGATTAACATTGCCGCGGAACCCTTAGTCTATCGGTGGGCAGGTTTCTCACCCGCCTTGTCGTTACTCATGCCTACATTTGCTTTTCTAACCTCTCCACCGAACATCACCATTCGGCTTCTCCGATGTTAGAATGCTCCCCTACCACTATAGCATTGCTGCTACAATCCTGAGCTTCGGTACTATACTTTATGCCCGATTATTATCGATGCTCTGTCGCTCGACCAGTGAGCTGTACGCACTCTTTAAAGGAATAGCTGCTTCAAGCCTAACTATCTGGCTGTCTCAGCAACTGAACCGCCTTAGTTCAACTTAGTATAGATTTTGGGACCTTAGCTGCAGGTCTGGGTTCTTTCCCTCTCGGACACGGACCTTAGCACCCATGCCCTCATTGCAAGGTATATTTAGTACCATTCGGAGTTCATCTGGATTTGGTAGGATGTGACTCCCCCTAGTCCAATTGGTAGCTCTACCTGTACTAAACTCAACCCTCACACTGTTCCTAAAAACATTTCGGGGAGTACGAGCTATTTCTCAGTTTGATTAGCCTTTCACCCCTACCCTCAGTTCATCCAAAAACTTTTCAACGTTTACTAGTTCGGACCTCCAGACCGTTTTACCGATCCTTCATCCTGACCAAGGGTAGATCACAAAGTTTCGCGTCTACTCCCACTGACTCTTGCGCCCTATTCAGACTCGCTTTCGCTCCGGCTGCATGATTCTTAATCACTTAACCTTGCCAGTGACAGTAACTCGTAGGCTCATTATGCAAAAGGCACGCCATCACCCCATCGCGGGGCTCTGACCGCTTGTAAGCGTACGGTTTCAGGTTCTCCTTTCACCCTCCTGTTCGGAGTGCTTTTCACCTTTCCTTCACAGTACTGGTTCACTATCGGTCTCTCAGATCTATTTAGCCTTACCAGATGGTGCTGGCAAATTCAAACGGGGCGTCTCCGACCCCGCCCTACTCAGGATACTACCTCCCCCTTCAACTTTCTCTTACGGGGCTATCACCCGCTGTGGCCCGGTTTCCCACCCGGTTCAGATCAGTATCACGGTAGATTATGTAGTCCTATAACCCCTCACTAGCCTTAACTAATAAGAGTTTTGGGCTCTTGCGCGTTCGCTCTCGCCACTACTGGCGCAATCACTAGCTTTTTTCTCTTCCCTCCAGTGCCGATGTTTCAGTTCCCGGGTATGCTCCTCACCTTGCGGTGGGTACCATGCCTTCAGCATGGTGGAGTTGCCCATTCAGACACCTGCGGATCACATCTATTTGCGGATCCCCGCAGCTTTTCGCAACCTATCGTCCTTCTTCGCCTCACAGGGGCCTAGGCATCCTCCATACGCTCTTATTTACTTCTTCTCTAGCCGCTGACAAATCCTTCGCATCCTGCCGAGTCTCCTCCTGCATCTTGCCTTCCGATCATTGTCCGCAACACTATGTGCTCGATTTACTCCGAAGTCTTATCCCCTTCCGGATTGCTCCAGAAGTCTTCGACCCTTCTTTCCTCTCTTCTATCACAATATGTCAATGAACTCTTCAACAGTCTTTAGTCGCCAAGGCCTGCAAGAACGGCTCTTCCCACTTCTCGGCCAGCAAACATCTGCCCTAACGCGACAACTTGCCCCTCTTTTGAGACAATATGCCAAATCACTCTTTCATTACCGGGTCATCCCTCCTGGATATCCCTCCTTATCTCTATCCCCATCTCCTCGTGGAGAATATCGGATTCGAACCGATGACCCCCTGCTTACAAAGCAGGTGCTCTAACCAGCTGAGCTAATCCCCTTTTTCTCAATCAGTCCATGTGTCCATTTTGCCGATCCGCCAATCTTTCATTGACTAATCGGCCAATCGACTCATCGTCAATTGGCCCTGGGCCCTGCGTGTGGACTCGAACCACGGACCTCGACATTATCAGTGTCGCGCTCTAACCACCTGAGCTACAAGCCCCGACTGCGCTGGGGCTTCGTCGGGCAATGCCCTACCTTTTAACAAGGTGAGCCCTCCTTAATATCTTGAATACACAGAATTGATAGCAGACCCAAAGTCGTCTCGTCTTGACTTCTCCAGTCAAAGTACAAGATCTCCAGAAAGGAGTTTATCAGCCACCTTCCATTGCGGCTACCTTGTTGACTTAGCCCCAGTCATCGGTTTTACCTAAACAGCGCCTCTCAGCAACTGGCTTCTGGAGTCCTCCCGACTTCATGGCTTGACGGGCGGTGTGTACAGGTCGGGGAACGTATTCACCGTGGCATTGCTGATCTGGATTACTAGCGATTCCAACTTCATGCAGGCGAGTGCGGCCTGCAATCCGAACTGAGACGTCCTTTTGTGATTGGCTCGGCATCGCTGCTGGCAACGCTTTGTAGACGCCATTGTGGCACGTGTAGCCCTGGGCGTAGGTATGATGACTTGACGTCATCCCTCCTTCCCCTCTGCTTGCGCGAGCAGTCTTCTTAAAGTCCCCACCATGACATGCTGGCAACTAAGAATAGGGGTTGCGCTCGTTGCGGACAACCCAACTCCTCACGGCACGAGCTGACGACAGCCATGCAGCACCTTGCTCTTTGTCCTTGCGGAAAAACCCATCTCTCTGAATCTGTCAAAGGCATTCCTAGCCCGGTGGAGTTCCTCGCGTATCATCGAATTAAACCCATGCTCCACGCTTGTGCGGACCCCGTCAATTCCTTTGAGTTTCACCGTTGCCGACGTACTCCCAGGTGGATTACTTATCGCTTTTGCTAAGACGCGTGCCGTGTATCGCACACATCGAGTAATCATCGTTTACAGTGTGGACTACCAGGGTATCTAATCCTGTTTGATCCCCACACTTTCGTGCCTCAGCGTCAGTTACTCCTTAGTAAGCTGCCTTCGCTATCGGTGTTCTGGACGATCTCTAAGCATTTCACCGCTACACCGTCCATTCCGCCTACCTCATCAGTACTCAAGCTACCCAGTATCAATGGCACCTCGACAGTTAAGCTGCCGTATTTCACCACTGACTTAAGTAGCCGCCTACGCACCCTTTAAACCCAATAAATCCGGACAACGCTTGCCACCTACGTATTACCGCGGCTGCTGGCACGTAGTTAGCCGTGGCTTATTCTCCAGGTACTTTCAATGTCCCGCGCACGGGCCTTTTATCCCCTGAAAAAAGCAGTTTACAACCCAGAAGGCCGTCTTCCTGCACGCGGCATGGCTGGATCAGGCTTTACACCCATTGTCAATATTCCCTACTGCTGCCTCCCGTAGGAGTCTGGCCCGTATCTCAGTGCCAGTGTGGGGGACCAACCTCTCAGTTCCCCTACTGATCATCGTCTTGGTGGGCCGTTACCCCGCCAACTAACTAATCAGACGCATGCTCATCCACAACCCCTTGTAGTTTAACCATCCTCAGATGCCCTCAAATGGTATTATGGAGTCTTAATTCCTCTTTCGAAGAGCTATCCTCCTGTTGCGGGTAGATTGCATACGTGTTACGCACCCTTACGCTACTCTAGGACTCGTATTGCTACAAATCTTGCCGTTCAGCTTGCATGTATTAGGCCTGCCGCTAGCGTTCATCCTGAGCCAGGATCAAACTCTCCATAGTATTAATCCTTCGCAATCACCCTCACCTCCCTTCAACCCTCGCAGGCTTCCGTTCAGCTCCAGGTAATCACATTATTCTATCTCACTCTGGCTTCATTGGTCTCCTATCCATTCAGCTCACCCTCTTACAGGTTCACCAAACTTCTAAGAATCAACTCGTCATTAACCTCTATCGACTAATGACGGGTCCGCTATCAATTCCATATATTCAAAGAACGTTTACCATCAGGCTTTGTAGATATTTCTACTGCCTGGGTACAGAAGTCAATCGACTTGTTTACCCTTCAAAAGCCCTGTCCCAGCTGAACTAAGGCCATTCCCATCCAAAAAGGGACTGCAAAGATAACAGGCGGGCGGATTTCCCCAAAATACCCCCGAAAATTTAGGTAGATGAAATCCGGGCAAAAGGGCGTTTTTTCAACTTTTGTAAATCGAGAAAACCTAGCCATCTTTGCAGCCCTAATTTGTAAGCGACAATGAAACGTACCTACCAGCCTTCCCGCCGCAAGAGAAAGAACAAGCACGGCTTCCGTGAACGCATGGCAACCGCCAACGGCCGCCGGGTACTTTCTACCCGCCGCAAGAAGGGCAGGAAGAAACTGACGGTCTCCGACGAAAAGACCTTCAAGCGCAAGTAATCAATACCCGCACCCCGGCGGAAGATTATCTTTACGCCATGGGATCCTTTCGATTTCCGAAAGCCGAGCGACTTTCCAGCCGAAAACACATCGAAGACCTTTTCAAGAAGGGGACATCATTCTCTGCGTTTCCCCTGAAAATTGTTTTCTGTCCCCGTCAAGAGCCAGCCAAGCCATCACAGGTGATGATCTCGGTGCCGGCCCGAACATTTCGCAAAGCAACTGACCGCAATACCCTCAAGCGACGCATCCGGGAGGGGTACCGGCTCAACAAATCATTGTTGACCTCAACCACCGCCTTCTCGATGGCGTATATTTACATAGCCAGGGAAATTCTTCCTTCGTCAACCATTCACGAAGCCGTGCAAACATCACTCAAACGCCTGAATCGGTATGAAAAAAAAGGCTAGTCTCGTTGTGGTCGTCAGTCTCGCACTCTTGGCGTTCACACCGGCAGCTGAACCTTATTTCGAAATTGCCAAGAACCTCGAGATTTTCACTACGCTCTTTCGGGAAGTCAACTCCTATTACGTGGATGAGGTCAATCCAACATCCCTGGTACAAACGGGCTTGGAGGGAATGGTCGAAACGCTCGATCCGTATACCGAATTTATCCCGGAAGAAGAACTGGAAGCATTCAGCATACAGACGACCGGCCAGTATGCCGGGATCGGTGCATTGATCAGCACGATTAACGCCAAGAATCTAGTCACACATCCCTACGAGGGCTTTCCGGCCCAACGCGCCGGCATGAAGGTGGGTGATGAAATTGTTTCCGTTGATGGCAAGAATGTCAGGGGAAAATCGACGCGAGAAATCAGCACCCTGTTAAAAGGAAGCCCATCGTCCGACGTTGCGGTTGTGGTGGATCGGCAGGGGACGGAATTCTCATTCCGACTGAAACGGGAGCAAATCAAAATCAACAATGTCACCTATCGCGGAATACTGGACAACCACATTGGGTATATCAAACTCGAAGAGTTCACTCCCGGCGCAGCCCGTGAAGTAGAAAATTCCATACTCACCCTTCGACAACAAGGAGCAACACAATTCATCCTGGATCTTCGTGACAATCCGGGCGGGCTTCTTTATGAAGCGGTGAACATCGTCAACCTGTTTGTATCCAAAGGAAAGGAAGTTGTCGCGACGAAAGGGAAAGTAAACGAATGGAACAAATCGTACCAAACGCTCAATCAACCGGTTGATCTTCAGTCGCCACTGATTGTCTTAATTGATGGTGGCAGCGCATCGGCATCCGAGATTGTGGCCGGCGCGCTGCAGGACTATGACCGCGCGGTACTGATCGGACAAAAGACATTCGGAAAGGGACTGGTTCAAACCACACGTCAACTCCCCTACAAGGCCCAGGTGAAAATCACCACAGCCAAGTACTATATCCCCAGTGGTCGGTGCATCCAGGCAATCGACTTTAGTCATCGGGCTAAGGATGGGACCTTGAAGAAATTTGCCGACTCACTGAAGCACGAATTCAAAACGAGTTCCGGTCGCACCGTCTATGATGGCGCCGGACTTGACCCGGATCTTGTCGTGAGCCGAGAACCCTACGGCTCGGCGTTAATTCAACTGGCCCAATCCGGACTCCTCTTCGAATACGCCAGCCGGTATTGTTATCGTCATCCTGAATTGAGTTCCTTCGTCAACTTCAAACTCAGCGACAGCGAATACAAGGAATTTGAAAACTGGTTGCGGGAAAGAAAGTTTGTTTATTCAACAGAACTCGAAAAACAAGTCGGCGAGTTGACCGAAAAAGCCCGTGGATCAAGGCAATTCGGCGAACTTCAATTGTCATTGGAATCAATTCAAGGGAAAATCACGGCTCAACATGCCGGCTACATGACGCGTTTCCGGGATGAAATTCAGCCTTTGCTCGAGGAAGAAATAGGATTCCACGCAGCATTGCACCGGGGACGTGTCGAGTCCTACCTTGATCACGACAAAGAACTGCTGGAGGCCAAGCGTCTATTTGCCGACCCGACCGCATACGGGAAACTTCTTCAACCGCACTGATGCCCATCCTGCTCAGCCTGGAATGTTCTACATCGGTTTGCTCCGCCGCGCTTCACCAGGACGGGCAATTGATAACGCAGAAAGAAGTTCACACGCCGCAGGCAGCAGCTTCCCAGCTCTCCCAACTTATCGATGAGAACATCCGAACCTCCGGCATCAGCAAATCACACTTGAGCGGTGTTGCCGTTGCTTACGGTCCCGGTTCCTATACCGGCCTTCGCATTGGTCTTGCCACAGCAAAAGGTATTTGCTATGGCCTGGATATTCCACTGATCACGCTGGATTCCCTTCATATAATGGCCAGTTCCATCAAGCCCGTTGGTGATGGACGATGGCTTTGCCCAATGATTGATGCCCGACGAATGGAAGTATATGCCTGTTTACTTACGGAAGACTTGCGGGTTATTCAGCCTACGCGACCCGTCATCCTGGACGAGACCAGCTTTGCCAAAGAACTTACCGATCACCCGATAGCCTTTTTTGGCAATGGTGCGGCAAAATGCGAGCCGGTAATTTCCAGCCCGCGAGCGACATTCATCCAGGGCGTCTATCCCCGGGCAGCTGATATGGGAATGCTGGCCTTCAATAAATTTGAACAGGGTGAATTTGCTGATGTTCGGACAGTAGAGCCCTTGTATCTCAAAGAATTCCTTGTGAAAACCAAAAGTTCCTGATTTGGGTTTAGTAGAATATGGCCACTGATGAAACCATAACTAACCGCGTTGCCGGCAGCGGCCTGGTGACTTTGAACCTGGAGGAACATTTCCCGGCCAATCAGATTGTTGAGCTGGATCTCAAGGAACTTCTGGTTGGAGGTCTTATGCTGAGAGAAAAGGACCTCCGCGAATTTGTCCGAACCCGGGATTGGGGAGCATTTCAAGATAAGGTGATTGCTGTCTATTGTTCAACCGATGCGATTATTCCCACCTGGGCTTACATGTTGATTGCCATCGCGGCTCAACCCTATGCTGCCCGGGTTGTGTTTGGAAACCTTGAGACCGCGTTGGTTTCTTGCTTCAAGGACAAGTTAGATGCTATTAATTGGAGCCAGTACCAGGATGCGAAAGTGGTGGTGAAAGGATGCAGCGATGTGGCCATACCGGCAGCCGTGTATCTGGACGTGGCTGCACGCCTTCGTGGAGTAGCATCAAGTATTATGTACGGAGAGCCGTGCAGTACAGTTCCACTTTTCAAACGTCAGAAGTCCGGTGCCTAGTCAGCCTGCCATCATACTCTTCGACGGCGTATGCAACCTGTGCAATGGATTTGTTCAATTTCTATTGCCGCGGGATCGGCATGGCAAGTTTCGTTTTGGTTCACTGCAATCCGAGTCTGCCCGACAGTTGTTAAAGGACAGCGGGCTTAACCCCGCAACACTTTCAACAGTTGTCCTGGTGGAGGGAAGCCAGGTTTATACTGAATCGACTGCCGTACTTCGCATTGTTCGAAAATTAGGCGCCGGTTGGCCGCTTCTCTTCGCTTTTATTGTGATTCCTCCTTTCCTGCGTAATGCCATCTACCGGTTCATCGCCGGCCATCGTTACCGGTTGTTTGGAAAACGTGAACAGTGTATGCTCCCGTCGCCGGAGTGGCAGGATCGGTTCATTGATTGACAATATTACCGGGCTACGGATTTCCCGGAATACCCTGTATTTTTGCGGTCCATGAAGTTCAATCGCAAGAAATACACCGACGAATTACTACGCCAACTTTACGAAGAACTGTTGCGCCCTCGAATGATCGAGGAAAAGATGCTGATCCTGCTTCGGCAAAACAAGATCAGCAAATGGTTCAGCGGCATCGGGCAGGAAGCAATTGCAGTAGGCGTGGCACAGGCCTTATCTCCGGACGAGTACATTCTGCCCATGCATCGAAACCTGGGTGTGTTTACGGGAAGAAAGATGCCCTTCGACCGATTGTTTGCCCAGTGGCAAGGAACTCCCATGGGTTATACGAAAGGGCGCGATCGATCCTTTCATTTTGGAACCAACGAACACCACATTGTTGGGATGATATCTCATCTGGGACCTCAGAATGGTGTCGCTGATGGTATTGCACTTGCATCCAAGCTCCGAAATGAAGGTAAAGTAACCGTCGTCTTCAATGGTGACGGCGGCACGAGCGAAGGTGATTTTCATGAAGCCATTAATGTGGCTGCCGTGTGGAACTTACCCGTCATCTTCATCGTCGAAAATAATGGCTACGGCTTATCCACTCCCAGCCAGGAACAATTCCGATGCAAGCAGTTCATAGATAAAGCCATCGGCTACGGGATAGAGGGCGTACAAGTCGATGGAAATAACATTCTGGAGGTCTTCGATACCGTGAAAACGATCGCTGAGCGCATGCGGAAGAAACCAAGCCCTGTGCTTCTCGAGTGCCTTACCTTCCGAATGCGCGGTCACGAAGAAGCATCGGGCACAAAATACGTCCCGAAAAAACTCATGGAAGAATGGGGCAAGAAAGACCCCGTTCAGAATTACGAGGATTTCCTGTTGAAAACGAAGGTGATCGACAAGAAGGCAATTGAAAACTTACGCAAGAGGATTAAGGAGGAAATTGAAGCCGGACTGGCCACAGCATTCAAAGAGACTCATCCAACGCCAAATACGGATCTGGAACTCTTGGACCGATACGCCCCGTATGAGCCCAAGGCAATAGAACCCGTATCAGACAAGAAGACAGAAAAGCGATTCATTGATGCCATCAGCGACGGGCTTCGACAGTCCATGGAGCGACACACTAACCTGGTGTTGATGGGCCAGGATATCGCCGAGTACGGTGGGGTCTTCAAGATTACCGAAGGATTTGTTGAGCAATTCGGAAAGGGCCGTGTAAGGAATACCCCGCTTTGCGAAGCCGCCATCATCGGCACCGGGCTTGGCCTGTCCATTAAAGGAATGAAAGCCATGGTGGAAATGCAGTTCGCAGATTTTGTCACGGAAGGGTTTAATCAGATCGTAAACAACCTGGCCAAAACACATTGGCGCTGGGGACAGTGTGCCGACGTGGTCGTCCGCATGCCCACCGGAGCGGGAACTGCCGCCGGACCTTTCCATTCGCAAAGCAATGAAGCGTGGTTCTATCATACACCGGGTCTAAAGATTGTTTATCCATCCAATCCATTTGACGCCAAGGGGCTTTTGTGCGCCGCGCTTGACGATCCAAATCCCTATTTATTCTTCGAACACAAATTGCTGTACCGATCAGTGAAGGACCAGATCCCGGATGATTACTATCATGTGCCGATAGGCAAAGCGAGACGCACGCGGGAAGGTTCTCAACTGAGCATCATCACCTACGGCATGGGCGTTCATTGGGCCCATGAGATTCTGGATTCCATGCCGGAAGTCAGTGCAGATGTCATTGACCTTCGGACGTTGTTGCCCTGGGATGAAGAAGCTGTTGCTGATTCCGTCAAGAAGACAAATCGTGTATTGATACTGCACGAAGACACATTGATGGGCGGCATTGGGGGAGATTTGAGTGCGTGGATCAGTGAACACCTTTTCGAGCACCTGGATGCGCCCGTGATGCGAGTGGCCAGCCTCGACACCCCCATTCCATTTGCCCCCACCCTGGAGAACAACTTTCTTCCGAAAGGCAGACTGCGGACAGCCATTGAGCGGCTCCTCGGTTACTAGACCTCAAAACGGGGCATTCAGGCTAAAATCCAACTTTTCAGTAACTTAGCCTGCTTGTTCCTTAGTTTGAGGTCCCTAAAAAACCATAGTAGCTGGTGTGGCTCCAAGGGAAAGGCTTTGGCCTTTCTCCTTTGCTTCCTATCGCTGGCTATGGTCGGCTATTCGCAAAACACAAAAGGTGACCGGTCGGTTGGCAACCAACGGCAAGTGAGGGAAACCAAAGCCAAGTCGGTTAAGCGGAAAGAACGAGGCAAGACCAAAGACATTGCAGGAAGGCGACTGAGAACCAAGGGGCGGTCTTCTGCCAATCGGGCTAATGCTGATTTTCCTCGTCCCTCAACGTATAGCCGTCGGCCGGCAGGGGGTGGCGAACGTGCCGCGGCTCCACGTGGTCGAACGTTCTCTCGATCCCCCAGAGAATCAAAATCGCGGGCCTGGAAAGGTGATGTGTCGGGTTACCGGATGCGCCGCATGAAACCGCAGGGAGTCGATGCCGCGCGAAATAATGTCTATCCGCAAAAGGGCCCTTACGTCAGGTATGCTCAGAAAAAGCCCAAAGAACGGCCACCCGTTTACAAACGCACCATCAAAGGGAAGCGCTTTGTGGCCCGAAAACCAAGAGTCCAGGAACGCGCATGGACAGGCGGACTTGAACATGGTACGATACGTAATCAAAGTGCGACGGGGACTGTTCCCAATACCTATTCACAGCGAGGTCCATACGTTTCTTCGTTCAAACGCCATCCAAAAGGAAGCGCTAAAGCCTATACAAACCGCAGCGAAGTTTCCAAAGCAAAGCGGTATTCACGACCACCGAAGACAGGCGGAGGGCAGCCGCGGGTTTACCCGGCCTCGCGAAGCAAATCATATGTTCAGCGTGGGCGAAAGAATGTTTACTGGGGCAAATACCAGAAGAAAGAGCGGGGCGTAACAACCGATCTTACCGGTGGTCCGCTTCGCACACGTAACTACAAGTCGCCCGTGGCGGGATTGGTGGGTCGGGACACGTTGAAGTATTATGATCGCAAGCCCGGTAATGAACGCGCGCGAGCTTCGGCAGGAGGTTATCCAACCGCTACGAAAAGTGGAAGAGGCTGGAAAGGGGATGTGGCAGGATGGCCGGTTCGGAGTCCGCGGAAAGCGCAGGATCGCACGCAAGGACGTTTGCGAGCAACAGAACCTGGCATTGGGTCTTGGTCGATTGCTGCCATTTTTGACAAGCGTTTTCGCGGGGTAAAGCCCAAGGATCGAGTTCCTGATACGCGCGAAGCCCGGTATTCAGGCAATATTCCACAAGCAGGCCGGGGATTTAGCAGACAGGGAGCAGGATACTCCGGCAACATGCGAAGAGGCGGGGGCTTTGGCCGAGATGGTGCTGGGTACTCTGGCAACATCCGGCGGGGTCGGGGTACCGGATTTTCAAATGCCGGCGCAAATTACTCGGGCAATATTCGTCGCCGGCCTGGCTTCTCAGGTGATTACATTGGCTATTCCGGTAATATGAAACGCAGTGACCTTAGCCAATTCAGCGGGCGGGGATATGGTTATTCAGGCTTCATCAAGCGGAGTAATGTCAGAGGATTTTCACGCGACGGTGCCAACTATGCGGGGAACATGAAGCGCGGCAAAGGATTCCGCGGAGACTACATTGGTTATTCTGGCACCATGAAAAGGAGCTCCGGCTTTCGGGGTGACTACATTGGATATTCGGGAAATCTTAAACGGGGCCGCGGATTCAACATGGATTATGCCGGATATCGCGGAAATATCGAATACGTTGGCCGCATCAAACAGTTCGGCGCCAACGGCGTTGGTTACGCTGGCTTCATGAAACGCGGCGACCGCGGTTTCTCAACACAGGGAGGGAACTATCAAGGCAGTGTGAAGCGATCCAGTATGATTGGATTCAGCAGAGAAGGAGCTGGATATGCGGGCAACATTCGAACGAAACGAGCGCCCAAGGGAGGCGGAAGTATTTCGGGATTCTGGAATAATGAAGGCGTTGCTATCGCAAAAAGCCCACCGATCAGTTCGGGCGGCGCCGATTTCTCGGGCAGAACAAAAGCGAAAAGACCTTTAAAGGGGGGTGGCAGCATTAGCGGTATTCTGTGGAACAATGATGAAACAGCCATTGCAAAAAGGGCACCTTTGACAACGGGCGGTACTGACTTCTCCGGAAGAACGAAAGCGAAAAAACCCCTCAAGGGCGGAGGAAGCATCAGCGGAGTTTTGTGGAATAACCGGGAGTCCGCCATTGCGAAAAGCCCACCATCTGATATGTCGGCACAACAATTTTCGGGACGCCAAAAGGCAAAGCGGCCTGCCAAGGGAGGCGGGAGCATCAGCGGGGTACTGTGGAACAACAACGAAAAGGCATTGCCAAAATCACCACCCGGTACTGCCGGCGCCCCTGGCGGCCTGCAAGTGGCGGTGAAGCAGGCGAAGTATGCAAAGAAGCCGAATGCCTCCCGCGAGGCCTTGCCCGGAATTGAGCCCACCCGATCCTCTGTGAAGGCCAGTGAGTACTCGCGAACGATGAAGATGTACTGGAATTACAAGCATAATCCCTCCAGTGCTCGCGTGGCGATGAAAACCATAGCTCCTGGCAAAGCGGATGCCCGGATTCGTGACTATCAGGGCAATGTGAAAATGAGAAAGTATTCCGTTAGCGGCCTTCACCCGGATGCCAAGTTTGCCCATAGTGAAGAAGACAACGTGAAGGCAGAGCGGAGCCTCTTAACCAATGTGAAGGTCTTTTGGGAAAAGATGTTCCACAAGAACGGAGGTCAGCCTTCCAGTGTAAAAGACAAGGGAAAGAAACTTCAGTACGATAAACGCGAAAAGGGTTTGTGGGCCTATTGATCTAGGCGCCAAAGTCAAATTGGACTACCTGTTTTATTTCCGGTGAGATACTCATAGCCACGGGGCAGGTTCTAGCCGCATGTTCAAGTTTTCGTCGTTGTTCCGGTGTGGCCTGAAGGTCGGGTAATGAGAATGTGATATGAATTTCAGCAATGCGTCTTGGATTAGAGACCATTACTTTGATGATGGAAGAAGTCATGCCGGTAAGGTCGATTTTTTCACGTTCAGCCAATATTCCCATGAGCGTCATCATGCAACTGCTCAATGCTGCACAAACGAGGTCGGTGGGGCTAAAGGCCTCACCCCGGCCATTGTTGTCCGGGGGCGCATCGGTAATAATTTTATTCGTCGATTTCAGGTGAGTGTCTTCGGTCCTCAAACCTCCCAGGTATTTGCCCGTCATGGTTACCATATTGAAAAGGATTAATTTTGCGTTCTTGCTTTATCGGCTAAATTTAAGACATCGGCGTTCATCATGAGGCGTTTCGGACTTCAGCGGCTTTTTCTCACCCTGACTGCGCTAGGTTTGTTCAATTTGGCCGTTGCGCAAACGCAGGATTCCTATGATTACAATACCGAGTTCATTTGGGGCATTAATAAGAATTCCTCGGGTGGTCTGATTGGCGGTTTTGTATTCAAGAAGTCAAGGAAATTGAACGATCGCTTGCTGGAAACCTTTGGTCTTGAGATCATGAATGTGAAGCATTCACAGGAGGTCAGGCAAGCCTCCGTCGTGGGCAATTACTTCATTTTTGGAAAAAGTAATTACCTGTATGCCTTCCGTTTTCAATACGGCCGCGACTTCATTCTTTTTGATAAGGCCCCGCAACAAGGTGTCGAAATAAGGGCCGTGACTGCCATTGGCCCCAGCATCGGCATTGTGGCCCCTTATTACATTGAGCGAAAGGTTGATAACAGTTACTTTGTAACGCGCCACGAACAATACGATCCAAAGAACCCGAACCACTCTTTCGACAACATTCTTGGGACGGGCAACCTTTTCGAAGGCTTGGGGGAGTCCACCATTCAAATGGGCATTAACCTAAAACTGGGGTTGGCATTTGAACTTGGTACCGTCAAGAGTTCGGTGACCGGATTTGAAGTAGGCTTCCTGCTGGACAGCTATTTTCACGAAATTGTCCTGATGCCCACGGCCAAAAACAAGGCGGTTTTCCCTACTGTTTACTTTACCCTATTCTACGGAAGCCGCAAATAGCTGGCTTTTGCGGCCGTTTTTGGCAATTTATGTGACGAACTGCTTGGAACTGGATTCTGTTATTATATTTGAAATCCTAAACTGTAACTATGGAAGCGAAGAAGACAGATAAGGCCGATTTGACCAAGAAATCAGGGCTATTCCTGAGCGTCGGACTTGTGGTGACGATGGTCCTTGTCGTGATGGCTTTTGAATGGAAGCAATACGATGAGCAAATAGCCGATTTGCAAGGCAAGAACGTTGACTCATTTGACGAGACAATGGAGGTTCCGCCCACCGAGCAACCCCCGCCACCTCCCCCCCAGGTCCAGCAGCCTCAGGTAGTTGAAGTTCCTGACGAAGAGGAGATCAAAGAAGATATCAAAGTGAACCTCGACGTGGAAGTAACTGACCAGACCAAAATCGAAGAGATCGTTGTTCAGGCAGCCGAGCCGGAAGAGGAAACAGACCAGATCTTTACCATTGTGGAAGAATCTGCCTCTCCAAAGGGAGGTATCGCTGCATTCTATAAGTATGTCAGCGACAAGATTAAGTATCCCCCGCAGGCACGCCGAATGGGCATCGAGGGCCGCGTGTTCGTTGAGTTTGTGATCGCCAAAGACGGCACCCTCACTGAAGTGAAGGCCATCAAAGGTATCGGCGCAGGATGCGATGAAGAGGCGGTTCGGATTGTTCAGTCTGCCCCACCCTGGAATCCGGGCAAGCAGCGTGGTAAGCCTGTAAAGCAGCGCTACACGCTCCCCATCATATTCAAGTTGGGCTAAGCCCGAACAGATTTTCATTATCAAAGAACCCCGCTCAAATAAGCGGGGTTCTTTTTTGTACGCTTCCGATCCAGGTGACGAATTCTCAGGTTGAGGATTATCTAAGAAAAATCAGCTCAACCTATGGAAACAAAAAAGGAAACGAACAAAGACCTGTATCGCAAGTCAGGGCTTTTTCTAGTGATCGGATTTTGCATTTCCCTGGGCATGGTCATCACCGCATTTGAATGGGACTTTCCGCAAGAGGCCGTGCTTGATCTCAGGAATACTGAACTCCGTGATGTTGTAGATATCATGGATGTGAAGGTTAAGGAATTGATTCCTCCTGTTCCGAAAGAACGACCAATTGAAATTGTGGTTGTTAAAAAGGAGGAAGAAGCCACCAAGATTGTGCCTGTGATAGATAACATGGCCGAGCCACGGGTATCCACAGATCCTGTGAGTCTGCCGTCCGAAGATACGGGAACGGATGTACCCGTTTTCATCGCCGAGGATCCGGCTGCACCCGTTGGCGGCATCCAGGCATTCTACAATTATGTTGCAGAACGGCTAAGAGGCAAGTATCCACTTACGGCGAGGAAACTGGAGATTGAGGGCAAGGTATTTGTTGAATTCATTGTTTCGAAGTCGGGCGAACTGACCGATGTCCGGGTTGTCAAGGGAATCGGTGGTGGCTGTGATGAGCTGGCCGCTGAAGTGGTCAGGACTTCACCACATTGGAAGCCCGCCAAACAACGGGGTAAGACCGTGCGACAGCAGTTCACCATTCCTATTTTTTTCAAACTGAATTAACCAAAGCTGGTACTATAGCACCAACCCCAGGAGGAGGCCTATGACAATGACCAGGGCAGATGGGATCCGGGTGAAATTCAACAAAATGAAAGTACCGATGGTGAAACCATAGGTGTAAATATTATTCTCCAGGGGTTGGAACAGGAACACAGCCGCTGCAGCCACCAGGCCTGCGCTTGCCGCCGTGATGCCTTCAAGTGAAGCTCGCACGACACGGTATTTCTTAAGGCTTTCCCAAAAGCGAATAAGAAAGAATATCAGGAAGGTGCCTGGCAGGAATATACCGGCTGCCGACATGAAAGCCCCAAGACACTGGGCCGGAATGGACGCCCCTTGTGTTTGCATGGACAGCGCCCCAACATAAGCACTAAACGAAAACACAGGTCCGGGCAGTGATTGGGCGATGGCATATCCGGAGAGGAAATGTCGGGCATCGAGGTAGTGCTTTAATTCCACAAATTCGGTGTACAATAGTGGTGTAAGTACCTGCCCCCCGCCGAAGATCAAACTTCCGTTCCGATAGAAGTTTTCAAAAAGCCGAATCGGGAGGCTGTCGGTAAAGTGACCTAACGTAGCAGCGGCAATCAATACGCCGGCCCAGAGCACGAAATTTTCCCACCGAATATTTAAGGGGATCTTTTCTTCCTTTGGCTGATCCTTGTACTTGAGAGCGGTGAGCAACCCGGCAATAATCAATGCGGCTGGGTAAAAGAAAGGTGATCGTATAAAATACGATGATACCCCGGCAAGGATCATGAGTAGCAATCCGGATTTTGTTGAAACGGACTTAATACTCATGGTATACGCAGCGTAGCTTACGAACCCGACTGCCATGGCCGGAACAAAACGGGTGAAATTGAAAGTAAGATCGCCCTGGAACGCCGTGATCAGAAAAGCAGCCATCGTCATTAAAACTACAGCAGGCAGCATCCAGATGAGCAGCGTCAAGTAGGCAAGATTAGGCCCGCCAATCCGGTAGCCAATGGCACAGAGGGTTTGTGTAGATGTCGGACCAGGAAGCACCTGGCAAAGCGCATTGATCTCCAACAAATCCTCTTCAGAAAGGAACCCTCTTTTTTCGACAAGGACGCGCTGAAAATGGGCGAAGTGTGCCTGGGGGCCTCCGAAAGTGGTCACGGAGAGCATGGCCACATCGCGGAGAAAAACGCGATATCGTACCCGGCGGTACAAAGCGTTCTATTTTTTTAGGCCGATCTCCTTCAGCCGTTGGTCCAGAAATTCTCCCGCGGTGATATCGTCCCACAATTTTGGGTGCGCCGCATCTACACATCCGGGAATAGCTGCAAGACTCATTTCACTCCTCGGGTGCATAAAGAACGGAATGGAATACCGTGGCGTATTCATCAGGTGCCGGGGCGGGTTGACCACCCGATGGATGGTTGATTTTAGTTTCTTATTGGTAAGGCGCTCCAACATATCGCCCACATTTACAACCAGCTGTTCAGGCAGGGCGGTGATTGGAATCCATTTTCCATCGCGACGCAACACCTGAAGTCCATCTGCACTGGCTCCCATGAGCAGTGTGATCAGGTTGATGTCGCCGTGTTCTGCGGCGCGAACGGCATCAGCCGGCACAGTATCCGGGTTTTCAATGGGGTAATAGTGAATCGGCCGAAGGATGCTGTTTCCATGCCTGACTTTTCCGTCAAAGTAGTTCTCCGGAATACCTAAATAGAGTGCAATGGCCCTTAACATCTCTACTCCGGTACGTTCCAATTGCCGGTATACTTCAAGGCTGATTTCGCGAAACTCCCTGATTTCATCCGGCCAGACATTGTCCGGGTACTCGGCCTTGATCGGGTCGTCTCCGGTCACTTCTTGTCCCACGTGATAGAATTCCTTCAGATCGCCCGTGTTGCGACCTTTCGCATGTTCCTTTCCCTTGCCGATATACCCCCGCTGCCCGGCCAGTGAGGGAATCTCATACTTTTTTTTAATTTCTTCCGGTTGAGCAAAGAATCGTTTTATCACATCATATAATTTCCTCGACAGTTCATCGTTAAGATAGTGATTACGGATTGCGACAAATCCGATCGTGTTGTAGGCCGCGCCAAGGTCACTCACAAATTTTTGCTTCCGCCCAGGATCACCACTGGTGAAATCAGCGAGATCGAGGGAGGGAATTTGATCGTAAAGTTTTTCCGCCATGGCACAATCATTGATTTATTAAAGCTAAATATTTTTTGGGTAACTTACCTGTCCTGACACCCCTGGAAATCGCCGGAGAATTTGATTTGTCAACGTCAAAACGCAAGAAGATGAACAGAAGAGAATTTGTGAAGGACTCCGTAAAAGCGGCAGCATCCATCGCGGCTGGATCCGCATTATTGACCACCACCACGAAAACGGAAGGGGCAGACATGACTCTCCTTTTTTCACAAGTGCCACTCCCGTATGGCTACCATTCCCTGGAGCCTCACATTGACCGGGAAACAATGGAAATCCATTATACCCGGCATCACACGGCTTACATCAAGAACGTGAACGAGGAAATCGCCGCCAAATCATACTTGTACAATTCGGAGGCTGATTTTTTCGCCAACGCGTCGAAGTTATCCGACCGGGCACGAAACAATGGAGGCGGTGCCTGGAATCACAACTTCTTTTGGCAGGTGATGAAACCTCAAGGTGGGCTTCCATCAGGAAAAATTACTGATGCCATCAATGGCGCCTTCGGAAGTCTGGACAAATTCAAAGAGCAGTTTTCTGCAACCGCAATGGGTCGTTTCGGTTCTGGCTGGGCTTGGCTGGTCAACAATAAAGGGACGCTTAAGATTGGGTCAACCCCTAATCAGGAGAATCCGCTCATGGACAATTGTGACCTCAAGGGCACACCGTTGCTTGCCCTCGATGTGTGGGAACATGCCTACTATTTGAAATACCAAAACAAGCGCGCCGACTACGTTGCGGCCTGGTGGTCTGTAGTCAATTGGGATGAAGTGGCGAAGCGCCTTATCTGAACCATGCGGATATTTTTCGTTCTGTTTTTGGTTTCCCTCGGTACGGGGGTCATGGCTCAGGAACGCCTGGTCATGTATCGCACATTTGGCGGCGCCCATTTTGAATATGAAAAGGATACCGCTGCCTATCAGGTCACGCCCCGGCAGGTCAGTCAAATTCTTTTCGATTACCCGGAAGCCTATCAGGAATTCAAGCGCGCAAGAAATCAAAGTACCTGGTCCGGCATATTGGGCTTTGTGGGGGCCGGGTTGATCATCATACCAACCACCACGGCAATTCTTGGCGGAAATCCCGAGTGGGGATTGGCCGCTGGCGGGGCTGCGATGGTTATTGGCTCCGTTCCGCTATCCAAGGGTTACCGACGTAAGGCACAACATGCCATTGACCTATTCAATGTAAGGCATAGCTCATCGCGATTACCCAAAGCTCAATTCTATGTTTGCGGTCCTGGCGCCAAACTGGTGATCCGCTTCTAATATGCCGGGTTGCCATAGATGTCCAGGGAATCCCCCGAACTATGATATTCCGACCAAAGGAGTCCCCGGAAACGAGGCGATGGGATTCCTTTCCGCAAAATGGCGGTTGATCTGAAAACCCTGGCTTCATGCCAATGTCCACTTTCAATAAATGCCTCCAGCGTTCTCGCGCCGCCCTCAACAATAACCGATCCGACATTGCGCGAGACAAGGTCGCTCAATAGCTCGGAAATGAAATCGTGAGCACTCAATTTGACGAAAGTCAGGTTCTCACTTGCATCACTTCTCTGCTGATTGTAACAAATCGTTGGCTGAGTACGATCAAAAAGATTCAGCGAATCCGGTAGTCGCAACGAACGGTCAATGACTACTCGTATAGGGTTGCGGCCCGTCCAATCGCGCACAGACAACCGGGGATTATCAATGGCTGCGGTATTCGTGCCGATCAAAACAGCGTCCTCTTCTGATCGCCACTGGTGAACCAGCTGTCGACTGAGCGCAGAACTGATCCAGACTTGCTTAGGCTCTGAAACGGCCATGAAGCCATCTGCGCTTTCCGCCCATTTGAGGATAATGAAGGGCGTCTTTCTTTCCACCTGCGTGAAGAAACGCCGATTCAGGAAGCGACCTTCGCGCTCCAGAATTCCCTCGGTCACTTCAATCCCTGCAGAAGAAAGTCTTTCTATGCCTTTACCGGCAACCTTTTCGCTGGTGTCACGATTTGAAATCACGACGCGCCGGACTCCTTTCTTCACAATCAAGTCAGCGCACGGCGGGGTTTTACCGTAGTGTGAGCAAGGCTCAAGATTGACATACATGGTAGCCCTGGAAAGAAGGCTTTCATCAACAATGGTCTCCAATGCGTTCACCTCCGCATGAGGCCCGCCAAACTTCTGGTGCCACCCTTCTCCAATGATGCGGTCGTCAACAACCACTACACAGCCAACAAGAGGATTTGGGCTTACGCTGCCAAGTCCCAGCGCAGCCAATTCGAAAGCCCGCCGCATGAAAATGTCATCCTTGTCCACAGCTCGAAAGATGGCCAAATGCGAAAACCAAAGCAAATGCACCTATTTTTGAAAATGATCGCTACACTTGTGAACCCATGCGATGGATTGATATTTACCAGGCGCTCTTGAACTCCTTGACGCTGGACGTCAGCAAAGGGGAAAAAGAAAGCATTATTCGCTGGCTAATGGAGGACCGGTCGGGGATTTCATGGTCCACCCACACGACAGACAAGAACACCGAAGCGGATTTGCGCATTACCGATTTCGAGAACGATCTGAAGCGCTTGAATAGCGGGGAACCTTTGCAGCACATTCTTGGATATACTGAATTCTATGGCCGCCGCTTCAAGGTTACACCCAATGTGCTCATACCGCGTCCCGAAACAGAATTGCTGATCATACCCGTAAAACAGTTCCTCCAGGAAAACGCGAATCCCCATATTCTGGATATTGGAACGGGAAGCGGATGTATTGCGATCACACTTGCCTTAGAACTGCAACACGGCGTTGTCTTCGCAACGGACAAGTCAACGGAAGCCTTGAATGTAGCTCGCGAAAATGCACGTTTGAACGGCGTTGCTGTGGAATTTATCCGGCACGACATTCTTCAGGACAAGCTCGATTTCGAGAATCTTGACGTGGTGGTGAGCAATCCTCCTTATATACGTCTGTCAGAAAGGAAAACAATGTCTGTTCAGGTAACACAGCATGAGCCGCACCTGGCATTATTTGTTCCCGATGAAGACCCCATGGTGTTTCATCGCGCTATCGCTGAGAAATCGCGAGCTGCACTTAAACCGGGCGGGTTAGTGCTTTTGGAAATCAATGAAGCATTGGGGAAGGCCTCTTCGCACGAACTGGAACATGCCGGCTTTCAGCAAGTGACTATTATCAAGGATCTTGACGGAAAAGATCGGTTTGTCTCCGGTCGCACCCCACGGTAACTAGAACTTCACAGTCATCATCACCATGAAGTTTCTTCCTGCCTGCGGGAAATAGTAAGCGGAACCCGCATAGCTGTAGCCGTTTGAAGAATACTTCACATCGAACACGTTGTTGACAAGAAGACTCCAACCAATGGACCGAAACCCCTTGGGTGCTATTTCGTAGGAAAATCGAAAATCATTGATCCAGTAATCGCTCAACATTGCATTGACATTCTCTGTATTGTCCAGGTATTGCGACCCTACATACTTTGATAGCCAGGTTGTTTCAAAGCCGGCCAATGGCCGCCAGGAAAGTTGACTTCCCGCGATCATGGCCGGCGAGAGAATAATCCTGGTATTTCGAGTGACGGGCAATTGATTTTCAAAAACAACGTAGTCGTTGTTCTGATTAATGCTTGCTGTTGCATTGGCATTCCACGTCCACTTGGCGGAGAACTTGACAATACCATTCAACTCTACGCCGGTTCGATAGCTGTTTCCAACATTTGCGCGAATCGGGTATCCCGCTCCATCAATGGCCCCCGTCTGGACGAGCTGGTCCGTGTACTGCATCAGATAGTAGTTTGCTTCCAACGCATAACGTCGAGAGGTGCGCCGAAATCCAACCTCCAGGTTATTAAGTTTTTCCGGTCTTGGCTTTGTCGTCCCTTCGAGGTAATCTGAACGATTTGGCTCCCGGTGCACGATGCCGTAGGATGCATACAGCATGGATTGTTCATTCAGTGAATAGCTGATCCCAGCTTTGGGATTGAAGAAATCAAAGCGATCATTTACATCATATGATGTTTGGTCATCCTTGATGCCGGACGTGGCATAGTTCACCCCACGGTACTGCAGGTCGGCAAATGCCTTAACACGTTCACCGACACGATAAGTCCATCGCAAAAAGATATTTCGGTCACCTTTGTCTGAATGGCCGTTGTAGTACTGATATCCGGGGACGATGGATGCGTTGAGTTGGGCAGAAATGATCTCGCCATAATGCTTCGCCGGGCTATATTGATGTACCGATCCACCCAAGACAATGGTTGATCGTTCACCTTCATACTGCAATCCAAAGGTGAATCCGTAAAAATGATTATCCAGCCATTTACGCACAATCATATCAGTGGCCGTATAGGTCGAGTCGGGTTGAACGTAGTTGGGAAGTCCAACACTGGCGAAGGTTCGTCCTTGCTGATACTCCTCATAATAGCCGCGGCCATAGGTGTAGTGCCCCGAGGCAGTCAGTGACCACCGATCGCTGAGTTCCTGAGAAACGTGAAGTTGATAGTGATTTTGTGTATAGTTATCCACCTGGTTTGGATAATAGCCAGTGATGTTTCCATTGTTATCGTAAAGAGCGCCCGCGTAATTCATACGTCGGTTGGTTTGCAATGTCGCTTCATCGACTCCATACCAGGCCTGGTAGGTCTTTTCGTGACCGCCAAATGCTATCGCCTTGATCATGGTTTTATTGTGATAGTAGCCTGCACTAACGTAAAATGATGTGAGATCAGAAGCCGCACGTTCCACATACCCGTCTGAGGTAATTCTTGATGCCTTCACATCCAGCGTCCATCGATCGTTCAACAAGCCGGTGCCGGCTCGGGCCGTATATCGTTGCGTGCCGAAAGACCCGGCAGCAGCCACTAGTTCGGCGTAAGGATCAGATTGGACGGCAGTCGTTTGCAGATTTACACTGGCACCGAACGCACCCGCGCCATTAACGGAAGTTCCCACACCTCGCTGAATCTGCACACTCTGCGTAGAGGAAGCGACATCGGGAATATCAACCCAATAAGTTGATTGCGACTCGCTGTCATTGTATGGAATGCCATTGATCATCACATTGACCCGAGTAGCATCACTTCCACGGATTCGAATTCCTGTGTAGCCAACGCCGGCACCTGCATCGGAAGTGGTTACAACCGAGGGGGTCCAGTTAAGTAAAAGCGGAAGATCCTGACCAAAATTCTGCTTCTGCAAAACCTGTCTGTCCACGTTAACATACGTGGTCGGCGTTGATTCACTGGCGCGGGTCGCCTGAACGATCACTTCATCCGTTACGGTCGAAGTTTCTTCCAACACAATGACCAGGGGCTCACTGACCGGAACAGTTATCGTCAGTCGATAGTCCGCAAAACCCAGAAAGCGAACCAACAAAGTGTGGTTCCCCTCTGGCATCCGATCCAATTGAAATGTGCCCAGTTCATCAGAAACGGCAGACTGCTTTCCGCCATCTGCCTGAACCGTCGCTCCGTTCAGAGGACGGCCGGAGGTGTCTTTAACTGTTCCAACTACTTTATGCTGGGCCTGTAAGGTGATTGAGGTCACCAGCCATACTAGAATGAATAAATAGCGCATAATCTCCCTGGGTTGTATCGGCAACGCCTAGGGGACGTGTTGCAGAAAATGGCATCGACTTCAATTGCCTCCCTACGACCGCATTACCGGCATCAGGTTCAGTGGGTATGATCTCAGCCCGTTATCTTAAGGCACCCCTAGTGTGCAAATGTAATCAACGTCCGGGTTGAAAACCAAGCATCGTACCGGTCATGCCGATCAGAAAAGAGGAAGGAATGATCAGATCTTTTTCAACAAGGATTCCATGGAGCACTGACCATGGAGCCGTTCCCGTAACTGAGAAATTTTTAATCTCTCCTGCTGCATGCTGTCACGGTCACGCAGCGTTACCGTATCGTCTTGCAGGGTTTGATGATCGACGGTAACGCAAAAGGGAGTGCCGATGGCATCCATCCGCCGATAGCGCTTCCCGATAGTGTCCTTGTCTTCGTAGTAGGATGAGAATTCAAATCGCAGGTCGTGCAGAATGGTCTCCGCCTTCTCGGGAAGTCCATCTTTCTTGACCAGGGGAAGGACGGCTACTTTGTGCGGAGCCAGCGCCGCCGGAATTGCCAACACCACGCGCTCACTGCCGTCCTCGAGTTTCTCCACTTTGTAGGAATTCGAAAGTGTGGCCAGGAAGAGTCGATCGAGTCCAATGGAGGTCTCCACAACATAAGGGATGTAGCTCTGATTGGCTTCCGTGTCGAAGTACTGAAGTTTCTTTCCGGAATATTTCTCGTGGCTTTTGAGGTCAAAGTCCGTGCGCGAGTGAATTCCCTCCAGTTCTTTGAATCCCATCGGGAAATTGAATTGGATGTCGCAAGCTGCATTGGCGTAATGCGCCAGGTTGACATGGTCGTGAAAGCGGTAGTTTTCAATTCCCAACCCAATGGCATGATGCCATTTCATCCGCCGCTCTTTCCAATATGCATACCATTTCATCTCTTCACCCGGCTTGACGAAAAATTGCATCTCCATCTGTTCAAATTCCCGCATCCGGAAAATAAACTGGCGAGCCACAATTTCATTTCGGAAGGCTTTCCCAATCTGTGCGATGCCGAAAGGAATCTTCATGCGCCCCGTCTTCTGCACATTCAGGAAGTTGACAAAAATTCCCTGGGCTGTTTCTGGTCGCAAATAGATCTTGTTCGCTTCTTCAGCGACGGATCCCATTTCCGTGGAAAACATCAGGTTAAACTGCCGGACATCCGTCCAGTTCCTCGTTCCAGAAATCGGATCGGCCACTTCCAGATCCAACATCAGTTGCTTCAGCGCGGCCATATCATTACCACCCATGGCGCTTTTCAGGCGTTCATTGGCTGAATCAATCTTCTGCCGGTATTCGACAACCCGGGGATTGGTCGTCAGAAACATCTCCCGATTGAAAGATTCGCCGAACCGCTTGGCGGCCTTCTCCACCTCTTTCTCAACCTTTTCCTTGATCTTCTCAATCGCATCCTCGATTAGGACATCCGCGCGATACCGCTTCTTTGAATCCTTGTTGTCGACCATTGGATCATTGAAGGCATCGACATGACCGGAAGCCTTCCAAATGGTCGGGTGCATAAATATGGCAGAGTCAATACCTACGATGTCGTCATGAAGCTGGGTCATGAATCTCCACCAATACTCTTTCAGGTTGTTCTTCAGTTCGACGCCATTCTGACCATAGTCATAGACAGCCCCCAGGCCGTCATAAATCTCACTGGATGGAAAGATGAAGCCATATTCCTTTGCATGAGAAACTACATTCTTGAGCAGGTTATCGTCTTGCTGTGCCATAGGGCGGCAAAGATAGATCAGGAATCCGGATGATTGAAGCCCGGGAATGGCTCAAAATCGCCAATTCCGGATGCAGACTAAACGTATTTTGAGGATCCGGATTGAGGCGAAGACCCTCAAAATCGATGAAATCGGTCATGGCCTCTCTCGTGTCAAATGACGAATTTCGGATCGTAATAAGCGCAAGGCCATGATGACAATTCGTGAAGCCACATTGGATGACAGTCCTGCGATACAACAGTTGCTGGACCAGCTCGGCTATCCAAACCTTACCCTCGAAGACACCCGGGCCAATTTGAAGCGACATCAAGAACCGGATTATCGTGTACTGGTCTGTGAAATTGATGAGCACATTGTTGCTTTCATTGCGATGCACTGTCTTCATGTTCTCCATTGGAGGAAACCGTTCGGACGCATTTCTTCTTTCTGCGTCGAAGAGGGGTTCCGCTCCAAAGGAGTTGGTCGACAGTTGCTGCATGCCGGTGAAGAATGGCTGGCTTCACAAGGGTGTGTAAAGATTGAGGTCACCAGCAATGCTCGCCGCATCCGGGCCCATCAATTCTACCTCAGCCTGGGGTACACAGAAGATTCGCGTCGTTTCGTCAAGTACTTGCGCACGAATGAGTAGTGAACGCGGGAAGAATTCCGTAATTTTTCTCCTTCACCAACCAACCAACTTATGGAAGAAATGCACATCAGCACCACAGCGGTGCTTGTCACCATTGCCGTCACATTTGTTTTCAGTTTTCTATGGTACGCCGTGCTCTTCGGCAAATCCTGGGCAACCGAGATGAAATTTGACATGACAGTGAAGCCTGCTCCAAGTGTAATGATCCGGGGCCTTCTTTTCTCGCTGATAGGAAGCTGTTTTCTCGCGTACGTCTTCGCACACAATAATGCGGCATGGAGCTATGTTCCCGGTATGGATCAGATGAGTGCAGGCTCAAAGCTGATGAGTGCCGCAGGCTTTACCTGGCTTGGTTTTTATGTTCCGGAAGATCTTTCTCGCGTTGCCTGGGAAAAGCATTCCTGGAAGCTGTTTGCGATAAACACCAGTTATCACTTGCTCAATCTTGTTCTTGCGGCAGCCATCCTGATGAACCTCTAGGATACCTTCTGCCGGTCCACCGACGCCGCTCCGGCATTCGCCGACATACCGCCCCTTCCCGCCTATTTATCCTATCCTGGGGGCTGGAAAGGGCGTTTCTTTGAATAAAAAAACAGCCGTATGGAAAATCAGAATAGCCAGGAACCCCGTCAAATTGGAAACAACTCAGGCCGCGTAATGGCCGGCATCATCGTGGTCATGGTAGGTCTTGGCATCCTTGCCCACCGGGCCGAACTGCCCATACCACACTGGCTCTTTAGTTGGCCAATGATCCTGATCGTCATCGGTTTGTTTATTGGTGCTCGTGAAAGTTTCCGCATGGGCGGCTGGGTCGTGTTGACTCTCGTTGGCGCCGTTTTCCTGATGGACAAGGTTCTTTACACATTCGACTTTCACATCGGTCGCTACTTCTGGCCCGTTGCCATTATCGCCATAGGACTTTACATGATATTCAAGCCCCGTCGCAAGGACTGGGTCCGATTCCAGTCGATGGAGACAACCCTGAACGTGGATGATGTGATTGATTCCACCGCGGTGTTTGGCGGCAACAAGAGCAACATCCTGTCAAAGAATTTCAAGGGAGGAGAAATCAGCACATTCTTCGGCGGCACGGACATCAACCTGATGCAGGCTGATTTTCAGGGCACCATTGTCCTTCAAAGCTCGACGGCATTCGGCGGTGTAAAGATTCTGGCCCCTGCTCATTGGAATATCAAGTCGGAAATCGTCTGCATTTTCGGCGGCATTGACGATAAACGCCCCCAAGCCAAAGAAGGCACAGATATGAGCAAAACACTTGTCCTGAAGGGGACGTGCATTTTCGGCGGCGTTGAAATAAAAAGTTATTGACACAACGAGATCGGTGAACCCCATCGCTTATGAACTGGTACGTTGCCAAGATCGTTTTCCGGATAACCACCTCGCAACCCAAGGCTGAAGGCCAATTCGACGAGCATCTCCGGCTAATCCAGGCCAGCTCGTTTGAAGAAGCCTTTCGCAAAGCAAGGCTGATTGGAATCGGAGAGGAAGATGCTGCCGACAACCGCGGCGCCTCCTGGGAGTTTGTCAACATCGCAGAACTCATCCCTCTCCAATCACTTTGTGATGGAACGGAATTATACTCCCGGATACACGAGACATCCGAGGTCCGCTCTTATATCAACCTTATTCACCTCAAAGCCGCGGAATTGGCCGCCTAGTTCGGAGGCCAAAAGCAAATTGGCTAATTTTCAAGCCCCATGTCCACCCACCAACTTTCCTATTCAAGGATCATCATCGGTTATGCGGCCTGGTGGATATTTTGGGGCGGCGTGCAGACATACGCCATCATACGGCTTGGGTTCGATCTCGACCTTGCGCTGATTGATTCCGCCGTGACGCAAGTCATTTTTGCCATGGCAGGTTATACCATTAACACTTCGATGCATTCGTATCGGCCCACCGGAAGAAACGTGATTTACATCATCGGCTGGAGCATTGGCCTGGCCGCTATATGTACCTACCTGCAACGGGAAACACTTATTCGGCTGGTCAACAACAGCAGCTATTCCGATTTCTTTGAGCAATCGGCCATCATACGCGGAACATTCGGCTGGCTGATGATTACGCTTGTCGCCATACTCACCTGGACATGGGTCTATATTGTCGAAAAACAAGAAAGTGAGCAGCGGAGAATCGAAGCCGTCAAACTGGCGCGCGATGCCGAACTTAGCAATCTTCGCCAACAGCTTCAGCCACATTTCCTCTTCAACAGCCTGAATTCCATCAGCGCGCTGGTCATGACCCAACCGGAACAAGCGCGTAAGATGGTCCAACAACTTTCTGACTTCTTACGAGGCACCATCCGCAAGGACGATAAGACTTTTGTAACGTTGGATGAGGAGTTGCGGCATTTGCAATTGTACCTGGACATCGAAAAAGTTCGTTTCGGTCATCGCCTGAATACCGAGCTCCAGTGTGCTGACCAAGCCCGCACGATGAGCATTCCTTCTCTCCTGTTGCAGCCTGTTGTTGAGAATGCCATCAAGTTCGGACTCTACGATACAACTGGAGAGATCACGATCTCGATCCAGGCAAGCGCCATGGGAAATATGTTGGAAGTCGAAGTGACCAATCCGTTTGATGAATCCACTTCCTCCCGGGCCGGCACAGGCTTCGGCCTTTCGGGCGTGCAGCGCCGCCTTGACCTGCTGTTCAGCCGAACCGATCTATTGAAAACATCAAAGAGTGCCGGCACCTTCATTACGATCCTGAGAATTCCACAAGCTGTATGACGCGATGTATACTTATCGATGACGAACCCCTGGCCCGGGGGATACTTCGGGAATACCTTCAGAAACATTCAGACATTACCGTGGTGGCTGAATGCGGCGACGGGTTCGAAGGCGTAAAGGCAATCGCTCAACACAAGCCAGACCTGATTTTCCTCGATATCCAGATGCCCAAGATCAATGGCTTCGAAATGCTCGAGCTTCTTGAAACTCCTCCCGGAATCATCTTCACTACCGCCTTCGATGAGTACGCGATGCAGGCTTTCGAGCGCTATGCGGTTGATTACTTGTTGAAACCATTTAGTCAAGAGCGGTTCGACAAAGCCCTGGCAAGATGGAAAGTACAGGACGGGCGGGACACTTCGCAAACTTCCGAACTCATGAGTTCGGTATCACCCCCGGAAGAGCGCCAACGCATTGTGGTGAAAAAGGGAACCAACCTGGTCATTCTACCTGTGCATACGGTTCACTATATCGAGGCTTTTGACGATTATGTGAAAGTGCACACCAAGGATGGGTTCTTCCTCAAGAAGAAAACAATGTCGCATTACGAGAAGGTATTGGACCCCGGACAATTTGTACGCGTCCATCGCTCCTACCTCATTAACCTGCAGGAGTTGACCCGAATTGAACCCTTATCAAAGGATAGCCACGTAGCGCTGCTTAAAAGTGGCTTTCGAGTGCCGTTAAGTGAGTCCGGCTTTGCGAAACTAAAATCCGTGCTGGGTATCTAGTCCATCGCCTGCCTGAGGAAATCGTTCAGCGGCTTCATTGCTTTGCAGGCATCGATGGCCTGTTTCATGAATTTCTTGTCCTTGACTTCCTTATCCGTAAAATTATGTGATACGATAAAGGACCGGTGTTGAAGCCAGTTCAGGCGCGGGTGGTCTTTGGGGTATCCTTTGGGCACCGTCTTCAGTTTGTCAAAATCGTCAAACCCGTCATACCACTTACAGAAGGTTTTGCTCTTCAGCACCTTCTCCAGCGCGTCACCGTTGTAATCAATTTCCTGTCTGATTTTAGAGAGGTTGCCTGGTTCAGGCATATACATCCCGCCGGCAATAAAACTCTTGCCCGGCTCAATGTGAATGTAGTATCCTGGTTCCTGCATCATCTTCCCTCCCGGAGAGATGCCAGCACCCATATTGGTTTTGTAAGGCCGTTTGTCCTTGCTGAACCGGACATCCCGATAGATCCGGAATGGCAACTTCTTTGGATTGAGTCCGGCTAATGCAGGATTAAACTTTATGAGTTCCGTCAGAAAGTCCGAAATGAAAATCTCAAAGTTCTCCTTGGCTTGTAGATACTGGTCTTTGTTTTTCTCAAACCATACTCGGTCGTTGTGCTTGGCCAATGCCGAAAGAAATTTCAGAATCTGCGGGAAGTCCATACCAATGGGGGTTGTGCGTCGGGTTATTTGCGTATCGAGCAACTCTTCAAGTTACCAAGACCGCTACAAATAGTCCATAAGCTGTTCAAGGGCCATTCCACGACTTGCTTTCACTAGAATCGTTGCGTTTTTGATGGGATTACTCTTCAGTTCTTCCATGAGCAAATTTTTCGAATGGAAGTACTTTCCATCGGGAAACGTCTGCCGCGCGGATGCCATTTGTGGACCACAGAGATAGGCCTCAGAAATTCCCTTTTCTATCAGTATCGTGCCGATATACGTATGCTCTTTAACAGATTCCGCTTCCAACTCATACATGTCCCCCAGGATGGCAACTTTCCGTCCTGCCGACATTCGTGACAGGTTATCAATGGCTGCCTCCATGGATGTGGGATTTGCATTATAGGCATCCAGGATAATCGTGTTGGTTCCCTTACGGATCACCTGTGACCGCATATTCCCGGGAACGTAACCAGCGATGGCGGCATTGGCCTCCTTGGGATCGACCCCAAAGAATTTTCCAATCGTTAGGGCAACTGCCGCATTTTCAAAATTGTAAGTCCCCGTCATACTCGTCCCCACCCGATCGCCGTTTTCTGCAACCAATGCCAGGTAAGCACCTTCATCCAGTCGCTCACAATGATAATAGTCGCCCTTGGCCGGGTAGAATACCGGAGCCTTGAAACGTTTGGCCATGTTGGCCAGGATCGGGTTCTGAGAATTGATAAAAACCACACCGTGATGATCTATCAAGTGCTGGTATAATTCCGATTTCCCCCGGATGATATTTTCAAACCCGCCAAACGTCCCAATATGTGCCTTGCCAATGTTGGTAATGAAGCCGTGAGTGGGATCGCAGATGGAACAGAGCAGTTGAATATCTCCCACACGATTGGCACCCATCTCGATCACCGCGATTTCGTACGAATCATCAATGGACAGCACGGTAACCGGCACGCCTATATGGTTATTCAGGTTGCCTCGCGTTGCGTAGGTCTTGAGTTTGGCAGAAAGCACCGCGTTTACCAACTCCTTACTCGTGGTCTTCCCGTTGGAGCCCGTCAGGCCGATAACCGGAATAGACAGATGTTTACGGTGATGGCGGGCAAGCTCCTGGAGCGAATTCAAGACATCATTTACCAATAGACAGCGCGGACTCGTGGCATATTTCTCCTCATCGACGACCGCATAACTAGCTCCCCTCGCGAGGGCTTCTTCTGCGAACTCATTGCCATTGAATGTAGGGCCTTTCAGCGCGAAAAATACCGAACCCGGTGTGATCTGACGAGTGTCCGTAGATACTTTACCGGTTTCTAAATACTTTTGATACAGTTCTGGAATCTGCATGCAACAATCCTGCAGGAAAGATAACAGTCCCGAGACTCCCCGGCGTTGATCGTGTATAAAAATATTGATGTGCGACTGCTTTTCTTCCTCCTCATTCCCTTCTCCCTTCACGGTCAATTCACCTACCGCATGGATCAGTCGATCCCGGTTACGGTGGATGGAATGGAACTTACCAATGCCTGGGCAGGCGGGTTGAACAGCCCCCAGGTGAACCAAATGGACCTCGATGCTGATGGCACGGAGGACCTTGTTGTATTTGACAAGACAACGGCTCAGATCAGAACATTTCGCTGGCTCAATAACAAATACCTCTATGCCCCTGAGTACGAAGCACTTTTTCCGGCTGATCTGAGCACCTTCGTTGCCCTGCGCGATTTTAACTGCGACGGAAAGAAAGATCTTTTCACTTTCGGGCAGATTGGTATTCTGGTCTATCAACAGATTACCATCTCCGGTAAACCTTTTGGATGGAAGAAGTTGAAGTTCTTCAATTCCATCACCGGCCTCTACAGTGAAGTGCTCCTTACAAAAGGATTCACGAAAATCAATTTGCTCCCCGGCTCAAATGACTACCCTGATTTTGTCGATATGGATGGGGATGGCGATCTCGATGTGTTGAACATGCGATTTGTCAGCCCCAGCACGGCAGAGTATCACAAGAATTTCAGCATGGAGCGTTACGGCACATGCGACTCGCTCGACCTGGAGCGCCAAACTTCCAATTGGGGCGGGTTTACCGAATGCAGCTGCGGCAAGATTGCTTTCGATCCGCTGACATGTGCCGATATCGGGGGGCGCACCAACCATACGGGCGGTAAAGCCATGCTCAGCCTGGACCTCGACGGTGATAACGACAAAGACCTTTTGTTTACGGAAGAATCGTGCTCCTCACTTTATAGCATGGAAAATGTGGGCACGGCCGCTGCTCCCGTGATGGGCAACCTGAACCTCTTTCCCCCCGGCCTGGCCATGGACAGTTACCCGGCACCTTACCTGGAAGATATTGATCACGACGGCCTCAAGGATTTGCTGATCGGGTTAAATCTAACCTCGCGGACAAATGCTTACATCGATTTTAAATCTTCACTATGGCTCTACAAGAACACCGGTACTGAAGCCATTCCCAACTTTGAATATCAAAAATCGAATTTTCTTCAGGATGAAATGATTGACCTCAGCGATTGGTCGGCGCCATCCCTTGCCGACATTGACCTCGATGGTGACCTCGACCTGATCGTTGGTACTTACATCAATCCCGTCAATTTTCGTGGATCTCTCACACTCTACCTGAACATCGGGAGCCGGACGCTGCCGAAATTTCAATGGTTCACGGACAATTATGCCGGCATTTCATTCACTTCCTTGTATAACATTCGCCCGCAGTTCGTTGACCTGGACAGGAATGGTTCCCTCGACCTGGCATTCACAGGTGTAGCGGGTGGCATCACTCGCCTGTGGTATATCCTGGCGAAGAACGGAACTCTTCAATTTGACGGCCAGAATCTCTTCTATCTGGAAGTTCCCATCGGGTCCAACGAAAATGCAACTCTTGCAGATATTGACCTGGATGGAAGATTGGATGTGCTTGTTGGAACCTCAACCGGCGCACTGTATTACTATCGGAATACCGGCGTAGGCACCGTCAACTCATTCTCCCTTGTCACTAATGCCTACCTCGGCCTGGCAGCGGGTACATCAAGGCAATATCTTGCGCCAACCATTGGTGACCTGGACGGTGATGGCCGTGAGGATCTTGTGGTTGGAGACCAGGAGGGCAAGGTCGCTGTTTACCCAGACTTTCGCTCCGCCGGAAATAGTCCGGTACCCGAAACAAATCTGGTTTACGACGTGTACAGCAATCAATATTATTCCAAGAACCTGGGAGGAAGCACCTGGCCAGCGATTGGAAATCTCTTGGGTGTGAACCGACCGTCATTGATTGTTGGCAACCGCCAAGGCGGGCTGCATTTGCTCACGAATGACAACGCTTCTCCGCTATCAGACACGCCCCGTATTACCCTCTCGCCCAATCCGGTCAAAGAAGGAGACGCGCTGACCATCTCATCCGACCGGAATGTTACGGTGGAGATATTCACCGTGCTGGGGACCCGTCTTGGGAAGTCCCAGGTCATACCTGGCAATCAGTTGGTTAACTTCCCGCTGGTGGGTATTGCCCCGGGGTTGTACGTGGCCCGCTTCACTACAGGCAGCACTTCCGTGGCTATCCGTTTCATCGTCATTTAGCATCGGAAAGGCGGCTTTCCTGGCTCAGGGGCAATATTTAGAGCCCACCTTGGATAATTGGGGGTGTTTTGCCGATATTTGCAGTCCTTTTCAGGAAAAGCTTTATAAACCAACGAGTTATGGCAAGGGTTTGCGAAATCACAGGTAAGCGTCCGCACGTCGGAAACAAGGTTTCCCACGCGAACAATAAGACAAAGCGTCGGTTCTACCCTAACCTGCAGACGAAGCGTTTCTATGTTCCGGAGGAAGGCAAATGGATCACGATGAAAGTGTCCACCAAGGCAATCAAGACGATCAACGCCAAGGGTATTTCAGCCGTGCTTAAGGAAGCACGCGCCAAGAAAGCAGTGGCATAAATAGCAGACAATCATGGCAAAGAAAGGCAACCGCATCCAGGTGATTTTAGAGTGCACCGAGCACAAAGCTTCCGGCCAGCCCGGGATGAGCCGCTATATCACCACCAAAAACAGAAAGAACACCACCGAGCGGATTGAATTGAAAAAGTACAATCCCGTGTTGAAGAAGTATACCGTTCACAAGGAAATCAAGTAAACCATGGCTAAGAAAGTAGTTGCATCGCTGAAGAAGACAGACGGCAAGAACTTTGCAAAAGTGATTCGGACCGTAAAATCGGAGAAAACGGGCGCGTATATCTTCCGTGAGGAGATTGTCCCGATGGACCTGGTAAAGGACACACTGGCCAAAAAGGGCTAACCGGTTTCTTAAACAATAGCAAAGTCCCGAACAGGGACTTTTTTGTTACCTCCAATTCCAATTCATGTCGTTTTTTGGCGCATTGTTTTCCAAGGAGAAGAAAGAATCGCTGGACAAGGGCCTGTCAAAAACAAGCACTGGATTTCTCGGCGGTCTGGCCAAGGCGCTTGTCGGAAAATCAAGCGTTGACAGCGAGGTGCTCGATCATTTGGAAGAAGCGCTAATTGGCGCCGATGTCGGCGTTGAAACCACCGTTAAAATCATTAACCGCATTGAGAAACGCGTTGCCCGTGATAAGTATTTGGGCACTGCTGAGTTGGACAAGATTCTGCGGGAGGAGGTGGCCAGCCTGCTTTCCGAAGGGCGCCAGGCGGAGGTTGCCCCGTTTGGAATACCGGCAGGCATCAAGCCCTACGTGATTCTCGTTGTGGGGGTCAATGGCGTGGGCAAGACTACAACTATCGGGAAGCTGGCGGCGCATTTCAAATCAAACGGGAAACAAGTTGTTCTGGGGGCCGCCGACACATTCCGGGCGGCCGCTGTCGACCAACTCAAATTGTGGGGCCAGCGGGTGGGTGTACCCGTAATCGCAAAAGGGATGAACACGGATCCGTCGGCGGTGGCGTTTGAAGCCGTGGAAGAAGGTGTACGAAGCGGGGCCGACCTGGTAATAGTTGACACGGCCGGACGTCTTCATACCAAGGTCAACCTCATGGCAGAGTTGACCAAGATTCGTCGGGTCATTCAAAAAGTTATTGCAACCGCCCCGCACGAAGTGCTGCTGGTCCTCGACGGGAGCACAGGACAAAACGCCCTCATTCAGGCCCGTGAATTCACCAAGGCCACCGACGTCACTGCGCTTGCCATCACCAAATTGGATGGAACCGCAAAGGGTGGCGTCGTCATCGGAATATCCGATGAATTCAAGATACCCGTCAAATACATTGGAGTCGGCGAGCGCGTAGAGGACCTTCAGGAATTCAACAAGGATGAGTTCGTTGATTCACTCTTCAAACGAGTGCAGTAATCCGGGAACTGGTTGTCATTTTGATGGCTTCTTTTGCCGGTCGAATGGAATTCTCCAGAAGACCTGATAATTGAAACCCCAGGTTATTCCATCACCGATTACACCATATCCCGGAGTATAGTAAGGGCTGAGCTCCTTGGCACCTCTCACCGCGAGGCCAAATTTCAGGCGCGAGGTGAAGCCCATCCAAAATTCCTTCCAAACTTTTATTCGGAGGCCGGCTACCATTTCTCCCCATGAACCTACCACCGCTGAATTCGTGATCTGGTATTGAACATTTCCAAAATAAGGGTCCGTTCCATTGTAAATGATCTGTTCCGTGGCTGAAGACCGCGCATATCGCAATCCAAAAAAGAGCATATTCCGGTCAGGATCCTTCTTCAACAGATTCACATCGGCACCCAGTCTCCAGTAATTGCCATCCACATGATAGTTGCCACCCGTCACGATAATCTCATCGCGACTGGCAAAGCCATTATCAACGGCCAGGTAGAACCGTCCAAAATCCGCGTCTGCATTGAGCTCCCATCCATTGTAGCGGTCCGATCCGCTCAGGATGAGTGCAAGAATGTCCGTACCAAACCGCAGCGAACGAAAATGAATTTTCTCCTTAAGGCTATCCGGCTTCTTAACTCGTTGCGTTACTTCTACGGTATCCTGCTCCTCCTCCCTTGCAGGATTCTGAGCAGCGACCGTGAAGGCAGCCAGCGCCAGCAGCAGACTAAAGCCTAATTTTGACATTGGTTGCTGTGCTTGTCGAAAGCTCCGCGTTCGTCACGGTTGCTTCGGGGAACGTGCTCAACGTAATATGGAGATCATAGAAATAATTGAAAGCGCCGCATGCCGGACTGATAACCCGTGTCTTCCGGTTATAAGCCAGTGTAAGTGAATCTACCTTTGATTCATAGTAAAAGGTGAAGAGCGTTTCTGTCACCCGGGGATCAACCCTTAGCTTCACTTCCGTCACCGTATCACTTACATGAAATAGCGAATCCGTTCCTGTCACCCGGATAGAATCAAAGATCACTTTCCGTGCTGTGTCCTTTCCGATTTGGATGAGGGATATCTTCACTTCTTTGGAGGACGTGATGACGCAATCCGGCTCATTCAAACAGGAGGAAAAAAGGATGATGATGAAGACGAGCGGGAAAAAGCGCACTATTGGGAATTAATTTTCAAATATAACCGTTGGCTGGGCAAACTGCTTTATTTTTGCATCCCTAATCCGAAATTCGTGAGGGCCAAAGGCAACAGAAAGACGAAGGTTAATATCGTTACGCTGGGATGTTCAAAAAACCAGGTTGACTCAGAAGTGCTCCTGACGCAACTTCGCGGCAACGGTATTGATGCGGTTCACGAAGCCGGTGATGACGACAGCCGCGTTGTCGTCATTAATACGTGCGGATTCATTGATAACGCCAAGCAAGAATCCATTGACACAATACTTCGCTATGTGGATGCCAAGGAAGAAGGCCTGGTTGAAAAGGTCTATGTAACCGGCTGTCTTTCGCAGCGGTACAAAGACGATCTTCAAAAGGAAATTCCGCAAGTGGATGCATGGTTTGGGACACGAGACCTGTCGCGCCTATTAAGACAATTCAACGCAGACTATAAAAAGGAACTGGTCGGGGAGCGCATTCTCACAAACCCCGGCCACTATGCATACCTGAAGATTTCTGAAGGGTGTGATCGGCCATGTTCTTTCTGTGCCATTCCCTTGATGCGCGGCGGGCATGTGTCCAGGCCTATTGAAGAACTTGTAAAAGAGGCGAAAAATCTTGCCAAAAACGGCACTAGAGAATTATTGCTCATTGCCCAGGACTCCACCTACTACGGTCTGGATCTCTACAAGAAAAGAAACCTGGCTGAACTTCTTGATCGACTCGCGGATGTTGAAGGAATTGAGTGGATCCGCCTGCACTATGCCTTCCCTGCCGGATTTCCGATGGATGTGCTCGAGGTAATGGCCAAGCGTCCCACCATATGCAAGTATCTCGACATTCCCTTACAGCACGGTTCCAGCCGGATGTTGAAGTTGATGCGGCGTGGAATCACCCGTGAAAAGACAGAGGAACTGTTGGCCGAGATCCGTTCCAAAGTGCCCGGCATCGCCTTACGCACCACGCTGATCGCCGGACATCCGGGTGAAACCCCGGAAGATTTTGCTGAAATGATGAGTTTTGTTGAGCGAAGCCGTTTCGATCGACTTGGCGTATTTACCTATTCTCATGAAGAAAGCACCCATGCCTATTCAATGAAGGATGATGTTCCGGCGGCAGTGAAGCAAGAACGAATGGATGCAGTAATGGAGCTGCAGCAAGGCATTAGCTTGCAGCTGAACCAATCCAAGATTGGCGAAACCTTGAAAGTTATTGTCGACCGTGTGGAGGGTGGACAGTTCATTGGACGAACGGAATTTGACTCCCCGGAGGTCGATAACGAAGTGATCATAACTTCCCCTGAATATCTACGACAAGGGGACTTCTTCTCCGTAAAGATTACCGATGCAACCGAGTTCGACCTTAGCGGTGAGATCGCCAATCGCGGAAAAAATCCTTAACCTTACTGTAAATTTCGCGTTATTCGGGTTATGCTCCATTCTCAAACGTGTTGTTAACCATGCAACTTCAGAAGATTCCATTCCGAAGCGCCGGTGCTTTCTCTGAATTCTTCCTGAAGTACATCGAACAACATCCGGACCTGATACCCTTTTACAATCGCTATCCGTCGCTCGATAATTTTGCCGGACAGCTCCAGGACAAGGCAGCCACCTTTCCGGATTCCTCACGCCAAGTACTCGCCTCATCTTTACGCCGACAATATCAGTCCATCAAAACGCTACCTGCGATTGAAGCAAACATTGCCGCTTTGGCGGACGCAAAAACCTTCACTATCACGACAGGCCACCAGCTTGCCATTTTCACGGGACCTCTCTATTTCAATTATAAGATTGCCACGGTAATCAAGGCGTGCAAATTGCTCAAGGCAAGATTCCCCGACTACAATTTCGTCCCGGTTTATTGGATGGCTTCCGAGGACCATGACTACGAGGAGATAAAATCATTTCGCCTGTACGGCAAGAAATATACCTGGGAAACTCAGCAGCAAGGCGGCGTCGGCAGGTTTCACACCAAGGACTTCAAGTCCCTGTTGAGCGAAGTCCCGGGGGAAATCGGGATCTTCAGGGAAGCGTACACCAAGTCAACTACACTCGCCGGTGCCGTTCGTCATTATGTCAATGCTCTTTACGGAGCAGAAGGACTTGTCGTTGTTGACGGCGACGACCGCGAATTGAAACGCTCTCTTCGTCCCGTGGTGGAGGATGACCTTTTCCATCATTCAGCTAACCGTCTTGTCTCGGCATCCAATCAAAAACTGGAACAACTGGGGTTTCATCCCCAGGTCAATCCCCGGGAAATCAACTTTTTCTACCTCGATAATGGCGTCAGAGGCCGCCTTGAATCCAATGGAAAGGATTTTTCTGTGGTTGACACGTCCTTGCGATTCTCTGAAGAAGAAATAAGAAAGAAACTGGACGAAACTCCGGAAGTCTTTAGTCCGAATGTCATTCTTCGGCCGCTATTCCAGGAAATGATTCTGCCCAATCTCGCCTATGTCGGCGGTCCTGCAGAACTAGTTTATTGGCTCGAACTCAAAAGCCTGTTTGCCCATTTCAAGGCGCCATTCCCGATTCTTCTCCCCCGCAACTTTTCCCTTATCATCGATTCGCCTACGGCACGCAAGATGAACAAGACACACCTTCACTTGGATGCCTATTTCGAGTCGAAAAATGATCTTTTCAAACGCTGGGTTGTTCAACATTCAGAACACGATCTGTCGCTGGAAAAATCGGCCGCGTCTATTCAGAAGATAATGTCAGAAATACAGGCTCGTGCTGCTCGTATTGACTCCACACTGGGACCGATGACCGAAGCTCACGCGAAACGAATGGAAAAAGCCATTCGAACTATTGAACAGAAGATGATGCGTGCCGAAAAGCGCGTTCAGGCCGACGGTCTCCGTCAGGTAGAGGCCGTTAAGGATACTCTTTTCCCGGGGGGCGGTCTACAGGAGCGAACAGACAACTTCCTCAATTTCTACCAGACGGATCCCGCTTTTATCCAAAAACTGATTACACATTTCGATCCCTTCGATTTTCAATTTCATGTGCTGAGCTACCATGACCAAGAAGGAACTTCGAAAACTGTTTCTTGAAAAACGAAAAGCGCTGAGTGAGGCTGAGTTTTCCCGTCTCAACTTCTCGCTGTTTTCCAAGTTTTTCGCCGCTGTGGATTTGTCTTCGATTCATGTACTGCATTGTTATCTCCCGATGACAGCTCATAAGGAGCCGAACACCTGGCTGATACTTGATCAGATTCAGAGCGAATTTCCAAACGTTCGCATCTGCATCCCACGCGTGTCAGGTGACATGTTGGAGAACATTGCCTATGAAGGCAGGGAACAGTTACAACTAAGTTCGTGGGGCATTCCAGAACCAAGTTGGGGTGACCTGGTGCCGGCAGGAACGATCGACCTTGTGTTGGTACCGTTGCTGGCTGTCGACAAGTATGGGCATCGGGTGGGATATGGAAAGGGTTTCTATGATCGCTTGCTTCGACTTGTCAAACCCGATTGCAGGAAAGTGGGGCTTTCATTCTTTGAGCCAGTCGAAGCCGTAGATGACGCCGAAATCCACGACATTCCCTTAGACGAATGCATCACTCCGCTGGGCAGCGTAATGTTCAAGAGGCGCGACGGGTAGCCCGGGTCATTTCCTTCTTTCCCGGCGGGCCAGGTAATGTTTCCACGGTCAAGCCCAATGAAGCCAGGTCTCGTTTTACCTGGCCCTTCGCACAATACGTCACCCACACACCGCCAGGTTTTAGCCTATCGGTCACTTTCTTCAGAATTTCCTGGGGCCATAGTTCGGCCTGTTTGGAGGGTGCGAACGCATCGTAATAGATGAGATCATATTGCCCAAGAATGGGTTCTCTCACAACGTCCCCCCTATGCTTAAACAAGGTGAAATTTTCCCCGAGGCTAAGCGCCTTCTCCCACAAACCCTGATGAATGGATTCAAAGGTAGCGGCATCACCAAGTATGGATCCATAATTCAATTGATGGATCAGTGCATCAGGCAGCGGGTGAAGTTCCCAGGTTTCATAGACAATCTTCATCGTGCTCCTGCGCGACTCCATCAGCGTGAGCATGGCATTTAGGCCGGTGCCAAAACCAATTTCCAGAATATGGATCACCTGATTGGGGTGAAGGATTTCAGCAACCTTCAAACCATGATCGATAAATACGTGCATCGATTCTCGAACGGCGCCATGAACAGAATGGTACGTCTCTTGGAGCGACGTATTGAGCAACGATTGCGAGCCGTCACCCGTGGTAATTACCCGGAGGTGATCCATTATTCCTGAACAATCAGTACAACTGCATACGCATTGAGTCCTTCCATCCGACCAACATAACCCAGCCGTTCATTGGTTGTGGCCTTGATCGACACGTCGTCCATGGAGATACCCATCAGCGGTGCCATGGCCTGCTTCATGGCATCGATATGAGGTTTCACTTTGGGGGTCTCCAACGTTACCGTAAGGTCGGCGTTCATGATTTTCCACCCCTTGGCCTGAATCATTCGGGTGACTTCCTGAAGGAAGTATTTGCTATCCATCCCGGCCCAGCGTGGATCTGTGTTGGAAAAATGTGAGCCGATATCACCCAGGTTGGCCGCACCCAGGATGGCATCACAAAGGGCGTGAATCAAAACATCTGCATCAGAATGACCTGCTGCACCCTTCATGGCGGGTAATTTTACACCTCCCAGCCACAGTTCACGGCCTTCTTCCAGCGGGTGAACATCAAAACCGAAGCCGACACGGATCCTCATCGCACCATTAGTTTACTGCTTCATAATAAAGCACATTCGAATTTTCACTTTTCAGAATATCTTTTGCCACTCGCTGAATGTCCTGGCGGGTCACCGCGGCAATTCGGTCCGCCTCTTCATTCACAAAGTTCGGATCGCCGGATAGTGTTGCAAAAGCGAGGTTCATGGCCCGGTTCATCACTTCCACTTCGCCAAACTCCAGGGTTGACCCGGCCTGGTTTTTCACCTTTTCAAGTTCCTCTTCGCTCACTCCATTGGAAACGATTGACTCAAGTATTTCATCCACCACACGTTCCGACTCGGCTAACTCCTTACCCTGTTGCAATCGTCCGCTAACCACAACAAGTCCAGGATCGATGGAACCCATACTGTAGGAGGAGATTGATGTAAACACCTTTTTTTCCTTGACCAATTGCTGGTACAAACGACTGGATTCACCTCTTCCCAATATGTCCGTGAGCAGATCACAGGCATAGTAATCCGGGTGAAACCTTCCTGGCATATGAAACGCTTTGTACAACGCATGAGCCGGAACACTCGCTTTCACGGTGAGTTCCCGACGCTTCGTCTGCACCGGCTCAGCCGGAAGGGACTTTTGCACAGGCTGACCTGCAGCGATTGAACCAAACCACTTTTCGGAGAGTTCCTTTACTTGTTCCGTTGATACTTTCCCGGCCACAACAAGTATGGCATTTGATGGAACGTAATAGCGAAAGAAAAAATCACGGACATCATCCAGCGTGGCATTTTCAATATGAGAAATCTCTTTTCCGATAGTCGCCCATTGGTAGGGGTGCACCTGGTAGCAAAGGGGCCGGAGTTTTAGCCAGACATCCCCGTACGGTTGGTTGAGATAGCGTTGACGGAATTCCTCCACCACTACATTCCGTTGAACATTGAGCGCCTCTGGATCAAAGGAAAGACTTAGCATCCGGTCGCTCTCTAACCAAAAACCTGTTTCCAGGTTGGATGCGGGTACGGTTAGGTAATAGTTGGTAATGTCCGTATTGGTGAATGCATTGTTTTCACCCCCAACCCGCTGCAACGGCTCATCGTAGTTCGGTATGTTTATGGAACCGCCGAACATCAGGTGCTCAAAAAGATGAGCAAATCCAGTCTTGTTCGGGCGCTCATCGCGCGATCCGACATGGTACAGAATATTGATTACTGCAATGTCCACTGAAGGGTCTTCATGGACCAACACTTTGAGGCCATTATTCAGTGTAAATGAAGAGAAAGCAATCATGCCTGGTTCAATTTACTTGCCTTTTTTGGGGTCATTTGAAAAATGGGCATGTGCAATACGGTAGCCGCCGGGTACACTTTTGAGTATGAACGTTACGGGCCCTTGCTGTATTGGGCTTCCCGGCCGCTGAAAATGCCAGGTCGCTGTCGCAGCGTTAGACAAGTATCGAGTTTCCGTCAACCATAGCCGGTTGCTGGAGGATTTGCCACCAGGAACAAAGCCAAAAGATCGGTGATGTTTGGTCAGTGAATCAATACCATGAATCAGCCCCGCCCGCTCGGAAGAAAAGTAGGTGACAGACGAATCGTTGACAAACAACTGAGTAACGTCGTCGAGATTGTAGGTATTCCATGATTTCTCCCATGCCGTTATCAACAATTGAGGCGTCCTCTGCTGTGCTAAAGCAGTCGTTGAAATTACCAGCATAAACATGGCTAAGAGGCGCATCATCGAACGAGATCGCCCAGTACTTTCTTCACATCATCCGGCTGCATGCGCGGCCCCCACTGTTCCACGACCCTGGATGAGGCCAGCGATGCCAACTTGCCCGCTTCGGCATAACTATGGTGATGCGTAATGCCATAGAGGAATGCCCCTGCAAACATATCGCCTGCACCATTGGTATCTACAGCCCGAACACGGTAAGGTTCTATTTCAATGTAGGTATCGCCATCAAAAATCAATGCACCATTGGCTCCCAGCGTAATGGCAAAGCGCTTCGCTGCTCCCCGCAATTTCTCACGCGCGTCGGAAAGAAAATCGGTACCTGTAAATATTAAGGCCTCCTCCTCATTGCAGAAAAGCAAATCAACCGAGGCGCCGACAATTTCTTCCATTTGCCTTGAGAAATACTTGGTCATGCTGGGATCACTAAACGTCAAGGCCACATTAATCTTGTTCTGTTCGGCAATCTTCTTTGCTTCGAGCATGGCCTCAAGTCCTTTGGGACTGGAGACCAGGTATCCTTCAAGATAGAGGTAATTCGAACTCTTGATCGCTTCCTCATTCAAGTGGGCAGGCGACAAGAAGGAACTTACCCCCAGAAAGGTATTGAGCGTTCGCTGCGCATCAGGAGAAGTCATCACGAGGCAGCGGCCCGTGTGACCCGTTGGACAATCTTCAAAGGTGAGGTTGGTCTTTACACCGTTCCGCTCCAGGTCTTTGAGAAAAAAATGGCCAAGATCGTCATGGGCAACAAGACACGAATAGTAGGTCGTCCCTCCCAATTGATTGATAGCGACTACTGTATTTCCCGCCGATCCGCCTCCCGACATTTTGCTACGCTTCATGTCGATGGCCTTCATAAGTTCCAGCTGTCGCTTTTCGTCGACGAGTGTCATCACTCCTTTCTCGACGCTGTTTCGTTCAAAAAAGTCAACATCTACCTCGGTGACAATATCTACAATGGCATTGCCGATGCCGTATACGTCGTATTTCATGATGAACAATTAGGGATGTAAAAATAGCCAAAATCGATCGGTCTATTTCCGCTCGATTTTAAGTGTCATTTCATATTTGGCGGCACGATCAGGATAATCGGTGATGAAGCCATCTACCCCCATTCCCTTGAGAGCCAGCATTTCGCGTTCATCATTGACGGTCCAGGGGATCAACCTTATCTTCTTCTCGTGGCAACTCTTCACCATTTCCGGAGTCACCGCCTTGTAATAAGGGCTGAAGATCGAAGGTTCAAATCCAAGGTCTTTCAGGTTTCCCGCCAGGCTTTTCTTATTCTCTACCAGGGCCGCCAGACGAACCGTCGGATACTGTTCGTGCCAATATTTCAATACGCGAAAATCAAACGACTGGATTACGACGCGGCTCATGGGAAGGTACTCATCGAGCAGGTTGTATACACGTTGGGAGAACTCTTCAACTTTCGGTTGAAATTTTCCGTCCATGATGGGGTCACTTTTGATCTCGATGTTATAGTCTACCTCATACTTCGTGTGATTCCGGATGTGATTCTCCACGGCAACAATCACGTCTTTAAGCAAGGGCTTATAGGTGGCCATCTTCTGCTGCTCCGGAAACCGCTCATTGCCCTTGCTGCCACAATCGTACTGCCGCACCTGGGCATAGGTCAAAGAAAAGATGTTGTGTTTCAGCGTATCCCTGGCGGCTATTTCCTTGCCTGCCGGATCAAGGCATATCGCTCCAGACATCCAGGGTTCATGTGATACGACCACCTGCCCGTCGAGCGTGATCACTACATCCATCTCCAATGTGGTCACCCCTGAGTCAAGGGCCAGAAGAAATGCCGGAATGGAATTTTCCGGCCGAAGCCCACGGCACCCACGATGTCCCTGAACATCAAACTTCGGCGTATACACGGTAGACTGAGCGTAGGCGGCGACCGGCAAGAGAAGGGCCAGCATGAGAAAGCGGATCATACACAAAGGTAATGATCCGCTCAAAGACCTATTCTGGCGGGTTAGTTATTATTCATCATCATGCGCATCCCTCCACGACGTCCGCCTCGCCCGCCACCCATCGGATTGAGTTGTTTATTCAACGCATACGTGAAACTAATCATGTAGTACCGGCCCAGGTTATTCGTGGTTTCCTGCTGCAGGTAGTTGCTGGTTGCCGTTTGGTTCACACCCAGGCTTTTGTCGAGCGCATTCACTACTGCAAACTTAAGTTCACCGGCATTATTCTTGAGGAGGTACCGGGACACCGACAAATTCAGGATGGGTATGGTTTGATCAAAGTTGGTTGTTTGACTGCGGTAGTGATAAAAGTCGAAGTTGCCACCAAAGGCATAATTCTTCAGAAAGTTAATATTCAGCTCCGATGAATACGTCTCATTCAGGTATTGCTGATTTTGTTTTGTATTAAAACTGTACTCGGTCTTGTTCTGACTCAGGTTTGCGCTGAGGCCGAGCGTAACCACTTCTTTGAACGTATAGTCATATCGGAATGTGCCGCCGTAGGTGCGTTGATCCGAACGATTCTCCTGCAGGTTGATCAGGTTAATGCCCCTGGTGTATGAAGCCGTGGGGCCCACGCTAATGCGGCTGCTCAACTTGCGGATCGGGAATCCAAAATTGAAATTTCCCGACACCCGAAGATTATCTGCAACGTTCACCGGTAAGGTAAGGCGTACCAGCGTTTGCGGATTCACCGTCTGAGAGTATGCAATGGCGTTTTTCGTATAGGTTGCGTTAATGAACGCAAAGAAGCCAATGCTCGAGGCGGGGTCAAACTGCGTGTAGTTCAGTCGTATCGCGTGCGCGTATGCCGGGCCCAGATTGGGATTGCCTGACGAAAGGTTGAGCGGATCACTGTTGTCAATGACCGGTTGCAATTGCTGGATCGAAGGTTCCTGCATGGATGTCTCATAATCAAGCCGAATGTGCTTCAGGCTGGAAAAATCATAGTTGAATCGAACCACCGGAAGGATATTTTCAAACGTGCGGTTAATGCTGGTGTCTCGAAGCGTAAGGTCACCCTTCAGTTGGGTGTGCTGGTAGCTGGCGCCCACGGTGATATTGTATTTTTGGCGATTCATCCGAAGGTTGAACCCGGGACGGTTATAGACATAGTTGCTGTTATATCGGTTGCTCAGCGTATCGTTATACGTGGGCACACCGCCGTTCACATTGTACACATCCCGGAGGACGTCGTTTCGATTGGTGCGAATAGAGTAGTTTACCTCCAGGTATTTTCTTCCACCCAAAGGTTCTGTATAAGAAACCTGCGCGCCATAAGATTGATTCTGGTTACGCTGGGTATTTGTCTGGGCGATGACCTTCTTCTCCGTGGATGTCGTGTAGAATTCATTCGCGGACTGCAATGTCCCATCTGAGTTATTTTCGCTTAGCCCCAGGCTCAGGGTAGCGGAAAGGGTTCTTCCTTTCTTTGCAAAGCGGTGGCGATAAAGCAAACTGCTGTTCAGGTTAGTGCTTCGCCCCTTGGAATAGCTGTCCCGGACACTTTGGTTCTGCAAGGAATCCATGACATTGTATGTCCGGCTGAGGCTTTGTACTGTTTGTTCCGTGTTGGTGAGCGTTGCACTGGCCGTCAACTTAAATGAGTTTGCTGAATCCAATTGGTGATCCAGGGTCAAGTTGCCTCGGTGATTGTCGCTTTGATTCACTTGCCTGCTGGTTTGATTGAAGTCATAGCTGCCATTGGGCAGATAATTGACCCGATTGAGAATCTGGCTGATATTCTGGTTCAGGTTATTGTAGAAATAGCTCGCTCCAAGCTTGGTTTTAGTCCCAATATCCTGGTTCGTATTCAAGCCGCCGGCGTAGTTTGTGAGAATACCGTTCTGCCGACCCCCAAAATTCAGCGGCACACCGCTCGAGTTGTTCCCGTCCAACTGAATGGTCATCCGGCCTCCTCCGGCACCCGCCAGCTGCTGCGACCCTCCCGAGAAATTCATGTAGTCATCCATCGAAAATCCTTGCTCATTGACATTGTTGCCCATGCCGAGGAAAGACAGTTGATCGCCCTTGGAAAATTTGTTGACGCTGGCTCGCGCCTGAAAACGGTCCTCTGTTCCGGCGCCGCCCATCATATTACCAAATGCGCCGTTGCGCTTTTCTTCCTTCAATTCAAGGTTGATTGTTTTTTCCCGCTGGCCGTCATCAATGCCAGTGAAAACTGCCTGGTCAGACTTCTTGTCGTATACCTGAACCTTGTCAATGGCATCCGCCGGCAGGTTGCGAGTTGCCAGTTTAGGGTCACGGCCGAAGAATTCGCGGCCGTCCACCATCACCCGCTGCACTTGCTCTCCTTGTGCCCTGATAGAACCGTCAGTGTCCACTTCCATCCCGGGCATTTTCTTGAGCAAGTCCTCCACATTTGCATTCGTCTTTACTTTAAAAGATGTGGCGTTGAATTCAATGGTATCCCGCTTCACCGTAACCGGAGCTTTCTCGCCTTTCACCACCAATTCATCCAACTCACGTGATACGGGGCTCATGATCATTCGGCCGACATCCACAATCGGCTGGTCAAACTCCGCCGGCGTGATATGTCGGAATGCCGTAGCATAACCAACGAATGTGATCTTGAGGTGATAGTCCCCCCGGTTCACATTCTTCAGCTCAAAGGCCCCTTGCCTGTCGGTTGAACCGAAGCTCACTAAGGCTGAATCGTTCGCCTGAAGAAGCATCACCGTAGCCGACGGCATGGCACTCTTCAAAGTGTCAAAGGCTTGTCCACGGATAATGAATTTTTGCGCCGAAGCACCAAAGGTTATGAGGATTGCCAAAAGGAGAAGTAATCGTTTGATCATGCTGTGTGGGATCCTGGAAATAGCTTTGTTTCGTCTCTCGATGAAATCTTCAGCGGATGATCACGCGGCCATTTCCACCCATCTGTTTCATGGTTTCGTCCACCATCTTGCGGAATTCGGCTTGGGACATTTCCTGACCCTTGTCCGGTACCTTCATTTCGTTTTTCTTCAGCGTACGAAGTTCAATTTGTCGTGCAATAATCACCCGCTCTCCGTTGTTGATGTCTACTGCCAGCACGGCACCTGGCAGCGATCCAAATTGTTCGGGTCCAAGCATAGGACGAAGCTGGTCTGTATACCAGGCTGTAATTTCCTGCTTCCGATCAGGTTGGCGTTCATCAACGTACCATGCCATTTTGCACAGATAGCCCTGAATCTCTTTCGTTTCTGTGCCCAATTTCCAAGGCGCAATCTTCAGCGTGTCCTTTATCAGGTAGTCCTTGCCCATAAATTCACGTTTTGAAATGAGTTTGGTTTCCGAGGGTTGGATGTATGTTTCATCGTTGGGTTGCTGGATGCGAATTCTCATACCCCCGCTATTCCCGGCGTTCATGTCCTCCTCTTCGTCTTCGATAATGGGCTTGTAGAGAGACTCACTCGAGTTGAAGTACAATTGTTGTTTGGTTGTCCGGAATTCAGGTATCATGGCTTTACGTGCTTCCTGGCCTGGAGGAAGTCGCCGATGAAGATTCACTTTTACTTCATAGGTAATCAGGCCTTCCGCGCTCTGGGCCTGGGCAAAAACTACCTGGGCTGCAGCAATAGATACCAGGATGCCAATTATAACGAGGAGACTTTTCATGAGCTTGGAGGTTAACATGATTTTAGAATCACTAGCTGAAGCAAATGTACGGGCATAGATGCCGGGCAGGGGTTAATGGTTCTGAATCTAAGGTTAAATAAGGTTAAAGCAGGAACGGGCATCCTCCGAAAGCCGTTACTTTTGTCAAACACAATTCTCACTGATTGAAGAAGTCAAAACACTTGCTGTCTCTTGCGCTGATGACCACCAGCATGGTCTTGCTGGTAGCCTTGCAAGCGGTTTGGCTCCGTAATTCGTATGAAAAAGCCTTGGACGACTTGCGGGGTGAAACAACTCGTTTACTCCGCGAGGCTGTATTGGCAGTCCGCGATTCGGCACTCATGCAAGCCATTGAGGCCCTGCCGCCGGATACCACCAAGCGAGTCGCGCACAGGGCCGATACCGCCGTCATGATTGTGACGGACAAGGCTCCACAACGTCGTCCTGATGGGCAAGTTCAGGTATATGTCTCATCCTCTACGCCTCCTGATTCAACCCGGCAAGTTCTTCGATCGATCGCCACCCAATTCAGCGAAGGTCGGGTGCGGTCCAATTCCCGTTTCACCATCCGTCTCCGGAACGATTCCCTGAATGAGGACAGCATCCAGGCAAATTTCAGACGTCAGCTGGATCGCGCTGGAATTTCACTGTCGACAACCTTGATGAAAAGAGGCTCTCTGCCGACTTTCCCTCCTGACAATCATTCCGGGGTAAGATTGCGAAGGATGATGGATTCCGAAACGCCCGGAGATGACGACCGACACACCTTGCTGTCTCCAGAACAACGCACGCATTGGGTTCGTGTAGATCCATTCTTTCGATATGCCGCGACACTTACACCGGTGCGGCCGATTGTCCTGAAGGAAATTACTCCGCAGATTCTCTTCAGCAGTTTTTTGACGCTGCTGACGCTTGGGTCGTTTATTATGATGTACCGCAGCATCCGATCACAGCAGCGCCTGATGGCCCTGAAAAACGACTTTATCAGCAACATTACCCACGAACTCAAGACGCCCATAGCAACCGTCAGCGTCGCCCTGGAGGCCCTGAAAAACTTCAAGGGAATCGACAATCCTCAACTGACCACGGAATATCTAGACATTGCCAGGCTCGAACTTAACCGGCTTTCCATGCTAACGGAGAAGGTACTCACCACCTCTCTTTTTGATGAGAAAGGGCTAACCCTTGATTTTGCACCGGTGGATTTGGATGAACTGATCACCTCCATCCTGAATTCCATGAAATTAGTCGTGGAAAAAGCAGGTGCAGTTGTCTCCTATGACCAATCGGGAGAGGATTTTGTGGTCGAAGGCAGTGCCGTTCATTTGACCAACATTGTTCATAATCTACTCGACAATGCCTTGAAGTATAGTCCGAGCAAACCGGACGTGTCCATTTCATTACGAGATGCGGGCAGTACGGTTGTCATTACGGTAAGTGATAAAGGCATCGGCATTCCTCCAGAATTCCAGTCCAAAATTTTCGAACGATTTTTCCGCATGCCGACCGGCGACATTCACAACATCAAAGGGTACGGCCTTGGCTTAAGTTATGTGGACCAGGTCGTTCGGAAACATGGCGGCACTATCTCCGTGACCAGTGTGCCTGGACAAGGCAGTACATTTACGGTTGTGCTTCCTAAAAAACGGTATGGCTAAGGTGAACATTCTTTATGTTGAAGACGAGCCGTTCCTGGGACGTATTGTCAAAGAGAGTCTCGAGAGCCGTGATTACGCCGTTACCATGGTGAACGACGGGCTTGACGCCGTTCATGTCTTTCAGCAGATTCATCCCCAAATTTGCGTACTGGATATTATGCTGCCGAATAAAGATGGATACGCGATCGCCCGGGAAATTCGGAGTGTTGATCCGGAGGTACCGATCATTTTTGTAACAGCCAAGACACAGACTGAGGATGTTGTCAAGGGGTTTGAAACGGGTGGCAATGACTATTTGCGGAAGCCGTTCAGCATGGAAGAGCTCATTGTCCGTGTCAACAACCTGTTACGGTTGTCAAAGAAAGTCGAAGTGATTGCTCCGGGGCATGTGTCCCTGGGTCGATTCGAATTTCACCCTAACCGGTATGAATTGAAACTGGGGCAATCCGTTCGAAAGCTCTCTCATCGCGAAGCCATGCTTCTGACAGTCCTTGCAGAAAACAAAAACAACATCATTCAGCGAAAGGATATATTGATGCGTGTTTGGGGTGATGATTCCTTCTTCAATTCCCGGAATCTGGACGTCTACATAACCAAACTAAGGGAGTATTTGCGCGAAGATCCCACGGTGGAAATTGTCACCATAAAAGCGGTGGGGTATCGATTTGTGGCCTGATATTCAATCCCCAGGACACCTGATCATAACAAAAGGGGGCCTATGACCCCCTTTTCTTCACCAATCCTAACACCACTCGAACTGCCTTCTGAAAGTTCAAGCAAATGTCACACGAGGGTGGGAATAAATCAAACTGATATATTCTATCTTTGAATAGATACATTCTATGCCATGAACCTGCAACAGTTTGAATACATCATCGCCCTCGACACCCATCGACAATTCGCCCGGGCGGCGGAGAAGTGCTTTGTCACGCAGCCCACACTCAGCATGATGGTGCAGAAGCTGGAAGCCGAATTGGGAATACGGATTTTTGACAGAAGTAAACAACCGATTGTCCCAACCAAAGAAGGCGCGGAGGTTGTCACCCGAGTTAAACAAATCATGGCCGATGTAAATCGCCTCAAAGAGTTCGCGCGTCAGCTGAAACAGGATATTGCCGGCGAGCTAAAACTTGCTGTCATCCCAACAGTTGCCCCCTATCTGTTACCCCTGTTCCTAAAATCCTTTGCGGAGAAATACCCTCAATTGAAGATTAGCATACGGGAAATGGTGACGGATGAGATTATCCATTTACTCAAGACGGAGGATCTCGATATCGCCTTACTGGCCACGCCGCTCCATGATCCAAAGCTCGTCGAGCATCCCATTTACCAGGAGGAATTTCACGCGTACGTTGCCGAAACTGAATCAGCTGCCAAGAAGCGGTATGTACTTCCAAAAGACATTGACTTGAGCAAACTATGGCTTCTCGAAGAGGGTCATTGCCTCCGTAACCAAGTCCTGGACTTGTGTGAGTTGAAAAAGAAGGACTTTGAAAGTGACCGGCTCCATTACGAAACAGGCAGCATTGAAACGCTGAAGAATCTTGTGGACCACCACCAGGGCATTACCATACTTCCGCACTTAGCCACGCTCGATCTGACGAAGAAGCAACAGGGCAAGGTGCGTGAATTTGCCCCACCCAAGCCCGTGAGGGAGATCAGCCTGGTGGTTAATAGCAATTTTCACCGAGCACGTTTGCTCCAGGCACTAAAGGACGAAATTGAACGAAACCTCCCCGATTCAGTTAAGAAAATTCAGAAGACGCGCGTGATGGCGGTTTAGCCGGGAGGGGACCCGGAACCATTCGCCACAGAAGCCAATGACGAGAGTAGAAAGGGTGGGATGTACTGGATTCGAACCAGTGACCCCTTGCCTGTCAAGCAAGTGCTCTAAACCAGCTGAGCTAACACCCCATTATCTTGACATTAGCGCAGTGGCATTTAGCCAACAGAACTAACCCCAGTCAACAAGAACGATTCTGCTGACGGGTGGCAAATGTAAACAGCTTTTATCGCACCGTCAAAGGACAATCCAATACGTTCTCCACCTTTATTGAAAGTTACTTTTCCGATTGGTTGTCGCTGTTCAAAAAGTAGGTGAGTGCACCCGACGGGCATTTTTTCACCTGGGCAACAATCTTCTCCGTGCTGGACCTCTGTGGAGTAATCCAGGGCAATTCCTGCGGGTGAAAAACCTCTCCCAGTCCAGTAAAGCAGTTTCGTGAATGTGTGCATAGGGAGGGTTTCCACACGATAGTCACTTCTCCATTGGAGTACTTTTTGGCAATATCCTTCATGGCGTTACTGTTATTTGGGTTTGTATTTCAATCGGATTCGTGAGAATCTTATGCACGGGACACAAACGAGCGATCTGAAGCATTCGCTCCTTTTGCTCTGCTGACAAGGAACCGTCAATTTCAATTTTTGTGTGATAGCTGGTTCCTTTGTTGAAGGGGCCATTGGAAACTTCTACTCGGATGCGTTCCACGTTCCACTGTTTTCTGTCGGCATACATTCGTAAAGTGATTGCTGTGCAAGAGGCCAAGCCCATCCTGACAAAATCACCCGGGCGTGGGCCCTCATCCTTTCCTCCTACATCAATGGGCTCATCGCCGATTAACGAATGGGTCCTCGCCTGCAATTCTGTGTGAAAGTGGCCGCGTCCAATGGTGGCAACGGCTGAAAGAATTTCGTCAGTTTCCATTGATTATTCGTTCCTCCTCATCAAATATAGCACCCTCCTGATCCAATGGGCTCCCCGGTGTTCTTTCATCTTGACCACTTAGGAATCCCATAAAGTGCCAAGGCACCGGAGAATATATGCATGGGAGCTACGAGAACAGGGAATGTTTCATCAACCACCGTTCCATCCGGAAGCACAGACGTGTTAAAAATCGGGAAGAAACTGAAGAGTAAAAAGGCCACACCCAGCATAATGAAGTATCGTTCCCCTTTCCTGAGAAATCGAACCAGGATGAAGTAAAGGAGCGACCCTGCTATGACGGGAAGCAAGGAAGAAATGGTCACCGGCACAACAAAACCGGGCGGAACGGTGGCTCCGAACAGGGGTGCGATCAAGGTCCATATGTTGTTGAGTCCCATTCCAAAAAAGCCCGCAATCAAGCCAGCCTTCAGTACCCGACTAAATTGAATTGAAGTATTTTCCATCTCCATGTTGTTGGTTTTAATCTTCTATTAGCACACCCATTTTACCCATACGGTAGTCACGCATGGCTTCCAGAATCTGTGTCTGGTTGTTCATTACGAACGGGCCAAAGCTTACAACCTCCTCACCCAGTGGCGCCCCGCTAACCAAGAGTGCGCGCGTATCTTCCTTTGCTTCTGCAGCAATCCCTTCCCCGTCATTGTTCAACTGAACAAGGTGATAACCATCCACCAGGCCAAACCCATCAAGGCTAAGCTGTCCGTCGAGCAGGTAGATCATGGCATGGTGATGTTCTGGCAATTGAACCGTCAACTTACCTCCCTTTCTGAAATAAACTGTGCCGGCATTAACTTCTGTTGCCGGGTGAACCGGGCCCTTGATGCCTGACAATTCACCGGAAAACACATTCAACGTTGTTAATCCATCAGCTGAAGTTGTGGATGGAACATTCCCGGCATCTACTGGAAAGTATGCCGGTTGTTGCATCTTCATGCGAGCAGGTGTATTGATCCACAACTGAATGATTTCCTGACGACCTCCCCACTTCTGGATGTCTGCGGGAGGACGTTCGCTATGAATGATGCCCATCCCCGCGTTCATCCATTGAGCTCCGCCCTCATAAATCATGCTGTCATTCCCGCGGCTATCGCGGTGATGCACACCTCCTTTGAAAATAAACGTCACAGGAGAAAAACCTCGGTGAGGATGTGGGCCAACGCCCCCATGTCCGGGTTTTATATGTTCAGGCACTTTGATGTCAGCATGATGCAGCAAAAGGAAAGGGTCAATTTGTTCCACCTGCGTTGTGGGCAATGGCTGTCTAACCGGGAAACCTCCCATATCCACCTGTTCGGCGTACAGCAACCGGGCCACTGTTCTGTTCTTCATTGATTCTTTAGTTAATTCATGGGTACTTCTATAATCAGAACTTCCGCGTCGCTGTCGGCACGTATCCCAAATTTCTCCACTTCTGATATCCCCAGGCCGTCACGACGGTTAAGTGAAGTTTCTCCGATGGTAACTTCGCCACTGATAACAAAAACATATACCCCTGAACCAGGCTTATGGACGGAATAGTCCAGTGAAACCCCTTTGGAGATATCAACCAAACCAAACCAGGCATCCTGATTGATCCAAAGACTTCCGTCTTCCTCATTGGGAGAAACAACGGTTTGGAATGTATTCTGCCGGTCGACTTTTTTGAAGATACGCTGCTCATAGCGCGGCGTGATGTTTCGTTCTTTCGGGAAGACCCAAATTTGCAGGAAATTGACATCCTCGGTGGCAGAGGCATTCTTCTCGCTGTGAGCAATCCCGGATCCTGCACTCATGATCTGCACTTCACCTGAACGAATAACCGCATGACCACCTGTATTGTCGCGGTGTTCAAGCGCGCCACGAAGAGGAATGGAAACAATCTCCATATTGTCATGGGGGTGCTGGCCAAAGCCGGCTCCACCCTGAACTACATCGTCGTTTAAGACGCGAAGCAATCCGAAGTGAATTCTTGAGGGTTCGTAGTACCCCGCAAAACTGAAAGTGTGGAACGAATCCAACCAACCATGGTTGGCATGTCCCCGGGTTTCCGCCCTATGAAGTGTCGTTTTCATCGAATTTTTAGCTATTTAGGCATAAACATACATACAACTATTGTATATACACTTATATCATTTGAAAAGTTCCTGTTAAAAATAGAGGCCTCGGAGGGAGCCATTATTCTCCCCCCAAGGCCTCTTTCTGAATAGTACAATCTACTTCTTCGAGTCAACAACAATCGGCCTTATGTCAGCATCCTGGAGCTGTTTCAGAAAGGCCGGAATACTGGTGGTCATCACCCTGTTGTATTCCGCTTGCGTCTCGGTGAGACGTCCCTTCAGTACCCCATACACTTCCTTGTGGGAATCGGTCGGCGGAAAGTCACCGATCGAAACAGCGTTCGACAAGTAGCCGATCTTGCCCGCCAGCATATCAGGGTATCGGACATCATCCTGCCCGGTACCGGTGTACTTCAACTGCACCATTTTTCCTTCCACGGCCATCAATACACTATCCAGTTGGTTTGCTGACTTCACCAACGCTTTATGCCTCGGCTTCGATGAGAGCACGTCCCGGAGGTCATAGACTTGACGACGAATGGATTCGATTTGGTTAACCATGTCGGCGATACTATTATAGTCGTCTTGCATCTTTTTCAACAGTTCGGCCTGAGCCTGAATATCCGCCAGGGAACCGTCAGAGTTGGGGTCTTTAAGCACATTCAAAGAACTGCTAAACTTCTGATCTCCTGCCACCATACTGATGGTATACTTACCCGGCGGCACCAGCGGAGCGCCAACCGTATTGGTAATATAAGCGCTGCGAGTCCGGCCCTTATCAAGCGCCACCCAATCTGCGCCCACAGGAAGTGTCCGCAGGGTAATGGATTTGGAATCCTTGCCATGCAAATTCCACCATACGCGGTTGATCCCGGGCTTTCCTTTCATTTTGATGGTCTTAACGGTATCACCAGTCGCACTGGTAATGAAGAGTTTGACACTGTCCTTGTCGTTATTGGTCCAGAAGTTGATCGATGCACCATAAGGCGGATCTTCGCCGGTAGACGGCTCAGGGAACATCTGCATAGTAGAGACCCTGGGCTGGAATCTGTAGACATCCTTCGGATTAAACAATGCTGCCTTGACGGAACCTGCGTTGGCAGGAAGCTGCTGTAGTGGAGTCAGATCATCCAGAATCCAGGCCCCACGGCCATACGTGCCCACGACCAGGTCATTAAAATGCTCCTGGACCTCTAGCCAATACATCGGCGTGTGTGGAAGATTGGACATGAAGACCTGCCATGTTTCACCATCATCAAATGAAACGTACAGCGTGCTTTCTGTACCGAGGTAAAGGAGCCCCTTCCGAATTGGATCTTCCTTAATGCTTCGGCAGTAATTCAAATTGCCGGGTTGAATTCCTTTCGTGATCTTCTTCCAGGTCTTACCGAAGTCTGTTGTCCGGTAAACGAAAGGTTGAAAATTACCGACTTCATGGAGGTCTATGGTGATGTACGCCTTGCCCTCGCTCCAGCGGGATGCCTCAATGTTCCGGACTGTACCATACTGCGGCAATTCCAGTAAGTTCTTGGTGACATTGGTCCAACTTTTTCCTCCGTCCTGACTTACCTGTACCAATCCATCATTTGTTCCTGCCCAGAATACACCTTTCTTAACCGGTGACTCCTCAAAAGCATAAATGACATTGGCGTATTCCACTCCGATATTATCCGGGGTCAATCCGCCCGACATTTTCTGCATGTTTTTGTCATTCAGGGTTAGGTCAGGACTAATCACCTCCCATGTTTGTCCGCCGTTGGTAGTTCGGTGCACCACCTGGCTTGTGGCATACAGCGTATTGTTATCATGCGGGCTCACGAGCAGGGGGAAGGTCCACTGGAACCGGTATTTCACTTCACTCGCAGGGTGTCCGGCCGTGTATTCTGGCCAAATCTCTACTTGGCGGTATTGATGTGTTTTGTCGTTGTAGCGAACCACCACCCCTCCGACAGCTCCGGTTCCAGAGGCGCTTGACCATACAATGTTCGGGTCCTTAGGATCCGGCGTGGCAAAGCCGCTTTCGCCACCTCCCACGTCATGCCAAAGCCCGGTTGCAATGCCGAGGCTAAAGAAACTGCCGGTATTGCTTCGGCTTGGCCCTCGCATGGATGGGCCATCCTGGCGGTTCGTCAGCACATGGTACGGTATGGCATTGTCCACCGTGACGTGATATAGTTGGGCAATGGGGAGAATGGTTCTGTGCCAGGTTTTTGCCCTGTTTTTGGAAATAGAAATACCCCCGTCACCCGCGACTGCCATCCGGTTTCCATTCGTGGGATCGATCCACATCTCATGATGGTCCCAGTTGGGCTGGCTGAAGAAATCCATAATGGGCTCCAATGAGCGACCTCCGTCAATACTGGTCCAGAAGCCAGAGGAGATGAAATAGACATCATTGATTTGATCGGTGGAAGCTGCCACCCGGGTATAATAGGCCTGGCGTCCGGTCAGGTTGCGGTTCGCATTAATCATCCGCCAGGATTTTCCTTTGTCATCCGAGCGCCACAGTTCACCTGTCTCAACCTTGTCACCCATCTTTTCCAAACCATCGCCTGTCTCAATCAAAGCATACACCCGGTCAGGTGCGGCCGGCGTCATGCTCAGAGATATCTTTCCAACGGCGCCTTCGGGAAGTCCTGCTCCCTTCAATCGGGTCCAGGTATCACCACCATCTTTTGACATATAAACACCACTGCCCGGGCCTCCACTGGTGCGGTTCCACGTTTTCAGTGAAAGCTGCCATAAACCGGCGAAGAGGATACGTGGATTCGTAAGATCAATCGTCATGTCCGAAACGCCGGTGTTCTCGTCAACGAATAAGACTTGCTTCCATGTTTTACCTCCGTCTGTTGTCTTGTAAACCCCGCGCTCTTTCTGCGGCGCATAGGCATGCCCCAAGGCACCGACCCAGGCGATATCCGGGTTATTGGGGTGGATAAGAATACGGCTTACGCGCCCGGAATTTTCCAAACCTACCAGAGACCAGCTTTCACCGCCGTCCGTAGATTTATAGATCCCGTTTCCAATAGAAATGTTTGATCGGATAGAGCTTTCTCCGGTTCCAACATAAACAACGCGAGGATCCGACATAGAAATCGCTACCGCCCCTATGGCGTGTACGTTCTCTTTGTCGAACACCGGCTTCCAGTTTACTCCTCCATCCGTCGTCTTCCATACACCTCCGGTTGCAGCTCCGACAATATATACCTGGTCATTCCCAGGAATGCCGGCCACACAGGTAACACGGTTGCCAATGGGTCCGATATGGCGGAATTTTAGTTGCTCAATGTCCGTACTGTTCAGGGTTTGAGCCAGGGTACTGGCCGTGAGCAACAGTGCTACAGCTTGTACCAGAACGTGAATGGATTTCATGGGTGGTTGAATTTGATGATAGTCAAATATAAAGAATGAGGAGGATCAAACGAATCAGTTTTCCAGCGGTGGCTTTTTCGATTATCTCAGCCGAGACACTTGAATCGCTGTTTCTTCCTATTAGTTCCACAAAAATGAAACATATCATCCCCTATGCCGTTTGTTATAAGCATCTGAATCGCAATCGACATGAAAGGAACTTACCTGGGAGAATTGGAGGAACTGGTGCTGCTTCACGTTGGCATTCTGCATCCACAGGCATACGGCGTTGCCATCATGGATGAGGTTGCAAGGCAAGCAGACCGGAAATTAAACATCAGCGCGGTCCATTCGGTATTAACCCGCCTGGAGGACAAGGGTCTTGTAAAATCGAGGATGAGCGATCCTACCGACGAGCGTGGTGGGCGACGCAAGCGAATTTTCCTGCTCACGGCCTCCGGAAAACGAGCCCTTGAAGAGGCCAACGAACTTCGCAATCAGCTGTATAACCAGATACCGAAAGTGGCGCTTCAGTTCAAACTGGCATGAAGAAACTCAAGCCACCAATTTGGGCCGACCGATTCCTTGAATGGTACTGCCGCGCAGACCGCCTGGAGGAAATCCAAGGGGATGTGTACGAGCTGTTTCATCGCAAAGCGAAAACGAATCCTCGCCTTGCCCGTATTCATTTCGCCTGGAATGTGCTTCGCTTCTTTCGCTATAAAAACATTCGCAAGTATTCATCATCACATCCGTCTAATTCCGCAGCTATGTTTTACAATTACCTTATCGTCGGATTTCGAAGTGCGCTGCGCCATGGCGCAACCTCGGTGATCAACCTGGGAGGCCTTGCTCTCGGTATTGCCGGCGCAATCACCATATTCATTTTTGCGGATCAATGGTTTCACACCGACGACTTTAACGTCAAACAGGATCGCATTTTCCAGGTTACCAACCTTGTCAACCGAGATAGCAATCACGTAATCCTCAGTGATACGCCGTTGCTGCTGGGACCGATGATGCAACAGGACATTCCCGGCGTCGCACGAATGACCCGCATGGAAGTGAGCAATGCTTCCGTGCGTTATGAGGACAAAGTTTTCTTCGAAAGAATCTGGTATTTTGATCCTGCCATATTTGAAATGTTCACCTATGAGCCTTATGGCATTCCGTCTCATGCGCTTGCTTCGAAGGACAACATCGTGCTCTCAAGGCCAATCGCGGAAAAATATTTCGGCGAACTCAATCCGGTTGGCCAGGCCATGTCAATCAAATTCTCTAACGGCGCCATTCGCTCCTTTACGGTCAGCGCGGTTGCCGATTTCCCTGATAACAATACACTTCGGTTTCCCATTGCCTTGTCAATCGATGCTTTTCTTGACCTTAAAATCAAAGAGGCCTACGATTGGTCATACCTAACCGACGGGTTGTTCATTGAACTTGAACCGGGCACATCAATTGAAGAAGTGAAGCCGTTAATGGCCAAATACATCTCGCTGCAGAATCAATCTTCCCCCGAGTGGCCCATCGAATCCTTCAAGTTTTATAACCTGGCCGATCTGGCAAAGTACAGTGGGGAAATTGAAAGTGCCGTTATGGGTTCGGGGGAAGCCCAGGGGGTGTACGCCATGAGCATCATTGCATTCCTCCTTTTACTGTTGGCTTGTTTCAACTATACCAACATTTCCGTTGCCACCATCACCACGCGATTGAAAGAGATCGGCATCCGTAAAGTAGTGGGAGGAAGAAAGTCTGAAATCATATACCAATTCATCGCAGAAAACTTCATGCTCTGCGCCGTTGCGGTAGGGCTGGGACTCCTCATCGCCTACCTCGCCTTCATGCCTGGAATCAGTGCCCTGGTTGGACAACATGTCCCCTTTGCATTCTCTTCGCCTTTTACCCTGATCTACTTCTTTGCCGGCCTATTTGTGTTTCTCGTTTTGGTCTCAGGCGTTTATCCGGCATTCTTCGTATCCGGCTTTCAACCGGTTGTCATCCTGAAAGGAAAAGAAAAATTCGGCCAGCGAAGCGCGTTCAGTCGGGTGCTGCTTACTGGTCAGTTTATTTTGGCATTTATGACCATCGTAGGATGCGTGCTCTTTCTGGACAACAGTATTTACCTCCGCAATAAGGACTGGGGGTATGATCACGATGCCAATATTGTAGTTCCGGTCAACTCGGTAGATCAATACCTCAAGCTTCGGGACAAGGTTGCTGCACATCCCGGCGTTGTTCGCTTTGCGGGTGCCGCCAATCACCTGGGTCTTGGCGGTCGGTACACCTCCATTGAACACTTGGGGCGCAAGGCGGAGATCGTTCAGAATGCCGTGGGTTATGACTACCTGGAAACGATGAACTTGCGACTCAAGGAAGGTAGGTTTTTTGATCGCAAGATGCCTTCTGACAGTCTTTCCTCGGTTGTCGTCAGTGAATCTTTCGCGAAGTTGATGGGTTGGTCTGACCCATTGGGCCAGTTTTTCATGCAAGAGGGCAGGCAATGGACGGTTGTTGGTGTCGTGAAAGATTTCCATCATGATGATTTTTACTCGCCCATTCTCCCGGTGATGTTTACCCTCGCTCCGGAAAAGGAATTCCGATATCTCGCGATTCATGTTTCGGATGATCAAGTGAAGAATATGGAATCAGAAGTCCGCACCTGGTGGAAGGAGATCGGGCCGGACGACCCGTATCGTGGAATCGTACAGACTGATGTTTTCTATAACTTCCTGAAAAACAACAAAAACGACATGCGAATAATCGGGACAGT
>JBGAPO010000019.1:0-79876 GCA_044221195.1 Cyclobacteriaceae bacterium
TGCTCGAGCCCAATCACCTGGGTTTGACTATTCACGAGTCGGTGGGCCACCCGCTGGAACTCGACAGGATACTGGGGATATGAAGCAAATTATGGGGACGAGTTTTGCCACGTCGATGTCTGCAGTTCAGGATGTCTGAATTGCAGCGGTAAGCGTAACGACTTCGCCGATGACGCAACAACTACCTGCGCTGTGGGATACGACGACGAGGGTGTGAACTAAGCGTTGGGATCTTATCAAGGATGAATCTTTATTAACGTACAAGCCATTTTCGCGACCAGGCGCACATCATCGGCTCGAAAGAGCCACGGTTGCTGCTACGCAGAGAGTTGGAATGATGTACAGTTCCAGCGGGCCCAACGTGTCACTCGCTCCTGGCAAGGAACCGTACTCCAGCCAGCAAATGATTAAGGACGTGGAGAAAGGCATATACATCGCCGGCCGCGGATCTTACTCCATCGATCAGCAGCGTTATAACTTTCAGTTTGGCGGGACCGTCTTTTATGAAATCAAGAACGGTGAGATCACCGGTATGCTGAACGACGTGGCCTACCAAAGCAACACGCAGGAGTTCTGGAACAGCTGTGTCAAGGTATGCGACGAGAAGGACTACCGCCTTTTCGGATCCTTCGACGGCAAAGGACAACCCTCGCAGGTGAGCGCCGTGTCACACGGCAGTTCGACAGCTCGCTTCAATGGAGTCAACGTGATCAACACAGGAAGAACCATTTAACAACCATACATGAAACGAAGGGATTTTATTCAATTGGCTGGAATGGGAGCGGGAGCGTTGGCGCTGCCCTTCGGTTCGCTGGCCAACCCAATCGATGCCGACAGGCTGCTGGATCCGCTGATGGATGCCAAGGACAAGAAGGTATTGGCCGATATCGCCTTAAATACAGCGAGGTCTTTTGGCGCCAGCTACACGGATGTCCGCATTGGTCGCTACCTAAACCAGTTCGTCAGCACGCGTGAGAAGAAAGTTCAGGGCATCGTCAACACCGAATCGTTTGGTGTGGGTATCCGGGTGATCGCCAACGGCACGTGGGGATTCGCTGCGTCAAACGACGTTACCCCGGAAGGCATGAAGAAAACCGCCGAGCGCGCGGTGATTATCGCCAAAGCGAATTCGAAATTCCAAAAGCAACCGGTTGTGCTGGCCCCGACGCCTTCCTACGGTGAAGTGAGCTGGAAGACGCCCATCAAGAAGAACGGCTTTGAAGTTCCCGTCAAGGATAAAGTCGATTTACTGCTGACGGCAAATGGCAAAGCTCTTGAGAAGGGAGCCAACTTTGTCAACAGCCAGATCTTCCTTGTCAACGAACAGAAGTATCTCGCCACATCGGAAGGCTCTTATGTTGACCAGGATATCTATCGCATCTTTCCCAATATTGGTGTATCGGTAATCGATCGGGCATCAGGATCATTCAAGAACCGCTCCGGCTTCGGTACGCCGATGGGGATGGGGTATGAGTACCTCGATGCTCGTCCGGAGGATAAAATCCAATCGCCGGGCGGCATCGTGCTCTACGGCAAGTCGTATGACATTATCGAAGACGCCACGCTGGCGCCCGACCAGGCCAAGCAGATGATTGCCGCCAAGTCGGTGGAGCCGGGTAAGTACGACCTTGTACTCGAGCCCTCGCACCTGTGGCTTACCATCCACGAATCCGTGGGTCACCCGACCGAGCTGGATCGTGTGCTTGGATACGAAGCCAATTACGCCGGCACCAGCTTCCTCACACTCGACAAGTGGGAGACCAAGAAGTTCAATTTTGGAAGTCCGATCGTCAATTTCGTGGCGGACCGTCTCCAGCCAGACTCCCTTGGTGCGGCCGGCTATGACGATGAAGGCGTGAAGTGCAAGTCGTGGGACCTGATCAAGGACGGAATCCTCGTCAACTACCAGGCGATCCGCGACCAGGTGAATATCATCAAGCAGAAGGAATCGCATGGATGCTGCTATGCGCAGGGTTGGGCCGATGTCCAGTTCCAGCGGATGGCCAACGTTTCCTTGCAGCCCGGGAAGACCCAGCTGACACCACAGCAACTGATCAGCCAGGTGGAGAAAGGCATTTACATCGTAAAAGAAGGTTCCTTCTCGATCGACCAGCAGCGTTACAATTTCCAGTTTGGCGGTGTCCTGTTCTTTGAAATCAAGAACGGCCAGATCGTCGGCATGTTGAAGGATGTAGCTTACCAGGCCAACACCCAGGAGTTCTGGAATTCGTGCACCGCCATATGCGACGAGCGCGACTACCGTCTGGGCGGCGCCTTCAATGATGGTAAAGGTCAACCCGGGCAGTCGAACGCCGTATCGCATGGGTCGGCAACCGCGCGGTTTAATGGCGTGAACGTAATCAATACAGGACGTACGATTTAATCAACGAATAAAAGCAAGTCATCATGGCAATACTTTCGAAAGAAGAAGCGAAAAAGATCCTGGAAAAGGTGATCGGCTTCTCCAAGTCCGACGGAATTTCCGCCAGCCTCAACGGCGGCAACCGCGGCAACATCCGTTATGCACGAAATAGTGTGACCACCGCCGGCGAGGACTCCAACCTCAGTTTGGGAGTGACTTCCAATTTTGGCAAGCGCTCCGGGTCGGCCACCATCAACGAGTTCGACGACGCATCCCTCGAGAAGGTCGTGCGCCGTGCGGAAGAACTCGCCACCCTGGCGCCGGAAAACCCGGAGTTCATGGAGGGCCTTGGTCCACAGACCTACGGCGCCGAGTCCAAGACATTCTCGGAAGCGACGGCAAAGATTACGCCCGAGTATCGTGCCCAGGCGGCCGCGGACAGTATCAACCCCGCGGCTTCGAAAGACGTCACGGCGGCAGGATACCTCCAGGATGGAAGCAACTTCAGCGCCATCATGAACAACAAAGGGCTGTTTGCTTTTAACCGGAGCACGAGCGTCGACTTCACCGTGACCATGCGGACCAACGACGGTACCGGTTCCGGATGGGCAGCGCGCGACCTGAATGATGTGAGCAAGCTCAATGCCGGCGAGACATCGAAGCGGGCGATTGACAAGGCCTTGCTTTCACGGAATGCAAAAGGTATTGAACCCGGTAAGTACACGGTCATTCTCGAGGCCTCGGCTGCTGCTGACCTTATTCGCCTCATGCTGAATATGAATGCCCGCACAGCCGATGAAGGGCGGAGTTTTCTGTCGAAGAAGGGCGGAGGAACAAAGCTCGGAGAGAAAATTGTTGACGAGCGCGTCAATATCTACACCGACCCCTGGTACGATGATGCACCGGCTTCACCCTGGGCCGGCGACGGACAAGCCAGGAAGAAGATGGACCTGATTAAAGGCGGTGTGGTTTCAAACCTGTTCTACGACCGCTACTGGGCAGCACAAAAGAATGTCGCGCCGATACCTTTCCCGGGCAACGCCATCATGGAAGGTGGAACCGCCTCTATTGAAGACATGATCAAGGATACACAGAAAGGCGTTCTGGTGACGCGCTTCTGGTACATCCGCGCCGTTGATCCGCAGACGTTGCTGTTCACCGGCCTGACCCGCGACGGCACCTTCTACATCGAGAACGGCAAGATCAAGCACCCGATCAAGAATTTCCGTTTTAACGAAAGTCCGATCATCATGCTCAACAACCTGGAGACCCTGGGTAAACCCGAGCGTGCTGTGACCAGTGAAGGCGGACCGGGCGGAGGCCAGAACCTGATGATCCCCAGCATGAAGATCAGGGACTTCACGTTCAGCAGTCTTTCGGATGCCGTTTGATATTGGCTCCTCTTTTTGAGTGCAAAGCCCGGCCCTTGCCGGGCTTTGCTTCAATACTGACGTCAATTGTTTCGCTTTATGACCGACAGTCAGAGTAAGTTCTTCTTCACACGGATTCAATACGAGTCGGGCGACTGGGATGTGGACCAACGCATGCCGTCCAACCTCCTGAACTCCCTGGTGGAATACACCACCGTGCCGGTCGACGACCGGGAGAATATTGTCGCGCTGGGCAGTGAGTCGATCTTTCGGTGCCCGTTTACCTACCTGAGTGGTCACAAGCTGGTTGAGTTTACCGGCCAGGAGCGGAAGAACTTTGAGACCTACGTCAACAACGGCGGGTTTGTTTTCGTCGACGACTGTAATCACGATATCGACGGACTCTTTGCCAAGTCGTTTGAATCGCAGATGGAACGGATCTTTGGAAAGGACGCGCTGGTGAAGCTGCCCAAAACCCATGGCATCTACCGCAATTTCTTTCAATTCGACGGCCCGCCCACCACGTCGCAGGAACTCAACGGTTGGGGGGATGACATTGTTCATGACTACCTTAAGGCCGTGGAAATTGACGGGCGTATCGGTGTGCTGTACAGCAACAAGGACTACGGCTGTGAGTGGGACTATGACTTTAGAAACAAGCGATTCTACAAAATTGATAACACCCGGTTCGGCGTAAACATTGTGATGTACGCGCTGACCAGCTGATGAAAACATGGAAGCAACGAAAAACATACAAGCCATCGATCAGGCTGCACAGGAGACCGTCAGCCGGCTGAAGGCATTGAAGCTGGAGATCCGCAAAGCAATCGTCGGCCAGGAGGAAACCATTGATCAGTTGTTGATCACATTTCTTGCCGGCGGCCATGGACTGCTGGAAGGCGTTCCGGGGTTGGCGAAGACGCTGATGATCCGGTCGCTTGCGGAAGCCATCGACCTCAAGTTCCGCCGCATCCAGTTTACGCCGGACCTCATGCCGTCCGATATTATTGGAACGGAGATCCTGGAGGAAGATCACACCACAGGCAAGCGGGTGTTCAAATTCAACAAAGGCTCCTTGTTCGCCAACATCATCCTCGCCGACGAAATCAACCGCACTTCGCCCAAGACGCAGTCGGCGCTGCTGGAGGCCATGCAGGAGTTTTCCGTCACGTATGCCGGTGTGACCTATCCGCTGGAGCGGCCGTTCTTCATTCTCGCCACACAAAACCCGATCGAGCAGGCCGGCACATTCCCGTTGCCGGAAGCGCAGCTGGACAGGTTCCTGCTGTACATCCGGATTGACTATCCATCCCCGGCGGATGAGCGGGCCATCCTGGAGAGTACGACGGGCGTGTCGCGCCAGGAAATAAACAAAGTGATCACCGGCAGCCAGATCCTCGAGGCGCAGCGATTGGTCCGGGAGGTTCATATCAGCCCGGACTTGATTGACCTGGTCAGCGAATTTATCCGCCAGACTCGACCGGCAACGTCAGAAGTGAAATTTGTTAAGGACTTTGTCCGTTGGGGGGCGGGACCGCGGGCTGGACAAGCGATGATCCTGACGGCGAAAGCCCGTGCGCTGTTGAATGGAAACTATTCCGTGACACGCGAAGACCTGCGCAAGGTGGCCTATCCTGTGCTTCGGCATCGCATCCTGTTGAACTTCCGGGCGGAAGCCGACGGTGTGACGCCCGACAATGTAACCCAGCAACTGCTTTCGAAGACGTTTGGTTGATCCCCTGTGAACGAACAGATCAAAGAGCTGCTCCGGCCGGAGATTCTCAACACCGTCAACGGACTGGAGTTGGTGGCGCGCATTATCGTGGAAGGATTCATGTCGGGCAGCAACAGGAGCCAGTCGGTGGGCGCCGGCATGGAGTTTTCCCAATACCGTGGCTACGAGCCCGGCGACGACCTGCGCCAACTCGACTGGAAGATGTTCGCACGTTCCGAGCGCTACTATGTCAAGCAGGCGGATATTGAGACGAATATTACCGTCAAGTTTATCATCGACGCCAGCCTTTCGATGGGCTACACGGAAGGCGGCATAACGAAGATGCAATATGCCCGCATCGTGGCCGCCGCGCTGGCCTACCTGGCGCGAAAGCAAAGCGATGCTTTTGGGCTCTACATGATCAACGAAAGCAAGGTAACGGCTGTACAGCCCCGGAACGAGCACGCACAGTTCATGCGGTTTCTTCATGCGCTGATCCGGGTCAAAGCGGAAGGCCGGTGGAACCGAAGCAGTGAACTCGACCACCTTCACGGAGGTGCCGGAAAAGACCTGATTATCTTCATCACGGATTTGTACGACGAAAAGGGCGACCTGTTCGATTTCATTTCCGGGTTGAAGACCAGCCGGAACGAGGTAATCGTCATTCACCTATTAGGAAAACACGAAGCTGATTTTGATTTCGACGGCGCCTACACGTTTGAAGACATGGAGTCCGGCGAACGAGTCAAGATTGACACCCGGCTGCAGCAAAAGGAGTATGCGGTTCGCGTGGCCGATTGGATCAAAGCGTCCCGCGACCGGCTTCTTGGCCGACAGGTCGACTACCTGATGATCCGCATGGATGAAGGCGTAGAGCGATCGCTGCGAACCTTTTTGACGGTCCGGAAACGCCTGTCGCGATGAACCTGCTGAACCCGGCATATTGGTGGGCTCTTGCAGCGCTGGCTGTGCCGCTGGCCATTCACTTGCTCAGCCGCAAGGAAGGTAAGGTCATCCGGATCGGAAGCTTGCGCCACATTCGCGAGACACCCACACGGCAATTCCGCAGCCTGAGGCTCAATGAATATCTGTTGTTGATTCTCCGAATGGTTCTCCTTGCCTTGTTGACCCTGTTCCTCGCCGGCTGGTATTTACCCAGTTTGAAAGACCACGACAAGTGGTTAGTCGTCGAGCCTGTGCTTGAGAGGCGAAGCGAATTGGTTCCACTTTTTGACAGCCTGGAGTCATCGGGTTATCAATCCGTTTGGCTTGCGCCCGGGTTTCCTTTGAGGACAGAGCAAAGCTTAACAATTGCTCCAGACTATGGTGCCCGTCTTGAGGAGTTGCAAAAGATGCCAATCGAGGAGGCCGTGATTGTGTCCACAAACCGGTTAGCCGGATATCATGGACCCAAAGCCCAGTTGCCATCGAATGTCAAATGGATCGATGTGCCGCCTGCTGAGGGGGAAGTCGCAGTGAGTCGGATTCAATGGAGTCCTGACAGCGTCCTGGTTTGTTCGGGAAAGTTCGAGATGAACCGGACAGCCTTTGTTTCAAATATAAGTTTGGGTAAACATGGTCGTACACGTGATACAGTGCGGATTGTCTTGGCATCGAGTTCTGAATTTGAAGCCGACAAAAATGCCCTTCACGCAGTGCTCACTGTACTCCGGCGACAGGCAGTTGACGTCTTGAAGGTGAATGAGGTGCCCGCAGAGAGGGCTGGTGATTTGAATCCTGACTTCTTGTTTTGGCTGTCCAACGAGCCTGTGCCCGCCACAATGGCAGCCGTCTTTTATGTGGATGAACTGGCGAGTGGGCGGCTTGTCGAGCAAATCTCTGCCAACCGTTATTGCATTACCGGGCGGCTCAACAGCGAGGTGGTGATTTCACGAAACCTGGCAGTTCACCTGATGAGCATCTTAAGTGCTGATTCTCGCGCCCAGGCCGTTGCAGATTCCGCGGATGCGCGGGTATTTCCGATGCGCGCTGCTCTTTCAGCGGCCGGCAAGGTGACCAACACATCCCTTGTTGAAAAGGGCAACGATACGTCAACGCGTTACTTGCTCGCCGCGATATTATGCATTTTCCTTCTCGAACGATTCGTTGCTAACCGCCGAAATCAATGAGCCTTCAGGAAGCAAAACAATATCTTGACAGGCAGGCACGGAGATTTGCCCTGGCCCGGCTCACGGAGGTGAAACTCCTGGCCCTCGGCCTTGGCCTGCTGAGTTTCGCTTTGGTGCGCCTTATCGATTCAAGCCGAATGCTGCCACTATCGGTGGGCATCCTGGTCTTTGCCATCGTTGTCATCCTTCGTATCCGTCGGACAGGGGCATTAAGGTGGAGTGCCCTGAAGGTGTCGCTTTACCTGAACGCTAACTTTCCGGAACTGAAGGATAGCGCTGACTTGCTGGCCAGTGACAAGTCTGCCACTTCCCTGGAGGAAGTTCAACGTCAGCACGTGCTCCAGGCACTCGTCAACGTGAAGGCAAGAGTACAGGCTCCACATCGGATAGCCCAAGGCCTTCTGCTCTTCGCGACTGGAATTACGGCGGTTGTTTTACTTCCGGCCGCAGCCCGGCGGTCATCGGAATTGACTCCCATAAACGCAACGGACACGACTGCCTCTGTGATGCTCCAGCCCGCACTCTCCGGCATAGAACTGCTGGTAACTCCGCCGGCTTACACGGGTGTTCGTCCCTTCAGCTCGGTTGGCGGCAATTTCAAAGTTCCTGCAGGGAGCAAGCTCACCTGGAAGGTTCGATTCAGCGGCAGTCCCATTTCACCTGCCCTTATTTTTGCTTCGGAGGATTCGCTGTCCTTAGTCAGTCGTGAAGCTGATTACCAGGCTAGCGGCCGCGCGGAGCAACCTGCCTTTTACCAGGTTACTTGGCGGGATGCATCCGGAAAGCGTTATGCTTCCGACTACTTTCACGCCGACACGCGGGAAGATGCCGCACCTGTTGTAGCTGTAGTCGGACGCCAGCAATTTCAGACCATTGGCCCCGGTGAACCAACTCAAATCGTGGTCAATGCATCGGCTTCGGATGATTATACTGTGAAAGATGCGCATCTCATCGCCACGGTGAGCAAAGGCTCAGGTGAAGGAATAAAATTCAGGGAAGTGACGCTGTCGTTCGACAATGCGCAGTTCCCCGCCCAGCACGCAACGCTTAAGCTGGGCATTGACCTGGGCCAACTTGGACTTGAGCCAGGCGACGAATTGTATTTCTATGCTGAAGCGATTGACAACCGGATGCCGGTGCCTAACCTTTCGCGCACAGAGACATTCTTCATTGCGTTGAAAGATACGGCCGAGGCTGTAGCGGTTGCAGACGCCGGCCTGGGTATCGACCTGATGCCGGACTATTTCCGCAGCCAGCGGCAACTCATCATTGATACCGAAAAACTGCTGGCCGAACAGCGAAAGATTAAGAAGTCAGATTTCAACTTCCGCAGCAACGAGCTCGGATTCGACCAAAAGGCACTTCGATTGAAATATGGCCAGTTCCTCGGCATGGAAGACGAAGCCGGTATCGGCGTGGTTGAGCCGGCGGCGGAAGAAGAGGGGGAGGAAGATCCGACCAAGAAGTTTGGCCATCAGCATGACAAGGAAAACGAACATAACCTGGTAGAAGAGAAGAAGACGGCAAAGGAACCTGACCATCAGCATGAGGGAAGTGAGACCGAAGGCGTTCAGGAAGATCCCATGAAGGCTTTCTTGCATCAGCACGATAGCGAAGACGAGGCTACTTTCTTTATCCAATCGGTGAAAGCAAAGCTCCAGGCGGCACTCACGCTGATGTGGGATTCGGAACTGCACCTTCGGATGTACGAACCGAAGAAGTCGTTGCCGTACCAGTACCGGATTCTCGCCCTGTTGAAAGAGATTGCACAAGATAACCGCGCTTATGTGCATCGTACCGGTTTTGATGCGCCTCCGATCAAAGAGGACCGCCGACTGACCGGCGAGCTGGAGGATGCAGCCGGCACGACGGAGCAAGTCGCCGCTTTAACATCGAAGCCGTTCCCGGCGATTCAAAAAGCCTTGCCCCAGATTGAATACTTGATCGGTAAGCAGACCCCGCTGTCAACTTCATCGCGAAACGCGTTGGAACAGGCGGGCTATGAAGTAGCCTCGGAAGCCTTAAAGCAGCCAGGTAAATATATGCGCACGCTGTCGGCGCTGAGAAAGCTCATGGATGGAAGCGTGGATCCGCTGAAGATGGATGACATGCTGCGTGCGATACGGAGGGATCTCTGGTCTATTCTGCCGGTGGAAACTTATTCACCCACGCGGGAGAGACGTGCGCTTCATCCCCTCGACCAGGAAGTGCTTGAACTAATGAATAACCAGCGTGAGTAGCCAGTTTCATATCTTGCCGGTAATTCCGCTCGCTTGGCTCTTGGTGGTGATGCTCTTGCTGATGGTGGTTTTGGCTTGGCAGGAAAGTCGTAAACCATATCGATTCAAAGGCCTTCGCGTTCTGGCGATCATCCTGGCATTGATGGCGCTGCTCGCCATGATGTTGAGACCTTCGCGGGATATTCGGGTCGGGGAGGAAGAATGGGTGTTGCTGACGGAAAACTATTCGCAGACAAAATTGGACAGCCTGACGAAAGCAAATCGCGGACTGAGGATTGTTCGTGCACCGGGTGTGGTTGCCCGGGACATTGTCGATTCTATTTCCTCTTACAGGGAATTGAGTCAACGAAAACAGCTGCAGTTTGTATTGGGTGATGGGGTACCGACAGCCTACATGGATTATTTGAAAGGCACATCGTTTCAATTTATCCCGGGCAGTCAGCCGGTCGGTGTCGTGGATTTGGGGTCGAGACCATATCCGGAACACCGAAAGAACTGGCTGGAGGGGAAGGTTCGCGGTATCAAGGGCAGTCGCTTAACGCTGATCGGTCCGGGTGGCGCAGAAGACTCTGTGCTGATCCGCACGAATTCCCTCACGCCGTTTGAGCTTGGATTCCGCACGAAAATTCCCGGGCGGTTTGTATATACTCTGGCGATTAAAGATTCTGCCGGCGGTGCCATGGAGCAAGAGGTGCCGGTGGAGGTGGTCGCCTCGCGACAGCTTTCGATTTTACTTCTGCAAGACTATCCACAGGCGGAAGTGAGATTTCTCAAGAACTACCTGACGGGGAAAGGCCATCCGCTGGTGACGCGCTTCCGCTTGTCGAAGAATATTTTCCGGTATGAGGTGGCAAATAGTGCCGCGAAACTTCAGGGCAAACTAACTATGGACGCACTCGATCGGTTCGACCTTGTTGTGACGGATGAGCAATCATTGAAAGCCCTGTCGGCTGAAGAGACAACAGCAATGGAAACCGCGGTCAGGAAGGGGATGGGCCTTTTGATGTTGCTCAATGGCCCGCCGGAATCGAGACGGTTCCCCGGTGATGTCCTGGAGTTGTCACCATCCTCGCCCGCACCCGACACTGTCCGCTATAACCTGGGTAGCTTCGGAAACCAATCCGGTCCGTTTGTCGCGATGAAGCCGGGTAAACGGGTACAAAGCATATTGCGCTCATGGAACTATGTGTTGCAAGGATTGGCCCTGTGTGGAAATGGAAAGGTAGGTTTCCAGTCATTGCGAGAAACATACAGACTGGCGTTGGGAGGCGATCAAAGCGCATATGCCGCGCTGTGGACGCCGCTGCTGGAACAAACCGCGAGGAGGGACACCAGGTCAGTCTCGCTGAGTTTGACGACTCCATTTCCTATTTATCCCGGCGAACCATTCACGTTTGACCTGATTGGTCCCGGCTCGCTCACGGTGTTGGCAGACAGTATTGAAATCCCTTTGGCAGAAGATGTGTCGGTCGATGATCTTTGGCATGGCCGTCATTGGGCGAATTCCCCAGGATGGAAACATGTCGCTGCCGGTGAGGCGGTCGCGAATTATTTTGTCTTCAAGCCGGGCAGTTGGGGATCATGGAGGACAGCAGTACAGCACCGCGAAAATGAACAGGCTAGCGGATTGCCCAACGGGCAGACCTTAACAGCCATGCACCGGGAAGAAATACCCGCATGGATATTCTTCCTGGTATTCGTAGTAGCTATGGGGTTTGTTTGGCTGGCGCCAAAACTCTAATCAAGTCTATACAAATGCCGGGATGCCGGTAATCTCATTCCCAAGAATCAGCAGGTGGATATCGTGCGTGCCTTCGTACGTTACAACCGACTCCAGGTTCATCATATGCCGCATGATGGAATATTCGCCGGTAATTCCCATGCCGCCGTGGATTTGACGCGCTTCACGCGCAATCTCCAGCGCCATCGCTACGTTGTTGCGCTTGGCCAGGGAGATCTGCGGAGTCGTCGCCTTGCCTTCGTTCATCAATGTGCCGAGGCGCCATACGAGTAACTGCGCCTTGGTGATTTCCGTGAGCATTTCGGAGAGTTTCTTTTGAACGAGTTGGAAGGATCCGATCGGCTTTCCGAACTGGATGCGCTCTTTCGCATACCGCCTGGCTGATTCATAACAATCCATGGCGGCGCCCAACGCGCCCCACGCGATTCCGTAACGGGCGGAGTCCAGGCACATCAGGGGTGCACCGAGTCCATTCTTTCCCGGCAGCAGATTTTCTTTGGGGACTTTGACGTTGTCGAATACCAGCTCTCCGGTAGCGCTCGCCCGCAGCGACCACTTTCCGTGTGTCTCGGGGGTTGAGAATCCCGGCATGCCTCGCTCGACAATGAGCCCATGTATCCTGCCTGCTTCGTTCTTCGCCCATACCACGGCGACGTCCGCTTTCGGCGAATTGGAAATCCACATCTTGGCGCCGTTCAGCAGGTAGTGATCACCCACGTCTTTGAAATTGGTCACCATGCCGCTTGGGTTTGAGCCGTGATCCGGTTCTGTCAGACCAAAGCAGCCAAGCCATTCGCCCGAAGCGAGTTTGGGCAGGTACTTCTTGCGCTGGGCTTCCGATCCAAACTTGTAAATGGGATACATGACCAGCGAGCCTTGCACCGACGCCGTTGACCGCATGCCGGAATCTCCGCGTTCAATCTCCTGCATGAGAATCCCGTAGGAGATGTAATCCAGGCCGCCACCTCCATATTCCTGCGGAATCGTCGGGCCAAAAGCGCCGATCTCACCAAACTTCCTGACGATTTCATAAGGGAAATGCGCCCGCTGCGCCCAGTCTTCGATGTAGGGACTGATCTCCCGCTTCACAAAATCGCGGATAGACGAACGGATCAACTTATGCTCTTCGGTGAGAAGGCTGTCGATCTGGTAGAAATCGGGGTGATCATATACGTCCTGCTTAAGGAATTTCTTTGCCTGGGAAGCGGCTGTGGATGCCATACAATTTGATTAATTTGGCCTCAAATCTAAGGATAAGAATGGATAGTTCCCTCGACCCCGGGCTGCGCGATTTGCTCACCCGCCTGCAACAGAAATACGATGTCATGGGTCAGGATATGAGCTCGTACCTCGACGGTCTCCTGCATGCCGACTACCTGACCTACTGGGACTATATCCATCTCGACACCCTGCTGAGTCTCCAGAATCCGAAAACGCGTTTCCCGGATGAGAAGGTTTTTATCATCTACCACCAGATAACCGAATTGTATTTCAACCTGGTGCTCTGGGAAATGGATCAATTGTCGGAGAAGGCCGACCTGGAAGAGAAATTCTTTATTGCCAGGCTTGATCGGATGGTGCGTTATTTTCAGAACCTGTGCGCCAGCTTCGATATCATGACCGACGGCATGGAGCGCGAACAGTTTCTCAGCTTCCGGATGTCGTTGCTGCCGGCCAGCGGGTTTCAGTCGGCCCAATACCGAATGATTGAATTGAAGTCGACCGATATGATTAACCTGGTTGACCCGGTGAGCCGACCTTCACTTGTTGGCGCCCCGATGGAAGCCCAGTTGGAGAAATTGTACTGGCGAAGCGGCGCCACGGAACTGGCCTCCGGTAAGAAGACCCTTACACTCAGACAATTTGAGGAGAAATACATCAGTGGCTTCCTCGAAATCGGACGGGAGTTCACGCATAAGAACCTTTGGCAGATATATGTGAAGCACTTTGAAGGCAGACCTGATGTCATCAGCCGAATGCGGGAATTTGATTTGCTGGCCAATGTGTTCTGGCCGCTGTCGCATATGAAATCAGCAGCGCGGTATCTCCATAAGGACCCCGAGGATATCAAGGCTACGGGCGGAACCAACTGGCAGAAGTACCTGCCTCCGCGCTTTCAGAAGATTCACTTTTTTCCGACTCTTTGGTCAGATGCTGAAAAAGCCGAATGGGGACGCGCTGCAGTTGAAAAGGCGCTCCAGCGCTGACTGCCCCGTTCAGGGCAAATGGTTAAATTTGGTGTCTTTATCCCGGCGCTGTGAAGCGGATACTCGTTGGCATTGTGTTCATGATCCTGCCGTGGCTTTCTAACGGCCAGGGCTTCACGCGTTACACCTATCACGACGCGGCGAAGAAGAACATCAAGGAAGTGTACCAAGTAAAGGACACCTTCCAGAATGTGCTCCACGGCCGTTATGTCTCCTATTTTCTCAACGGTGTCGTTGAATCCACGGGACAGTTTGTGAACAATGAAACGGCCGGAGTTTGGGAATTCTACTACGAAACCGGCGGCCTCCGAATGCGGGGCATCCTTAAGCAGAATTCAAATTTTGGAAAATGGGAGTACTTCTATGAAAATGGAAACAAGAGCATGGAAGGCACGGTGAACGGGAAGAACAGGGAAGGCGAATGGAAAATCTACTATGAGAGCGGAGAACTAAAGGAACAGGGTGAGTATTTGGCGAACAAGCGCACAGGCCACTGGCTGACGTTCTTTGAAGACGGTTCCCGCCGGGGTGAAACGGAATACATCGATGATCATGGCCGACACGTGGAGTACTACCATTCCGGCAAAGTGCAGGGCGAAGGACCCAAAGCAGCTGGCCGCAATGTCGGTCATTGGCGTTTCTACGGCGAAGACGGAGCCCTGCAGAGTGAAGGTGACTACAGCGGCGGACGCAGGACGGGCGAATGGAAATACTACTACCCGTCGGGCAAGATCCAGCGAGCGGGCTATTTCGACAATGACCTCGAGTCAGGAAAGTGGACATACTATTATGAAGATGGTACCGTAAGCTCGTCCGGCGAATTTGCCGGCGGCCTGAAGGAGGGCTATTGGAGCACGTCCAATGCCGATGGATCCCTGCGCAGCGAGATCAGCTACGTCGACGGCGCCGGTGAGTATCGGGAATACTACCCGGGCAATAAACTCAAAATGAAAGGCCGGATTGTCAACAACAAGAACGAAGGAAAGTGGGAGTATTATTCCCCGGATGGAAAGCTGGAAGGAGAGTGCGAGTACCATGAAGGCAAAGGCCAGTATAAAGGTTACTACCCAACGGGAACACTCCAGACCAAAGGGCCAATGGAAGACGGACTACGCGTGGGCACATGGGAGTTGTTTGAACCGGATGGCACGCTGTCCGGATATTACAAACCGTTCTATGAGAACAATGAGCTGGCGAAAGAAATCAATTCCTTGATCAACAAGACGAAGGCGACGGCAGGACCGGCGCCTGCACCCCGGCCGAACCGCCGAACGGGATTCTATTATTTCCGGCCGCGTTTCCCGGAGTACCGCAGCGTGATCATCGGAACCAACCCCATGATGACCTTTGTGGGCCGCATGCCCCTGGCTGTCGAGTTCTATAACCAGGAACGGCTGGGCCATGAATTCGAGTTTGAGGGCCTCCGCTCGCCATTCTTCACGTCAGACTCCGAGGTTCCGGAAGGCACCGTCTATCAACGCGGATATTCGATTGCGCTGAAACAGAAGTTCTATAACGACATGTCCATCGGCATGTGGTATTTCGGACATGAAGTCCGCCTGACCAACATCAGTTATTTCAACAACGTGAGTTTTCCGCAATCACCGAACACGCTGATCACGGTGAGTGCAGCCGAACAGCGCGCGGAATACGGCGTGATGCTGGGTATGCGGCTGATGCAGCGGAATAACGGCGATGGATTCACCATCGACGCCAGCATCGGTTACGACATCGGTTACCGGGTGTTTGATGTCGATCCTTCCGCCGCACAGTATTTCACCTCACAGAGTACCAATAACTTTTCACACAGCTTCCGGTTTGTGCTGAATTTCGGTTACTCGGTTTCCTTCGATGGGCGCCGGTAAACTGACCAAATCCGTTCGACTTTGAAACGTCTCATTGAACTGGTTTTCACTCCCGAGGAGGCATTTGATGAGACCCGGTTTCAATCGGCAATTGTAGAAAAGGCCAGGCTTCAGCCGGACCAGGGTTTTAGAATGGTAAAGCGCTCCGTCGATGCGCGAGGACGGAATATTATCGTCAGGATATCCGGAGAAGTAGTTCAGAAAGAAGAGGCCGCACTAAACATCAAATACCGAAAGCCAGAGAAGAATGTCTCAAAAGCCAGGCAGGTAATCATTGTTGGCGCAGGTCCGGCCGGGCTATTCGCGGCACTTAAACTCCTCGAGGCGGGGATCAAGCCCGTCATTCTTGAACGGGGTAAGGATGTGCAATCGCGCAGGAGAGATATTGCCGCCATCAATAAGGACCACGTTGTCAATCCGGATTCCAACTACTGCTTCGGTGAAGGTGGAGCGGGTACCTATTCGGATGGAAAATTATACACCCGGAGTACAAAGCGGGGTGATGTACACCGCATCCTGGAAATTCTCGTTGCACATGGTGCAAAAACAGATATTGTTTACGATGCCCATCCGCACATCGGCACGAACAAACTTCCGGCGGTTATCCAGCAAATGCGGAGTACGATCCTCAATTGCGGAGGGGAGATTCGCTTTGAGACCCGGGTGGTCGATGTGGTATTGGAGAAGGGCGCATGGACAGGCGTCAAAACGGCCGCCGGCGAGCAGATTTCTGGGGTCGCATGTATCCTGGCGACCGGACATTCGGCACGCGATATATTCCAACTGCTGCACGATAAAAAGGTGAGCATCGAAGCCAAGCCCTTTGCTTTGGGAGTAAGGGTGGAGCACTCGCAGCAGCTGATCGACCGTATTCAGTACCACTGCTCGGGCGACCGGAATCCATATCTCCCTGCATCTGCCTATTCGCTGGTGTCGCAGGTGAAGAACGAGGGCAAAGAGCGTGGTGTTTTTTCCTTCTGTATGTGTCCGGGGGGATTTATCGTTCCTGCCGCCACGGCTCCTGGCGAAGTCGTTGTCAACGGTATGAGCCCGTCCAGGCGGGACTCAAAGTTTGCCAACTCGGGGATCGTCGTTGCCGTAGGCCTTGAGGATCTTAAGGATTATCAGAAGTTTGGTCCGTTGAGCGCCCTGACTTTTCAGATGGAAGTTGAGCAGCGCGCCTGTCAACTGGCGGGCGGCAACCAGACGGCACCGGCACAGCGGCTCGTTGATTTTGTTGAGAAGAAGGTGTCAGCCTCGCTCTTGGATTGTTCCTACCAGCCGGGATTGGCATCCGTCGACCTGGGGACTATTTTCCCCAAGTTTGTGACCGAGGGCCTGCGCATGGGATTCCGTAGCTTTGGCACAAAGATGAAGGGATACCTGACCAACGAAGCACAAGTGATTGGTGTGGAAAGCCGCACATCATCTCCCGTCCGGATTCCCCGGAATGCCGATACGTTGGAACACCTACAGGTAAGGAGGTTGTTTCCTTGCGGTGAGGGGGCCGGCTACGCCGGGGGTATCGTATCGGCGGCCATGGATGGTGAGCGATGTGCCGCCGCCGTCATTGAACAGTATGGCCATGAGTAAGAAAACAGTTGTTCTTGGAGCTTCAACCAACCCGTCGCGGTATTCCTACATCGCGTCAGGCATGTTGAGCGAGTATGGACATGAGATCGTGCCTGTCGGCCTGAGACACGGGACTATTTTTGGGAAGGAGATTCTCAATATCCGCGAATTCCCGGAAATCAAGGACGTTGATACGGTGACCCTTTACATCGGACCGGCAAACCAGGCGGACCTATTCGAATACATCCCCAAACTCAAACCGAAGCGGGTCATATTCAACCCGGGCACGGAGAACGAAGCGTTGGAGGATGCGTTGAAGCAAAAGGGGATCGAGCCGCTGGAGGCGTGCACGTTGGTCATGCTCCGTACGCGGCAGTACTAGCTACTCTTCCTCGGTCTTAACGGCGGCGCTCATGCAGATGATCTTCCACTTGCCGTCTTTCTTTTCAAGTACCCGCAATTGGCTGGTGTCTTCTACGCGGAGATTGTCGTTCGCATGTTCTACAAAACGAACGTATGCGCCAGTACCGTACACGCGAATTTCCTGCCAGGTGTAGGTAACCCTTGATCGTGACGGCTTCTGACTCTTGAAATACGAGTCAAAAGTCTTCTGAATCGTATCCCAGCCTTCAATGTATTGAGTTCCCGTTTTGTCGGAGAAGGACCAATAGGCATACGGGACATGCCACCAGGTTTCGGCCCACGCCTCTTGATCCAGTCCGAAATAGGATTCCGTTTCCTGCATGACCACTCGCCGGATGGCGTCCTTATCCGCTTCCTGGGCCAAAAGCGGGGTGACAGAAAGCACTACGAAAAGGCTGGCTGCGGAAATAATGGACTTCATGGTCTGAAATTGGTCAGGGATGGCGCAAGTTAGAAAAAATGAGGTAATACGCCTGATTTTGAAGGGTTTATGAAGTTTAAAACCCTGATAATAATCATTCGGGCCCTCTGGCTGACTTGTTACCTTGGGATATCGTTGAGTTTCAATCCAAATCGCACGACTATGCTAACCGATGAAAAGATTATCCGAATCAAGGACCTGCAGGTCCCTGTGGACAAAAAGATCTCCCTGAAAGACTACGCTACGAAGTACAAAGGGAAGGAGTTGAACAAGCAGGATGCTGAAATGATGCTGGATGTCGGCCGCAAGCATTTGGCCGAAATCCAGGACAAGTTGTATGCCCACAACCGCTATTCGGTGCTGATAATTTTCCAGGCTATGGACGCTGCGGGAAAAGACGGAGCCGTGAAGCACATCATGTCGGGATTCAATCCTCTTGGCGTTAAAGTGTACAGCTTCAAGGCGCCCAACAGCTATGAACTGGACCACGATTTCTTCTGGCGGCACGAGATTGCCCTGCCTGCCCGTGGAGAGATTGCCATCCACAACCGTTCACATTATGAAAACGTGCTCGTCACCCGAGTGCATCCGGAATATATTCTCAACGAAATGATACCGGGTATCGAAACTATGAAGGACCTGAAGAAGAACTTCTTCGAAATGCGATACAAACAGATTCGCCGTTTTGAGAAGAACTGCGCCGAAAACGGCATGATCATCCTCAAGTTCTTCCTTCATGTCTCGAAAAAGGAGCAGAAGAAGCGCTTCCTGGAACGCATTGACGACCCCAGCAAGAACTGGAAATTCTCCCTCAGCGACCTGAAGGAACGCGGATTCTGGAAGGACTATCAGAAGGCATATGAAGAAGCCATCAGCGCAACGACAACCGAAGATGCGCCCTGGTTTATCATCCCGGCCGACGACAAATGGTACAGCCGCCTGGCCATCGCCTCCATTATTCACCGCGAGTTTGAAAAACTCAAACTGAAATATCCGACCGTCAGCGAAGCTCAAAGAGCTGAACTGCAGAAAGCCAAGGAGAAACTCATGAGCGAGGAAGACGGGGAGGACAAATCCAAGAAAGGCAAGAAGGACAAAAAGAAGTCCAAAGTAGAAGCCAAAGCTAAAGAGAACGGGAAAGCCAACGTGAAGGCCAAGGAGTTGGCAGTCACCAAATAACTAGTTGACTCCGGGCTCCACCAGCCCTTCCAGGTGAACCATTACCTGGCGTTCCTGCATTGCGCGCCTGGCCTGGTCCAATAGCCGGGCCCGCACTGCGGGTTCAAAGGGATTGCCTTTCAGGCTTAGAATCTTAAGCCGTGGAAGAAGGAATAAGGCTTCCGGGACTTCTGTCAACTGATTGGATGCAACATCCAGGTTTTCCAGCGACTTTAGGTTAAGCAAGGGCTGTGGAAACTCAACGAGGAAGTTGTTGTTGACGCGGAGTACCCGGAGGCTGTCCAAGCCTCCCAACGAGGCAGGCAAGTTGCTGATCTTGTTGTGGTGGAGGTAAAGTTCCCTTAAGTTGACCAGCTCTCCCAGGTTGTCAGGCAAACTCACGATTTGATTATTGGCCGCATAGAGAATCTCCAGCTTCTTCCAGTTGGCCATTCGCGGATCCAACTCTTTCAGCTGGTTATAATAGAAGTCGATCACCCGAAGGTTGGGTAACGAGAAGATTTCAGACGGCAGTGCGCTCACCTTGTTCTTGTAAAGCGACAGCTGCTCCAGGTTCTTCAGCTTACCGATCTCCGGTGAGATGACTGTCACTTCATTCAGATTCAGGTTTAATTTCTTGAGCTTTGGAAATGACGCAATGGAAGCGGGAATTTCCTTGATGCCGTTGGAGGTCAATGTCAGTTCTTCCAGGGAGGGGAGCCTCAGTCGGGTGTTTTGCAGTGTCAGGTTGTTTTCAGTAAGAATAAGCCGTTTGATTCCCTTATGCCTGACCTTCGGGATCCGTGTCATATTATTCCGCGAGAGGTCGAGCATCGTCAGCGAAGGAAGGCTGCGGTAACTGCGGGGTCGCCGATCGAATTCATCATCGCTGATCACCAGTGTTTCGACCCCGGGAAGTTTGGGCAACTTCACCCGGCCGCGAGGGCGGTTATTCAGCAGGCTGATCTTTTTAAGGCGGGGCAGGTTGGACAATAAGGACGGAAGTTTCCGGATGTTGGTATTGATGAGTTCAAGTTCCTCCAGGCCAGTCATCAGGAATAGACTATCAGGCAGTTTTGCTCCGGGGTAGTCAACGAGGGCTACCCGTTTGGCCGTCTGGAGACTTGAGGTGAGTTTCCCCCAGCGCTCGTAGCCGGGAGACGGCCGGTAAACCGTGCGGTAGCGGACGGCCTTTTCACGCAAAGCGATCTCTTCCTTTCGGAGGCTGTCAATGCGAAAGCCATACATGGGGTTTCGCATGGCGCTCATCAACCGTTCCAGGGTTTTTTCGTAGGCAGCCGAGTCTTGTTTAAGGGCAAAAACAGGCACCCGCTGTTGACCAAAAAGTGGAGTGAATCCGATGATTAGAACGAGCTTAAAGAAGGTCTTTTGCATGCCGGTAAACAGGGTAAAAGTCGGGTTTGCTCAGCTAAAAAAAGTTCCCACAAAAATGGTCAAAATATCTTGTCTAAGACCCTTCAAAATGCGGTTTTCACCCCTGAAATCCTTATTTTTGACCCCTTTGTAAATGATTGAAATGGCACCAGATAAGGCGAAAAAGGCGGCTGAATATTCGGCCAGCAATATACAGGTACTTGAAGGGTTAGAGGCGGTTCGGAAAAGGCCCGCGATGTACATCGGAGACGTCAGTGTAAAGGGCCTCCATCACTTGGTTTGGGAGGTTGTCGACAACTCAATCGACGAGGCCCTTGCGGGATTCTGTGATGAAATCAAAGTCACGATCAACCTGGACAACTCCGTCACGGTAGAGGACAACGGGCGGGGTATCCCCACCGATATGCACGTGAAGGAAAAGCGGTCTGCCCTCGAAGTAGTCATGACCGTTCTCCACGCCGGGGGTAAATTCGACAAGGACACCTACAAAGTGTCCGGCGGACTGCACGGCGTAGGTGTATCGTGTGTCAATGCGCTGTCTACTATGCTTCGCGCGACGGTCTACCGCGACGGCAAGATATTTCAACAGGAATACAGCCGCGGGATTCCCCAATACCCGGTTAAGGTTATTGGCGATTCAGACCGCCGGGGTACAACGGTGGACTTCAAACCGGACCCGGAAATCTTCACCGTGCTTGAGTACAACTATGCAACGGTATCCGGACGCCTGAGGGAACTGGCATTCCTGAATCCCGGCATTCGGATCCTACTCGCCGACCTGCGGGAGAAGGACGAAAAAGGAGAGCCGCGGCACGACACGTTCTATTCAGAGGGCGGTCTCCGGGAGTTTGTTCAGTACATGGACGCTACCCGCGAAAAACTGATCGCCGATCCAATCTTCGTTGAATCCGACAAGGGAACGCCGGTGCAGGTGGCGATGAGCTACAACACTTCCTTCAGCGAGAACCTGGTGTCGTATGTAAATAATATCAATACCCACGAGGGCGGTACCCACGTGGCCGGATTCCGCCGCGCACTCACGCGTACCTTGAAAACCTACGCCGAGAAGTCGGGCCTGATGGAAAAGGTAAAGATTGAAATCAATGGCGATGACTTTCGTGAAGGATTGACGGCCGTTATCTCGGTGAAGGTGGCCGAGCCGCAATTTGAAGGCCAGACAAAGACGAAATTGGGCAACTCGGAAGTCATGGGTGCGGTGGACCAAGCGGTGGGTGAAGCCCTCCAGAATTTCCTCGAAGAGCATCCCCGGGATGCCAAGATGATCGTTAACAAGGTCATCCTCGCCGCACAGGCACGGCACGCTGCGCGCAAAGCACGCGAAATGGTGCAGCGCAAGAACGTACTTTCTGGAACAGGTTTACCGGGCAAGCTGGCCGACTGCGCGAGCACCGATCCCGGTGTCTCTGAACTCTATCTCGTTGAAGGTGATTCAGCCGGCGGCTCTGCCAAGCAGGGACGCAACCGCCATTTCCAGGCAATTCTTCCCTTGAGGGGAAAAATTCTTAACGTGGAAAAGGCGCAAGAGCATAAGATCTATGACAACGAAGAGATCAAGAACATGATCACTGCGTTGGGCGTAAGCTTCGGCACTTCAGAAGATGACAAGGCCCTCAATCTCTCGAAGCTTCGCTACCATAAAATCATTATTATGACGGATGCGGACGTGGATGGCAGCCACATTCGTACCCTTATCCTTACCTTCTTCTTCCGGTACATGCGCGACCTCATCGAGCAGGGCTATGTATACATTGCCCTCCCGCCGCTGTATCTGTTAAAGAAAGGCAAAGAGGAACGCTACTGCTGGAATGAGCAGGAACGTGACGCGCTGATCAAGGAAATGTCAAAAGACGGCAAGGAAGACAGTGTGGCCGTTCAGCGATACAAGGGTCTTGGTGAGATGAACCCGGAGCAATTGTGGGCGACCACCATGGACCCGGAGAAGCGTACGCTGAAACTGGTGACCATTGAATCGGCCGCCGAAGCGGATCACCTGTTCTCGATGTTGATGGGTGATGAAGTGGCCCCACGCCGTGAGTTTATTGAGAAAAACGCCAAATACGCCAACATCGATATCTAAGATGCGGGTATGGAAGAGGATGAAGAAGAACTGATTGCCGACGTACCGCCGCAAGCGCCGTCGCAAATAGCCGGGAGTCAGTACATCAGTCGGGATTTAAGTTGGTTAAAATTTAACCTCCGCGTCCTCGACCAGGCCATGAAGGAGGAGAGGAGTATTTTCGACCGCCTCAAGTTTCTTTGTATTACCGCTTCCAACCTGGACGAGTTCTGCACCATCCGCCTGGGCAGTCTTTACAATTACCTCGATTACGGCAAGGAGCGCTTTGACTACAGCGGCCTTCGCGAGACGCCGTTCCGGACGACCTTGTTGAAGGAAATTCAGCAGTTCCTGAAGGATCAACACGGTTATTTCCTGAGCAACCTGAAGCCCGCCTTTCTTCAGAACGGCTTCCGCCTCGGCGAATATGAATTTCTATCCCCGGCCGACAAGCAGCGGGTGGATCTTTACTTCATTCGGACCATCTACCCGATGCTCACGCCGATGATGTTCGACAGTTATCACACGTTTCCTACGCTGAAGAACAATCGGTTATTGCTGGGGGTCGTGACCAAATCCCCCAACGACCACAATCACCCCCAGAAGGCGTCGTTCATCCAAATCCCCAGCAACATCTCGCGATTCTACGAGATACTGCAAACGGACGGCACCATCTCCTTTATCCCGGTTGAAGATATTATCATCCATAATATTCATCACCTGTTCCGCAATGTGGAGGTGTTGTCGGTCAGCTTGTTCCGCATCAACCGCAACGGCGACTTCACGTTGGAGGAAAGTGAAGACATTGAATCCAACTTCCTGGAAGAGTTAAAAAGGAAGCTCCAGACCCGACGCACCGGCCGCGTGGTGCGAATGGACATCATGGAGGGCGCAGATCCCTGGATGGTGCGGATGCTGAAAATTCAATGGGACATGGATGACCTGAACATCTTCCAGGTGCCGAAAGACAGCCTGTTGGATATCACCGGGTTGAACCAGATCATTGGACACAAGGAATTTAAGGATCGCCGTGCATCCCTGCGGCCTCCCATCAAACCGGTGAGTTTCCCGGAGCAGGGCACCCGGGATCTCTTTGAAGTCCTTAAGGAACGTGACATCCTGCTGCACCATCCGTACAACTCCATGGAGCCGGTCCTTGACCTGCTGGAGAAGGCTGCGGATGATCCCCTGGTGCTTTCCATCAAGATCACCATCTATCGCCTGGCAAGAGAATCAAGGGTAAGCGCCGCCCTTCTGAAAGCGGCAGAAAACGGAAAGCACGTATCAGTGCTGTTCGAGGTGAAAGCACGCTTTGACGAGGAAAACAACCTCCGTGAAGCTCAAAAACTCCAGCGGGCAGGCTGTTTTGTGATTTATGGATTTGGTGCGTTGAAGACCCATACCAAGTTGCTGCTGATCGTCCGACGCGAACCGGATGACCGGGTTTTCCGCTATGTTCATATCGCCAGCGGTAACTACAACGAGACGACGTCGCGCTTGTATACCGATATTGGTTTATTGTCAACCAAGGAGGAGTACGCCAGCGACGTTTCTGAATTCTTCAACGTTATTACCGGCCATTCCCAGCCCAGCCATTACAAGAACCTGATCACCTCGCCGCGCGACATGCGCATTGAACTCTGCAACCTTGTCAAGGCTGAGGCAGAGAACGCAAAGAAGGGGCTTCCGGCCGGGATCATTATCAAGTTCAACTCCCTGCAAGACCGCGAATTCATTGATGCCCTTTACGAAGCCAGCCAGGCAGGGGTGAAGATCAAGCTCATTGTCAGGGGTATGTGCTGCCTGCGCCCCGGCCGACCGGGTCTCAGCGACAACATTGAGGTTATTTCGATTGTGGGCGACTACCTGGAACACTCGCGGATCTATTATTTCCATCATGCCGGAACGCCGAGAATCTACATCGGCAGTGCGGACGCGATGGTGCGCAGTTTTGATCGGCGTGTGGAGTCGCTGGTTCTTCTCGAGCAGGAACTGCTGCAGCGACAGCTGAAAAGCATCCTTGATTTCAACCTTCGCGATAACGTAAATGCGTATATCATGAAGGAAGACGGGAGCTACGTGAAAAAGGATCGCCATGGAGAGCCGCCGTTCAACATCCATACGGCCTTCTATGAAGTAACCAGCGAAACGCTGGAAGATGTAAACCTTTTCTGAACTACTTGACCCGGGTGGTCTTCTTTCCCTGGGATTGATCTTCTACGTTCACGAATTCCACTTTCTTGATTTCGCGGTTCTTCTCAAACAAGTGGAGCAGGATGCCGTCCTTAAGCCCGACTTCCGGCACGATAATCTGGCGTGAGCGGGCCCATTGCATGACCTGGATGTAGATGTCGCTGGCCGGTACGATAACGTCGGCGCGGTCCGGGTTCATCTGGAGGTCATAAATACGTTCCTCCATGCTCGTGGCGTCAACCATCTGACGGATTTCAACCATCTTCTTCAGCGACATCGGCTTGCCGGTCTTGATGTGCGACAATTCAAATAGCTTGCTGATGTTTCCACCCGTCCCTACGGCGGTGACAGTTCCCAAGTCGCGGTGGATATGATCTTTTACCCATTTTTCCATTTCCTTCCAGACGAGGGGGGAGTCGTGATGCTCCAGGACGCGGACGGAACCGACCCGGAAGGAACGCGTCTTCACCTTCTTGCCGTTGGTAAAGAGGTTCAGCTCGGTACTGCCGCCCCCCACGTCAATGTGGAGGTAGGATTTCTTGTCGAGGAAAGAGGAAATGGCCTGGTTGATCAGTTCCGCCTCCAACTGGCCGTCGATAATGTGAATTTCGATGCCCAGTTCTTTCTTGATCATGCGCACGATCTCGTGCCCGTTTTTCGATTCCCGCATGGCCGACGTGGCGCAGAACATGAAATCATCAACTTCGTACAACTCCAGCAGCAGCTTGTAGGTCTTCATCAGTTTCTTGAACTTCTGAATGCTCACCTTGCTGATCTTGTTGCTGCCGAACACGTCGTGACCGAGGCGCAGGGGGAATCGAACGTACTCCAACTTTTTGAAGAGTACACGGTCCTTTCGTTCCAGCACACTGGAGACCTGGAAGCGGATTGCGTTTGAACCGATGTCGACGGCGGCGAGTTTCATGACAATGGCGCAAAATACAGGTTAATGCGCAACCAAGAGATGAGCGATATCATTAAAATGGCCTGAATTTTTACTTTTTGGGCCTTTTGCGTTTCTTTGCGTGGCTTATCCAGAAAGACCGAGGGACTGGGCCCTGTGAAGTCTTAGCAACCTGGCGTCCATCACGAAGGTGCTAACTCCCATCCGGACATCATTGTCCGGAAAAGATAAGCAGCCGCGTCAAAAGGCTCTTTCTGGATCAGCATAAGACAGCATATCCAGAAGAAGTGGAAATCAACGACATTTTAAAAGAACGGATCATGGTGCTGGACGGCGCTATGGGCACCATGATTCAGCGCCATAAGCTGGAGGAGAAAGACTTTCGCGGAGAAAGGTTCAAGGACCACGCCTACCCGCTGAAAGGCAATAATGACATTCTCTCTATTACCCGGCCGGACATTATTAAAGACATTCACCGTCAGTATTTTGAGGCGGGGGCCGATATCGCTGAAACGAATACTTTCAGCGGTACGCGCGTCGCCCAGGCCGACTACCACCTGGAAGACGCCGTGTATGAGTTGAACCTGCAGGCGGCCCGGTTGGCAAGGGAAGTGGCGGACGAATTCACTGCCCGGAATCCCAACAAACCGAGGTTTGTCGCCGGTGCCATGGGCCCAACCAATAAAACGGCTTCCCTGTCGCCCGATGTCAGCAACCCGGGTTATCGCGCCATTTCATTCGACGAGTTGAAAGAGGCCTTTAAGGAACAAGCCAAAGGACTGATTGACGGCGGGGTGGACGTACTCCTGCTGGAAACAATTATCGACACGCTGAACGTCAAGGCGGCTCTTTTTGGTATCCAGGAGTTGTTTGATGAGATCGGCCGAACCCTTCCGATCATGGTGTCGGGAACGATTACCGACGCCAGCGGCCGAACCCTTTCCGGCCAGACGACGGAAGCCTTCCTCATCTCCGTGTCGCATGTGCCGTTGCTCAGTATCGGACTGAACTGCGCGCTCGGGGCTAAAGCCCTTCGACCGTACCTGCAGGTGCTTAATGAGCAGGCCCCGTTCTTTGTCAGTGCGTATCCCAACGCCGGGTTACCGAATGAGTTTGGTCATTACGATCAGACACCCGAGGAAATGGGCAATCAGATCAAGGAGTTCCTCGATGAAGGATTGGTTAATGTAATTGGCGGATGCTGCGGAACCACGCCCGAGCATATCCGTGTCATTGCGGCCTTGGCGGCGAAGTACAAGCCAAGGTCGGTAGAATCGTTAGCCCGGCCGGAATGAATACGCAGACGCTTCAATTGAGCGGCCTCGAGGCCATCCGGATAACGCCGGCATCAAACTTCGTCAACATCGGTGAACGCACCAACGTGACGGGTTCAGCCAGGTTCCTCAAACTCATCAAGGAGGATAAGTTCGATGAGGCGCTGGAAGTGGCCTTGGACCAAGTCCGCGGCGGGGCGCAGGTGATCGACGTAAATATGGATGAAGGGATGCTGGATTCGGAGGCAGCCATGACCCGGTTCCTCAACCTGATGGCCTCGGAACCAGAAATCGCCCGGATTCCCGTGATGGTTGATTCGTCGAAGTGGAATGTCATTGAAGCCGGACTTAAGTGCCTGCAAGGCAAGAGCATCGTCAATTCGATCAGCCTGAAGGCCGGCAAGGAGGAATTTGTGCGGCAGGCGCGGCTCGTTCGCCGTTACGGTGCGGCGGCCGTCGTCATGGCATTTGATGAACAGGGCCAGGCGGATACCTACCAGCGCCGCATCGACATCTGTAAGCGGGCCTATGACATATTGGTCAATGAGCTCCATTTTCCTCCCCAGGATATCATATTTGACCCCAATATTTTCCCCGTCGCCACCGGCATAGAGGAACACCGAAACTATGCCGTCGACTTCTTTCGGGCAACGAAATGGATCCGGGAGAATCTTCCCCATGCCCAGGTGAGTGGCGGTGTGAGCAACGTGTCGTTCAGTTTCCGCGGAAATCAACTGGTAAGGGAGGCCATGCATTCGGCATTTCTTTACCATGCGATACGCAATGGGATGACCATGGGGATTGTAAACCCGACCATGCTGGCGGTTTATGACGACATCCCCAAAGACTTACTGGAGCGGGTAGAAGACGTTTTGCTGAACCGCCGGGAAGATGCCACCGAGCGCCTGTTGGAGTTTGCCGAGACTGTCAAAGGGTCGGCCAGGAAAAAGGAAGTTGACGACGAGTGGCGCCGGGCTGCCGTCGAAGAGCGGATCACGCATTCCCTCGTCAAGGGTATTATTGATTACATCGACCAGGACGTTGAAGAACTGCGACAGAAATTTGAAAAGCCGCTGCAGGTAATTGAAGGGCCCTTGATGGCAGGGATGAATGTGGTGGGCGACCTGTTTGGAGCCGGTAAAATGTTCCTGCCCCAGGTAGTAAAAAGTGCGCGGGTGATGAAAAAGGCCGTGGCCTACCTGACGCCTTACCTGGAGGAAGAGAAGAGAAGAAGCGGCCAGGTAGGAAAACCGGCAGCCAAGATCCTCATGGCCACCGTCAAGGGTGACGTTCACGATATCGGGAAGAACATTGTCGGCGTTGTGCTGGCCTGCAATAACTATGAGGTGGTTGACCTCGGCGTCATGGTGCCATCCGAGAAAATACTGGAAGCTGCCCGCCGCGAGAACGTGGATATTATCGGCCTCAGCGGACTGATCACACCATCCCTCGATGAAATGGTGCATGTGGCCCGTGAAATGCAGCATGATAAAATGAACTTGCCGTTGCTAATCGGCGGCGCCACAACGTCGCGGATTCATACGGCGGTGAAGATAGACCCTTGCTATGACGGCCCCGTGATTCATGTCTTGGATGCATCCCGGTCTGTCCCGGTGGCCAGCGAGTTGATCAACCCGGCAACAACAAACCTGATCAAGACACGGTTTAAGGAAGAGTATTCGCGTCTGCGCCAGGAGCATGAGGAGCGCCGACAGGAAAAAGCGTATCTCACGCTGGAGGATGCCCGCAAGAATGCGGTAGCCATCGACTGGCAAGCCCTGGACGCCACGCATCCGGCTTTCCTGGGACGCAAAGAATTTTTGAATTATCCACTGGAGGAAATCCGGGAGTACATCGATTGGACGCCGTTCTTTCAGACCTGGATGTTGTCCGGCCGCTATCCCGATATCCTTTCCGACAGCGTGGTCGGGGCCGAGGCTACACGACTATATGAAGATGCCCGGCAGATGCTTGACCAGATTGTGGCGGGTCGAAAACTTCAGGCAAATGGGGTGTTGGGTTTCTACCCGGCACAGCGGACGGAGCCGGATGACGTGACACTGTACAGTGATCGCGAAATGAAAAGCCCTACAACAAAACTTCACTTCCTGCGGCAGCAGAACAAGAAGGCTGCCGGTCTTCCAAACTTCAGCCTGGCGGACTTCATTGCGCCGGCGTCGTCAGGAAAGAAGGATTATATAGGTCTCTTTGCCGTGACCGCCGGCATCGGGCTGGAGAAGTTCATTGCGCCATTCAAGGAGCAGCAGGATGACTACCGGGAGATCATGGCCAAGGCGCTGGCAGACCGGCTGGCGGAGGCTTTCGCTGAATGTCTCCATGCAAAGGTCCGCAGAGAGTGGTGGGGATATTCCCGGGATGAAGATCTCTCGAATGTGCAATTGATCGGTGAAGACTACGTAGGAATACGCCCGGCACCCGGTTATCCGGCGTGCCCGGATCATACTGAGAAGAAGACAATATTCTCACTCTTGAGTCCCGGACAACATGCGGGTATCAGCCTGACGGAGTCCTATGCCATGTGGCCGGCGTCGTCGGTATGCGGATATTACTTTTCGCATCCGCGATCAACGTATTTCGGGTTGGGAAAGATAGGGAAGGACCAGGTGGAGGATTACGCCAGCCGAAAGGGGATGAGTGTGAAAGAGGTGGAGCAGTGGTTGGGTTCAATTCTCGGGTATTGAAAAACATTGTGAAGAAAGGATTACGTTAATAAGCTATTGGAATGAAAGTCATTGACCACATCAAACGAGCCGGGGGCAAAACGCTCTTCTCCATAGAGATTCTCCCGCCGCTGAAAGGGGAGAATATCCGGACCCTTTACGATAACCTGGATCCGTTGATGGAGTTCAAGCCTCCGTTTATCGACGTGACCTATCATCGGGAGGAGTACGTGTACAAGAAGAAGGAAAGCGGCCTCCTGGAAAAGCGTTCGACCCGGAAGCGCCCCGGCACGGTCGGTATTTGCGCGGCGCTGCAGAACCATTACCAGGTGGACACCGTCCCCCACATCATTTGCGGGGGGTTCAGCCGCGAAGAGACCGAGAACGCGTTGATCGACCTCCACTTCCTCGGCATCGACAACGTCCTCGCACTCCAGGGCGATGCCATCAAGTCAGAAGGCCGTTTCACGCCGGACCCGGATGGGCACAAATATGCCTCGGAACTGCTGGAACAGATCGTGGCCATGAACAAGGGGAAATACATCGATGAAGATCTCGAGAACGCCTCACCGACCAATTTCTGTGTGGGTGTGGCTGGTTACCCGGAGAAGCATTTCGCCGCACCGAACCTGAAGGTGGATATCAAATACCTTAAGCTGAAAGTTGAACTGGGGGCCGAGTACATCGTCACCCAGATGTTCTTCGACAACAAGAAGTATGTTGAATTTGTCGGTCAGTGCCGCGAGGCGGGCATTAACGTACCCATCATCCCCGGCATCAAGCCCATTACCGCCAAGAGCCAGGCCAGCATCCTTCCCACGGTGTTTCACATTGATCTTCCTGAAGAGCTGGCCGACGAAGTGGAGCGCTGCAAGGACAACGCGGCTGTGCGGCAGGTGGGCGTGGAGTGGGCGGTGAAGCAATCGAAGGAGCTGATCAAGTTTGGTGTTCCCAGCCTGCATTTTTATTCCATGGGGAAGTCCGATCCCATATACCGCATTGCAAAGGAACTCTTCTAACGTAGAGTAAGGAGCAATAAAAAAGGGGCCGAAGCCCCTTTTTTATTTGATAACCTGAAGATCACTGACCTTTTACCGGTAAGCCGGTGCCGAGGTAGTTAGCCAGGCTGGCTTTGGGGATCTTGGCGGTGAACTTTGCGTTGATCGCATCAATGATCACGTTCGCTGTAAAGGCATTGCCCCGGCTGTTCGGGTGGATGCCGTCTTCAGAGAACATCCCTGCCGGAGGAGCGAAGGAAGGAACAATCGTAACACCATCGGAAGCGTAAGCTTTGTTGGTGGTGAGGTCCTTGTACGCCTGATACAAATCAGCCACAGCTACACGGCCAGGGAAGGCATCGGCAGCTGCTTTGATATGGGTGTTGAAGGCAACGGTGCGCGCCTGGATGTCAGCCGTTTCCGTCGGGATGAGGGCCAAATTATCGGTGAGCGGAGCAGAGACACCCCAGATCCAACTGGTGGCAGGAACGCCGGTAGGAGGAGAAGGAGCGCAAGTGCCCATAACGGATCCGGCTGTGAGCAGGATCAGGTCTGTGCTGGTAGCCGGGCGTGTTCTTCCAAATTGAGCGAGGGCAGGGCTGACGAGACTTAATTGGGCGCTGAGATCAGTCAGTGTTTCGTCGCTGATCAGCACTGGATTCTTGCCGTAGCCGTAAACCACTTTTCTCTTGGCTATCTCTTCAGCTGTCAATCCAGGAGGAACTGGTCCAACCCCTCCGGCAAGGATAGCCTCCATAGCGGAATTATACCCGCTGAAGAGTCCATTAAGGCCGGCAATGGTTGCCGCATCGCTGCAGTTTGAAGCCTTGAACTCAATGGCATTCCATGTCACCGTAAAGAAGAACGGAAGTGTGGTGATATCCGGAATCGTAGTCACAACGCCATTGGAAGAAGGGTCTGTCAGCATGGTAGACAGGTTCGCGTCATAAGAAGGGTTGAACACCGCTGCTTCCGGTGTCATATCCGCCGAACCAACACCGTTATTGCTTCCGGCTCCACCACCGGTGGCATAACCGAGAATATCAAACAGTCCGAGGGAAAGCAGGAAAAACTTGTGACCCTTGGAAGCGGCATCGCTCAGCAACAGGGACGTGCCGGGATTAGAAGCAAACCGGAAGTACCACGGGCTGCCGGTGGGAGGTGGAGCGCCATAAGCGGCTGCTGTGGTGTGAAACACCCGAGTTCCGGGAACCCCGAAGTTGTTGAGTGCAGCGCGGTCGCCGGTAAAGGTAATCAGCTCGCCAATTGTCTGGAAGGTATTATACGGGGCAGGCATTGCCGGCGTCGGTGAGGTGGAGGGGCAAACCGCAGGCGATGCAGGAGTTCCTGCAGCCCTCGGCGCCGCTGACCGGGATGTTGCGCAACCGGCACCATCGGGATCAATATCGCCGTCCGGATCAAAGAGCACATACCGACCAAGGCTGACCGCGCCGCCACTCGCTGCGAATACGGCAAAGTTCAATCCGTTTTCATGGTTAACATCAGGCTGGTTGAACACTCCGCCGCCGACCGTAGCAAACTGCGTTGCTAGAATTTTAGGAATGGAGTTGGCAAGAGAGCTATTGAACAGTGTGCCTCCCTGCGCACCCGCAACGTATGAATCGCCGAGGGCAACAAACTTGGTGAAGTCTGCCGTTCCCTTGCTCGGTGTTTCAGCAACCGGTGGAACGGGAGCTGCCGGCTCAATCGGTGTTTGCTTACAAGCCCCGGTAAACAGAGCCGTTTCTCGATTTAGCGGGTTATTTAAGGAACTCGTCAAACGTCACAGAGATATAGTACTGCTGTCCAACGTACGGGGCACCCAGGTTGGTGCGATAATCTCCGCCGCCAAGGTTGGTCGCGCCGAGTTTGAATACGGACTTCAGGGAAGACACGGCGTAGCTGACCTGGGCGTCTAACACGCCAAATTCAGGCACGTTCCAGGTACCGTAAGAGGATTCCCAAAGGAACGCAGTCTGGTAACGGTAGTTGATCGAAGCACCGAAGTTCTTAAAGATCTTCCGGTTGCTGATTCCGATCGAACCACGGTTCTTCGGCGTGTTGAAGCCGGCGCGGAAATCTTTGTCTTCCTGTGCCGTATAGTTTGCATAGTTGTAGTTCCCGTTCAGTTCGAAATCGCGGGGCAGTTTATAGGTAAGGCCAAGGCCGACACCAAACGAGGTAACATCACGGGTGGAGTTCACGTACGGTGAGAACAACGAACCGGGCTTGATGGTCACGCCCTGGTGGGTCGTCGGTAGTTTGCTGGCGACAATCTGTCCACCGATAAACCCGCTGTAATTGGTGTAAAAGCCGTTCAGGTCCACCAGGAGTTTCTTGTCAAGCAACAGACCTTTGTAACCGATCTCTCCAGACCAGAGTTTCTCCGGCTGAACGTAAGCCACATTCGCGGTTACCAGTTTGCTGCTCGCGGTAGGGTTGCTGGCCGGGTTGATCGGAGTACCATCGGCGGCCAGGCTGCCTCCCAAGGAAACAAATTCGTTGTACGATGCCTGGGTGTATGCGCCCCCGTTATGGATGCCATAGCGCTCAGCATTCGCCTTGGCGCTACCCAGCAGTGTACCGCCCGACGAAGGGAAATAAATGTACTGCGCCTGGGTGTCAGGGTTGCGGAAGCCTGTTTGAAAGGATCCACGAAGGTTGTGGTTTTCATTCAGCTCATAAACCAAAGTCAGTCGGGGCGTTACACGGCCATCGAAGTTCTGGTTCTTGTCATAGCGCAACGAAGCCGTTGCTCTCAGTTTGTTAAAGGTCTTCGCGATGACGCCATACATACCGAATTCATTGATCCGGATTCGCTCAAAATTTACCCCGTCATTCGGCGCCTCGTTGAAGATGGTGCCGTTGGAGAACAAGTTGTATTGACGCCAGTTACCACCCACCTGGATGTCGGCCCACTTCAGATTCTTGAACTGGTAATTGCCTTCCACATGGTAGAGCTTGGAGTTGTCGAAGAAAGAAGCACCGCCCTGGGCTGTGTGGTTGCCGCCGTTGGGGTCAACCCAGTTGCCGCTCGGAGTCTTCTGGAAGTAGTTGGCTTTGACAAGGTTGACCAGGTTGGCAAACTCCGGCGTTCCCGGTACAGGACGATTTCTGTCGGCAAAGGCACGCGCTGCCGCGGGATTGCCACCGGGAACACTCGGAATATATCCCTGCATGGCCAGGAGGTAGTCCGGAACCCAGTTGGTGGAAGAAGGGCTGTACGTCTCATTCATGTAAGAACCCAGTGCCGTGAGGTTGTACGACTTGCCGACGTCCGTTGCGGTTTGGTAGGCGCGCAGGAAGAAGTTGTCCCCGCGAATCTCCGCTTTGATGAATTCCTGAGAGAAGTCGCGCAAAGCGTACTTTTCAGTACCCTGGTACACTGAACTTCCGCCTCCAAAACGATAATTCACCAGGGCCTCAATCTTGTCGGTAATCTTGTAGTGGAGAGCGGCGTCAAATTTTATGCTCTTGGCATCGCGGTTGTCGACGAGGTCCTCTTCACGGAAACCAGTCCGGGTAACTACGCCGAGGCTCGGTAATACAGATTGTAGATTGATCTGCGTCTCATCGCCGTACAGGTTCAGACCATCAAAATTGGTATTGCCAGCCAGGCTGGTCTTTGACTCCGGGTTCAGGCGGTCGGTCTTGTAATCATTGCCAAGCCAATCTTTTGCCTGCATGATGGAAGCGTTGACCTTAAAGGCAAACTTGTTATTGAATGCTTTTGCGTAGCGCAAGCTGTACTGCGTCAACGGATTGGACGAAAGTCCATTCTGCTGCGTCATGCCGTATTTTACCTGGGCGCTTAATCCCTGGTATTCAAAAGGACTCTTGCTCTTCATGATGAGAATGCCGTTGAACGCGTTGGGACCATACAGCGCGGAAGAGGCTCCGGGAATCAGTTCCATGCTTTCAGCATCCAACTCACCAATACCGATGATATTTCCTGTGGGGAAGTTCAAAAGAGGAGCCTGCGTATCCATACCATCCACCCACTGTACAAACCGCACGTTGGCGATGGTGGCAAAACTCCGGGTGTTGATCGCGGTGAAGTTCAAGCTGCCGGACGAGGCCTGCACGCCTTTCATGTTGGCGAGACCATCATAGTAATCAGGAGTGGGGGCAGCCTTGATCTCCAGGATGTCCATTTTCTCGATGGTTACGCCGGATTTCATGTAGCTCTCAGGGTATCGTGTTCCTGATACCACCACTTCTTCACCCAGCAGGGTGCCTTCTGTCAGGGTGATATCCTGCGTCGTAGCTCCGCCGTCCTTGACTTCAATTTCCTGGGTTTGATACCCCACGAAGGAAAATGAAAGCGTGAAGGGTGGTGCTTGCTTGACGGTAAGGCTATAACGACCCTGAACGTCTGAAATCGTACCTGCAACAGACCCTTTGACCACAATGTTCACCCCGGGAAGTGGAGCACCAGCGGCGTCCTTTACCGTACCGGAAATGGTCGTGGCCTGAGCCCATGCATTCGTGCTGCCCACCAGGAGAATGAAGAGGGACAGCAGCGACCATGTGTAGAGTTTTTTCATAGAGCGTGATGGTTTAATCTGCTAAATCTACAAGAATTTGCAGAAATACAAACGATTGAGGAGTCGGAAATTTGGGACCGGTTGCGGCCCGGAAAGGCAGAGTAATCGGTGCGTGATTCAGCCCTTCTCGGACTCTTTCACATACTGGGCCAGGCGCTCGCAAAGTGCGTTCATTTCGGCCGACATACGCTCGTCACCCGTTGAGGTGAGCACGCTTTGGGCCAACCCGCCAATACTGTCGATGTAGAACCGCTTCATCTCATCCACCGGCATGTCCTTGGCCCACAAGTCGATACGCATGGTGTTCTTCTGCATATGATCCCACAGGGAAATACTGATGGACTTGGTCTCGGTAAGTCCCGGTTCGGGCTTGTCCGTTGCATCCCACTCAATTTTCTCCGGGGTATTGGTGTCGTCCAGGTGAACGGTGAACTGGATGGTTGATTTCTTCATGGAAATTGGCCTAAGGCGGGCAAAGATAGCTATTGAAGGCGCATCTCCGGCACCTCGGAAGGCACTTCCAGTTTGCCCTCGGTTGCTTTTTTAATCGCCTCAACGGAGACCCCGGGTGCCCGCTCTAAAAGCCTGAACCCGCCTCCCGGCAGCACGTGAAGCACGGCCATGTCGGTGACGATCTTCTTGACACATCTTAGACCCGTTATGGGCAGGGAGCACTGCTTCAATAGTTTCGAAGCGCCATCCTTGCTGCAGTGCTGCATGGCGACAATGATGTTCTTCGCAGACGCCACGAGGTCCATCGCACCGCCCATGCCCTTAACCATTTTTCCGGGCACCTTCCAATTGGCAATATCTCCATTCTCCGAAACCTCCATCGCACCCAGTATCGTTAGATCAACTTTTCCGCTGCGAATCATCGCAAAACTTTCTGCCGAACTGAACAAGGCGGAACCGGGTACCATGGTGATGGTCTGCTTGCCGGCATTGATCAGGTCTGGATCCACCTGGTCTTCCGTGGGGAAGGGCCCGATTCCAAGCAGCCCGTTCTCGGACTGTAAAATGACGTGAATGTTTTTCGGAATGTAATTCGCCACGAGTGTGGGAATACCAATGCCGAGATTGATATACATTCCATCCCTGACTTCCTGTGCGATCCGCTTCGCAATGCCCACTTTGTCCAGCATACTCAAGAAATTTTAGTCGCGGTAACTGTTCGTTGCTCAATTCGCTTTTCATAGTCCGTCCCCTGAAAGATTCGGTGGACGTAGATGCCAGGTGTATGGATCATGTTGGGATCGAGTTCGCCAGGTTGAACGAGCTCTTCCACCTCAGCAATGGTTATGGTTCCGGCCGCGGCCATCATCGGATTGAAGTTGCGGGCGGTCCCCCGGTAAATCAAATTCCCCAAGGTGTCGCCTTTCCAGGCTTTCACGAGTGAGAAATCGGCACGCAGCCATTGCTCCATCAGGTAGACTTTGCCGTCGAAGGTGCGAGTCTCTTTGCCTTGCGCTACTTCCGTCCCTACGCCGGCCGGTGTGAAGAAGGCCGGAATTCCGGCGCCACCCGCGCGCACGCGTTCTGCCAGTGTCCCCTGCGGAATCAGCTCCACTTCAAGTTCTCCGGACAAAAGTTGTCGTTCAAACTCCTCATTCTCTCCCACATAGGAAGAAATCATTTTCTTCACCTGGTGCGTCTTGAGGAGTAGGCCGATCCCAAAGTCGTCAACGCCGGCGTTGTTGGAGATGCAGGTAAGTCCTTTGGTCCCTTTGCGCAACAGCGCTTTCAGGCAATTCTCCGGGTTGCCGGACAGCCCAAAGCCGCCGACCATCAGGATCGCGTTGTCGGGAATATCGCGGATGGCTTCATCGGCGTTCTTAACCGTCTTGTTGATCATGACCGTAACAATTAATTCGTTGCTCTCAGCACTTCGAGGGCCTGCTGCTTGTCGAGATGGAGCTGGTTTTTGAGGGCCTCCAGGTCTTTGAATTTGGAATCGGTTCGCAGCAGCTTCTCGAAGGTCACCGTAAGCGTCTCACCGTAAATATCGCTATCAAAGTCGAAGATATTGACTTCAATGGTCCGCTTTGCTCCGTTGACGGTGGGCCGGACGCCGATATAGAGCATCCCGCCGTACCACTTCCCGGCATGCATGACCCTGACCGCGTAAATCCCGTCAGCGGGGATCAGCTTGAAGTATGACTCAATGGACAGGTTGGCCGTTGGGTAGCCCATCACACGGCCGAGTTTGTCGCCTTTGGTTACAATGCCGGAAATGGCATAGCTTCTCCCGAGGAGGTGAGATGCTGTGCTGACGTCGCCGGATTCCAGGGCACGCCGGATGGCCGATGAACTCACGGTCACGTGATCAATATCTTGTGCAGGAATCTCCTCGACGTCGAAACCGTAGTGGGGTCCTTCGGCTTTCAACAATTGAAAACTTCCTTCGCGGTTCTTGCCGAAATGGTGGTCATACCCAATGACGAGTTTGCGCGTACCGATCGCGTCGACTAAAATGCGGCGAACAAAATCTGCGGAAGCCAACTGAGAAAACTCTTTGGTGAAGGGAATCCTCACCAGATGCTGGATGCCCTGCTCTTTCAGCAGCTGCGCCTTTTCTTCGAAGGTATTTAACAATTTCAGCGTCTGATCTTCGGGCCGGAGAACCAATCGGGGATGCGGCCAGAAGGTGATCACCACGGTCTCACCGCCGTTGCGCTGCGCAATCTCTTTTACCCGGTTAAGAATCTTCTGATGACCCAGGTGCACGCCGTCAAACGTTCCGCTCGTGACGACGGCGTAAGGCAAACGGGTGAAGTCGTCGGGTGTATGATAGATCTTCATGGCAACGACGGCATGGCCTGGTACCGCGCCTTGAGTTGTTCAATGGTTTCTGCCTGTTCGAGCGTGTAGCTGCCAATGCGGGTGCGGCACAGCGACGACAAGTACCCTCCAACGCCGAGTTTCTGACCCAGGTCATTGGCCAGGCTGCGGATGTAAGTTCCCTTTGAGCAGGTTACGCGGAAGTCGACTTCCGGGAAACGGCAGGCGGTAATGTCAAACCGTGCGATGGTGACCGCACGGGGTTTCAATTCTACGGTTCTGCCTTTGCGCGCATGGCTGTAAGCCCGCTTTCCATCCACCTTGATCGACGAGTGCATGGGAGGGACCTGGTCAATGATGCCCACGAAAGTGGCGGCCGCTTCCTTTACCTTGTCCTCTGTAATGTTGGAGATGTCAACCGCCGGGGTAGGCTGGGTTTCCAGGTCATACGACGGTGTGGTTTGCCCCAGGGTGATTGTTCCCGTGTACTCTTTCTCCTGTCCCTGGAATTCATCGATCCGCTTGGTCATCTTGCCGGCACAGATAATCAGCAGTCCTGTTGCCAATGGGTCCAATGTTCCGGCATGACCTATTTTTCGGGTATGCAAAATGTAACGGAGCTTGTTGACCACGTCAAAGCTGGTCCACTCGAGCGGCTTGTTGACCAGTAGTACGGTGCCTTCCCCGGGTTCCATCAGATCACTTCACTTACGTCGCCGAAATAGTACAAGGCGAGAATGATGATGCCTACGACAATACGATAGTAGCCGAAAATCCGGAAGCCGTTGCGGGTGAGGAATTCAATAAACAACTTAATAGCGGCCATCGCCACCAGGAAGGCGACTACATTGCCGATGGCCAGCAGCAGTACCTGGTCAGATCCGAATGCATTTCCCTGCATGTAGTACTTCAGGAGTTTATACCCCGTCGCTGCAAGCATGGTGGGTACAGCCAGAAAAAAGGAGAACTCGGCAGCTGTGCGCCGGTTCAGTCCAACGGCAAGTCCGCCAATGATCGTAGCAGCCGACCTCGATACGCCGGGTATCAAAGCGAGGCACTGATATAGTCCAATCTTTATCGCCCGCGGATAGGACACCGCTGAAGAGCCCGCTTCCGCGGTCCTTGAAAACCAACGGTCTATAAATAATAGCACGATCCCTCCGAGGATAAGTGTCCATCCCACCACGTCCACCCGTTCCAACAAGGCATCAATGGCATCATTGAGCAAAAGCCCGACAACGGCCGCCGGGATAAACCCGACAACGAGAACGAAGTAAAACTTGAATGACTGAAAGAAACGCTTCCAGTAGAGTACAACCACCGAAGCGATGGCGCCCAATTGAATCGCAACAGTGAATGTCTTGACAAAGTTATCGGACGAAATCCCCATCACCGTGGATCCGATGATCATGTGCCCCGTTGAACTGATGGGCAGGAATTCCGTGATGCCTTCAATAATGGCCAGTACGATCGCCTGGAGGATGGACATGTGTTAGTTGTCCGATGGCTTTTTGAGGATGGCAAACAGTTCTACCATGAATCCAGCCAATGCCACCATGGGTCCCAGGGTCAGGCCAAGAAACCCGAATCCGTGAGGCGCTTTATCCAGCGTCATAATGATGAATCCCAGGATGACGATGGCCAGGCCGATGACCATTAGTTGGTAGTTCTTCTTTCCGAAAGGAAGTTTGCTCATAGATTCAGTATAGTTCGTCCAGTGACAATTTCAGGTAACGGCGCACCGCGCGCCAGGTGCTCACGGTGGCCACAAAAATACCCAAGCCCAGCAGACTGGCAAGCAGGACCAGCAGCCTGGACTGGTTCTCCAGGAGATTAAGTTCTTCCACCTTGGCATTGCCGTAACGGATCAGGCCCCACAGCATTCCGGAGGCGAGTAGTGCGGCGAGGGCGCCCAACAGCATGGAGCGCAAGATGAAAGGCATCTGTATGAATGTTCTTGTGGCGCCCACCAATTGCATGCTGCGGATCAGGAACCGCTGTGAGAAGAGTGCCAGCCGCAAGGTGTTGTTGATCAACAGTACAACGACGATGAGCAGCACGGCTGCAATGCCGATGAGCACCAGCCCGATCTTCGCCACGTTTCGATTGATGGATTCAATGAGGCTTTCCACGTAGTACACCTGGAAAACACCCTTCTCTTTTTCGAGTCGGGTCTTGATTTCTGCCAGCTTCTTCTTGTCATGAAACGCCGGATCGACGTTAACCAGGTAGGCATCGCGCAGTGGATTTTCGCCCAGGAACTTTTGGAAGTCTTCACCGGTGTCCTGGATGAACTGTTTGGCTGCTTCTTGCCGGGAGACAAAGACCACCGTTTTCTTGGTTGAATCCTTTAAGATGAAATCCGAATTTTTAAGTTTCTTTTCCAGCGCCAGCCGGTCGGGTTCCTCCATCGTCGCCTTCAGGTAAACCTGGATACGCACATTTTGCTGGACGAGCCGGCCGAGCTCCTGCGAGAAAATGATCAGGACGCCGAACAACCCGATGACAAACAGGGCCAGCGTAATGCTGAGCACGACGCTGACAAACGGGTAACTGCCAAGTTTCTTCGGTTTGACTTTGTGATCCGTTGCCATGAAGCAACAAAGATAGCAAGGCGAGGGGACTTAACGGGAATAAAAAACCCCCTTGGGAGGGGGTCTGTGTTTTATCGGCTGCGGTACTCCCGGAGCTTTCTCAGCAATTGGCCGTCGCGTATCGGCGAAAGCTGTGTGACCGCCTGCTGCGATTCATCCAGCAGGTAGTAGTTCTCCTTATAGAAGAGGAATACTGCATGGCTGTCGCCATTGATCTCCAGGATCTCATAGAGGTTCCTGTCGAACGGACCGTAGAGCCTCAGCTTTCCTTCCATGAACTGGTAATGGAAAACGTACTTCTTGTCCGGCGCCATGGTCACGACATCCAGTTTGGAGACGGTGACTTCGGAGCGGGAAGGGGTCGTTGTCGCATCACTTCCAGCCGGCGTGCTTTCCGTCAGTTCTGATGTAGGATCAACGACCTGGATATCGGGTTTCTGTACCGGTGAGACCGCCTGCTTCTTGGTTGCACTCGACGGCTGCTTCCTGGGTTCTTCCGCCACCGCTTTGGCGGCATCCGGTGTTTCTTTGACAACCTCCGGTTCGGCAACAGGTGCCGGTTGTGTCACCACTTCAGGGGTTAACGCAGTGGGAGGTTCAGGGCGGAGGTAGAGATACAGGCCGGTTGCGATGGCACCGGTAAGCAAAACGCCTGCGGCAACTTGTCCGGCGCTCCAGCCGCTGGCGGGTACACTCACCTGTTGAAGCATGTGCTTCAGTTCAGCGGCGCGGGCCTTTTGAATGCCTTTGATGATTTGCTCCTGGAGAGCAACCTCTGACTTCAGCGCAGGGTCGCCTTCAAGGGCATGCTCAAACTCCGCCTTCTCTTCCGCGGGAAGCCGGTTAGCCAGGTAATCATCTATCTTCTCAAAATTCGTCATACTCAATCCAAAAAGTCACGCTCCGAATACTGGGCTTTCACCAGTTCATCGAGCTTTTGTTTACACTTGTACTTCTTCGTCTTTGCCGTATCCGTGTTGGCGAAGCCGAGCTTGTCGGCGATGTCCTGCATGGATAGTTCGTCAAAGTAATAATACGTCAATACCTTTCGACACGTTTCGCCCAGCTGCTCCAGGCACTTGGCAATAATCTTCTCCCGTTCGGCGGTGTCCATGTCCATCGATTGAGGAGTATCCTTCTCTTCATTCGACAGCCGTTTCTTCCGCTCGAGCTCCTTCCTCCACAGGTTTTGGCAAATGCTGTAGATGTAGGTACTCATCTTCGACGTCAGGACCAGGTTGCCGGATCGGGCTTTCTGCCAGAAAACCACCAGCGCATCCTGGTACACGTCCCGGGCCTCTTCTTCAGTACCACTATTGGTAATGACCAATTTGGTCATCATCCGGTAGTACTGCTTATAGATAAGTTCCAAAGCCTTTTCGTCACCCTTTTGGATGCGCTCGAAAAGGTCTTTTTCGTTTATCTCAGCGCCTGACTTGAATACTCTGTATGCCACGGAAGTAACCGTATAATGGGTTGAACGGCAGATAATTCGGGTCTAAGCTACGCTTATTTCCACCAATGGTTCAGTCGGCGCGTTGCCATGTCTGAGTACGGTAAAAGGGCCCCCAGTAACCCCTGACCTTCAAAACTTTCCCGTCGAGCCAGATTTTGGACCGGTAGACTTTGCCGTTTTCGGGGTCCAGGATATCGCCGCCCGCATACTCGTCCCCGTCCTTCTTGAGGTTGCGGATGATTTCCATCCCGATGATCTTCTTCTTGAAGCGCGGATCCTCCGGACTGCACTTATCGCAGACGGGGTCGGGTTCTATATTGGGGCGGGGGAAGATCTTGACGATCCGCCCAATCACCATGCCCTGGTGTTCCAGGATTTCGACCACGGAACGGGCCTCCCCGGAGACGTCGTCAATGGTCTTCCATCGGCCAAGAATAGTCTCGACCTGTCCAAACGATTGCCCGGAGTAAAACAAGAGGATAAGGAGGCAGAAGCGCATGCTGTGTGGATATAAAAATAAGCAAAAAAGCCTCCCGTGTGGGAGGCTTTTCGTTGGGGTCATGCTGAATTACTTCACCACCGCGGTAGAATCCGCAGGCTGAGTCTGTTCCATGGGAACGGGCTGTGTCATCACCTGCTCCGCCGGAATCTCCTGTGCCTTGGGCTTAACCGGGAGTGCAATGATCGGTGCAATAACGAGGGCAACCACTGACATCAACTTGAGCAGGATGTTCAGGGAAGGACCCGACGTATCTTTGAACGGATCACCGACTGTATCTCCGACAACCGCTGCCTTGTGCGGATCGGATTTCTTGTAGTACATCTGGCCGTTGATATTCACACCTTCTTCAAAACTCTTCTTGGCGTTATCCCATGCACCGCCGGCGTTGGCCTGGAAAATAGCCATCAATACACCGGTTACAGTTACACCGGCGAGCATACCGCCCAATGCCTCAACACCGAAGCCGGGAAGGAAGGCAATCACCACCGGAACAACGACAGCCATCAGGCCGGGTACGATCATTTGCTTCAGGGCAGCCTGTGTGGAGATCTCCACGCACTTGCCGTATTCAGCAGCGCCGTCGGCGTTCTGAAATGTCTTTTGATCCTCGGCCGACCAATCTTTGAACTCTTTATGATCGTTGCGTCTCATGGCTTCCAGCGCTGCGTGCAGGGCAGGGATATCCTTGAATTGGCGACGAACTTCTTCAATCATGCGCATGGCCGCGCGGCCCACGGCACCCATGGCGAGTGCAGAGAATACAAAGGGAAGCATTCCACCAATGAACAGACCGGCCATAACGTTGGCCTTCGAAACGTCGATGGTGCTGACGTGTGCGGTAGTCATGAACGCGCCAAACAACGCAAGAGCTGTCAGGGCTGCGGAGGCAATGGCAAATCCTTTACCGATAGCGGCCGTCGTATTTCCCACGGCATCCAACTTGTCGGTGCGTGAACGAACCTCTTTAGGCAGTTCGGACATTTCGGCGATACCGCCGGCATTGTCGGAGATCGGTCCGTAAGCGTCAACCGCCAATTGAATGCCCAGGTTGGACAGCATACCAACGGCCGCGATGGCGATACCGTAAAGGCCGCCGAAATAGAATGCGCCGATGATGGAGAATGCGATGATAATCACAGGCCACATGGTGGACATCATGCCCACGCCCAGGCCGGCAATGATATTCGTGGCAGCGCCGGTCGATGATTGACGGACGATGGAATTCACCGGCTTCTTGCCCATACCGGTATAGTATTCAGTGATCAGGCCGATAACCACACCGGCAACCAGACCTATAACCGTAGCGTAGAAAACTCCGGTCGAAGTGTACAACGTTCCTTTTACAGGATCGGCCCATTGGTAGAGCGGATCCTGGTACCACCATTCGCTGGGCAGCATCCACTTTATGATGAACCAGGACGCACCGATCATGATGACAGAAGAAACAATTTCACCCATGTTCAGGGCTGTCTGCGGGTTTCCGCCTTCCTTCACCTTCACGAAGAACGTTCCAAGGAAGGACATCAGGATTCCCACGCCGGCCAGTACCAGGGGAAGCAGTACAGCGGATAATCCGTCAAAGTTGTCGGCAAAACCAGGAACCATGAAAGCGGCTCCCAACACCATCGTACCAACGATGGAGCCTACATACGATTCAAAAAGGTCAGCACCCATACCGGCTACGTCGCCGACGTTATCGCCAACGTTATCAGCGATGGTTGCGGGATTCAGCGGGTGATCTTCCGGAATGCCAGCTTCAACTTTTCCAACGAGGTCGGCGCCGACGTCGGCCGCCTTTGTATAGATACCGCCGCCAACGCGTGCGAAGAGGGCGATAGAGGAGGCTCCGAAAGAGAAGCCGGTGATAACGGTGATCACCTGATTCAGTCCGGCCTGGCTGTCAACACCAAAAATCTTAGCGTAAATAATGAAGAGAACGCTGAGTCCTAGTACTCCAATACCCACAACGCCCATGCCCATCACCGAACCTCCGGTGAACGCTACTTCCAGCGCTTTGCCGAGACTGGTGCGTGCGGCATTGGTCGTGCGAACGTTTGCCTTCGTGGCCACGCGCATGCCGATGAAACCAGCCAGCGCTGAGCTGAATGCGCCAAGGACAAAGGAAACACCAACGAGGGGTGACGATGTCTGGCTGTCAGCAGTGATGCCGAGCAACACGGCCACGCATACGACGAAAATGATCAGGACTTTATATTCTGCCTTGAGAAAGGCCATCGCACCTTCGGCGATGTGCTCGGCGATTTTCTTCATTTTGTCGGTCCCGGCATCCTGGCTGGAAACCCAGGCGCTTTTCCAGGCGACATAGATCAGACCGATAACACCGAATAATGGCAGGTAATAGACTAGATTTTGCATGAGTATGAATCGATGAGGTTTAAGTTGACAGGCCTTTCTTCACGCAAGGCATGGAAAAAGACCCGCAAATATAGAATAAGGCAAAATATTACCAAAAAGGGCCTTTTAGGCGGAGAAAAGGGTCTTGAAGGCTGCCCAGAATTTCCGTTTGGTTTCCTCATTGGCCAGGAGCACCTGCAACGGCTCCGTGATCACCATTTCGGTGACGGGCGTTGTGATCTTTTCATTCAGGGGTACGCCCTTCGGGGGCGGGACAAAAGCAACCAATTTGGCGGGCGGCTCGGCAAGCGAGGTTAAGTCCACATGGTCCTGACAAATCATCCGCACCGATTCCGGCGAATGGCGTACCGCGGCCAGGAGCTTGGTAAGCGCCTCTCTGCACTCGGGTGTCTGCCGGGACCACGGCTGGTCGAGGATCACCGTGAGGGACGGCGGTACGGAATAAATTTCCTCCGTGAATGTCGTTTCGAACAACCCGTAACTCATCAGCGCTTGATATCGAATAACGATTTTAATTCGTTGGCCTCCGAAGGCTTCATTCGCCCCGACAGGATCAGGCGAAGTTGTCTCCGGCGGAGGGCTCCGTCATAGAGTTGCTGCTCCTCTTCGGTTTCAGGAACAACCTCCGGAATGGGAACGGGCTTACCATCATGGTCCACGGCTACGAAGGTGAAGTAGGCGGAATGACTGGCCACCTTTTTTCCTTCCGGGATATTCTCCGCCTCCACATCGATGCGGATTTCAACCGAAGAATTGAATGCCCGGGTAGCCCGCGCTTTTAACGTTACAACGTTACCCAGTTGAATCGGCGAGCGAAAAGAGATGTTGTCGACGGAAGCGGTAACCACAATGCTGTTGCAATGCTTTTGCCCTGCAATGGCCGACACGACGTCCATCCAGTGCATGAGCCTTCCGCCCATGAGATTGTTCAGCGTGTTCGTATCGTTGGGAAGCACCAGTTCGGTCATGCTGACAAACGATTCGCGCGGCGCTTTCTTCTTTCTATCCATGGGGAATGCAGTTATTTCTGATCGCCCGGCTTCCATCCTTCTTTGCCGAGCAGCGGGACAAATGCAAACGTATCAAATTCTTCTTTGCCCACCACACCGTTCTTCTTTGTAATCCGCATCATCACCTGCTTGTCTCTGCCGCCGACGGGAACGACCAGCACACCGTTGTCGGCCAATTGCTGCACCAGCGCATCGGGAATTACCGGGGCGCCGGCAGTCACAATGATCTTATCGTACGGCGCGCGAATGGCCAGGCCCTTGGAGCCGTCGCCATGAAAGAAGAAGGGATGGTACCCCAGTTCTGGGAGAAAATCTTTCGTCCTTTCGAACAGCGCCCGGTTGTATTCGATGGTGTATACCTTGGCGCCCATCTCCAGAAGGACACAGGCCTGGTACCCGGAACCGGTCCCGATTTCGAGGACCTTGTCGCCCGCTTTTACCCCCAGTAATTCGGTCTGAAAAGCAACGGTATAGGGCTGGGATATGGTCTGTCCTTCGCCGATGGGGAAGGCCTTGTCTTCGTAGGCATGGGAAAGCAGGGCAGGGTCGAAAAACACGTGCCGGGGCACCTTTCCGATGGCCGCCAGGACCCCCTCATCGCGTATGCCTTTTTGGCGCAATTTTCGGACTAATTTTCCGCGCAAGCCCCGCTGTTGGTAGGTGTCCTCGATCATGGTTAAAAGCCCTAAAAAGGCCATTTTTCGCATGAAAACAAAGTTTTTTGAATTTCTTAGGAAAATTGAAAGTGATCCGCCTACTTTGAGGTCCTCTGAAATCACAGTGAAGTCTATTTTGCCATAGCGTTCAACTGTGTACCTGACCCGGACAGTAGGAGTGGCCAAAAACCACCCGCTACTGTAGGGGCCAGGAGAGGAAAAAAGCAGCCCTGTTTTGGGGCTTTTTTATTGCCCAATCAGCACAAAAGGCGCCCAATAATAAGGTGACGAATAATCACCCGACTGGATCATATTGCACTTGGCCTGGCGCAGCGCGTCAGCGTTGGTGGTGCCGGGCCGGGAAAGCAGTATTCGGTAGAAATCGGACATCAACTCAGACGTGGACCGATCCGCCACACTCCAGTAGGAAACGACGATTGACCTGGCTCCCGCGTAGACCAGCGCCCGCGACAATCCGATCACCCCTTCACCGCAGGAATATTTCCCCAGTCCTGTCTGGCAGGCGGACAGCACCGCCAGGTTGGCGTTCAGTTTGAGGTTGAAAATCTCTCCGGAAAATACATTGCCGTCCTCATGGTCACCGGGCTGGAGGAAAATGCGCGACAATTCAGGAGCGCTTTCATCGACAATACCATGTGTGGCAAAATGCAGGTACGGGTAAGCGGCGAGGTTGCCCGACTTCACCACGCCTTCGTTCGCATCCGCTTCCAGCACAACGCGGGCGTCCTTTCCAAATATGCCGGCAATCGAATTGACTTCATCCCGTGTAGCCGGCAAATCGCCAAGGTTGTCCTTTTCCGGGAAGGAGATCGGCGCGCACAAGAAGATTCCTTTTCCTGAAACAGGAGGATGAGCTGATTTCTGCAGCAGCAGACCTGCTGAAAATTCGTAGCTGACGGCACTGGTCTTTACGAGGTAAGGAAAGGTGCTGAAGCCCGATCCTTTCGATGGCTTTCCACGGAATAGTGCCTCAAAGGGTATGGTGCCCAATCGACCGGAGGGAATGAAAGTGATTTCTTTTGCCTTGGGAACCCCGCGAAGTAGCAATCGCGACAGCGTGGCGGATGATTCTGCAAAGACATCCGTGGCCATGAAATAGATTCCGTTGGTGAAGCCCTTGATCAACCGTTCGAAATCTGGCGGCAGTGTTGAATTGTAGACGGTAAACTTTGAACGTGTCAATACAAAAGAGTAGATCCTCGATCTCTTTTCGGCGATGAAGTAGCTGACGACGATCTGACCCTCATGCAATTGCTTTTGAATGTCGCGGGTTGTAGGTGTAACCTTATTGAATTTAAGATTGAAGTAGTCAGGAAACTCCTTCTCCATCCGCTTCACGAGCGTTTGATACTGTTGGTTCGTGGTGAGCAATTGTTCCCGAAGCGCTGCTTCTTCTGCTGCCGGAGGTTTCTGCGCAAGCTTTTGGGTCAGCAACGCCGCGGATGCCTTCAGTTGATTTTCTGTTTCCAGCACGTCCGGAGGGATGCCGGCAAAAGATTTGGCTTCGGCTTCGGCAATGGACTCCTGCAGGACAGCCGATTTACTTTTCTCGGCAAAATAGAATGCGGTTTCGCGGTAGGCAGGACCCTGCAGTGTCATTTCGCTCAGGGCCTGGGCAATCCGCACGCCGCCTTCATACACGTCGTTCGCGCTGGCGCCAAGCTCCAACTTGTCATTCTCGTTGGAGCTGCCGTAGCGGATGTTGTCAATCAGTGTGTCGCACGATTGGAGGGTCGACAACGCCTGCGTCAGATCGGAGAGGCGCAGGGTCTTGTTCAGATGGCGGCTCTCCAATGCCTCGGCTTTCAGGCGCAGTGTGTACAGCATAACCTTGGCGTTATAGAACTGGCTAACGGCCGGGTTGCTGCCGGTGGATGGGTTGGAGAATGTCGGGGAGTTGGCGATAATAGCCGCCTGGTATGATTGGAGCGCTTCATCGTACTGGCGCTCGTCAACCTGGATGAGTCCAACCTGGTTGAGAACTACGGATATATCGGAGTGGCGCTCGCCGTAAGCCTTCCGGTACATCTCGAGCGCCCGGTTGAAATAGCCCAACGCCGACTGGTGATTGCCCATGGCGTCATAGGTAAGCCCGAGGTTGAAAAGTGTGAAGGCAAGGTTGGGATGCCCGGAGGGATATAACCGCTTCCAGATTGATTCGGCCGTCTCAAAGTTGTTAACAGCGTCGCCGTAGAGTTTGAGGCTGCGATACGCTGCACCGAGGTTGCTGCTGGCAATGGCTATCTTCCGATGTTCCTTTCCATGAAGCTTTTCGTAAACCGCCATTGCCTTTTCGTAGTACTCAATCGCTTTGTCGGCGTCGGTCTGTGCGTAGACCAAACCAAGATCATTGTAGGAAGCCGCTGCTTCTTCACTTTCATCACCCAGTAGCCGCTGACGGAGCTGCAGGGCGACAAGCCCGTTCTCTTCGGCCTGGCTGTATTTTCCGGTGGCCAGGTAGACAAAGCTCAGCGTGGAAAGGCAGCGCGCAGCCTCCGGCGTGTTCGACTTATCGGCCGCCCGGTATAAATCAACGGCTTCCTGGAGGCGGGCAAGAGCAAGGTCATTTCTCGCTTTGTTGAGATAGAGAAATCCCTGGTTCGTTTTGACTTCTGCCAGAAGGAATGGATTGTTGATGGCCGGCCCCTCTGACAGCCGCTGCAATGCGGATTCTGCGTCGTTCAACTTTCCTTGAAGGATTAGTATTTCAGCCCGCTTGGAAAGAAGCCTGACGGAGAGATCGGCAGCCGCTTGTTGCTCAAGGGCAGCAATCGCCGATTCGGCCAGCGCATAATCACCGGAATTAATCAGTGAATCAACACGCTTCAGCGAAATGCCTTGTCCGTTTGAAATCAGGGCCAGGAAGATAAACCAGGCAAGTAGGTACCTTCTCATCAGAACCGGTAGATGTAACTGAGTGAGGAAACAAGTTCGCGGGTAAGCCCGTCGGGACTGAATTCGCGCTGGACGATCTTGTGGCCCACCAGCAGGCGCACACCGGAGCGCGCATTGAAGTTGTAGCCCGTCGTGACGATCCACGACAACGCCAGCCCTTGCGCCACGTTGCCTTTGGCGTCTTTGGAGGTCCGTATGCCCTGGAAGTTGGTGATCTCGTCAGCGACGATACGGTAGATCGGCAATAGCCCGACAGAAAAGTTGAAGCGCGAAAGCCGGAAGTTGCGCTCCACCCGAAGCATGATGTCGATCCCGCGCTTTAAGTCGGTCGAGTTGGGATACTTCTGAATGTAGGTAAGCTCATCCGGGTCGGTACTTTGCCAGCGGTGCCAATCGAACTGGTTGCCGTTTTGATTGAGCGGCACCTGGATGCCGGTCGCAAAGAGCCACTGGCGGTTGATCATGGAAATGCCGGCAATGAAGTCGTAGGTACCCAGGCTTGTTTGGTAGTACATCGGCAGCGGATTGATGCCGTCGGTGAAGTTGGAGTTGTTGGACGGGATTTTGGCGCCGAGTGAGGCGTTGATATCAAACCGGTCGGATGAAAACAGGTTGCGCGTGTAGCAAAGTGAGATATCGCCGATGGAGGCTGTGTTTGCCAACTGCCCGCTGACCCATTGGTAGGGCACTTTGATCTGCAGGGCATTTCGGGAGTTCAGGCTGAAGTTGAAATCCAGGTTGGCCACATAGACGATGGGCGTGAGCGTGGTGGTGCCGCGGTAGTAGCTCAGCTCAACGGTTTTGAGTTTAACCTTGATGCGCTTGTTGTAGGGCTGGTCGGGCTTCATGGCGCCCATCGTGCAGAACCCGGCATCGCTGCATCCCTGACCGAATGCCAGGGTGGCCGTCAGGAGCAGGAGCAGGGAGCAAGTGATGAAACGCATAGCAGGATTGCCTGCTAAGGTATCATTCTCCGTGTTAAGTTGGAAGGCCTTGAAGTGCGATTACATGCCGAGACTCTGGTTCTCGATGGAAGCCAGCTCGATGATCTTCGCGTACTCGGCCGGATTGAGGTCGTTGAAGAAATAGTGCACGGGGTTGACCTGCGCACCGTTGATAAAGACCTCGTAGTGAAGGTGCGGAGCCGTTGAGAGTCCGGTGTCACCCACATATCCGATCAGGTCGCCGCGCTTGACGTGTTGGCCGTTGCGTACCACGAACATGTGCATGTGCGCATAGCGTGTGCGGTACCCGAATCCATGATCGATCTCTACCTTCTTGCCATAGCCGGTGAAACTGATCTCCACGTTCTCCACGGTCCCGTCAGCAGCAGCGTAAATCGGCGTTCCGATGGGCGCCGCGAAGTCAATGCCGTTGTGCATCTTGCGCACCTTGTAGATGGGGTGAATGCGAATGCCATAGCCGGAAGCCAGGACAACCGTTTCTTTTTTCGGAACAGGCTGGATGGCGGGGATGGCGGCAAACAGTTTTTCTTTGTTCTCGGCCAGCTCGATGATCTCATCGTGCGACTTCGACTCGATATAAACTTTGCGGCGGAGGTTGTCTACCGACTCGTTGAGTTCAATGATAATGTCATCGTGATCGATGTTCTTGGTCCGGATGTCGGCATACCGCTCAGCGCCGCCTACGCCGGCTTCGCGGATGGATTTATCCAGCGGTTCGGAGCCCAGCACCACACGGTAAATATTGTCGTCCCGGTAGCTCATGTCGGCCAGAATCTTGTCGAGGTTGTCCACCTTCTGCTTGAGATCCTGGTAATAGAACTCCATCTCCTTGACCTCGTTCTTCAGCATGAGCTCCTTCGGCGATTCAAAATAATTGCTGTACAACAACAGCAGGCCGACGGCCATGGCAATGGTCATGGACACCACGCCCAGCACGTTCAGGATAACATCGCTGGTTTTGGTCTGTACGCGGACGTACTTACAGGCCTCAGTATCGTAGTAGTACTTAATCTTAGCCATGTAATTATTCTATTGAACCGGGGGTCGGAACGCTTTTACAACCAATTCATTGCATTCCAGGTAGGGCCCTCCGAGCAAATCTAAGCAATAGGGAATTGCCGGAAAAATGGCATCCAGGCATTGGCGTATGGATTTGGGCTTTCCCGGGAGGTTAACAATGAGCGTTCGACCCCGAATTCCGGCCGTTTGACGGCTTAAAATGGCGGTTGGTACGTATTTCAGGCTTTCTGCCCGCATTCGCTCTCCAAAGCCCGGAAGTAGCTTCTCACAGACCGATTCTGTCGCTTCCGGGGTAACATCCCGCACGGCAGGCCCGGTTCCTCCCGAAGTCACGATGAGGCAGCATCCCTCGTGATCGGCCATGTCGATCAAGGTCTTCTCGATGAGTTTTTGCTCATCCGGAATGACGGCGTAGACTCTCTCCCAGGGGCTTATCAAATATTCCCGGAGTGTCGCTTCGATCGCTTTTCCGGGAAGGTCTTCATACTCGCCCCGGCTGGCCCGGTCCGACACGTTAATGATGCCGATGCGAATCATACCGTGCCCTTGAACCGGATTTTCGGTGACCGCCCTTTGTGAAACGTCTTGCGCTGTTGCGCTTTCCCTTTCCGCAGGGTCTTCTGTGCCTCGGCCGGCAGCGCAATGATCGCTTTGCATTCTTCGGAGCAGCAACCGGCGTATTTGGAGGCGCAGGCTTCGCACTGGATGAATAACAGATGGCAGCCGTCGTTCTTGCAGTTGGTGTGCGTGTCGCAGGGCTGCCCGCATTGATGGCACACGCTGATGATGTCCGGCGAAATGCGTTCGCCCATTCGCTCGTCGAACACAAAGTTCTTGCCGATGAACTTGTTCTCGAGCCCTTGTGCGCTGGCTTGACGGGAGTATTCTATAATGCCGCCGTCAAGTTGGAAAACGTTCTTGAACCCGCGGTGCTTCATCCACGCGCTGGCCTTCTCGCACCGGATGCCTCCCGTGCAATACATGATCACGTTGCTGTCCTTCTTGTCTTTCAGCATTTCCTCCACCACCGGCAGCGCCTCTTTGAAGGTGTCAACATCCGGGCAGATGGCGCCCTTGAAGTGACCTACTTCGCTTTCATAATGGTTGCGCATGTCGACGATTACCGTGCCTGGTTTTTCGCTCAGCTCGTTGTAGGCTGAGGCCGACAAGTGCACGCCGGAATTGCTGGCATCAAACGTTTCATCACGCAAGCCGTCCGCGACAATCTTTTTCTTCACCGCAATGCGCAGTACGAAAAACGATTTGCTGTCATTCTCCACGGCGATGTTGAGGCGGACGCCATCGAGTATGACGGTATTCCGCAGGGTTGCCTTGAACTCTTCAAAGTGCACCTGGGGAACACTGAGCTGTGCGTTGATCCCCTCGTTGGCGACATAGATTCGTCCCAGCACCCCGATGGGCTGCCAGGCTTTGTACAACTGGTCGCGGAAGAGACCCGGATCTTTGATCGAGTGATACTTGTAGAACGACAGCGTAATCCGTTCATCGTGGCTCGTCCGATTTCGCTGCTTAAGCAGTTGCCGGTTCACCCGGTTGTGCAGGGTCGCCATATCAATTCACGGGTTTCAGTTGACCTTTGAGCAGTTTGTTGTAGTCATCGCAGGAAAGCTGCCCGGTCTTGTTGCAGTAGCCGCACGTAGAGTACTTGTCGCCCAGGTAGGTCTTCTTGATGATGACGGTGGAGCCGTTGCAGACAGGACATACCACCTTTCCGGCCGGTCCACAATCGATGGTGAAGTCGCGTGAAAGTAATTCCACGGCCTTGGCATTTTGAACCTGTCGCTCCTGGAGAAGACCCTGTTCCGCTTTCTTCAGCCATTCGGAAGCCTCGGTGGAATACTGCCCGGTGGTTCCCTTGAGTTGGATGTATTTCGTCAGCCAGTCAATACTCTGTTTGTACTTGCCGAGGAAGTAGGAGTTCTTTCCAAAGTGGAAGGTGAGGTCGGAGGGGACACTCTTGATGTTGGTCAGCACGGACCTGAACTTTGCGTCGGCCTCTTCGTAGCGCTCCATGTTCATCAGCACGATCGCTGAATCCATCCGCGCGGTAATCTGCCGGGTCTTTTGATATTCCCGCTGTTGTTCCATCTCCCTCAGCTTCTCGCGCTCAAAGTCCTGCTGGGCCAGCAGGGGCGCAGCGGCCAGCATCAGGGCCGCGGTGAGGACGGTTACAAAAATCTTTTCTTTGGTAGTTGAAGCCATTCCAATGTAGCGTTCGCAAAAATATCTTCTTTCGTCTTCTTCGGCAGATTAGAATCCTCTATAAACTTCCCGATCTGCAAATCGCCGAGCGGAAACGGGTAGTCTGACCCCAGTGTCACGCGCTTTGACCCGACCTGGTTGATCACATATTCCAGCATGGGGAGGTCGTGCGTGATGCTGTCGATCCAGAATTGCCCAAGGTACTTCCGGGGGTCCACCGGGTTATCGATGGCCACCAGGTCCGGGCGGCATTCGAAACCGTGAACGATACGTCCCAGGGTAAACAAAAAGGAGCCGCCGGCATGGGCAAACATCACGCGCAGTTTGGGGAGTCGTTCAAAAATCCCGCCAAAGATCATCGAACAGAGGGCGCGGGTCGTTTCCGCCGGCATACCCACCAGCCACGGAAGCCAATAGCGCGTCATGCTTTTCTCGCCCATCATATTCCACGGATGGACCATGACGGCCATGCCCAGTTTTTCGCAGGCTTCGAAGATGGGGAAGAAGCGCTCTTCGTTGAGGTTCTCGTCGTTGATATTCGAGCCGATCTGGATGCCGTGAAGGCCGATCTTCTTGCAGCGCGCCAATTCCTGGACGGCGAGTTCGGTGTCCTGCATCGGCAGCGTGCCCAGGCCGACATAGTGTTTCGGGTACTTGTCGACCAGCTTGGCGAGGTGATCGTTGAGGTATTTTGACAGCGCGAGGGTATCCACGGGTTTCGCCCAGTAAGAAAACATCACGGGGATGGTGCAGACTACCTGGACGCGGGTGTGATGCGTTTCATATTCATCGATCCGCATTTCCGCATTCCAGCAGTTCTCTTCGATCTCCCGGAAGAACTGGTTGCCCCGCATCATCTTGGCAAACCCGCGGCGGTGATGCTGTAGGTAGATGAAGTCCCCATACCCGAATTTCTCGCTCCAATTGGGCATCTTTTTCGGGATGATGTGGGTGTGGGAATCGATTTTCAGCACGTCAGGCTCAATAATCCGGCAAATATCGGAAATGGTTCTGGGAACTGGGAACAGGGTGCTGGGTACTGGGAGCTGGGTGCTGGGTACTGGGTACTGGGAGCTGGGAGCTAGGTGCTGGGTACTGGGAGCTGGGCACTGGGTGCTGGGATACCGAAGCTCCTGCGTCGATGATACTGCGAACCACTGTTTACAGTTTACTGTTCACCGTTTACTGTTCACGGTTCACGGTTCACCGTTCACTGCTTCCCCGCAGTCCAGGCTACCGCCGCCTCCACGGCAAAGTGGTCCGATAGATCGCGGTGGTCAGGGTGCCACTGCTTGCGGAGGATCTTTACTTCGCGGTTGACGGTGACTTCAGCGCCGTTCGGGCGGACGAGGACATAGTCGAGCAGGAGGCGCGCCTCTTTGCGTTTGATGCACAGGTCGTTGAAAGGGCGGTCCATGGTGTACTGCTGGTCGCCGGCCAATTCACCGTCGAACGCGTCCAGCGTTTGGAGCATGGCCCCGTAACGCGTCTGCGGCATCGGCGTGTCGGCACTCAAGCCGGCGGGGACCGGCGGAACTTTTCGTGTATTGAAATCGCCGAGGAGAAATTGCGGGACACCGGGTTGCATGTACTGGTCGAGCAGCTCCTTCTTCACCTGGTGATACTGGCTAAGCAGCACATCGTCGGTGCCGAACGCCTGCAGGTGGGTGCCGAGGACCTGAATCGCTTTTCCTTTCCAGTTGACGGTGGCCAGCATGGCGCCTTTGCGCGCGTACTTGTCAAACCCGGTGCGTTTGGTAAACCGTATTTCATGCACCGCCTCGATCGGATGCCGGCTGAAGATCATCACGCCGCCGTTGGTCTTGATGGAAATTGTTTTTTGGTTGAGGATATCCGTTTGATAGGGCAGGACCTCTTTCAGCTCACGCCTTAGAATGCGGCGGCTTCGTTTTTTGAACGCCTCCTGAAACACCACCACATCATACGTACCATTCTTAAGTAACTCGGCAACAGCGCGCGCCCTCTTTGCTTTGCCGTGAGGACTGGCCGGAAACGGAAGCATCTGGATGTTCCACGAAAGCAGACGGAGAGAGTCCTGGGCTCGGGAAGGAACTGAACCCAAGAGTACGGCTGCAATAAGTACGAACACTTTCATCGAATGCCCGCAAGATACTGCCGTCTCTGCATAACCGAGTGCTGGGAACTGGGTGCTGGGAGCTGGGTGCTGGGAGCTGGGTACTGGGAGCTGGGTACTGGGTACTGGGAGCTGGGTTCTGGGTTCTGGGTACCGGGATATCGAAGCCCCGGCGTCGATGAAACTGCGAACCACCGTTTACGGTTTACTGTTCACCCCGACTTCGCAAAAGCTACGTCGGGGCAAGCCGTTTACCCCGACTTCGCAAAAAGCTTCGTCGGGGCAAGCTGCTTACAGTTTACTGTTTACTGTTCACAGTTCACCACCCCTCACCGGTTCGGCCCCAACGTTGCGCCCTGCAGGACGGGTTGTTTTCGTGGGAGCAGTCCCGGGCGATTGGCGGCTGACCAGGCGAATGAGGCCGTGATCACGGCGTTGTGCTTCAGGTCGGCTTCGAGAACCTTGTCGAATACATCCATGTTCGTGTGGTGCGTGCGGCTTGAGTACTCGATGGGATCCTGGATAAACTGAAAAGCAGGAATACCGATCGCGTCAAAAGGCACATGGTCCGTGCTGCCGGTGTTGCGGAGCGTAAGGGTGGAGGCTCCCATTTTTTCAAACGGCTGCAGCCACGCTCGGAAGATGGGGCGCACGGCTTCGTTGGCTTGCAGAAAAACGCCGCGGTACTTGCCTGTTCCGTTGTCCATGTTGAAGTAGCAGGAGAATTTTTGCGCAGCCGGTTTTAACACGATCGAATCATAGGGCGTCGCTTTGTCCAGTCGTTCGCCAAGGGTGCGTTTCACATAGGAGCGCGAACCCAGCAGGCCTTGCTCTTCACCGCCCCACAGCGCCACACGGATAGTTCTCCTCGGTTGGGCGCCGACCGACTTGAGGATGCGCATCGCCTCCATCATGACGGCCGAGCCGGCGCCATTGTCGGTGGCCCCGGTGCCGGCATGCCAGGAGTCGAGGTGGGCTCCGATCATAACCACTTCATCTTTTAAGTCGCTCCCCGGTATTTCCCCGGTAACGTTAAAGCCCTGTGCCGCCGGCGTAAACTCTGTCTCGAGGGAGAGCTCCAGCTTCACGTTTCTTCCTTGCTGAATCTGGCGAACCATCCGGTTGTAGTGCTCGTCTGAAACCACGACCTGGGGTAATGTCTTCGGCGCATTGGCGTGTTGGGCGCGTGCGCGGGAAGTTTGCGGCACGTCGGGAGGGTAGGGAATGGTGGCGGCGCCGACGAGAATGGTTCCGTCTTCGAGACGTGCGGCAGGACTTGGTTCAAACACGGCGATGGCTCCTTCTTTCATACAGAAATCCCATTTGGCGAAGGCCAGCTGCTGTGCTTCACGGTTAGGACCGCCGAATCCTCCCTGGCCTCCTTCGGCAGGAGTTCCGGCATTGGACATGGCGAGCAGGGTAGAGTCGTTAAACCGGCGGGCATCGGCGGTGAAGCCAGGCTTGACGGGAACGGGCGCGCTGAAGAGTACAATCTTGTCTTTGAGTTTGCCTTTATACTTGGCCAGGTCGGCCTCCGTTTTCACTTCGAGGTAGACGGCGTCAGCCGTTACGGTTCCTTTGATGCCGTGTGTCCACGCTTTTGGATAGGCGATGATGGGTGTGGTCATCGGCTCGACGGACTGGAGGGTAAATTTTTTCAACTCCCAGCCGCGGCCGAACTCTTCGCCCCAGTAGTCGATCTGCACGTTCTGCAGGCCATACGACTCCAGGGTGGCTTTGGCATAATCAGCCGCTTTCTTGAAGTTGGGGGAAAGCGTCAGGCGCGGACCGTAAACATCCGTGAGCATGCTCAGGTTGTTCATCAGTTTTGATCGCTGGAGTCCTTCCTGCTTGATCTTGTTGATGGTCACCGTATCGACAGGTTCGTAAGCCTGGCCATACGCCGATAGGGAAAAGTAAAGCAGGATGAGGAGTACGTTGATTTTTCTCATGGCTTGGTGAGTTATTGGGTAAAAGTAAGAAGCCGGGAACGGGAGGGGCCTACCGTTTATTTAATTCTTGGGCCCTGCCCCGGGTACGGTCCAACCGCCCGTTTCCGGTCACCTTGCTGCATTTGCGGACGATTCTTTGCGAGCTAATGCGGTTTCAGCCTCCCTTGACCCAATTTCACGAGTTGGTACGCGATTTGGCATAAGGGGAATACACAACCTGCAGCTATGCTTCGCAACTACTTCCAAGTCGCCATCCGCAACCTGATGAAGAACAAGATGCTTACGGCCATCAACGTGATTGGCCTGGCCCTTGGACTGGCAAGCGTCTTCCTTATTGCACAATATGTCTCTTTTGAGTTGAGCTATGACAAGTTCCATGAGGGAGCGGAGGACATTTACCGTATCGCCTGGATGAGCGATAACCCGCAGACGCGGACGCCGCACCCTATGGCCCAGGCCATGGTGCAGGATTTTCCGGAAGTGGAATCGGCGGTGACGCTCTCACCAATTTGGGCCTATGGTCTCACGCGTCAGACGTTCTCGGTAAAGAACCCGGAAAACGACGTTCGCTTCGATGAGAAAAACGTGATTTCTGTCGATACTACGTTCTTCGATGTGTTCTCTTTCAAACTGCTGAAGGGCAATCCCAAAACAGTACTCCATCAACTCAACGGTTGTCTCCTGTCTGCGTCCACAGCCAAAAAGTATTTCGGCGATGCCGACCCCATCGGCAAGAAGCTCATGGTAAACGACGAGAAAGACCTCGTGGAAGTCGTGGGTGTGTTCGAGGATGTTCCCGCAGCCTCGCATTTTCATTTTGACATCCTGGGTTCCTATCCACGCGAGAAGTCGCTGGATCCAAACAATCCCTATTACACCTGGGCTGATTTCGGCCACTATAATTACGTCAGGCTCAAGCCGGGCACGGATGTAGAAGCGCTGGAAAGCAAACTCCTCCCGTGGGTGGCGAAGTTCATCAATGTTTCGGATGAGGTCCTGGAGGCAGCACGGGCACAGGGTATGCATTTTGAGTTGCAGCCCATCACAGACATACACCTCCGCTCGCACCTGCTCTGGGAACTCGAGCCTAATGGATACATCGCCTATGTATATATGCTGGGCGCCGCGGGATTGCTTATCCTCATCATTGCGGCCTTCAACTTCATCAACCTGACCACGGCGCAGTCGGCCGACCGGGCGCGGGAGATCGGAATACGCAAGTCCCTGGGAGCTTTCAGGACACAGCTGGCAGCGCAGTTCACGGGTGAAGCGGTGCTGGTGAGCGTCGGCGCCGCGGCTGTCGCGGCAGTGCTTATTGAGTTGCTGCTGCCTGTATACAATGGACTGACGGGCGACACCCTGAGCATGAACTACGCGGTCATGGCTACAGGTTTGTTGGGACTGGGAATCGCTACGGGTCTCCTCGCGGGTGCCTTTCCTTCGTTCCGGTTGGCGTCCATCCGTCCCACCTTGATTCTCAAAGGCCGATTGATGCAAGGTCCGGACGGCCGCGGGTTGCGACGGGCGCTCATTGCATTTCAATTCTTTGCTTCGATGACGCTGATTTGCTGCAGCGCCATCATCTACAGCCAGCTGGATTTCATCCAGCATCGACCACTGGGCTTCACCCAAGAGGAGGTGGTGGTGCTGCCGCTGAAGATCAGCGATGGCATCGTGCCCCGCTTCGACGCGGTACGTGCCGAACTCCTTCGCATCGACGGAGTCAGGGGGGTGAGTGCGGCCATCAACATTCCCGGAACCCAGTTCAACCGCAATTCAGCATGGAACGCAACGGATCCCCAGGCCCGTTCGGTTATCGCCGAGGAGATGTGCGACTACGACTTGTTTGACGTGCTCGGCATTTCTTTCGTGGCCGGCCGGCCGTTCTCGCGCGATAACCCGGCTGACCGCGATGCTTTTATTATCAACGAGACCGCGGCGAAGGAGATGTTTGGCGGCGACGCCGTAGGGAAGGAAATGATCTGGGAAGATGAGCCGGGCAATGTGAGAGGAACGGTGATCGGGGTGGTGAAAGATTTCAACTTCCAGTCCTTGCATGAGCCGGTTCGTGCACTGATGTTCCGGCTGCGGCCGAGGTTCAACTACGTCTTACTAAAGGTGGAGACGGATGGATTTGAGGAACGGATGAAGGCCGTGGAGACTACCTGGCGGAAGTTTGACGAACGCTTCGCCTTCGAGTACTTTTTTCTCCGGGACGAGTTGGAAGGACAATACCGGGAGGAGAAGAACCTGTCGATGGCCTTGTCGGCTTTTGCGGGACTCGCCGTTGTCATCGCCAGCTTTGGCTTGCTGGGTATCGCGGCGCTGACGTTCCGCCAGAAGGTCAAGGAGGTGAGCATCCGTAAAGTGATGGGCGCTTCCATGGAGCGTATCATCCTGCTGTTGCTAAAAGACTTTACCCGCCTCGTGCTGATGGCCGTGCTGGTCGCGGTGCCCGTCACCTGGTGGGCGATGAACCGGTGGCTGAACAATTTCACCTATCACACCTCGGTTAGTGCATGGGTCTTCGTGGTGGTGGGCCTTGGCCTGCTGGCGGTAGCCTGGGGAACGTTGGGATACCTTACGCTGCAAGTAGCGCGGACGAATCCGGCGGAGACGTTGCGAGGAGAATGATAAAACGTGTTTAGGTGTTTACGTGTCTGGGTGCCTGGGTGCCTGGGTGTCTGGGTTCCTGGGTGGCTGGGTGGCTGGGTGGCTGTGTGTCTGGGTACTGGGTGCCGATTAGCCGATGGGCGTTGGCGACCTACCCACCCTTAACTTGGATCATTTTCTTATTCGCCACTTCTCTCAGGAGTGCTTTGACTTCAATGGAGACTTCGGCATTGGTCCGAAGGATCACCAGTTCCTCCTTGTTATTCTTTAGTAGTATGTCCAGTGCAAATGACTTGAAGGTGATTTCTTTGACGTCATTCCAGTTGATTCGTTTCGTCTTTGTAAAGATGTCCTCTCTTACAATGATCTTTTCTTCATCTACAGAAATTTTGGGCGAGAAGGTAACCCTTGAATTGAACAGGGTAAAGCCCAAAAGGATCAGCAGTAATCCGACAATTAGTTGAAAGCCTCCAAAGAAAACGTCGCCGTTCGTTGACGTATCGCGGACCAGGTACCTGATTCCCTGCAAGGATTGCCCTATTCCAAACATGAAGAATAGGAACTTTGTAACCTTTGGCCCCAATTCGTAGCGTGTAAGTAGAATTGTCTTTTGCATTTCTTTTTCCTCGCTTATTGAAATCCACGGGTCACTTGTCACCAACGACCCGTGTATGCGCCGTGCCAGGGGATGGAGGGTACAAGCCTGGCAAGACCGACTGTCAGTCAATTCCAAAGCAGGAAAGTTTGGCGGTAAGCGCCATGCCGTTGTTAGTTTCAGTGGACGAGACGACGGCGTACTCGCCGGGGGCCACGCCTTCGAACACAAATTCATAGATCCCATCCCCGACTTTATTAAAGGTCACCTTAAGCAGCACTTCACTGATGTCCAACGCCGTGTTCTTTCGGTCTGCTTTTCTGACCGTAAATTGCCTGCCTTTCTTTGTGACTTCTCCCTTTACCACTTTGATCAGATCACCAGGGTCAACGCCGGCCTCCACCTTGATAAGGATCCTTGGCATGGAAGAAGCCGAGAATCTTGTGTCGGACTTGTCTTTGCCGACGTTGTAGAAGGTGATCATTCCCTTAGCGCTGGTGCTGGCCGACAGGTTTCCATCTACCCGTTCAAAGCCTGCGAGGGCGTTTTCCTTTACGTAGTAAGGGCGACCGCTAAATTCGGGTACGAGCGCTTCCTGTGCACGCACGCAGGGAGCAAGGGCGCAGAATATAACAAGGGCGAATACGTTGGTCTTCATGGGCTTTGCTTTTGAATTAAGTTAAAGAGAAAATCTGTTTCAAACAATATTTGCAGTCCGTTCTCTGTTAGTCGTCTTTTTAATCATTTCACATCTTTTTTTCCTAAGTTTTGAAAACCAGTATTTGAAATGTTGCTGTCGTTTGAAATTACTGCCTTTCCCACAATGTAAGTGCCTGTGACATAAGGAGGTTATGGAGGGCTTATTATGGCGATAGCCGACAAGCCCGACCAGTTGTAGCGTGTCACCCGGCTAGGAGACGTCGTTTCACTTTCTCCTCGTTGAGGATACATTTGTCAATCTTTTCACCACGTTCGCTTCGTCGGCTTTTTGTCTGATGAACGCCCGCACCGGCAGACCTACTTACTTTGGCCAAAAGTCAGCAGGTTGTTATCCGGGTCAAGCAGGGAAAACTCTCGCTGGCCCCACGGCGTGTCGGCCAGGTGCCCAGCCGGGTGAATATCCACTTTGTTATTGAGCAAGGTTTGGTACAATCCGTCAATGTCATCGGTTCGAATGTAAACCTGGCCATAGTTTTCTTTCGGGTTGAGCGCTTTGAACTCAAAGAAATGCAACTGAAGTTTATCCTTCTCAACAATGAGGTAATGCGCAAACGCATCGCTTCCAATACATTGAAAACCCAGCTTGTTGACGTAGTAGTCTTCGGTCACGGACCGGTTGCGCATGGGGAGTTTGGGGTTAGTGGCGGTGAGCATGTCTAACGGTTTATTGAAATATCCGGCCCAATGAGTGCTCTTATTGAACCAAGTCGGCGCCGGCAGCCTGAACCGAATCAAGCTCGTGCAGAAAGACCTCCGCTTTCCGGCGCATTTCGAATCGCTTGTACTCCTTTATCTTGTCGTAGGTCCTGACCAGCATTACCAACCGGGGATTAGTCAGGAAGAAGTCGCGATGCGTGTCCAGGAACCGCCAGAACAGGGCGTCCCATGTGTCCTGCCAGTCGCCCGACGGGTAGTCGCTCATCTTCATAAGGTAGTTGCTTCCGCTAATGTAGGGTTTGGTGGCCATAAGGCCTCCATCGGCAAACTGGCTCATGCCATACACATTGGGAACCATCACCCAATCATAGGCGTCGATGAACATTTCCATAAACCAGCGGTAGACTTCGTCCGGGTCGAACTCACACAAGAGCATGAAGTTGCCCAGTACCATCAAACGCTCAATGTGATGGCAGTAGCCGGTGTCGAGAACTTTCTTAATGGTCATATCCACGGGCGGAATACCGGTGGTGCCCTCCCAGAACGAGCGCGGGATTTTGCGATGGAAGTTCCAGTAGTTCCTGCTTCGGGACCGACTCCCGTGATGCTCGTATACACCGCGGATAAACTCACGCCACCCAACGATTTGCCGGACAAAACCTTCAAGGGAGTTGAGGGGGATATTTTGCGATGAGGCCCGATTCATTACTTCATGCAATACACCCTGGGGGGTTAGCAAACCGGTGTTCAGCAGCGGCGTCAGCAGGCTATGATGAAGAATGTTCTCCCGCGCGACGATGGCATCCTCATAGGGTCCGAATTCCATCATCCGCGTTTCAAGAAACTGGTTCAGCCAGCTTCGACTCTCCCCAAAAGCAGTCGGGTAAATGAAATCCGGGTTGATACGACCGGGGTTGCCAGGAAAGTGTTTCTTGACATAGCTTGTGGCCTCAGTCCAATGTAGGTTGGCTTCCTGAAATATGACTTCCGGCGGCTTCCTTTTTCTGGGGTATTTCTTCCTGTTTTCCTCATCGAAGCTCCACTGACCTCCCTGGGGTTGGCCATCCGGCGTCAGTAATATGTTGAAGCGCTTGCGTTGCTGAACGTAGAAGTCATGCTGCAGTAACCTCTTTCGCTTTCCGAAATAGTCTGTCACCTGGCCCCGATCCAGGAGAAAGGATGGGGAATCATACTCCACACAACGCAGGGCGCACGTTGACGCGGCATCGGCAATGCGCCGGGACAACCAATTGTCGGTTACTTCAACATAATGAAGCGCCGACACCCCGTTTTGATGCAAGTGCTTTATCAGTTCACGAACATCCTGCCATGGGCTTGTGGATTCAATGTAGCTCACTTGACAGCCCAGCCTCTGCACGTGTTTCTCGTACGCTTTCATACTGGCCCGGTGAAAGGCCAGTTTCTGTTGATGGAAGTTGTACTGCCGGAAGAAAAGGAATTCTTCCGTCAGAAACACCGGACGGGATCGAGCCACCGCCGGATGGTTTTCAAACAGCTGGTGAGGAAAGATGATCGTGGCTTCCTTCATGTTTTCTTTCCCTTATTCCGGCGGCATCGCTCGCTGCAATACTTCACCTCGTCCCACACGTCCTTCCATTTTTTTCGCCAGGTGAAGGGTCGGCCGCAGACGATACAGATCTTTTGCGGAAGGTGAGGTTTCTGGTGGCTCACGGCAGGCGCAAGCTGGACATGCCACCGTCGGCGTGGATTACCTGCCCGGTGATCCATCCCGACGTATGGCTGAGCAGAAATGCCGCAAGCGCCGCGATGTCTTGCGGTTGACCTACTTTCCTCAGGGGGTGACGTTGTGCGCTGGCTTCCCTTTTTTCCGGACTGTTAAGAAAGGCTGCGGCCAGCGGCGTATCGGTAACGGAGGGGGCGATGCAATTCACACGGATTTTGGGCGCCAGTTCGGCCGCCAATGCGCGGGTCAATCCTTCCAGGGCGCCCTTGGAAGCCGCCACCATGGAGTGGAAGGGGAAGCCGGTTTGCACGGCCACCGTGGAAAACACGACGATCGAGGCGGCGGGAGAATTTTTCATTTTCGGCAGGCTGGCTTGTATGGTCTTGACGGCTCCCAGGACTTGCAATTGGTAGTCAGCCGCAAAATCTTCCGTACGCAGGCGGAGGAAAGGCTTCAGGGTTATAGCGCCGGGGCAGTAGACAAGTCCGTCAATGGTGTCGGGCAAGAATGAAAAGTCAGGGTTTTCCTGGAGCACGTCGAGGTGATGGAAGCCCGCCAGTCCCTCCAGGTCGTTGGTGGTACGATGAGCAAACGTGCCATATACCTGATTACCTTCTTCAATCAGTCGCTGAGCCAGGGCTCGCCCAATACCGGACGATGCGCCCACAATAACCATGTTCCGCATGAATCATAAACCGGCGGGACTTGATTTTGTTTTCATTTGACGGGCTTGAATTGGATCGACATACACTTGAGGACGTGCCCAAAGAGACCAATAAGTTCGTCGATGAATGGCCATCCGGCATGCATGATGTAAAGCCTTAGTTTAGGATGCTTGATAAGCACTACTTCCAAGTTGGTTGGTACTCGTTCAGCGTTTGCGTCTTGCCTGGTTCAAATGTGAAGCGCCCAAAAAGGACGTTGTCCACTTCTGTCCACTTTTGTCCAGATTTGTCCCGGACAGAATAGCCAGGGATCGCCAGAGCATAGCCAGCGGATCGCCAGAGCATAGCCAGAAGATAGCCAGAGGATAGCCAGAGCATTGCCCCGAATGCCACCATTATAGCCAGAGCATCGCCAGAGGATCGCCAGAGCATTGCCCCGAATGCCACCATTATAGCCAGAGCATCGCCAGAGGATCGCCAGAGCATTGCCCCGAATGCCACGATTATAGCCAGAGCATAGCCAGAGGATAGCCAGAGCATTGCCCCGAATGCCACCATTATAGCCAGAGCATAGCCAGCGGATCGCCAGAGCATAGCCAGAAGATAGCCAGAGGATAGCCAGAGCATTGCCCCGAATGCCACCATTATAGCCAGAGCATAGCCAGAAGATAGCCAGAGGATCGCCCCGAATATCACCAGGACAGCCAAAGCATAGCCACAGCTGGCATCAGGATAGCCAGGACCGCCTGTTCAAGGTGGTAGCTTGCGCTCTTCAGTCTTTATTTACGGGCCGACTTTATCTCAGTTAGTAATATCGTCACTGTTGTCTTGCCAATATTCTCCACATTATGTTTGTCTACTTTGTCGCTCCATGCTGCCTGGCCTGCTATTTCTTCAGCGTCAAACGGGTTTCCATTTGCGGGATATACCCTTAGCAGTCCGCCTGAAATGACGTAGGAAGCTTTTGGAGGATGTGTATGTGTGCTGTCCCTTTCTCCAGGCTTGAGCGAATATTCGATTACTCGTACATATTCATTTTCTAAAAGTATTTTGGCTTTGTCGGGAGTAGATTTCACAAAGTCTATTTCCGTTGTGTCTATTTCAGAAGGGCTTCTTTGCTTTAACGAATCAATCGATTTGGTTAAGGAGCTGCTTTCTTCTCGTTTTGAATTTTGGTTGCACGATATTGTCAGAAGGCTGATTACGATAATAGAGATGTGTATATTCATGGAATTCATAAACAGTTGCGAAAATTTTCCACCTGGCCGTCATGACTTGCTGCCCAACGACCCGTGTATGCGCCGTGCCGGGCGGTTGGAGGGCTTGCTAAATTCGTCCTGATCCTGTCGAAGGAGGCGCCGGTACAAGCCTGACAAGCCCGACAACTCTGCGCTGTCCCACGTGTCGGTGCGTTGAAACGAAGTTAAGTATTTATTTTCTCACCGAATCCCTGGCATGTTGCATACACCGTGTTGTAAGGCGTAGGTGCTACCCCAATCTTTTCGCTGGGTCCTGTCTAGTATCAAAGAAGGAAAGGATGATAACTTGGCTGTTTGTAATTCGGTAGAGAATCCTGGTTTGTGGCGACAATTGAAAACCTCGAATGTCACCATTCTCCTTCTGGCCCATTGCTGGAAAGTTCTTGAGAAGATTGAAAACTTTGTCTGCTTTTGTCAAGAATTGTTTAGCGGTCCTTTCTCCCCATTGTTTCCTTATTTCTTGAACAATTAAATCGAAGTCTTCTTCGGCGTTAGGGGTGACAAAAACCTGCACTAATACTTCTTCTTAATGGTCTCCCAAGCAATAAGATTCTTTGCATCCTTTGATTGTTCATAGGATTCGTAAACCCTTCGCTTTTGATCTTCAGTCAGGGTCTTCCAGAATTTTCCTTCTTCCTCGTCAATTCCCTGTTTGAGAAACTCATAAATCGTTCGAAGCAACTGCTCGTCATCGATCTTTTCAAGCATTTTGCTCAAGTCAGATTTTAGTTCGGCTGTGTTCATGAACAAATTTAATGCTTTTTGACCGGAAATGACGACAGCACCTATGCCTTACAACGACCCGTGTATGCGCCGTGCCGGGTTTAGGAGGGCTTGGTTAAAGCCGCCGGTTTACCCGCCGAAGCGTTTCGCGAAGGAGGGAACAAGGCTGACAAGCCCGACCAGCCGCGCCCGTGAATGCAGGTCGTTGGGTTGAAACGAAGATAACTATTTGCTTTTAGAACAAACACCCGGCATGACGCATATACCGTGTTCGCGGTAGTGCTGCCTTCAGTACGCCTGAATCAAAACGTCTGTTGGAATATTGAGTTTCTCGTGGAGTTGACGGATCATGTCCAAAGACAGTTTTCGCTTTTTGTTCAGAATTTCACTTGCTCTGCTCTTCAGCCCAACCACTTTAGCCAAGTCTGCCTGGGAGTAATCGAGTTGCTCCATTCGGAATTTAATTGCGTCTATTGGGTCCGGGAGATCAATTGGAAAATGTTCGTTTTCGTATTGATCAATAAGGATTCCCAGGATTTCAAGTTCGTCTCCTTCTTTGGTCCCCATTCTTGCGTCAAAGATCTCTTCAAGCCGATTTAACGCTTGCTGATAGTCCTTCTTTGTCTTTATTGGTTTGATTCTCATAAATCAAATTTTAGTTGCGTCAATTCTATCATACTCCTTGTGCGTCCCTATAAATCGAATCCACATCATTTGATACTGATAATTAATCTTCACAATCAGTCGATAGTTGTTGCCCTTAATATTGAAGACAACTCTGTTATCACCGATAATACTGGCACTTGGATACTCTCTTTTTATTTCGTTTGAATTTTTCCATTCTCCCATTTCCGCTTCACGGTACCATGATTTCAACTGCTGTTCACAGTCCGAGTGCCTAGTCCAGAATTCCCGGAGCGTTCTTTTAGCAATTACTCTCAAAAACCATATTTTAGACAAAGATAGACAATAGTTCCCATATTGGGAACATAGCTGTGCAATCTTTTTGGGGAAGTCCCCAAGCCAGCATTACCGCCAACGACCCATGTATGCGCCGTGGTGGGCGGTGGGAGGGCTTGCTAAAGGGCAGGCACAAGCCTGGCAAGACCGACTAACCGTGCACTGCAACACTGACCGTCGGGTCGAAACGAAGTTAACGATATAATTCAAGAGCGAACGCCTGGCATGGTGCATACACACTGTTGGCGGCCGGCCGTTTATTGCAGCGCCTCCTTCAGTCGATCGGGATTTTGACGGCTATCCCAAATTGTGAGAATTTGAATTTGCGTGGGTGTCTCTTGGTAAAATATGAGATAGTCACGCACTATTTTTGCTCTTGTGTTTGGCTCGTCTGTCTGTTTGCCAATGTGAGGGAATTCTCTAATGAGGTGAATAGCCTCCTTGAATAGCTGGTTCAGTTTCTTGCTATATGTCTTTGATTTATTTCTTCTTTGCCAGTATTCAAGAATTTCTCTTCTGTCTTTATTGGCTCGTGGCGACCAAACTACTTGCTTAACCATTCGTCCGTTTCCTTATTAGCCTGTTCATCAGTTAAGAATTGACCTTCGTTTATTTGTCTCTTGCCTTCGTGAACAGCCTTTCTTTGCTCATCAGTCAATTTGAACGCATCGGTGTTTTCTGCTTCAAGATCCAGGAGCCGTGATGCCTCCTCCAGAAGTATCTTGTTCTCGGTCTTTTGAATCTTATCAATCAGCCTCTTTCTTAATTCCACCGTAGACATATCTCTAAGTTTTTCTGTGAATTTACATTATTCTCTCAATAGTAAGGGCCTATTTCCTAGACGGCTTGCTGCCAACGCTTGGCTATTTGCAGTTGCGGGTCGTAGGAGGGCTTGCTAAAGGCGCCGGCTTGGCCCGCCGAAGCATAGCGAAGGAGGGTACAAGCCTGGCAAGCCCGACTAGTTGTGAGCGCTCCACGAACCTAGACTGAGTTTGAAACATACTCTTCAATATACAACGAACCCCGCAATTGTAAATAGCCGTTGTTGGCGGTTCGTGCTTTTTCAGCCCTGATTTTGAGTTTACCAGAATATAGTTTTAATCACTATGAGAACCACAATTCCAACTAATACAATGAGTCCAATTTGTCGATCCCTCACTTCACGTGTAAACAAACTTTCAAATGTTGAAAGTCTAAGAAAATGCCCGTCACTTCGCTCTGGCTCTTCCAATTTCCATTTTTGACCACAAGTTGCACACTGGTAGACGTAAAGTATCTCTTCTTCATCTTGTCGCCATCTGCTAACAACTCTTATTTGCTTCAGTTTGCCTTCTGCCAATTTTTGCGATAGTTCCAGATCAAAGGCAGTCCAATGTTCTAGATCTTTAAATTTCTTTATCTCGATTGTGAAGCAATTGTCGCACATCTTGGGTGTCTCCTCAATCATTTACTTGAAATCCACGTTTTCCAAAAGCATGGCAGCCAACGCTTTGCTATTTGCAGTTGCGGGTTCTAGGAGGGCTTGTTAAAGCTGCCGGAACAAGGCTGACAAGCCCGACCAGCTGCGCAAGTTCCGGGAACCGAGACTGCATTTGAAATTTACTCTTCAATATACCACCGAACCCCGCAATTGTAAATAGCCTTTGTTGGTGGCCGTACTTCTTAATAGATGATGCGATTCCGTCTAGAGTCCTTGTACGTATTACCATCATAGGTGAGTAAGTTGGTCCAGTCGGAGTCGGTTTCCGGAACGGTGCAATTGGTCAACAACACAGGTTTGCCATTTATTCTAAGCGGAATGAACACCACCTCGTTAATTGATTCACTTTGGCCGCTGGCATAGAGAACATTCATCTTCCCATTCCTTGATTCTACAACAAAAGCCGTCGTGTCAGCGGAAACGATGGAATATATCTCACTTGTTGACTTTAACGAAAAGTGATTCATTCCCCAAAGTTGCTTGCCATCAAGCTTTAGAAATTTGCTCATGGCTGAATTGAGCTTTTCGCTAGAGAGTGACTCATACGACTGAGTCGGGTCTAAATCCCATTTCCTGTTTCCTATGCAGTAACTAGGGTTCGAAATCTGAGGCTTAGCCACTTTGTAAACAGCAACGAAACCGCTATTAATCATATCATCGAAAAGCTCAACTCTGACAAATTCTCCAGTGGTTAGTTGATTGCCTTTTGAATCAAATATTTCGATTGTTTGAATCCCACTTAAATCAAAGAACTTACTTGCGTATTCCATAGGAATCCTGGATCTACTTGTCTCGTCACCACTGAAGAGGACGGTATCAGCACGCCCTGCAACCTCCTCGTAGTTTCGATAGTCATAAGGAGCTTTGAAATACAAATCGGTGTAATACTCATCGTTTTCCAGGAACTTCCGTATGAATCCAATGTAGGCGATACTGTCTGTGGAAGCCTGCTTTTTGGATTCAACAATAATTGATAGACTATCCTCCTTTTTCTCTGAAGTATTTGAATTGTTGGAAGTGCAGCAGGTCAGGATGAGCAATAAGAGGTTAACTGTTCTTTTCATCTTAACTAGTATGGCCACCAACGACCCGTGTATGCGGCGTGCCGGGGGCCAGGAGGGCTTGCTAAAGGCGCAGGCACAAGCCTGGCAAGACCGACTAACCGTGCACTGCACCACAGGTCGTTGAGTGGAAACGAAGTTAGCTATTTATTTCAACAGCGAGCTGCCCGACATGGTGCATACATCATGTTGTGGGCTGGGCATCTATTATCGGAATCCCTCGCCGCGTGGGCATTTCTGTATTTGTCTTTGTATTCAGCGCCCGGACTTACGAAGTGCGCAATAGACTAAGTCCAATCCGTGCTACTCACGAAATAGAATGCAGAGGATCTGTTATTTTCAAATGTTTCTGCCGATTCAAAATGAATCGGCTTTCAGCGCACCATCCAGCGGAACGTGCAAGTGACGATGCCTTGCCCACAACGTTTGGCTATTTGCAGTGGCTGGCTTTTGAAAACGTATTTGTCCACCGTGACCTAACGTAATTACGAAGATAAAACTTTATACTTACACGTCACCCAGCCATTGCAAATAGCTTTTGTTGTAGCGCGTGGTTTACTCCGTCCTTATTTCTTCTCCGTCAACTACAATTTTGTCAGCCGAAATAGTCTCTCGTTTTTTACTTGTAATGAAAATTAAAAGTCCTATGCCTGTCAAAATAAATGGAATGCTTAGTAGCTGTCCCATGTTTAGAATCATTCCTCCCTCAAATTCTACTTGGTCAAGTTTGAAAAATTCGTCAACAAATCGAAAAGTAAAAAGGACAATTAAAGACCAGCTAAAAAGAAGTCCATTTTTCATTCTGTCCTTCAGTCTATACCAAACCAAGAACAAGACCACAAACCAAATAATGTAATGGATTGCTTCGTATAGTTGTGCAGGATGTCTTGGTACATCGTCCATACGTGTAAAAATAAATGCCCAAGGAAGATTTGTCGGTGTACCAATCATCTCTGAGTTCATAAGATTTCCTAGTCTTATCATGCAAAAGGTCAACGATGCCACTATTGATACCCTGTCCAGCACCCACAGATAATTTACCTTAGTCTTTCGTGCGAATAAGTAAATAGCTATAAGAATTCCAATCACTCCACCGTGACTTGCAAGTCCACCTTCCCAGATCATGATTATCTTGTGAGGATTTTGAAAATAATGAACTGGGTCATAAAACAATACGTGCCCCAGGCGAGCACCAACAATTGTCGCGACAACCGTGTAAATTGTCAAGGTGTCGACCTCCGAAACTGGTCGTCCGTCTTTTTTGTAAATGAAATACATTATTTGTTGACTAATCAGAAACGCCAATGCGAAGAGTAGTCCATACCACCTAACCGGATGATTAATAATCGGAATGGTGAAAATGTCTGGGTCTATGTCCCAAGTTATGTAAGTCAATACGTTTAGTAAACTCATTCCTGCCGTCTTATACTTTTAATCGTTAGTCTCAATTGTCAATAAACCATGCGCTACAATGTTTGTGTTTGCGATGTGGCCGCTATCGAAGCTGCCACGCGCTTCGCGTGGAACACAAACGTTGTTTAAATAAAGTTACTAAAATTTAACCGGTCGACCGGCCATAGCGCAAACATGTTGTTAGGCGCTGGCTCTGCGTCACTCTAATAGGGGTCTAATGAATTCTTGTACACGATTCCAGTAGTTTTTGTCAATCCAAAATCCATGAATTCCTTCGTCATAATAATATGCATCAATAGTTTTTCCCTGCGCTTTCATTCTATCCGTCAGCTTCTTGGCGAAGTCTGCAGGTACAAATGGATCGTTTTTGTCATGGTGTAGTTGTACCAATGGTAATTCGTCAACAAAATAAATCGGGGAAATGGAAATGAATTTCCTTCTTGCTTCATGTTCTGAAATTTTACCCGATAACAGGTCATTAAAAAACAATAGCTTAAACTGATCAGGATATAATGCATAAAGTGCCTTCATGTCTGTGGGTGCCGCCACAGCAATAGTTCTTTTTATTCGCTTATCGCGCGAAGAAGCCAATAAAGCAACGGTACCACCACGACTTCCTCCATGAATTGCGACCTGACTTTCGCTTGCTTGTGTAAAAAGTTTTAGCGTTACATTTAAAAATGCCAACGCGTCAGTAGTGGCTCCTCCAAAAGCATCACTAACATTACCATCCGACTGATATTTCTTATCACCGATTATTAGTTGCTGACCTCGAAAAGATGGAATGGCAACAATGAATTTTCGGTCAAGTTCATCTCCTAAAAAATTCGGGAATTGAACAGCAGCGTGATTAAAATCCTGACGAATGTCAAATTCCTTGTGCATTCCGTCTCCACCAGTTGCAAAGACAATAACAGGCAGTTTACTCCGGATGGTGTTTGTCGGAATAATAACAGCTCCGTAGTGCGTTATTCCATCTATTTTATGAGAAAGTACATACAAAGTGTTCGAATTCGAAAGTAAAACAGAATCATGAATAATTACATTTCGGGGAGACAAGTCTTGCTTTCTAAGGTCATCAAGAATTTCTTTTACTTCTTGGGGAGTAGGTTCCATTAAAATGTTTCTCAAAAGGCTTTCTTCATTTGTGCTTTTTGATGTTTGTGCGGCACAAGTAAAGAATGAGAAAACATACAGAATCATCATTAATCGTTTCATAGTCTTGTTGTTTTGTTTTTAAATTTTGATCAAAACAAGTCAACTATTCCGCAGATAGCGTCCCAAAATGAGGGATGGAACACTTTTCTGGCCGTTACTCAGCGCCTTTTTTCTGAAATTCAGTGGGTGTGATTCCCATAACCTGCTTGAAGACCCTATTGAAGGTTGTCTTTGAATTAAATCCAGACTCCAGCGCTATTCCTAATAAGGAAAGATGTTTGTAATCGGGATTGTTCAACTTGTTCTTAACCTCCTCTATGCGGTAGCGGTTTACAAAGTCATAAAAATTACTACCCATGTGGTTGTTTAAAATGAATGAAATTAAATTCGGGTCAGCCTTCAAATGCAACGCAAATTCCCGAAGGCTCAGGGTTTCATTCAGATATATTTTTTCAAACTCCATAAGTTTGTTTATCCTTTCTACCTGACTTTGTATCTCATGGGCTGTCAGTCTGCTGAAGTTTTTGTTCTCCGCCTTTTCTTCTTGATGCTTTACAAAAATAAGATTCCCACGTCTTAGACCTTCCAATCCGATCCAAAGTGTCAAATAGACCAGAATAAGCATGAGAAAATACAGTGCAAGAACAACGACAAGGTAGTCCAACTGAAATCTGAAAAACAATAAAAACGTGGCTAGGAATGGAACCCACACCACCCACAGTAAACGATAGTAGATGATCAACTTTCTCAACCAGATAAGGGTTATCTCTTTTAGGTTGGAGAAGTTTCGTAGTACCCAGACCTCGTGGTTATTTATGATGCCAAGGGATAGGCGCAAGTAGTAATAAATAGAACCAGTAGCCCAGAGATATATCAAAGGTGTTACATAAAAGTACAAGGGCGTGTTGTAAAAGAGTTCACCACTTAATATGCACTGAACGATCATAATAACCTGCACTCCGACTTCTGCCATAACCGGGATAAAATGGTTGACATCGGCTTTTGAGAACTTAAAATTTATGTCAGTCAGGGCTTTTGTATAAAAATAAACCAGTGGGCCCATGGCTGTTAAGAAGGAGTAGGGTATCCAAAGAAGAAAAGGAAACAGATTATCAAGATTGGTGTCCAATACCATCAAATAGGTAAGGTGTACGTTAACAATAAAGATAGCAAGGGATAAAATCCTGTTTGGAAACTGTCTGTCCCCTCGTCTAAAAAACAAAATTCCTGCTAGTATGAAATTTTGGATCAGTCCGGAGATAATAAAAAAATTGACCGGATTTAAATTGAAATATATCTCTTCGTTGTCCAATTGGCTAAATCTTTTTTGAGCTTGCGCCTAACGTTTGGCTATAACCAGTGGCGGGATTTCGAAGCGCTTCATTGTCCCACGTGACCAAACGTAATTTGAAAACTAAGCTACAAATTTAAACTAAACCCCGCCATTGGTTATAGCTTTTGTTGGCCGCTGTGCACATTACCTACTCTTTATTCGAAGGTCTCTACTCAAGTCTCTGTCAGTTGTGAGCTGTCCTTGTAAAATTAGTCCTTTGTCGATAACTGGAGTCAACACCCGTAGTTTGGTATCATACTCCAATACTAAATAATAGTCTGCGGTGTCCAATTGAGTTATTACTTCACCGTCTCGGAATAAGTCAAAGCGTTTAAAAAAACCTTCGTCCTTTAATACTTCTTTTGGAAATATTTCAATTTCAGGAGTGTGTTCAAATCTGACGTCCTCGAGACAGTTCTCACAGTAAACGTCATATGTATTTAATACAGTTTTGTCGGTATTGGCGTCTATCTCTATGTAATAAAGATTTCCAACAATACCTTTTTTAGAGTTTAAGTCAAAGGTTGTTGAATTCCCTGCTTGGTATCCAGTATAATTCCATGTCGGATAATGAGAATACACAAGCTCACGCGAATGACTCAAAAAATACTCTCCAGTCTGTAGGTCAAATAAACGATAGCCGTCTTCTGTGCTACAACAACCAGCGTCAATTGTTTTAAAATACTTTTTGAAAACTCCCCAAACACCAACCGCTTTTTGTCCTTCATTTTTGATCTCCCAGATTAACCTATTGTACTTTTTAGAAGTCGTCTTAAAAGCCTTAACGCTCAAGTGATAACCCGGCACGTCAGTGAGACGGTGATTCAATGTCTTTTGACTTATCTGAAGTAAGAGGTCTTCATGGTCAACTGCTTCGAAATAAGTTATATTCTCTTCTGTCACAAGATTGCCACCTTCTCCTAAATACTCTTTTAAAATTACTTGTCCAGAAATTTTAAAAGTGTCGTTCGCTATTTCAACTTTAGGTTGTCCCAGGTCTGGTTTTGATTCTTCTTGCTTGTCAGCGCAACCGAAACAAAAAATTAGTCCGATGAGTGTTAATTTGTCTGTCATTTGTTTGTGCATTGCGGCCAACGTCTGAGTTTATGCAGTTGCGGGTTTAGGAGGGTTTAAAAATGGAGCGCAGCGGAATGTTAAACCCGACCTGCTGTAAAATTTACCCCCGTGACCGAACTGCATTTGAAAAATACACTTAAATTTAACACTATACCCCGCAATTGCATAAACTTTTTGTTGTAAGCAGTGGGGGCTTCCACCTACTTTTTCGAAGTCAGCTTTTTTCTCTTCGCGATTTCGGCATACAGTTCCAGGTTTTTATTCCCTGAAAGCTCAACTGCTCTATCAATTTCAACTAGTGCGTTGTCGTATAGTCCTTGTTGATTGAAAATGTATGCGCTTGCAAGGTTTGCACCATAGTCAGTGTTGTCCAATGATTTAATTGAGTCGATGTTTTGGAGAGCCAAGTCAAATTCTCTCGCCTGTATGAGCCTGTAGACCTTTTTATGCAACAACGACTTTACTGAGTCTATATTTGGTTCTTCCTTAATTTTGGTCGACAATTCCCCAATTGCATTTCTATTCAACTCAGTCGTGTCTACAGGGTATCCTTTGTCGTACAAGTCATTGATTGCTACGAAGTAGTTGTCACACGTGCGAACCATGTCGACCATGATGTCCAAACTAAACTTAGTCGTTCTGTTCGTCAATGTATCTTGGTCGATAAGTCCCGACTCTTGCCATTCTCTATTTTTCTTGTCGACAATTTCTTGCAGGCACGGACTTAACTTATCGTCAACACTCCCAGTCGTTTTAGCACTAAAGCAGTCACAAAACTGTCGTGAGGCTTTGTCTACTGAAAGTTCTGATTTCTGTCCGCATGCACCAAGTACTAGTATCAGTAAAGTCGAAGTCCAATTTTTCATTTAATCCATTTTTTTCGAAGACTACTTTGTCCAGCCCCCATTGCTTACAACGACCCATGTATGCGCCGTGGCGGGCGATGGGAGGGCTTGCTAAAGGCGCCGGCACAAGCCTGGCAAGACCGACCGAACGTACACCGCACCACAGGTCGTCGAGTGGAAGCGAAGTTAGCTATTTATTTCAACAGCGAGCTGCCCGACATGGGGCATACATCATGTTGTGGGCTGGGCATCTATATCCGGAATCCCTCGCCGCGTGGGCATTTCTGTATTTGTTTCTGCATTCAGCGCACCGATTGACGGAGTGCGCGCATAACTAAGTCCAATCCGTGCTACTCACGAAATAGAAAGCAGAGGATCTATTATTTTCAAATGTTTCTGCCGATTCAAAATGAATCGGCTTTCAGCGCAGCATCCAGCGGAACGTGCAAGTGACGATGCCTTGCCCACAACATCTTTGTATTGGTATTGCTGATATTTCCATTTTGGCTGGAGCCTACGGCAAACCTTCAGAAAGATGTCTATAGGTCAATATCCATATTTTCAAGCGGACTGACAATGCCGGACAGGTTTTTCGTGGAGACATGGGTGTAGATTTCAGTGGTTTTGGGGGAGGTGTGACCCAGGGCCGTTTGGATGTAACGCAAATCGACTCCTGCCTCCAGGCTGTGGGTGGCAAAGGAGTGACGCAGGGTGTGAGGCGAGACGATCTGCCGGATGCCGGCTCGATGGGCGCTGGTCTTGACAATGTTCTGCACGCTCTTGGCACTATACGGCCCGCCGCCCTGACCTTCGAAAACGAACTCCTCGGGCTTGTACTCTTCAATGTACCGGTCTAACAAGCCAATGGTTTTGGCGCCCAGCACAGTGTGCCGGTCTTTCTTGCCCTTGCCTTGTCGCACAAGAACCAGTTTGCGGTCCCGCTTCAAATCGGTGAGTCGCAGCTCAAGGAGCTCGGACAGGCGAAGGCCGCAGGAGTACATGGTGGTAAGAATGGTCTTATGCTTCAGGTTGTCGGTTTGCTGGATCATTGCCTGCACTTCTTCTTTGCTCAGTACCGTTGGCAGTTTCTGCTCCTTCCGGGGCCGCTCAATATCGTAGAAACGCTGCGGCATGTTCAGCACCTGCTCGTAATAGAACTTAATGGCGTTGATAGCCTGGTTCTGCAACGAGCCGGAACGCCCAAGCTTCACCAGGTACCGCGAATAGGCGCGGATGTCCAGCTCGTCAAGCTGGTTCAACTCCTTCTCAGGGAAGTGATTGATGAACTCGGTGAACTGGGTGATGTACGTCTTGGCCGTGTGCACGCTGTACCGCTTGGTTTCCAGCAGCGCGATATACTCGTCTGGGCACGCTTTCCTTCCCGGAAGAGCGGGTTTTGATTTCAATGGAGTCATGTCCACCGGGGGTGCGTCGGGGCGAACGGGACGGTTTCTGAAGAAGTACTTGCCCTCCACCCAGGCCACACCACGGAAAGTCTTGAAGATGAGTGTCAGGTTTTCCGGACGGTTGGGAAGGTGATGCATGCGGTGGTCGTCCGACCAGGCGATGCCCTCAAGGCTGTCCATGAGCGCTTGCACCACCTTGTTGGGGTGGGATTGCAGGCCGATGTGCGGCTCACCCGAGATCATGAGGTGACGGAGGGTCACCTGGGGTAAAGTAGTCATGTTTTCTTGTGGCCAATTATAGAGGGAGTAGGAGAGGTGGCCAATAGCTTAGCGGTGTTGATCCGCGAAACAAACGGAACAACAGTAGATAAACTCGGATAACCTGGGATATCCATGGATAACCTGGGATAAACACGGATAACCATGGAAAGCAACGGAAAGAAGAACGATGCCGCGGCCAAGTGCCCTGTATGCGGTGCTGAAATTCACGGAAGGGCAGGCAAACGCTTTTGCAGCGAGAAGTGCCGCTCGTTGTCCCACGCCGAACGGCGCTACAACCAGGACATCGAGTTCAATAAGCTGCTGATGAAAATTCGCCTAAACCGGAGGCTCCTGAAAAAGCTCTGCAGATTTGAACCGAAGGTGATTGTCAGCAGGGAAGTTCTCGTCGCGCTGGAATTCGATCCCGCCGTCTTCACCTCGGTGATCGTCAACGCCAAGAAACAGCGGTACTACTTCAACGGCGAATTCGGCATCCTCCCCATCACCCGCGACGGCACCCAAACCGCCCTCATCGTCCGCCGCGAAACCTTCGACACCAACTTTGACCCTTGGGAGTAGCACCCGCTAATGACAAGAGTGACCCTGTTACACTTTTACATTTTGAGTTTAGCGTTTTGCATTTTGCGGTTAAGCGCGAGATCATTGGTCCACGCGTTCTTGTTGATACACCGCCCCGCCAAATCACTCATGCACCGATCACCAGGGCTTACTAATTCAAATTCTGTATCAACTGGTAGTAGAACTGCACAATCTCCTTATAGTTCTCCACCGCAATATGCTCGTTGATTCCGTGGAAGCCCGTCATGTTGTTTTGATTAATGCGGACAGGGAAGAAGCGGTAAGCGTTTTCGCTGATGGGCTCGTAGTGCTTGGTGTCGGTTCCGCCGCTGATGAGACCTGGCGTGACAATGGCAGTCGGCATTAGCTGACGGACCGTTTTTGCGATGGTCTTGTAGCTGGCGGATTCGTAATCGGAGACCGGCGATGGCTCATTGCGGTTGCTGATCGACTTCACCGTTATGCGATCGTCTTTGATGGTTTCCACAATGTGTTTCTGCACTTCTTCGGTGGTTTCGCCCGTCATCACGCGGAAGTTTACCACCACGGATGCGCTGGTGGGGATCACGTTGTCTTTTACTCCTCCTTTAATGATGGTGGGCGCGGTGGTGGTGTGCGCGTTCAGGCCTTCCAGGATCTTGGAGCCAAATAACCACGTGTTGGCAAAAGCCATCTTTTGTACAAAGGGCATGTGCGGACCGATGGTTTCAATTTGTTTATCGATGACAGGAATGCTCTTGTAGGGGAACTGGTTGGCTTCGAGCTTGGTGATGGCCGTTGCCAAGGAGCCGATGGTGTTGTCGACCGGAGGGGCCGAGGAGTGTCCTCCCTTTGTGGTAATCGTCAGCTCAAAGGAGACGTACCCTTTTTCTGCTACGTTGATCACGGCCATGGATTGGTTCAGCCCGGGCACCATGCCGTCTACAATATAGCCGCCTTCATCGATGACACATTCCAGTTTAACGCCTTGTTCGCCCAGGTGCTTGGCCAGCGACGCCGCGCCGCGTTCGCCACCGATTTCTTCATCGTGACCAAAGGCGAGGTATAGGGTCCGCTTGGGTTTCATCCCCGCCTTCAGCGATGCTTCCACGGCTTCCAGAATGGCGAGCACGCTCACTTTGTCGTCCATCGTGCCGCGGCCATAGATGTTTCCATTCTTGATCTCACCGGAGAAGGGCGGTGCCTCCCAGTTTGCGAGCGTTCCTTCGTCCACGGGCACGACATCAAGGTGCGACATGAGCAGCACGGGCTTCAACGAATTGTCGGTACCCTGCCACTTGAAGAGCAGGCTGTATCCGATGGTTTTCTTTTCCAGTTGGCTGTGCACGAGGGGAAAGGCGGAGGCAAGGTGATTATGCAGCCCCACGAATTCGACCGAGTCCGGCGTACTGGTAAGGGAGTAGGAGACCGTCTTGAACTGCACCGCCTTCTGCAGCCGGACCAACGCCTCGTCAGCTACTTGCAGGGGAGTAACCGGTTCTACCTTCACTTCATCCGTTGTGAAGGTGAACGTTCTCACCAAAATAAACAGGACGAAGGCCAACAAGCCTAC
>JBGAPO010000041.1:0-11499 GCA_044221195.1 Cyclobacteriaceae bacterium
CTGGATGGGCACCTTCCACTCCGTATTTGCCCGCATCCTTCGCGCCGAAGCGCACCGTATCGGCTACCCCAACAGCTTTACCATTTACGACACCGACGACTCCAAAACACTGATCAAGCAGGTGGTCAAGGAGATGGGACTGGACGACACCCAGTACAAGGCCAACATCGTCTACAACCGGATTTCCGGCGCCAAGAACAAGCTCATCTCATGGCAGGAATACGTGAACAACCCCATGCTGGTGGGCGACGATGCCGCCAACATGCGGCCGGAGATCGGCAATATCTACAAGAATTATGCGCTGCGCTGTTTCAAGTCCGGCGCCATGGACTTCGACGACCTGCTGTTCAACACCGACAAGCTCTTTAGAGAGCACCTCGACGTGCTGAACAAATACCAGCATCGGATTCAGTACATCATGGTCGACGAGTTCCAGGACACGAACCTGTGCCAGTACTTCATCATCCGGAAGCTGGCCGCTGTGAGCCAGAACATTGCCGTGGTCGGCGATGACGCCCAAAGCATATACGCCTTTCGGGGAGCCGATATTACCAACATCCTGAATTTCGAAAAAGACTACCCGGATCTGCGCATCATCAAGTTGGAGCAGAACTACCGCTCCACGAAGAATATCGTCGATGCCGCCAACTCCGTGATCGCCAAGAACAAGGCGCAGCTGCCCAAAGACATCTGGACGGCGAACGAAGAAGGCCAGTTACTGGAGTTGATCAAAGCTGTTTCCGACAATGAAGAGGGAAAACTGATCGCCACCTCCATCTTCGAAGAGAAGATGCAGCATCAATTGAAGTTCAGCGACTTCGTGGTGTTGTACCGCACCAACAGCCAGAGCCGCGCGATTGAAGAAGCGTTGCGGCGGATGAATATCAAATACAAGGTCGTTGGTGGTCTCTCCTTCTACCAGCGGAAGGAAATCAAAGACCTCCTTGGCTACCTGCGGTTCTCCTTAAACCAACAGGACGAAGCGTCCTTTCGCCGGATCATCAACCAGCCCAAGCGGGGCATCGGTGATTCCACGATCGACAAGATTATTGTCGCTGCCAACGATCATGCTATTCCCATATGGGAAGTGCTGCAGAACGCGACTACCTTCCTTGGCGGCCGCGCCTCCGGTCCCATCGAAGACTTCGTGGCGATGATCAAGCGGTTCCGGGTGGATATTGAAAACATGGACGCGTATGATGCCGCGTCGGAGATCGCCAAAGGTTCCGGCCTGCTCCGCGAGCTCTACGCCGACAAGACCGTCGAAGGCCTCAGCCGTTTTGAGAATCTCCAGGAATTATTGAATGCCATCAAGGAGTATACCGACGATCCCGAAAGGGAGGACAAGAGCCTCGGCGCATTTTTACAAGAGGTTTCCCTCATCACAGGCCAGGACGAGGACAAGGACAAGGACCCGGAGAAAGTCACGCTCATGACCATTCACATGGCGAAGGGGTTGGAATTCAAGTATGTGTATGTCGCCGGTATGGAGGAAGACCTGTTCCCTTCGCAGATGATGCTCAGCAGCCGATCGGAGCTGGAAGAAGAGCGTCGGCTTTTTTATGTGGCCATCACGCGGGCGCAGAAGCGGCTGTTCCTCTCCTACGCCCTGACGCGTTATCGTTTTGGTCGGCTCAAGAACTGCGAGCCCAGCCGGTTTCTCGATGATATCAATGCCAATTACGTCAAGATGAGTAATCGGTACGGCGGGTTGAGTTCCGAGCCGCCATCGAATACACAATTTGCCCGGAGTTTCGTTACGGGCATGAAGAAGACCATCAGTTCGCAGCCGCAAACCCGGCCGACGACCTACAAACCGCCGGTTGATTTCGCGCCGAGCGACACGTCCGGGCTGCAGGAAGGGATGCGGGTAGAGCATCCGAAATTCGGCTTTGGCTACGTCTCCAAAATCGATAACACGGGCGCCGACCGCAAGGCCCGCATCCAATTCGACGATTTTGGCGAGAAAACCTTATTGCTTAGTTTTGCCAAGTTAAAAATACACCCTACAGCTCCCCAGAACACGACATCATGATTGGAGAATACAACTCTCAGCGTTCGCATATTATCCTGAAAGAGTACGGCAGAAACATTCAGAACATTGTTGCCTACATCCGGACCATCCCCGACAAGAACAAGCGCACCGAACTGGCCTATACGGTCATCGAACTCATCAAACTGCTGAACCCGACCGTACGTGAGTCGGCGGAGAATCCGCAGCGGTTGTGGGATGACCTGATGATCATCGCCGACTTCGACCTGGACGTCAATAATCCGTTCAACCCGCCGGACCGCGATATCCTGAGCAAGCGTCCTAAGACCGTTCCCTACCCGCAGACCGATATTCGCTATAAGCATTACGGCAAGAACATCGAGCGGCTGGTGGCGGAAGCCATGCAGAAAGAGGACCCGAAAGAGCGCGAAGACCTGATCATATACCTGGGCCGGCTGATGAAGACCTTCTACGGCAACTGGAACAAGGAGACGCTCGATGATTCGGTTATCCTGAAAGACATTTCGATTATGTCGCGCGGGAAATTGACCATGAGCCTGGACAAGGTGCGCGAGGAAAACCTATTTGACCCGCTGTATCGTGAACGTCCGGGCAGCCAGACTCGTCCCCAGGGCGGCGGCGGTCGTCATCAGAACCAGCGGCAGGGCGGCGGTCGTCCTTTCAAGAAGCGCTTTAATCCCCACCGCCGGAGAGACCAATGAGTTCCTTCCGGATCCAGGGCGGCAAGCGCCTGCGCGGCGAGATCACTCCCCAAGGCGCCAAGAACGAAGCCCTGCAGATTCTCTGCGCTACCCTGCTGACCGCAGAGCCTGTAACTATTCACAACATTCCCGACATCCTTGATGTCAACAAGCTGATTGAGTTGCTCGCCGACCTGGGGTGCAAAGTCGATAAGTTGGGCAAAGGGTCGTATCGTTTTACCGCGGCCAACATCAACATACACCATCTCGAGACAGACGGCTATCGGAAGAAGGCCGCTGCGCTTCGCGGTTCCGTGATGCTCCTCGGTCCTATCCTCGCGCGTTACGGAAAGGCCAGCATCCCCAAGCCCGGCGGCGACAAAATCGGGAGACGGAGGCTGGACACTCACTTCCTCGGGTTCCAGAACCTGGGCGCCAAGTTCAGTTTCAACTCCACCGGAAACCTGTTTAACATTGATGCTTCCGGACTTCACGGCTGCTACATGCTGCTGGATGAAGCGTCAGTGACCGGCACGGCGAATATTCTCATGGCCGCAGTTCTTGCCAAGGGAACGACGACACTTTACAACGCCGCCTGCGAGCCTTACCTGCAGCAGCTTTGTCACATGCTCAACCGGATGGGTGCGAAGATCAGCGGCATCGGGTCCAACCTGCTCGTGATCGAAGGCGTCAAAGAATTGAAAGGAACGGAGCACACGCTGCTTCCCGACATGATCGAGATCGGAAGTTTCATCGGCCTGGCGGCCATGACGCAATCCGAGATCACCATCAAGAATTGCCGCATTGATATGCTGGGGTTGATCCCGGAGACCTTCCGGCGATTGGGCATCAAGATGGAATTCCGCGGCGACGATATTTTCATACCGGAACAGGAGCACATTGAGATTGAGAGTTTCATCGACGGTTCGATCCTGACCATTGCCGATTCACCGTGGCCTGGCTTTACGCCGGACCTGATCAGCGTGGCACTTGTTGTCGCCACCCAGGCGAAAGGCAGCGTGCTCATCCACCAGAAGATGTTTGAAAGCCGCCTGTTCTTTGTCGACAAGCTCATTGATATGGGTGCGCAGATCATTCTTTGCGATCCGCATCGGGCCAATGTTATCGGCTTGGATCGGAAATATCCCTTGCGCGGCATCAAGATGTCTTCACCCGACATACGTGCCGGCGTCGCCTTGCTGATCGCGGCACTATCCGCATCAGGAGAGAGTGAGATCTCCAATGTCGAGCAGATTGACCGGGGGTACCAGGATATTGAGGAGAGGCTGGTGCGACTGGGTGCGCAGATTGCCCGACAACCCTAGACCAGCATTGGATGAAGAGCCGGATAATCCTCCTATTCCTACTGGTTGGTCCCACGCTGGCTTTCTCGCAAAGGCCATTCAAGGAGGGGTACGTCATCTTTAACGATGACCGGGGGATGAAATCGGGGTACGTGCAAGTGCCCAAAGAAGGCCGAGGACTTACACGTTGTTACTTTCGCGAATATCTTAACGATGTCATGCTGGAGGTAAGGGCTGAGCGGGCGGTTGGATTTGGTTTCAAGGACGGCGACTCGTATCGATCCGTACGACTCAGCGGGGATACCACGGTGAGTTATTTCGTGAAAGTCCTGGTTGCGGGGAACTTGAATCTATTTGATGATGATGGGACACTGATCCTCGGATTGCCGTCCGGGGTCGGAATTGAGCTCACTGCCCAGAACTACAAGGAAACACTTTTGACTTATACGGCAGACTGTCCGGCCGCCAACGAGGTTGTATCGCTCATTCGCCTAAGTCCTTCCGCGCTGGAATCATTTGTCAAATCCTACAACGACTGCCTGAAGAATGACCGCACAACATACGATCCTTTCGAGAAGAAGAAGCCCTTACTTTTTGGCCCTTCTGTGGGGTATGAGTTTTCAAAATGGGACGTATCCAGTTCCTCCCTTCCGGCATTTTCCATGATCGATCATAAACGTTTTTCTGTCGGGGCGATGATCTATTTTCCTTACTCCAAATCCCATGCCGTTGAAGCCGGAATCATCTACAAACCCCGGAAATATGTGGGCCTCGCACAATCCGGGGCTACTGTTTATGAACTGACCGTTAGTTATGACGAGATCTTCATCCCGATCACGTTCAGGCAGCTGATCTGGAAGAAGAACAACGTCGCTATCCATGGCAGCGCGGGTGCCGGGATACCGATTTTGTTTGGAGCATCTTCCCGGCTGGCCATTGAAACTGAGGAATATGGCATAATCACTACAACGGTTAAGAGTCCGTATGCGACAGTCAGCAAACCCGTTCAATTTAACCTGGGCTTCGGAGCCGAGATCCAGTTTACCAAGGAAAGGCGCCTTTTGATTCACAATAGTTTCATGATGGGGCCAGGAACGATGACTGCCTCGAATGAGAGTATGAATTTCAATCTGATTGGATATAGCCTGTTCGTCGGCTTCACCCTGTTATGAGAGTTTCATTCTTCTTCCTCACCATTCTCTTGTTCGCCATCGGCTGTGAAGATGATGTGAAGCGAAAATATCCCATCATCAAGACGAACTTTCCTTCCGCCATCAATTCAAGTGGTGCACTCTTCACCGCGACGATCGAGCACGTGGGCGGGCAGCCCGTCCTCGATCATGGCTTTACATGGTTCAGCAATGGAGATCAAATAACAATGAGCCTCGGCCCAACCTCCAACGATGAGGTGTCCTACTACGCGAAGTCAGGGCTGGCTTCTGGTCCGGCAAAGGTGAAAGCCTATCTTAAAACAAGTTCCCTGACTGTTTTTGGGGAAGAAATTACCTTTGCGAGCCAGGGCAGTGAAGGTCCTGTGATAACCAGCTTCTCGCCTACTTCTGCTCAGCCATTGGATACCATTGAAATCCAAGGAAAGAACTTGGTTAGCGACCCCTTGTGGATCGCTTCCGCAACAAATAATTATCTGGCCTTAGCGACCAATGTTTCAAGTTCGGGGACAGTTGCCCGGTTTGTGATCCCTTTCAATCTCATAACCCCCCAGACACTTTACATCCGTATCGGAAACCAATACAACCAGCAGTCGATATTTCCTCAGACCCTTAACATCCAATTGCCTTACTGGAAAACCTTGAGCGATTTTCCCGGGCCTGGAAGGGAAAATTCGGTCAGTTTCGCACTCAATGGAAAGGGGTACGTCTGTACCGGCAGGCTCAGCAATGGCGTTTTATTGAATGACTTCTGGCAGTACGACCCTTCCAGTGATCAATGGACCCAGTTGGCAAACTTCCCCGGTCAACCGCGGGCAAATGCTTCAGCCTTTGTTGTCGGCGGTAAGGCTTACGTGGGACTCGGAGAGACTGGTCCGTTCTGGCCGGACGCCCAATCAGATCTTTGGGAATTTGATCCGGGTACCCTAACGTGGACTTCTCGGGCAAACTATCCTGGAGGCGTGCGCAGAGGAGCCCTGGCATACGGTAATGGATCAATGGGGTATGTCGGCGGAGGGAAAAATAATCAAGGTCTGTTCGCGTTTGACTTTTGGCAATATGATCCTCAATTGAATACCTGGACGCAAAAGGACAATCTGCCGCTACCGGCTGAAGCCATTGGTGCGCCGCACTACACACTGAATGGGTGGATGGTGTACTTTGATAGTAACGGGACGTTTCACAAGACTTTGGGAAACCTGTGGAAAATAGACTCAAGCCCATTTAACCTTCACGGCAGCGGGTGGTCATCCATGATATTCTCTGACCGGGGTCTTTTGCTCGGCGCAGAAACTTTCCAAGTAACCGGAGAAATCACGACCCTGATGAACTTCCCTTACAACGGACCAGCCAGGCTGGGAGGGTTCTCCTTTGTTATCAATGGCAAGGGATACTATGGTCTCGGAACTACACCTTCCGGGCAATTCATCATGGATGTTATGGAATTTGATCCGTCGAAGTTGTGATCTCAAGAAAGGGAAAATATCCGGTTCAAGATAGGCCATTACTCAGGCCTTAGCCCCACCCAGTTTTACATTTTACATTTAGTGTTTTACATTTTTCGGTTAGGTCACTGCGACCAACCGCAAAACAGCAAAACTCAAAACAGCAAAATGTAAAAGTTTATAGCCCAATTTTACATGTAACATTCAGTGCATCAGCTTGCTTGCGAAAGAGATCTTTTTGCGGTTCGTACGCTGGCAGTAAAAATAGCCACCAGTTCGCCACTCTCCTTCATAATCATGTCGTCGGGCAGAAAACCATGACGCGCCAGCAGTTTTAGCGTGATGGATGATTCTCTCAACTCTTTGAGTATGACCATCAATTTGTGTACAAAGTCCTTTGACGACTCTGCCGCCTGAGCTTCTCCATAGTTTAGGGCAGGCGAAGTTCCGGAACGAAGCAATTGACTACCCAGATGATTGCACACCCGTGTATCGGGCAGATCCTCCACGATCCGCATCACCCGAAGAGCATATCCCACCAGTCTTTCCTCAAGATTGAATTCTCTTGTTTTATTCATGCCTCCCAAGAAAGCGTATCAGGATATGAAGATCAATCCTGTTTTTGGGATCGAAAAGGTCAGGGAAACAAGCAGAATTCGATAGAACAGAAAATGTAAATGTTTACAGCCCCTGCCAGTTTTACATTTTACATTTAGTGTTTTACATTCTGCGGTTAAGTCCACTGTGACCAAAACCGCAAAACAGCAAAATGTAAAACAGCAAAATGTAAAAGTTAACAGCACCAATTTTACATTTTACATTCAGTGTTTTACCCTCCTTCGTGAAACACTTCGGCGGGCAGGCATTCTGCGGTTAAGTTCACTGTGACCAAACCGCAAAACAGCAAAACTCAAAACAGCAAAATGTAAAAGTTTACAGCTCTCCTACACCTTATTTTACGTTCTAACGGCGCGATCAGAACTCGATCCTCACTCCCACCGGACAATGATCCGATCCATGATACTCATTATAGATCAGGCTGTCTTTCACGGCGGGCATCATGCGGTCGTCGACCAGGAAGTGGTCGATGCGCCATCCGACGTTCTTGTCGCGGCCAAAGGTGACGTAGTTCCAATAGGAGTACTTGGCTTCGGTCGGGTGAAAATGCCGGAAGGTGTCAACCAGGCCGGACTCCAGCAAGCGTGAGAAGCCGTCGATTTCCCGCTGGGTGTAGCCGGCCGATTTGTTATAGTTTTCTTTGGGATGCGCGAGGTCAATGGCCTGATGCGCCACATTCAGATCGCCGCATACGATGACCGGCTTTCGCTTCTTCAGCCACGCGATATACGCGAGGAATTCCTGGTCCCACCGCTCCCGGTAGTCCAGTCGCACGAGCTCGTCGCCGGCGTTGGGCGTGTACACGGTGACGATAAAATGCGTGTCAAATTCTGCGGCAATGATCCTTCCCTCCTGATCAAACTCTTCCAGGCCCAGGTCGTAGGTGACGTTGACGGGCTCCTCTTTGCTAATGATGGCCGTGCCGGAGTAGCCCTTGCGCGCCTTGGAAGAGTTCACATAACAGTGATATCCTTTCAAAGCCTCGAGTGTCTCCAAGGCTTCATCCTCCGCCGCCTTTGTCTCCTGCAGGCATAGAACCGATGGATTCATCTCCCGGACGCTTTCCAGGAAACCCTTCTTGATAATGGCCCGGATACCATTGACGTTCCAGGAGACAAAATGATGCGACTTCATGGCCTGGCTTCAGAACTTATGACGAACAAATGCTTCAATCGCTTCATATTCCGCCAATCCCAGTTGGTTGTAGATCGTCGCAGTGGCGTGGTTGCGATCTTCCGCCCGTACCCAGAATTCGCGGGCGTCGGTCCCGGGGAAAAGCGCACTGTCCTTCTGCGACTGGTGCTTGAATACAGCCCGGCGTTTGCGCATCAGTTCGTCGGGGCTCAACGGTACTGCCATTTCAATTTCATCGATGTCCCACTCCTGCCATGCGCCGCGGTAGAGCCACACGTAACAGTCCTTCATCCAGGCCCGTTTCTTCAGCCGGCTGACAGCTTTGAATATAGCCGCGAGGCACACGCGATGCGTTCCGTGCGGGTCGGATAAGTCGCCCGCTGCGTAAATCTGGTGCGGCTTGATCTTCTCCAGGAGGTCTACGATGATCTTGATATCGGCCTCGCTCAACGGTTTCTTCTTCACCTTCCCAGTTTCGTAGAACGGCATGTCGAGAAAGTGCGCCTGTGAATCCGGGATGCCCGTATAGCGGCAGCCCGCCTTGGCTTCACCGCGGCGAATGAGTCCCTTGATGGTGAGCACCTCCGGGCTGTCCACATCGCCCGGCTTCTTGCCTTTGATGGAGGCTACAATTTTCTTGTAGAATTTTTCCCCGTCGGATTTTTTCAACCCGAAGGCATCATTGAAATCCCGCACAAAGTCGGCGAGGCGAATGGCATCGTCATCGAACACGGCGATATTTCCAGACGTCTGGTACGCGACGTGCACCGTATGTCCCTGGTCGACCAATCGGATGAAGGTGCCGCCCATGGAAATCACGTCGTCGTCCGGGTGCGGGCTGAAGATCACCACGCGCTTGGGGAACGGCTTGGCTCTTTCCGGTCGGTTCGAGTCATCGGCTTTCGGCTTCCCTCCCGGCCATCCGGTGATGGTATGCTGAAGTTCATTGAAGACTTTGATGTTCACCTTATACGCCGATCCGAACTCCGTCACAATATCGCCCATGCCGTGCTCCATGTAGTCGTGGTTGGTGAGCTTGAGGATCGGCTTCTTCACCGTCTGGCAGAGCCAAACGACCGCTTTGCGGATAAGCTTATCGTTCCAATCGCAGCTGTCGAGCAGCCACGGTGTTTTGACCTTGGTGAGTTGCGACGAAGCGGCATGATCGAAGACAGCCAGCGCGTTGGGATGCTTCTGAAGAAATGTAGAGGGCACCTGGTCCGTGATCGGGCCTTCGATGGCGCGCTGAACGATCGGCGCCTTGCCTTCGCCCCAGGCCATCATGATAATGCGCTTGGCCTTGAGGATGGTGCCTACGCCCATCGTGATTGCTTTTTGAGGAACATTTTCTTCCCCGAAGAAATCACTGGCGGCGTCCATGCGCGTCACCTGGTCCAGCGTGATCATCCGGGTTCCTGTCCTGTCGGATGACCCCGGCTCGTTGAAGCCAATATGTCCCGTTCGACCGACGCCAAGAATCTGGATGTCAATACCGCCGGCAGCCTCGATCTTCTTGTCGTATGCCTTACAGAAGGCCGACACCTTATCCTTCGGCAGGGTGCCGTCGGGGATATTGATATTCTTCGCCGGTATGTCGATGAGGTCGAAGAGATGCTCGCGCATAAACCGGACATAGCTTTGGAGTGAATCCGGCCGCATCGGGTAATACTCGTCCAGATTAAAGGTGACCACGTTCTTGAAGCTCAACCCCTTCTTGTGCAAGGCCACCAATTCGGCATAAAGTCGTGTGGGCGTCGAGCCGGTAGCCAGGCCAAGGACACAGGTTTTCTTTTCGCGCTGGCGTTGCCGGATGAGCGCGGCAATTTCGTTGGCGACAAAAACAGAAGCCTCTTCCGATGTTTCAAAGATCCGTGTCGGCATTCGTTCAACAGTGGCGTCCGGGAGCATAGTTTACATTTGGGTGAATCGTAAAATTAGGTTTTCCCGCCATTGTTCTGAACATTTTCACCATAACTTTAACCCATGGACTTCCGTACCGAATTGATTCCCTCTCCGCCGGATTGGACGATCGGGTTGAACGATCCGATCATCACGTTTGGCTCCTGTTTTTCCGATACGATCGGTAAGGAACTTCTCCTTAACAAGTTCCAGGCCGAGGTCAATCCGTTTGGAACGACCTATCACCCGCTGGCGATTGACCGACTCATCGAATACGCATGTCTCCTTGAAGAGCCAAGGCCTCAAACCTATTTTCTCCGGGAAGGAATGGCCTTGAATTACGATTTCCATTCCCGCTTTTCCAGTAACACGATGGATGAGCTGCGGGAACTTATCCGGCAGCGAATCACCCAGGTAAACACAGCGCTCGGCAGCGCCGCCGTTGTGATGATCACGTACGGCACGGCCTGGCTATACGAAAAAGTCGACGATGGCGAAGCGGTAGCCAATTGTCACCGCATGCCCGGGAACCGGTTTCGCAAACGGCTGGTGAGCGTTGATGCGATCACGGCTTCATTCCGAAAGACGTTGGGAAGGCTGAGAACAATTAATCCGAAAATCAGGGTCATCCTCACTGTTAGCCCGGTGAGACATTTGAAAGACACACTCCCTCTCAACAGCGTCAGCAAGGCAACCCTCCTGCTGGCGTGCCACCAACTGGCCACCACGGAACCGGGTGTCACCTACTTTCCCGCCTATGAACTGTTGATGGACGATTTGCGCGACTACCGATTCTACGGCAGCGACCTCATCCATCCTTCCCCTGTTGCGGAAGCGTATATCTGGGGCAAGTTCAGCTCAACGTATTTTTCAAAAGACACCCGTGAGGTACTCGAGGCGTGGACTGACCTGCGGCAGGCGCTGGGGCACCGGCCATTCCATCCGGGAACCGATGCGCACCAGCAATTTCTCCTGAAGACGATCCAGCGCCTGGAAGCGCTCCTCCCGAGGATAGATGTCCAGGAGGAAATCAGTGCGCTTCGCTCACAACTCAAGCATCAACCCGCCTGATGAGTTCCCCCGCATCTTCCCGAAAGCCCAACCGGCTGTCGCGGGCAACCAGTCCGTACCTGCTGCAGCACGCGCACAACCCCGTAGATTGGTTCGAGTGGGGAAGCGAAGCGCTGGAGCTGGCGCGCCGGGAGGACAAACCCATTCTTGTCAGCATCGGGTACT
>JBGAPO010000042.1:0-10511 GCA_044221195.1 Cyclobacteriaceae bacterium
CCGAAAACCGGTACATCGGCTTCCTCAACATTGCGTTTGCCGATTGCCAGGTGAATACCCGCAGAGCTCGTTACGAGGCAAGGTCGTTGTCCAATCTTGTGAGGGAATACAATTCGTGCAAAGGGCAACTGGACGTCACCGCCCTCGATCTTCGCCCGTGGACAAGAGTAAATCTCAACGTGTTTGCCGGCGTGCAGAGTTCAAGCATGGTCTTGAGCAATGGCGGCAAAGGCAGCTCCTTATCGCCAACCGGCGGACTGGGCATTGAGTTATCATCACCGAGAATCACAGACAAAGTGTTCTTTGTGGCGGAGGCGTGGTATTATCAATTCCTCTTTCAATCGTATACCGAGTACCAGGGCTCGGATTATACCGACCGGTTTGACGTTACCTATCAGAGCAAGGCGGTGAAGATTCCCGTGGGCGTGAGGATTAACCTTCGGCCTGAGGAAAAGACGTTTTACCTGAAGTTTGGCCTCGCGTTTACCATGTTGATCAATCCTTCGACCACGATGATTTTTGAGCGTGAACAGGGAGGCATTGTAACAACAAATTACTCCACCGACGACGGGCAGGGCAAGGGTCAGTCCGTCGGTGTATGGGGAGGCATTGGGTACCTGAAGAAGATCAAACGAATGAACGTCTTCGGGGAAGTACGTGCCGATGCGCTGGGAATGACCAACCTTTCTATTGTCGCGGGGTTGCGGTTCTGATATGAAGAAGCTCGCCTACATCGCCGCATTGATTTTCCTGGCTACGTGCACCCAGGAGGAGATCACTTCACGGGAGTATCCCCGCGTGCGGACCCTTGAGGTTGCCAATATCACAGCTTCCGGTGCGTTGTTCCGCGGAACCGTTTTCTACGCGCCGTCTCCCATGACAGACCATGGGTTTATCTGGGCTGAATTACCTAACCTGGACCTGAAGAATGCAGAACTGGTTTCGCTGGGACCGAAGACCGGTACCGGCGACTTCCAGGCGAAGATCGAACGGAGCATGGAGGCAGGGAAGAAATATTATGCGCGGGCCTACGCTAAAACAGACAAGTACGAAGTGTATGGTGACATCCTTTCATTTGTAAGTTTAGGAAGTGATGCACCCAAGATCACACAACTGAAACCCTCTTCCGGCCACACGCTTGATACAATACGAATTCTGGGTTCAAATTTCAGCCGGATCAGTAAGTATGTAAAGGTTAAGTTTGATACGTTGACGAGTAAAATTCTTGTCGCAACCGACACGGCCCTTAGCGTAATTGTTCCGGAGGCGCTGGCAACTCCATCCAGCCAAGTCAGTGTTTCCGTCCTCGGCAACATCGGCATTTCCCCCGTGCCGTTTCAACTACTGGGCCCAACAATTACCAATGTTACACCCATGACGGTATCGCCATGTGATACACTACGGATTTCGGGCAGCAACTTCTCTTCCAATATTAGTAACATGGCGGTGTCTCTTGGGGGGCAGCCGTGTGCAATTCTGTCCCTAAGTTCGGGTTTGATCAAAGCGGTGGTACCAACCTTCAGCCCACCATCCCCAGGGGTCGCCTTACAGGTAACCAGTTCAAACATCACGACTACCTACGGCTCAACCTTGACCTATCAGGCTCCGTTGATTCAGACCATGAGCCCACAAACCAATGTGACCTACCTAGACACACTGTTCCTGACGGGAGTAAATCTTCCGTTGTGTACCTCACTGACTGTCAAGATTGGACCACAGACGGTGACGCCGGCTTTGCGAACGAATACTCAAATCAAGGTAGTGATCCCGGCTTCATTAGCCACCACCTCGAATACAGTTAGGGTTAGTTTTGGGGCGGATCATTACGTGTATCAAAACATCCTGCAGCTTTCCTCCCCTGTAATCACCGCAATTAGTCCGACCAGCGCCACTTTTGGCGATGATCTTACGATCACCGGGAATTACTTCCACCCAACCTACGGTACAAACCAGGTCCTCGTCGGCAACGCAGTTGCCACTATTCTCTCGGGGTCAAAAACACAATTGGTTGCGCGGATTCAAACAGGAAGTTCCGTCTGTTCTGAATATGATGCCTGCAACCAGGTTACGGTGGTCGTTGGAGACCAAAACGTGACCAGCACATTACTTTCGTTAAAGAAGCCGATCATTACCTCGATAAGTCCATTGCCCCTGGGCGAGCCAACCTCGATTGTGATAACCGGGCAGAATTTCTCTCCAGCGGCAGCCAACTACCTGGTGATCGATAACTACCGATTGCCTGCGTCATTTAATTCCTCAACCTCCATCATCGTGGATATGACGGTTGAATCCCTCACCAACAACCCCCTGTACACATCCAGTCAGATGAAATCGCTATGGGTGGCGGTGGGCAATGCAGACCCAAGTCGATCAACGAGTCTGTTCTCAAACGAGACACAAGTGCAAGTTGACTATGTTGGACCCTGGACTGAACTGAACCCATTTACCGGAGACTATCGGGGAAGTCCCAACTCCTTTACCATTGGCGGCAAAGGCTATCTCATGGGTGGTTTTTCCGATCAGAACTTCGCATCCAACCAGGTTTGGGAATACACGCCCGCCAGTGACTCTTGGCGTCGACTAGGAGACTTTCCCGGGGCAGCCCGGTATAAAGGTGTGTCCTTCGCACATAACGGACTTGGATATTTTGCATTAGGCCAGGGGGATGCCGGCTACTTGAAAGATGTCTGGGAATTCAATCCCACCAATGAAACCTGGACTCGCCTTGCCGATTTCCCCGGAATCGAACGAAGCCAGGCCTTCAGTTTTGATTTCGGTGGGCTATCCTATGTGGGAGGAGGCAACAGTACTTCGTCTCAACCTGTGGACTTTTGGGCGTTTGATCCAGTCACGAAATCATGGATCCAAAAACAAGACCTTCCAAAACCTTTTGGCATGGGGCTGTCCTTTGCGACGAACGTATCCGGTTTCGTAATTGACGTCCCCGAGGTGTGGCGTTACGACATTCCGACCGATTCCTGGACCCAAAAGGCCAGCCTGAATATGCCGCAAATGAACGTCTATCAGACCGTTGGCATTTCAGACTACGGATACCTGTTCAACGGCAGCGACAACTTCTATCAATACGACCAGTACCAGGATATGTGGATAGTCAGGTCTAGTGTCTCATCTCCAAGGTACAATACAACAGGGTTTGCCATTGGAAACCTTTATTACTATGGACTTGGGTACAAAACGGTGGGTGGGTTTCCTGGTCCAACGGTTGTGCGCTTGACTGATTTCTACCGGTTAGATATGAACCACTACCCGAATCCCTAGCAAATTCGGTGGTTGATTTCCCAAGTAGTTAATTCTCTTTATCTTTGCCCCCGGCAAATCGGGCACGACCAGCTCCTGCTGAACTCCCCCAGGACCGGAAGGTAGCAAGGGTAGGCGGTTGTAGCGGTGCGATGTTCGGTTTGCCTCTTTTTTTGACCAGGATTGGAAGGATTTTGGGATTGTAGGATTAGGTGCAGGACGGGGATGCGACTGGCGGGGCGGGCCAATTGTTTGGCGAAATCATAAGGGGCTACGGGGGTCAATCATGCCGATAATTAGGCGGTATCGATTAGATTTGCTTTGCAAACAACCACCCCATGAAATTCTTTATTGACACGGCCAACCTGAAGGAAATAAAGGAAGCCTACGACCTCGGCGTTCTGGACGGCGTTACGACCAACCCCTCGCTGATGGCCAAAGAGGGCATTAAGGGAGAAGAGAACGTCCGTGCCCATTACAAAGCCATTTGTCATATCGTCGACAACAACGTCAGCGCCGAAGTCATTGCCACCGACCTCGAGGGCATGCTGAAAGAGGGCCGCGACCTGGCCAAGATCGATGACAAGATCGTTGTAAAAGTGCCGATGATCCGCGACGGGGTCAAAGCCATCAAGAAATTCTCCAGTGAAGGAATACGCACCAACTGCACACTGGTGTTCTCCCCCGGCCAAGCCATCCTAGCCGCTAAGGCAGGAGCTTCCTACGTCTCCCCTTTCATCGGCCGCCTCGATGATATCTCGCAGGAAGGCATTGACCTCATCGCCCAGATGCGGGTGATCTACGACAACTACAGCTTTGGCACCGAGATTCTGGCGGCCAGCCTTCGACATACCATCCACCTCATCAAGTGCGCAGAAATCGGAGCCGATGTGGCAACATGCCCGCTCAAGGTAATCACTGACTTGCTGAATCACCCCCTGACCGACATCGGGTTGGCCAAATTCCTGGCGGACCATAAGCAGGTTAACGGCTAATCAACGCACACATGTTCAGCAGTGATCCGGTAGTACGGGTGCGGGAGGCAACTATCTTCCAGGGGCAGCAGGCCGTGCTGAAGGATTTGTCGTTTGACATTGAAAAGGGCGACTTCGTGTTCCTGGTCGGAAGAACCGGTTCAGGAAAGTCTTCTCTGCTGAAGACGCTGTACGCCGATCTTCCCCTCCGCTTAGGCGATATGAGTGTCGCCGGATTCAACATCCGCGGTATTAAAGCGAAGGAGATTCCTCAACTGCGGCGCAAAATCGGTATCATCTTCCAGGACTTTCAACTCTTTCCCGACCGAACCGTGTCCGACAACCTGATGTTTGTCCTGAGGGCCACCGGATGGCGAGATCCCATCAAGATCAAAAGCCGTATCGTCGATGTGCTGATGCAGGTTGGACTGGGCTCTGTGGAGAAGAAGATGCCGCACCAACTTTCCGGCGGTGAGCAACAACGGGTTGTCATTGCCAGGGCCTTGCTCAATGAGCCCATGATATTGATTGCCGATGAACCCACGGGGAATCTTGACCCCGAGGTTTCTTCCGGCATCCTCAAGCTCTTCCAACAAATCAATCGCAGCGGCACGGCCGTGCTGATGGCCACCCATAGCTACGGCCTGATCAAACGATTCCCGAACCGGGTTCTGAAGTGCGAAGAAGGCAAGATCCTTGACTCCAACAAGGATCCCATCGAACTAAAAAGCGAGGAGGACTTCTAGACCTCCCCGATGTCCGGCTTCTTCTTTGATTCTTCGAGTCGATGAATCTGCTGATTGAGCAGGTCAATCCGAACCAGCATATTCAGCACCAGCGCGTCCTTCACCTTCTGCGAGGGGTGCCGCTTCATTTCTTCGGCGAGCACCGCATACATCGCCTCCAGTTTCTCAAGGTCCTGAGTGAACGTATCCTCTTCAAATCCGGCATCCTGGCGAAGGATAGATACTTTTTCGCTGATCTGCGCGCTGTAGAAAGATTCCACATCCCTAAACTCCTGCTGCGACGCCAGGTCGGCCCCGGTCTTATCGGGCATGCGCTGGCCTACCCACATCAGTATCGATAGACCCAGCAGCACCACGGCAGCCGCCCGCCATACGGCAACTGAATTCCACAAGTCGATGGTGGTTGAGCCGAAGAGCGATCGTTCGATACGGCGCCACACGCTTTTCGACGGCGTTCGTTGGTCGAACTCATCGCGGCGGCTGTTAATGAAATCTTTCAGGTTGTCGTTGTTCATGATTTACCTCCCTCCAGCAGGCTGAGAAGTTTCTTTTTGGATCTGTTAAACTGCGATTTTGATGTCGATTCCGTAATACCGAGTATTTCGGCAATTTCTCCATGGTCATACCCCTCGAGCAGATAAAGTGACAATACCGTGCGATAACCATCCGGCAGGGATTCAATCGCCTGGCGCACCTGCGCCGCGGAGTACGGGAACTCCGCCGGTTCTTCCACACTCAATTCCGGCACATCAAAGTCGTCATCGAGGAAGCGTTCAGGCCGGCGCTTCTTTAGGGCATTAATGGCTTTGTTCACAACGATCCGCTTCAGCCAAGACCCGAAGCTGGCATCGCCGCGGTAATAGTGCAGATTGCGGAACGCGCTGACAAAGGCCTCCTGCAGGACGTCCTCAGCCTCTCCCGAGTTATTGACGATCCGATAGCCCACATTATACATACTCCGGGAATACAGCTTGTAAAGGCGGTAAAACGCTTCCCGGCTTCCCTGACGGCATTCTTCGATCAGGTCAGCATGGGGATGGAGGACGGTCGCCTTTACACTCATCATTATCGGTAAAAGACCTTGCCCCGGGGGAAAGGTTGCATCACTTCATACCAGCCAGGTTCTGCTTTGCTGCCTCAAAATTCGGGTCAAGCTTTATCGCTTCCTCGAAAGCCTTCTTCGCATTCACCATATCCCCCTGGGCCTTGAGATTCAATCCCCGCAGGTTCTGTAACGCGGCCTTCATGGGGTGTTCTTTTGAGTTACCTTTTACATCGGTAAACACGACGTTGAGCGAATCCGCCTGTGGTTTGGACATCAGGATGTCGGCGTTGGTGATCGATTCACCGTAGCGCTTTAGGTCGTACTGCAGCGACGCCATTTTGTACAGCGCGGAGTTATTGTTCGACAGCAAGAACAGGCTCTCGTAGCTCTGCAAGGCCTTGTCTTTGATATTCAGCCCCTCATAACTCAGGGCAGACAACTCAAGGGCGGGCAGGTTCTTGGGGTTCCTTGTCAGCAGATCATTGCAAACGACGGCGCAGGAAGCGTGCTTCTGATTCTCATAGTAGAAATAGGCAAGGGTAAAAACCAGTGAATCATTCCCCGGGAACTCAGAAATCAAATCATACATCGCGTCTTTGGCAACATCGTAGTCGCCCCACCGCTGGGCGATAGCGTATTTCCGGGAATAATGGTTGACGAGGATGTTGGCCGTCACCAATCGCATTTGGCTTTCCTGCGTTTCCTTGGCCGCCGCCGGAGCCTCTGCGGCAGGTTTGGCCGGCGTTGTCTGCTTTCCTTTTTGTGCGCTCACTGCCAACGACAGCAAACAAAATACGACCATCAATAAGTACTTGTTCATGAAAGGTTATCGGTTAGTTCAACAGGTGTAAGGCCTTTTTCTTTTGCCACACGGAGAAGCAAGGCCAGCGCTTCTTCGCGGTTGTTATGAATCTCTCCTTCGAGGATGGCTTCTTTAATGCGTTCTTTCAGATCGCCGATCATCTTGCTGGGCGGCAGGTTGAACATCCGAATGATCTCATCGCCGGTAACCGGGGGCTGAAAGAGCCGCACATGATCCTTTGATTCGACATCAACCATCTTCCGCTCCACCCGCTCAAAATTCGCCAGGTACTTTTTGACCTTCTCCGGGTTCTTCGACGTGATATCGGCGCGGCACAGTTTCATCAGCGCATCGGTATCCTCCCCGGCCTCGAAGAGAAGCCGTCGGACCGCGGAGTCGGTTACATCGTTGGAAAGCGCGATGGGACGCAAGTGCAGCCGAACGAGGTTCTGGACAAACGTCATGTTCTCATGCATCGGCAGCTTAAGACGCCGGAAGATTCCCGGCACCATGCGTGCACCGCGATCTTCATGCCCATGGAAGGTCCACCCATGGCCCGGCTCAAAGCGCTTGGTTGCGGGCTTGGCGATATCATGAAGAATAGCGGCCCAGCGGAGCCACAAGTCGTCCGACACCTTTGCCACGTTGTCCAATACTTGTAGTGTATGGTAGAAATTGTCTTTATGGGCCTTATTGTCCTGGTATTCGACACCATGCAGCGCGATCATCTCCGGAAAATACTGCTTTAGCAAACCGCTGTGAAAGAGAAGTTTGAATCCGTAGGAAGGCTGCGGGGAGAGAATAATCTTGTTGGCCTCGTCGATGATTCGCTCCATCGAAATAATCTTCAGCCGGTCAGCCTGCTGGACGATCGCCTCATAGGTATCCGCCTCGATATCGAAATGCAATTGGGAAGCAAACCGGACCGCGCGCATCATCCGCAGCGGGTCATCGGAGAAAGTCACCGCCGGGTCCATCGGCGTCTTGAGAATTCCCTCCCGCATGTGTTCCAATCCGCCGAAGGGATCAAGCAACACGCCGTAATTGCTTTCGGAAAGACCAATGGCCATCGCATTGATGGTAAAATCCCGTCGCTGTTGGTCCTCCTCCAGTGTGCCGTCTTCTACGATGGGCTTCCGTGAATCGAGCCGATACGATTCCTTTCTGGCGCCGACAAACTCCAGTTCGAAGTCTTCGTGGCGAATCATGGCCGTGCCGAAATTCTTAAAAACCGTTACCGGCTGACCCAGCTTCTTCCCCACCCGCTCGGCCCATTCGATGCCGCTGCCCACGCACACAAAGTCGATGTCCTTGTTGGCGCGTTTCAGGAACAAGTCTCGAACATACCCTCCCACCACGTAGCCTTCGACGCCCATTTCACGGGCCGCGGCGGCTACAATTTGAAAGATGGGCAGTCCGTCAAGATGTCCCCGAAAGTCCTTTTTCACCGGTTTTAAGGAGAAATTATCCTCAAAGGTACGGTTCCCCGCGCGGGATAAAAAGCCTACCGGTTGTGGGTGAAGGTGGGGCAAGGAATGAGTTTTTCCTTGCGCTTGATCCTCGTCGGCCGGTCTATCTCAAGCCTGTACTTGATCGCTATTTCGTGCGTGCCGCCGGATATGCTTCCCAATTTTGACACGGTAAAATCGTAGCTGTAAAGCACTTCCATCCGCGGCAGCTGAAAGCCCAGGATAACGACAATGGCGTCCTGGCTCAGGTTATCCGCCACCTCCTGTTGAATGGGAATGCCCCGGTACCACAGGCCAAAGACCAGCGGTTCATACAATAAATGCGCGCCCACATCCAACTGATCAAAATCGCCCTGGCGTTTGTACACAAATGAAGGCGCCAACACCGCCTGGTGCAGCGGCTTGAGTGGATTATGGCTGAGCGGTATCCGGATGCCTCCATGAATGGTTGCCTTTATCGGCATGGACGCCTCCTGGTTAAGAAGAGATCGGTTGGGCCGGTTCAAATGACTGGCTGCAAATCCAAACCAGAACGTCTTGTTGTAGGCCAGCATCCCGGCATTAAAATCAAAGTAGCTGGACATCCCCAGGTTGTACAGCGCAGGATCATCGCTGGGCACCTGCGCCTTGGAATCAAATTGCAGTTGGTCGCCAAATACCAGCCGGTCAAAGTCGATGGTGCGAAAGGCATATCCAAAACTTAGCCCCGATGCGATGACCCATTTATTGTCAATGACCACCCGGTAGGAATACAGAAAGTTAAACTGCGATGACTTCATTCCCGCCGTACCGGCCTGGTCCATGGTCACCAGGAATCCGATCCCGCTGTTTGCTTGCGATAGGTTGTAATCATAGGATAACGCAGTCGTTACATAACCGCGAGCGATATTGGGCCATTGATTACGGTAGTTGGCGATAAACCGGTGATCGCTGGTGGTGCCCGTGAAGGCAGGGTTCAAATAGAGCGGAGCCGCGTAGTACTGGGAGAATTCCGGATCCTGGGCCGCGACTGTGCCGGCAATGGCGCATAGAAGGAGTATAACGATAGACTTCATCGGATCAGGTTAATGTCGCCGGTCCGAACCACACGTTCGCCGTTGTCGTATTGGGCGGTGATTTTGTACACATATACATCCTGGGCACAGAGTTGACCCTTGTAGTACCCATCCCATCCGAGGGTTGGGTCAGTGCTTTGAAACAGCAACTCACCCCATCGGTTGAAGACCAACATTTCAAACTGTGTTACGCCAACCATGAGCGGAAGAAATACGTCGTTCTTCGATCCTGTGCCGGGAACACCGCCGCTTGAGCCTGTCGTCGACGGAGAAAACGCATTGGGCACCAGAAGCGTACCCCCCTGCTGAACACTCACCGCTCTCGAAACCCTGGCTGTGTCCGTGCAATTGTCCGGGCTGACAGCAATCAACGAGATGTCATAAATACCGACAGCCGAATAAACGTGTTGTGGCGCTGTCTCCTCGGAGGTGTTGCCATCACCAAAGTCCCAGTGAAAGCGTCCTGCACCATAAGTATCATTCCGGGTGTAGAGGATGCCGCCAGGGATGTACAACACGCTAGGCTTTACACTGAATTCTGCCTTGGGCTTTGCATAGACCGTGATGAACAGTTCCTTGGTCGTCGTCACTACCTGGTTGGTAATGTTCGTGCCCGATAAGGAAACCGTGTAAGAACCCGGTTCATAGTAGGTGTAGACCGGATTGATGGCATTGGAGGTCGCCTGTCCATCGCCAAAGCGCCAAATGAAAGTATTTGGTTCTGCGAATTGTGACAGGTTGGTGAATTGAACGGTCAACGGCGCGCACCCAGAAACAGGGTTGGCAGAAAAATCAATCACCGGAGGAACAGCCTGGATGGTCACTGTTTGGGTGGCCGTCTCGGTGCAAACATTATTGACAACCGTCAGAGTAATAACATAGGTTCCATAAGTCGCATATGTATGTTGAAGCGTTGGCCCCGATCCGGATGATATGGTCCCATCTCCAAAATCCCATTGATAACTCCATGGGCCCGGTGCCGTAGTATTCGTTATGAAGACGGTGGATGAGGGGAGCGACTGCAATGCAGGGGTAGCATTAAATGAAGCGTTGATGACGTCACGCGCCGGGACCGTTACACCTTGGGTTGTAACAGCGCTGCTGCAATTGAACCCGTTCCGTGTATCGAGGCTTACGGCCAGGTTGATATCCAATGACGCAC
>JBGAPO010000043.1:0-10005 GCA_044221195.1 Cyclobacteriaceae bacterium
GCGGCCACTCGCCGCTGGTGGAGTGCGAAGACTGTGGTTGGGTGCCCAAGTGCATCAACTGCGCGGTGAGTCTAACCTATCACCAATACCGGCACGCGTTGATATGCCATTACTGTGGATACCGGGAGGAGTTGCCCAGTCAGTGCCCCACCTGCAGCAGCAAACGCATACTGACGATCGGCTACGGAACGCAGCGGCTGGAGGAAGAGCTCGCGTTACATTTTCCAGAGTCGCGCATCAGCCGGATGGATCTCGATACCACCCGAACGCGATCCGGATATGAATCCATCCTGGGCGACTTTGAGAAGGGCGAGACGGACATCCTGGTGGGCACACAGATGGTGACCAAGGGATTGGACTTCGATCGCGTGAGACTGGTGGGCGTTTTTGACGCGGACAGGATGATGCACTTTCCGGACTTCAGGTCCTATGAACGAGCCTTCCAGTTGATCCTCCAGGTCAGCGGTCGATCCGGGCGGCGGGGCGAGGCCGGCAAGGTTATCATTCAAACGTCCAACCCCAATCATCCGCTGTTCAGCTTTGTCATCCAGCATCGGGTTACCGAGTTTCTTGACGAGCAGCTCCAGGACAGGCAGGAGCATCACTATCCGCCATTTACCCGGCTGATCGAAATCACTTTGAAGCACACGGACCGGTCAGCCGCGGCAAAGGCGGCACAGTATGTGGCCAGAAGGATTCGGGAGACGATGTCCGGCCTTCGCATGACGGGACCCGGCGAGCCGATCATTTCCAAGATCAGGAATGAATACCTCCAGTCGCTCCTCCTGAAGATTCCCCGCAACCAGGGACGACTGGGTGAAATCAAATCATCGCTGCTGGCGATTGCCGATGAGCTTCACGCCGACAAGAGCCTTCGGGGGACAAAAGTTGTATTCGACGTTGATCCGGTCTAACTCGACAGGATATCCCAGTCGTTGAGCACCGGGATGGCGTGATGCGCCGTAAGATCAAACTGACTGGGCACCACCGAAATGTAGTTGTTGGCGATAGCCCACTCGTCGTTGTCCTCACCTTTATCGAAGTTGACGAAGTTGCCGGTCATCCAGAAGTATTTGCGGCCGTTGGGGTCACGGCGTTCATCGAAGTCCTCCACCCATTTTGCATTCGCCTGCCGGCAGATGCGGATTCCTTTGATCGCTTCATTGCGGCGGGGAGGAAAGTTCACGTTGAGCGCCACACCTTTCGGCATTTCCTTTGTCAGTACCTGTTCCGTGATCTTCCGTACGTAGTCGAGGGCATGGGAGAAATCGGCGTCGGCGCTGTAGTCGCACAGCGAAAAGCCGATGGCCGGCGTTCCTTCGATCGCGGCCTCAATCGCTGCCGACATGGTACCGGAGTACAGCACGCTGATCGAGGTGTTGCTGCCGTGGTTGATGCCGCTCACCACCAGGTCGGGCTGACGTTGGTCTTTGAGTACATAGTGACGCGCCATCTTCACACAATCGGCGGGGGTGCCGGAACATTCAAAGGCAACGACATCGGAAAAAATCCGGGTCTCTTTGAGCCGGAGGGTATCTCCCACGGTAATCGCATGTCCCATCCCCGATTGGGGGCGGTTGGGTGCTACGACAATTACTTCACCTAACGTCTTCACGACGCTCACCAGGTGGCCGATGCCGGGCGCCGTGATGCCGTCGTCGTTGGTAACCAGGATAAGAGGCTTACTCATTAAAAAAGGGAATTATAATATTGAACTGCTTGAACAAATTCATTCCTGTCGTTCAAGTCCAGTTTGTTGGATTTCATATACTTCTCGACGAGCTGGCCCTTGTCTCCCATGAGCCGCACGAGATCGGCTCGCTTTCCGTCGAAAGGATCAATAGTGCCATTTTCTTTTAGCAGGAAATAGTGATAGACCAACACCAGGCGCGTGGACATCCCGTAGCTATAGAAGCTGTTCGAGTAACTTCTGTATTCCACACTCTCGCGGCACAGGAGGGTCATCTTCCCTTCCGTCAGCAGTTCAAACAATACAGGTGCTTTGTAGGCTCCCGTCACAGCGTATGGGATGGTGTAGAACTGGCGGTAGCGCTTGACGGTTTGGTCGAATATTTCAAAGAAGGTCAGCTTGCGTGCGGTAAAAGACTCCAACCGGTTGCCGCGGGAAAACTGGACCAGGTCGTTCTGTAAATCGTACTTGATGCTTCCTTTCAAGGTGTCACCTGTATCGAGGACAACTTTGCCGTCATGCCAGTATTCGAACGGAAATTGTTGCCCGTAGACTGCACCTGAAATAAGGAAGACCAACAGCAGCGAACGTATCATAGATTCTTGAGGATCGAATGACCCAGCTTGTCGCGCTTGGTTGTCAGGTATTTCTGGTTGTGTTTGTTGGGTATCGTCTCAATCGGTACGTTCTCCACGATTTCCAACCCGTAGCCCATCAGGCCCACCCGCTTCTTGGGATTGTTGGTGATCAGCCTCAGCTTGCGTATCCCCAGGTCGCTGAGAATCTGCGCGCCGATCCCATAGTCGCGGTTGTCCATATCAAAACCCAATTTGAGGTTCGCCTCCACCGTATCCAAGCCCTCTTCCTGCAATTTGTATGCCTTAAGTTTATTCAACAGCCCGATGCCCCTACCCTCCTGCTTCATGTACAGCACGACACCGACGCCTGCCTTGTCGACCATGCGCATGGCGTCGTGCAACTGCGTGCCGCAATCACAGCGGCACGATCCGAAAATATCGCCCGTTACGCAGGACGAATGAACCCTCACCAAAACCGGCTCATCGAGTTTCCATTCACCCTTGATGAGCGCGAGGTGCAGTTCGCCCGTATCGATTTGCTCGTAGGCCGCCAGTTTGAAATCGCCAAACTCCGTGGGCAGTTCCACATCAACGCGGCGACGAACCTGCGATTCCTTCTTAAGCCGGTAGGCGATGAGGTCCTTGATAGAAACAAGTTTCAACCCGAATTTCTTCGCCACGATGCGGAGCTCCGGAAGGCGCGCCATGCTGCCGTCTTCATTCATGATTTCGACCAGCACACCGGCGGGGCGAAACCCGGCCAGGCGGGCGAAGTCAATGGCCGCCTCCGTGTGTCCTGACCGGCGCAGCACTCCCTCGCGCTTCGCCCTCAGCGGAAAGATATGACCGGGGCGTCCCAGTTCCTCGGGGCGGGTTTCCGGATCGGCCAACGCTTTTATTGTCCTGTACCGATCGTGCGCCGAGATGCCGGTGGTACAGCCGTGACCCAGCAAGTCGACAGAGACGGTGAACGGCGTTTCGTACGTAGCCGTGTTCTTGCCGACCATGAGCTCCAGGCCGAGTTCTTCACAACGGTCTTCCTTGAGCGGCACACAGATGAGCCCGCGCCCTTCCTTGGCCATGAAATTGACAATCTCCGGTGTGATGGCCTCCGCAGCGCAGATAAAATCACCTTCATTCTCCCGGTCTTCATCGTCGACAACAATGATCAATTTGCCATTGCGGATTTCTTCAATGGCCTCTTCGATGGTATCCAGTTTCTCTTCGTTTATCTTCATCGTTCTTGTTTCACTATTCCATTAACAAATACGGCCCGGTCCTTGTTCCTACCGAGCCACGACAATGCCGAGCATCTTCGCCAGTTCACGTTCGGCCACCTTATAGCCTTCCTGGTTGCCCAGGCATTTCTCCACTTCCTCCCAGTTGCCCTGCTCTTCCCACGTCCTGATCTGCGCCAGGTTTTCCTCCATCATCTTCTGCACCACCCTGAACTTCAGCCGCAGCACATTCGTGAGGGCAACGTCTTTCAGGATTTCCTCTTCGTTTGGAAAGTAGATTTGGTACTTCTCCTTCCAGTGCGGGCTGATTTCATAGCGGTCTGTGATGAGTTCGGTAACTGCCTTGCGCACATCAGGGCTTCCGCGTTCGAGGAAGTACTTGCTGTCCGGCAGACGGCCTTTCTTTAATTGCGTAGCGAACTCATCGTGAATTTCACGGAAGACCGGATTACTGAACTGCACGTCTTCCAGTTCATGAAGCAGGTAGTCCGCCAGGGGCTGCTCTTCCAGTGTATTTTCAGCGTATTTGAGCAGCAGCCGGATAGTCTCCCGTTCGTTGTAGTAGACCATATCCGAGGGGTCGACCACCTGCGGCTCCGACTCCTTGACCGACTCGGCGAGGAAATCCGGCTCCATACGGTCCGGCGGGGCCGAGTGATCCTTTTCGCGCTTGCGTCGCTCCTGGACCAGCAGCTTGTTGAGTTCCGTGAGGAGAACAGGCTCGCCGATCTTCAACTGGTGAGCCGTCTCTTGTATGTAGACCGACCGTTTCACCGGGTCGGGTATCAGCGCGATGCTGGTGATGATTTCTTTAATGGACTCTGCCTTGCGGATAGGATCGTTGCCGGCCTCGCGCGCATAAAGTCCAGACTTGAATGAAATAAAATCCTGAAGGTTCGTCGACAGGTATTTCTGGAATTCCGTGGTGCCTACTTTGCGCGAATAGCTGTCCGGGTCTTCGCCATCGGGAAGAAGAACTACCCTGACGTTCAGACCACCTTTCAGGATAAGGTCAATACCACGCAGCGCCGCTTTTATACCGGCGGCATCGCCGTCGAAGAGTACCGTGACGTTTTCCGTAAACCGCCGGATGAGTTTGATCTGCTCTTCCGTGAGCGCGGTACCGGATGAGGCCACCACGTTCTCCACGTCCGCCTGGTGCATGGAGATGACATCCGTATATCCTTCCACGAGGATACAGGCATCTTTCTGGCGTATCGCGTTCTTGCCCTGGAACAACCCATAGAGCACATTGCTCTTGTGGTAGATTTCCGTTTCGGGCGAGTTGATGTATTTCGGCTGGTTCTTGTCCTTGCCCATCATCCGGGCACCGAAGGCAATGACTTTTCCCGACAGGTTGTGTACCGGAAAAATCACGCGGCCCCGGAACCGGTCATAAACGCGACCTTCATCATTCTTTACCACCAGGCCGGTCTTCTCCAGCAGATCTTTATTGTAATTCTTACTGACGGCTTCGTCCATGAGGTTGGACCAGCCTTCGAGCGCGTAGCCCAATTCGAACTTCTGGATTGTACGGTCGTTGAACCCCCGTTCGCGGAAATAACTCAGCCCGATACCCTTACCCTCCTCCGTCTCGACCAGGTTGTGCTTGTAGTAGTCCTTTGCAAAGTTCATCAGGATGTAGAGACCGTCCCGTTCACTTTGCTGTTCCCTGGCTTCCTCGGAGTTAACGTCCTCCTTTATTTCCACGCCGTACTTCTTGGCCAGGTAACGGACCGCCTCGAGGTAACTCATTCCTTCATGTTCCATCACAAACGTGATGGCATCACCACCCCTGCCGCTGCTGAAATCCTTAAAAATACCCTTGGCGGGAACGACGAAGAAGGAAGCCGTCTTCTCGTTATTAAAGGGGCTCAGGGCTTTGTAATTCTGGCCTGACCGCTTCAGCGACACGAAATCACTGATGACATCCACGATGTCAATGCGATTCTTTACTTCATCGATGGTTTCGCGGCTGATCAAGGAGAATAGTGGGAATTCCTAAACTTTAAGGGTTCAAAGATAGTTATTCACGAGGCACGGCAGGCCGGCACACGGCTGTAAAAAAATGCCAAAAGACCGCCTCGGGCAATGATTGACGGGGCTTTAGACCTAAATTCGCCCCATTATACGTTACCGCATGACCTCCGCCGAAATCCTGAACGCCTTACGCACCGTGAACGACCCGGACTTGAAGAAAGACCTGGTTACCCTGAACATGATCAAGGACTTGACTGTCGAGGGAAAGTCGATCCGGTTTTCCGTGGTTCTCACCACGCCGGCGTGTCCTTTGAAAGAGATGATCCGCAAAGACTGCGAGAAGGCCATACGCCTGGTTGCCCCTGATGCCGATTTGCAGATCAACATGACTTCCAGCGTGACGTCTGTGCGGGACAATGCCCCGGTGTTGACCGGTGTAAAGAACATCATTGCCATCGCTTCCGGTAAAGGCGGCGTAGGCAAGAGCACGGTAACGACGAACCTGGCCGTCGCCCTCGCCAAGAGCGGCGCCAAGGTGGGCCTCATTGACGCCGATATATTCGGTCCTTCCATTCCCACCATGTTCAACTGCGAAAGCGAACAGCCCGAGGTTCGGGAGGTGAACGGGAAGCACACCATCGTGCCATTGGAACATTACGGCGTCAAACTCATGTCCATTGGATTTCTCGCTCCACCGGATAGCGCGGTGGTATGGCGCGGACCGATGGCCAGTTCGGCCCTCAAGCAGTTTATCACGGACGCAGAGTGGGGTGACCTGGATTACCTGTTTATTGACCTGCCGCCCGGCACGAGTGACATTCACCTGACGTTGGTCCAGACCGTCCCGGTAACCGGTGTTGTGATTGTTACCACCCCGCAGAAAGTAGCGCTCGCTGACGCGACCAAAGGTTTGGTCATGTTTCAGCAGCCGCAGATCAACGTACCGATCCTGGGTGTCGTAGAAAACATGGCGTACTTCACCCCTGCCGAGCTCCCGGAGAACAAGTATCATATTTTCGGCAAGGACGGCGGCAAGAACCTCGCCGAGAAATACAAGGTTCCGTTCCTTGGTCAGATTCCATTAGTGCAGAGTATCCGCGAAAGCGGAGACAGCGGGTTACCGGCCGTATTGAAAGAAGGACCGACGGCTGTTGCCTTCGCTGAACTTGCTGAATCGCTGGCGCGCCAGATCGCCATCAGAAATGCTAACTTTGTTCAGACCCGCAAGGTCGAAGTCATGTCATGACCACCATGGTAGATCCCGGCACCTCTGAAATCCTTGCCCGCGTTGAGCGAGCCCTGGATGGTTTGCGGCCCTACCTGGAAGCAGACGGAGGCAACGTGCGTGTTCTGGATATGTCCCCGGACCGGGTCGTTCGCCTGGAGTTTGTTGGCAATTGCGTCAACTGCCCCATGTCCAGCATGACGTTCAAGGCCGGCGTGGAAGAAGCGATCCGCAAATCCGTTCCGGAAGTGAACAGCGTGGAGGTGGTGAACCTCACGATAGTCTGACAGGGCCGGTTTCCTCCGGCAACAATGCTGAATTTATAATAAATTTGAGGGTTTCCCGTTAGAAACCGGTATTGCCGGGTACGAAGTATTTACGATGGCAAGGATTGCAGTTGTATTGATGGGTTCATTCGTGCTCGGGCTGAGTTTCCTCGCCTCGGGGCAGGACATCAACCGTTGCCTTACCACCGAGAATGAAAACCAGCGCCATGCCCGCTCTCCCCGCCGCGAATCGACGGCCCAGTTTGAGACATGGATGCAGTCGCGAATTGCCAACCGGGGAAGTTCACCAGGACCGTCAACCACCGCAGTCTATACCATCCCGGTCGTCGTGCATGTCATTCATAACGGGATCAACGACATCACCAACATTTCTGACGCGCAGGTTCTGTCGCAGATCGACGTCATCAACAAAGATTTCAACCGGCTGAATACCGACGCCGCCAATACGCCGGCCGAATTCCAGTCGGTAGCCGGAAGCATCAGCATTGAGTTTGTCCTCGCGAAGCGCGATCCAGAAGGGCGCAGTACAACAGGCATCGTGCGGGTGCAGGGCACCAAGCAGCAGTGGACACTCGCCGACCAATCTGAGTTCAAGTCGCTGAGCTACTGGCCGGCGGAAGACTACCTGAACATCTGGGTGATCAACTTTGGAACCAACGACCTTGGGTTTGCGCAGTTTCCCGTTTCCAACACGTTGGCCGGATTGGAGGCGGCTTCAGACGACCGGCTTACCGACGGCGTCGTGATCGATTACCAGGCATTCGGAACGATTGACGCGGGTTCATTTCCGCTGCAGGCGCGTTTCAACAAAGGAAGGACCGCCACACACGAGATCGGGCACTTCCTGGGGCTGCGCCATATCTGGGGCGACGGGAACTCCTGCGATGCGACCGATTATGTAGCCGACACACCTTCCCAGCCGACGCCCACCTCCTTCTGCCCCACCTACCCCGCTTTGGTATGCAGCCCGTCGCACAGCAAGATGTTTATGAACTACATGGACTACACCGACGATGCCTGCATGAACATTTTCTCCGTGGGACAATTCGGGCGCGCTCAGGTTGTGCTGGGTGAGAGCCCGCGCCGCGTGAGTTTACTCACCTCGCTGGGAGCAACGCCGCCGGTCACCGTCACGAACGACCTTGGCATCCGCAGTATCATTTCTCCAACTTCGACTGCCTGCGCAGGCCAGGTGACACCAATAATTGAAGTGAGGAATTATGGGACCAACGTAATCTCCTCGGGACAAGTCAGTATGTCCCTTAACGGAATCCTTACCGACACGCAGAGTCTGACAACTGCTCTTCCGTTGGAAGGAATCACAACACTTACGTTTTCGCCGGTTACCTTGCCTTCCCCGGGAAGTCCGTTTTTGGTCGAGTTCCAGGTCACGCAAACGAACGGTGGTGCTGACGGCAATTCTCAAAATGACCATTCGTCTGTATCCGTGATTATTCCACAGCAGGCAGCGCTGCCGATCGAGGAGCCTTTTAACAGCTTGCCCGCTGGTTGGGTGATTCTAAATCCGGACAACCAGATTACCTGGTCCAACGTGCTGGCGCCGGACAACACCTTCTCCAACCGGGCCATGAAACTTGATTTCTATAACTACGAGAATGAGGGCGTAATTGACTGGATGCTGACGCCCTCCTTTTCACTGACAACTCCGGCCAACGCCCAGTTGAAGTTCGACGTGGCCTACGCCCAATTTGATGCGAGCATCGCCGACCGCCTCAAAGTGTATGCCTTGCCCGGCTGCAGCCAGGATCTTTCGCAGGCGGTGTTGCTGTATGACAAGGCAGGATCCAGCCTGGCCACCTCCACGACAACAACGAACCCATTCGTACCCAACAACAATTCGCAATGGCGCAAGCCGGAAGTCGTTAGCTTAATCGGCCTTAACACCAACATCCCCTGGCAAATCGCCTTTGTGGGGTACAACGCTTACGGCAACAACCTTTATGTGGATAACGTGCTGGTTACAGAGAATGAGATCAGCGATATCGCCCTGGCCGGCGTAGTCAGCCCGGGCATTGTGCACTGTCTCCCCAATCCGACTATCCAGTTTAAGGTTACCAACCTCGGAACATCAGCTGTCACGAAGTTCCGCGTGGATTACAAAGTGAATGGCGGGATGAACACCATTCAACAATTCACCAATCTGCAGTTGAACGTCGGTGAGACAAAGACCTTCATCCTGAACCCGGTTGCACTTCAACCGGGACCCAACGAGGTTTTCCTCTCGGTGTCGCTGCCCAACGGGATTCCGGATATCCTCAGCAACAACTCCCTCACGCTGGTCAGTGTCTTGGACCAGACACTTGACCGGGCGCCGCTACGCGTTACCTTCGACAATCCGTCAGAAAAGAGCTGGCGCGTGGCCAGTCCCGTGAATGCGTTGGATTGGCAATCCGTTCTCACCAACAAAGAACGTTCGCTTTCCTACAAGTCGTACACCAACCCCAATGTAGGACAGGAATCGTGGTTGGTCAGTCCGTCGCTTGACCTGCGTGCCGGCGACTTCACCTTGTTCTTTGATGTGAGCTATGCCCAAAACCTTCCGGCTGATGACCGGCTCATGATTCTTGCATCTACCGACTGCGGCAACACCTATCCCCAGGTGATCATGAACAGGGCCGCCAGCAGTTTTACGTCCAATAGTTCTTCCAGCGAATGGTCGCCCGGAACCAACACCGACTGGCAGCGCCAGTATGTGAATATTCAATCGCTGGCCGGCCTCGCCAACGTGCGCCTGGCATTTGTCGCGCTCAATGACAACGGCAATAACTTGTACATCGACAACATCGAGATGTTTTCAGGCGATGACACCAATCCGCCGGTCGTTACCGCTCCGTATTTGCTCTATTACTCCACCCGCAACCCCACCTCCGAAATCGCCCTCACTTTTCACCTGGGCACGCGGCAGGATGTTCCCTTGCAAATCATCAACATGCAGGGCGTTGAACTCAGCGAGCGCACCCTGGATGATGTGCTGAATCAAACCTAT
>JBGAPO010000044.1:0-10080 GCA_044221195.1 Cyclobacteriaceae bacterium
CTGGTATTCATCGCCAGTTCAAGACTTGTTCCAGAAATCTTCTCAAACTTGGGTTCGCCGTCGTAGGTCACGGTAGTGGTTGCGGTCTTGCGATCTACCTTGGCCGTTTGCGGCACCTGCGCGTCATGAATGGCGTCTTTGCTGGCCTGGGTGCCGGCGACACTGGAGAGCACATTGTCTTTGGGCGAACCTTCAGGAATCTTCGCGAAGTCGGCCGGCAGTTTGTCGGAACCAACGTACGACCAGGGCCCCTCCAGCTTGGCGGAAGCATACCAACGCCCCGAAAGCAGCACGTAGTATTGATTGTCGTTGATGCTCTTGAAGATGTCGTCTTCTGAATTGGATACGTAGAGCAGGCTGGTCTCCGGTATGCTGGCGAACTGCGCCTGCCCGTTGGATTGAATCAACTCCGCGGGCTCCGTACTCACCAGGATGGCGCCCGGAGCTTTGGGCTCCTCCTTCGGCTTGCCCTCCTGTTGTTTCTTCATCTGCTGGTCCAGGTTCTTGATGGATTGGGGCAGCGACGCGGCCGGCTGATAACCCTCTTTCATGGAAGCCGATACAAACCAATTCGTTCCGCCATTGAGGTAATACTTTTTGTCTTCGTTGCTCTGCACGATCAGGAAAGCGGAGTTGATCACCCGTTTCATCTTCAGCTCTTTGTCGTCTTGCAGCTTGGGCTCTCCATCCATGAGCACAAGGGTCGTGGGCTGTGCGGCATAGATGATTTTGGGCGGATCGTTCTTCAGGTCGTCGCTGGCGTACGCCTGTTCCTGCTCGATGGTGGCGGTAAGTTCATCGAGGGAGCCGGAGAGGCGCCAGGTGGGAATCTCCACTTCCAGCAGCTGCTTTAACCGCAGCATCTTGTTCTCATCGGTGATGCCCGGCAGTTTGACGTCATTGATCTTGATACTCTCGAGCGTGACCGTTCGAGTGTCACGGTCGGTGACAATGGTAGCCAGGTACCAGAACACGCCGAACACGGGTTCGGCGCCGGGAGCCTCAACTGCCGAGAACGCCGCGCGGCCTTCCAGCTTGTCGCCGGTGAGTTTCTCGTGCTGGGGCTGGTAGACGGTGATCACGGCTCCGTTCTTGGTGGTAATATCTTTGGGCCACTGGGCGGAGGCGCAGAATGCGGCCAATAGAAAAGTAAGCAGTACCAGGGGGCGAAATGAATTCATGTGTTTTATGGTCTAAAGTTCAATAACGTCTCCGATCCTGGGGAGCAGGGCAGAGATCTTGTGTTTCTTCTGTATCAGGGCGGCCAGCGTTTTGCGGGGGCCGTCTTCACCGTGTGTGATGACCAACTTGGGTTTGGACGGCGCCAGCGTGGAGAACCACTTCATCAACTCCGACTGCCCGGCGTGGGCGCTGAATCCGCCCAGCGTGTGTACCTGGGCGAGCAGTTTCTTCTTCTCGCCGAAGATGGAAATCTCCGGCTGGCGTTCCACAATGCGGCGGCCAAGTGATCCATTGGATTGATAGCCGACGATGAGGATATGCGCGTTGGGGTTTTCCAGGTTGCGGTACAAGTGGTGGAGGATCCGCCCGCCGTTGCACATGCCGGCACCGGCAAGGATCATGCAGGGGCCCTTCACTTCATTCAGCGCTTTGGAAGTTTCCGCCGACGCACTGGGAACAAACGTCTGCCGGCTCAGGGGAAATACCCCGCGCTTTTTCAGTGCCTGGTATTCTTCGTCCAGGAGATCCTGGTGGTCCTTGTAAACTTCAAAGGCGCTTAGTCCCATGGGAGAGTCGAGGTATACCGGGAACACCGGCACGTCCTTATTGGCGAACATTTCCGCCAGGTGGTAGATGATCTGCTGCGCGCGGCCGATGGCAAAGGATGGAACCAACATCTTGCCCTTGGCGGCGTATGCCTTCTTCACGATCGCGCGGAATTCATTCAGCGTTTCCTCATACGGTTTGTGATCCCGGTCGCCGTAGGTGGACTCGAGGAACACAAGGTCGGCCTTGTTGAGCTGCTCGAACGGTCGGAGCAGCGGAAGCGTCAGTGGGCCGAGGTCGCCGGAAAAGACGATCGTTTTTGTTTTGCCCTTTTCGGTGACCGTCAGCTCGATGCTGCCCGATCCGAGCATGTGGCCTGCTTCAATCCAGCGCGCTGAAATGTCGTCTGTTATTCTGATTGACTTGTGAAATTCCACCGGGCGTACCAGGTCTTTCATTAATTCCACGTGCTCGGTGTTGTACAGCGGCTCCGCCTGCGGCTTTTCTCTCTTCCGCCACGCGCGCTTGTTCTGACGCACCGCATCGGCAACCTGGAGTCGCGCGGAGTCCATCAGGATGATCTGCGTCAGCTCGATGGTCTCTTCGGTGGTGTAGATGGGGCTGTCAAAGCCGTACTTGATCAGCAGAGGGACGCGTCCCGTATGATCGAGGTGGCCGTGGGTCAGGAGGATGGCGTCCAACTGGTCGGGGCGCACGCCTTTGGGGATCTTATTCTTGGCCTCGGACTCGCGCCCGCCCTGGAACATGCCGGCATCGACAAGCACATTCGATTTGGCTGTCTGCACCAGGTATGATGAGCCGGTTACTTCGCCGCCCGCGGCGCCGTGGACTTTGATCTTCATGGAAGGAATTTGCAGGGCAATATAAACACTTCACCGGACTAGGTGTGCCCGGCCGAAAGGGTCATTTAACTAATCAATACGCAGGTGTTATGCCGTCGCCTCGTCCGCGATCAGAACCGCTTCACTGATAATGGCCAGGCCCTCGTCAATCTGATCTTTCGTTACGCAAAGCGGCGGCGCGACGAAGATGTAATTCCAGCGCACGAAGGTGTACATGCCCAGTTCTTTGATTTTTGCCGCCACCTTATTCATGACAGCCATTTCATTGGGACCGGCGTTGAAAGGCGCCATCGGTTCTTTCGTCTTGCGGTTTTTCACCAGCTCAAAGCAGCCCAGCAGCCCGGTGTTGCGGTAATCGCCGATGCTCGGATGTTTTTCCATCAGTCGTATTGCCTGGCGATCCATATAGGCGCCCATCTGCCGCGTGTTTTCGATGAGGTTTTCGTCGTCGTAGATTTTTAAGACTTCGAGCGCCGCAGCGCAACAGACGGGATGAGCGGAGTAGGTGAGGCCGAGGGCAAGGGAAACATTGTCGTACTTCCAAGCAATCTTTTCCGACACCATGAGGCAGCCGAAAGGAAGATATCCCGCCGTAAGACCTTTGGCCATGGCGGCGAGATCAGGGACAATGCCGTGGTTCTCAAAGCCAAACCAATTTCCTGTCCTTCCAAAGCCGCTCATCACTTCATCCATGAGCAGCAGGATGCCATATCGATCACACAGTTCGCGCACCTTGAGGAGATAGCCTTTCGGGTACTGCAGGCAGCCGGACGTTCCCGATTCGCCTTCCAGCAGGATCGCAGCGATCGTTTCCGGTCCTTCATAGGCGATGGTGCGTTCGAGTTGAGCCACCGCGTCAGTTAATAAACTTTCCGGGCTGTGCTCCCAGCGGTACGCGTACGGGATGTCGATATGAATGAAATTCGGAGACTGCTGAACATCCACCGGATGCCGGCGAGGATCACCGCCGGCCGAAATCGCTCCGTAGGTGGCGCCGTGGTAAGATTGATAGCGGCTGATGATTTTATGGCGGCCGGTGTATAACCGTGCGAGTTTGATTCCATTCTCGATGGAGGTGGCGCCGCACACGGTAAAGAAGGCGCGGTTGAGGTCGCCCGGGCAAATCTCCGCGAGGCGTACGCCCAGGTCGCCGCGCACTTTGGTCACACAATTGGGCGTGACGTAAGCTACCTCCTGCATCTGGCGCATCACGGCCTCGGCCACGCGCGGATTCCCATGCCCGATGTTCACATTCATCAATCCCGATGAAAAGTCGATGTAACGCTTGTCGTCGTAATCGTACAGATACACCCCTTTCGCCCGCTTCACGGCAATGGGAGCAATCCCCCGCTGCTTACTCCAGGAGAACAGCGTGTGATCGAAGTTGTCTTCGAGAATGGATTGGGTAAGCGATAGCGTTTCAGTTTTCATAAGAGCGAGTTTCGAGTTCCGAGTTCCGAGTTTCGAGTTCCGAGTTCCGAGTTTCGAGTTTCGAGTTCCGAGTTTTTCCAGTTTACCGTTCACTGTTCACTGTTCACCGTTCACGGTTTACTGTTTACTGTTCACTGTTCACGGTTTACTGTTCACCGTTCACGGTTTACACTCACGGTTTACGACATCCAATTCACCCCCGACTCCGGGTTCCACTTCGTGGTCGTCTTCTTCAGCTTCGTCCAAAACGCGATGGAGCTCTTGCCTGTGATATCACCGGCGCCAAAGCGGCTCTCATTCCATCCGCCGAAAGAGAACGGCTCACGGGGTACCGGCACGCCCACATTGACGCCGACCATACCGGCGCTGGCGCGTTCCGTGACATACCTGGCAATACCGCCACTCTGTGTATAAACAGACGCCGCATTGCCGTACGGGTTTGCGTTCTCGATGACCAATGCTTCATCGACCGTCTTCGCGCGAAGGATGCTGATGACAGGACCAAAGATTTCTTCCCGGGCTACCGCCATTTCCGGTTTCACGTAATCAATTACAGTGGGCCCAACGTAGGTGCCTTTTTCTTTGCCGGCGACTACCGTCTTCCGGCCGTCGACGAGAATCTTTGCGCCTTGCTGCTCCGCCTCGGTGATGTATCGCTCAATGCGCTCTTTGGCTTCTTTGCTGATCACCGCTCCGAGGTTCTTTCCGGGGACAACCTTTCTTGCTTCCTCGCAGACTTTTTCTACAATGTGATCGACCGGGCCTACTGCCACCATGGCCGACGCCGCCATGCAACGCTGACCGGCACATCCGCTCATCGAGGCAGCCACATTCTGCGCGGTCATTCCGGGAATGGCGTCGGGAAGAACGATGAGGTGATTCTTTGCTCCACCCAGCGCCAGGCAGCGCTTGAGGTTTTGGGTCGAACGTTGATAGACGAGCTTGGCCACTTTCGTGGAACCGACAAACGACACCGCGTCGATGCCCGGATGATCGCAGATAGCCTCTACGATCTCGCGATCACCGTTTACAATATTGAAGACGCCGTCGGGCAGCCCCGCTTCTTTCAACAGGACGGCGATCCGGCCGAGTGTGAGTGGAACTTTCTCGGAGGGCTTGATGATCATACTGTTTCCGAGGGCGATGGCGTTGGGGATGGTCCAGTTGGGAACCATGGCCGGAAAGTTGAACGGCACAATCGAGGCGACGACGCCAACGGGTACATACTCCGTCCGACACTCCACGCCGCTGCTGACTTCCAGCACTTCGCCGGTCACCAGTTGCGGAAGCGACGTCGCGAACTCGGTGAGTTCAATGCTTTTCTCAATTTCAGCGACGGCCTCACCGTAGGTTTTGCCGTTCTCTTCCTGGATGAGTTCGGAAAGTTCTTTCAGGTTCTTCTCCAACAGAATCTTGTATTTGAAGAATACCTGTACTCGTTCTTTAATGGGCATCCGGCTCCAGGCCGGTTGCGCTGCCCGCGCCGCTGCCACCGCCTGGTCTAAATCACCCTTGGTCGACATTGGCACGCTGGACAGCAGATTTCCATCGAGGGGGGAGATGACATCCAGCGTTCGGTTGGACGTTGATTTTATCGACTGGCCATTAATGAAATTGCCTACGGGGGAGTATTTCATTCGACTTACTTCTTACTTATAAATGTACATTATTTCCTTTTTCGAAAGCCGCCGACGTGGAGTAAGGAGCAAGGCTTTCCTGCTGCCCTGATGAGGCACACCGGGTATTTGAATTTAGCCCCTACCTTTTGTAGCTTTCACAAAGCCCAAAATCTGATCATGCGACTCACTCTTTTCCTAAGCTTGTTTTTCATCGCTCAAGTCTCCTTCACCCAGTCATGGGAAGCTTCTGTCGTGGCCAAGCCCGCCAACGACAAACTGAACGCCTACTACCCCACGAACCAAGCCCCGCTTGTCCCGCAGCATCTTGTCAAACTTCCTGTCGGCGCCGTGAAACCGGGAGGATGGCTGCTGAAGAGCCTGGAACTTCAACGCGACGGCCTCACCGGCCAACTCGGTGAAATCAGCGCGTGGCTAACCAAGAAGAACAACGCCTGGCTCAACAAGGAAGGCAAGGGCGACTGGGGATGGGAAGAAATGCCCTACTGGCTCAAAGGCTATGGCAACATCGGCTACGTGCTCAATGACAAAAAAATGATCGATGAGACGATGGTCTGGGTCAACGGCACACTCAACAGCCAACGCGACAACGGCGACTTCGGACCGTTTGTTATCCGAAAGTCGAACGGCAAGCGCGACCTGTGGGCGCAAATGCTGATGTTGTTTGTACTCCAGTCGTACTATGAGTACAGCCATGACGCTCGTGTCATCAATCACATGACGCGCTACTTCAAGTGGCAGCTCACGATTCCGGAGAATGATTTCCTGACAGATTATTGGGAGAACAGCCGCGGCGGTGACAATCTATATAGTGTGTATTGGCTGTACAATCAAACGAAGGAGCCCTTCCTGCTGGAACTCGCAGAAAAGATTCATCGCAACACCGCCAACTGGCGCCTCAACGGCTGGCTGCCCAACTGGCATAATGTGAACATCGCACAGTGTTTCCGTGAGCCGGCAACCTACTACCAGCAAAGCAAGAATCCTTCCGACCTCCAGGCGAGCTACAACAACCAGAAAACAATTCGCGACTTCTATGGCCAGGTGCCCGGCGGCATGTGGGGCGGCGATGAAAACTCCCGCAAAGGATTCATCGATCCTCGCCAGGCCGTGGAGACCTGCGGCATGGTAGAACAGATGGCTTCCGATGAAATCATGATGCGGATCACCGGCGATACGTATTGGGCGGAGAATACGGAAGATGTCGCCTTCAATACTTTTCCTGCCGCCTTCATGCCCGACTACAAAGCCCTTCGCTATCTCGTGGCTCCCAACATGGTGGCGAGCGACAGCAAGAACCACAACCCGGGAATCGATAACCCCGGACCGTACCTGATGATGAACCCGTTCAGCAGCCGATGCTGCCAACATAACCACACCAGCGGGTGGATCTATTATGTTGAAAATCTTTGGATGGCCACACCCGACAACGGGCTCGCCGCCGTGTTCTTCGCCGACAGTGAAGTGAAGGCTACGGTGGGCGATAAGACAGAAGTGAAGATCGCCACACAGACGCACTATCCGTTTGATGAGCAGGTGAACATGAAGATCACCCTGGCCAAGCCGGCCGCATTCCCCATGTACATCCGCATTCCGGCGTGGACGGAGAAAGCGACCGTGAAGATCAATAACCAGCCGGTGAACGTTACGCCCGTAGCGGGACAGTACGTCCGCATCGCAGGCACCTGGAAGAACGGTGACGCCATTACGATCTCGTTCCCGATGAAATTGAGTGTGAGGACATGGGAAAAGAACAAGAACAGTGTAAGTATCAATTATGGCCCGCTGACCTACTCGCTAAAAATTGCGGAGAACTACCTGCGCTACGACAGCAAAGAGACCGCGCAGTATGATTCGAAGTGGCAGGACAATGTAGACCAAAGCAAGTGGCCTGCCTTTGAGATTCTTCCCGCGGGACCCTGGAACTACGGACTGCCGGCAGACCTCTCCAACCTGGAGAAGAACTTTACGGTGGTGAAGAAGGCTTGGCCCGCGGACAACAATCCGTTCACCGCGGCAGGCGTGCCCATCGAATTGAAGACAAAGGGAAAGCAGATTCCCGGTTGGGTGATCGACCAGTTCGGGCTTTGCTCCGAACTTCCTCAAAGCCCGGTGCAGACCACTGAGCCGTTGACGGACATTACGTTGATTCCCATGGGGGCTGCGCGGTTAAGGATTTCAGCATTCCCTGTAGTCAAATAGAATGGTTGCAGTCACCGGTATACCTTATGATGACAACTCGTCGTTCCTGAAAGGACCGGCGTTGGCCCCGTCAAAAATCCGGGAAGCCTATCATTCTGATTCGGCGAACTATTTTGCCGAATCGGGACGTGATCTGAAGAGCGATGCCGGGTGGAAAGATTTCGGCGATCTCCCCGTAAACGGTAAAGATTCGTTTGATACTTTGTCTGTCAGGATCAAGGAACTGGCCAGTGAGCACCGTAAGCTCCTGGTGCTGGGCGGCGACCACTCGATTACCTACCCGGTGGTGAAAGGCCTGAAGGCCGTGCATGGCCATATCTCCATTCTCCATCTCGATGCGCATCCCGATCTCTACGACAATTTTGACAACAACCCGAACTCACACGCGAGCCCGTTCGCCCGCATCATGGAAGAAGGATTGGTGCGTCGGCTGGTGCAGGTGGGCATCCGCACGATGAATTCACATCAACAGCAGCAGGCCAGCCGCTTCGGAGTGGAGATTATTCAGATGAAACATTGGCGCGACGACCATGTGTTTACGTTCGACGGCCCGGTTTACCTCTCGCTCGACATCGACGCGATTGACCCTGCCTTTGCGCCGGGAGTAAGTCATCATGAACCGGGCGGTTTTACCACACGGCAGGTCCTGCATTTGCTGCAGCGACTGAAAGCCAACATGATCGGCGCCGACCTGGTGGAGTTCAACCCTGAACGCGATCCTTCCGGCATAACCGCCATGCTGGCCGGGAAGTTGTATAAAGAGATGCTTGACTTGCTCCTTCGTACTGCGTGAGAATTCTCTTCTTCCTGTTAGCGGTTACTTCTTCAGTCTTTGCGCAGGATTATGATATCGTACTGCGCGGCGGACTTGTCTATGACGGTCTGGGCGGAGCGCCGGCACGGGCCGACATCGGTATACGCAAAGACACGATTGCCGCCATCGGCGACCTGTCTGCCGCTAAGGCGGTCCAGGAGATCTCCCTTGATGGACTCGCAGTCGCTCCCGGATTCATCAATATGCTAAGCTGGGCTGACGGCACCCTGCTGAAAGACGGCCGCTCCATGAGCGACATCAAACAAGGAGTCACGCTGGAAGTCTTTGGCGAAGGCATTAGCCCCGGTCCGCGCAAGAGGAGCCGGCGTTCCAAACTGTGGACTACGTTGGGCGGATATTTCGATCACCTGGAAAAGCAGGGCGTGAGCACCAACTTCGCTTCTTTTGTCGGTGCCACCAGCGTGCGGACGTACGTGATCGGTGAGGTGAATCGCGCGCCAACACGGCCGGAGCTGGTCATGATGAAGGAGCTCGTCCGCGACGCCATGCGCCAGGGAGCCATGGGGGTCGGCTCATCGCTCATTTATGCGCCGGCTACGTTCGCCTCCACCGAAGAACTGGTCGAGCTGTGCAAATCAGCCGCGGAATTTCAGGGGATGTACATTACCCACATGCGCAGCGAAAGCGACAAGGTGCAGGAGGCCATCCGTGAAACAATACGGATTGCAAAAGAAGCCGGGCTTCCAGCCGAGATATATCACTTCAAGATCAACCAGGAGCGCAACTGGAGCAAGATAAACGCCGTACTGGCCATGGTAGACAGTGCGCAAAAGGCCGGACTGAAGATCACCGCGAACATGTATCCTTATGTGGCCAGCGCCACGGGCCTCAAGGAACGGGTACCGACATGGGCACAAGAAGGAACGGCGGCAGAGATGCGCGCGCGCTTTGTTGATCCGGTGGTTAGGAAGCGAATACTGGACGATATGGAGCGCGGCTTCCCGACAAGGAACTCCGATCCCCGGCAGGTGGTCTTGCTGGGATTCAAGAAGGACTCGCTCAATGTACTTTACAAAGGCAAACGCCTCGACGAAGTGGCGCGTCTGCATGGCAAGTCGGCGGATGAGACGGTGCTCGACCTGGTGGTTGCCGACAAGACGTCGATTCCATCCTTATACTTTCTCATGTCCGAGGAAAACATGCGGCGAATGTTGAAGCAGCAGTATGTGAGTATCGGCTCTGACGGCGGCTCACTGGCGACAACGGCTGACTTCATAGACCAGGGCACCCATCCGCGCGCATACGGCACGTTTGCCAGGGTGCTGGGCAAATACACACGCGACGAGAAATTGTTTCCGCTGGAGGAAGCCATTCGCAAAATGACTTCACTGCCTGCAAAGAACCTGAAGATCGCGCGTCGGGGCGCGCTGAAAGCGGGCCACTA
>JBGAPO010000020.1:0-63946 GCA_044221195.1 Cyclobacteriaceae bacterium
ATGCCCGGCTACTTCAACGGTCATGGTGGACCGCTCATTCATCAGGCTGACGATGCGATCCAGCTCAGGGAACGATTCTGGCTTCAGGACTGCCTTGTCAAAATCAAAGAAGATGTTGTTAAGTGTAATCGTGGTGCTGGGCGCAATGGGAGCCACCTCGATCGGGGCCAAAGTGATATCGGGCTCCTGGAGATTGGCGTCTTTCGTGTATGCGGTGAGATCCAGATTCTGATTGGTGGAGATGTGTCCTTCTGACTCTGCACGAACGCCATACCGCTGACCGCCCGGCAGCAGGATCTGGTATTCGCCGGTTTCAGGATTTGATTGTGCGATGCCGATCTCCTTTCCGTCGGGCAAGCGCTCATAGATGATCTTTGCCCCCAGGGGCTTGCCGGTTTTCGCATCGATCAGGCGGCCTTTCACTAAGATGACAGGCTCAGGACTCTTGTAAATGGGAAGCTTCACCCGATAGATGTCAGCATTGCCTTCCCCGACAGTCCGGGAGTAGTATGCATATTCACCCGAACTGGGCACGTTGAAGAAGAGATCATCCAGCGAGGAATTGATATCAGGACCCATATTTTGAGGTTCTGACCAATTGGTCCAGGTATCGTCCAGGCGTTTGGACATGTAAATGTCTGTGCCGCCAAAACCGCTGAATCCATTGGAGGAAAAATACATTGTCTTGTCATCAGCGGCGAGAAATGGAGCCGACTCTTCATTGGCTGTGTTGACCACATCACCAAGATTGAGCGGTTCAGACCACTTGTTATTGTCTTTCAGAAAGCTGACATACAAATCGCGGGAACCGTGTGAATCGTCTCGCTCTACGGACATGAGCAGCGTCTTTCGCGTATTGCTGAGGAAGTAATTCGCCTTCTCGTTGTAGTTGTAGTCGTTTTCAATTTCAACAGCGGCAGGTGGCGACCAGGTACCGCCTGTGTTGGTGCTGACGGAAACTCCGGCAAGCATTTTTCCATTCGGAAGGTATTTGTTGCCCAACACCAAAACAGTTTGACCGTCGGGGGTTGACGTAACTGCATTGACGAAGTTGGGGCCAGCATTGTTGAATTGCGCTCCCATATTCCTCGCCAAGGTCCATTTGCCGTCAGTACCCAGCTCAGAATACCAGATGTCCTCTTTGTCGGCGACGCCACCAATGTTCTCCGGATGATTTTTTCGAGAGAAATACATCGTCTTTCCATCAGGAGAAAGCATGGGATTTAGTTCCGTGTAGTCGCTGTTCACATTCTTGTCAAGGGCTTCAATGACAAGACCTTTGCTAAGCAATTCGGGAGTCGCGATGTCGGCAATGATGGGAATGCTGGCATCGGCAACCGCTACGGCATCGACAGAGAAGTAGTCGGTCACTGCTTCCCCGTCAAAAAGCAATTTTACGGCGGTCACCTTGTAGGGAGTCCGCTCCATCATGACGTTCAGCATCCGGCCTTTTTGCGGCGTCGGGCCAGGCGAAAGGCTGTGCACGAGGTGCTCAGCTCCTGCTTCATCATAAGTAAACACTTTAAAAAGGGCGCCCGGGTTATAGGACTCAGCGATGGCTACCTGGCGAATCTGCATCGGCGTCGTAAATCCTACTTTGATAAACTCCTGCTTCTTTGGCTTTTCCGGGGTCCAGGCATTGGGATTCTGACCGGCGGCGGGCATTACATTCGGCTTCCCGAGAATTTGTTGCGCGGAGTATTGGACCGGGGTCAATTCGCTTGAAAACTCAAGAACTTTGGAGGCCCATTGAACGGTTTGCCCATATCCTTGATAGTAGCAAATCAATAGGGTTATCGCGACGGACAGAATGCGCTTCATCAGGGGTGCGGCTAGGTGAGGTGTTAGGGGATTAAACATAGCAAAAAAACGAGAATTTGGAATAATTCCGTTATCCCGGCAGGCCCGCCAAGCCTATTCCAGCGAGGTATTGTTGAAAAGCAGGAAACCTACGTGAAGCAAGGCTCCCCATTGGGTCTTCTTGTCGTCGTAGTAATTGACGCTAAAACTGATGGGGCCCACGGTCGTATGAAGGACCAGGCTGGCCATGCCGGCAAAGTAAACTTGACGGATTTCCTGGCTAAGTTGAGGTTCCTGGTTGGGTCCCTGCACAATGGATTCAAAAGGCTTGAAGAGGTAGCCCTCCAGGCGAAGGTCTAGTTTCTTTTTCAGTGCGAAGACATTCCGCCATCCTCCCGCCACAAAATTGAAGGCCCGGAAATTTTGCAGTATCAATGTTCTGGAGTCCTGCATCGGGTAGAATCCCGGTGCGTTGATGATCGTGCCGAAATAGTTGGTAAAGAGAGGTTGATTCGACAGTGTGGCGTGAAGATAGTATCCTGAACTGTAGATGCCCGTTCGGAAATACTGCTCCATGATCAGCGTGCCCCGAATCCATTGACGCGGATAGTCGATCGGAACTCCGGCGGCATAAGTGGATGTATTCCCCGGCAAAAGATGTTCCTTCAGATTGAAGAAATCAAAAGACGTGTAGAAGAATTTTCCGGCAGAGGCATATTGTTTACGGTTCAGCGTGTTGGTTGACAGGCTCAGACCAAACCGCGAACCTGTAAGTGTTAACTGGTCCAGCGTGTCCGTGCCGACGAGGACATCATTGTTGATGAACTGGTCATTGTTACTGATATATGCACCGTTGAAAGTAAATCGGAACTGTCGACCTAAAGGAAAACCAATCGCAGCACCAACCTTGCGATCGAGCCGCTTCAATACGGTGGCGGTTGATGGTTTGACTACGAGATCATTTCCTTCCAAGAAATTCCAGCTGTTGATGATGGCTTCAGGTTCGAGAAAGAAGCGCGCCTTGCCGGAAAAATCAAATCGCGCTTTGGCTTGGGCCGACTGGTAGAAGCTGCCCGTATGAAAGTTCGCACTGATGTGCGTGAGTACGCGGTTAAATGAATAGTAGTTAAGTCCAAGATATAGGTTACTCACGTTTCGGGTGGCAATGACGCCGCCGAAGTCAACCAGGAAATTATTTTGTGGTCGACGAGACAGGGTAAAGTTAAAGCGGTTAGTCGAGGTGTTGTGTTGAAAACTTGGATACAAGCTTTTGAAGTAATCTTCCGACACGAGGCTATAGTAGCCTCGTTTTATATCCGTAAACGTCAAGGGCCGATGACGAGTATGAAATATACGGTTGATGTATGCCTGCTGGGCCTTGTGGCCTGAATATGCCACACTATCGATAAGCAAGGGCACAGCGCGGTTGTTGAATTGATTTCGTCGGGCCGCCACTTCTTCACAGGCGCGCCGCTCGGTGATCTTCTGTTTGATTTCTGCCATATGACGAAGGGTCTCCTGGTAACCACTGTCGATAATGGCTTTCGCTTTTGCAAAATCGAAACTTGAAATACCCTGCAGGTTGGGCTCGAGATAGATGCCTCCGGGCGGAATGCTGCCGGGGTTTGATTTGTCCATCAACAAGTAAAGCATGGAGCGGGACAACAGCTTGTCATCTTCGCCCGTAGGGTATTTGTCATGAATTTTGCTGGAGACATTGGATCCGATGATGATTTCCGGATGAAACTCATCCTGTGCGACATCCACGGGAAAATTGTTGTAGACGCCGCCGTCAAACAGGTATTTTCCGTCAATTCGAATCGGTGTGTAAAAGAAAGGGACGGTTTGCGTGGCGCGAATGGCGTCTCCCAGGTTTCCTTTGCGAAGCACAACTTCCTGCTGCGTAAAAATTTCTGATGCCATCAACCGAAGGGGAACAAACAGGCTGTCAAAATTTCCCCGCGCGATGGCGGAAGGCTGCGCCATCTTTTCTGCGATGGCAAAATTCAGTGAGACGTCGTTTGCTATACTGGAATTAAAATTCAGATTGAATGTGGTGTCCAGTTGAAGATTGAGTCGGACAAACGACGGGTGGATGTCGTCTTTGTTGTAGTAATAGTTATACCCGTCTTCCAACTGACCGTTAACCCAACGAAGCAGATCATCGCTGAGCATAATGTCTTCAATTTGGGCCGGGCTCATACCCGCCGCATAACATCCGGCGACGATGCCCCCCATGCTGGTTCCAGCCACAAAATCTATGGGAATTTCATTTTCTTCCAGCGCTTTGAGCATCCCCACATGAGCCAGGCCTTTTGCAGCACCGCCACTCATCACCACGGCCACCTTTTGAGAGTAGCTGCAGAAAGAAATCAGAAAGAAGAAACCGAGTAGAACCCTGAACCGCATGGCGGCCCTAAGTTACCCTCGTTACAGGTAAGTTGGAAGACTAGTTTGCAATAACGGCAAGCGGAGGTTCAGGAAGGTGAATCTTCTCGAGGCGGCGGATGACCTGCTGGCGCGCGCGTTCAAAATCAGGAAATCTTTCCGGGTTAACCGGTTTGGACGGGGGAAGTTCGACTTTCAATGCATCAACCTGAACTCCATTCCTCCAAAACCGATAACACAGATGAGGGCCGGTGGCCAGCCCCGTGCTTCCTACATAACCGATGGTCTCCCCTTGGTTAACGTGATCACCCGGATGAAGTCCGGACGCAATTTTGTACATGTGCAGGTACTGGGTGGTGTACATACTGTTGTGTCGGATCTTTACATAGTTGCCGTTATTGCCATTGTATCGGGCTTCCAAAACCACACCATCACCTACGCTCCGGATCGGAGTGCCGGTGGGCGCGGCAAAATCGGTACCGCGGTGCGCGCGGAACACCTGGGCAATGGGATGAAAGCGTCGGGGATTATACCGTGAACTGATCCGTGTGAATTCAATCGGATACTTTAGTAATGCCTTGCGCAGGCTGTTGCCTTCCTGGTCGAAAAAGTCAAGCTCCTCATCTTGTTCGAATGGAATTGCATAGTAAGGCCGTCCCGCATGTTCGAAGAATATCCCAAGAATCCGCCCGATGCCGATTATTTGGGTTTCAACCACCTGCTCTTCATAGAAGAGTTTGAACCGATCGCCTCGCTGCAGTCGTTGGAAATCAATTTGCCAGGCAAAAATGTCCACGAAGCGGTTCGTTAATTCGGGGGAAATCCCCAGCAGATCGATGGTCTCGGCCAATGTCGATCCGATGACACCGGCGATCTGTCTCTCCCTGAGTTCGACAACACGATGGCCAGGCTCGATGCGTAAGGTGTCTTCGAAATGAAAAATGAAGTAATCGATCGGGCTTGACTCATAGATCAATGCGCGGAGCGTGCGCACAGAGTCCTGTTGAGCAATCAGGGTATATTTCTTATCGACGGCGATTTTGCGGAAGTCAAATATTTCGTGCGGGATCAAGTGGAGCTGTCGGTAGACCAGGGGGGATACATAATAGCCTTTCAGCAGATCAACAAAACGTTGATCGCGGCGCACTTTATCTTCGGCAACATGAAGATGATTGACTGTCATGCCGTACAGCACGACAGGTTTTTCGACTTCATGTTCCTTTCGGGTGACCGTATCGGACGCAAAGTCACCTTCGGTGAAGTACGAAAGGGAAATTCGGTCAACCACGGGGACAGAGATGGCTGCCACCCCGGCAATAACCACCAGCAGGAAAAGGAATTTCTTTCGCGTTGTGATGTTTTTCAACGCGGCGAAGTTACAAAACTACGGGTAAAGAGATTTGTACTTGGCCTTTCCGCGTTCAAGAAACTCCACAAATGCGGAGGGATCACGGTCGTATCCGTAAGGCCAGGCAAGCACTTTCTCATCGGCGCCAACCAGCACATAAAATGGTTGCGCATTGTTATCGAGGTGCGTAATCTGAAGATCAGCATTCTGTTTGCCGATGGTCTTCTTTTCCTTTTTGTCATACGGGGAGACATACCATTGCGATTCCGGCAGCAGAGTCTTGTCATCCACGTAAAGAGCCACGACAACAAAATCATTCTTCAGCCTTTCCAAAACAGCAGGATCGCTCCACACGACAGCCTCCATCTCACGGCAATTGGTGCATCCATGGCCGGTGAAATCAATGAAGAGCGGTTTTCGCTGCTGCCGTGCGCACGTCAGTGCTTGCTGATAATCAAAGTATCCGGACAATCCGTGTGGGAGATGCAGGAAATCGGAATACTTCGCCTGCTCACAGCCAGCCACGCCACCCTTGACTTCTTTTTCCGCCAGATTGAAATCATGTGTATGCATGGGGGGGAGGTAGCCGGCAAGCGCCTTGAGCGGGGCACCCCAAAGTCCGGGAATCAGGTACACAACAAAAGAGAAAACCAATGTCGCCATTAATAGCCGCGGTACAGTAATGTATTCAACTACAGTATCTCCTTTCATCGGCAGCTTGCCCAAGAGGTATATAGCCAGCAGTCCAAAAATGACAATCCATAGCGCAAGATTGACTTCGCGGTCAAGGAGACCCCAGTGATAGGCTTGATCGGCAATGCTGAAAAATTTCAGACAGAGCGCGAGCTCAAGAAATCCCAACGTCACCTTAACCGAATTTAACCAACCTCCTGATTTGGGAAGGCCTTTGATCCATTCCGGGAAGATGGCGAACAACGTGAAAGGGATCGCGAAGGCCAGTGAATATGAAAACATGGCCAATACCGGTTTCAGCACCTGCCCGCCTGCTGCCAAGACCACAACATTGCCAACAATGGGCAACGTGCAGGAAAAGGACACCAACACCAGGGTAGCGGCCATGAAGAAAATTCCGATCAATCCTCCTTTTTCTGCCTGTTGGTCTGCTTTGTTAACCAGTTGATGGGGCGCATTGATTTCAAACAAGCCAAAAAACGACAAAGCAAAAACAATGAATGCCACGAACACGAAAAGATTGGGCGCCCAATGGGTGGCGAGTGCGTTAAGTCCTTCAGCGCCCAAAAGAACGGCGAACAACGTGCCCGCGAGTGTGTAGATGAGAATAATCGAAATGCCAAAGATGACCGCTTTACGAATTCCTTCCTTCTTGGATTGATTGTCGCGGAGGAAGAAGGTGACGGTCATCGGCACCATCGGGAACACGCAGGGTGTAATCAGGGAAGTCAAGCCGAGAATGAAGGCGAAGAACAGGTAACCCCAAAGAGAATCTTCTTTAATGGTTGCTTCTCCTTCCAGGATTGATTTGTCGAGTACCGGACCCTTGACTTCGTTTTCTTGAATTGGAGCCGGTGCTGCAGATTGGCTGAACGGGTTTTGTTGATTGTCCTGCACCTGGATGCCGCCAGTTACATCGATCGTGATAGAAAAATCGGCATCAAACGGGATACACTTCCCATCCAGGTCGCTGCAGGTCTGGTACTCATAGTTGCCTTCAATTTTCAGGGGTGAACCGAGAACTTTTACCCGTTGAATAAATTCTCCTTTCCCTTTGAAGATTTTGATATCGCATTCAAAGGTGTCATCATGTTTTTTCAAAGGATTGATAGCCACCAACCCCCCAACAAGTTCATAACTCCCATGCGGAGTAAACGTGGCTGCCGTCTGCGTAGGACCGTCATCGCAAACGAAGTCATTCGCGTAGATATACCAGTTCTTGTCAATGGTTGCTGAAAAGCGAAGCTCAATCACATCGCCAGCCTTGGCTGACTTTGTAGACGGCGTTACCGTCCACTTTGCAGGTTCCAATAACTGCGCATTCGCCAGTGAAGCGATCAATAGGAGACAAAATGAAAAGAAGGATTTCTTCACAGGTGGGTCAGCATGTTGTTAAACGAACCAGGGCACACGATAGTTCAACGACAGTTATTGATTTCCGAATTGTTTGTGAAAGGCAACGATCGTTTCAATGCCAATGAGAAAGTTGCGGATGCCATAATGTTCGTTGGGGGAATGAAGTGCATCAGAGTCCAGCCCAAAGCCCATCAGCACAGTATCGAGTCCGAGTTCTTTCTTGAACAGGGCCACGATCGGGATGCTGCCCCCGTCGCGTGTCGGGATTGGTGATTTGCCCCAGACTTCTTCGAAGGCCCGTGCGGCAGCGCTGAACGCTTTTGAATCGGTAGGTGTAACCGCAGCTTCGCCGCCGTGGTGAGCCGTTACTTTCACCGTAACAGACTTCGGCGCGATGGATTGGAAATGTTGCGTGAACAGCTGGGTTATTTTGTCCGGATGCTGATTAGGAACGAGACGCATCGATATTTTGGCCGACGCACTTGACGGGAGCACCGTTTTTGCTCCTTCACCGGTATAGCCCCCCCAAATCCCATTAACATCGAGGGTTGGACGAATGCCGGTGCGCTCCAATGTGGTATATCCTTTTTCTCCGCGGACATCCTTAATTCCCAATTCACTCTTGTACTCATCCAGACTGAAAGGAGCACTGTTCAATGCTTTGCGTTCTGCGGGGGTCAATTCCAAAACATCGTCGTAAAATCCGGGCAGGGTAACACGTCCGTCCTGGTCGTGCAGTGAGGCAATCATTTCACAGAGTACGTTGGCCGGATTGGCAACTGCGCCGCCGTACACGCCAGAATGCAGATCGCGGTTGGGACCTGTTACCTGCACCTCCATGTAGCTCAGTCCGCGAAGTCCTACGGTGATCGAAGGTTGATCCAATGAAATCAATGCCGTATCAGAGATAAGAATGACATCGGCCTTGAGCTTATTCTTATTGGCCTTGACGAAGGCGCCAAGATTGGCCGATCCCACTTCTTCTTCTCCCTCAATCATGAACTTGATGTTGCAAGGCACCTGTTTTTGCTGGATCATGATCTCCAGCGCCTTGATGTGCATGTACACCTGTCCCTTGTCGTCACATGAACCGCGGGCGTAAATCTTTCCATCGCGGACAGTCGGCTCGAAAGGCGGTGAGTCCCATAGGGCAAGCGGATCGGGAGGCTGCACATCGTAGTGGCCGTATACCAGAACTGTCGGCTGGCCGGGGTCAACCCGTTTTTCTCCAAATACGATCGGATGCCCTCCGGTTTCCATCAGCTCCACATAATCTGCGCCGGCATCTTTCAGTTTCTGAACAATGAAAAGAGCGGCCTTGCGGACATCTTCTTTATGCCGACTATCGGCACTTACTGAGGGAATGCGGAGCAGGTCAAACAGCTCCGACAAATAGATTTCCTTGTTCTTTTCTATGATCTCTTTGACAGCGCTCATGGGAGTGGATTGAAAAGCCCAAAATTAGGGCTTCGCCCAGTGAATAGGAAATGAGTCTTTGGCAGTGATCAGGGTTGCTGCGCCAGTTGGGGAGGTACCCTGAACACAGCAAAAACGGGTTCTGAACGAACACCTGCTTCTGTCATTCGTTTACGTAACTCCTCCGAATTGATAACCTCTTTAGCCTTGTCAATGTCATCGGTTGCAAACAAGATGTTGACCATATTGGGCTTGTCGGCATTGGTGGAAATGGCACGCAATTCAAGATTAGCTTTTACCCGAATGTGCTCGTCTTCATCAAACACCCTCTTCCAATGATCGTAGTCGGAGACTTCGTGCGAAACCCCAAGGCGGTATTTCTTTTCCGTGGGCGCTGATATTCGAAACTTGATATCAAAATAGGCGAGCATGGGTTCACTCGTTACGCCCTCTGCTTCGAGTGTTTCGCGGAATTCGGGCGATTGAAAAGCCGTGCGGGCCTCTTCATGACTCTTCGTCAATTCAAAGACGGTAATGAGATTCGGATCTTCCGGGCTGGCATAGACACTTATGCGGGAGTCCGGATCGGAATGGCCCTGGTATGCCTTCAGCCAGGCTTGATAATCTCGTACTTCGTGCGTCAATGCTACGGCCGTATTGCCCGAGTATGGAGTTAGCCGGACCGAGTCAAACGCCTCGGATTTATTCTGTTGGCCAGCTGGATTACCACAGGATACAAAGAGCATAACCCCGGACACAAGGGCCGCCCCTATTAAGCTCAACTTCGACATAGAAGTAAAAGGTAGCAAAATTCTACAATTCCAATAAGGGCTTACCGGCCGGTTACCTCACCGTTAACTTCCCGTTAAATAAGGGCTTATCACTTGAACCCCAGGGGGTTGAATTGCGTTCTTTACCTAACCACCACTACGAACATGAAAACATTGAGAAAACTTGCCATCCTGGAGTCGTTGGATGCCATGGATCATGCTCAGATGGAGAAGGTCATGGATTATATCCGCGAGATCTTGAGCCAGGAGCGTCATGTGCCCGCCCGGAAGAATCGACAGCAGGCCATGGAGCAGATTCGAAAGGCACTCCAACCTCAACAAACGCTGAAGCCGCATTTCTAGAACGGTTACAGGCGTCTTTGACGGCTAGCATCCGAGGCTCTTTTTAAGGCTTCGGTCAGGAATGCCTCCAAAATCGAAGCGTTCTGAACCTTTGTCGTCGGGTTCAGTATCTGATTCTTTGGATTTCTTGCCTTCAGGCTTCAATGTCTTTTTGCCTCTCGCTCTCTTTTTTGCAGACATGATGTTCAGGGGAAGCAGTATTTTCACAAAAGTACCATTCCCCATATATTCGCCTTTATTTATATCAGTTCTAAATAACGTGTCCGCCGCCGCCAAGTCCGTCGCTTCGATGAAACCAGGGGAATCCGCTGTTGTTTCCGGCTTCACCGATGAGCACCTATCGGTCAAACTGCTGGAAATGGGATTTCTTCCAGGTTCCGTGGTGAGGTTTAATTTCAGCGCTCCGTTTGGAGATCCTGTCTGCGTGCACGTATCCGGGTTTGACCTTTCCCTGCGACTGGACGAAGCGTCAACCATCATCATCCTCGACTAATGGCCACAGGGAATCGCCTGAAGATCGCGCTGGTTGGAAAGCCTAATTCAGGGAAGTCGTCCCTGTTCAATCAGTTAACAGGCCTCAAACAAAAAATCGGAAATTTTCCAGGCATTACTGTCGATAAGCGGACTGGCCGATCTCAATTGGATGATACGGATGTTGAAATCATCGACCTGCCCGGAATCTATAGCTTATATCCTCGCACGCTGGACGAGAAGATCGTCGTTGAGATCCTTACCGATCGGAAGAATCCTGATTATCCCGACTGCATCGCGGTGATCGCTGATGCCACGAACCTTAAGAATTGCCTGCTCCTCCTCACCCAATTGGTCGACCTCGGACTGCCGGTTGTGCTTGCGCTCAACATGATGGACCTCGCAGCCAAGTCGGGCTTAAGCCTGGACATTAAAAAGCTCTCCAGTTCGCTCGGTGTTCCCGTGGTGATGATCAATGCCAGGGAAGGAAGGGGCATTGACCAACTCAAGCGGGCGTTGGCGCGAGGCGCAGAAGTGTCACCCACCCAGGTGTTCAATCCAGCGAACCTGGGCGAAGCGGCGGTACGTGAAGTGCAAGAGCATTTTCACCTTTCGACTTCGTATGAAGCGTTTCAATACCTTCAGCAAGCGGAAAACCTGGCGTTTCTTTCGGCCAACGACAAAGCATTTGTCAAGGATGTCGCCCGAAAACATGACTTCTTTCCTTACAAATTTCAGGGCGTAGAAACTATTCATCGATACGCGTTCATCCAAAATGTTTTGGATGGAGTTATTATCAAGTCCCCTAGAAAGGACTGGAAAGGTCCGTCGAACAAGCTGGATATGATTCTTACCCACAAGATCTGGGGGTATGCCATATTCTTTGCCATCATGTTCCTGATCTTTCAATCCGTTTTCGCGCTGGCGCAGATTCCGATGGATGCGATCGATCGCGGCTTCGCCGGGCTGAGCAGCTACCTGACGAAACGACTGCCGGAAGGACCATTGTTTGAATTGATTTCCAGCGGAATTGTTCCTGGAATTGGCGGGATCATCATTTTCATTCCGCAAATCGCCATTCTGTTTGCATTCATTTCTGTATTGGAGGAATCCGGCTATATGTCGCGCGTGGTATTTCTCATGGACAAGATCATGCGGAAGTTTGGCCTCAGCGGAAAAAGTGTGGTGCCGTTAATCTCCGGCATGGCCTGCGCAATTCCCGCCATCATGGCGACACGAACGATCGACAACTGGAAAGACCGCCTGATCACCATTTTCGTAACGCCATTGATGAGTTGTTCAGCGCGATTGCCGGTGTTCGCCATTCTCGTTGCGCTCATCATACCCAAAATGCGCTTGCTGGGATTCATTAGTCTCCAGGGACTGGCGCTCATGGGACTTTATCTTCTCGGATTTGCGGCCGCGCTGTTTTCTGCGCTTCTCTTGAAAGCCATCGTAAAGGTCAAGGAACGCAGCTACCTGATCATGGAGATGCCGACCTACCGAATGCCAAAATGGTCCAATGTAGGGTTTACCATCGTGGAGAAGACCAAGGCATTTATCGTGGAGGCCGGAAAGGTCATCATCGCCGTGTCGATCATCCTCTGGGTATTGGCGAGCTATGGCCCCGTCGATGTTATGAATAATGCACGCAAAACAGTCAGCGAGCAAACCGCGAATATGAGACTGACGCCGGAAGCGTATGAAAACCGGGTTGCCGCATACAAGCTGGAACATTCCTATGCGGGAACGATAGGGAAATGGATGGAGCCGGTTATCAAACCCCTGGGCTTTGACTGGAAAATCGGCATTGCACTGATAACTTCCTTTGCTGCCCGGGAAGTGTTTGTCAGTACCATCGCTACCATCTACAGCCTGGGTAGTACGGACGACAACATGACGATCAAGGAACGACTTAAAGATGAAATCAATCCTGAAACGGGAGGTCCTCGCTTTACACCCGCCGTCGGATTTTCGTTGCTCGTGTTCTATACGTTTGCCATGCAGTGTATGAGTACGTTGGCCATTGTCAAGCGGGAGACGAAGGGCTGGAAGTGGCCGCTCGCTCAATTGTTTTACATGACCGGACTGGCTTACACCTCCGCCCTTATCGTCTATCAAGTGCTCTCGTGATTCCCTATCTTTCGGGCCCAATAGGAGGGAGCAGTGAAAAGCAAACGCATCGGCATCTTGGGCGGTGGTCAATTGGGCCGCATGCTCATACAAAAAGGGTTGGACTGGAACATTCCGTTTTCCGTTCTGGATCCTGATCCCAGCGCACCCTGTTCAACCATTTCCTCTTTCACCTGCGGAAAATTGACCGACTACGAGACGGTCATTCAGTTTGGACGGTCCTGTGATGTTATCACTGTAGAAATTGAGAATGTTAACACCCGCGCCCTTAAGACACTCGAACAGGAAGGGAAGCAGGTTTATCCTCAACCGGAAATCATCGAACTCATCCAGGACAAGCGGACACAGAAGAAGTTTTTTGTTGATCATGGAATACCCACAGCCGATTTTATACTCACGGCGAATCGGGAAGATGTCTCGACCAATGCTCATTTCTTGCCAGCGGTGCACAAATTGGGCCGTGAAGGCTATGATGGAAGAGGTGTGCAGGTACTCCGGACAGTAAACGATCTGCCGAAAGCGTTCGATAACCCGGGCTTGCTGGAGAAGCTGGTTGAAATTGATAAGGAAATTTCCGTCATCGTCGCTCGCAATGGAGATGGCAAACTGGCCGCATTTCCACCCGTTGAGATGGTGTTTCACCCGGAAGCCAACCTGGTTGACTTTCTTTTTTCGCCGGCAGCCATTTCAGAAGACGTTGCTCAGCGTGCGATCACCATCGCAGAAGAAGTAATCAGTGAATTCAAGATGACCGGTATACTGGCGGTGGAAATGTTCGTTACGCGCGAGGGCAAAATCCTTGTTAATGAAGTGGCGCCGCGTCCCCACAACAGTGGTCACCAGACCATTGAAGGAAATGTTACCTCACAATATGAGCAGCATCTGCGGGCCATCCTGAACCTTCCCCTGGGCAGCACCGCTATCATTCATCCAACGGCCATGGTTAATCTCCTGGGTGAAGAAGGTCATACCGGTGAAGCGAAGTACCTCGGCCTCGAGGGGGTCCTGGATATTCCAGGCGTTTATGTGCACCTGTACGGCAAGCGCACGACCAAGCCGTTCCGAAAGATGGGCCATGTCACAATTGTCGACACGGAGGCGGAAAGTCTGAAGAAGAAAGCCAACTTTGTCAAATCCACACTTAAAGTTACCGCATGGCCAAGCCGCTCATCGGAATAATCATGGGAAGTCAATCAGACCTGGGCGTCATGAAAGAAGCTGCTCAGTTTCTGGAGGAAATGAAAATCCCGTTTGAACTGACGATTGTATCGGCCCACCGCACACCAAAACGGATGGTGGACTATGCGGCCAATGCCCGTGCCCGGGGACTGAGGGTGATCATCGCCGGGGCGGGTGGCGCAGCGCATCTGCCGGGTATGATCGCGTCCATGACATCGCTGCCGGTGATTGGTGTTCCTGTCAAATCATCAAACTCTATTGATGGCTGGGACTCGGTGTTGTCCATCCTGCAAATGCCCTCCGGCGTCCCGGTTGCCACGGTAGCCCTGAACGGCGCAAAAAATGCCGGCATCCTCGCCGCGCAGATTCTGGGCGCAACGGATAGCTCGATCGGTAAGAAATTGGATCAATTCAAGAGATCCCTTCAGGAAAAGGTGGAGGAATCGGCTAAAAACGTGGGCAAGAAGGGCTGGAAGGCTTCTTAGAATTTATTGAGGTCGCCCAATCCCCGGGTATTTTGCCTAACTTCTCACCCGGTTTTGCAAGGGCATGAATCCGCGCTCCAAAGGCTGGCTAAAAGAATATCTTGAGTTTCGCCAGAAGCTTTTCCTGGCGATGACCACCGAAGGACTGCGTTCAGCACATCCGGATTATTCGCTTTACAAAGTCCTCCAGCCCACAGGCCTCATGTATGGGCAGCCAATTACACCCTTTGAGTTTAGCGAGGCAGCAACGTGGGATAATCGCGACCGTCTGAAGGTCCTCCTGGCCGAAAGCCTCGTCAGCAGTTCATTTATTTTCAACGACAAGACCGTAAGGGACTCACAGGAGCTTTCTGCGGTGCTCCTGAAAACACTGGAAGGCATAAACCATTTTTATCAGCAGGTTTTTCCGGAATTAGTTCCCTCATCCAGAACACTTCTTGGCAGAAAGAAGGAAGCCACGGAACTGGCGGAGCAGATTCTGGAGCGACGGGTTGACCGGTTGGACCTGAATGGGAATTTCTGGGTGCGGTTCTTTCACACCAGCCTGTTATTCCTTGACGTATTTATTTTCGGGCAGTGGGCCCATACCAACGCCGACAAGATGGTCAGCGACTTCTTCCAATACGAAAGGGAAGAATTGCGCACCGCCGTGGTGCGGATTATGGCCGTAGCGGCTCATGCAAATGAAAAACTCTCCTTTGAAGAACGAAAGCTATTGAGCTACTTCTTGCAGAGTTCAGGATTGTCGATGGAGAAGCGCAAAGAATGCCTTCAAATCTTTGAGCAAGGACTTCCCGTAGAGGAAGTACAACTGCCCACGAACAACTCGTGGATATTGAAGAAGTACTTTTTGGAAATCGCTATCCTGACCTGTTGGGCAGACCGGCGCGTGGAGGCAGTGGAGTTGGATGTTTTGAACCGTCTTGCGGCCACCATTGGATTTACCCATGATGATGTCGAAAGCAGCCTGTTGGCGGTTGAAGGCTTTGTATTGGAACATTGGAATGAATTGGACAGCCTGCAGGACAAGAAGACTTTTGAAGAGGTGAGCCAGGAATTTATTCAGCGAATGGCGAGCATTTCCGCCCGTAATAAATCGCAGCTATTGGCAGAGTCCCGGTCTTCTGCCGAATTGATGATCTTGTTGAAGCGGGCGAGGTCATCGGAATTGAATGCGGAGGAAAAGGAATCGATGCGCTTGTTGCTCATCGGTATTTTGCGCAGGATACCCGCTCTCGCCATCATCACCTTGCCGCAGCATTTCATGACGCTGCCGGTGCTGATGCAGATTTTTCCGAAGAATTTTGTCGTAGAAGTACTAACGCCTTAGTCGCCCAGGTTTTCGAGAATGCTCTTGTCCTTCTTGGGAATAATCACCGAGAAGATGATGGAGAGCGTCAGCGTCAGAATGATCATCGAGAAGGAGAGGAGTACAGGAATTTCAAAGTGGACAATTTCCAGCAGCATTTTGGCCCCGATGAAAAACAGGATGATGGAGAGTCCTTTTTGGAGCAGGTAGAACTTGTCGATAATTCCCGCCAACAGGAAGAACATGGCCCGTAAACCAAGTACGGCAAAAATATTGGAGGTGTAGATAAGAAACTCGTTCTGCGTGATGGCAAAAGCAGCCGGAATGGAGTCGACGGCAAAGATCAGGTCAGTCGTCTCGATCAGAACAATGACCAGGAACAGGGGCGTAAAGTAGAACTTGCCGCCGGTTCGAAAGACGAAGTGACCGCCGTGATCATCCTTGCTGATGGGGAGATAGGCCCGGCAAAAGCGCATGATGGGATTTTTCTCCGGGTCAATCTTTTCGTCACTGTCTTCGAAGTAAATCTTGATGCCGGAATAGATCAGGAACACACCGAAGATGTAGAGAATCCAATGGAACTGTGCGATCAGGTACGCGCCGACGAAGATGAAGATCCCTCGAAATACCACCGCTCCCAGGATTCCCCAGAACAGTACCTTATGATAAAATTCCTCCTTGACCGTAAAGTATTTGAGGATTAGCAGAATGACGAAAATGTTGTCGACGGAAAGGGCATATTCCGTAAGGTAGGCCGAGAAATATTCCAGTAAGGCATCTGTTCCGCCGTCTTCACTATCGTCAAACTGATAGACGAGGTACCCGAAAATGGTGCTGACAAATACCCAGAATATGGACTGATAAAGGGCTGACTTGGTGGTGATCTTATGGGCCGTCTTATTCAAGACCCCCAGGTCAATCAGTAAGAAAAGGATAATGATGAAGCCGAATACCCCGAACAGAATTGTCTCAGCCTGGCTGTGGTTGCGGAACAGGGAGAATAGATACATTGATCGGGTGATGAGCTAAAAAAGAGGTGACTACCGGTCAATTTGGCCAAATAATCACCACTACATTAAGGATCAAAGCTAGGAATATTGTGGAACCTTTAAAATACGCTGGTTATATACTGCGCCAAGTGCGAAGGGAACCACTGGGCTACCATTTGATGACTCCATCAATGCGAAAGGGTACCGAGTCCCGGAGAGCCAGTTTCTGATATCCGCGGATTTCATAGTGGGTAAGCAAAGGCTTCCCTTGCACATCCTCAAACTCAAGTAAAAGATTCCGGTGCGCCGTGTATAGGCTGTTCTCTTCATGGACTACGCCTTCAATGCGATGCATACGCTGCAACTCCGTAGAAAAGTATATGCTAAGGGTGCGAAGCGGGGTCTTGTCAGAAGAGTACCGTTGAATATGCAGGTTACTGCGGGGGTCATCCAACGGCCCCTCGCTATGGTACAAATCCCAGGTGCTTTGCTTGTTGATCATGCCCAAATCCCGAAAGGCATCAAGTTCAACAGCCCATTCTTTTGACGTAAGTACCCTGGTTGTGGTATCCGGCACGGCATTTTCAACGGCTGCCGTCTTAATCAAAGAAACTCCGTACTGACTCAGGGTGTTTGCCTGGGTGGCCAACAGTGTGTTAATGTCCAGCGGGGGTTTGGCCACCTCGGCTGGCCTGGGCTCACAGGCAAGAAAAAGAACAACAAGCCCGGCGCTCCACAAATGCAATTTCATGATTATAAACCCTGCGATTCTGCCAGCAGCTCGGCAAGATCCTTCACCTTGACGACGGCCTCTTTGTTTTTCGCCTTTACCCCGTCGCTCATCATCGTCATGCAGAACGGGCAGGCGACGGCAATGGTTTCCGCACCGGTTGCCAGTGCCTCTTCCGCCCGTTCGACATTGATATCTTTCTTTCCGGCCTCTGGTTCTTTGAACATTTGAGCACCGCCCGCCCCGCAACAAAGCCCCGTCGTACGACAGCGCTTCATTTCCACCAGGTCGGCATCCAGCGACTCCAGTACTGAACGAGGGGCTTCGTAAATGTTGTTCGCACGTCCCAGGTAACAAGAGTCATGATACGTGATGCGCTTACCTTGGTAGGATCCGCCTTCTTTTACTTTGATCCTCCCTTCATTGATAAGTTGTTGAAGGTATGCCGAATGATGCATCACATCGTAATGTCCGCCGAGATCAGGATATTCATTGCGTAAGGTATTGAAGCAGTGAGGGCAAGCGGTGACAATCTTTGTGACCTGATAGCCATTCAACACCTGGATGACGCTTGTCGCCTGCATCTGGAATAGGAATTCATTGCCAGCTCTTCGTGCCGGATCACCGGTACATGTTTCCTCCGTGCCCAAAACGGCAAACTTAATCCCGGCCGCCTGGAGAATTTTCACAAATGCCTTCGTGACGCGTTTGTATCGGTCATCATAAGAGCCGGCGCAGCCTACCCAAAAAACCACTTCGGGCTTTTCTCCTCGCGCTGTCATCTCGGCAAGTGTGGGGACTGGAGTCATGGTTTCATTGTTTTTCAGGAGTTTTCCCGGGCCCAGTTGAAACGGTCAGCCGCAGGAAATTTCCAAGGGGCAAAATTGGTTTCAATGTTTTGAAACATCGAGTTCCATTGCGCGGGTGACCCCGATTCTTCCATGGCCACATACCTTCGCAGCTCGATGATGATGTCCAGCGGACTGATGGCCACCGGACAAGCTTCTACACAGGCATTGCAGCTGGTGCAGGCGTTTATTTCTTCTTTCGTTACATAATTACCCAGCAGGGTCTTTCCATCCGCCAGTCCGGGACCACCTTTGGCGATGCTGTTTCCGACTTCCTCCATCCGGTCGCGGACATCCATCATGATCTTTCGAGGCGACAGCTTCTTGCCGGTCTGATGGGCCGGACATTCTGAAGTGCAGCGTCCACACTCTGTACAGGAGTAGGCTGACAAAAGCGAATTCCAGTTTAGGTCGTTGATATCTTTTGCACCAAAGCGTCCGGGCTCGCCAGCCGGGGTACTTGCTGGTTCAAGCCCAAGCATCGATCGCACCTCTCGGGTAACCACGGGCATATTGTTAATATGACCTTTCGGTTCAAGGCTTGCATAGTATGTATTCGGGAACGCGAGAAAGATGTGGAGATGCTTGGAGTAGGTGATGTAAACAGCGAAACCCAAAATACCGATGATGTGGAACCACCAACAGAAACGTTCAACGACTATCAAAGTTGGAGTGTCCAGACCCGCCAGGATGGGCATGAGAAAAGAGCTGAAGAACAGACGTCCTGTAGCTGTATAATGCTCTTGCTGGCCTTGGAGCAGTTGATCGCTCGCGTTCATGAACAGGATGGCCCACATCAGCACAATTTCGGTCAACAGAATCAGGGCGGCATCCAGCCGGGGCCAAGAAGTCATTTCGGAACTCCAGAATCGAGGAATGCGGAGAATGAAACGTCGGGACAAGAACAACAGGCAGGCCAACATTACCGCGACGGCCAGCAGTTCGAAGAAATTCATCAACACGGGGTAGACCGTTCCCAGCAAGGGAGCGAAAATGCGGTGCGTTCCGGCCAACCCGTCGATCATGAATTCCAGAACCTCCAGGTTGATAATCAGGAAGCCGGCATAGATGAAGAAGTGAAGAATGGCAGGTACCGGTCGTTTAAACATTTTCTTTTGCCCGAAGGCAATCAGCAGCACATTTTGCCAGCGCTCCGACGGTCGGTCAGCGATTGGATTGGCTTTTCCCAGCTTGATATTGTTCCTGATAAAGCGTACTCTTCGCTGCGCCAGGAAAGCGGCCGCCAAAAGGACAAAGAAGAATGCGATCTGCTGAAGCATACGTTTGGTTTTCAAATTAGCTAGGAAATCGGGAAATTCTCCTCCCGGTATGTAATTCCGCTGAAATTTGCAGCCGTTCTATTTTTATATACTTTTGTGGCCCCGTCAGAAATGGCGCTAAACCTCCTGGTGACGTAGCTCAGTTGGTAGAGCAAAGGACTGAAAATCCTTGTGTCGGGGGTTCAATTCCCTCCGTCACCACTCCGAGACCCGGTCAAGCAATGGACCGGGTTTTTTATTGGACTAAGACCTGAAGATGTCAATCTGCCCGGCCAGCAGCTGATCAAGGGTATCCCGCTTACGGATCAGTTTGGCCTGGCCGTCAACAATCAGGACTTCAGCGGGACGGAAGCGGGAATTGTAGTTCGACGCCATCGAATAGCCATACGCGCCGGCATTGTGGATCAAGAGTAAATCTCCTTCCCTGACTTCATTCAGTTCGCGATCGTGCGCAAACGTGTCGGTCTCGCAGACATTGCCGACAACCCAATAGCTCTTCTTTGACCCGTGTGAATTGCTCACGTTCGTGATCGTGTGATAAGCATCGTACATCATCGGCCGAATGAGATGATTTAGCCCCGAATCGACACCGACAAAGGTGACCTTCGGCGTTGGCTTCACTACGTTGACCTTCACCAGCAGGTATCCCGCTTCGCTAACGAGAAATTTCCCGGGCTCCATCCACAACTGCAGATCTCGATTTTCGCGGTCGTTGAAGTCGCGAAAGGCAAGCGACAGCCGACGGCCCAGTTCGGCCACATCGGTGGATGTATCGCCGGGTTTATAGGCCACTTTCAATCCCCCGCCAAAATCCAGGAATCGAAGACTCTTGAATTCCTTGGCCAGCCCGAAAAGGATGTCGGCCATCTTCATGAACACATCGATGTCTGTAATCTCTGACCCGGTGTGAATATGCAGGCCGGCAAGGTTCACCCGGTAACGTGAAACCAATGCACGAACCTCATCCATTGAGTGCACGGAGATGCCGAACTTGGAATGACTGTGACCGGTTGAAATCTTATAATTTCCGCCCGCCAGGATATCAGGATTTAACCGAAGGACGCAGGGAACTTTGTCGCCGTATTTTGCACCAAATTTCTCCAGCATGATCAGGTTGTCCAGATTGATGGTCAAACCTAATTCCACCCCCTGAACGATCTCATCAAACGAGACACAGTTGGGCGTGAACATGATGTCTTGCGGAAGAAATCCTGCCATCAAGGCAATTTCAGCCTCCTGAATGGAGACCACATCCACCCCGACACCCTGCAATCTCATGTACCGCAGGATGGACAGATTGGTTAAAGCCTTGGCGGCGTATTTGATCCGGATATTTTCGAACAACTGGCGCATTATCCCAATCTTCCGGGAGATGGTTGCGGCGTCGTATATGTATAACGGAGTGCCAAAGGTCTCCGCTAAAGAAGAAAAGGTGACGCCCTGGATGTTGTCTGGAAATGCAGGTGTGGACATAACGAGCGCCAAATATACACTTCAACTCCTGTTCATGCCCGTTGATTACCTTTGAGCCGATGAAGTTGTTCTTTCGCCAATCTGGCCAGGGCCATCCCCTGATCATACTCCACGGATTATTCGGTTCCTCCGACAATTGGTACACGCTGTCCAAACAATTCGCCCAGTCCTATTCAGTCTATGTGGTGGATCAGCGTAACCACGGCCAGTCGCCACACAGCGAGGAGATGAACTATGGCGTACTGGCAGAGGACCTTGACAATTTCATCTCGGATCTCGGGCTTAATCAACCCATCATTATCGGTCATTCGATGGGAGGAAAGACGGCCATGAACTTTGCTGTTCGGTTTCCGCACAAGCTGGGCAAAATGGTCATCGTGGATATAGTACCGAAAGCGTACCCCGTTCATCACGACCACATCCTGGAAGGACTTCATGACATTCCGCTGGGCCACCTGGCCTCGCGTGCGGAGGCGGATGCACTGCTGTCGCGCCACGTGCCGGAGACCGATGTCCGCCAGTTCCTCCTTAAAAACCTTGGCCGCAGACCAGACGGAGGCTTCGAATGGAAAATCAATCTGACCGCCATCGAGGAGAACATTGAGGCGCTGGGCGAGGGCATGATTTATTCAGGAAAACATGACGGCCCCTGCCTTTTCATTCGCGGAGAAAAATCCAATTATTACGCGCCGGGTGATGAAGACCTAATTCGCACCATTTTCCCCCATGCCGAGATAGTAACCATGGACACGGGCCATTGGGTGCAGGCAGAAAAGCCGGAGGAATTTGCGAGGGTCGTACTATCCTACCTGGCCCGCTGAATGGAAGATTTCCGAAACATTCTTTTCCTGGATATCGAGACGGTGGCCTGCGTGCCCAACTACTCGGCCCTTGACGAACGTCTGAAAACGCAATGGGCAAGAAAAGCCAACTTCTTTCGCCAGCGGGATGAGTCGCTGACGGACGAAGATCTGTTTCACGAACGTGCCGGCATTTATGCCGAATTTGGCAAGGTGGTGGTGATTGCCATTGGAAAGCTTTCCGTCAATGAGGCCGGGGAGCGAGTGTTGAAAACCCGCTCCTTTGCTCACCATAACGAATTGGTTCTTCTTACGGAATTCCGAAACGTATTGGAAAAGATGGACCAATCGCAAGTGCGTTTCTGTGCGCACAACGGGAAGGAATTCGACTACCCGTATCTCAGCAGAAGGATGCTTGTGCAGGGACTTCCATTGCCTGAGTCGTTGAATCTGACCGGCAAGAAGCCCTGGGATATCAACCACCTGGATACACTGGAGATGTGGAAATTTGGCGACTACAAGCACTATACGTCGCTTGATCTGCTGGCGACGCTCTTCAATATCCCAACCAGCAAAGGCGATATGGACGGATCCCAGGTGAATGAAGTCTACTATCGTCAGGGCGACCTGAAGAAAATTGCGGAATATTGTGTCGGCGATGTAGTGGTCGTCGCACAGCTTTTCCTTCGCCTGAAAGGATGCCCGCTCGTGGAGACGAGAAACATACTCTCCGCCTGAACAATGAATTATGTCCAAAAAGAAATTTAAAGAGAGAAAGGAAAAACATCGCCGTGAGGCATCTTCCGGACTAAGGAAAATGCTGATTTCGATCTTCGATGAGAGCGCCGGCAAGTCATTTCAATTCCGGCAACTCGTCAGGGAGCTGGGCGCCAAGAACAAGGCAGAGAACAAAGAAGTGTTCCACCTGCTGGATGAGCTGGAAGCAAGCGGCAAAATTCGTCAACTGGCGGACGGTAGTTTTGCTTCGACCCGAAAGGTGTACACACTGGAAGGCGTTGTGGATCACGTTAACCCGCGTTTTGCCTACGTGAATGTCGGCGGTGAAGAAGATGTGTATGTCCGAACGCAGGACCTGGGCACTGCCCTTCATGGAGATCTCGTCCGCATATCCATCGTCAGTAAACGCAAAGGGCAAAAGCCCGAAGGACGAGTGGAAGAAATTGTGAAGCGCAACCGCACGCGGTTCGTGGGCCGCCTCGATGTGACGCCTAATCGGTTTGCCTTTGTCGTCCCGGATTTCAAGAAGATTTACCAGGACTTCTTTATTTACCAGGAAAATATCGGCAAGGCCCAGAACAACGACAAGGTGCTTTTTGAAGTAACCCGTTGGGGTGACGGCGACAAGGCGCCGGAGGCCAAGGTGATTGAGATCCTCGGCAAAACCGGTGAGAACGAAGCAGAGATACATTCTATCATGGCCGAATTCGATCTGCCGTTCCGTTTCCCGCCGCACGTCTTGAAGGAGTCGGAAAAAATTGCCGATGAAATCACGGATAAGGAAATCAAAGCACGTAGAGACTTTCGAAAGATTCTCACTTTCACCATCGATCCGGAAGATGCCAAGGATTTTGATGACGCACTTTCTTTCCGGAAGCTGGACAATGGCCACTTCGAAATCGGGGTTCACATCGCCGATGTAACTCATTATGTGAAGGAAGGAACGCCGCTGGATGAAGATGCCTTTGACCGGGCAACTTCCGTGTACCTGGTTGACCGCACAGTTCCCATGCTGCCCGAGCGGTTATCCAACCAATTGTGCTCGCTTCGTCCCAACGAGACAAAACTTACGTTCGCCGCCGTCTTTGAAATGGACACGCGGGGAAAGATTCACGCCGAATGGTTCGGTCGCACCGTAATTCATTCCGATCATCGGTTCACGTACGAGCAAGCGCAGGAAGTGCTGGAGGCAAAGCAGGGAACTTTCGCGGAGGAACTTACCATACTGAACGACCTGGCGTACAAACTGAGAAAGGAGCGATTCTCGCGCGGCGCCGTAAATTTTGAAACCGCGGAGGTGAAGTTCAAACTGGATGAAAGGGGCAAACCGCTGGCAGTAATTCCAAAGATCCGGAAGGACGCCCATAAACTCATCGAGGAATTCATGCTGCTGGCCAACCGGGCCGTGGCCACGTTTGTCAATAAGATGGGCAAGGGACATGAGCGCCCCACTTTTGTTTACCGCACCCATGACTTACCGGATGCAGACAAAGTCAACGACTTCGCTGAGTTCGCGAAGCAATTTGGACATAAGGTGAACACGGAGGAGAAAGGTATCTCCCGTTCGTTGAACAAGCTGATGGACGAAATAGAAGGTAAGCCGGAGCAAAATGTATTGCAGTCGCTGGCCGTGCGGGCAATGGCCAAAGCCAAGTACACCACCGAACCGAAGGGTCACTTTGGGCTGGCGTTTGATCATTATACGCACTTCACCTCACCAATTCGCCGCTATCCCGACATGATGGTGCATCGACTGCTGCAGCACTACCTCGACAACGGAAAATCTGTCAACAAGACGACGTTCGAGTCGAAGTGCATTCATTCTTCGGAGCGGGAAAAACGCGCGGCCGACGCGGAACGTGCTTCCATACGCTATAAGCAAGTTGAGTTCATGAGCTTGCAGCAGGACAAACTGTACGCGGGCATCATTACCGGCGTCACCGACTTCGGTATTTTTGTGGAGATCATCGAGACCAAATGCGAAGGCATGGTGCGACTCGCTGACATGAAAGACGACTTCTACGAACTGGATGAAAAGAACTATCGCGTTATCGGAAGGCGCCGCAAGAAGGTTTATCGCCTCGGCGACGAGGTGGAGGTTCGGGTGAAGAAGACAGACATCGACCGTCGTTTGATGGATTTGGCAATGGAGTCATCCGATGCGGCGCCCGCCTGGGAAGAGCAGCATCATCGACGGGGTAGAAGACGATAGGCTACATGGAGGAATTGCTGAAACTTATCGAAAGCGAAATCCGGCGCTTCCGCTTTGGGGGAAAGCCCCGGTCCCTATACGATCCCATTCATTATATCATGGCATTGGGAGGCAAGCGCATGCGTCCGCTGCTGACATTACTGGCCTACCAACTCTATCGGAAGGACTATTCCACGGTCGTGAAGTATGCGGTTGCTGTGGAGGCGTTCCACAATTTTACCCTCGTTCATGACGACATCATGGACAAGGCGCCCCTGCGCCGAGGAAAGCCTACGGTGCACGAAAAGTGGAATGTCAATACGGCCATTCTATCCGGCGATGTGATGTTGGTAAAAGTGTACGATCAATTTCTTGATCTTGACTCAACCAACCTGAGGACGGTGTTGGAACTTTTTAACTCCTGCGCTGCCGGAGTATGCGAGGGCCAACAATGGGACATGGAGTTTGAAACAATGGATCGGGTAACGGAAGCCCAATACATTGAAATGATCCGGCTCAAAACGGCTGTGCTGCTGGGTTTCAGCCTGGAATTGGGTGCACTGCTCGCCGGCGCCCCGGAATCTGACAGACAACTCCTGCGTCAATTTGGTACTGACCTGGGCATCGCATTTCAACTGATGGACGATCTGCTGGACGTCTACGGTGACAAGAAGAAATTCGGCAAACGAACCGGCGGCGATATTGTCTCTAACAAGAAAACATTCCTGCTCATTCATGCGCGTCATCGGGCCAGGGGAAAACAAGGCGCTGAATTACAGCGATGGCTGGGCGCAAAGAAATTTGATCCAACAAAAAAGATCAAGGCAGTAACCGGGATATATGACGCCCTGGCCATTCGTGCGCTAACGGAGAAGAAGATCAGCGAATATCTTCGCGCAGCAGAAGCGTCACTCGATCAGTTAAGTGTGGCTGCCAATGCCGGCGCATTGAAAAAATATGTGCAAGCGCTTGCCGGACGGCAGATGTAATCAGCGGGACACTTTTCGGGGGTAGCGATACAATCGTGAGCGTTCGCCTTTACCATTTTCTCCCAAGGTATAATAGCAAGAACCGTCATTCGCCCAGGCGATTGCTTCGCCCAGTGGTTCCTGCTCGTAGGCAAGTTCCGTTGGCGTCATGGCCAGTGCATCCGGAATGGATTGACCGACTGATCGTTTCCAATAGTAAATGGCTTCGTAGGACTTGAGAAGGATTTCGCTGCCATCGCGCGAAATGTCGCCCGCTACCACGCGAGTCATCGGCAACGTAAGCACGTGCTGCGCTACGAGCGTATCCGCCAGAAATGGATACGTCACTTCATATACCCGTCCCTTTTTCTCGCGCTTGGATACCAGGTAGAGATTGTGTGTGATGGGATCCACCAGCAAGGCCTCCGTGTCCCGCGTACGATCCGCAAGGCGAATGAACAATGTGTCGGTTACGGTAACCTCCCCTTGTTGAGCGAGCGAAGGTTCCGGCAGGCAATAGATGATTTTGACGGGATAACGGCTGTTGTTGTCGCCGATATCGCCTACATACAACCAGCGGGTGCTATCCCGGCCCGGGCCGATGGCGATGTCCTCCCAGTCCCGGTTTCTGATGCCGGTCAGCCGCCACGTGCCGATGGTTTTTGCTGTGGAGTCAAGCAGAAAGAGTTCGGCCGGGTGTCCGCTGTCATTATGCGTCCAAACGCAACCCGGGTAACGGGAACTGGCAGCCAGACCGGAGGCCTCTTCCAATTCCGGATTGGTGTTGACGCCTCGATCCTGGCCATAATCAAAGGGCCCCGGGTGTTCACGCCGCAGGTTATCACATGCCATGAACGTCAGCAATACGAAAACCCGGAAAACGACAGTAATGAGACTGCGCTGCACGGTGTAAGATAGTGAAGGCGGTGCGATACAACCCAACGTTGCGTCGGCATTCGTACTTTAGCCCCGTGAAAGAACCAGCAGAAGATTCTCCCGAGGATCAGGATGACGAACTGTTCGAGCACCATCGCATAATAGTGGATGGTAAACAGGGCCTTGTCCGGATCGATAAGTTTTTGATGGACCGCCTTGCGAACGTGACGCGCACAAAGATCCAGGAGGGAATCCATGAAGGCTTTGTTCGCGTCAATGACAAACCAGTCAAGCCCAACTACAAGGTTCGGCCTCATGACCTGATCACGGTCAGCTTCCCTGAGCCGCCCCGCGACACGGACGTGATCCCGGAAAACATCCCGCTCAACATTGTATACGAGGATGATGAATTGCTGGTGATCAACAAGCCGCCGGGCATGGTTGTCCATCCGGCTTACCAAAACTGGACAGGCACATTGGTCAACGCACTGGCGTATCACTTTCAGCACTTGCCCCATATGGAAGGTAATGAAGGCCGACCTGGGCTTGTACATCGAATTGACAAAGACACCTCGGGCCTGCTGGTGATTGCCAAGACGGAACAGTCCCTGACGAAGCTGGCCCGACAGTTCTTTGATCACTCGATTGAGCGTACATACTGGGCCCTGGTGTGGGGCGAACCATCGCCGGAACAAGGAACGATCGATATTAATGTGGGACGCAGCCCGAAGGACAGAAGAATTACCATCGCATTCCCGGACGGTGAAGCGGGCAGGACCGCCATTACCCACTATAAAGTACTTCAGAAATTCCGCTATGTTTCCCTGGTGGAATGCAAACTGGAAACAGGACGCACACACCAGATCCGCGCCCACATGAAATACCTCGGTCACACGTTGTTCAATGATTCGACCTACGGAGGCGACCAGGTGCTCAAGGGAACGACCTTCTCAAAGTACAAGCAGTTTGTGGAGAATTGTTTTTCCATCATGCCCCGCCAGGCGCTTCACGCCAAAACACTGGGGTTTGTTCATCCGGTTACAGGAAAATTCATGCAGTTTGACTCCGAATTGCCCGAAGATTTCCGGGGGGTCATCGAGAAATGGGAACACTACGTGAAATACAATTAACGTCAGATTCCTTCCGCGAAGAATACCCGTTTAACGCGATCACTCGTACTCGTCAAGATTTCGTAGGGGATGGTTTCAATCCACTGGGCCACTTGCTGGATGGGGAGGCCGGGACCGAAGATGATCGCTTCGTCGCCTTCCTTCACGGGAATTCCCGTAACATCCACCATCGTCATGTCCATGCAAACATTTCCTTTCACGGGGGCCAATTGACCATGAATGAGGACATTGCCGGCGCCATTGCTCATGCGTCGACTAAACCCATCGGCATACCCGATCGCGAGTGTGGCAATCACCGATTCCTTTTCAACTTTTCCACGTCTCCCGTAACCCACGGTTTCGCCTGGCCGAAGGCGTTTTACCTGTGAGACGATGGTCTTCAAGGTAGCCACCGGAAGCAGGCTGCTATTTCCCTCCAACGTCGGATCAATCCCGTAAAGGCCGATACCCAGACGCACCATGTCAAACTGCAGGGCGGGGAAGCGCAGGATGCCCGGGGAGTTCAACAAGTGCCTCAGGGGGCGATATCCCAGGACTTTTTCAACCCGATCGGCCATGTCGTTGAATTGTTGCGCCTGCCGGAAAGAAAATTCGTCGTGCGTATGCTCGTCCGCTCCAGATAGATGGGAGAAGAAGGAAGCGACATGGAGGTTGTTGTTTTCACGAAGGAGGCCTTCTGCTTCGGGCAGGTCTTCTGCCTCAAATCCGAGCCGATGCATGCCGGTGTCCAGCTTCAAATGAATAGGGCAGGGACGTCCATGGAGAAAAGCACACAACGAGCGAAGCATTTTCAGGCTGTACACCTCAGGCTCCAGGTGATGTTGAAGTAGGGTATCGAAACTCTCTTCGGACGGATTCATCACCATAATCGGGAGGGTGATATTGTTCTTCCTGAGTTCCACCCCTTCGTCAGCATAGGCGACGCCGAGGTAGTCAACACGATGGTACTGGAGGAGGTTAGCCACTTCTTCGCTGCCACTGCCGTAGGCAAAAGCCTTCACCATGGCCATTATTTTTGTGCCTTGCCGGAGACGCGATTTGAAAAAGTTCAGGTTGTGAACCATCGCAGTCAAGTTGATCTCCATGACCGTTCCATGAGCCTTGCGTTGCAAGCGCCGGGCAATCCGTTCGAACCGGAATGGCCGGGCACCCTTGATGAGCACGGCGCTGTCAGAAAACAAGGCAAGGTCAGCCCGATCGAGGAAATCCTCCGTCGAAGCATAGAACATTCCGGCGGGAAATTTCTCCCGATGCTCGCTGAGTACCGGCCCTACCCCGATGAAGAGATTAATGTCGCTCTTGAGCAGGGTGTCGATTCGACGCATCAATTCCTCGGGCTCAAGTCCGGACTGCAAGATGTCGGAGAGAATGAGGATCTTCTTGTTCTTTTGCTGGCTGTAAAGAAAGTCCAGGCTGATCTTTAGCCCGGCGAGGTCGTTGTTATACGAATCATCAATCAGCAGACTGCGGTGAACCCCTTGTTTGAGTTCCAGACGCATGGGCACAGCGTGTAAAGATTGAATTCGTTCCTGGATCAGGCCCGGTAAATAGCCCCTGTACAGTAAGAACGATATCACATGAAAGGCATTCTCCTGCATCGCCGGATCATGAAAGGGAAGGGCCAGTTCCAGGATCTGCTTAACACCTGACATTCTGAAGCGCCCTGACTCCAGTCGTTCCAGTTGAATGTCGGCGCCTTTATCAAAGCCCCATGACAGCGTCCTCACTCCCGTCCGGCGCAAGGCATCATCAACGAGTGGGTGATCTTTGCAATAAATAACGACCTCACAGCCGGCAAACAACTTTGCCTTTTCGCTGGCTTTTTCGCCCTGGGAATAAAAGCCCTCGCTATGGGCCGTACCAACATTGGTAAATATCCCAATCGTGGGGCGAATGATGTCGTGAAGCCTTTCCATTTCACCCGTGGTGGAAATGCCGGCTTCAAAAACGGCGATTTGGTGCGTGTCATTCATTCCCCAAACAGACAGGGGAACACCAATCTGTGAGTTGTAACTCGCGGGGCTCTTGACTACCCGACAGTCCTGCGAAAGAATTTGAGCCAACCATTCTTTAATGGTGGTCTTGCCGTTGCTTCCGGTAATACCTACGACGGGAATGTGGAACCGCATACGGTGGTGCGCGGCAAGGTCCTGCAGCGCCCGACGTGCGGAAGGCACCTGGAGAATGTTTGCCTCGGGGAAAGCCGTAACGTCAACGGCGGCCTCAACGACAAACTGGCGTAAGCCCAGTTTGTACAATTCCTGGAGGTATTTGTGGCCATCGTGGCGATCGCCTTTCATTGCGAAGAAGACCGACGATTCACTCACAACAGGCTTTCGACTATCCGTGACAAGCGAGTCAATGGAGCGGTCTCGCGTGAGTTGAAGTTTGATGACCGGGGTGAGCGATGCAAATTCAGAGAAGAGCATAACCTAAAACAATCGGGCGCCGTTGGGTACTTTTTTATCTACGGATGTGAGCACCACATCGCCATTCTCATCGGGAAACCCGGTGACCAAAACCTCCGAAACCAGGGTGGCAATTTGCTTGGGAGGGAAGTTGACTACACAGGCAACTTGTTTCCCGCTAAGGCTTTCTATCCTGTAGTGTTGGGTGATTTGGGCGCTGCTCCGGCGGATTCCCAATTCCGGACCAAGGTCCACCCAAAGCTTAAAAGCTGGCTTTTTGGCCTCTGGGAAGGGTTCCGCCCGAACAATGGTTCCTGCCCGCACATCTACTTTCTGAAAATCTTCCCAAGTAATCATCTATTTAGTTATTTTGTACATTCAAAGTTCGTTAACCCACTGGTTCCGACTGCGTTCAAGGAATTAACTATGAAGCTGAAAGCCCTTCTTTTCGTTTTTTCCGCGGTGATGTTCCTCTCCTTGTCGGCCCAAGCCCAGGAAGAAGTGCCCGTTATTGAAGGACCTGATCCGGCGCACCGGGAGTTGAATTTCAACGAAGATAAGACATTACTCGATCAGCCCGCTTCACAGAACCAGCATCCGGGCATTCGCGATTCGACCCAGTTAACTATTCCCAAACCGATCAACCGGACGACGCGCCCGGAGATGCCGCGCGAAGGTCAAAAGCCGATGAAGGAAGATGATGCACTCCGCTTCAACTTTCTTTATTACATTATTCAGAAGTACAAGTTGTCCGATATCATCGAGCACAACTAGCCGTCACGGCATCTCTTTTCCCATCACGCTTTTCAGCAACTCAAACCAATCCTGGCGTTCCAGTTGAACTGTTACAGCGCGCGCCGCTTCTTCGATGCGCTCTGTTTTTGTGCTCCCAACCACAGGAAATACCCCGGAGGGATGTTGCATGAGCCATGCCAGCGCGAGTTGACTGTACGTGCAGTTGTGTTTGGCGGCCAGTCCGAACAAAACGCGTTCATCTGCTGGCAAAGGCTTCCCTCCTCCCAACGGCGACCAGGCCATTGGGCTAACCCTGAATTCCATCAGGGTGTCCAGCGTACCGTCAAACATGGGTGAGATCGCTCCCAGCGAAAATTCAATCTGGTTGGTGACCAGGGGAAAGGAAAGGCAGGACTGCAGCATGCGGAATTGAGCCGGCGTAAAATTGGAGACGCCGAAATGAAGCACTTTGCCCTCCCTCCGCAGGGTTGAAAAGATTTCCGCGAGCTCCGCTCCATGCATCAATGGATCAGGACGGTGGATGAGTAGGACATCAATCCGATCGGTCGCCAGCATCTGCAGGGAGTTCTCCACCGACCAACGGATGTGAGCGGCCGATGTATCGTAATGTTTAACACGCGTTTCGGGACGTTTGGATGACGGAAACTTGATTCCGCACTTGGTGATGAGTTGCATTTGCTCCCGAAGAGACGGTTGCTTTCGCACAACTGCGCCAAAACGCTCTTCGTTGCTATGATCGCCGTAGATGTCAGCGTGATCAAAACTGGTTATTCCCTGGTCGAGCGACGTGTGGATTAACTTCTCCACTTGTTCCGCGGAAACCTGGTGCCATCGCCAGGCGCCGACAACAATGCGCGAACATTCAGGACCGTCGGCGTGAAGTTTTCTTCGCTCCATAGACGAAGATAGTGAGATCAGCGCATCGTGAGCAGGCTGAACCAGAGATTTTCGCTTAGTTAATCAGCGAACCCTGCAGGCGGAACAATTCTGTTTCAGAAATTTTTGCATTGAATCGCGCGGCGATCAGGCGGTTATAGGCGTCGGCCAGACTCTGTTGAGCCGTGCGGAGCTCAATGAATGTCGTGATGCCCCTCCGGAAGCCTTCGAGGGCGATGTTGACATTCTCCCGCGCTAACAAAATATTCTCTTCTTCAATGGCCAGCACTTTGAGTGCATTGGAGTAGCTGGTATAGGCAATGCGGATACCGACGGTGACAAGGGTCAGCTGCTGCTCATAGATGAGTTTCTGCCGTTCCAAATTGACCTTTGACTGACCAATGAGGCGGTTGGTGTTCATTCCATTGAGAATGGGAATGGTTATCGATGCGCCAAGGTTGTATCCCTTGTTTCGAATATACTTCTGTGCAACCGGGCTGGTTTGCAGTTCGTTTTCGGTTCGGTTAAAGTTGTAAGAAGAAGTCAGGTTGATGATCGGTGAACGACCTGCCCGGTTTTCGCGCAAGGATTGTTCAGCGACGGAGATACTCTTTCGCTGAGCGATCAGCGCCGTGTTGCTGTTCTCAATGTTAGACAGGATATCTTCCAGCGCCAGCGTAGTGATAATGGGGATCGAATCGTTGATGTCAAAGTTGTCGGGCAAACCCATCGCAACCTGTGAATTCAGTTGGTCTTTCAACTGCTGAATAAGCGTCACCTGGGCAAGCGCTGCCGTGCGGAATGCGTTGAGGTCCACTTTGGCTTGAAGCAGTTCTGGTTTCCCGCCAGTGCCCACCTGCAGCTTTCGTTCAGCCAGTTTGACACGCTCTTCACTCACCGAAGTTTGTTCCTGGATGGCTTTGAGCTGCTGAATCTGGCGGACAATGCCATAGTAGGTGGCAATGACACTGGCCGCCGTATTAACCATTTGATTCTTCGCATTCAGTTGACCCAACACCTCCAATTCGGCGAGACGCTTATGCGTGGCGAACATTTTGGTGCCGTCGAAGATTGTCCAGATCAGTTGTGCCGAGCCGTTAAGGTTGGTGGACTGAACGCCTTCCCGGATCGTTTCATTGTTGCTGAAGGTGACGTTACGGGAGTCGTTGGTATTGCGAACATAAGCTCCCTGGCCATTGATGGTTGGCAGATACAGGCCGAAGGAAAAGCGGCTGTCATTGGCGGCCAGCGCGGCGCTGTTTTGGAACAAGCGAACATCATAGTTCTTCTGCAAGGCCAATTGAACAACCTGCTCCACCGCCACCGGCTGGGCATGGCAAAGATTGAGGAAGACTGCCGTGAAAAGAAATGCAAACAACTTACGCCTCATACACAGGTTGCTTCACAGGGGAATGGAGTTCAGGAGTGCCGTAATCGATGTGTTTCTTTTTGCGGGACAAATAAGTGTACATCGCAGGAATCACATAGAGGGTCAAAATCAGCGAGAACAGAACGCCGCCCACGATCACGATACCCAGCGGAATGCGGCTCGTCGATGCACCGCCCAGCGAAAGGGCGAGGGGTACTGAACCCAGCGTCATGGCGAGGCTCGTCATCAGGATGGGTCGAAGGCGTAAACGAGACGCCGTGAGAACACTATCGATCTTTGAAAGACCCTCTTCTCGTTTCTTATTCGCAAACTCCACGATAAGGATGCCGTTCTTGGTGACCAGGCCAATCAGCATGATCATTCCAATTTCTGAAAAGATGTTCAGCGTTTGCTTGAAGACATACAGCGAAATAAACGCGCCGCAGATGGCCAGCGGAACAGTAAACATGATGATCAGGGGATCAACAAAACTTTCAAACTGGGCGGCGAGGATAAGGTAGATGAGCACCAGCGCCAGAACGAAAGCAAACGTTGTGTTCCCTGAGCTTTCCGCGAAGTCGCGGGAAGAACCGGAAAGGGATGTCTGAAACGTGTCATCCAATTCATTCTTTGCTATTTCACGCATGGCCTCAATCCCATCGCCGATGGTCTTGCCCGGGGCCAATCCGGCGGAGATAACCGCTGACTTGAACCGGTTGAAGTGGTAGAGCGAAGGCGGTGTGGTCGATTCCTCCAGGGTGACCACATTGTCGATGGAAATGAGTTCACCGGAATTCGTGCGGACGTAGAGTCGCTTGAGATCTTCGGGATCATCGCGGTCTACCCGGGTCACCTGGCCGATGACCTGGTATTGCTTGCCCTCTTTCGTAAAGTAACCGAAGCGGAGGTTGCTGTACGCCAACTGAAGGGTTTGTGAAATATCCTGGACACTAATGCCAAGCTGTGTGGCCTTCAGACGGTTGATCTTCACCAACAATTCCGGCTTGTTGAACTTGAGATCCACATCGGCATTCGTCAGAACCGGGTTGTCTTGAGCGGCAGCGAGCATTTTCGGGATGGCAGCTTTGAGTTTTTCAAAGTCGTTGTTTTGAATAACAAACTGCACCGGCTGGCCGCCGCGGCGGTTTACGGCTATCGTCTGTTCCTGCGTAATGAATGCGCGCCCCTCCGAAAAGTTGGGAAGGTATTTGTTGACATCGTCAACGATGCGTTGCTGCGACCGCCGGCGTTCATCTTTGGGCAACAAGTTGACTCGAACGGAACCATTGTTGGTCGATCCAAATCCGCCGCCACCACCGACGAAGGAAACTACGGTCTTGGATTCTGGGACGGAGTCGACGACAAATTGGGTTACACGGTCTACGTATGTCTCCATGTAGTCATAGGACGTGCCTTCTGAACCAACCAGGTTGATCCTGAACTGATCACGATCTTCCAGCGGAGCAAGTTCCTCCTGGATATTCATGCTGATCAAATACACGGCAGCCAGGCAGGCAAAGATGATAACCAGTGCCATCCAGCGAATCTTCATGAAACCGGCGAGGCTGCGTCGGTAGCCGTCTTCCATGCCAATGAAGAAGGGTTCGGTTACGCGGTAGAACCACGAGTGACCATGCCCGGTGCGGGTCAGTTTTACACTGAGTACCGGCGTCAGCGTCAGAGACACAAATGAGGAAATGAGCACTGCACCAGCCACCACGATGCCGAATTCCCGGAACAATCGCCCGACAAACCCGGGGAGAAAAACAACCGGCAGAAACACCACCGCCAGGGTAATGGAGGTAGAAATGACAGCAAAGAATATCTCACGGGAACCTTCAATGGCAGCCTGGTATTTATTCATGCCGCCCTCCAATTTTTTATAGATGTTTTCGGTGACCACAATACCGTCATCGACCACAAGACCCGTGGCCAGCACGATCCCGAGCATGGTCAGTACGTTGATGGAGAAGCCGAGAAGGTACATGATGAAGAACGTCGCAATCAGCGAGACGGGAATATCGATCAGCGGCCGCACGGCGATGAGGAAGTCGCGGAAGAACAGGAAGATGATCAATACCACGAGAATGAAAGAGACGACCAGCGTCTCCTGCACCTCCACAATGGCGCGCTTGATGAATTTGGTTTGGTCCGTGGAAACATCCAGGGTGATGTCAGCCGGCATTTCGCGCCGGATTTCATCCAGACGTTTGTAAAATTCATTGGATATGGCCACGTAGTTTGCGCCCGGCAGCGGAACAAGGCTTACGGCGATCATGGGCGTGCCACTTTCTTTCAGCGCCGTTTCTTCATTCTCGGGACCCAGAACTGCTTGCCCCACATCACGGACGCGAATGTTGCCCTGTTCCGTGGATTTCACAATTACGTTCCCAAAATCATCTTCGGAATAGAGTTTCCCGAACGTGCGAACAGTCAGTTCGGTCGCGTTACCGCTGATCTTGCCGGAGGGCAGTTCTACGTTTTCCCGGTTCAACGCCTGCTGCACATCCAGGGCGGTCAGGTTGTAGGCGCTCAGTTTTGCCGGGTCCAGCCAGATGCGCATCGCATACCTCTTTTCACCCATGACGCCCACGCTGCTGACGCCTTCAATGGTTTGAAGCCGCTCAACCAACACATTGTTGGCGTACTCTGTCAGCTGCAACGAGTTGCGCGTATTGGACTGCACCGTCATGCTGATGATGTAGTCCGCATTGGCGTCGGCTTTTTGCACAACCGGAGGGGCAGTAAGGTCTTGCGGCAAGGATCGCACCGCTTGAGAAACTTTGTCGCGAACATCATTCGCAGCAGCCTCGAGGTCGACATTCAGGTTGAATTCCAGGTTGATATTGCTGCGCCCTACCGACGAGTTGGAAGTTATATTGCGGATACCGGGAATTCCGTTGAGGGCTTTTTCCAGCGGTTCGGTAATCTGGGATTCAATGATGTCGGCGTTCGCCCCGGAGTAAGAGGTACTTACACTAATGTTCGGCGGGTCGATCGCCGGGAAGTCGCGTACGCCGAGATACGAGAATCCGATCGCTCCGAAGAGCACCAACATGATGTTCATCACAAAAGTGAGAACCGGTCGACGGATGGAGAGTTCGGAAATGTTCATACCGCGGGAAGTTTATTCCTTCTGTTTGACGGATGAGAGCTTCACCTTGGAACCGGGGCGTATGGCCATCAAGCCCGTGGTAATCACCGTGTCGCCGGGTTTGACGCCTTTGAGAATCTGCACAAACGAAGAGTCACGTACACCCGTTTCCACAATTTGAAATATCGCGCTGTCCTTGCGAAGAAGAATGAGCCTTTTATTGCGGGCCTGGGGGATGATGGCTTGCGTGGGTACCATGATGGCATTGTTGTCCTTGCCAAGTTCAAGATGGACCCGCGCGAAAATACCCGGAACCAGTTCCTGGTGTTTCGAACTCACCAGCGCGCGCACCTTCAGGGTGCGGGTAGTTTGCTCCACGTTTCCTTCGGTAGCGATCACCTGGGCGGCATGGTCTGCCTGGCCCCCGTCGACACGAAACTGAACATGTGATCCTTTGGCAATGTTCTTCGCATACTTCTCCGGTACCGAAAATTCCAGCTTCAACTGGCGCACATCCCGCAACGTGGTGATGATGTCGGAAGGAGAGAGGTAAGAACCCGCGCTCACCCGGCGAAGCCCGATCTGGCCTTCGTATGGCGCGCGAATTTCGGTCTTGGATATCGCTATCTCCGTTGATTGAATGTCGGCTTTGAGGTTGTCGACGTTGAGGGCGCTCAGGTCATAGTCTTGCTGACTGATGCCGTTGATGGCCAGCAGTTCCTTTTGCCGCTGGACAGTCTTGACGGCGATCTGCAACTGCACTTTCAACTTTCTAAGCTGCGCCTGCTGATCCTGGTCAAACAATTTCACGAGCAAGGTCCCTTTAGGCACCACTGACCCTTCGGGGATGTTGAGCTGAATGATCCGTCCGCTGACCTCAGACCGTATCTGCGTCTCCTCAAGGGGAAGTAACGAACCCGGGACTTCAATGTCCTCACTAAGCGAACTGGTCTTAGCAATGAATCCATCGACGACCATCGGGCCCCGCTGTCGGGGGTTTTGACCTCCGGCTGGACGAGACGGGCCGCCCCCCTCTTTCTTGGAATTGCAAGCAGGGAGCAGGAGGGCAAGGGCCAAAAGGGCAATAACAGGGGTGATCCGGGACATACAAAAAATCACAATGAGGGGTCAAATTTCGCACCAAGGGACCTCAAAATCACAGGTTTAAGGCAAAAGTATGGCAGACGGTCACCGAGCAGGACCGTTGGTTGAGTGGCCTGTTAAAGAGTGTTAAAACGGCAGTTGTTCAGCTTCCCTTGTGCTGGTAGCACTTGCCACCCTTGCTGGCCGTCATGCGCTTGCATTGGGTGCCGTCGGCAGTCTTTCCCTTGCAGCGAACCGTTTGGTCTTTGAAGTGGTCGTTGGGTTTGCAGACCGCGCAGGGAGTCTTCTTGGCCTTCTTCGCAGCATCCAACGTCATGCTGCTCGCATCGCCGGACAGGTTGCAGTCAGCCGTGTGATACTTTTCTCCTTTCTCCGAAGCATACACGGTTTGAGCGGATGCGCGGAGGGCAGTCATTGCCATCAGTACGACGGTGAAAAAGAAGATGCGCTTCATCATACGAATGAGGTTAACGGACTAGAAAGTTAGCGACGGATTCGGAAGGAACCAAAACCGATCAGCGGTGTGTGGAATAAGTCCACATGGGACTTTCAACATGATTCACAACTTGTTCAGTGATGCTCCCGGCGAACAAATGGGCGAGGCCGCGCCGACCATGCGTCCCCATCGCGATCAGGTCAGCCTTGACTTCCTGTGCGAAGTTGAGGATGCCACTGGGTTCCCGGAACTCATCCCGTGTGTTGACGGTGAAATTGGTCAACTGGTGTTTTGTTGCAAAGGCTTCCAGCCTTGCTGCTTCATCCGCGCGCCGCTCCATGTTGTATGGCGTATTGACCATCAACAGGTGAAGCTTGGCCTGGAAGAAGGCCTGCAGAGCCCGCACTTGTTGGATGAGCACTGAATCGGCTTCGAGTGTAGTCGGGAAGACAATGTTTCTGATTGAGTCAAGGGTAACCGATTTTCGAATCGCGAAAACCGGAACGGGTGAGAACCGCACTATCTTTTCTGTGTTGCTTCCGATAAGGTATTCTTCCAGGCCCGAAGCCCCCCGTGTACCCATGACGACGAGATCAATGGCGTGATCCTTGATGAACTGCCGGATCGTGGGGGTCACAGGTCCTTCCTGAACGAAGAACTGCACCTGGACAGGTGTGGGATATTGGGCCTTCAGTTTTTCGTACTGGACTTTTGCATCCTCCTTGAGCTCTTTGATCAGGCTGGGATCGAAATAGTACGGAGCGGCACCCAGCGCGCTCTCGTACATGACGGGAAGGTCAACGGCCTTGAGAACGTGCACCAAACCGCCGGTTTTCCCGGCGAGCTGCAGTGCAAACTGGTACGCTTCTCGCGATTCAGGCGAAAAGTCGCACGGGACGAGAATGGATTTCATATGGAGCTCGTTTTGAGCTACTCGAATATACGATCAAATGAACCGTATCGAAATGAGGTAAGTCAACCGGTCGGTTGATGGGGGTCAGCAACGCCGGCGCGCTCACCGATACAAAGCCTATTTCATAGGTGCGGCTACTCCGGCAGCATGTACCCGGGACGGGAGTTGAACCCGTACAGCCATTACTGGCCACAGGATTTTAAGTCCTGCGTGTCTACCAATTCCACCACCCGGGCAGGGCGTTTGCTTGCTCGTCCTGAAACAAAAAAAGTGTGAGAGAAATCCCACACTTTCCTTGGTTTCTGAGCGGGAAACGAGACTCGAACTCGCGACCCCGACCTTGGCAAGGTCGTGCTCTACCAACTGAGCTACTCCCGCTTTTGGCCCTTTTATTTCAAAGGGACTGCAAAGTTAACTCCCATTCCCAAATCTGCAAATCCAGCTGCCTGAGCAATGCCCGGGAGCTTCACGATGCTATTACCTGGCGGAAACTGGCGGCTGCTTTGTTGAGATTCTCTTCCGCCGTCGGACTTAAACCTTGATGGATGTCCCACCGATTGCCGCCGATTGCCAATACAGATCCTTTCACCTCACTGCCAAAAATTTCGTGCGCCAAATACATCACCATTTCCGGATCGATCCGGTGTGTGGAGAAGGAAGTTGCGGACACCGGCTCGCAAACTCGCCAGCTGAAATCAGGAGTTGATGAGACTTCGGCCGCATCTACAAAGATCACTTGTTCATATCCGCTGATCAATTCCGCGTCTTCCACTTGCAGTTGATAGCGTTGAACCATGTCAACGTGCGGATAGTAGGAGGTCAGCCGCTCCACAAATCGCCACCCGAGACCGTCATCGCCACGGGTATCGTTGCCGATGCCAATCAACAGGGTTCGCTCAGTTCTTTTCGCGCTCATCGATCAACTCATCTTTGTGATTATACAATTCCAACCGCAGTGGCATCTGGCCCATGGCGTGCGTGGCACAGCTCAGACAAGGATCATAGGCCCGTATGGCCACCTCCACCTGGTTCAGCATGCCGTCTGTAATGGTTCCTTTCTGACTGATGACATGATGAGCCACCCACTTCACTGCTTGGTTCATGGCTTCGTTGTTGTGTGTCGTTGAAACGATCAGGTTGCATTGTGTGATCATTCCTTTGTCATCAACCTGGTAATGATGGGTGAGTGTGCCGCGCGGCGCTTCGATGATGCCGATGCCCTCGAGCCGATGCTTCCCTTCACGGACGAGATCGGTACCGAGTATGTCGGGGTCATGCAGAAGTTCCTTCATGATCTCCGCGCAATGCAACATCTCGATCAACCGGGCCCAGTGGGAATACAGCGTGCTGTTATTCACGGTTTTTCCGGCAAAGTCGAAAAAGGCCTTCCGTTCAATCTCGGCCAGCGGAGTGGGGATAGCTTTACAGACATTCATTCGCGCGAGGGGCCCGACCCGGTTCCAGCCCTGCTGCCTGCCCAACTCCTTCAAATAGGGAAACTTCATGTACGACCATCGCTCCACGGCTTCGCTGAAGTACTTCTTGTAGTCGTCGGTTGTTACATCGGGCAATGTTACCCGGCCGCTGCTGTCGATGGCGCGAAGTCTTCCGTGGTACAACTCCAGGTTGCCGGCGTCATCCACCATTCCGAGGTGCCCGGAAGGGAACTCCGCAAACGTATCCATCATGTGACGATTCTTGCTGAAATAGCCTTTGATGAAGGTGATGACCTCCTGGGACCATTCCAACATGGTATCAATATTGGGAACATCGTTGCCAATCAGGAATGAATCGCGCTCTAGCTCTGTCAGTGTCTTATACATACCGCCGGGCACCGCGGCAATGCCGTGGATCTTCTTTCCGGCAATGGCTTGGATCACTTCCTGACCAAACCTGCGCATGAGAATTCCCTTCCGCGCCAATTCCTTGTTGGCGGCGGCGACAGCCAGCACATTGCGCTTGTCCACGGAGGCATCCATTCCAAACAGCAGGTCCGGAGACGCCAGGTAAAAGAAATGCAGCGCGTGCGATTGAAATACCTGGGCGTAATGAAGCAGCCTCCGCAGCTTTCTCGCCGAAGGGGTCAGGTCTTCCGGGTTAACGCCGACCAATTGATCAATGGCCTTGGCTGCCGCCAGGTGATGGCTCACGGGGCAAATGCCGCAAAGCCGTTGTACCAAGACCGGAGCCTCCCAGTAAGGCCTGCCCTGGATAAACCGTTCAAAACCCCTGAATTCCACCACATGGAAATAGGTGTCCTTGACCGTTCCATATTCATCCAGGTGAATAGTCACCCGACCGTGCCCTTCCACACGCGTCACCGGATCGATCGTCACCTTGGTTCTCATGGTCAGTCGTATTTGAATTCCGAATACAACAATGAATAATCTTCTCCCCACAGCAAACCTTTGATCACTTTCCAGATATGTGCTGCCGACGGGGGGCACCCGGGTATAGCATAATCAACCTTCACGATTTCGTTGCAGGCGTAAACTCTATCCAGAATCTTGGGCAAGTCTTCGTGGTAGGGCACGCGCGCTTCACCTGCTGAGCTGGTGGCCGAGTTGAGATAGGCTTCTTCGAGACACTCACCCAATGGAATCGTATTGCGCATGGCAGGCAACCCTCCCCACACGGCACATTCGCCCATCACCACAAGGATGTCGCACATCTCGCGAAACTTCTTCAGCGTTTCAATGTTCTCTGTATTGCAACATCCTCCCTCCACCAGGCCGAGATGACAGCGTTGGGTAAACTGCTTGATATCCGTAAGCGGCGATCGATTCAGAGAAATGAGATCGGCGATGTCGAGAATCTCTGTATCAATGTCCAGCATGGACATATGACAGCCAAAGCAACCCGCCAACGACACCGTGGCGATGGTCTTCTTTTCGAAGTTGGCTACTTTCGGCCGGGCCAGAACGTTTTGTTTGTAGTGCTTCTGTGAAGACTGCAAGTCATATTGCCGGTCGCCAAACGGTTTTGTCAGACTCTTACCGCGGACGATGATGGCACCCGTAGGACAGAGCATCATGGCTTTTTCGGCCGCCTCATCGTTCAGCCTGGCCTCCTGTTCATAATCAATGCCGACCATCGTTTCATTGCCGCGATGGATGTAGGTAAACACCCGCTGCCGGTCTTCGGTGAAGACTTCTTCCACACACCGTTTGCATTTGATGCAGCGATTATGTTCCATGATCATCCGCTTGGGCTGGTAGTCGATCAAACGGTCTTTGAACAGGTGTGGGAATCGCGACTGTGAGATACCCAGCTCGTAACCCATATGTTGCAGGTCACAGCTGCCGCTTTTTTCGCAAGCAGGACAGAAATGGTTTCCTTCTGCGAACATCATTTCGACGAGTGCTTTCCGAACGTCCAGTAACTCGGGCGTGTTGACTTCCACTTTCAGACCTTCGCGCACCGACTCGGTGCATGCCGGGTTGTACCGTCCGTCGATCTTGCATGTACAGGTTCGGCAAGTGCCGAGCGGCGGGTCAATGTGACTGACATAACAAAGGGAGGGAATGAATATTCCGTTGGCCTTGGCGGCATCAACGAGGTTGACTCCTTCTTCCGCCTGGTATTGTTTTCCGTCGATCCAGAATGTGCAGGTGGCCATGGGGATTACGGTTTGTAACGTTCATACTCCGCGACGGCCGCCTGGTGGTCAAACTGTCGGAACTTGCTGTTGTCAACCTGACCAAAACGCCGGGCAAAGAATTCAGGAAACTTATCGATGGCCTGGATGATGGAATTGGGAGCCGTTTTCCCGAGACCGCACCGACTGGCGGTCTTCATCAAGGTTCCCCAACTTCGGAGTTCGGCGAGGTCGTTCATTTCGCCCAGACCGTGATGCAGTTTCTCCAGTTTCCTTTGGAGAATGAAATTCCCGGCCCGGCAAGGCGTGCACACGCCGCAGGATTCATGCTTGAAGAATTCGGAGAAATTGAGGAGGATGTGAACCAGGTCGCGCCGCTGGTTGAAGATCATGAATGAGCCGCCGCACCGGATATCTTTCTGCGCGAGCAAGTCAAGGGTGGAAATTCGGCGATATTTCTCTTTGGCGCTGATGCACTCGCCCGATGGTCCGCTGACTTGAATCAGGTAAGGGTCTTCTGCGCCGCACAACTCCAGCAGTTCGGCCACCGTCATTCCCCACTCAATTTCATAGAGCCCTGGGTTTGCACAATCCCCGGAAAGACTGATAAGTTTTGTCCCGGGAGAACCCGGAATCCCGCGACGGAGATATTCAAAGGTTCCGAGTTGGATCAGTCGGGCGGCAGCGGCCAGCGTCTCGACATTGTTGACCACCGTTGGGAATTGCAGGTAACCCTTTTGCACGGGGTAGAACCACTTGGTGCGGGGTTCACCCCGCTTACCCTCCATGGATTCCAACAGGGCGGTTTCCTCGCCGCATACATAGGCTCCGGCGCCAATCTCTACCCGGAGGTCGAAGTTGAATCCTGAAATTCCCGAGATGTTTTTTCCGAGCAATCCGGCTTCATGGAACAGCGCGATCTCCTTTTCGAGATGAGCGGCAAGCCACCGGTATTCACCTCGCAGGTAAATCATACCGTAGGAGGCTCCCACCGCAAACGCCGCGATGACCATTCCTTCAATGACGCTTCCGGACTGGTATTGGAGCAACACCCGGTCTTTAAATGTTCCGGGCTCACCTTCGTCGGCATTGCAGATGATGAACTTCGGCTGTTCAGGATAGGATCGGCAGGTTGACCATTTCTTCCATGTTGGAAAGAATGCCCCGCCGCGGCCGGTCAGCTCGGTGATCCGGAGTTGTTCAATAACCTGGTCAGGTGTAAGTGTACACAGTTTACGTATAGCTTGCCCGCGCTCATAGTCGGCAAAGAAAATGGTGCGGTTCTCGGCCGGTGTGTGCCTTATGTTGGCCGGAGGAATGTCGGCCAATTCAGCGGGGCTCCTTCCGTCCTTCAGCTGGCGGACAATCTCTTTTACTTTAATCGCATTGAGGTTTGTGAATGGAAAGAAATCAATCAGCGCAGCCGGCTCGAGGTCACTCAGGCCGATGCATGGCGTGGGATATAGCCCAAATGTTCCGGTAGAGTCAACAGATCCAAGCCGCGCGCCTGTTTCCCGTTCAAATGCGTCGCGCACTCGTTCATAGCCTTTCAGCTCGGCAATAATGCTGTTGTTGAGATAGATGACGTGCTTACCGGCCGGTACGCGGTGGAAGAAGTGATAGAATGTTGCCACGCCTTCGATTTCCACGGCCGACGCCTTGTGCTCGTGGGCGAGTTTGCGAATGGCATCAGGCCGAATGCACCCATCCTCGAATTGGTACTTCCAGAGTTGTGACAGCAGCTTCGAACGTTCCGGTTCTACCGCGAAGAACACAGGGGTCTTTGAGGCGTCCATTTGGGCCGGGATTCAGCGTACAAAAGGTCATCTGATAATGCCTGAATTGCTATGATTTACATCAGTGAACGGGATCATATCGATCAGTCTTGTATCATTGCACCCGATTGTATTGTATGGAGAAACTGATCCTCTTTTTTGCGCTGCTTTTTTCAACAGCAGTTTCAGCACAGCAAGTGCAAGACACCACCCAACTTCCATCGCAGCAATCGAGGAAAGACACACGAACGCTCGCCGAACGAATACGCTTCGGCGGGGCAACGGGACTTTGGTTCAACACCAAGCAGGCGCACGTGGATGTTTCTGTTCTGATGGCGTATAGCTTTCCCAAGATTCTTACTACGGGTGTCGGCTACCGATATATCTATACCAGGAACTATTTGTACGGAAAGAACTTGAATTCTTACGGACCCAACCTGTTTGCACGCGCCAGTCTGTCGCGTCGGATTTATCTCTGGTCGGAATGGGAATACCTCATCTCCGAGCACGTGGTTCAGGCCGGCGGCAACGCGCTCTACACCGAGAAGTCGGGTGTTCACTCATTCTTCGGCGGCATGGGATACATCCGCCAATTGGGGAAGAAGGGTCGCGGAGGAATCAGCTTCCAGCTGTTGTACAATTTTCTCTATGACCGCGAAGCGAATTCGCCCTACTGGAGCCCGGTGACGTATCGTGTGGGATACTTCTTTTAGACTACTTCTGGCCGTCAGTAAAATGTCGGCGGCTTTTCTCCTGGCTGAATTTTCCTTCATTGAATGAGGTCGATCCTCCCTTGGGTATGGACAGCGTATTGAATTGGTCGCCTTTCAGGATTTTGGCCTGATAAATGATCTGGCCGATGTGCGAGGAATAATGAGCAAGTTGCCGTTGCAAGGCTTCGAGCACAGTTTGACCTTCATTGCGGATGTAAATAATCCGCGAAAGATCCTCGGGAGTTAGCGGGTCAATCGCCTTAAAGACGCATGCCCATCCTTCCTCCCACGCCTTCAGCATAGCTGCTTTGTCAGGATATGTTTCGTCAAACTCCAGGTCGCGCTTGCGCCAGGGTTTTTCTCCGTCGGTGGTAAGAAAGTCGGTGAAACGCGACAGCATGTTGCCGCTGAGGTGATGCACAATCAACGCAATGCTGTTGCTGGCCTCGTTCGGCTTTCGAAGCACCTGTTCGTCATTGAGTTGGCCGATGGCTTTTTCCCCCAGGCCTTTATAATAACGGAATAGCTTAAGCGTGCTTTCAAGAAAATTGCTGGCGTCAGGCGTCGACATCTTCCTGTACTTTCGGATCTTCAACGGATGTTGTCCCGGCGAGTTGCCCTTCCGCCTGTCGCTTCAATTCTTGCGCTTCTTTCTTGTTATGGGAATACTTGATATAGTCGGGCACGCCCTTGAGATCCCAGATGAGCCCCACGGCTGAAAATGCGCGGAGGATATAATAAGTGATATCAACCTCCCACCAAAAGAATCCCTGGCGAGAAGAGACCTCATAATAATGGTGGTTGTTATGCCAGCCTTCACCCAGTGTCAGCAGTGCAAGCCACACACTGTTCTTGGACTCATCACCCGTTTCATACCGGGGCTTTCCAAACTTATGCATGATGGAATTGATGGAGAAGGTTCCGTGGTAGAGGATTACGGTACTCAGGAAGAACCCGACGAATAGACTGGAGAATCCCGCGGCCGTAAACATGGTCAGCACACTGCCGCCGTTCACCCATCCACCAAGCGCCATGATAAACAGGGCCAGCATCGTCGGGGGTACCAGGTAGTGCTTGTTCAGCCATACCAGTTCGGGATACTTTGCATAGTCCCCGATGGTTTTGAAGTCTGTTTCTTTGAAATCCGGCCCGATGATCCAGCCGATATGGGAATACCAGAATCCATAAACCTTCATGGAGTGTGGATCCTTGGGAGTGTCACTGAAGCGGTGGTGATGGCGGTGGTGTGCGGCCCACCAGAGAGCACCTTTCTGGGCAGACGTTTGCGCCATGAAAGCAATTACAAATTGAAACCAACGCGATGTCTTGTACGACTTGTGAGCGAAGTAGCGGTGATACCCGCCGGTTATCCAGAACATCCGGAACAGGTAAAAGAAAATGCAGAGGAACCAGTCAAAAGCCGTCGCTCCGGTCCATAGCGCTGCCAGCGGCAGTAAGTGGATAACCGCAAAGGCAATTTCCTGCTTAACGATCGGTTTCCGACGAATCTCCGGTGTCAGGGTCGCTTCCATATATCGAGTAGCAAATCGAGAACACAAAAGTAAGGCTAAGGATTCAAAATGTGACCTATAATTTATTGACGGCCAAACGACTGTAAGGTGGGAGGCCATTATTTTCTTGTGGAAACAAGGGAAATATGGTCTACCTTTGCAGTCACTGTGAACCCGGCTCAAACCATAGCGCTTTATCAGCCAACGCTCCATCGCATCGCCTATAATCTGGTGCGCTGCAAGGAGGACGCCGAAGACATTGTACAGGAGACGTTTCTGAAATGGCTGAGCACAGAGCGCAGTAACATTGAAAACACCAAGGCCTACCTGATTGCCTCGGTGAAGAACAATTGCCTTTCGCACCTCAATTCACTCAAAAGGAAAAAGACGGAGTGTATTGATGCGATTCAGAAATCAGAGTGGATGCACCGGATCAAGGAAACCAACCTGGGCCATCTTGATCTGGATGTCGAATTGCAGAAAGCGTTTCAAATAATTCATACCCGTCTGGAGCCTCTGGAGCGGGCGGTTTACCTCCTGAAGGAGGTCTTCGATGTGGATTATGATGCCCTGCAGAAGATTGTCAACAAGAAGAAAGACCATTGCCGTCAGCTTGTTTGCCGGGCCCGTAAGAAACTCGACGAAGAGACGGCTCGAATTCAGCTCAGCCTTCCCGATATGAACGCCATGATGGCCGGATTCCGGAAGTCCTGCGATATGGGCAATGCCAAAGACTTCATCCAAGTCCTCAAAAAGGACGTTTCTGAGGCAATTTCGAAGAAAAACTGATTTTTTTGGCGGTTTCCGTCACAAACGGATCCTTAGCTGGTCTTACATCTTACAGTCTGAATTGGGCTGTTTTTACCTTAAAACCTGAACGTGACATGTTGATCATTTTTAGCTTTTTTGCAGCGCATTGGTACCTCTCTCTGTTCTTTCAGACATTCTTCCTGCATCGCTATGCCTCGCACAAGGCGTTTACGATGAGTCCCTTTACGGAGAAGGTGTTTTATGTGCTCACCTGGATCTTCCAAGGCTCCAACTATCTCAGCCCATTTGGTTATGGCGTCATGCACCGCATGCACCATGCCTTCGCGGACACCAAAGATGATCCGCACTCGCCGACCTACGACGAGACCATCTGGAACATGATGTGGAAGACCAAGACAATCTATTCGCAAATTGCCAATGGAAAGCTGGTGCCGGAAAAGCGCTTTACGGAAGGTGTTCCGAAATGGGACGCGTTTGACCGGATAGCCCGTTCCTGGCCGTCACGGCTGTTCTGGGGATCCTTGTATGTCCTTTTCTACCTCAAGTTTGCGACTGTTTGGTGGCTGTTCTTACTGCTGCCGGTGCATTTCCTCATGAGCCCCATTCACGGTGCTGTCATCAACTGGTTTGCTCACAAATACGGCTATCGCAATTTTGAAGTGGGAGACACGTCCAAGAATTTTCTCCCGGTTGATTTTCTCATGATGGGCGAGAGCTATCATAACAACCATCACAAATTCGGTTCGCGCGCCAATTTTGGTGGTGTGCGCTGGCATGAACTGGATCCCACCTACCAGGTTATCCGTGTGCTGAACAAATTGGGCATCATTGAAATAGCCAATCAGAAACACCTTCGCATCGAACGTGTGCGGAAGGCTGCCTGACGGACGATGACGGCATAACATCCTTGTTGCCCATTTGAGGCGACCGGTGTACTTTGGTCAACTAATCCGATTACGTATGAACAAAGTTGCCGCATGGCTGTGTGTATGCGTTGCTTTCAGCGCCTGCTCACCAAAGAAGGAATCCGCCGCCGTCGGGCCATATCCGCAAACCCAAAAGGTCGATACGGTTGACACGTATTTTGGCGTCCAGGTGCCCGATCCCTACCGGTGGCTGGAAAATGACACAACCCAAGCAACAGCCAAGTGGGTGGCTTCCGAAAACGAGGTAACGTTCGGCTATCTGAAAAATATTCCCTTCCGGGATGCTATCCGCAAGCGACTCGATGAAGTGCAGAATTACGAGCGATTGGGTGCTCCGCATAGAGAGGGCGACTATTACTACTATTCAAAAAACTCCGGGCTTCAAAATCACAATGTCCAATACCGGAAGAAGGGACTCGACGGCCCGGAAGAAGTGTTTCTGGATCCCAACACTTTTTCGGCTGACGGAACAACAGCGCTCGCGGGAATGGATTTCTCAAAGGATGGCTCGCTCATCGCCATTCAGCTCCAGGAGGGAGGCTCGGATTGGCGCAAAGCAGTGGTGATGAAAGCGTCGGATCGATCTCTTGTTGGCGATACCCTGAAGAACATGAAGTTTACCGGCATCGCCTGGCGCGGTAACGAGGGATTTTATTATAGCAGCTACGACAAACCGAAGGGATCTGAACTCTCGGCCAAAACGCAGTATCACAAAATCTATTTTCACAAACTCGGCACGTCACAGTCAGCTGATGTGATGATCTTTGGCGGTGAAAAGACGCCTCGACGGTATGCATTCGCAGGCCTGACGGAAGATGAACGGTTCCTGATTATTACCGCTGCCGTGAGCACCACGGGCAATGAATTATACGTGCAGGACCTGAAGGACCCGAAAGGAAAGCTGGTTACCGTCGTCGGTAATTTTGATAACATCCATCGGATCATTGATAATGACGGCTCAAAGCTGCTCATCCAAACGAATTTCAAGGCTCCCAACAATCGAATTGTTGCGGTTGACGCCAGTGCACCAGGGCCCGACAACTGGAAGGATATTGTCCCGGAAAGCGAAATGGCAATTCGGGGTGTCTCCACAGGCGGAAAGAAGATTTTTGTCAACTACCTGAAAGACGCCAGCACACTGGTGAAGCAGTACGACTACCAGGGCAAGTTTGAACGGGATATAGAACTTCCCGGAATAGGTACTGCATCCGGTTTCGATGGAAGAGCCTCCGAGACAGTAGTGTATTACAGTTACACGTCGTTCACCGTCCCTTCCACGATTTACTCGTACGATATTCCTTCGGGTAAATCCGCCGTCTATGCGGCACCCAAAGTGGATTTTGATCCCTCCGCTTACGAAACAAAGCAGGTATTCTTCACCAGCAAGGACGGAACAAAAGTGCCGATGTTCATTGTACATAAGAAGGGCCTTGAATTGAACGGAAAAAATGCCGCCTGGCTTTATGCCTATGGAGGATTCGGCCTTAGTCAGACCCCGGGATTTACCACCTCTCGCGTGGTGTGGCTGGAGAACGGTGGTGTCTTTGCCCTTCCTAACCTTCGCGGCGGCGGAGAGTATGGAGAAAAGTGGCACGACGCAGGGCGCCTGATGAACAAACAAAACGTGTTCGACGACTTTATTGCAGCAGCAGAGTATCTCATTGCAGAGAAATACACATCTTCAGAATATCTCGCGGTGAGCGGCGGCTCCAACGGAGGCCTTTTGGTGGGCGCAACGATGACGCAACGTCCCGACCTGATGAAAGTGGCGCTCCCGGCAGTTGGCGTCATGGACATGCTGCGGTACCATAAGTTCACGGCCGGTGCGGGATGGGCCTACGACTACGGGACTTCAGAAGACTCGAAGGAAATGTTCGAGTACTTGAGAAAGTATTCTCCGGTTCATGCGCTCAAACCGGGGACGACGTACCCTGCGACACTGATTACTACGGCTGATCATGACGACCGCGTCGTTCCCGCGCATTCCTTCAAGTTTGCGGCAACGCTGCAGGCAGATAACGCCGGCACAAATCCGGTGTTGATCCGCATTGATACCAAGTCGGGGCACGGGTCATCTAACTTGTCGAAGGCCCTCGATGCGGCGGCCGACCAGTATGCCTTTACCTGGTACAACATGGGGATCATTCCGCCCATGGTAAAAAAGGACATGTAGCATGGTTGTCGGCATCACCATACGACGGGGTAGGAAGGAAGACATTCCCCGCACACTGGAGTTGATCAAGGAGCTGGCGCTGTACGAACGCGCACCGCATGAAGTGACCAATACGGTAGAATTGATGGAACACGACGGATTTGGAGCTAATCCGATCTATGGTTTTTTTGTTGCGGAACAAGACGGGGTAATCATTGGAATCTCCTTGTACTATTGGCGCTACTCCACCTGGAAAGGGAAGCGACTTTATCTGGAAGACATCATTGTGACAGAGAGCGAGCGGGGCAAGGGTGCCGGCAAATTGCTCTTTGACCGGACAATGCAGCACGCTTTGGATGAGGGATGTACCGGCATGATGTGGCAGGTGCTGGAATGGAACGAACCCGCTATCAATTTCTACAGGAAGTACGGCGCCAAACTTGATGATGAATGGACCAACTGCAGCCTGGAACGCGATCAGATTCAGGCACTCTTGTCGAGGGCTCACTAAAATGTGACGCTGCGCCCGTCCGGACCCACGCGTTCAACGCGGACATCATTTGTCTTCGACGTTTCGAGGAGCCACAAATTTCCCTTCGAGTCAACCATTCCCCCGGATGGCGCCCAGGGCCATGCGGTCTTGTAGGCTACTTCCTCCTTGCCATCGGGTCCAAATCGCTTGACCAATCGTTCACTCAAGACGGCCGCATAAAGATTCCCCTTGTTGTCTGACCAGATTCCCATAACGGAATTCTGATTCTCAACAGTGGATTTTGTCCATTGCTTGTTGGCAATTTTGGCGGCAATCGTACTTACTTTTCCATTGATATCGATTTTCTTCAAGTCCTGAAAATCGACCAGGTAAACGGATCCGTCGGGAAGCGTTTCCACCTTGCGGATGTTTTCAAAACATTGGTTCGAAATGGACTTGGTTGTATTGTCCGATCCTCGCCTCACCACAGTCTGGCAATCTTTTGAACGGTCTGCCCAGTACATATTGCCGAGGTGATCGCGAACAAAACTGTAGTTTTCAAGGAACCCTTCGGTATCAGGGATCACCTTGTCGACTTTTCCGGCTGGCGACAGTCTCCATACGTAATGGCCCCAGGTATTCCGTTGGTCCCCATTGTACCAGAGGTGCTCCCCGTACAAAAAGCCATTATCATCCAGGAAGAGCTCATGCGTGTGCACGGCCGGAACAACAATCGTCTTCCGGCCGGAAGGAGTGATCTTCCAGACTTGTTTGAGATCGGTGTAATACACATTGCCTTGGCGATCCTCAACGATGCCAACCCCCGGATGAGCATTGGCTGCAAGTGTAGTGAGAGCCAATGTGAGAATAGCAGCAAACTTTTTCATATCGGTTATGGGTATCCTGGAATGTTTCTCCCCAAGACAATATCACGCGTGCCGGTCCATCTCCCATGTGAATCCTTTGCAAGTTTTATGATTCCGTTTCCACCGCGGCCTTCCTGTCGCGTTCTTTCGTTGGCGGTCAGCAAAGGATCGTCATCAAAGAGGTATTCATCGATGTAATAGTAATTGCCGTTCGGCTCAAGTAAAATGGGATGAATGTGTTGTGCGGCCCGATTGCTGGGGTATGCTCCCGGGCGAATGGTGGTGAATTCATAACGACCGCGGCTGTCCGATTTCATCCATCCGCGCAAATGACCGTGTCGCCTCGCCTGGGTTTGCCCCGGAGCCGGCTCGTAAATTCCCTTTTGATTCGTGTGATAGACATACAACACGACTCCTGGTGCGGGCGTCTTGCCGTCGGCTTTGAAAATGGTACCACGGATAACCAAAGGATCTCCCGGTTCCTCCTTTCCGCTAATGTGGACAGACCAGGCTGGATTGGCCGGCATTCCTTCCAACATCCATTCACAGCCTTCGCATTGACCGATGAGTCTTTGGCCCAATACGCTCCCTGTAAGAAGGAAAGCCAGGCCAAGTGCAATGAGGTTCTGCATGGTATCGGGATAGGTTATTATACGGCGCTTTGCGGTGCAGGTATACGGGTTCGATAAATAATTGAAAATTGCGATAACTTGAGGGTATGAATGATATGGAATCGGGTAAACCCGCGCTGACGCTGGCCGAAGAGAAAGCGAAAAAAGAATTCAAGAAGGGAAAGAAGGAATTGAGCCTGGAACGAGTGCGCCTGGCACTCGAGCGACTGCAACTGGCCTGGCTTCGGACAGCCATCACGTTTATCGCGCTCGGTTTTACAGCGTACCGATTTTACTACGACCGTGTCTCACACGGCGAAAGCCCGGTATCTGTTTTCTTTAATGGGCGGATAATTGGACCGTTCCTGATGTTTGTCGGTTTTCTCGGCCTTTCCCAGGCCACGATTCAGCACAGGAAAAATTGGGAGCGATTAGGGAAATACTATCCAGGTATGTCGTATTCGGTGGCGCTGATTCAGTCCTACCTCGTATTGATTTTTACGTTCGTACTGCTGCTGTTTGTCATCTTCAAGCTCTAGCGACAATCAGCTCAGTGAACTTCTTCCAATAGCGTTCGAAAGGATACGGCCTTATCCCCAAACTTCTTTTTCGCTTCCTCCCGGAGAGCTGGAGCATGTTTGTCCAGGTACTCTTCGATTTGACTAATGGACTTGGCCTGGTATTGAGTCGCGTAGGAAACCGTACCGTCTTCCGACGCCGTCAGGACCCGATACATCCGGGAGCTCACAAACATCTGGGTCTTCATCACGTCTGGAATATGGACTTCCTTCATCCAGATGACCCATTCCTGTTCAATGTGTTTGTCGACGCCGGTTGTGACATTATAAATCAGCATCATCAAAAATAGTGACGTGTACAGGGATTACAAAAGGCCGCGTTACGAGGTTTTGCGCTGGGAATATCGCTGACCGAGAAATAGCGCCGTAAGCACAAGGAAGGTCCCGCCAACCGTGTAACCCGAAATGGGCTCATCCAATAATACCGCTGCGAATGTCAATCCGAATATCGGGCAAAGAAAAAGCCACAGCGACGCCCGCACGGCATCCACCTTCAGCAAGTATAACCACAATTGCACGGCGCCGATGGATACCGGCACAACCAACCAAAATACACTGCCCCAGAAACGGGAATCAAATTGACTTGCCTTTTGAGAAAATAAAATAGCAAATGGCAGCAAGAGGAGTCCGCCAATTAGCACTTGCCATCCGTTAATTGCCGTTCGGGAAAGTGTCCAGTGCACGGTGGCATAGTAAACTGAGCTGAAGGAGTAGGCGATCATGCATAAGGCCATCAGTGATATCCCCAGCACCGTCGCATAGCTGTTGACAAGGAGTGGATACGACACGACGGCGACTCCCAAGATTCCAATGAAGATGCTGACCCATTGCATCGATGAAACACGAATTCGCAACCACAGGGCTGTCATCGCTCCGATCAGCAATGGATTTAGTGCCAGGGCGATGGATGTCACTCCGGCTGTTACCTCCCGCAGTGCAACAATGAATATGCCCAGGTAGAGCGCTGTGTTGAAAGCGCCAAACACCGTCAGCTGGATCCACTCTTTGCCTTTTGGGATGCGGTCACGCTGAAGCAGCAGCGACCAGCCCAGCAGCAGCATGCCGGCGATCAAAAAGCGGACGGTGAACATCACCAGGCCATCCGCGGATGCCAATCCAATCTTGGCTGCCGACGACGCGGAGGACCAAAGTATAGCAAAGGCAGTACCCGTCAGAAGGTAACGTGCAGAAACACCATGGACAGCCATCAGCGCTTTGAAGCTCGCCTATGAAACATAATCCCTTAAATACTCAAAGTAGGGCGTGAGGTTGCCGTTCTCGGCGATGGTAGCGCGGGCAATGATTTTTTCAGGATCTTCTTCGAGTAAGGGTCTCAGAATCCGATCAATGAGATCATGTCCAAATTCTTCCGAAGCACTGCGGGGAAGTTCACACGGCAAGTTGTCAATAGCCATCACCGTTACATAATCCGGACTGCTGAATGCCGGAAAGAGTTCGCCGGTTTTTGGATCGTAGTCGTAAAGGGGGTCATCGATGGATGTGGCGCGTTTGGTGCTGGGCACTGAGCCGTTGATGTCGCACGTGATATCGGCAATCACACGAATCCGGAACTCCGGCGATTTCATTTCTTCTTCGGTGAAGAGTACCGGGGCCTTTGGATTCCAGAACGCACCGGCCAGCAGTAAGTCGGTGACTTTGGTAAAGTCCCTGAAAGTGGAAGTGTACTTATCCGGCTCTTTATGAAACTCGTCTCGATTAAAATGTCCTCCTTCCGTCCGGACATGGTAGTCTGCGCTGCCCAGCTGAACATAGACCGGCTCGTCAAATGTTCGCGTAAGATATTCCGCCGGACTCACCTTGCGAATACCCGCGGTGTCCAGGGTTTCCATGGCTCCTTTGGCCACCCGCCCTGCGCCGGTCAGTGCAATTTTGATCGGGGGCAGTTTTACGTTGCGCAGTTCCAGTTTGAGATCGTTGATATCGAAACACTCAAAGGCCCGACGCAACGTGAACAAATTGAACCGCTTGCCATAAGTTAGAAGTCCGTTGAAAGCCCCGACGATTCCCGCGAATCTTCCAAAAGCGACGAGCCGGTTGCCCTGGGTATCTTTCAGTGTCTCATAATCGATAAGCCGGATGTTCTTCTTCAGGATTTCCTGCAGCAACTTCTTGTTGTGAGGCTGTTTCTTCAGGGTGTGGGAAAAGAAGAGGTAAGTTTTGTTGGCCATCAGGTCCGGAATCTGAACTTCCTTGATCCCCATCAGGATGTCGCAGTCGGCCATTGTTTGTACAACCGGAATGCCGAGTTCCGCATACTCCTGGTCTTTGAAGGCCCGGACCGGGCTGGATTGACAGAGGAGGATTACATGCGGGAATCGTTGAACGATTTCCTCCGCCTGCAATGGAGTAAACGGTACGCGCTTGTCGGGAGGAATTCGTCCTTCACGTACAAGTCCGATGGTGATACTTTTCATTGTCCTAAGAGATCAAGAGGCGTTGAATAACCCAAAAGTACTCGATCCGGGGCCAAAAGGCGTATCTTTGGCAGGATGAATTACGGTGTACTGGTTGTTGGCTGGCTCGTCTATTTTCTTTTTCACAGCGTGTTGGCATCGGCAGCCGTGAAGCGAATTGGAGAGGCGACCCTGGGAACCGGATATCGGTACTACCGGCTGGTCTATTCCATTATTTCCACCGTTGGTCTTCTGGCGATGCTGATGATCAACGGAAGCATCGAGGCACCCTACTACATGGAACCGACCGGCTGGATTCGCTATACCAGTTTTGTGTTCACCGCTTTCGGCGTGATGCTGATCCAGGTATCGTTCCGCCAGTACAAACTAAGATCCTTCCTCGGTTTCGCGCCGGAGCGACATGGACTTCGGCGTGACGGTGTGCTGGGATGGATTCGTCACCCGATCTATTCGGGATTGATTCTCATCATCATCGGGTTCTTCCTATTCATTCCCAATTTTCCGACGCTGATTTCTTGCCTCTGCATGCTGATCTATCTGCCCCTGGGGATATGGCTGGAAGAGCGTAAACTGGTGAAAGAGTACGGTGCCGCCTATGAGGAATACCGAAAAGAAGTTCCTTCGATAATCCCGAGGTGGTCGAAGATATCTTCCAACTAACCTTCAAATAGCCCGCCAAGAAGCGAACTGGCTTCTTTTCTCCGGTTGGAGCCATAGGGCGAAAGCGCCTGCACCAATTTGCGTATGGGCATAGACTGAAGCCATACCCGGCCGTTACCGCGCATGGTAGCCAGGAAGATCCCCTCACCGCCAAAAATCATCGAGCGCAAACTTCCGGATGTCTCCACATCAAAATCGATTTGCGATTCGAAGGCGACCACGCAACCGGTATCGACGCGCAAGGTTTCATTATTCAATGTGCGCTCAATGACAGTTCCGCCGGCATGGATGAAGGCTTTTCCATCGCCCTGAAGTTTCTCCAGGATGAACCCTTCACCGCCGACGAGCCCCGCCCCGATTTTGCGGTTGAACACAATGCTGAGTTTTGTGCCGTAGGCAGCACAGAGGAATCCGTCTTTCTGCACCACCAATTCGTTGTTGGGACTGGCCGCAAGGTCTATCGGTATTACCGTTCCAGGGTAAGGCGCAGAAAATCCAACCTTCGCTTTGCGGCTGCCCCGGTTGGTGAAGTGCGTCATAAACAAGGACTCGCCCGTCAGCACGCGGCTTCCCGCGGAAACAAGTTTGTCGAACAGACTTTGATTCGGCGAGGACCCATCGCCCATCTTGGCTTCAAATTGAATCCCTTCTTCCATGAAGAGCATGGCGCCCGCTTCAGCAATCACCGTCTCCAGCGGGTCCAGTTCCACTTCGACAATCTGAATGCTTTCTCCCTTGATTTGATAATCAATGACGTGTGAATTCATACCGGGATGGTTGGAGTGCGTTATTTCTTGCCTTCCTTCTTTTTCTGAAGGTCGTGCTCCCGTTGCTCCGTCAACTTCTTGTCTTCGACATTCTCATCCAGAAATGCGTTAATCTTTTCGATGGACATGCTGGATTTGATTTCGCCGAAGGTGTCGACGGAAACTTCGAGGCCGCTTAGTTTCTTATGAACGCGCGGCTTGCGGGCAGGTTGCGTTTTCTTCTTCGCCATGGCTCACGGTGTGGATACGGGAATTTTTGACAACGCTTCACGAATACGGCGGCTAGTCTCCTCACCGCCAAGGATTTCGATGGTCTGCATCAGGTCAGGCCCACTCATGCCGCCGGTGATGGAAATTCGCAGGGCCGCCAAAACCTGCCCCGGCTTGATGCGGCGAGTGGCACAAGTTTCTTCAAAGATCGATTTGGCCAAATCTGCCGGCAGCGCATCCAAACGACCAATCTTTTCCTGGTAATCCTGCAGAACCGCGGCTGCTTCCGCATTCCATTTCTTGGAGACGGCCCCCGCATCATAAGTTGACGGTGCAACGAAGAACAGCTTACCCATCTCCCAAAAGTCTTGCGGAAACGTGATGCGCTCTTTCAAGACAGCCGTGATCTTGAGAATCAGGTCAGGGGTACAGGATATTCCGTGTCGATTTAGTGAGTCGATGAGGTATCCGGCCAGGGTTTCATCCGGCATGGCCCGCAGGTAATGCTGGTTGAACCATTGCGCTTTATGAATGTCAAACTTGGCACCGGCCTTACCGACCCGCTCCAGCGAGAAGGCTGCAATGAGTTCCTCGATGGTGAAAAGTTCCTGCGTCGTCCCGGGATTCCAGCCCAACAAGGCGAGGAAATTCAGCAGGGCTTCAGGCAGATAGCCGTTTTCCCGAAAACCCACTGACGTTTCTTTCGTCCGTGGATCAGTCCAGGTCAACGGAAAAATCGGAAAACCCATGCGGTCGGCGTCACGCTTGCTGAGTTTGCCATTACCGTCTGGCTTGAGCAGCAGCGGCAGGTGAGCAAAACGAGGCATCTGCTGCTCCCATCCGAAGAAACGATACAAGAGTACATGGTGCGCTGCAGAGGGCAGCCATTCCTCGCCGCGGATCACGTGGGAGATCTGCATGAGATAATCATCCACGACGTTGGCCAGGTGATACGTCGGCATGCCGTCTGATTTCATCAGCACCTTGTCATCCAGCTGCGAGGTCATCACACGAACTTCACCGCGAATGAGATCGTGTAATACAACTTCCTCACCGACCGGAACCTTGAGCCGGATGACATATTCGCCGGTGTCGACGGCTTTCTTGACATCCTCAGCGGGCAAGGTCAGTGAATTCTTCATCTGAAGCCGTGTCGCGCTGTCGTATTGAGCATTTGGGGTGCGCTCCCGCATGGCCTCCAGCTCAGCCGCCGTATCAAAAGCATAGTACGCATGGCCCTTATCCACGAGCTGCTGTGCGTGATGCATGTAAATGGCCTTCCGTTCAGATTGGCGATAGGGCGCATGCGGGCCGCCTGCACCAACGCCTTCATCGATCTTGATGCCAGCCCATGCCAGCGATTCAAGAATGTATTCCTCCGCACCGGGCACAAACCGGTTTTGATCCGTGTCTTCAATCCGGAGGATCATTGTCCCGCCCGTTTGACGGGCCAGGAGATAGTTATACAAAGCCGTGCGGACACCTCCGATATGGAGGGCTCCGGTTGGACTGGGGGCAAAGCGAACGCGAACACTCATAAAGCAGACCCCAAAGGTACGAATTTGAACTACGACACGACGCGCAATATGGCCTCACGTGTCATGTTCAGCTGCAAGCGAAAGTTCGACCACGTGATGAAATAGATAATGCCGATCAACATCCCTCCGCCAGGCAGGAACAACAGGTTGCTGTATTGGTAACTCACCATCAGCGCGCCAAGAACCAGCAACACCGTCCATAGCTGGAGCAACAAACGTGTCACAGGGAAGAGCGTATACCGCAGCAGGAGAATACATCCTGCGGAAGTCTCCTCCAGTTGACCGATGACCAATGGCAGGTAGTAGTTGCCGCGACGGACACGCAGTGAAATCCGCATACGCCTCGGCATGACCCAACCTGTGAAAAGTAATTCATGTTCGTCGGGCTGGAGGAAAGGTTTGTTGGACGTGCTGGCCGCGAGTCGCGCGTGAATATCGTCGGCGCTCCAGGGCAGCACCATCGTTTCACGAAAGGTGGGCAGTAGCGAAATCACTTCACGGCAATGCAGGAGATCTCAACATTCACATCCTTCGGGAGACGACTCACTTGCACCGTTTCACGGGCGGGTGGTTCCGCGGTGAAATAAGATCCATAAACAGCGTTCACCTTTGGAAAATTGTTCATATCACTCAGAAAAATGGTCGTCTTGACCACATGCGTGAAATTGAACTGGGCGGCACGAAGGACTTCCTCGATATTTTTCATCACCTGGTGCGCCTCTTCTTCGATGTTGGCGGTGATCATACTGCCCGTTGATTGCTGGATGGCAATTTGTCCGGAAACAAACAGCATGTTACCCGCCTGGATGGCCTGGCTGTAGGGACCGATGGGCGCAGGAGCGGCAGATGAGAAGACGACTGTTTTAGCCATGGAATTCTTTGTTTTACTTTTACCAAATATCATCATTTCGACGTTCAATCCGCTGTCATGAATCTACTCATCATTGGAAATCCGGACCAGGCGGAGGAATGTAGTCAGAAGTTCGGTCAGCAGCATAATGTCATGGCTACCGATAATTATGCAAGTATTCCAGGTACGCAGACGCCTGACGTGATCTTTGATTTTAATACCCCGCGGCAGACCCTTGAAAATTCGGCCGATGTTCTGCCGCCTGGCGCTTTTATATTTTTTGATACTTCCGCCCGACGACTGACGGAGATTGTCCGGCACTTCCCACTCCGGGCAGGAAGGTCATTTGGGTTTTGTGGACTGAAGACATTGGTTAACCGCAGTTTGCTGGAGGTTTCGCTGGCTGACCCGGCAGATCGACCGGCTCTGGAGACCCTGTGCAATAATCTGGGCACTGAGTTCAGGGTGGTAGCCGATCAGGCAGGAATGGTTACACCAAGGGTGCTGTGTATGATCATCAATGAGGCCTATTACACATTGGAGGAGGGAACGGCCACGAAGGAGGACATTGATCTGGCCATGAAGTTGGGCACGAATTATCCTTACGGGCCGTTTGAATGGGCCGACCGCATTGGACTTGTCAACGTCAAGCGTGTGTTGGAAGCAGCGTTGTTGGATAGCCACGATGACCGATACCGGGTATGCCCGCTATTGGTGAGGTTGGCGGAAGGTGGAGAGATCCAGTCTTAAGTATTGTGTCCCTTCGAGCGGATTGTCATAGTAGGGGGCAATCTCGACAAATCCCATGGAGGCATATAGCGTACGGGCATCGGTCATCGAGTTGAGGGTATCAAGCACGATCGCGTTATAACCTTTGTTCTTCGCGGCCTGGATAATTTCCAAGACAATCTTCTTCCCGATCGCGTTGCCCCGAAATTCCGGGCGCACATACAATCGTTTCATTTCCGCCGTATTGGAATGAGCGACGGATTTTAGCGCGCGAAGTGCACCGCAGCCCGCAGGTTTCCCGTCCATCAGGGCAAGCAACAGCACGCCTTTCGGTTCGGCATAATCACCGGGGAGCTCCTGCAGTTCTCGGTCAAAGTTCTGAAAACAGAGATCCACGTCGAGACTTTGCGAATACTCCAGGAACAGCTCGCGAATCTTCGCCAGCAGAGAGTCATCACTGGCCGTCACTTTTTCGATGACCACGTGAGGACTCATAGCATAACAGAACCTTCAATACAAATGACAACGTCGCCCCCGATCCAGATGTCAGATCCACTTTGTTCAACATACACGCGGCCGCTCCGGTGAATTGCTGTTCCTTGACTCACCACGTAGCGGGTCGGGGATTTTCCGCTGCCGATGAGCCATTGTGCAATTCCGGCATTGAGACTTCCCGTTACGGGATCTTCCGGAACGCCCAGAGAGGGAACAAAAGCCCTTACTTCGAAGTCGGTGTTACTTCCGGGAGCCTGTTGTCCGATCACACCCAATGACAGCCCTTTCAGTTTTCCAAAATCAGGACGAATGGCCAGCACCTGTTCGGCAGATTTCAGCATGACCACACACCATCCGGGTCCGTTGTCAACCCATTGATGATCGAGCAAGTCCTTTCTTTCCAATCCGAGGCCGCGCGTGATTTGGGCAAGCGTCGCTTCATCCAGGTCGCCGGTTCGCCGAAGCGGCGGGGCAGCGAATGCCAGCCGTCCATCTTGCTGTCGTATGGTAACTAGTCCCACTCCGCATTCCTGGACAATGACCCCTGGCGTTCTTGGTTTTCCACCGGCAGCCAGCCAGGCATAACAGCTGCCAAGCGTTGGATGACCGGCGAAAGGAAGTTCATCTTCCGGCGTAAAAATCCGCACCCGGTAATCGGCCTCCAGTTGTGTGGGAGGTGTCAGAAACGTTGTTTCAGAGAGATTGGTCCAGCGCGCAAAGGCACTCATCTCCTCATCGGTCATCCCTTCGGCTTGGTGGACCACCGCCAAGGCGTTTCCCAAGAGTGGAATTTTCGAGAAGACATCCAATTGATGAAATGGGCGGTGTTTTGGCATCGGTCAGTTGCTTGAACGAGCAAGTTAACAGGAGCGGCCATTTACGCGGGATGCGCGACCGGAATTAGTGTCCGGCACAAACGTGTTACGCTATTCCACTGTGACCGATTTGGCCAGGTTGCGGGGCTGATCGACGTTGCAGCCGCGGAGAACGGCAATGTGATAGGATAGAAGCTGCAAGGGAATTACGGAAATGAGCGGCATCAGCGGCTCGATGGTGGGTGGAACTTCCAGCGTGAATTCCGCCATCTTGGCCAATTGCGTATCGCCTTCCGTCACCACGGCGATGACGCGGCCTTTGCGCGCTTTTACTTCCTGGATATTGGACACGACCTTTTCGTAGGAACTGTCCTTTGTGGCGATAAACACCACCGGCATCTCCTGGTCGATCAGCGCAATGGGTCCGTGTTTCATTTCTGCCGCGGGATAGCCCTCAGCATGGATGTATGAAATCTCCTTGAGCTTGAGCGCCCCTTCAAGAGCAACGGGGAAATTGTAGCCGCGACCCAGGTATAGAAAGTTGCTCACGTCTTTGAATTCCTGCGCCAATGACTTGATAGTGTCGTTCAATTGCAGCGCCTTTTCCACTTTGGCAGGAATGTTTTCCATCTCCACGAGCATCTCATGGAACTTTTGCTCGGTGATGGTTCCTTTTTGCTTGGCGACAATCAACGCAATCATGTTCAATACCGTGAGCTGTGCCGTAAACGCTTTTGTGCTGGCGACTCCGATTTCAGGGCCCGCGTGTGTATAGGCGCCGGCATGTGTCGCCCGGGGTATGGATGACCCAACGACATTGCACACCCCGAAGATGATGGCCCCTTTTGACTTGGCGAGATCAATCGCCGCCAGGGTGTCCGCTGTTTCACCGGACTGCGAAATAGCAATGACCACGTCGCCTTCGCGAATGATGGGATTCCGGTACCGGAATTCTGAAGCGTATTCCACCTCGGTGGGAATGCGGCAGAATTCTTCAAAGAAATATTCGGCGACGAGGCCGGCGTGCCAGGAGGTTCCGCAGGCCACAATCAGGATGCGGTCGGCGTGTACCAGTTTCTGAATGTATTCCCGCAGGCCGCCAAGAATCAATCGGTTTGATGCGGAGTCAAGGCGACCGCGCATGCAATCCTGGATGGAGCGGGGCTGCTCAAAAATCTCCTTGAGCATGAAGTGCTCATAACCGCCTTTTTCAATGGCCTCCAGTTCAATATCAATCGTCTGGATGTAAGGCGTGAGCGGCAGGTTCGCCACATTCTTAATGGTCAGCTTGCCGTTATCGACGATAGCTATCTCCTGGTCATTGAGATATACCACCTCATTGGTGTATTCCACGATCGGGGTGGCATCCGAAGCCATGAAGAATTCACCTTTGCCGATGCCCACGACGAGGGGACTTCCCTTTCGTGCGGCGATCAACATATCGGGGTTATCGAATGAGATGACCACAATGGCATACGCGCCAACGACGCGGGTCAACGCGAGGCGAACAGCTTCATCCAGCGGACATTTTTCCTTTTCCTGGATGTCCTCGATGAAGTGGATGAAAACTTCCGTATCCGTTTCGCTGAGAAAAGTGTGGCCCTTGCGAATGAGCTCCCGCTTCAACGAATCGTAGTTTTCGATGATGCCGTTGTGAATGATGGCCAGCTTCTTGGTGGCAGAATAGTGAGGGTGCGCATTTTCGTCGCTGGGTTCTCCGTGCGTAGCCCAGCGGGTATGACCCATGCCGATGTGGCTGTTGAGATTCTGACCCTTCAGGTAAGCTTCCAGTTCAGATACCTTCCCCTTCTTCTTGTAAACATTGAGCGCCCCATTCATCAGGGCAATTCCCGTGCTGTCGTATCCGCGGTATTCCAGCCGCTTCAGTCCTTTGATGATCACATCGCTGGCCTGGCGCTGCCCTACGTAAGCAACAATGCCGCACATGGGTTAGGGGAGTGTTGTTAGTGGCTTCGTATAGTATATCCTAAGCTTGGCCGATGAGGGAGACAGCTTTACGGCACTGACCGATTTATTGAACTCATTGTCGACGGGATGCATGGCAAAAGCAAGCGCGCGGTGTTTTCTGCCCTTATACCTGACGATCTGCTGAATAAACTCATTCATGTAGGTGAGCCCAACCTTCCCGGTCGTCTGATCAATGCTGGCGGTGCTTCCGGTGAGTTCATTCGCAATAGCGACGCGGGTATCTTCTGTGCCGGAAGTCAAAGGGACTATACCATCACTGATTTTGCCCAGGTAAGGATCATTGACTTTGACGGCCTGGCCGTTGATTACGGTATCAAGAAAAATACTGCGGAACTGATTCAGGGAATCAAGCAAGAGCAGCTCAAATTTGATAGGATTCCTTCCCGCGTAAGTGTTATCGAGTACCAATTGAGCCTGGTTGATGACCACGTGCTGGATCGTGTCAAAGTAAGAATAAACCTTCCCGAGGTCAAACTTCGGCATGATCCCGGTGCCGCACTGAAGATACATCTGGTTGTCGGAAGGAGAAAAATCCTTGAAAGGCTGAATTCCATTCATGACAGTGCCGTTGCGGTCCGGATCAAGGGTGGAATAGGTCACCACCGGGTTAAGTGTGGTGTTGATGGACGAATAGTAAATCGGGAACTCAACAGTAACCGCCGTTGAGCTTTCAATGTATTTCAAGATGAGCTTAGAGTCGCCCTGACTCGGTGTAGGTAAGCTGTACACCGGGGTAAATCCAAGAATCTTGTCGCCCACCGGCATGATGACCGCAAATCCAGGATACTTCGCGCT
>JBGAPO010000021.1:0-61453 GCA_044221195.1 Cyclobacteriaceae bacterium
TGAGAATACGCTGGTGTTCTCTTTTGTGGGCTTTACTACCCAGACAATTGAAGTAGGGTCGCGATCTGTTGTGAATGTCGTCCTCGAATCGGATGCCGACCTGCTGCAGGAAGTGGTTGTTGTAGGTTATGGTGTCCAACAGAAAAGTGACCTGACAGGATCCATTTCCTCCATCAAGGGAACTGACCTGACCCGAATCCCTTCCTTCAGCGCCGTCCAAGGATTGCAGGGCCGCGTATCGGGTGTTCAAGTATTCAATTCATCCGGCGCTCCAGGGGCCAATCCAATCGTGCGAGTACGCGGCGTAGGTACGTTCAATAATACATCGCCCATATATGTCGTTGACGGCGTAATCCTCGACGACATCTCTTTCCTTAACCCGGCGGATATTCAGTCCATGGAGGTGTTGAAGGATGCGTCTTCCACAGCCATCTTCGGTGCTCGAGGCGCCAACGGCGTGATCATCGTAACAACCAAGTTGGGCAAAGCAGGGCAGGAGCAGCCGATCGTCAATGTGAATGCAGAATACAGTGTGCAACAAGTGGCCAAGACCATTGACCTTCTCAATGGAAAGGAATTTGGTCAGATCACCAATGAAATCATCGCTGGCACCTACAATAATCTCAATGCGCTGCCTAACACCGACTGGCAGTCGCAGATTTTCCGCACGGCACCAATGCAGAACTACCAGGTATCCGTGACCGGTTCAACCCAGAAAACGCAGTACTACTTTGGCGTAGGCTATTATAACCAGGAGGGGATCGTACCCAAATCCAAGTATGAGCGAGTGACCCTGAAGTTCAACAACACCTACCAGCTCTCCGATAACGTTAAGTTCGGCAACAACATTTCCTTTGCGCCCTATACGCGGCAGAATGCACCGGATGTCGTCTACCAGGCCTATCGCGCACAGCCGCTCAGGGTTCCATATTACCCCGATGGCACCTACGGCGCCGTCCCCAATGTCGGCAACCCGCTGGCCTCCCTGGCCTATTCCAACAATTACGACAACGGGATGCGGATTGTCGGAAACATGTTTGTCGATGTCACTTTCCTCAAGGACTTCCTGTTCCGGTCCAGCTTTGGAGTCGACCTGCTGAATTCTAAGAGCGATGACTTCGCTCCGGCATACACCGTTTATAATCCGGACGGAACACCCAGTCAACAGCAGAATCTCCAAAGTACACTCAGCAAGGGGACATCCAGTTCGTCCACTTTGTTGTGGGAAAATACACTGACGTACACCAAGCAGGTCAATGACCATCGCTTCACGGTGCTCGGCGGATTCACGATGCAGAAGACCAATAACGAATTCATCAACATTCGCGGCAGCAACATCATTCGTGATTTTCCGGAGTTGAGATATCTCAATAACCCATTGTACTTCTACGACCCTACCAGCACGCCTGTTGTCAATAACCTGTCGGCGATCAATAACGGTGTCGATGCCAATATGTACTATTCCCTGATGTCTTACCTGTTCCGGGTGAACTATACGTGGAAGGATAAGTACCTATTTACGGCATCCTTCCGGCGTGATGGTTCCTCCAAGTTCTCTCCGTCGAACCGTTGGGGCAACTTCCCGTCGTTCGCTATTGGTTGGAATGTGATTAACGAGGACTTCATGAAAGATTTTAAGTTTCTCACCAACATGAAATTCCGCGCCAGTTGGGGGGCGATCGGAAATGAAAAAATTGACTACCTCAAGCAGTACTCATTGGTCGTGTCGAATGGGTCAACCAGCCCGGTATTTGGTGTAGGAAATAACCTCGTCAATGGTGCAACTTTTGATGTGGCGGGCAATCCCAACCTGGTCTGGGAAACAACCTATCAGACCGACATCGGGCTTGAATTGGGATTCCTCAATGATCGATTGACGGCCGAGTTCGATTACTTCAATAAGGAAACACAGGACATCCTCGTACCCCTTCGTACGCAAGGCTATGCGGGCAATGGCAACGGCGCGCTGATCACCGTTAACGCAGGCACGGTGCTTAACCGCGGATTTGAATTCAACGTAGCCTGGCAGGATGAATTCAAAGGTATCAAATACAAGATCGGCTTCGTTGGAAACACGCTGCACAACGAGGTGCTGGCTGTGGGCGGGTCCAAGGGTGTTGACTCGACGCTTGTCGGCGGTTACCTCGGCAACGGGCAACCAGCTACGCTGAGCCAGGTCGGTTTGCCCATTGGCTCATTCTACGGATACAAGACCGCCGGCGTTTTTCAGAATCAGACCGAACTGGATGCTTATCCGCATGACTCGAATGCGGTGCCGGGCGACTTGCGCTTCGAAGACACCAACCACGACGGTAAAATCACCGGTGCTGACCGGGTGAACATTGGGTCGCCGATTCCAACCTTCATTTACGGCATCAACATGAGCCTGGAATACAAGGGAGTTGAGCTGATGGCCGATTTTCAGGGGCAGAGCGGAAACAAGATTTTGAACGGAAAAGAGATCGTGCGGCCTGATCCGTACAACTTCGAGCAACATGTAATGAACCGATGGACCGGTCCGGGGACATCGTACTATGAGCCTCGGCCAACCTTTGGGGGATATAACTATTCGATATCGGATCGCTTCATTCAAGATGGATCCTATTTCCGATTGAGAAACCTGACCATCGCGTATTCCCTGCCGACGGCCTGGACCGATAAAGTGGCGCTGAAAGCGGTCAAAGTGTTCGTTCGCGGCACGAACCTCTTCACAATTTCCAATTTCACCGGTTACTCACCGGATTTTGGAAGTACCAATGTGCTGGCAAACAACATTGACAACGGTGCTTATCCCGTGGCACGGATTTACACGATTGGTCTTAACGTAACCTTTTAGATTGACGCTTATGAAAATTCATATGACGAAGAATCTGAAAAAATGGTGGTTGATCCCGGTGCTCCTGATGGGCGTTGGATGCCAGGACTTCCTTGACCAGAAACCGCAGGGGCAATTGCTGCAGACTTCCTTCCCGATAACTCCGCAGGACGCGTTAGCCGTGACCAATGCCGCTTACGCTTCGCTCCGGGATTGGTATTTCAACTTCGGCGGTTATCCCATCATGGACATTATGTCGGATGATTCGAGGAAAGGAAGCAGCCCGGCTGACCAATTCTCTACGGTCGGCGCGTATGACAACTTTACGATCAACACCCAACAGGATGGCCTTGATCGTTGGTGGATGGCCCTTTACCAGGGAATCAAAGCAGCCAACATTGTTATCACTTACGTGCCGAACATCGCCATGGATGATGCGCTCAAGACTCGTTACCTGGCGGAGGCACGCTTCCTCAGGGCATTATACTATTTCGATCTCGTTCGTGCCTGGGGAGATGTACCAAAAGTTGTTTCACCCGAGCCTCCGCTTGACCTTGGGAGAGCCCCTGTTCAAGAGATTTATGACGACATCATCATTCCGGATTTCACGTTTGCCAAGGACAACCTTCCGGAGAACAGCAATTATACCGGCAACGACCTCGGTCGGGCCAGCAAAGGAGCAGCCAAAGCATTTTTGGCAAAAGTCTACCTCTTCCTTCCGACGCCTGACTTCGTCAATGCGGAGAAGTACGCCATGGAGGTGGTGACTTCAGTACAATACAGTCTTGAACCCAACTTTGCGGATGCAACTGGTGTCAGCGGGAATCTGGGTGTCGAATCTATATTTGAAGTAGGGGCCCGGCCTAACGACGGCTTTGAAAACGGAGGGGCGCAATACGCTAATACGCAGGGTATTCGTGGTTCACCTAACCGCGGGTGGGGATTCAATCGTCCGTCACCCGACCTGATAACCTCATTTGAAGCCAACGACCCGAGGAAAGATGCCACGGTTATTTTCCTGGGCGAAGTACTCGACGGCGTGCTGACCATCGGCGACTTCACCTGCCCGGATACCACCAAAGTGAATAACGTTATTGTGGAAGTCGAGTGCTACAACCAGAAAGTGTGGACGCCGGGCAACAGTGTGCCATCGCAATGGGGACACCACCGCCGTCTTATTCGTTATGCCGATGTACTGCTGATGGCCGCCGAGGCGTTAAATGAAAACAACAAGCCTGCGGAAGCCCTTACCCGGCTGAATGAGGTGCGTGCTCGGGCCCGCGCAGGTGCCCCGATAGGAACCTTGCCGGACATCACGGAGACAAACAAGGGACCGTTGCGGGATATTATTTTGAATGAACGCCGACACGAACTTGCGATGGAAGGACATCGGTTTTGGGATCTGGTAAGAACCGGGAAGGCCGCTGCCGTATTAGGCCCGCTGGGATATACCGACAAGTACAAGTTGTTGCCGGTTCCCCAAAGCCAGATTGATCTTTCAAAAGGACGGCTTACGCAGAATGCAGGATGGACCAACTAACTCTCTATAAACAATTCAATTTTAAACCTTAATCAATTGTACTATGATGAAAAAGTGGAAGTTTCTATTAGCAACGGTACTGGTGACCGGAGTGGTCGGCCTGTACCTCGGCGGTTGCAGTTCCAGCAGTGATCCGTCACCGCTGACACTCGTAACGCTCAAGACCGACGGCGGCACAGACCTCGCGGGCGCCACGTCAGCCACAGCAATCCCGTTGGATGCAAAAGTAGTGGCCACCTTCAACAAGGCGGTGAATGCGACTACGGCAACCTCGTCTTCAATCTCGATCCAGGTTAATGGTGTAGCCATTGCCGCTACCATCGATGTGGTAGGCGCTGTGGTGACAATTACTCCGACCAGCAACATGGCAACGGGCACGAACCACAAGGTGACTATTACGGCTGCATTGAAAGCAACGGATGGAGCCGGAGCAACAGCAGGTGAATTTACCTACAAGAGCTTTGGCCCCCCGGTGGTAAGTCCTCCCCAGGAATCGATGATGCTTTCATATTTCGATTTCAATGGTGGTATTGTTGATGCAACTGGTGCTCACACGCCGGATGCCGCTGACATCCACAACATCACGTATGTTGCAGACCGTTTCGGTTTTGACGGCCTGGCAGCCAGCTTCAATGGAACTACTTCCATTGCCGAAATCCCCGGTGGTGACGGCTATATGGTTGGACCCGATTTCAGCATCAGCTTCTGGATCAAAGCAGACGGTACCAAAGAAGCACACTTTGTTCTAGGCCTGGCTGCCTGGTATGGCTTCCAGTTTGAGATCATGGGCGGTCCCTGGACGGCCACAGACAAAGGCGTTAAACTGGCAACCCGTTATGCCATCGGTGGTAACCCGGTTCAGACGGATGCAGAAGACACCTGGTGGAATGCTGAGCCGAATGGCTGGCAGGGTTCTACGTTTGCGAAAGATGTCCCTGCTCCGGATGGTGTAGGCCTGTATTTCAAAGATAAATGGGCTCACGTTGTTTGCACTTACAAGGCTTCTACGAAAGTGGGCAGCATGTACGTGAATGGTGAGAAAGTTCGCCAGTGGGACTTCAACCTGTGGCCCGCATGCACTGCGCCTTGCAAGGCGGTTGCAACCGGTGTTAAGTTTGCCGGCAACACAACGGGCGGCGGCAACAAGCTCGCGCTTGGATTTATCCAGGCCAGCGGAAACCGTATCGTCGCAGACGCATGGGCTGACCCTTCGGATCCTGCCAACAACCACTACAAAGGGCTGATGGATGACCTCCGGATTTGGAAGTCAGCGTTGACCGAAGCAGAGATCATCGCGCTCAATACAGCCGAGAAGCCTTAGTACTTAGTTTTGGTTTAGTTTGAATGTTTAAGGGTTTCCGGCTCATACCGGAAACCCTTTTACTTCTACTTCCGGAATGAAACTACATCAATCCATTCTTTCAATTTGCTTACTCGTGACCTTGTCGGTCATGACCAACTCCTGCCAGAAGAGCAATGAGGTTACCCCGCCACCCGGTGTGCTTCAGCTGGTCGAGCTCCGGGCTGGAACCATGGCACTCAAAGCCGGGATGGTCAATGCCGATATTGCCGTTGACAAGGCGTTTGTTGGCGACTTTACCGCCGCCCTGGACACGTCTTCTGTCGTCTCCGGTGTTACGCTCACCAAGAATGGCAGCCTTGTCCCTTTAAAGATTTCATTTCTTAATAATTTCAGTTCCTTCTCTGCACAACCCCTGCAGAATCTTGCGAATAACCAGGCTTACGAACTGGTGATCGCCAATACAGTAAAAGGAAAAAACAAAGAAACATTTGCGGGCATCGTTTACCAGGTAAAGACAATTGCCGGCAAGCTGACCATCACCGGTTTGAAAATCGGGAGCCAGGTTGTTAACCCGCTGACGGCCAACGTTACCAATGTTCCGCTAACGGGATTGTCGATTGAGATTGATTTTTCAGCGCCCGTTGACATCAGCACCTTCACCACGGACAATGTTCAGATCCTGGGACCACCTGCATTGAGCACAACTTTTTCATTTCAAAACAGCGACCAAAAACTGGTCATCTCGGTACTTCCGTCGCTGCAGGGCTTCAAACGGTATCGACTGTTCATCGCCGATATGGTGAGAGGAAAGGAGGGTGAGATATTCACCCAGTTCATCAAAGAATTCTACACCGCCGTTGATCCGGTTCCCAAATTCCCGGTGATCAGCGATGATGCATTGCTGACCCTGGTTCAGCAGCAGACTTTCAAATACTTCTGGGACTTTGCCCATCCCAATTGCGGACTGGCAAGAGAGCGCAATACCTCAGGTGATATCGTAACCATCGGCGGCTCCGGCTTCGGACTGATGGCCATGGTGGTCGCGATGGAACGAGGTTTCATCACCCGGGCAGACGGAGTGACAAGGTTGAATACGATTGTCTCCTTCCTCCAGACTGCCGATCGTTTCCATGGAGTTTGGCCCCACTGGATGAATGGAAATACAGGGCATGTGGTTCCATTTAGTCCCAATGACAACGGCGGAGATTTGGTGGAAACTTCGTTCATGGTCCAAGGCCTACTCGTGGTGCGTCAGTACCTCAATCCACTGGATGCTACGGAGAACTCCATCATTCAGAAGATCAATACGCTGTGGCAGGGCGTAGAGTTTGACTGGTATACCAAGGGAGGAGAGAATGTGTTGTATTGGCATTGGTCGCCCAACCTTGGATGGATTATGAACATGCCGATTCGCGGCTATAACGAAGCACTGATTATTTATTTCCTCGCCGCGGCTTCTCCGACGCATACCATCAATGCGTCGGTCTATACTCAAGGCTGGGCCCGAAATGGTGGAATCGCCAATGGAAAGACGTTCTACGGTCACGTTCTGCCGCTGGGTTCAGACTACGGCGGGCCGTTATTCTTCACACACTATTCGTTCCTTGGCCTGAATCCAACCGGATTGTCGGATACCTATGCCAACTATTTTACACAGAACGTGAATCATGCGCTCATCAATCACGACTACTGTGTGGCCAATCCTTCAGGAAAGATTGGGTACAGTGATCAGTGCTGGGGTTTGACGGCCAGCGACAACGAATCCGGGTATAATGCACACTCGCCAACGAATGACCTGAATGTTATTTCACCGACGGCTGCGCTGTCCTCGTTTCCTTACACGCCGGTCGAGTCAATGAAGGCATTGAAGTTCTTCTATTACAATATCGGCGACCGCCTTTGGGGACCTTATGGGTTTTATGACGCTTTCAACCCGGCGAAAGACTGGTATGCCACATCCACTTTGGCTATCGATCAGGGCCCAATTGTCGTCATGATCGAGAACTACAGGACCGGTCTGATTTGGAACTTGTTCATGTCGGCCCCCGAAGTACAGACTGCCATGACAAAACTCAATTTCACGAACTGAACAGCCCACGCGCTATGCAGAAATACATCATTATCATTCCACTGGTACTTTTGTGGTGCTCGTGTGCCAATACGGAGGCACCGAAAGATCGGTATGCCAGCCAGGTAGACTCTGTTCTGTCGTTAATGACGCTCGAAGAAAAGGTTGGCCAGTTGTCTTTATATACGAGCGATTGGGATGTTACCGGTCCGACCATGCGGGAAGGGTATAAGAATGATATCCGGGCAGGTAAAGTAGGCGCAATTTTCAACGCGTTTACCGCCAAATACACCCGGGAACTCCAACGGATGGCGGTGGAAGAAACGCGGTTGAAGATTCCCTTGTTATTTGGGTATGATGTTGTCCATGGTCACCGAACCATATTTCCCTTGCCGATTGGCCAGGCGGCCAGCTGGGACCTGGAGGCGATTGAAAATGCTGATCGAATTGCTGCTGCAGAAGCCGCTGCAGAGGGAATTCATTGGACATTTGCCCCCATGGTGGATATCGCCCGGGACCCTCGATGGGGCCGGGTTGCAGAAGGGTCAGGCGAGGATACCTACCTGGGTTCTCGCATCGCCGAAGCGCGCGTGCGGGGCTTCCAAGGTAAAGGGTATGACGATGCGGTCTCCGTAATGGCCTGTGTCAAACATTTTGCTGCTTACGGTGCGCCACAAGCTGGTCGCGACTATCATTCCGTTGACATGTCGGAGCGCATGTTTAGGGAAGTATACCTGCCGCCGTATGCTGCCGCCATCAAGGCGGGTTCTGCCACCGTGATGTCTTCATTTAATGATTATGATGGTGTTCCTGCCACCGCCAGCAATTTTCTGTTGAGCACGGTCCTTCGTAAAGAATTGAAGTTTGATGGATTTACGGTCAGCGACTATACGTCCGTTATGGAATTGATACCGCATGGAGTCGCGGCAGACACGGCATCGGCCGCAGCACTTTCACTCAACGCGGGTCTCGACATGGATATGCAGGCAGGATTCTATGAGGATGCTCTGCCCGGACTGGTTAAGGAAGGCAAAATAAAGGAAGAGGCCATCAACCAGGCTGTCCGCCGGATCTTAAAAAAGAAATTTGAATTGGGATTATTCAAGGATCCCTACCGCTACTGCGATGAGCAACGTGAAAAGAACACCGTGATGAAGCCGGAGTTCCTGGCTGCGGCGCGCGACCTCTCTCGAAAATCAATCGTGCTGTTGAAGAATGATGGAGGAGCGAAGGTGCTCCCGATTTCCAAATCGGTCAAAAAAATTGCTGTGATCGGCCCCCTGGCTCAAGCCCGCCGCGAGTTGATTGGTTCCTGGTCAGCAGCCGGTGATTGGACGAAATCGGTTACCCTTTTGGAAGGTATCAAGGCGGCCGTTTCTCCATCAACGAAAGTAGCCTATGCCAAAGGTTGTAACATCAATGATGATTCTACAAGGTATATCGCCCAGGCGGTCAGCGTGGCAAAAGAATCGGATGTCGTTGTGCTGGCGGTAGGAGAAGGGGCGCAGATGACTGGAGAAGCGGCGAGCCGTGCCTATCTTGATTTGCCGGGAATTCAGCAGCGTCTTGTTGAAGAGATTCAGAAGGTCGGCAAACCAATGGTTGTGGTGCTGATGAACGGTCGCCCGCTTTCCATCACGTGGATTAATGACCACGTGCCGGCCATATTGGAGACATGGTTCCTTGGACACCAGACGGGACATGCCGTCGCCGACGTGCTGTTCGGTGACTATAACCCTTCTGGTAAGTTGCCCATAACCTTTCCCCGCTCGGTTGGGCAGGTTCCGATCTTCTACAGCATGAAAAGCACCGGCCGGCCGATGGATCCGAATAATAAGTACACATCAAAGTATCTCGATGAGTCGAATGATCCGTTGTACCCGTTTGGCTACGGCATTAGTTACACCACCTTTAGCTACGAATCGCCTCAACTGAGTTCAGCGACTATCACCTCGAAAGACACCTTGATCGTTTCAACAAGGGTGACGAATACAGGCAGTCGTGAGGGGACAGAGGTTGTTCAACTTTATGTCCAGGATGAAGTAGGATCGGTTACGCGGCCGTTGAAAGAGCTCAAGGGATTCCAGCGGATCAGCCTGAAACCGGGAGAGTCTCGCGAGGTGATCTTTCGCCTGAGCCAGGTTGACTTATCTTTTTTCCGGAAGGACATGACTTTCGGGTCGGAACCCGGCAAGTTCAATGTCTTTGTTGGAGGCAATTCAAGGGATGTGAAGCGTTCGACTTTTGAGCTGAAGTAACAGCTCAATCCATGTCTTCCGAATGGCCTTCGTGGTACAACTTATGTGAGACCACCGCGGACGGGACGAACGTAAACTCGAACACAAGACTGTTTGGCGAAGGATTCTTATCGTTGGAGAACTGATAGCCCAGCGAAAGCACCCAGTGGCTGGTGACATGATATCCGACACCAAGAGCGGTCAGGCCAAGCGAGTGTTCGCCGGAAATATGCTCCGCCTGGAGCAGCAGCTTATCGTGAATGACTTCTTTTTCGATTCCCACCTGGTAGCCGATGGGATCATAAATAGTGGGCAGGAGGGGGTTTAGATCGCCGGGCCCCAGGAACGATTCCGTGCCGTAATTCATTCCCGTGATCACCTTCAGCGTGTACTGCGGCAGTGCCGTTACCAGGTTCAGGTAGTTGTAGCTTCCAAAGTGAAAGCCGGCGGAAAAACCCGTTTGTGTTCCTGCAGCCAGTTTGAAGGTCTTGCTGAGCTTCCAGGCTTTCTGGGCATTGATCGTGTAGAAGGGATATACCGGCGGATTAGCTGCGTTCGAATTGGTAAGCAGTTGGGGGCCGGGCTCAACATAAATCCCCAGCACATTGAGACCAATTTCCCATTCCTTGCCCAGGCCATAACTGAATGTCGAATTCATCAGAAATGTACCGTCCTGAATGAAGTTCAGTTGCTCCTGAAAGAACAGTTTTGACTGAACAGTAATGTCGGAAGAAGGTACGTTGAATATGTTTTGTTGGGCTTTCATATCCAGGAACGCACAACCTAAGAGGACAACAATCAGTAGAAAATGCTTACTCATTGGACTACTTCCCAATGCAGAATTTTGAAAAAATATTGCCGAGCAAGTCCTCGGTGGTAATCTGCCCGGTAATCAAACCCAGGTGATGGAGTGCGTTGCGCACGTCCATCGCCAAAAAGTCACCCGTGATCCCTTTGTCCATGCCGTCCAATACGCGAGCCAATGCATCGTATGTGTCGCGGAGACTTTGATAATGACGAACATTGGTAATAATCACGTCGCCTTGCTTGACCTGGTCAACGTGGAACCGGGCAAGGATACGATCCTCCAACGCTTTCAGGTTGGTCTTATTCATCGCCGAGATGAACTGAAACTCTTGTTTCATCAACTGCCTGACCAGTTCCGGGTTGGCTCTATCCATCTTATTGGCCACCCGAATCACCGGGATGCCCAAGGATTCAAGTTCTTGCAGTTCCCGGTTAATGTCATCATAGGTGGCTGTGGACAGGTCAACGAGGTAGAGGATCAGGGCGGCCTTTTTCATTTGCTCGCGGGTCCGGCCAACGCCGATAGCTTCAATGGTGTCAGTTGTTTCCCGCAGGCCTGCCGTATCGATGAAGCGGAAGTTGATGCCGCCCAGGGTAATCTCATCCTCTATCACATCGCGGGTAGTACCTGGTATTTCTGATACGATGGCCTTCTCTTCGTTAAGAAGCGCGTTGAGCAGGGTGGACTTTCCCACGTTGGGCTTCCCGGCAATAACGGTCGGAACCCCGTCTTTAATTACCTTTCCTTGTTCAAAGCTGTCGGCCAGGCCCTTGATGAATTCATGGATGGAGACGATCAGTTTCCGTAAGTCATCCCGCTTGGCAAACTCAACATCCTCTTCGCCGAAGTCCAATTCAAGTTCAATCAGCGAAGCGAAATGGATGAGCTCATCCCGCAATCGCTGGATCTGCTTGGAAAATCCGCCTCGCATTTGGTTGAGGGCAGCCTGGCGGGCGTTGTCGTTCTCGGCGTTGATGATATCGGCCACCGCCTCTACCTGTGCGAGGTCCATTCGTCCGTGAAGGAATGCCCGCTGGCTAAATTCACCAGGTCCCGCAAGGCGTGCCCCTTGTCGCAGCAGGAGGTGAAGTATGCGCTGTACCACATTCATGGAGCCGTGGCAGCAGATTTCGACGGTGTTTTCGCCGGTATACGAACGAGGCTCCCGGAACAGGGAGACCATCACTTGGTCGACGTCCTCGTTACCATCATGCAGAAAACCCAGGTGCAGCGTATGAGACGGTTGCCCGGAGAGGTCACGGCCGCGAAATACCCGTTGAACGAGATCGATGGCGTCGCGGCCTGAAACGCGGATGATAGCGAGTGCAGCTTTTCCCGGTGCAGTGGCTAATGCGCAAATGGTATCGAAATTCTTCACAGATGTGGCTGCGCAAGATATTCAAAAATTTCCCGCACAGGGAGCACACCAAATTGATTAAGGAAGGAGGGTAAAGTCCACGGCGTGGCAATCCCGGGAATTGGTGCCGACAAAGACAGTGAACGTTCCTGGCTCGGGTCCCCATGTGCCGTCTTTACGGTAAAACGAGAGCATTTTTAGGGTCAGATAGAATTGGATTCGGATGGTTTCCTGGGGGCCGATCTGAATTTTTCGGAATGCCTTCAGTTCCCGTACCGGCCTGGTCACGCTAGCCGAATGATCGTGCAAATACAATTGAACAACCTCTTCGCCAGGGCGATCGCTGGTGTTCGTTACGTTCACGGATACAGCAAGGGAGTCTGTCGGTGACAGTGTATTCTTTGATAATTCGGGTTTGCCGTATACAAACGTGCTGTAACTTAGGCCGAAACCGAAGGGATAAAGCGGCGTGTTAGGAATATCCCGGTACTTGGAACGGTAGACGCGTTCGGTGGCGGGTTCATCATCGTTGCCCAAGTAAGGCCTTCCGGTATTCTTTTGGTTATAGTAGATCGGAACCTGCCCGACGTTCCTTGGAAAGGTCACAGGCAGTTTGCCGGATGGATTGTAAGAGCCGGTGATTACATCTGCGACTGCGTGACCCGTTTCTGATCCCAGCATCCATGCCTCAACGATGGCAGGTATGTGTTCCTCCAACCATGGAACCGTTAAGGGACGACCGCTAATCAGAATGGCGACAACCGGCTTGCCCGTTTTATGCAGCGCCTCGATCAGCGCCTGCTGACCGCCCGGCAGATTCAAGTCAGATCGTGACCCGGCTTCACCGTTCATAACCGCCGATTCCCCGACAACGGCGATGATAAGTTCTGATTCCCGTGCCATCCGGAGTGCAGAGGCCAGTTTTTCCGTTTTCGTGTCGTAGAGGTTGCAGCCCTCCGCAAAAAGAAACTCAGTCTGTGGCATGGCTTGCTGTAGACCTTCACGAATGGAAATGACATGCTGAGGCTCGCCAAAAAAAGACCAACTTCCATTCATTTCGCTGTGGTTGTCACCCAGCGGACCGATGATGGCGATTTTCTTATACGCCGAACTCAATGGCAAAATGCCTGCAGAATTCTTCAGCAGCACGATCGACTTGCGGGCCATGTCTCGGGCCGAAGCCAGGTTTTCAGGTGAGCGTAAGGTCCGTTTCTCGCGGGCCGTATCAGAATACCGGTAGGGGTTATCGAAAAGTCCAAGTTTCTTTTTCAACACAAGTACCCTGCGGACGGCTTCATCCAGTACACGGACGTCGACAGAACCAGATTGCACGAGCTCAGGTAACTTCTTCAGGTAAATCTCTGCCATCATATCGATGTCCGTGCCTGCCTCCAATGCAAGTTTTGCAGCTTGTGAACTGTCGCTGGCAAAACCATGGGGAATGAGTTCTCCGATCGATTGCCAGTCCGACATGACCAAACCGTCAAACTTCCATTCCTTTCGGAGAATTTGGCCGAGAAGATATGGATTGGCCGTAGCTGGGACACCGTTGAGTTCGTGGAATCCGCTCATGACGCTTGCTGCGCCGACTTCGAGACCCGCCTGGAAGGGGGGGAGAAAGGTTTCTCGAAGTTCTTGTTCAGACATATCGACGGTGTTGTATTCACGGCCGGCCACGGGGGCGCCGTAACCCGCAAAGTGTTTCAGGCAGGCTGCCATGGTTGACGAATCAGAAAGGTCGCGGCCCTGGAATCCAAGTACCCTGGCCTTGGCAATTTCGGAACCTAAAAATGGATCTTCTCCTGCACCTTCGCTGATTCGTCCCCAGCGGGCATCCCGGGAAATATCTACCATCGGTCCGAACGTGAGGCTAATCCCGGAGGAGGTGGATTCCAATGCTGCGACGCGCGCCGATTGTTCAATGGCCTTCAGGTCCCACGAAGCCGCTTCGGCGAGAGCCAAAGGCATTACCGTCTTGAACCCGTGGATGATATCGGCACCAAAGAGCAAAGGTATCTTCAGTCGCGACTCCTCAACTGCAATTCGTTGAAGCCGTGCTGTATACGCTGCACCGTGAACATTAAAGAGGCCGGTGATCTTACCTTGACGGATAAGATCGTCAAACTTGTGGGATTCGGACGTTCGGACAGTTGGACCAGTGTTGAAAAGATCGCCCACAAGGAAATTCAACTGCCCGACCTTTTCCTCCAATGTCATGGAGTCAAGCAACGCTTCAAGATCGGGGGTCGCATGGACTGGAGGATCCGATGTGCAGCCAACGGTCCAAAGAATCGGTACAACAAGTACAAGTCGGAGGAGATCAGAGCGGATGGCCATCCTTTCGATTGAGTTAGCGGACAATCACTTTGGATACGACTGTTCTGCCCGCCTTACGGAGAATGACGAAATACGTGCCGGTGGTTATCGTTTTCAGATCGACAATGGCCAACTGGTCGCGCAACGTCACATCCGCCGGTATTTCGCGGCCACCCGAGTCAAAGATCTGAAGTTGCTCGACAGCCGCACCGGGTGAATGCACGAAGAAGCGCCCGTTGCACGGGTTAGGGTAAACCGAAACGGGTAGTGCACCATTCAATTCCAATCCGGTGATGTTGGAGATTACCTCTACGTCCTGGCTGAGAAGGGATTCGCCTGAACCATTGAAAGAGCTCACTTTGTAATAGTTCACGGGCGCTGATGGTTTGATAATGTAGGGGACATCCGACGTTTTGATGCCTGTCTTGATTTTTGCGTAGGTGCCTGTGGCGCTTTCGCTCCAGTAAAGATTATAGCTCATTGCGTTTGAAACGTCAGTCCAGCTTAGCGCAATATCACTGCTGCTGGTAATCCCTGCCGTAAGGTTGGCAGGTGCTTGGGGAAGCGACTTGCTATGATTTACGGTGATTGGTCCGAGTTTAAATTGGGCCGATCCCGTGACTACATAGATTCGCAAGGTTTTGATTTGCAGATCATCGACGGCCGGGTTATTCAGGCTCCAAAGGCCGTCAAAGTTGTAAGCGTAGGTGTGAGACAAACCGTCTTTTTTAGTGATCGGAACTTCAAAACTGCTCACCAGTGTTTCGTTACCCTTGCCATCGCGGAAGGTGACCAGAAGGGTCGGAAGGTTCGAACTTGTCGGGACGAGGATTGGAATCTTCAGAATCCCATAGTCGGACATATGCACAGCCTTGGGAAGATCGAGCTGAATGAATTTCAAAGCACTAACGGAGTAGTTCACCGTTAGTTGGCCGGCGGAGGCCGAATAGTTTATCCCGGCATCGTTTTTCGACCAGCCGGGAAGCAGGGGATTAGTAAAATCATCCAGGACAAAACTGGGTCCGACTGGATCAATCACCGTAGAAACAGCAAGAGAAGCGGTATTGGTGGTGCAGCCCGTGTTTCCTGTCAAATCCAATTGAAGAGTGCCATCACCTGCGCCCCAGTTGACAAGCACGCTGTTGGTACCCTGCCCGCTGACGATGGTCGCACTGCCGGGTGCGGTCCAGGAGTATGCAACACCGTTTCCGTAATCAGGGCAGGAATAGGTGATATTTTGTTGGTTCTGAAAAATGTAGGCCGGTCCCTGGATCAGCGGCGCACTACGTTCTTCGTACACACGAACATAGTCGACTTCCATGCGGGCCGATGTAAGGGCGGGATCTATTCCGTTCTTTAAGCCGCCGGTTTCGTATGCTGGATCGCTGCCGAGATTTCCACCCATTGCAATGTTCATGATCAGGAATTGGTTGGCATCAAAAGGCCAGGTGGAACTGTTCTTAGGCGATGGACTGTACGTATAATAGGGTACGTTGTCCACCAGGAAGATCATCCGGTCAGCATTCCACGAGACGGCGTATTCATGAAATTCGGATGTGGCAGTACTAACCGTCGTGGAATTCTTGTTTTGAGTATTACCAAAGCTGGAAGGGGTATGGAGGGCGGCCTGAACAACGTTTTGGTTCTTGCCTACATGCTCCATGACATCAATTTCCCCACAAGCAGGCCATCCCGCGGTGCCGATGTTCTCGCCGAGCATCCAAAGTGCCGGCCAGGTCCCTGAACCTGTAGGCAACTTCGCCCGGAACACAATTTTTCCATAACGGAAAGACTTCTTCCCCTGCGTCTTTATCCGTGCGGAGGTCCAATTGCTGCCGGACTTGACGGCTTCGATAACGAGCACACCATTTTCCTGTCGTGCATTGGTCAGGTTGCTGGTATAGTTTTGAACCTCGTTGTTTCCCCAGCCGCTTTGGCCAAGATCATAATTCCAAAATGCGCTATTAGGCGCGCCAGTTCCATCAAATTCATCACTCCAGACTAATACCTCGCACTGTGCTGAGGTGAACTGCGGCATCACAAAAAGGATCGAAAGCAGGAAAGACCGGATCATGTTTGTGGCGTATTTCATTGGTGGAAGGTAATCGAAGAAATAAAACCTGGTCGGCCAGGTGGAGCCGACCAGGTTTAAAGTACTTATTGCAATACAACTGAATCGAAAAGGAACGAGGAAGCGTTGGCCTTAACATTGACCTGGAAGTCAAAGAACAAGACAAGCCGGTTCCATTTGTTGGCGTCCGCCGGATCGAATGTAAAGGTAAGTTCTTCCCATCCATTGGCGACAGTCGTCAATTTGTCGATTTCCTTGTTGTTGCCAGCATTCCCAATCTCTTCCATCTTGAACTTCACGGTCATACCTGCGGCGGGTGAATATACCTTGACCTTGAAGTTCTGTTTGGCGGTGAAGTCAACAAGCCCGGATAAGTCGGTGGAAATCCCTGACCAGCCCTGCACACCTGAAACTTGATCAATCTTCATCACGAAACCACTCGTGTTAATGCCACCCGAATGCGGGTTGGCGATTCGGTTGAGCGTTACGCCGGCGCCATTAAAATCAGTCCCACCAAATATGGACCAAGTAGGTGTGCCAGCGGTCTCGAAATCAAAGCTGACGGTGTTAATACTACCTGGCGGCGGCGGAGGGAGAGGCATGGCAGGTTCATCAGCCGGGTTGTCGTAATGTACGAGTACAAAACGCCAGTAGCCTGGCGCAGGAATTGTGGTTTCCAAGATGAGTGTATCTACAGCAGCGTCAACCAACTTAACTACATTGTAAGTAACCGCGGCCTGCGGAACTTTGACCTCCGCGTCTGTGGCTACCTTGGCGAGGGCCACAAATGCACCCAAACCGGTCACGGTAAGCTTCTTATTGTTATAGTTGTAGGCAAAGCTGTGCGTTCCGTCATTCCACTTTGATATGTCGGCATTGTCCACATTCACAAAATTCCCTACGGCGTTGCTAACACAGCCAGGAGCTCCTACAGAGGCGTTCCAAACGCCGTCATCTGCCCAAATGTCTCCGTTGGTTTTGTACTGGTAAGAACCGCTCAGGCTGAAAACGTATTCATCATTGAGGATACAGGGACGTTTTCCAAGAGCTTCCTGAAGACCGAGGGCGTACCAAATCTGGCTGCGATCGGACGGACCAACGGCAAACGGGTAATTGCCGGTTGATACATCACGGATAAGCTTCCATGTCTTGGAAGTTTCGCCGGTTAACTTCTTCAACTCTTTGTCCGGATCAGTGATCACAACGTCTTCGGACTTAGTCGATTCGGCACCGCTTGCATTCTTTGCAGTGAGTTTTACAGTATAGGTTCCTTCCGCACTATACGTGTGTGACGGGTCTTTGTCAGTTGACAAGGCGCTGGCATCACCAAAATCCCAACTGTAGGAAACTGCATTCTGAGAGAAGTTGGTGAAATTGATCACAAGGAAATTGTTCGCATCGGTGGCGAACTGGAAACTCGCGATCGGATTCGGGTTCACCTTGTCCTCCTTGCAGGAGAGGGCAAGAACGGTGAGCGCGAATACCAATAGCCATCGTACATTCATGGTTCTCATAGGTATCTCGGTTTGGTTGGATAGTTGATTATTTTTATTGATTGGTTTTATTAGTTAAAGAGTGAGGCATCCGGGTATGCTGTCAAGCCGCCACCGGTAAGGTCAATCTCCCGCTGAGGAATTGGCAAATACAAATGTTGTGGGTCAAACTTGGTGTAGCGGGGGTCGGTATTGTCAAAAATTTCCTTAACGGCACGGCCCGAACGGACAAGATCAAACCAACGGTCACCCTCGCCAGCCAATTCGGCTCGGCGTTCATACCAGATCACCTCCAATAAGGTCCAGCCTTCATCGGCCATCAGATCGGCGGCTGTTCGGAAGTTCCCCGCGTTGTTGCCGGGGCCTTTCGAGCGTTCACGAACCAGGTCAATGGCCACCATGGCGTCCGCCGCAGATCCATTGCTGCGCACAAGTGCCTCAGCATACATGAGAAGCACGTCCGCGTACCGGATGTAAGGCTGATTGGCGTCCTTCAAGACGTTGATTTCTCCCCCGTTGGGAACGGTGTAACCACGGTAGTTGGCGTACTTCTGCTGCCAATAACCTTCAAAATCTACCGGGTTCTGCGCTGCAAGATTTACAGCGCATCCATCCAATGCCAACTCAGTCTGTGATATGATCGCGGCGTTTCTTCGATAGATATCATCGGGCAGGTATGAGCCATACAAGTTGGTCGTGGGCAACATGAATCCCCAACCTTCTATATACTGGGGATGGGTGGAACAAAGTCCCCGGATCCCGCAAAGTTGAACAATCATGTTTCCATTGATGAATTCAAAAGGAGTACCAAAATCGGCAGGCACTTCGTTGCTGTATTGAATTTCCCAAACTGACTCGGTCGTATTAGCGGCGCCAAACGCAAAGAGTTGGTTATAGTCATCGAGCAGGGAATACTTCGTCGATTGCACGACATGCAGCAAGTGGTCGGCCGCTTTGGTGAACAGGGCCACGTCATCATTCTTAAGATCGGCCCAATAGAGATAAACTTTTCCCAGCAGCGCTTCGGCAGCGTATTTGGTGATTCTGCCTTTGAATGTGGTTGCGTAGGAGTCCGGCAATAGGGGCACGGCTTCTTCAAGGTCTGTAGTGATTTGAGTAAATACTTCTGTCAACGTATTGCGCCGTGCACTCTTGTCGTCGGGGGAGGGCTGTTGCGTAATGACCGGGATAGGGCCGAACATTCGGAACAGTTCAAAATGATAGAAGGCTCTAAGCGCTTTGGCTTCCGCCTTATATTGGTCGATAACCGATCCGGTCAGCTTGACATTATTAAGAACTTGATTGGCCTTGTTGATTCCGTAGTAATTCTTCTTCCAAAAGCTTGTTGCTTCCTGGGTAAGTGGAGTCACCGTCAGATCGTCAATTTCCTGCCACCCGGGCTGATCGAAATTGGTAGGATCTCCGCCCGCATTTGCGTTGTCTGACCAGATTTCGCCGAGCATTACCGTGGAAGTCCATTTTCCATCGACGAAGGTGTACTGCATCGGGTCATAGGCAGCCACGACTCCCTGAAAAACCTGTGTTTCCGAAACGTAGAAGTTCGTCGACAGGTATTTGTTTTGAGGTTTGACGTCGAGAAAGTCGCTGCAACCCATTGGGGTCAGCAGGGCAACAAGGGCCAACGCGGATTTGAATGTTTTGGTCATGGTTTGATGACGGTTAGAATGTTGCTTGAACGCCAAAGCCGACAGTTCGCAATTGAGGATAAAAACCCTTATCGATGGAAGTGTCCAGGATCCACCCATTGGTTCCAATCTCAGGGTCAAAGCCCGTGTACGATGTGATCGTAAACAGATTGTCAAAGGAGAGGTACACCCGCATGGACTTCAGTCGAGCCTTGTCGGCGATCTTATTGGGAAGCGTATAGCCTACCTGCAGATTCTTGAGGCGGATGTACGATCCGTCTTCAACATAGAAATCCGACGCCCGTGAATTATTGTTTGAGTCTTGCGTTGTAAGCCTTGGGTAGGTTCCGCCCGGGTTGGTAGCTGACCACCGGTTCAACCACTCGACGGAGTAATTGTTATTAATCACGTCTTGACGCTCGTAGGACCGGAAGATGCTGTTGCCCAGGCTGGCAGCAAAAAGGGCGCGAAAATCAAAACCCTTCCAGGTGGCCCCGATGTTCATACCGAGGGTCAGGCTGGCCCACGGCTTGCCAATGTTCACGATATCGGCATTGTCAATCTTGCCGTCGCCGTTGGCATCCACAAACTTCAGGTCGCCGGCCTTGGCGTTCGGTTGAATTGGGTCACCGTCTTTGTTGATATAGCCGAATATTTCGCTGTCGTCATTGAAAACACCATCGGTTTTGAATCCTCGGAAATAGCCTATTGGCTGCCCCACTTCCATCCGGGTTATTACCGTATTCCGAACCGGCCATGTATAACCGTCAATGTACCCGTTGTCTGTAACCTTGGTGACTTCATTGGTAAGCGTAGCTGCATTGAAACCGATATTGAGATTCACCTCGCCAATGGTTTGGTGGTAGTTGGCTTCCAATTCAAAGCCGCTGTTGACCACTTCGCCCACGTTGGCAATGGGGGGTTTGTTGCCGATATAGATGGCCGTGGTAGCATTCATCAGCAGATCCGATGTGGTCTTGCGGTAGTAATCCAACTCCAGGGTGAGCCGGTCTTCCAGTAGTCCGACTTCCAAGCCCACATCGAATTGTTTGCTTTCTTCCCATTTCAGGTTTGGATTGTCAAGGTACAAGGAGGATAATCCGCGATAGACGGTCTGGTTGAGCGGCTTTCCAAATGAATAGTCCCCGGTATATCCGATGACTGACGCGTACCCAAGGTTCCCGATGCGGTCGTTACCGTTTACTCCGTAACTCGCGCGCAACTTGAGGAAATTGATTGCCGGAACAGACCAAAAGCTTTCTTTCGATACTACCCAACCGGCAGAGACAGAAGGGAATATACCGTAGCGGGAGTTTGACCCAAACTTGGAGCTGCCGTCACGGCGAAGCGTGAATGAAAAGAGGTAGCGCTCGTCGAAGTTATAATTGATGCGGCCAAAGACGCTCAGAAGGGATTCCCGCTCCGAAGCACTGCCGGTGGAACGACGAAGGGAGTCGGGTGTATTGTCGATATATCGGAAGTTGGGATCAAACTGTACTTCCACTGGGATACCTGATGAAGAGCCGCTGAACCCGCTTCCGGTGCGTTCGCGGGCCGTGGTGCCAACGGTAATGTCTCCGCTATGCTTCCCTTTTGTGAAGGCGTAGTTTGCATAGTTTTCCCATTGCCATATGAATACCTTAGAGGAGTACTCATAGATGTCGTTGATCTCATTGGTCAGTGGGAGCTGACTTCCATTGGTATCATAGAATTTATACGAGGGAGTAAATCCATCCCCGTTGTAGTAGTTGTAATCGATGCCATAATCTGTCTTGAAAGTGAGGCCTTTAATGGGCGTGATCTTGAAATAGACATTTCCGGTTATTCCATCCTGCGATGTGTTTGTATTGCTGATGTAGATCCGGCTGAGCGGATTAAGATATTCTTTCTGTACATAGGGTGACTGTGCAAATCCAAAAGTTCCGTTCGGATCGTAGACGGGTGTGATGGGGTCATACACCAATGCATCACTGATAGGAGAGCCGAAGGCATTGTTTTCAGGGATTCTGGAATTGGAAGAATGATTAAAGAAAATGGCTTCACCGAAAGTCAGGAAAGAATTGACTTGCATTTCTGAGTTGACGCGGGCGGTTATTCTTTTTGCATTCGACTTGTCGGGTGCAATAATTCCTTTCTGATCAAAGTAGGATAATGAGGCGAACACATTGCCGGTTTCAGTACCCTTGGAGATGGATAGTTGATGAGTCTGTGTGCTTCCTCCCTGGAAAATCTGATCCATCCAATCGGTTTGAACAGGTAGGTTGCTGCCCGGGGTGGGGAAACCGGACGGAAGGGTACTGTTTCCATTCTTGTATTTCTCGGTAATCAGGCTTACGTATTGATCGGCATTGAGGAGTTTGGGTATTCGCCAGGGCTCCTGCAGGCCGTAGTAGAATGAGTAGTTTAGTCGGGCTTCACCTGCTTTGGCCTTCTTCGTTGTAACCATGATAATTCCATTGGCTGCCCGGGCACCATAGATCGCGGTAGCAGCACCATCCTTCAGTACCTGAATCGATTCAATGTCCGCCGGGTTTAAGGCGGCCAGTACACCGTCATTGGCATTGACTCCATCCACGATAATCAGAGGACTGTTGTCACCGTTGGTGCCTACGCCTCGTATGAAGATGTTTTGTCCTGACCCGGGCTGACCGGAAGCCGACTTAAAGGTTACGCCGGCCACCTGACCCTGTAGCATTTGGTCTACCCGTGGAACGGAAAATCCCTGCAATCCTTTTTCGCCCACCGACGAAACAGCGGCCGTGGCAACCGATTTCTTCTGGACGCCGTAACCGATCACGATTACCTCACCCAAAGTGGTCATATCGTCTTCCAGGGATACGTCGATAACCGCGCGTCCTTCTACGATGACCTCCATGGTTTTGAACCCAACAAAGCTGAAGACAAGTGTACCATTGCTGGCTCCCGGCATTTCATAGTGTCCATTGACATCCGTCACGGTTCCAACACTTGTGCCTTTAAGTAGCACATTGGCACCAGGTATTGCCTGCCCGCCCTGGCTACTAACGGTGCCTGAGACAGATGTCTGTCCCCAAGCCCACCCAGTAACCAGGAGGAGGGAGCATAGAAAGACCAGTTTGTTTAGCATATGCGTAGGGTGGGGATTACTTCCTTGTTGTAACTGATGAAACCGGTGACGGGCATTTTGTTCTCGCAATCGGTTGAATTTTTGTCAAACTTCTGCCACGAGGGGTACTGAATCCAAAAAAAGTGGTTCATCAATAATACTTCATGACCCTTTTTAGAATACATCAAACATACATCAAGCATGGTATAATGCTCGTTTTTGGATATAATTAGGCCTATTTTTGACCCACATAGCAATTATTGATACTATAGCATCTTGCAATCGAATACACATGGTAAGGGATGGGCAAATGTGACCGGGTATTTGGCCATAGTTGCCATATTCTTCATCTTTTGCAATGCTGGGGGGCAATCACCAGTCAGGGGATTACCCTTTGTCCGTTATTTCAGCACCCTTGAATACAAGGCAGGGATTCAAAATTGGAGCCTTGCCCAAGACAGGAGGGGGATTCTTTATGTTGCCAATAATCTCGGTCTGCTTGAATTTGATGGGTTCAATTGGCAGGTGTTTTCTGTTAATAACGGGTCAAAAATCCGAAGCGTGGCAGTGGACCCAAATGGGTCTATTTATGTAGGATGCCAGGGTGAATTCGGGTTCTTCTTCCCGGATAGTCGTGGCCAATTGCAGTACACGTCATTGGCCGATAGTTTACCGCAGGCCTTCCGCAATTTTGATGAGACCTGGAGTGTATACCTGGACGATGACAAGGTCTATTTCTGTACTTTTTCAAACCTGTTCATTTACAGACAAGGGCATCTTCAGGTTATCCAGCCGGAGCACGCCATCGAGCTTTCTTTCTTTGTTAACCGCGAGTTGTTGGTGAGTGATCGTTCCACCGGACTAATGAAGTTGCAGGGCGATCGCCTGGAACTGGTCCGGGGAGGGGATTTCTTCAAAGGGAAATCCATCTCTGCCATCTTGCCTTTCTTCAACAATGAATACCTCATTTCAACTTTTCAAGATGGCATCTATCTTCTAAATCAGTCTGGGAGTGTAAAAGTTTGGAATCCGGGCCAACAGAAGTTCTTCAATGAGGCCAACATCAACTGTCTAACCCGTCTTAAGAACGGAAACTTTGCTGTCGGGACTCAGAATGCAGGTCTGTTGATACTTGATGACAAGGGAGAATCTGTACTTCACCTGACCAGCGGTCATGGTCTCCAAAACCGGACGGTCCTGAGCTTGCTGGAAGATGATCTGCAGAACCTTTGGGTGGGGAACAACAATGGGATTTCCTATGTGGAACTGGGTTCACCTTTTACACTCATCAATGAGGAAATGGGACTTCCTGGAACAGGTTATGCCGCCTTCTTGTCGGAGGGTAATCTCTACCTTGGTACTAATACAGGTTTGTACGTACGTGATCTGGAGGACTCGAGGGAATCTTTTAGCCTGGTTGAAGGAACAAGCGGTCAAGTTTACCACGTGGGGCGGTACAACAACGAACTGCTGGTGGGTCACCACTTAGGAGCAATGCGAGTCGTCAATCATAAGGCCACCGTGCTTTCGCCGGCGCTTGGGAGTTGGGTCTTTGCGACGAGCCCCAAATTTCCTAACCTGCTCGTCGAGGGGACTTATGCTGGAATTCAGCTTTTTAGCCTTCAGAAGGGTAGCTGGGCCCTGGCCGCGGTCCCAGGTCAATTTAAGGAATCATCACGCATCATGGAATTTGACCGCGAAGGGGACCTTTGGATCACCCATGGTTACAAGGGTGTGTTTAGGCTTTCGCTTGATCGGCCATATGAAATCTCTGGGGTGCGCTTTTACGGGACTGAAAAGGGATTTCCATCGAATATCCTGATCAATGTGTACCCTATTCGCGGCGAATTGGTATTCACTTCGGAGCGAGGAATATTCCGCTATGATAAATCCACGGATCGCTTCGAACGGGATCCCTTCTTTACCAAATACCTGGGTCCGGATGCCCAGCTTTGGAACATATCAGAAGATGCGCTGGGCAATATCTACTTTATCGGGAAGGACCGGATTGGCGTATTAAGAAGGCAGGCCACCGGCGAGTATGAAATCGACTTGAATAGTTTTAACCCGATTCGTCGCTTTCTCAATGACGATTTGGAAAACCTGGTTATCCTCCAAAACAATGATGTGTTGGTGGGTGCAAAAGAAGGATTCATACACTATGATCCGCGCGCTGCCGTGAATCGGGCGGCAACCCTGCGTACTCACATCCGCCAGGTGGCTACGCATGGGGATCAGGACTCTACCATATTTTTTGGCAACCATGTCGACCGAGGTCAAATAGTGCAGGAGCAGCCAACGGGTGAGGTTATCAGGCTCCCGTACTCCCAAAACTCGTTAACCTTCATCTATGCGGCTACCTCTTTCGAAAGCGACGAGGATGTTGTGCATCAAACGTTGCTCGAACGGTTTGACAAGTCCTGGTCGCATTGGACTTCGCAAACCCAGAAGGAATACACCAACCTCAAGGAAGGAACTTACATATTTCGCGTCCATTCCAGGAATGTGCATGGAGAAACCAGTAAAGAGACCACTTACCGGTTCCTAATCCTTCCTCCCTGGTATAGGACAGGTTGGTCCTTAACCGGATATGTAATCGGCATTTTCGCCATGCTTTTTGCCGCCTTCATGCTCATTGACCGAAAATATCGCAAAAAACAGCAGGCGATGGCTATTCAGCAGGAGCGAGAACTGATTCTCAGGGACACCGAGCTGGAAGCGCTCAGTCAAAAATCTAAGGAAGAGATTACCCGCCTTCAGAATGAGAAGCTGGAGGCCGAGCTCCTGCACATGAACAAGGAACTGGGAACTTCGACGGTTTTAATCCTGAACAAGAACGAGTTCATTTCGGGGTTGAAAGACAACCTGAAATCGCTGGCAGCCAAAGGAAGTCAAGATGGAATTTCGAAGGAGCTTTCCCGGATCGTTCACAACATTGAAGGCAATCTTTCCTCCGATACTGACTGGGAGCACTTCCAGGTATATTTTGACAAGGTTCACGGAGACTTCACTCGCAAGTTCCGGTCAGCGTTTCCCGATCTAAGCCCTCAGGAAATGAGATTGAGCGCGTATTTGCGCATGAATCTTTCCACCAAAGAGATTGCCCATTTGTTGAATATTTCCATCCGCGGCGTCGAAATCAGCCGTTACCGACTAAGGAAGAAATTGGGGTTGGAGCGTAAGTTGAATCTTCAGGAATTTATTCTCAATTTCTGACGATCCATGAGTGTTGTCGAAAAGGAGCGGATTAGCTATTCTTTACGATGAGGATCGGAATGTTCACGCGATGACGTACAGCGTTCATCGTGGTCCCTAGGATAAGATCCTGCAAGAACCGGTGACCATGCGCCCCCATGACCAGCAAGTCAGCGCCGTAGTCATTGACCATTTCGGGGATGCGGCGTCTTGGGTTGCCGAAGCCAACTTTGACGTCCGCCTGGTAACCTCGTTCGATTAACTGACGGTGATAGGCTTCCAATGACGCTTTGTCTTCGCTTGATTCCCGGTCTTCAATATCGCTCCCGTACACCATGGCACCTGCGGATTCATTGACATGGATGAGCAGGTAAGAGGCTTCCTTGCCTCCCTGTGCCACTGCACTACGTATCGCCAGTTCGTCGATCGGGGAGAAGTCGATGCAGACGGCGATGCGGTGGTACACCGGTTTCTCCAGGTCGGCGAGTGCAGAGGCAGTTCCATGCGGCATGGTAACCTGGTTTTCAATAGCACGCTTTTCAAGCAATGGCTTCACAATAATGTAGAGCAACAACCCGGCTGCGGCAAGGCATAAAGGTACCACCGTCAACCAAATCACCCACGCATGGCTTCCGGCCTCGGCAATCCAAATCGCCACTTCGTTGTACACCAGCTTCACGTTGAGAGAGATAATGATCAACGCAATGACCCATGCCGCTACCTTCACCCACATTTTGTTGGCAAATTTGCCCATCGTCGCTTTATCACTGGTGAAGTGAATGAGCGGGACAACAGCAAAGCCCAATTGCAGGCTCAGCACCACCTGGCTTAAAACAAGCAAGGCGCCGGTTTCACCTTCGCCATATACGATGATGACGATGTACGCTGGAATGATGGCGATGAGTCGGGTAATCAACCTTCTCAGCCATGCGGCTATCCGGAGATTCAGATAACCTTCCATCACGATCTGCCCCGCCAGGGTACCGGTGATTGTAGAACTTTGCCCCGCAGCGATAAGGGCGACGCCAAAAAGCGTGGGTGCCCATTGGGTGCCCAGCAAAGGTTCAAGGAACTTGTAGGCATCCTCGATATTGCTGACTTCAAAAAGCCCGGCTTTGTAAAACGTGGATGCCGCAAGAACAAGGATCGCTGCGTTTACAAAGAAAGCTGCGTTGAGCGCGATGGCCGAGTCTATGAAGTTGTATTTGATGGCCGACCAGATACCGCGTTCGGAGGTGTCGATACGCCGGGTTTGTACCAGGGAGGAGTGTAGATACAAATTGTGGGGCATGACCGTTGCACCGATGATTCCGATGGCAATGTAGAGCGCCTGGTCATTAGGCAATGATGGAACAAATCCTCGTGCCAGTTCCCCCATCGCCGGTTTGGCGAATATCATCTCCAGCAGAAATGAAATGCCGATGATGGCCACAAGGCTGATGATGAACGCCTCGATCTTCCGCATGCCGTAACTTTGCAGGACCAGCAGAAGGAGGGTGTCCAGAACGGTGATGGAAACACCCCATACCAGCGGGATGCCAAAGAGGAGTTTCAAGCCAATAGCCATACCCAGCACCTCAGCGAGATCGCACGCAGCGATGGCCACTTCGGCCAGTATCCATAAAACGAAATTGATAGCGGGGTTATAAGCCTCCCGCGATGCTTGGGCAAGATCCAGTTGACGGACAACCCCGAGCCTGGCGCTGAGGCTCTGCAGTAAGAGGGCCATCAGGTTCGACATAAGAAGAACCCAAATGAGCGTGTACCCAAATTGACTTCCACCGGCAATGTCTGTCGCCCAGTTACCCGGGTCCATGTAACCCACGCTGACGAGGTAGGCCGGTCCAAGGAAGGCCAACAGCTTTCGCCAACCTCGGCGGGAGGTGGCGTCGATGCTGGCATTGACGTCGCTGAGTGACTTGGCGTGTGTTTCGGTCATATCTACAGGGTGAGCAGAATATTGCGTGAAACTTCCAGGCTGATGAACAGTTTCTTCTTATCGAGCAGTACCTCCATAGACTTGTCGAACGGTTCGCGGCGAAGGACCTGGATAATCTTGCCGGGCTTAGCCCCGATCTTCTCCAGGTATTTCAACAGGTCGGCATCGTTGTCTTTGACGTTGGTGATTGTACCTCGCTTCCCAGCCTCCACCTGGTCAAGACTGATGAGCGGGCGGACCTTGAACTTGCCTTGCTGATCGGGAATGGGATCGCCGTGCGGATCCGTCTTGGGGAATCCCAGGAAGTCGTCGAGCCGGTTGATCAATTGGGTAGACTGGATGTGTTCCAGTTGTTCTGCGACGGCGTGAACTTCGTCCCAGGTAAAACCGAGTTTCTCCACCAGAAATGTTTCCCAAAGCCGGTGTTTACGGATGATCTGCAGGGCCTGCTGTTTTCCCGTTGCCGTGATCTTTACACCGTAGTACTTTTCATACTGAATCAGCGACTTGGCTGACAACTTCTTCACCATGTCGGTGACCGATGCAGCTTTAGTCTGCATGGCCTCGGCGATTTCGTTCGTCAGCACTGACCGTTCGCCACCGGTTGATAAATGGTAGATTGCTTTGAGGTAGTTCTCCTCCGTGAAACTAATCATCGGGCAAATTTAGATAAAATTTAGATTAGTCTAAAAAATAAGTTAGACTACCAATTTGATTATCTCCAGGAGTTTGGTCACCTCAGTATTCCAACCCGTATCCGGAGCCGGTATGGGGTATAAACTACTGTTGCTCAGTTGATTGATGATCAGATCAATGTCAGGCGTTTCGAAGTTGGTGATGACAAATGGGCGGCATTGCTCATAGCGGTCTGCCCACGTCCAATGCTTTTCCGTGAGAATGGGCAGAGATGCCTGCAGGTATTCGAATAGTTTGGTGGGGACGGTGTTTTGTGTTTGCGGAAGATGGAGGTAGGCGATGATGCCGGCATGACTGCCACTGATAAGGGAAAGAATTTTTGAATGGGGTACGAGTTGATCAATGCCAATAAGCGCAACAAACGAATGAGAGGATGCAGCTTCCTGGATTCGCCGCCGAACAGCCGGCGATGCAGCATACCCCGCAATGGTCAATCGAACATCGGGCACATGCTGATGAATTTTGGCCACCAGGTCAATCGCCCTAAAAACGCCGGTGCTTTCCGACAACGTCCCGGAGAACAACAAATGAAGAGGTTCGCCTTTTTTCCAGCGGCGGGCGGTGGCCTGGCTGGGCATCGCTTTGTTTTCGAGAACGGTCCAGCCACCCCGGTGAAAACGAAACTCATCTTCATATCCTCTTTCTGCCAGGATAAAATGATCGATAGCCGGAGCCGTCACTTTCTCAACGAGCCGGACGGTGAGTGCCAGTGGGAATCGGAGCAGGAACGGAAGTGCTTCGGAATGATGGATATTGCGGTAGTAGTTTTCCCGAACGTCGTAAATGATCCGGGTGCCCAGGATGACCTTGAGCAGGATGGCCGGGAAGATCAGTTCATAAGTTCCAAAGATGAAGACGTCGGGCTTCCGACGAAAGGCGATGGAGAATGCACGCCACCGCGCCAGGTAACGAGCAACACTTATTCGGGTGAACCGGCCAAGGGAAATACACTCGATGTTCTCTGGCGTTGTTCCCGAAGGGCAGTAGCCAATGACCGACACCGCGTACAGTCCGCAGTCCACCAGCGATTGACCAATTTTCTCCGTCATCCGGGTATCGTCCACCGGTTTGAGGACGGAGGCAATGACAATTCTCCTTTTTTCTCGTTCTTGCAACACGGTCTAAAAATAGAATAAAATGGAACTCCGTGATCATATCGAGAAGGCGTGGGACAATCGTGATCTGTTAAAGCAAGAAGAGACCCAGGTCCACATACGCACGGTGATCGATTTCCTGGACAAGGGCAGGCTGCGTGTGGCGGAGCCATCGGCGGATGGCTGGAAGGTTAACGATTGGATCAAGAAAGCCGTCATCCTCTATTTTCCCATTCAGCGGATGGAAACGCTGGAAGCCGGCCCACTGGAATTCCACGACAAGATCCCTCTAAAACGAAACTTTGAGGCTCTTGGCATCCGGGTTGTCCCGCATGCGGTGGCGCGTCACGGGGCCTTTATCAATCGTGGGGTCATCCTGATGCCGTCGTATGTGAACATCGGTGCTTATGTAGACGAAGGCACCATGGTTGACACGTGGGCTACGGTTGGAAGTTGTGCGCAGATCGGCAAGAATGTCCACCTGAGCGGCGGTGTGGGCATCGGGGGAGTCCTGGAACCGGTCCAGGCCGCGCCGGTCATCATTGAGGACAATGCATTTATTGGTTCGCGATGCATCATTGTAGAAGGGGTGCGGGTTGGGAAAGAAGCGGTGTTGGGTGCAAACGTGGTGCTCACCGGCAGTTCCCGCATCATCGATGTCACCGGTCCAACGCCGGTCGAATACAAGCAATATGTGCCCGATAGGTCGGTAGTAATTCCAGGAACCATACCCAAGCAATTTGCATCCGGCACATACCAGGTTCCATGCGCTCTCATTATTGGCAAACGAAAGGAAAGCACTGACAAGAAGACTTCTCTCAATGACGCCCTCCGTGATAATCAGCTCTCCGTTTAGGGTGGCACGGGCTTTGAACTACGTCCATCAAACCGCTAAATTCGTAGTATGCGTCGCGTTCTGGTAGGTTTCTCGCTCGTCTTGTTTCTATCGGGTTTCCTGGCGGTGAAGAAAAAGGAGACCCCCCTGATGGCCAACCTGAGCTATAGCGTGGGTGAAGAGCTGGAATACCGGGTCCACTTCGGAATGTTTACCGTCGGCAAGGCCATTACCCGTGTCGATAAGAACTTTCATACCATCAATGCGCGCCCCTGTTACAAAGTGGATGCCTATGGTGTGACGAGCGATTGGATCTCCTGGGTAGCCAAAGTGGACGACAACTGGGGTGCTTTTATCGATACAGCAACCCTCTTGTCCCACCGGTCGTACCGGAAACTTCGCGAAGGAAAATACCGGCGTGACGAAGAGTCATTTTTTGACCACGAGAAGAATAAGGTTGAAGTAAAGGTGAAGAACCGTGACACCGGTGCCATCGAGTCAAAGATTTTTGATGTGCCGCCCAAGTCAAAGGACTTGGTATCCGGATTCCTTTTTCTGCGGATTGTCGATTTCAAGAAAGTCGCCCCCGGAGATACCCTGTATATTTCCGGCTTCCATGAGGATGCATCCTACGAACTGAAGATTATCTATACCGGAAAGGAAACTATCCAGACTTCCCTGGGAAAGATTCCATGTCTGCGGCTCCGCCCCGTCATGCCCAAGAACTCCTTGTTCGACGGAGAAAACTCAATCTTGTGCTGGATTTCAGACGACCTTAACCGGATACCCATCCGGCTGCAGGCGAAAATGTTCATCGGAAATACGGGTCTTGAACTGGTAAAATTCCGGGGACTCCGGAATCAGCTCAAGATGGTTTTTTAGAATCCTTGCCCCAGTTGAGAAGGACTTCGGAAAATTGGCTCATGCTGATCGGCTTTTCCATGTAGTCGGTCACATCGGGAATGCTTTTCGCCCGATTTTGATCCCGGGGATCAATGGATGAGCTGACCATGTAAATCTTGATGTCCTTAGGAAGTTGAGCCTTCAGTTCATGAAATTCATCCAGGAACGCCCACCCGTCGGTTATGGGCATGTTGATGTCGAGAAAGATGATATCGGGCAGCGGCTGAGTAGAAGTCGCGCTGTTGCGAAGAAAGGACAAGGCCTCCTGGCCGTTATTAAACTGAAGTATCTGATGAGGTAAGTCGGTAGCCTTTAGCGTTCGGGATGCCGTGAACTGGTAGACACTATCGTCATCAATTACAGCGATGACAGGGGTTTCTAAAGGATTCATTCGACTCAAAAATACCAGTTTTGTCTGAACTCAGGGCTTCAAAAAGCGAGCCTTGGGTAAAATATCTACTAACAAACGCGGGGGTCGATAAAAGGTTCCCAAGAGGGGGAAAGGTGTTTCGAAAATGACCGGCATGTCCTAATTTGGGTAAATTTATTAACCACCTATACCTATACCTATGCTCAAAGAGTTCAAAGCCTTTGCCATGCGCGGCAATGTTGTCGACCTGGCCGTCGGTGTGATTATTGGCGCGGCGTTCAATAAGATTGTTAGCTCCCTGATTGAGGATGTGATAACCCCCCTGGTATTAAAGCCTGCACTTGAAGCGGCCAACCTCACTCACCTGGATGAACTGACTTTGTTTGGCACCGTCAAGTATGGCGTATTCCTTTCAGCAACGCTCAATTTCATCATTGTCGCCTTCGTACTATTCTTGATCATCAAGGGGATCAATGCAGCCAAGAAACGCGACGAAGATGCAGCGAAAGCAACCACACCGCCTCCGCCTCCCGCTGACATTCAGCTGCTGACAGAGATCAGAGACCTGCTGAGGAAGTAGTTACCGGAATCGGTCGGCAACGACAAGTTCCTTGCTGCCGGGCGTGTATTTGTAGAATCCATGACCCGACTTAACTCCGTTGTGCCCGGCCTGCACCATATTGACCAGCAGGGGACAGGGTGCGTACTTCGGATTGCCGAATCCGTCGTGCAGAACCTTTAAAATCGAGAGGCAGGTATCCAGTCCAATGAAGTCCGCCAGCTGGAGAGGCCCCATTGGGTGTGCCATTCCAAGCTTCATTACCGTGTCGATTTCCATCACACCCGCCACACCTTCGTAAAGCGTATAGATGGCCTCGTTGATCATCGGCATCAGAATCCGGTTGGCCACAAAGCCAGGGTAGTCATTCACCTCTACCGGAGACTTGCCCAGTTTTGCCGACAATTCCATGATGGTTTTGGTTACTGATTCGCTGGTGGCATAGCCGCGAATAACCTCAACCAATTTCATGACGGGAACCGGATTCATGAAGTGCATGCCAATCACATTTTCCGGGCTTTTGGTCGCCGATGCGATCCGCGTAATGGAGATGGAAGACGTGTTGGACGCCAGGATGGTACCGGGCTTCGTATTGGCGTCAATTTCTCTGAATATCTTGAGTTTGAGATCGACATTTTCCGTTGCGGCCTCAACGACGAGATCAGCGTCTTTGATTCCTTCAGTTAGGAAAGTCGTTGTTGCGATATTGGCCAGCGCCTTCTTGCGGGCCTCTTCGGTGATCAGCCCTTTCTCTACTTGTCGCCCCATATTTTTGTCAATGGTGGCAATGGCCTTTTTTAAGGCGTCCTCCGAAATATCGATGAGGGAAACGGCGTATCCGGACTGTGCGAACACGTGCGCAATACCATTTCCCATTTGTCCTGAGCCGATGACAGCTATTTGTTTCATGCGTTGTTCCTGTTGGTTAGGTAATCTTTCGAAAATAGAAAAATAACTCTGCTTACGAGCGGATCGATTTGATGGAGACCAATTGGGCGTAGCCCATGGCGTTGAATCGGATCACCAGGCGACGAGGGAGTTCTGCCGGATTTGCGCAATCCGGGCCCGGTGTCACATAGTAGTAAAAGAACTTCTGGTTGCGCTTGTAGAGTTCATTTTCATCCGGCCGACCGAGAAGGTCGACCACATCCATTTCTGACAGTCCCTTTAGTTTATCCACCTCTTGGCTCAAAGCCGACTCCATTTCCTGGCGTTGCCCGCTGCACCCAAACTTATCCTCTTTCCAACGCGACGTGTCCACCCCGTTCAATTCCGGCAAGGGGGATCCACAGGAGGAAAGCATCCCGGCCAAAAGCAATAGTCTAAGCAGCCGCATGTTTTGGAATCTGGTAATACCAAATAACGGATACCAAGAGATAAGCGGCAGCCCCAGCCGAAACAGCTAGCGGCCAGCCGTTCAACCCGGCGAGGATAATCAGCCCAACAGGATAGATCACAATTCGAAGCCATTCCGCCGCATACACCCAGCGCCTGTGTTCAAAAAGGACACCCAGGTTGACGACCGAGATCGAGATGAGGACAGAGGCAATTGCCTTTTGAACCAGTGTGAATTGCGGAAGTTTAAACAGAAAGAAAGCCGTGGCGATCAGGCAGACAATGTATTGAACAAGCACATAATAGCTGAGGACCACCGGGGCCGGCGTATCGTATTTAACATATTGCTGCTTGTCAACTGCAGGAGCGGGGCGATATCCACCCAGTGATTGAGGCAACCAGCCCGGTTTATTGAAGAGATAGCGAATCTTGTCGCTCCAGTTGGTAATCTGTTTCAGTTCGCGAGCCATGGTCGCATAGTGACTGAAGTTTGCCCATACCCCGTTCCAACTGTTGATGGGCTTGGTAATACCGTAGGTAGGACGTTCTTCCTCTTCCTGAAATGTTCCAAACATCCTGTCCCATATGATCAGCGTGCCGGCGTGATTTTTATCGATGTATTTCGGATCCCTTCCGTGGTGTACCCGATGATGGGAGGGAGTGTTGAAGATATATTCAAACCACCCCATCCGGTTGATGGTCTCCGTGTGAATCCAGAACTGATACAACGTGTTCAGTGCGGAAATCAACAGAAAGTCGGTGGTTTCAAAGCCGATAAAGGCGAGTGGAACGTAGAAGAAGAACGTCCATACAACCTGGAAGGAACTCTGCCGTAACGCCACCGACAGGTTATATTCCTCACTCTGGTGGTGGACTACATGGCCACCCCAAAACAGATTAATTTCGTGACTCATTCGATGGGCCCAATAATAGCCCAGGTCGACCAGAAGGAAGAGGGCAGTCCAGTATATCCAGTTTCTTTCCAGGTGCATGACGGCCAGGTTGGAGAAGAAGAACTCATAGACTCCTACGGACAGTACCCGAAAGAAAATGCCCGAGAGTTGTGACGTTATGCCGCAGCTCAGGTTGGCAATCGAGTCGGGGAGCCGGTACAACTTTCGGTGCGACAGGCGCTCAACGACAATCTCAATCCCGATGAGGATGAAGAATATGGGAATGGAGAGCACTATTGGATTAAGATTCATGGCGTCCCGGACAAGTGAGCGCAAAATTATAGAAAATATGGACGGCGATTGCCGGGAAGGCCCTCATTCGCCTACCTTGCGCGCCAAAACATAACCCTATATGATCGTCAAGATTTTCAAGGCCGTCTGGTTTATCTCCTTGCTGGCAGCCGTAGGGGTATTGCTCTTTGCTTATGCAGGGTTTCCCGATGTGATCATTCTGAGCGACAATGGGACAGGGCCGGTTCAATCCATGGGGCGAAATGAGCTGTTTTATGCAGCTGTCGGCCTCCTGGCGATTTTCAACGTAATGGTGTTCCTCATTAACCGCTTCATGGCCGCCGGAGATGAGTTCTTCCAGGCTTGGTTCTATGGGTTGGTAATCTGTTTCAATGTCTTCACGCTGGTAGCCCTTGAGTTTTTTAACCTCTACAACAGCCAGGAGAGATACGACTACGACAGCATCGGGTACATCATTTATGGAAGTGTCGGACTTATCGTTTTGTGGGCATCACTTTGGCCAGTCGGTCAACTGGTGAAGATGTTTATGCCTAAACGTAAAGTTGCCAAGAACTGATATTACCACTTGCAAATCAATCAATTACCAATCCTTAATTCGTTAAAATTTGTAGATGAGCAACTCTGCCGATGCATTGAAATCAGGACAAAATATTCTTTATTAGAACAGGATTTACAGCATCCAGATTTTTTGACCAGACTGTTCCGGCAGATTTTTTAGACGGACTGTAAGACTGAACAACGATCCAGAAATGGCGAAGGAAAGCATGGAATACAACGAGTCGAGCATTAAGTCGCTCGACTGGAGAGAACACATCCGGTTGCGCCCCGGTATGTACATCGGTAAACTCGGCGATGGTTCTGCCAAGGACGACGGCATTTACGTCCTGGTTAAGGAGGTTGTCGACAACTGTATCGACGAGCATATGATGGGCTACGGCAAGACCATCGATGTAAAAATTACTGACCAAAAGGTGGTCATCCGAGACTACGGAAGGGGCATACCCCTGGGTAAGGTCGTGGATGTGGTGTCCAAGATAAATACAGGTGCCAAGTACGATAGCGGGGCTTTCCAGAAGTCGGTGGGTCTTAACGGCGTAGGTACCAAGGCGGTCAATGCGTTGTCCAACTACTTCAAGGTCCAGGCCTTCCGGGATGGACAAACCAAGCTGGCAGAGTTCAAGAAGGGTGTGCTCACCAGCGATCCCCGGCAGTCAAAATCCACTGAACGAAACGGCACCCTGGTGGAGTTTGAGCCGGACAGCACCATGTTCAAGAACTATCACTTCATCCCGGAATACCTGGATGACCTGATGTGGAACTACGCGTACCTCAACGCGGGATTGACGATCAATTACAATGGTCGGAAATTCTATTCCAAGGACGGGTTGCTGGACTTGCTGAAGCAGAAATCGGATGCCGAAGAGATTCGGTATCCTATCATCCATTTCAAGGGCGATGACATTGAAGTGGCCATTACCCATGGCAACCAATATGGGGAAGAGTACTACTCCTTCGTCAACGGCCAGAATACCACCCAGGGCGGAACCCACCTGGCGGCCTTCCGCGAGGGGGTCGTGAAGGCGGTTAGGGATTTCTACAAGAAGGAATTCGACGCTTCTGATATCCGGGCTAGTATCATTGCAGCGGTCGCCGTGCGTGTTCAGGAGCCGGTGTTTGAATCCCAAACAAAGACCAAACTCGGATCGATCAATATGGCTCCGGATGGCCCTTCGGTTCGGGGGTACGTGGGTGATTTCGTCTCCAAAGAGCTTGAAATCTATCTCCACAAAAATCCAAGTGTCGCCGATGCACTCCAGAAACGAATACTTCAGTCAGAACGGGAGCGCAAGGAAATAGCGGGCATCAAGAAGCTGGCGAATGAGCGGGCGAAAAAGGCCAACCTGCATAACCGGAAACTCCGCGACTGCCGGGTACATTTCGACGACGGCAAGGACGCACGCAGCAAGGAGTCAATGATTTTTATAACGGAGGGGGATTCGGCGAGCGGTTCGATCACGAAATCGCGTGACGTGGAAACCCAGGCCGTATTCAGCCTTCGCGGTAAGCCATTGAACTGCTTTGGGTTAACCAAGAAAGTGGTTTACGAAAATGAGGAATTTAACCTCCTGCAGCATGCGCTGAATATTGAAGACGGACTGGAAGGACTTCGCTACAACAAGGTGATCATCGCCACCGATGCGGATGTCGATGGGATGCACATTCGGCTCCTGTTGATGACCTTCTTTCTGCAATTCTTCCCCGAATTGGTGAAAGGTGGACACGTCTATATCCTGGAGACGCCATTGTTCCGGGTTCGCAATAAAAAGGAAACGATCTATTGCTACAGCGGGGAAGAGAAGGAAGCCGCCGTCAGCAAGCTGGGCGCCAAGCCGGAGATCACTCGCTTTAAAGGATTGGGAGAGATTTCCCCCGAAGAATTCGGAAACTTCATCGGCGACCAGATCCGCCTGCAGCCGGTATTTATCGACAAGGAGAAGCACCTGGTTAAAACGTTGGAGTTCTATATGGGCAAGAATACTCCCGATCGTCAGGACTTTATTATCGACAATCTCCGGGTAGAGATGGATGTCGTTGAGGAAAAGGATGAAGCTGTGGTGGTAGAGGAGTAACGCAAGATTTTTTGACGATCACATGAGCAAGAAGAAGGCAAAGAAATCAACCGGAGATAACGACGCAGCACACGAACTCACATCGGTCGACGGACTATATGAAAATTGGTTCCTGGATTATGCCTCTTATGTCATCCTGGAACGTGCTGTTCCCCGAATTGAAGACGGGCTGAAGCCTGTTCAGCGGCGGATCATGCATTCGCTGAAGGAGATGGATGACGGCCGCTTCAACAAAGTGGCTAATGTGATCGGTAACACGATGCAGTATCACCCGCACGGTGATGCGGCAATCGGGGAGGCCATCGTTAATATCGGCCAGAAGGATTTGCTGCTGGATACCCAGGGAAACTGGGGCGATGTGCGTACGGGTGACGGCGCCGCGGCGGCCCGATATATAGAAGCACGACTTTCGAAGCTTGCACTGGACATCGTATACAATGCAGACCTCACGGAATGGCAGTTGTCCTATGACGGCCGGAAGAAGGAGCCGGTAACCCTGCCAGTAAAGTTTCCGCTGCTGCTCGCCCAGGGCGTAGATGGTATCGCCGTTGGTCTCTCCACCAAGATCCTGCCCCATAACTTCTGCGAGCTCTGCAAAGCGTCCATCGACGTACTGAAGGGCAAGAGCGTCAAGATCTACCCGGATTTCCCCACCGGCGGCATTGCTGATTTTACAGAATACGACCAAGGCTACCGGGGAGGCAAAATCAAGGTAAGAGCCCGAATTGAAGCAGTTGATAAGAAAACACTGTCTATCAAGGAGATACCGTTCAGCACCACAACGGCTTCTTTGATGGAGTCTATCGTAAAGGCCAGCGAAAAAGGGAAGATCAAGGTTAAGCAAGTCATCGATAACACGGCTAAGGATGTGGAGATTCTCATCCACCTTCAGCCGGGACAATCGCCCGACATTGCCATGGACGCCCTCTACGCATTTACGGATTGTGAAATCAGCATATCGCCCAATGCCTGTGTGATCGTCGAGGATAAGCCCCGGTTCATGAAGGTGAACGAGATGCTCAAGTACAACACGGATCAGACGGTAGCCCTGCTGAAACGTGAACTGGAGATCAAGAAGGCGGACCTGATGGAACGAATTCTCTTTTCCTCCCTGGAGAAAATATTCATCGAGAAGCGAATCTACCGGAACATTGAAGAGTGCGAAACCTTTGACGCCGTCATTAAGACGATCCACAAGGGCCTTGCTCCTTACAAAAAGCTGTTCTTCCGCGAGATTACGGATGACGATGTAATCCGCCTTACCGAGATCCGGATCAAACGTATTTCCAAGTACGACTCTTTCAAGGCCGATGAGCTGATGAAATCGCTGGAAGAGGAGTTGAAGCAGACCCTGCATAACCTGAAACACCTCACGGAGTTTGCCATCAATTACTTTACCAACCTGCTCAACAAGTATGGCAAAGGCAGGGAGCGAAAAACGGAGATCAAGTCCTTCCAGTCGGTTACGGCGACGGAAGTGATCGCCAACAACCAGAAACTCTATGTTAACAAACAGGACGGTTTTGTGGGTTGGGGACTAAAGCGGGATGAGTTCATTTGTGACTGTTCGGAGCTGGATGACATCATCGCTATTCGCCGCGACGGAAAGGCCCTGGTGAGCCGAATTTCTGAGAAAGTTTTCATGGGTAAAGACATTCTGTATTGCGGCGTCTGGAAAAAAGGCGATGAGCGGATGGTCTATAACATGATCTACAGCGATGGCAAGTCCGGCAAGTCCTTTGCCAAGCGATTTACCATGCCCGGCATTATCCGCGACAAGGAATATGTTCTTGACCAGGGCAATCCCAATAGCCGCGTGCACTACCTCACGGCCAACCCGAATGGAGAGGCGGAAGTGGTTGAAGTGAAGCTCAACCCCAGCAGCACGGCGCGAAAGAAGGTCTTTGAATTCGACTTTTCCGAGTTGGAGATAAAGGGCCGCGGCGCCCGGGGAAATACCATTACGAAGTACCCGGTAAGGAAGGTCGATCTCCTGCAGGCGGGGACTTCCACACTGAGCGGCCTGGACTTATGGTTCGATCAGGCACCTGGTCGACTGAATAAAGACAAGCGTGGCAAAGCAGTGGGTAAGTTTGACGGCGACGACCAAATCCTGGCCATCACCACCAGCGGCAATTACAAGATCACCGGCTTTGACCTGAGCACCCGCTTTGAACCGGAGAAGACGATTCTCGTTGAGAAGTTCAACCCCAAGAAAGTGATCTCCGCGGTATACTGGGACGGCGAGAGCAAGCAGCATTTCGTTAAGCGATTCAAGATTGAAACCAATACACCGGACAAGGATTTCAACTTCATATCGGAAGGCATCGGGTCTCGCCTGGAGTTTGTTACGACCTCCGACAATCCCGAAGTTGAAATCGAGGTCGTGAAGGGGAAAGGCAAGGACAAAGAGACGGAGGTTGTGAACCTCGAGGATATCATCGATGTGAAGGGCTGGAAGGCAATGGGCAACCGACTGTCCCAATATAAGGTTACCAAGGTGAAGCCCGTGGATGACGGCGATACGGGACTGGAAGAAGAACTTGACGAATCCGCAACGGAGGACAAACCGGCCAAGGGAAAGGTGACGGAAGCCAAGGGCTCTCCGTCGCCAAAAAAAAAATTGGAAGAAAAGCTCCAAAACAAGCCCCAAAGGGCAAAAGAAGTCCAAGCAAGCCTCTTCGGCGAAAGCCCGCAAAAAGAGGTAAAAAGTAAGACGATACCCCCGAAACGAAAGGCAGGATCAAAGACGGGCAGGGGACAGGTCTATACCCCCGGCCAGACCATTGAGCTGGAATTGTAGCGCCTTGGCTCCCGGATTGTAACGGCACGCAATAGTTAGCACAGCGGAAGCTACCTTTGACTTCTTATGAAGTGGCAACACATTCGAAACTGCGGGTGGCTTATGCTTATGCTCGCGATCCATGCGACAGCACCAGGTCAGGACCCCGCCATTGTAGCGACCGGTAAAGTAATTGACGGACTCACCCGGAAGGGCGTCAAGGCGCGGATAGAGTACAAGAGCATTCCTACCGGCAGCATTTCCGGCCGTTTCTTTGACAGCACGTTTACCTTCTCGATTTTCGGTTCATCGCGGTATCAGATTGTCGCGATGGCAGAAGGTTACATCGATGGCACAGCGATCGTTGACCCAAAGACGATGGATGCCGAGCATAAAGTTATTCGCGACATTGTGCTTACCAAGAAGGGTGGAAGCATCGTTCTCGAGCACCTCATATTCGCCCAGGGTAAAGCAACCCTAAGTCCCGAATCATTCCCCAGCCTGGACGAAGTTGTCGTGATGCTGAAGGAGCGCCCTTCCATTGTCATTCAACTGGAAGGTCATACCGACAACCAGGGCAATGAAAAACTCAACCTCAAGTTGAGCGAGGATCGTGTGGAGAATGTAAAGAAATACCTGGTTTCTAAAGGTATATCGAAGGATCGCGTCAAGACGAAGGCCTTTGGCGGATCGCAGCCGTTGATCCAGGGAAACTCACAGGAGGCCCGCGCCAAGAACCGGCGCGTCGAAATGCGGATACTGCAGGGCAACTAATATCGCCGAAATATCATCGACACTCGATGATCCCCGTCATCCGTGTCAACCGAATTGGTCAGCCGAATCGGGAAAGCACCTCACTACATTTGCGACGTGATGAGATTTGTTCTCGCGTTACTGGTCTGCCTTTCTTCTTTCCCGCTATTGGCGCAGGCGGTAGCGCCAGTTGATCTGCATACCCGGGAATATTACCAGAAGAAGAGCGACGAGCAACGGCATTTGGCCAAGGTATTCCTGATTGGGGGGTCGGCCATGATGTTCACCGGAATGATCGGATTCAATGGTAACACAAGTCCAGGCGACAGCGGGGCTGCCGACGTGTATGGTTATATGTTTGTCGGCGGTTCACTGCTTGGCTTGGCGAGCGTTCCTCTTTTTATCAGCGCCTCGCGGAATGAGAAACGGGCAACGGCCAGATTATCTCTTGAAAACAGGCGACTGGAATTACCGGGCAAGGACTCCTATGCGTCCTGTCAGCCTTCTGTTACGCTCACCATCCGGTTGAAGTGAATTCACTTTTCAAAGTACAGGTGATGATGCAGCTCACATCGGGGGTTGAATCTTGCTTTGCAGGACGGACATTGCTTCGGGTCGGCGAGGTACGCTTCGATCGTATGCTCAGCGCCACAGGCTCCGCACAGTATGGCCTTCTCCTTCCAGCGCGACTTGGGCCAGGCGACAGGCGCATGACCGGCGCATTCCTGGTGACATTCGAAACAGGGATAATAGCGATCGCAACAGGGGAACTTGATGGCCAGGATGTCGAGGATGGAATGGTAGTGCTCACATCGTGTGAGGCCGTCTATGGTTTTGCCATAAACCAGGGTGCGGCCTACGGGTATGAACCCTCCCAGGGGTGGCGATTTTGAGTCTTCGGCATGCATTAATTCCTTATCTTTGCAGCCTTAAATATCGAAATTATGCCTGGAACCGAGCTTTTTGGGGCAGAGGAAAGAAAAGAAATTAACGATGTGATGGAGACCGGCATTATGTTCCGGTTCAACCACGAAGCACAGCGGAATAATATTTGGAAAGCGAAGGATTTTGAGGCGGAGGTCCGGAAGATTACCGGTGCCAAATTTGCCCATGCCGTATCGAGCGGATCGACCGCTGTTTCCTGCGCTCTTGCGGCGGCGGGAATCGGTGCCGGAGATGAAGTAATTGTTCCGCCTTTTACCTACATCGCCTCGGTTGAGGCCGTTCTTTTCTCTGGAGGCATACCTGTCTTTGCAGAAATTGACGAGACCCTGTGCCTGAGCGCCCGGGGAATTGAGAAGGCGATTACCAAGAAAACAAAGGCGGTACTTCTTGTCCACATGTGCGGACAAATGGCTGACATGCCATCGATCCTGGACGTGGTGAAGAAACACAACCTTGTCCTTGTTGAAGACGCCGGCCAGGCATTCGGCGCCAGCTACAAAGGAACTTCCGTCGGCTTATTCGGCAAGACCGGCTGCTATTCTTTCGATTTCTTCAAGATCGCAACCGCCGGCGAGGGCGGCGTCTTCGTTACAAACGATGAGGCCTGCTACCATAATGCCGACAGCTTCAGCGATCATGGCCATGACCACATCGGAACGATGCGCGGTATGGAGCAGCATCCCATTCTCGGCTTTAACTACCGGATCAGCGAGCTGCATGCCGGTATCGGGGCTGCACAAACACGCAAAGTGCCCAAGATTCTCGCGGCCAACAGGAAGAATAAAACGCTCTTAACGAATCTCCTCAAGGAGGTTCCGGGCGTGTCCTTCGCAACGATCCCGGATCCTTCGGGCGATTCCGCTACGTTTCTCAACCTGCTGCTTCCCGATACCGAGTCGGCCAAGCGCACGGTCGATGAATTCAACGCTGCCGGCATCGGGGGGTTCAATTACTGGTACATCAACATGTACCACTTCATTAACCAGTGGGATCACCTCAAGAACCTGAAAGCAGCAGCCCCGCTTCCGATTCATCACTACGAGAAATCGCAGGACTACAACAAGCTTGACCTGGCCAAGTCGCAGGAAGTAATTGGCCGTTTGATTTCTTTTGGTATTCGCTGCACGTGGACAGAAGACGAGGTAAAAGCATTGGCAGGAAAGATTGCTGCCGCCATCCAGAAAGCCGTTGCCGAGAAGACCTATGCATAAGAACTTCAAGGGCATCGAAAAAACGGTATTTGGCCGGGGAGCTTTTTCACAATTGGGATCAATCGTAGAAGAACGCCGGGGCGAGAATGATCATTTCATGCTCTTCCTGGTGGATAATTATTTCAAGGGAAAGGAGCTGGAGAAACGGATCCCCGCAAAAGCGGAGGACGTAGTCACTTTCATCGACGTCGACCCGGAAGAGCCGACAACAAAACAGGTGGATGGCATACGCGACACGATTGTGCGCACCAAGGGGATACCCTCGGCGGTGATTGGAATAGGCGGCGGAAGCATCATGGACCTGGCGAAAGCCATTTCGTTGATGTTCACCAACGAAGGCTCATCTGTCAAATACCAGGGACTGAACCTCATTCAAAAGCCGGGCATCTATCATATTGGTGTGCCCACGATCTCGGGCACGGGCGCTGAAGTTTCCATGACGGCTGTGCTCACGGGACCGGAGAAGAAGCTGGGCTTGAAATGTGAGTGGACCGTTTTCAACCAGGTTGTTTTGGACCCCGATCTGATTGCCAGCGTGCCGCGCGACAAATGGTTCTACACCGGTATGGATACCTATATCCATTGCATTGAGTCGCGCGACGGGATCCTAAACAACGCGTACAGCACGGCCTTTGGCGAGCAATCCCTGGCCCTTTGCCGCGAGGTATACCTGGGCGAGCAGTCAGGCCAAACACCCGAGAATAACGAGAAGTTGATGGTGGCGTCGCTCATGGGGGGACTAAGCCTGACATATTCCGAAGTCGGTATCGTGCATGCAATGTCATACGGGCTTTCGAAGATCCTGGGCACCAAGCATTGTTACGCCAACTGTGTTGCCTTTCAGCATCTCGGCGACTATTACCCGGAGGGTGTTGCCGAATTCAATCAAATGATTCAGAAGCACAACATCACCCTGCCGAAAAACCTGTCCAGCAGTTGGAGTGAAGAAACGATCACCGCGATGGCCAATGTATCCATTAAACTGGAACATATGTGGAATCACGCCATCGGTACCGACTGGAAAAGCAAGGTGACGTTGGATACAGTAAAAGATTTGTTCCGCAGACTATAACCGCAATGAAAAAGAAACTTGTTAAAGTGGGGAATATCGAGTGTGGTGCCGAGCAGTTGTTCGTCATCTCCGGCCCCTGCGTTATTGAAGAAGAAACCATCATGATGAAGACGGCCGAGAAACTGAAGGAGGTTTCCGCCCGCCTGGGTGTGCCGATCATTTACAAATCGTCCTTCCAGAAGGACAACCGCAGCTCCGCGAAGTATTACGACGGTCCGGGTCTCGACAAAGGCGTGAAGATGCTGGCCAAGGTGAAGGAGCAATTCGGATTTCCCTTGCTTACCGATATCCACTACCCGGAACAGGCGGCCGCTGCTGCCGAAGTAGTCGATGTGCTGCAGATACCCGCCTACTTGTGTATGCAAACAACGCTGGTCGTTGCCGCCGCCAAAACCGGCAGGGTAGTGAACATCAAGCACGGGCAGTTCCTGGCACCCGACAACATGAAGCATCCGGTGAAGAAGGTCGAAGAAGCCGGAAACACAAACATCATTCTGACAGAGCGTGGGTTCACGTTCGGTTACAATGATCTGGTGGTTGACCCTCGCAGCTTCTACCACATGAACAACATCGGTTACCCGGTTGTGTTTGATATCACGCACAGCATCCGCAAGTATGGTATCCCCAGTGCCGACGCCAAGGGCGGTGCACGGGAATTCCTTCCGGTGCTCTCTCGCGCCGGCGTTGCAGCAGGGGTGGACGGCGTTTTTGTGGAGACGCACCCGGAGCCGGCCAAAGCGCTGTGCGACGCAGCCAGTCAGCTGTGTGTTTACGATCTCGAAGAATTTCTCAAGCCTATACTTGAACTTCATGCGGTGGAAGTGAAATACCGCGACAAAGAACTCGTTCTAGCCTAACCCAAACTTTACCATGGAATTATACCTCGATTCAGCCGACCTTAAAGAAATTGAAGATGCTTTCAAACTCGGCTTCCTGGATGGACTGACCACCACACCTACATTCATGCACCGCGGCGGCGTAACCGACGTTGACGCGTTGATTGTGAAACTGAGCAAAATGGTACCGGTGCTCCAGATAGAAGCGCTCGGCAATACCGCCGAAGAAGTAGTGAAAGAGGCTGAGCGCCAACTAAAACTCGGATTGGACCCCCAGAAGACTGTTTTCAAGATCCCGGTTTCCCTGGAAGGTGTCCGCGCCTGCAAAATGCTCCGCGACCGCAACCTCCTCGTGAATGTCCACCTCGTTTACACACTTCAGCAGGCGTATATGGCCATGAAGGCTGGCGCCAGCTATGTATGCCCGCTGGTGGGCCGCCTCCAGGATCAGGGTCATGACGCACTGGAGCTCGTGTCTCAATGTGTATTTGCCGTTGACCACTACGGCTACAATACCAAGATCATGTTCTCGTCGGTGCGCAACGCGGAGCATATCCGCAATGCCATCAACGTCGGGGTGCACACCATCACGGCACCGTGGAAGATCATGAAAGCGCTCACGGACAACAACCTCACTACACTCGGCACTGACCAATTCATCGAACATACACGCCTCGTCACGATGAAGGTGAAAGACGTGATCAATCCTGTCAACCCCACAGTCAATCTGAAGACCGTAATGACCGATGCGATTGTGAAGATGACAGAGTACGGCTTTGGTGCGATCACAATTGTGGATGATGCCGGCGACGTCAAGGGCATCTTTACCGATGGTGACATGCGCCGTGCCATCCAAAAGGACGGTAAAGAAGTACTGGCAAAGAAGATGGGCGATTTGAAGTACGGCACACCCATTTCCGTACAGGCCAACGACACGCTCAACGTGGCCAATGACATCTTCAAGCATAAACATGTGGATACAATCCTGGTACTTGACGGCACCAAGCCGGTGGGTATGTTGGATATCCAGGACCTTGCACAGTAGAGCCAAAGGCAGCAAGGCCGGCCATGAGCAAAGAGATCATTCAGTTGTTTGAATCAGGAGGAGGGGAGTTCTTTACCCCTCCTTCCGTTTTTGTGGCACGCTTGGCTGCGATTCGAGCAGTCTTGTTCGATTGGGACGGTGTCTTCAACGAGGGATTCAAACAGGGAGCTGAAGGCAGTCTCTTCTCCGAAGTGGATGCCATGGGTACCAACCTGCTGCGATTTGCCTTAAGGAAACGGAACGGTAAGCAGCCCGTCACCGCCGTTATTACCGGGGAGGAGAACCCGCCGTCGCAGAACCTGGCACGCCGCGAGCACTTTCACGCAGTCTATTTCCAATCGAAGAACAAGGCCGGCGTTTTCCAACAATTCTGCAAGACCTACACGCTTCAACCAGAAGAAGTACTTTTTTTCTTTGACGATGTCCTTGACCTGGAAGTGGCCCGTCAATGCGGAGCGCGCATAATGATTGGGCGAAAAGCAGCACCACTGCTCAGAGAGTTTGCCAAAGCAAACGCGATGGTTGATTACTTTACAGGATGCAGCGGGGGAGACCATGGTTTGCGGGAAGGGTGTGAACTGATCATGGGACTGATCGGCCAATTCGATGCGGTCGTTAAAGACCGGATGGCTTTCTCACCTGAATACCAGCTCTATCTCGAGGAGCGGCAGCAAATCGAAACCCGGTTGGAATCCGGAGCTGCGTGACGGAGGCCGTTCGGAGCACCGGCTAATTGCTTCGCCATCCCTGTAATTGTTCCTTTATCCTGAGGTCTTTTCTCTATTTTAGGATCTAGCCTTTATCCTATGCGCCTCCTCCGACTCCTGCCTGCCGCCGTATTACTGCTGTCAGGCTGCTCTGAAAAGAAACCGACCGCAAAGGAAATCGCGGTTCGGCAACTGGCAGATTTTGTCAGTGAGTTGTCACCCTCACGCGGCCGCGGACAGGGATTGGCGCTCGACGACATGAGCCCTGCCTCTTTTGATGAAGGGCTAAAGAAAACCAAAGGTCAACTGCAAAAGCTGAGGAGCATCGATACGACGCTCCTCACCGGCGACGATCTGATCGATTGGAAATTTGCGCAAAGCATCCTGGTCGGACGGGAGATTGAACAAGGTGTCACCAAGCCGTGGCAGAAAGACCCCCGCATCTTTATGGTGTTCACGGGAATTTCCGGAGTGATCAATGCACCAGGAGAAATATCGAAGAAGGTTACCGAGGCAAAAAGGAGGTTGAAACTGGCGCCTGTTCAACTGGCTAACGGGGCGGACCAACTGATCTATTATGTTCCCCGGTTCCAGGAGCTGGCCGTCTTTATGGCGGAGAATGGGTTTGTCCTGTTTGACCAGGAAATTCCCTCATTTGCCGAAAAGGCTGGTGATGATCGCGACAGCCTATTGTTGCTGGGCGGTGCTGCCCGTGACGCATTATCGGAGTACCTGAAATTTCTTCGAACGGAACTGCCGTCTCGTCAACCCGCTGATTTTGCGATAGGTTCCGGACCCTATAACGACATGCTGAAAGGACAGTATCTTCTCGGCTATGGGGCCGACAGCCTTTATGCCTTTGGCCTGGAGCAGTTTGAGCTGACGGTAAAAGAGCTGGAAACGGTGGCCGCACGGATAGACCCGAAGAAGACCTGGCAGCAACTGGCCGTAGAAATCAAGAGCGAATACCCTTCTCCAGAAAAGATGATGGAAGCGCACCAGGAGTGGGTAGACAAAGCCAGGGAACATGTGATCAAGAACAACCTCATCCCGATCCCCTGGAAGGAGCGTGTTACCGTCGTTCCACGGGCCGAATATCTTCGGAAGACTTCGTACTACGGCAACTTCTCGTTCGCCCGTGACAAGGATGCCGACAGTACATACAGTTCCGAGTGGATGATCAACCCGTACGAAGAACAATGGGATGCCCGCAGGAAGAAGGAATACCTGGTAGAACACGACTGGGGCGTGATTATTGTAACGGCGCCGCATGAAACGTACGCCGGTCATCATGTGCACGGACTTTACCAGGCCAACAATCCGAGACCACTGCGAAGAAAGAACAGCATCAGCCTGTTCTCAGAAGGCTGGGGGCTCTACAACGAACAGCTTATGCGCGAGACGGGATTTCTTCCGAACGACCGCATCCTGCTGCGTCAACTCCAGCTCCGGTTGTGGAGAAATGCGCGCGTGATCTATGATGTGGGTCTTCATACCGGAAAGATGACGTACGAAGAGGCGATCTCGCTTATGACCGACCGGGTCGGCTTCCTCCGCTGGGCCGCCCAGTTGGAAGTAGATGCGTGTTGTGCTTCGCCCGGCTATTTCATTGGGTATTTCACCGGCATGATGGAAATTCTGCGAATGCGGGAGGACTACAAGAGACTCAAAGGTCAAGCGTTTACCCTGAGCGAATTTCACGAAAGACTACTCAAGGGCGGCAGCATGCCTACCTCGCTCATGCGCGAAGCCCTGTTTACAAAACCCGAATAGAATGACGTTTACAAGAAACATGATGGTGGCATTGACCCTCGGTCTATGCTTAACGAGTTGCCAGCCGGACAAACCGAGTCAATCCCCGGAAGAGGCATCGAAATTGCTCGCCGAATTTGTCAAGGAAATGACACCTTCCCGCGGACGGGGCCAGGGATTGGCCCTTGACTCGATGAGCGTCAATTCATTTGCGAGAGCGTTGGCCAAGACAAAGGATCAGCTGGTGCGCCTTCGGGCCATTGATCCAAACCAATTGTCGGGCGATGACCTGATCGACTGGAAGTTTGCCCAGAGTATCCTGGTGGGCCGTGAACTTGACCAGGAGAAGTACCAGCCATGGAGGCGGGACCCACGCCAGTACATCACATTCACCAGTATATCAGGGATCATGAATGGTCCGGGCGAGCCGCAAAAGAAGATTGAGCAGATTGAAAAGCGCCTGGCGATCGCTTTGGTGCAGATACCCAACGGGATGAAGCAGATAAATGTTTATGTCCCGCGGTTCCAGGAGTTGGCGCTGTTCATGGCAGAGAATGGGTTTGTTCTCTTTGACAAGGAGATTCCCGCCTTCATTAAGTCCACTGGTGCCGAGGCAGAGAAACTGGCGGCCCCTGCCGGTCAGGTGCGCGAAATGCTGGAGGCCTATGTCAAGTTCCTCAAGGAGGATCTGGTCAAACTCCAGGTGGGCAACTATGCCATGGGAGCCGAAACCTACAACGAGATGCTGAAAGGCCAGTACCTGCTTCCGTATGGAGCCGACAGCCTCTATGCCTTTGGCTGGTCGCAGTTCAATGCCACCGTGGCTGAGCTGGAGGCGCTGGCCAAAAAAATGAACCCTAATAAGACCTGGCAGCAGCTGGCGATTGAAATCAAGAATGAATATCCTGATCCGCATAAGATGATTGAAGTTCACCAGGAAGCGGTGGATAAAGCACGGGAACATGTGTTGAAGAACAATCTTATTCCCATACCATGGAAGGAGCGGGTAGTCGTCGTGCCCCGCGCAGAATACCTTCGCAAGACCTCGTACTATGGTCACTTCAATTTCGCCAGCGCGAAGGACAAGGACAGCATCTATACCTCCGAGATGCACATCAATCCCTTTGAAGACCAGTGGGACGACAAGAAGAAGAAAGAATACCTCGTCGAGCACGATTGGGGTGTTATCCTGGTGACGGCACCGCACGAGACGTACTGCGGTCATCATGTCCAGGGACTTTACCAGGCCAACAACCCCAGGCCTTTGCGGCGCAAGAACAGCATCAGTCTCTTCTCCGAAGGATGGGGATTGTACAACGAGCAACTGATGAAAGAGACGGGATTCTTTCCGAATGACAAGATCCTGTTGCGCCAGCTTCAGCTTCGGCTATGGAGAAATGCACGGGTCATTTACGACGTGGGGCTCCACACCGGCAAGATGACCTATGAAGAAGCTATTTCGCTGATGACAGACAAGGTTGGGTTCCTCCGTTGGGCTTCTCAGCTTGAAGTAGACGCTTGCTGCGCTGCCCCTGGGTATTTTATCGGGTACTTTACCGGCATGATGGAAATCCTCCGGATGCGGGAAGATTACCGCAAGATGAGGGGGGATCAATTCACGTTGAGCGAGTTCCACGAGAAGTTGCTTAAACTGGGGAGCATGCCCACCTCGCTTATGAGGGAGGGACTGTTTGCTCATTAACTTCAGGAGCAGAGGTTCCAAGTTCCATTCCCCGGATCTTCAAGTGGACCTTGTTGCCTACCTGTAACTTTTTCCGGGACCAGGAGTCTTTAGGTAGTTAACCTTTAGCTTCCCATGCTCCGAAACCTCATGCTCACGGCTTGGCGCAGCCTGACGAAGAGCCGTTTTTTTTCTGCGTTGAATATCATCGGCCTGTCAACCGGCATGGCTGTGTTTCTTCTTGTAGCGCAATACGTCTATGTGGAGCAGAGCTACGAAGATTTCTTACCGCATGCGAGTAGGGTATACCGGGTTTACCTGGAAACCTATCTGAACAAGGACCTGGTAACCCGCAGCGCAGAAAACTATCCCGGTGCCGGCCCCGCCTTGAAGGCCGAGTTTCCGGAAGTACTTGGTTATGCCCGGTTGTACAACATGGGCTACAAGAACAACGTCATTATCACCAATGAAGAGGCGCGTCCCGATCCTGTCGCCTTCAAACATCGGCGATTCCTGTATGCCGATTCGGCCTTTCTGCCGATGCTGGGTTACCCGATGGCGGAAGGCGACGCATCGCAGGCATTGTCGCAGCCCAACACGGCCGTGATATCGGAAGAATACGCCCGACGATATTTTGGAACCTCGGAAGCGGTCGGCAAGATGTTGCGACTCCAGGACGATGACTACAACAACGAATTGGTTAAAGTCACGGGAGTATTCAAGAACCTTCCACCGGAAACGCATTTGAAGTTTGATGTCCTGTTTTCCTACAGAACTCTTTTCTCTCGCTTTGAAGGTGCTCGGGAACGGTATGATCAGTCCTGGCAGCGGAAGGACATGTACACGTTCATTTCCCTGCGTGAAGATGCGGACCCGGTGTTGTTCGAATCCAAATTGCCGGCTCTTGTTACCAAGTACAAGCCCGACAATACCCAGCGCAGCCAGGAAGATGTCCTGCGTCTCCAACCATTGAAGTCCATTCACCTCACCTCAAACCTCGCGGAAGAGGCGGAGACCAACGGCGACAAGCGCATCGTCGATTTCATTTCCATGATCGGGCTATTTGTCCTGGTCATTGCATGGATCAATTATATCAACCTGGCCACGGCCAAAGCCCTTGAAAGAGCCCGTGAGGTAGGGGTAAGGAAAGTCATGGGGGCAGTCAAAGGACAACTGGTCTGGCAGTTCCTTACAGAAGCGGCACTCATCAACCTTTTGGCCATGGTCTTGGCCATCGGAATTGTTGCGCTGGCGCTTCCTTGGTTCAATGGTCTTTCGGGATTAAGTCTCACGGTGTTTTATCTTCTGCAGCCTTGGTTCACCTGGTTGGTGATTTTGCTTTGGGTTATTGGGACCTTGTTCTCCGGCTTCTACCCAGCCATTGTCCTCTCTTCCTTCCGGCCTGTTGCTGTTTTAAAAGGAAAATTGACCAATAGTCTGCGGGGGATCGCACTCAGGAAAGCCTTGGTGGTCATCCAATTCGTTGCATCGGTAGCCTTGATTGCGGGGACGATAGTGGTGTATGATCAGCTTGCCTTCATGATGAACCGCAGCCTGGGGATGAATATTGACCAGGTGCTCGTGGTTGAGCGCCCCGGCATTTCACCGCGTGATCGCAAAGCATTTACGTCGGCGGTGGACGTATTCCGCGATGAATTGAAGCGCAGTCCTGTTATACATGGCGTGGCGGCGTCCGGCACCATCCCCGGCAAACAGCGGGAATACAAGGCCGGCATAAAGCGGTATGGGGCTCCCGACGATCAGTTGGTGAGCGTCAAGTTCAATGGCATGGACTATGAGTTCATGGACGTATTTGGAATGAAAGTCCTGGCAGGGAGAGCATTTAGTGAACAGTACCCCAGCGATCCGGACACGGCGGTATTGATAACAGCGCTCACATCCCGGTTACTCGGCTTTAAGAAGCCCGAAGATGCCGTGGGGCACTCGCTGCATATTCCGGAATTCAGGTGGGCTCCCATCGTGGTAGGAGTAATCAATGACTACCACCAGGTTTCACTGAAGAAGCCGCTTGATCCATCCATTTTTTATTGTTCAAAATACGGAGGCGAGTTCTATTCCATACGCATCTCGGCGGACAAGGCGCAGCAAGCCATCGAGGATACGCAGCAGGCGTGGAGCAAAGCATTCCCCGGCAACCCATTTGAATACTTCTTTCTCGATGACTATTTCAACCAGCAGTATGAGAACGAGCGAAAATTCGGAAAGTTGTTTACCGTATTCGCCTCCCTTGCGGTTCTGGTTGGATGCCTCGGATTGTTCGGGTTGTCAGCATTCACTGCCACACAGCGCACAAAAGAGATTGGCATTCGCAAGGCGTTGGGCTCATCAGAGCAGGGGATATTCCTGCTGTTGTCAAAGGAGTACCTTCAGTTAATTGGGCTTTCCATCCTGGTGGCCTCACCACTGGTTTGGTGGGTCATGTCGGGCTGGGTTGAACGGTTCACTTACCACATCGTCATGACTCCGCTAATCTTCCTGATCGCAGGTGCAATTGTTCTTGCAGTGGCTTTCCTCACGGTCAGTTTCCAAACGTTCAAGGCAGCCCGCGTTAACCCGGTGGAATCGCTGCGCTACGAATAACAACCCGTCAGCTGCTGTAAAGTTTCTCAATCTGGGCTTTGTGCTTGTCCATGAGGTTCCCGCGCATCGGCTTGAAGGAGGTAGTAAGATCATGGTTTTCTACCGTCCACTCTTCGTCCGATAAAATGAATTTCTTAACGCGTTCATGTCCTTGAAGCCCTTCATTGAGCCGGTCGATCTCCTCTTGAAATTTCTGGATCACTTTGATATTGTGAACCATATACTTCGGCGATGTCCAGTGAATTTCATGCTCCTCACACCAGCTATTAAGTAATTGAAAATGAGGAACTAATATGGCTATCACATAGGGTTGATTGAATCCCAAAACAAGACTTTGGGAAATGAACGGGGATGCGGCCAGGTGATTCTGAACAGCCTGCGGTGCCACATATTTTCCGGTGGATGTCTTGAAAATATCCTTCTTCCGGTCGGTGATGGCCAGGAAGCGTTTGCCCACCATCTTGCCGACGTCGCCCGTCCGGAGCCAGCGGTCAGGCGTAAAGACTTCGGCGGTAAGGTCAGGCCGCTTGTAGTACCCCGGCATGATGTTGGGCCCCCTGACCTGAATTTCACCTTCACCCTGGTCATTGGGTTCGTCAATCCGGATTTCAACACCGGGCACAGGAATACCTACAGTCCCCAGCCGATTAAGTCCGGGTAAAGACCGATTGGTGGATATGAACGGCGACGCCTCCGTCATTCCGTATCCTGCGAGCGGCACAATACCGGCGGCAGCAAATAGCCGTGCGATTTCCGGCCGCAATGCCGCCGCACCAACCCCCAGGTATCGAACCTTTCCGCCCAACGCACGACGCCAATAATTCAGCACGAGTACCCTCGCGAAGAAAAGTTTGATCGCATAACTCCACCCGGTGTGAATGTCCTTGTATTGCGATCCGACCTCCATGGCCCAGCGGATTACCGTCCGTTTGACGAAGTTCTTTGATTCCCGCTGCTCTTCCAGGAAGTCATACATTTTCTCGAGGGTCCGAGGAACGCACGTGAAAAAATGAGGGCGCGCCGAAATGAAATCGTGTTTCAACTGATCCAGCGACTGGCTGAAATAAATGGATACACCGAAGGCCAGGTACCCGTAGCAACTGGCTCGTTCGAAAATGTGACTGAAGGGCAAAAAGCTCAACACCCGTTCACCCGGCTGCAAGGGAAAAATAGTGAGAATGGATTTCGTGCTGTTGACGACATTACCGTGTGTCAGCATGGCTCCCTTGGGGGTTCCCGTTGTACCGGAAGTGTACATGATCGCCAGCAGGTCATCCCCGGTAACCGCTGCGCTGCGCATGAGGAGTTCCGGGTGTGTCGTTGAGGTATCGTCGGTACGGCACGGAGGGAATGTGCCTTCCTTCGAACTTTCCAGGTGATACACGAATGACGGCCTGACGCTTGTCGATAGCTGATGGATTCGTTCGAATAATTCGGTATCCGCCGTGATGCATCCCTTGGCCTCGGTTTCGGTAAGAATAAATTCTACTTCACTCAGGCTGGAAGTGGGGTGGATCGGTACGACGACGGCCCCAACCAACTGACATCCGAAATCAACGATCAGCCATTCCGGACTTCCCATCCGGGGAACAATGGCTATCCGATCACCTTTTTGTATCCCATGGACAATCAACCACGAGGCCACACGGTTGGCGCGCCGTCGCAATTCCTGTATGGAAAAATTCTTCCATTCGCCCTCCCGAAAGGCAACAGCAGCTTTTGGTTGCGGATACTTCTTCTCCTGGAATTCCAGGATGTCAAAAACGCGAGTGAAGTCCGCCGGTAGGGCGGTTGACGTCTGCTGGTTCATGATTTGGTAGGCGACACGTAGAGGATGTCATACAGCAGTTCGAAGAATTCGGGAAAGTCCGGCAGGTCATTGTGGTGCCCGCCCTCCACCGCATGAAGACTTATCTTGTCCGGGTAGAGGGCCTTCAATTCTTCACTTTGTTTGAATGAAATGAGCCGGTCTTTGTTTCCGTGAATGATATGCACAGGGCAGGTTACAGAATGCAGGTACTCGTCCGTCCTGATATTGTATCGCAGCAGCCACCCGAGGGGAATGAAAAACGCGAATCGGCGTGCATTGCGGTAGAAGCTGCGGTAAGGGGAATCGAGTATCAGCATGCGAGGCTTGTTCCATGATGCAATCCGCGCGGCAATTCCAGAACCCAGCGAGCGACCATAAAGCACGATCTTTTCTTCCGGGTAGTGTGTACTCAGCCACTTATAAAGTTCCTGGGCGTCCTCGAAAAGTTTGGCCTGCGACCGCTTCCCACGGCTCTTGCCAAAGCCACGGTAATCCATCATGAAGAAGTCGTAACCATTGCTGAGAAAGTCCTTGGCGAACTTTCCCCAACCCTTGATGCTTCGGGAGTTTCCTTTGAGGTAGTATATGATCCCCCTGGAATTAGGGACCTTGAAGTGAATCGCGTTAATCCTCCCGCCGTCCGCTGTATCGAAATTCAGTTCCTCGAACGGAAAGGGATACTGGTAAGTAAATGAATGGGAGAGGATCTCCGGCCGGAAAAAGAACAAGTGCTGGGTGAAATAGAAGACAAGGCAAAGCGCGACATATCCAACAGCAACAAAAATGAAAATAGTGACGACCATGGGTGCCTGTTCGTCGAAAAAAGTAGGAAATAATCCCCAAAACGGAAAATGTACTACGGAAGGACGTGCCCGATAGCCTGTTGGTATTCCTTGAAGGACCCCAGGTTCCGGTGACCGCCGCCGGGAATAATAATGAAGTCGTCTGGCGATCGAAGAAGTGGCTTCAACTTCAGCGCGGACTCCAAGGGCACGACCACGTCGTTGGTACCATGAAGGATAACCACACGTGACTTAATGGATTGGAGGTTTTCATAGTTGGAGAAACGATGCCGGAGCGGAAGCAGTCGTGCCCCGGATTCGAAGTAGGGATTGATAACACCCCGAAGTTCATCGAATGGTGTCTCAAGAATCAGGAGATCATGGGGCACTTCTCCGGCAAGATGAGAAGCCACAGCAGAACCCAGGGAACGACCGTAAAGCACGATCTTTCCCTCCGGGCGGTGTGTCATGGCCCAGTCATAAGCGCTACGAGAATCGCGGTACAGATTCTCCTCACTGGGTTTTCCCGTACTCTTTCCGTACCCGCGATAATCAACCATCAAGACATCATACCCGTGCCGGATCAACCCGGGTGCATAATTTCCCCACCGTTGAAGGTTACCCCGGTTGCCATGGAAGTAAATGATCAATCCGCGATACACGCTGACGGCCTTAAACCAAACGGCATTTAGTGTATCGGATGTATTGTCTGGATTGTGTACGGGGATGTAGAACTCCCGGAAGTTCATATCGAACTGATAAACATGCCCCTTCTCTAACTTCACCGATTGAAAGATCAGGTAGTCCTGGAAGAAGTACAGCATGCCATACCCGAAGAGGATAAGACCGCACAAGGCGAAGAGCATCCATTTGACAAGGCGCAACAAGCAGAGAGAGTTTAAGGCTGTTGGAGTTTGATCCGGAGAATTCGAGGTTGGAATACGCCGCCGACAAACAACTGGTCCTTGTAGCGCACCGCAACACTGGATCCCGACAGTTGGCTGCCGTCATCAAGCATTACTTCGGTGACCGAATAGCTGTTGTCAGGCTGAGGGATGAGTCTCAGCACCTGGGAAGGTGAATGCTTCGTGCTGTCTTTCGCGTGTCCAACGAAGGCGAGGAGCTTTGGATGAGCGGCAATCCACAGGTTTCCTTCATTATCGACATCAATGTTGTCAACCCCGGTCTTCAGGGCAAGTTTCCCAACCTGTGTCAACTCACCGGTAGACGGATTGCGGTCAAAGGTGAGCAGGTTGCGGCCGGTAGTGGTCGCGAGGTACAGCTTATTTCCGTCATTGGAGATATTAACTCCGTTGCCATAGCGGAGCCCATCGCAGGCCGTTGCAAACTGTGTCCCGTTGTAGTACAACAGGGAGGAGAAGGGCAGCCGGGCGTAGTCTTCGAGGGTACGCTTAAAACCTTTTCGGCTGCCATGGTCATTGGTTACGTAGAACTGTTCCGGTGTTACGCCAACCACGTCGTTAGGACAACACAAGGAGGGGTCGCTGAAGGACTTCTGGTGAAGCAGAGAGTCGTTGCGAATGGAAAAGAGTTCTACGAAGTTGCCCTGGGGATTGTGGTTAACAACGAAGAGATAGGCGCCGGAATTGCCGCGCACAAACGAAATGCCGTGCGGATGAAATTCGTTTTTGAATACCACCGGCATCCGGCGTGGGAGACTCGATGAATCAACGTCCAAAACCCAAATACCATCGTCGGTATTGATGCCTTGCATGTTTCTCCATCGATCGGAAGAGGAAATGTAGAGTCGGCCGGTCTGCTCATCCAGGTCCATATCTTCGGGGCCGTAGATGCCACGGTACACAGTCTCTATCGTTCCCTGCCGGTGAGGATCGATGGATTTGAAAGCACCTGCCACATGCAGTGTGCTAACGACCGCGTAGATCAATGCCGCGGCTAAAGCGTAAACTGCCCACATCTTCTTCATCGTTAATTTTTAAGGCAGCCAAAGATACTGTTTCCCCTCATCCTGCTTCCGGAATTGCACGGGAGTGGGCCAGGGAAGCAAAGACCTTCGCACTCGGCCGGGGAGTGCGCTCCTTGGATTCCAGGTCGCACGCGTATAATCCGAACCGGCGGGTTGGCCCCAGATGCCACTCGAAGTTGTCCCATGCGCTCCACCAATAGTATCCCCGGACGTCAATTCCATCCGCGATGGCCTGATGGATGATGGCCGCGTATTCCAGGATGGCCCGCTGGCGCAGTTCGTCCCCTTCGTCGCAAACGCCGTTCTCGGTAATAATGATTGGTTTCTTGTACTTTCTCCAATATCGTTCGAGGCAGGTGCGCAATCCCTGCGGGTGATACTCCCACATATCGTCGTGGGGAAGTTTGTACTTCTGAATTTTCTCCGGAGTATCGATGAAGGTGATCGGCCACGGGTCATGGGCAACCCGGGCGTAATAGCTCATCCCAAAGAAGTCGGATGTAGCGAAGAAGGAGGGAACATAGTCCATGAACCACCAGTCGGACAAGGCAGCCGGAGCTTTGCCCCACAGATTGACAGCATCAAACACCACCGCGTTGTGTGAAATCCCGATCGGATGTTGTGGGTATGATTTCTTGATGATTTCATACATCTGGTCGTGGGCCAAACCAAGGTGCTTCACCACCTTGAAAGCAAGGATTGGATTGATCTTGAAGGGCGGAAAGAAACCGGTGAGCCACCCGTAGCTTACGTACACGTTTGGTTCATTGAAGGTATTCCAATGGCTGACATACTGGCCAAACACGTCAACCACTTTTCGCCCGAAGTCCAGGAAGTACTTGATGTTGGATTCCTTTTCCCAGCCGCCGAGGTTTGAAAACCATTGTGGATTAGTGAAATGGTGCAGCACCATCATGATCGTCACATTCCGGGACCGGAGATTTTCTAACAGCCGGGTGTATTCCATGACGACCGCCGGATCAAACGGCTCCAGGGGTCCGCGTTGCAGACGATTCCAGGCAACGCCCATCCGGTAAGAAGGGGCGAGTGTCGAAATGATTTCGGCATCCTGCTCGTGCCGCAGTTCATGATCCGTGGTGCGGCGGAAGATGTGGCCGTCGCGTGCTTTGATCCCTTCCCAATCATGGGCATCCGCCGTTTCGATTTGAGCGGCAGCCGTACTCGTGCCAAAAATAAAATGCGGAGGAAAAGTGCGAAGCATGCTACTGCTGTCCGCCCGAGCGGGCTGCAAGACGAGCGGCCGCGGCGGCAATCAACCGCTCACGTTTTTCTTTGGCGAGCTGAACGGCAGCGGCGGCTTGTTCCGTCTCCCAGGATTTCCAGTGACGACGGAGTTCTTTGATGTCCTCTTCGAGGCAGGGATATTGATCAGGTTTCGGCACCGATGGAAATTTGCCCTTCGCAAGTTCGGCGCTCAGCAACCCGCCGGTCCATTCGAAATGACAAGGGTCATACAGCCGCGACCACCGGCCGCCCCAGCGCAAACCGAGTTGCTCGCCGATCGGCCCGATCTTCCTCCAGAGCCTGTAGTTCTTCCACTGCGGAAGGCTGTCGATCATCGGAACGATATCAACCGCAAGACCATATTGATGTTTTGAATGACCTGCTTTCGTTCGCGTGTACCGACGGCCCATGGTGCGGTACTCTGTCTGCTTGGCATGGGTGCGATACGTTTCGACGAGCGCGAGTTCGATGCCCTTGGAACGACAGATACGGATCAACTGAAGCACCTTGTCGCGGAAGTAGGGGTGTAGCGATTCGAGGTCAGCGATCATCGGAAGCGCTCCGCGATTGATGCCAAAGGAATAGTTGTCTACCAATTCCCAGTCCTTCCACTCGTCAACAGTGTCATCCGTGATCTCCCAACGACGCAGTTCCACAGGCTGAGAAAAATGTATCAGCCGCTCGTTGCGAATTTCCTGTTCATCGCTTGCCAACGGGGAGGTCTGGGCGTACGTTGCCCCCCAAACCAGCATGCAAACGATTGATATGTAAACTGTTCTTGCCATCAAGAGAAATTCGGTGCAAAAATACGAAAACCGAGGCAAACGGCCCATCACCGACGCCAACATGGACGGCGTGACAACGATGATTGCACGCAAAAAGTTGGACTTGATGGCGTGAATTTTTGAGTGGTCAAAATCTTGTTGGATGAGTGTACTTTGTAACGTCCAGATTACCTTGCGATTCAATGGAGCTACCTCAACAACAGCGCTCATTAAAGGAACACTTGAGCCAGTTCGTCTCGGAACACAAACGCGACTTCATGGAACGGGTGCTTGATCAACGTACGCGCTATGTCACGTTGGTGTTGGAAGATATTTATCAATCGCAAAACACCAGTGCCGTGATTCGCACCTGCGAGTGTCTCGGCCTGCAGGATGTGCATGTGATTGAGACGAACAGCGAATGGACAACCAATAAACTGGTTCTGAAAGGATCCAACAAGTGGTTGAATATCCAACGCTACCGCAAAAAGAATAACAACAACACGGCGGATTGTTTCCAGGCACTGCGCGGCCGCGGCTATCGGATTGCAGTGACGGACCCGGCCGGCGGAACACCAATCGGTGAAGTTCCCCTGGACCAACCGTTGGCCATTGTCATGGGCAATGAGCGCCACGGATCGTCAGCATACGCCCTATCTCATGCCGACATGGCCGTGACCATCCCCATGACCGGGTTTACGGAGAGCATGAACATTTCGGTGAGTGCGGCGATTTGTCTTCACAGCACCTTGACCCGTCTCCGTTTGTCAGCGTTCGACTGGCGGCTGTCGGAGACAGAGAAAGAAGAACTGCGGCTGCAATGGTATCGCAAGACCGTGCGGAATGCGGAAGTCATCGAGCGCGAGTATCTGAAGACTATTCAGTAACTTTGCAACGCTTTAATCAATCTGTAAATGTCTGTTTGGCGTTGGACGTGGCGTTTGGGTATGGCCGCTTGCTTGTTGCTCATGGTGCTCATCGCGGCAACAAATTTGTGGATCGTCCGCAGTACATCCGCGGAAATTTTTTCCGACTATAACCAGATTCCTTCGAACCCGGTTGGCCTTGTCCTCGGCACCAGCAGTCGCCGCGCCGACGGATCGCCGAATCCCTTCTTCCACAATCGGATGGAAGCTGCCGCCCGCCTTTATGCGCTGGGAAAAATAGGACACATTATTGTCAGCGGCGACAATCGTACGCGCTATTACAACGAGCCCCTGGAGATGAAGCGGGCGCTGGTTAAACTCGGTGTTCCGGATGCCGCCATCACGCTGGACTATGCCGGCCTTCGCACATTGGATTCCGTTGTGAGGAGCAAAGAGGTCTTCGGCCAGGAGCATATTACGATCATCACCCCCTGGAGATGAAGCGGGCGCTGGTTAAACTCGGTGTTCCGGATGCCGCCATCACGCTGGACTATGCCGGCCTTCGCACATTGGATTCCGTTGTGAGGAGCAAAGAGGTCTTCGGCCAGGAGCATATTACGATCATCACCCAGCCGTTTCATTCTTACCGGGCGCTGTTCATTAGCCGGTACTACCATATTGAAGCGGTAGCACTGGTTGCGAGTGAGCCCGCCGATGAACCCGCCGTTGCCGTTTATGTCCGGGAATACTTTGCCCGCACAAAAGCCATCCTTGATCTATATGTATTCAAGACATCGCCCCGGCACCTGGGCGATAAAGAGACGATTGTCATTTGATATAAGAACTCAGAAGGATTCGGCGAGCACCACGTAGTAGTTCATCTTGTCGCCGTAAGCAACGTCAAACCGTAAGTTCAGATTCTCCCGCGGAAGGACCGAGAAACGAATCCCGGCTCCGGCTGCGTAATGCAGCGTTGAGAAATTGAACTGCGTACCATTATCCGCTACCTGGCCTGCGCTGGCAAAGGCGGCCATACCAAACCGCCAGTAAACCGGGAAGCGGTATTCGGCCTGCAAGCCCATGAACATCTTGTCGCGGTAGCGGCCTCCATAGTAGCCTCGCATCATGGCATTTCCCCCCAGGATGGCCAGGT
>JBGAPO010000022.1:0-60761 GCA_044221195.1 Cyclobacteriaceae bacterium
TGGATTCTTACCTTTTGTCAGTTATGGTTTTTCGTTCTAGACATATCGTCAACCTGGGAAAATCCCTGCTGGGATTACTGATGGTAGTCCTGGGCAGCTGTATTCCTGACCCGCTGGAAGTGACCAACATCCCGACGCTTCCGGTCAAACTGGTCATTGCTTCCCAGGCGCTCCCGGACCGGGGACTCTCCGTGCTGGTGACCACGAGCATCGGCGCGTTGGACGCGGGGTGGGGTTCCGAACTTGAGCCGCTGATGAGAGAAATTGCTGTCGATGATGCGGTCATAACCCTGGAACATGAAAACCAAATTGACACGCTGGTGCATCAACTGTACGGCGTCTACACGGGTTCCGGTGGTATCATTGAAGCCGGCAAGATTTACACGCTGCGCGTTCGCAGTGTACGCTGGGGAGAAGTCACGGCCGTAGAGACAGCGCCTGAATATGTTCCCTTTCAGTCGGCGTCGGCCAAGCTGTACCTCACCGGCTATGATTCACTCGCCAGCGTGACCTACTCCCTGCAAGATCCCCCGGATCCGAACTGGTACATGATCAATGTGCAGAAGATTTCGTCAACCACCCCGGTCGATCGTTACCTGAACCCGCGCGTCTTCACCCGCCTCGTGCGCGACAGCAGTTTCAACGGTCAGCGGTTTGAAGAAAGCTTCAACGTCATCTTCCAGAACTACTCCCTCGACGACAGCGTCCTGGTAACGATGGCCAACATCAGCGAAGCTTATTACCATTATCTCAAGGTGAGAAATGACAGTCGGTACAGCCTGGCCGGCTTTGCGTCCGAACCGCTCAATTTCCCCAGCAACGTGAAGGGAGGGTATGGTTACTTTAATCTTCACCTCCCGGATGCACGCGTGTTTGTGATGAAATAACCGCAGGGATGAAATTCCTTACCTTTGATTAAAACGCGATCGATGACGAAAGTAATTCTTGGTGTTGCGTTGTTCCTCTGCGCGACGGTTCCGTCGCTGGGTCAGTCGTCGGACGATGTGTATGTCGACAAGCGAGGGGTGATGCGGTGGGGCAAGACGAATGAGGAAGTCAAGGGCTTCGGTATCAACTATACGGCGATGTTCGCCCACGCCTACCGCCAGGCCAAGCAGCGAAATGTATCCCTCGAGAAAGCAATCGACGACGACATCTATCATTTCAGCCGGCTGGGATTTGACCTGTACCGGGTGCATGTGTGGGATACGGAGATCAGCGATACGCTGGGCAACTTGCTCGAGAACGACCACCTTCGGCTCTTTGACTATACGCTGTCGCGAATGAAGGAGCGGGGGATGCGGTTCTTCCTGACGCCCATTGCTTTCTGGGGCAATGGCTGGCCTGAACCCGATGAGAAAACACCGGGCTTCTCCGCCAAGTACGGCAAAGACGCCTGCCTGACCAACCCCGACGCCATCAAAGCTCAGCAGACTTACCTGGCCGCCTTCCTCAACCACGTGAATCCCTATACGAAGAAAGCCTACAAAGAAGAACCCGCGATTATTGCCTTCGAGATCAGCAACGAGCCACACCACCGGCAGGATGCGGGCACGGTGACATCTTTCATCAATGGGATGGTTTCCGCCATGCGCGGTACAGGCTGTCGCAAGCCCATCTTCTACAACATCAGTCACAGCATCCAATTGGCAGAAGCTTATGCCGACTCGAAGATCCAGGGCGGCACGTTTCAATGGTATCCTACAGGCCTGGGTTCAGGTCACGAGCTGGGTGGAAACCTGCTGCCGAATGTGGACCGTTACGCCATTCCTTTCGCCGCATCCCCGTCGTACCAGCGCATGGCGAAAGTGGTTTACGAATTCGACGCCGCTGACGTCGGACGCTCCTATATCTACCCGGCCATGGCCAGGAGTTTCCGCGAGGCCGGCATTCAGATCGCCACGCACTTCGCCTACGATCCCACGTACATGGCCGATGTGAATACCGAATACGGAACGCACTACATGAACCTTGCCTACGCGCCGCAGAAGGCGTTGAGCCTGAAGATCGCCTCGGAGGTTTTTCATCGTGTGCCGATGAACAAGAATTACGGCGGTTATCCCGCCAACGCGCGCTTTGAAGATTTCCGCGTCAGCTATGAGCAGGATCTTGCCGAAATGATCACGGCAACGGAATACTATCACACCAATACCACGATTACTCCGGCACCGCAGCCGTCTTTGGTCGAGCACATTGCGGGGTCAGGCGATTCACCCCTGGTGAAGTACGAAGGCACCGGGGCCTATTTTCTCGACAAGGTTCAACCCGGTGTGTGGCGTTTGGAAGTCATGCCGGATGCCGTGTGGATAAAGGATCCCTTCTCACCGGCAAGTCCGCGCAAGCAGGTGGCTCTCATCAACTGGCGGAACTGGCCGATGCACATTAATGTGCCTGACATCGGCACGTCGTTCAAGATCACGGCGCTCAATGCCGGCAATTCCTTTTCAACATCCACTTCCAACGGCGAAGTGTCGATTCTTCCAGGCACGTACCTGGTCGTAAAACACGGCACAACATCAACCCTGACGCGTGATGAGAAGTGGGGGACGGGAAAGTTGGGTGAATTTGCGGCGCCGGCAGGCAGCGTGGCGAAGACCATGGTCATTCATCATCCGCTTCCTGAAGTAATCGAAGGATTGACCGCTGACATTGAAGCCGTGGTGATCAGCAAGGAAAGCCCGAGTTTGGTCGAACTGCACTCCGTGGGTGTGGGACGACGGATGGAAGTGATTCCGATGACCAAATCCCGAAACTATACCTATCGCGCATCGCTGACGGCGGCGAAGGGATTCCTGAGGTACTACATTGTGGTGCGCCTCGGCGATGAGCGTCGCACGTTCCCGGCCGACGATTCTTCGGGCCCGGGTGATTGGGACTTCGCCGGTCATGGCCCGTATGAAGTGCGCGTTGCGCCAAAGACGACACCGCTGTACATCTTCGAAGCGGGTACCGATTCACGCGACATGTCGCGGCCATGGGTGCAGGGATCAGGACCCGTGCCCATCGAAATACCCGGCAAGTCAGAGTTGCAGATCACGCTTCAGCACCTGGCCACAGCCGATCCGGAGAATCTTAAGGCGACTCCGGTGGCCGACTATTCCATGCGCTATTATTTTGGAAACAGGATCAATGGCCGGAAGCAGGAATTGGCCAACAAGAAGAAGATCGTATTAAGCGCGCGGTCATTGGACGAGCGTGCGTATCCAATTCAAGTGGCGCTCATCCTGAGCAACGGCACCGCCTACGGAGCAACCGTGATGCTCGACCCCAGCCAGCATGAGTATTCCATCGCATACAGTGATCTTAAGCCTGTCCCCATCGTCACCTTGCCGCGTCCCTACCCGACGTTCCTGCCGTATTTCTTTGATCCCTCTCCCTTGACCCCGTTCGACCCCTCTCGGGTTGAGTCGCTGCAACTGTCGATCGGCCCCGGTATGGATGACGCCGAGAGCAAGAAACAGCATGGGATTGCCGTCCGGTCGGTGCGGCTGGAGTAAGCAGCGTTACCGGTTCAACGATCGCCCCTATATTTGCGGACGTTAAACGCCATGCTTCGTCGGCTATTTGGTTCTGCACTACTGGTCATGGTCACAGCGTCCGTGTCGGCACAGCATTCGGATTCCTATTTTGAAGTCATCCAGGGCGACAGCGTCAAACTGTACTTCGAGGCGGTGAACCTGTTCTCATCGGGCCGCACAACTTACACGGGAAGCCAGTGTGCAGGAGGGTTCCGCCTTTCGCGCATTACACTGGACGGCAAATTTGACGGCAAGTTCCGCGACTATATCTACACGGGCCCGAGCAAACTGTACACCCAGGTGGCAGAGGGCTTTTACAGGGACGGCCGCAAAGAAGGACGCTTCCTCTTTACATACCCCGAGGGCGGCGTTCTTTCGGATGGAGCGTATGCCGACGATCAACCGGTCGGCGATTGGAAATACTACACCGAAAAGGGCGACCTGGCGATGGTCCTTCGCTTCGAGGGGAAGAGTCAGCCGCTCCTTGTCTTCATGTTGGATGTCATCACGAATCAACCGACGGTGACGGAGGGAAACGGCGAGGCGCGATACACCGCTTACGGCCCGGTTCCCTATTCCGTCAGCGGCAAGGTCCGCCATGGAATCCCGGAAGGCACGTGGATCGGAAACGTGGAAGTGGCTGTCCAAGGCGGAGTGTCGAGGTGGATCCGAAAGGAAACATACCAGTCAGGCAAAGTAACTGAGGCGAAGAACATCCAGTCGGGGCGGATCACGGATGTCTGTTGCACTCCGGAGCTGAGCCGCATGTTTCCCACGCCGGAGTTGTCAGACATTCTCTACCTCGAGCAGTTCCCGGTGGCGGGCTGCCCTTCGGCGGCGCCGCAGATCCCCGCACTGGAACCGGCGCCGGTGCCGCGGAGCGTCGAACCGGTGTCTCAACTGTTCATGTTCCAATCCTCGGTGAAGTCGATCATCCTGTCGAAATACAACGGACGCCAGGTGGGAGAGGCATACAACCAGACGGCGCCGGGGATGGAGGAGAACCGGGTGGTGATGCATTTTGATACCGACGAGAACGGAACGCCGGTCAACGTGAAGATGATTTCGGGGTACGGTATGGAATTCTACCAACCTATCCGGCGCGCGCTGGTGTCGCAGACAAAATGGAAGCCCAACCAGCAGAAGCTGGTCTTGACGGTTTACATCCGCATGGGCCTGAATACGTACGGATATCACATTTCTTTTACCTTGGATTAGTTGTCGCCTTGAAAAACAAGACCTATCGGTTTAACGTCGTAGCGGGAAGGGCCAATGTGCTCGAGCCCGGCAAAGAACTGTTCACGCAGATACGCGGTCATTGGAATGAGCTGTACTTTCCCCGGAGCCAACCGATCACCGTGGAACTCGCTTGCGGGCGGGGAGAATACTCCGTGGCGCTCGCGGCCAAATTCAAGGACCGCAATTACATCGGCGTGGATATCAAAGGCGACCGCATCTGGAAGGGAAGTACGATGGCGGTGGAGCAGCAGTTGACGAACATCGGGTTTCTCCGCACGAACATCCTGATGATCGAGAGCTTCTTTGCCCCCGGTGAAGTGGATGAGATCTGGCTGACCTTTCCCGACCCGCGCCCCCGAAAGCGGGATATCAAGCGGCGGCTGACGAGCCCGCGGTTTATGGAAATGTATAAACGCATTCTGCGGCCTGGAGGTACGATTCGGTTCAAGACGGACAACACAGGACTGTTCAACTACACCCTGGAAACACTCTCCGAGCGGAAGGATGTGGAAGACCTCCGTCATACGGACAACGTGTATGCGTCCGACCTTCGTGACGAGTGCCATGATATCCGGACGCGCTACGAGGAGATGTTTGCCGAGAAAGGGGAGACGATTAAATACCTGCGATTCCGGTTTACCGCTCCTTCATAACATTTTCATAACAGGCCATGGCCATCCCGGGTGCTTCGCCTGTCGTACCTTTGCGATAAGATTCTGTCCAACGTGGGCAAAAAGAAACGCGAAGTAGAGCTCGTCATCCTCTCCGATATTCACCTCGGCACGTACGGCTGTCACGCCGAAGAGTTGCTCAAGTACCTCAAGACCATCCGCGCCAAGACCCTTGTTCTCAACGGCGATATCATCGACATGTGGCAGTTCTCCAAGCGCTACTGGCCGCAGTCGCACATGCAGATTGTCAAGCACCTCACGGGGCAGATCGCCCGCGGCGCCAAGGTCATTTACCTCACCGGCAACCACGACGAGATGCTCCGCAAGTTTGCCGGTTTCCGGCTGGGCTCGTTCCAGATCCTGAACAAGAAAGTCATGGCGTTGAATGGAAAGAAAGCGTGGATATTCCATGGCGATGTGTTTGACGTAACCATGCAGCATTCCAAATGGCTCGCCAAGCTCGGTGCCGCCGGCTACGATATGCTGATTCTCCTCAACACGTTCGTGAACTGGGTGCTGAAGCTCTTTGGCCGGGAGAAGATTTCTCTCTCGAAGCGGGTCAAAGACAGCGTGAAGCAGGCGGTCAAGTTCATTAACGATTTTGAGCGGACGGCCGCCGAGATCGCCATCACCAAAGGGTATGACTATGTAGTGTGCGGCCACATCCACCACCCGGAGATGCGGGAGATCGTGACGGATAAGGGAGCGGTCACGTACTTGAATTCCGGCGACTGGGTCGAGAACCTTACCGCGCTGGAGTACAACGGGGGATTCTGGAAGATCTACCGGTATGCCGAAGACCCCGTTGCCCAATCGATGAAAATACCCAAACGATTCCGGAAGGCGTTGGACAATGACAAGATATTTAAAGACCTTGTTGATCAGTTCATCGAACCTCCCAAATCATGAAGATACTGTACGCCATCCAGGGAACCGGCAACGGTCACCTCAGCCGTGCCGTCGACATTGTACCCGAACTGAGGAAGTACGGACAAGTCGACCTGTTTGTCAGCGGTGCCCAGGCGGAAGTGTCGCTTCCCTTCCCGGTGAAGTACAAATCGAAAGGGCTCAGCTTCTACTTTGGAAAAAGCGGCGGCATCAATTTCTACAAGACCTTCCAGCGCAACAGCTCGAAGGACGTGATAAAGGAAATCAAGGACTTCCCGGTCGACAAGTATGATTTCATCGTTAACGACTTTGAGCCGATCACGGCATGGGCGGCGCGCAAGCGGAACATCCCCATCGCCGGACTGAGCCACCAGTCGGCCTTACTTTCGAAGAAGACGCCGAAGCCGAAGATGAAGGACCCGTTTGGTGAATGGCTGCTGAAGACGTACGCCCCGGTAGAGAATTACGTCGGATTTCATTTCGATGAGTATGACAAGAATATCTACACGCCGGTGATCCGTTCAGCGGTGAGTGAGTTGAAGGTCAGTGACAGAGGTCACTACACCGTTTACCTGCCGGCCTATGACGACAAGAAACTGGTGGCGCTGCTGATGAAGTTTCCCACGCTGCGGTGGCACATCTTTTCCAAGCATACCCGCGAGCCGTATCACATCGGAAAGATTTCCGTTTACCCGGTGAGCGCCGAGGACTTCGTGGAAAGCATGGTAACGAGCAGCGGTGTGCTGTGCGGCGCGGGCTTTGAGACGCCCGCCGAAGTCATGTACCTCGGGAAGAAGCTGCTGGTGGTGCCCATGAAAGGGCAGTATGAACAACAATGCAATGCGGCCGCACTGAAGAAGATGGGTGTGCCGGTGTTGAAGAAAGTCAAGAAGAAGAGCCTGAACCGTATCGAGAAGTGGCTTGACGACGGAGAAGCGATTGAAGTGGAATATCCGAAAGTGGCGGAGAAGGCAGTAGCCCGGCTAATGAAGAAATTCGGCCCGGAACTTTGAATCAACCGTTCAGCTCTTCAAGTACCTGTGAAAGGTGATCGTAGTCTTTCAGGCCCGGTGCAGATTCCTGTGAGCCGCTGAGGACGACACCGCCGGCACCAGTTGCCTGGAGGTAGTCAACCACAGGCCCCTGCAAATGGTGTCCCGGCACCAGGTAGGGAACCGCTGAGCCTTGCGGCCGCAGGTCGCGATGGCCTGTTACAATCCAGAAGGCCACCTGGCTTTCTGCTTTCATCGGCATCCACTGGTCATGCGGCACTTCGACGATCAGCTTCCAGGGCGCATCATGGAATTCATTCATCCGGCGAGCCGGAATATGCAGGTAGTCGGGCGCATACTGCTCGCGAAGGAAATTCAGGTTCACTTCCGCATGACCGACTTCCAGGACGCGCTTGGGTCCCGACACCCAACCGATCATCTGCTGAAATGACGCAGGGCTTACATAATCGGGATCAGCGGGATCAATGACAAAACCCAGCAGGTCGACCCCCATACCGGCACAATACCGCGCATCACTGAGGTTCGTGATCCGGTTAACGTAAATGATGGGTCGCTCGTCCATGGCCCGAATATTGGAAAGAAAAAATAACTTTGTAAAATAAGTTTTGTGGTGTTGAGGGTATCCAGTGCAATTCTCCTGTTCATCCTGTTATTCGGCTGCCAGTCTCGCGACGTAGTCCCGAAACTGACAGGCAAAGAGTATGTGCCTGTTTTCCTGGGCGCCTACTGGGAGTATTCGCTGACCGAGACGACCATCAGCCCGGTGAACGGGCAGGTGAACAACCTCATAGATCTAAGGGTTGAGGTTTCCCAGGCCTACAATTCAGGGAACGAATTGATCTACGTATTGCGCCGCTCCACCCGTCCGCAAGGCACAACAACGTATACCGCTGCAGAAACGTGGTCGGTACGCGCCGATGATTTTCAGTGGGTACAGCAGGAGGGGAACATCTCTTTTGTTAAACTTCAATTTCCCCTGGCCGAGGGAAAGTCGTGGAACGGCAACGCACTCAACAACCAGGGTGGGACGGAGGCATGCGGCGACGGAACGTTTGGGTGCGATAACTATTCGGTGAACTCACTGCGGAAACCATTCGAGATTCCCGGGGTGTTGTCTTACGACAATTCAGTCACCATCATCGAGAACAATGAAGACGATCCCATCGTGTCGAAAGATGTCCGGAAATCGGTTTACGCCTATGGCATCGGACTAGTATACCGGGAGGTGACACAGTTGGAGTACTGTACCGTTGGTGATTGCATTGGACAGCAAGTGATAGAGAGCGGCCTGATCACCCGGCAAACCCTGAAGTCGTATGGGGTTGCTCAGTAGGGCCGTCGCGCTGGTCTTGGTGCTGAGCATTCCTGCCTGGTGCCAGACCGACCGGTACATGGTTTTCTTTGCGGACAAGACAGGAACTCCTCACACGATCAGCCAGCCGTCCACGTTCCTTTCTGCCAAGGCAATTCAGCGAAGGGCAAAGGCATTGAAACTCGTAGATGCCGATGATCTTCCGGTTGTTCCTGCCTACGTAACACAGGTTCGGGCTACCGGCGCCAAAGCTTTCTTTACGACGCGATGGATGAATGGTGTGCTGGTGGAAGCCACGGCGGCACAACTCACCGCCATACAAGCGCTGCCCTTTGTTGCATCGACGTCGTTTGTTGCGCCTAACCACAGGCTTCTTGGCGGACGCAAAGCCTGGACAAACCAAACAGCACAGACCATGGGGGACACCGACGCGCAACTGCGGATGCTTGGTCTTGACTCCATGCATGCCGATGGATACCGGGGAGAAGGGGTGATGGTTGCCGTGTTGGACAGCGGGTTCCCCGGGGTAGAGACGGCGGCGCCCTTTCAATCCCTGCGCGACGATGGACGCATCAAGATGACCACCGACTTCGTAACCAATTCAGGGAACGTATATCAGCTGGATGACCACGGTACAAACATCCTGTCCATCATGGCCGCTGAGTCGAACGGCTTTATGGGGGGAGCCCCCAAGGCCGACTACCTGCTGTTTGTTACAGAAGATGTCCTCAGCGAGTATCGCGTTGAAGAATACAACTGGCTGTTTGCCGCTGAACAGGCCGACAGTGCCGGCGCCGACATCATCCAGAGTTCGTTGGGCTACAACCTGTTTTCCGATCCGTCGATGGATTACACGATCAGCCAACTCGATGGGGCGACGTCAGTGATCAGCCGTACTGCAGGCTTTGCGAGGGACAGGGGTATTGTGGTGGTGGTGAGTGCGGGAAATGAGGGCGGCGAACCATGGAAGCTGATCACACCTCCGGCGGATGCGACGGGTATCCTTTCGGTAGGCGCGGTGACGGTCACCGGAGTGAGAGCGACGTTCAGTTCAACTGGCCCGACGGCCGATGGGAGAATAAAGCCGGATGTCGTTGCCCTGGGGACAGGTGTGAGTGTTGTCACGCCCACCGGTTTTGTCACAACCGTGAGCGGCACATCTGCAGCAGCTCCGTTAGTGGCCAGCCTTGCGGCAGGTCTGATCCAGGTCTATCCCGCGATGCAGCCGACTGCGCTGATCAAATCGATGGAATGGTCGGCCTCGCAGTTTGATGCCCCGGACAACCAGGTTGGATTTGGTATACCGGAGTACAAGGCCATCCGCAATTATAATGATCAGCCGCACCTGGTAGCAGTTTATCCCAACCCGGTGACGGCGACGATGTGGATTACCATTCCACCGTACATGAATCCGGAACGGGTAACCATACTTGACATGCAGGGAAAGCCGGTGTATTTAGTTTCGGCTCCAAACATCACCTGGACCAACAGCACGTCATCGTTGGATGTGTCGTCGTTGGCGGCAGGGCTGTACCTGGTCTGGATCGACGGGGGATCGGCCCGCTACACGTTTCGGTTTGTTAAGCTTTAATGGCTAATTTTGGGCGACCTTTATGAAGCCCATCGTCGCCCCATCCATACTCGCCTCTGATTTTGCGAACCTTCAGCGCGAGATTACGATGATCAATGAGAGCGAGGGGGACTGGATCCATGTCGACATCATGGACGGGGTATTCGTACCCAACATATCCATGGGGTTGCCGGTAGTCGAGGCGGTAAAGCGCCATGCGAAGAAGCCGCTGGATGTTCACCTGATGATCGTCCAGCCCGAGCGCTTCGTCGAAGCCTTTCAGAAGGCAGGCGCTTCGATTATTTCAGTCCATGTCGAAGCATGCCCGCACCTTCACCGCAACATTCAACAGATCAAGCAATTGGGCATCCAGGCAGGGGTGGCACTGAACCCCCACACGCCGGTAAGCACCCTTCAGCACGTCATTGCCGACATCGACCTCGTTTGCATGATGAGTGTGAATCCGGGTTTCGGTGGACAGAAGTTTATTGAGGCCACTTATCAGAAGATCAAAGACTTAAAGCAGTTGATTGCCAGCACGGGTTCAAAAGCGTTGATTGAGATTGACGGAGGTGTAAACCAGGGGAATGCCCGGCCGTTATTGGATGCAGGCGCCGATGTACTGGTGGCCGGCAACTTCGTTTTCTCCTCGCCGCAACCCAAGGAAGTGATCCGGCAACTAAAAGCTTTATAACTGCCTTGTGGCAGGGATTTTGTAAGGATTTAACCGTCATGAAAACCCTCCGAATTCTCCTTCTGACCGTGGCGTTGACCTCTTGCGCAAGGTCCGTTACACGAGTGGACCCCGGAGAAGCCATCGACCTCAGCGGCCGCTGGAATGACACCGATTCACGCCAGGTGGCGACCGCCATGATCAACAACCTGATGAGCAGCGACAAGTTCAAGGAGTATGTTCAGCAGTTGGGAAAGAAGCCGGCCATCATCGTCGGACTGGTTCGCAACCGCACCAGCGAACACATTGATACGGAGAACTACATCAAGCGGATTGAATTATCCATTTTCAATTCCGGGGTTGCTGACCTGGTCGAGTCGGGCGCGTTTCGGGACAAGCTTCGCGTCGAGCGGGTAAATCAACGCGACTTTGCGAATGCCAAAACCGTGGCGAAGTGGGGTGAAGAAACTGGCGCGAACCTGATGCTGTTCGGTGAAATGACATCAGAGACGGACGTCTACCAGAAGCAGCGCGTGGTGAACTATGTGACGACATTGTTCCTGACGGACATGGAGTCCAACAAGCGCGTCTGGTACGGACAGCAGGAAATCAAGAAGTACGTGAAGAACTGACGCTTTTCCCTGGCGCACCATGAAGCGGTCGGTACTTTATCGGGTCTTAATGGTGGGTATCGTAGCCGTTGCCGTTTCATGCGCCACCTACTATCAGTCAAACCTCGCCTTCAACGATCTCTTCGAACGCGGCGACCTCAACAAAGCGCTCAAGACGCTCCAGGAAAAACCTTCGGAAGGGGCAGGCAAGAAACAGTTCCTCTATTTTGTCAACAATGGCCTGGTGTTGTCGTTGCTCGGGAAGTACCAGGAAAGCAATCGTTTCTTTGAGAGGGCCTACAATTTTGGTGAGGATTACCGCATCAACTACGCCAACGAGGCGGCGACGTATTTTACCAACCCCAACTTCTCGGTGTATCGCGGCGAAGATCACGAGCACCTGCTGTTGCTTTACTACAAGGCGTTGAATTATCTCAAGATGGGGAAGACCGATGAAGCTTTGGTGGAGTGCAGAAGAATGAACATCCGGCTCCAGCAGCTCAGCGACCGGTATTCAACGGAGGACAAGTACCGCCAGGACGCATTCGTGCACACGCTGATGGGCCTCATCTACGAATCCGATCTTGACTACAACAATGCCTTCATCGCCTACCGGAATGCCTTCGACGTATATGAGGGAGAATTCACGAAGATCTTCTCTATTGGCGCCCCGGAGCAATTGAAGAAGGATTTGCTGAGAACGGCCAAACTCAGCGGGCTCGACGATGAGTATGAATCGTTTCGCGAGAAATTTGGCGCCGCCGACGTGGATGTGTCACCAAAATCCGGCGGGGAGCTGATCTTTTTCTGGCATAATGGCCTGGGCCCGGTCAAGACAGAATGGTCGGTTACCTTTGCCGTCGCCCAGCGTTCCGGCATGGTTTACTTCACCAACGACAAACTTGGATTGAACTATGAATTTTCTACACAAGGGTACAGCAAGAGTCAGTTGAATTCGCTTTCCAGTCTCGATGTGTACCGGTTGACTTTGCCAAAGTATGTGGAAAGGCCGCTCTACTACACGTCTGCCACCTTGTCAACCGACTCGGCCCGGTATGAGCTGCAGTTATTGGAGGATGTGAACAAAGTGGGATTCAAGTGTCTCGATGAACGGATGAACCTCGAACTCAGCAAGGCCTTGCTTCGTCTTGCCGTCAAGAAAGCCACGGAGGAAGCGGCCAGGTCGAGCAGCAAAGACCGGTGGGCCGGGGTCTTGATGCAAATGATCAACGTGATGACGGAGGCGGCGGACACGCGCAACTGGCAGACACTTCCGCATAACATTCTATACGCCCGTGTACCCTTGAAGGTCGGGAAGAACGAGGTGACCATCGAGGTGACCGACTACGAAGGGCGGCTTCAAAAGCAAACCTATACATACGACATCAAGGAGGGGGAGACACATTTCCATACGTACACCAGCCTGGAGGCGCTTCGCCCATCCGCCAATCGATGAGAACCCGGTATTCTTGCTACCTTTAGGAATCTGTTGACTTACCGTTTTGAAGACGTTGGCTACACGCTTGCTTCTTTTTGCAGCCCTCCTTACCGTGGCAAACCACCTTGTCGTGGCGCAGGGAACGGATACGACCAAACAGCAGACGCCTCCGCAACCAAGCCTTTCTGCTGACACCGTTCAAAAAGCGCCGCCACCGAAGGTGCAAATTCAGGATAGCAAGGAAGAAGGAGGCTCGGGGTTTCCGCTCGACAACTTCTACGCAGAGATCAAGAAGCGGCCAAGGTCAATATTCAGTCACTTTCGCTTTGGACTCAGCACCGGTTATGGAAGTCACTACTTCAGCCACGACCTGCCCGGTTATGGAATCTACCAGGCGCCGGGCGGGGCACCGGAGATATTCCCCGTGGGAGTCACCTCGACGCGTTACAGCAACTGGGTAAACGAGCGGGTACTGAGCACGGCCGCGGCGGCGCCCGGGGCCTTCCTCGTTTCATCCGATACAGCGTCCCTCGGGTTCCGCGGCAATGCCATGTCTATTCCGCTGAAGGCAACCATACACTACGAATTCAAGGAGCGGTTTCGCATCGGCATCGGTTATTCGTTTGAGTACATGAGCATGGGCAATTTCACCTCGACCAGTTTCAGCGACAAGCTAAGCCCGATGAAGCCCACGAATCCCTCGGGGATGATGAGCCGCTTCTTTGGTCTTCTGGGCGTGTCGTTTTACCGGGCCGGCAATTACCTGTTTACCGGGGATCTGCAGGTGGGGAGTTTCTCGCCGTCGAACTTTGATCAGGGCTTGGCGACAACCAACGTTTATTTCAACGGAGGCGTGACCATTGAACGCGAATTGTCGGAGTACCTCACGGTGTTTGCCCGGCCGTCCTATGAAGTGAAGAGTTATACCCTGAACCTGCCGGAAGGGGGGAGCGCCATCAGCCACAACATGAACGCCTGGTTCCTCAACGTTGGTCTTACCTACCGAATACCGGAGCTTCCCAAGTGCTACAACAAGGATTGCCGGATTCAGATCAATCATGCGCACGGCGACAAGGAATACCGCAGCCGGGTACATCCGATTTACAAGAAACAGAACCCGCAATACGGGGAAAATCACCCCAACCTGATCAAATACAAAGGCAAGAACAAGAAGATGCTGAACCCGTATTGACGGGCGGTTCTCAACTCGCCAAAAAAGCCTCTCCTTGGGCTCAATTTCACTGATTTTATCGCTGGACGGCAGCACGTCATTCGGGTCTTTTTGCCTATCTTTGCCCGTTCATTTTTAACGCTCAGAAACGACCCCGACCGTGGCAGAAGAGACAACCGGATTACCCCCCCGACAGAACATAATTCCGATCAGTATTGAGGACGAAATGAGGGGCGCCTACATCGACTACTCGATGTCGGTGATCGTCTCCCGCGCGCTTCCGGATGTCCGCGACGGGCTCAAACCCGTTCACCGCCGCGTGCTGTTTGGCATGCAGGAATTGGGGGTTAACTACAACAAAGCCTACAAGAAGTCGGCGAGGATTGTCGGGGAAGTACTCGGTAAGTACCACCCGCACGGCGACGCTTCTGTTTATGATACGATGGTCCGGATGGCGCAAGAATGGTCGCTGCGCTATACGCTGGTCGACGGCCAGGGCAATTTTGGATCCGTTGACGGCGACATGCCGGCGGCCATGCGGTACACCGAAGCACGCCTTCGCCGTATCGCCGAAGAATTGCTGGCTGATATCAACAAAGACACGGTCGACTTCCAGCCCAACTTTGACGACTCGCTGACGGAGCCTACCGTACTGCCGGCCAAGATTCCCAACCTGCTCATTAACGGATCAGCCGGTATCGCGGTGGGGATGGCCACCAACATGGCCCCGCACAACCTGGGCGAAGTGGTGGACGGCATCATTGCCTACATCGACAACCACGCCATCACCATCCAGGAGCTGATGAAGTATGTGACGGCGCCGGACTTCCCGACCGGGGGCATTATCTACGGCCTTTCCGGCGTACAAGAGTCTTACCTCACCGGCCGGGGCCGGGTAGTAATCCGGGCAAAAGCAGAGATCATCACCAGCCAACACGGCAAGGATCAGATCGTGGTGACGGAAATTCCTTACCTGGTCAACAAAGCCCAGATGATCGAAAAGACGGCCGCCCTGATCAACGAAAAGAAGATCGAAGGCATCTCCGACATCCGGGATGAAAGCGACCGCGACGGCTACCGCGTGGTATACGACCTCAAGCGCGACGCCATTCCCAATATTGTATTAAACAATCTGTTTAAGTACACCCAGCTACAGTCGTCGTTTGGCGTAAACAACGTCGCGCTGGTAAAAGGACGTCCTCAGACGCTGAACCTGAAGGATCTCATCGTCCATTTCGTCGAACACCGTCACGAGGTGGTGATCCGTCGAACCAAATTTGAGTTGGCCGAGGCGGAGAAGCGGGCCCACATCCTGGAAGGCTACCTGATCGCCCTGGATCACCTCGACGAAGTGATCGCCCTGATACGCAATTCAAAGGATCCTGAGGTGGCGAAGGTGGGGTTGATGAATACCTTCTCCCTTTCCGAGATACAGGCCAAGGCCATCCTGGAAATGCGGTTGCAGCGCCTGACCGGCCTGGAGCGAGAGAAGATCCAGAACGAGTACAAGGAAGTAATGGAACTCATCGGCAAGTTGAAAGAGATACTCGCCAACGAGTCGATCCGGATGGGCATCATCAAGACCGAATTGACGGAGATGAAGGAACGCTATGGCGACAAACGACGGACGGAGATCGTTGCAAGCGATGAGGACATTACCGTGGAAGACATGATACCCAATGAAGAGATGGTGATCACCATTTCCAACCAGGGGTATATCAAACGGACCAGCCTTTCCGAGTACAGGACCCAGGGACGGGGAGGCATAGGCTCCAAAGGTGTAACGACCAAGGAGGATGACTTCACCGAGCATCTATTCATTGCGCACGCGCACCATTATCTCTTGATCTTCACAGCATTAGGTAAGGTTTTCTGGAAGAAGGTTTATGAGATCCCGGAAGGCACCAAGGCTTCCAAGGGAAGGGCTATTCAGAACCTGTTGAATATTGAAACCACTGACAGCGTTCGCGCGGTGATCAATGTGAAAAGCATTGAAGATGAGGAGTACGTGAACCAGAATTACGTCATTCTCTGCACCGAAAAGGGGATTATCAAGAAGACCTCACTGGAGGCCTATTCTCGCCCCCGGGCCAACGGCATTACGGCCATTACAGTCCACGAGGGGGACAACCTCCTCACGGCGTCGTTGACCAACGGCAAGAACCACATCGTCATTGCCAAGCGCAGCGGTAAGGTAGTCCACTTCAACGAGTCGGATGTGCGCCCCATGGGCCGTACTGCCGCCGGGGTTAAGGGTATTACCCTGGAAGGCTCCAATGACAAGGTAGTAGGTATGGTCTGCATTACCGGGAAGGAGGCCAACCTGCTGGTGGTATCAGAGCGCGGCTATGGCAAGCGGTCCCTCATCGAGGATTACCGCATCACCAAGCGGGGTGGAAAGGGTGTAAAAACCATCAACATCACCGAAAAAACTGGCAAGCTTGTTGCGATAAAGGAGGTAAGAGACTCCGATGATCTCATGATTATCAACCGTTCCGGCATCAGCATCCGCATTCGTGTGGAAGAGCTCCGCGTCATGGGCCGCGCGACGCAGGGCGTCCGGGTGATCCGGCTGAACGAAGATGATTCGATTTCGTCGGTGGAGAAAATCCAGAAGATTGATGAGTTGGAGAACAAAGAAGGAACCGATTTAACCTAAACTATAATCACTAATTGAATACGAAGATGAAAAAGCTCCTAGTCACTTTGCTCGCGGTAGTTCCATTCCTGGTTCTGGCGCAAGTAAAACCCAGCATACCCAAAGCGGAGAAAGCCCTGCGGGAAGGAAAGATTGATGAAGCTAAATCCATAATTGATGCCACCACCGGCAACCAGGAATTCATGGTTGACAAGAAGGGCCAGCCCACGAAGAATGCGGCCAAAGCCTGGTTCCTCCGCGGATTGATTTATTCGGCGATGGACACTTCGAAGAATGAAGCGTTCAACAAGCTTGATCCGAATCCCTTCGCCGTAGCCAAAGATGCTTTTGAGAAGTCAACAGCGCTTGACAGCAAATCGGTGTACTTCTTCACCGAACCTAACGGTGGTTTCCTGTTGAACGACAATGCCAAGACAAACATTGGCTATAAGTACTACAATGCAGCGATCAACACCTACAATGACAAAGGGGATCCCAAGAAGGTGATGGAGTTGGCGGAGAAAGTGTTGTACTATATGCCCGAGGATACATCATTCCTCTTCTATGCCGGCGGCGTTTTTGCTCCGGCAGCCGGGGACGTGGATAAAGGAATTTCCCTCCTGGAGCAATACTTCCAGAAGGGCGGCAAACTGCCGGAAGTTTACGCGGCTCTTGCCAACATCTACATCGAGCAGAAGAAGGATAATGCCACAGCCCTCAAGTGGATCAAAGAAGGACAGGCGAAGTATCCCAACTTCCGTGACCTCCGCCTGCTGGAACTGAACATCTACCTCAACGAAAAGAAGTATGATGTGGCCAAGCAAATGGTCGAGAAGGAATTACAGAATGACCCCAGCAGCCGCGACAACTATTTCCTCTATGGCCAGTTGAACCGCGAGTTGGGAGAAAGCGCTAAAGCCAAGGATGCATTCAAGAAGTGCCTGGAGATCGATCCTAAGTACTTTGAAGCGGCGTCTGAATTGGCCAACCTGTACTGGCAGGATGCGAAGAAGTTTAAGGATCAAATCGGACAGCTCGGCAACTCCAAAGAAGACCTGAAGAAGAAGCAGGCCCTGGATGCCCCGTATGTAGATGCCCTGAAAACGTACTTACCCTACATTGAGGCATGCGAGAAACTGAGCCCGGATGATGTAACCACATTGTACTCGCTGCTCAACGCCTACAGCGAGCTGGATGACCAGCCCAAGGTTGCCCGCGTGAAGAAGAGACTGAAGACATTGGGCGAGGATGTAGACTAACGCACTACAAATTACCTTTACAAATAGCCGGAGGCTCCGGCTATTTGTATTTTTAGGGGTGCTGCCTTTTGATCCTGTCCCGTCACAGAATGACCTTTTCCGCCCGGTGAGGATCACCCGCGTGATTCGCGAGACACGCGATGCCAGCACGTTTGAACTTCAATGGGAAGGTGAGCTTCCGTACAAGGCCGGCCAGTTCATCACCTTCGTCATTCCGACACGTTCGGGGCTTGTACGCCGCAGCTATTCTTTTTCTTCCGCACCAGGAGAGGTCCCGGCCGTCACCGTGAAACGTGTGGCCAACGGAGTCTTCTCGCGACCGATGCTGGATACAGCGCAGCCCGGCGATCAACTAACCATCGCAGGGGGTGCATCTGGCTTTTTCGTCCTTCCGGAGAACCTGGCAGATTATGACCAGGTACTTTTCCTCGCCGCCGGTAGTGGCATCACACCGATTTATTCGATGATCAAGAGTGTGTTGAGAAGCGAACTGAACATCCCGATGTTGTTGGCATACAGCAACACCACAACCGAGTCAACCATTTTTCGCGATCCGCTGGAAAAGCTCGCCGCCCGTCATCCCAATCTCTCCGTGGAGTGGTTCTACAGCAGCAACCAGGATCTTCTGAAAGCCCGGCTAAGCAAGACATCACTGGAGCACCTTCTGGCGGTGAGAGTCAAAAGCGATCCGCAGCGTATCCTGGCCTACCTCTGCGGCCCGTTCGATTACATGCGGATGGCGGCGATTGTGCTGCAGGCGCACGGCATCCTGCCGGAGAACATCCGCCGGGAAGTGTTCACGCCGGACGCCCCCCGCATCAAAGAGCGGCCGCCCGACACGGAGAGCCACCAGGTGAGCGTGAAGTTCAGGGGCCGGCAATTCAAATTCGATGTTCAATACCCTGACACGATACTCGCTGCGGCAAAGTCGAACGGGATTGAACTGCCCTACAGCTGCGAGGCGGGCCGGTGCGGAAGTTGCATCGCCGCGTGCACGTCGGGCAAGGTGTGGATGAGCTACAATGAAGTGCTCACGGACAACGAAGTAGCGCAGGGTCGCGTGCTCACCTGCCAGTCATTTCCCATTGGGGGAGACGTCACACTCGAATATTTCTAAATTCGCGAAAGCCGATACCCTTGAGCCAGGAGAACCCCGAGCTGAAACGCATCCTTACACCCACCATGGTGTGGGGACTTGGCGTGGGGTATGTGATTTCGGGCAACTATTTCGGTTGGAACCTGGGACTGCAGGCAGGAGGCACACTCGGCCTGGCCATCGCCGTAGCGTTTGTGATCTTACTCTACATCACTTTCACCTACAGTTACGCAGAACTGGCGTGCGCTATTCCGAAGGCCGGGGGCGCCTTCGACTATGCAAACCGGGCGCTGGGTCCCCGCTGGGGATTCCTTGCGGGCATGGCGCAGAATATCGAATTCATCTTCGCTCCGCCGGCCATCGCGCTCGCCATCGGCTCTTATCTGAACTTGTTTTTCCCTGCCGTTGGAACGACTACCTTTTCTGTTGGTGGATATTTGATTTTCACCGCACTTAATATTTACGGCGTAAGGCTGGCGGCACTCGTAGAACTAGGTGTGACGGTTGTGGCGGTGGCCGGGCTGCTGGTCTTCGCGGCCAACGCGGTTCCGGCAGCCACCTTCAACCACCTGGCGGGCAATGCTCTGCCACAGGGTATGGAAGGAATTTTCGCGGCGATTCCATTTGCCATCTGGTTCTTCCTCGGCATAGAAGGCATCGGCAATCTCGCCGAAGAAACCGTCGATCCGCGCCGGACCATGTCGCGCGGGTTTCTGGCTGCCCTCTTCACGCTCATTGTGTTGTGTGTTCTCACCTTCGTCGGATCCGTAGGAGTGGGCGGCTGGGAAGCCGTAGTCCTCAAGCCGGACGGCACCACTTCTGATGCCCCGCTGCCGATGGCACTTGAAGTTCTTCGCGGTGCGGAAGGCTGGCCGTACACGATGCTGATCATTTTCGGGTTGTTTGGACTTGTCGCCTCCTTTCACGGCCTTATGCTGGCGGCGGGTCGCTCGACCTTTGAATTCGGGAAGGTGAATTTCCCCGGCAGTTGGTTAGGAACGGTGCACCCGCGCTTCCAAACGCCGGCAAACGCATTATTGTTCAACATGGTGTTGGGCGGCATCGCGGTCTTCACCGGGCGCACGGCGGAGATCATCACGCTGTCGGTATTCGGTGCCTTGACCTTGTACGTGGTATCCATGATCGCCGTGATCGTGCTGCGGAAGAAAGAGCCTGAACTCCAGCGGCCGTTCCGCGTGCCTTTCTATCCCTCGTTTCCCGTTATTGCACTGGTGATCGCATCCGTGGCCCTGCTGGCCGTGATCGTCTATAATTTGATGATCGCGGCCGTGTACGTGGTGATAATCGGCCTCTGCTTTGGTATATTTAACACCCGCAAAAGCGACAACGCAACATGACGACGAAAGCCATCCTTGATTACGTCAAGAGTCACCCGTCGGGAAAAGTAAAGATCGCCTATGCCGATATCGACGGCATTCTCCGGGGCAAATATATCTCCGCCGGAAAGTTCCTGGCGGTTGCCAATGACACGACAACCTTTTGTGATGTTGTTTTTGGATGGGATGCCAATGACGTTACATACGACAAGGGTGAATATACCGGTTGGCATACCGGTTATCCCGATGCGAAGACGCGAATCGACCTCACCACATTCCGCAAGATCCCCTGGGAGAATGATTTGCCTTTCTTTCTCGGTGAATTCCTGGATCCGAAAGGAAAGCCTTCGTATGTATGCCCACGGCAACTGTTCAAGAAGGTGATCGCGGATGCTCATCAGTCGGGCTTCCAACCGACGTTTGCCCAGGAATTTGAATGGTTCAATTTTGCCGAGACGCCCGCCACCGCCAGGGAGAAGCACTACAAGAATCTGACGCCGCTGTCACCCGGCATGTTTGGCTATTCTGTTCTGCGCACCACATTGAACCAGCCATTCTTCAAAGATCTGTTCGACGAGTTGGGCAAGTTCGGCATTCCTTTGGAAGGACTTCATACAGAAACCGGACCCGGTGTGCTGGAAGCGGCTATTCACAAGGCTACAGATATTGATGCTGCCGACCGTGCGATCTTGTTCAAAACCGGGGTGAAAGAAATTGCCTACCGGCATGGCGTGATGGCCACCTTCATGGCGAAGATCAGCGAGAATCTACCCGGTTGCGGCGGCCACCTGCATCAATGCCTGATGGACCGCAAAGGTGTGAAGAACCTGTTCTTCAACGGCAGCGACAAACTGCATATGAGCGAGACGATGAAGCAGTATCTCGCCGGGCAATTATACTGCATGCCGCACTTGCTGCCCATGTTTGCACCAACGATCAACAGTTACAAACGGCTGGTAGAAGGCGCGTGGGCTCCGACTACACTCACGTGGGGTGTCGACAACCGCACGGTGGCCGTCCGCGTCATCGCGTCGAGCCCGGGAGCCTGTCGCCTCGAAACACGTGTGGTGGGTTCTGATGCCAATCCTTACCTCGCCATGGCAGCGGCCCTGGCTTCGGGCCTCTATGGCATACGTAAGAAAATGAAATTGAAGCAGCCGCCAACCTCAGGCAACGGATATGCAGATTTCTCCAATGGCACGCTTCCGCGGACCCTGGAAGAAGCCACCGGGAGGATGAGGGAGTTCCTTCCTGCCAAGGAAATGTTCGGCGAAGAGTTTGTCGACCACTTCGTAAAGACACGCGAGTGGGAGTGGAGACAACATTTGAAGGCGGTGACGGATTGGGAGTATGGGCGATATTTTGAGATCATTTAGGAATAGCGGCAGTTGGCTCGAAAGGTTACCAGCATGAAATTCGATTCGATTTATCAATACAATTTTCCCACCACCATCCGGTTCGGGGCAGGCGTCAGCAAAGAAGTCGGCGACTACCTAAAGAAGCAAGGCCTCAAACGCCCGCTGGTGGTAACCGACCCAACAGTCGCACAACTGGGATTCTTCAAGTCCATTGTGTCAGATCTCAGCGGAAAAGGTTTGTCGCCCCGACTGTTCAGCGACATCCACAAAAACCCCGTGAAATCGGATGTGTACAAGGGATCGGAGGCATATGATGGCGACGCATGTGATGCCGTCATTGGGATCGGCGGCGGGGCAGCCCTGGATGTTGCCCGGGCGATCGTTCTGCGCATCAACCACCGGGAGGACCTCTTCAAGTACGACGACCTGGTTGGCGGCGATGTCTATGTCACGAACGAGGTGCCTCACTTTATTACGATTCCCACCACGTCAGGCACCGGCAGCGAAGTGGGTCGGAGCGCGATCATCGCTGACGACGTGACACATCAGAAGAAGATACTTTTCTCGCCGAAGCTGCTGGCCAAAGTCGTATTTGCTGATCCGCTCTTGACGATGGACTTGCCACCGGCGGTTACGGCAGCAACCGGCATGGATGCCCTTACCCACAACATGGAAGCTTTCCTGGCCAAAATGCCGCACCCGATGGCAGAGGGCATCGGGCTGGAGGGCATTTCCCTGATCAGTCAATCGCTGGAACGGGCCGTGAAAAGGCCGGACCTGGAATCCCGTTCGATGATGCTGATCGCCTCCATGATGGGGGCAGTCGCTTTCCAAAAGGGTCTCGGTGTTGTTCATTCATTGGCACACCCGCTATCGTCTTTGCTGGATACCCATCACGGTCTCGCCAACGCGGTGAACATCCCTTACGGCATGCGATTCAACGTGCCCGGTTGTGAAGCAAAGTTCAGGCGAATCGCACGGACGCTGGAACTTCAGCAGGAAACAGGCGAAGCTGTGGTCGATTACCTTTTTGATCTCAACAGCCGGATTGACATACCACATAAGCTCCGCGAGATCGGCGTGAAGAACGAACACATTGAACCCCTCGCTGACCTGGCCATTGCAGATTTTGCCCATCCGAATAATCCGAAGCCGGTAAGCCGGGAGGATTTTAAACGGTTATACCTCGAAGCCCTATGACGAAGACCATACGCATCGGCATTGCCGCCGGGAGGAGATACGACAACTACGTACGCTGGCTGTCCCAATCGCCCGGGGTGGAGATTGTTAAGTTGAGTTACGGCGATGATAACCTTTCATCTGTCGCTACCTGCCAGGGTATTGTAATGACCGGCGGCGAAGATGTGCATCCAAAGCACTACGGCAGGCCGGAATATGTTGAGCGGTTCCGCCTCGATGACTTTGACGACGCCCGCGATGAATTTGAACTGAAGGTGCTGGCTGTGGCGCACAAGAAACGTCTACCCGTGCTGGGCATTTGCCGCGGGCTTCAAATCACCAATGTATTCCTTGGCGGAACGCTGGTGCCGGACATCGTCGCTTTTGGCCGCGAGAACCACACCCGTATCCAGGAGGGCCAGGACCGCCAGCATGCGGTGTGGCTGAAAGAGAATACACTCCTTGGCGAAATCACCGGCTCCCTGCGTGGTGAAGTAAATAGTGCACATCACCAGGCCATCGACCTCTTGGGAGAAGGGCTGTCGATGAGCTGCGTTTCTCCGGACGGCGTCGTCGAGGGCGCTGAAATCCGCGATCAGGATAACCACCCGTTCATGATGCTCGTGCAATGGCATCCGGAAAGGATGACCGATCAGGATAGTCCTTTCTCCAAGGGCGTGCGCGATGCGTTCATCGATGCAGTGGCAAAGCACATTTAGTTGCCGATACTGGAATATTGAATTTGCATGAAGATTGTCAATCCCGCCACGGAAGAAGTCATCAAGGATATCCCGGAGGACAACCGGTTTACACTGAACAACAAACTCGCATTACTGCGCAAGGGTCAGGCAGATTGGAATGTCGTTCCGTTGACGGAGCGGGTTGCGATCCTGCAAAAATTCTCAGGGCTCCTGGAGCAAGAGATGGAGCACCTGGCGGCCGTACTGACCAGCGAAGTCGGTAAACCGTTTCAGCAGTCGCGCAACGAAGTGAACGGCGCCAGGGCCCGCATCAAGTGGCTGACGGAGCATGCCGTGGAATTTCTCTCGGAAGAGACAATGTCGGAAGGAGCAGTCAAAGAGACCATTGTGTACGAGCCGCTCGGCGTGGTGTGTAATATCTCGGCCTGGAACTATCCCTACCTCGTGGGTACAAACGTGTTTGTGCCGGCACTGCTGGCGGGAAATGCCGTTCTGTACAAACCGTCGGAGCATGCCGCAATGACCGGCCTCGAGATCGAGCGGTTGATGCACCAAGCCGGAGTTCCCAAGGATGTATTTGTATGTGCGGTGGGGGCGAAGGAAGTGGGGCAAGAACTGCTCAACATGAATTTTGACGGATATTTTTTCACCGGCTCTTACAAGACCGGGCAATATATATACGAGACAGTGAGCCGCAAGATGGTGCCCTGCCAATGCGAACTGGGCGGAAAGGATCCATTATATGTAGCGGATGATGTGAACGACCTTAAGGCGGTGGCTGCCGCCACGGCAGACGGCGCCTTCTACAACAACGGGCAGAGCTGCTGTGCGGTGGAACGGATTTACGTGCAAGAGAAAATCTATGAGCCGTATGTTCACGAGTTCGTCGAAGAGGTGAAAAGATATAAGCTCGGCAATCCAACCGAGCCGGGTGTTTACCTCGGCCCGCTCGCCAGGCAGGAACAACTGTCGGTGCTGCAGGATCAGGTTGATGAGGCCGTGGCAGGAGGCGCCAGGGTGGAAACAGGCGGCAAGCGGCCAAAGGAAAGGGGATACTATTTTGAGCCGACGGTTCTCACGGGAGTAAACAACAGGATGCGGGTGATGCAGGAAGAATCGTTCGGTCCCATCATTGGAATCATGAAGGTGAAAGATGATGTGGAAGCGGTGAAGATGATGGCGGATACGGAGTATGGCCTGACCGCGTCGGTTTATTCTGCCAGTGAGCAGCGGGCCGTCAATATCCTCCGACAGATAAATGCCGGTACCGGCTATTGGAACTGCTGTGACCGGGTGAGTGCGGCGGTGCCGTGGAGCGGCCGTAAACATTCCGGCTTTGGAGCCACCCTGAGTCATGTCGGGTTGAGAGCGTTTACCAAACCCAAGGCATTTCACCTCAAGAAGCCATGAAGACTGTTTTGATTACCGGGGCCGGCGGCAACCTCGGCGCGGCATGTGCCGATCATTTTGCCGGAAAGGGTTGGCAGGTCATTGCCTTTGTTTCCCCCGGTGCAGTTCCACCGACTGCCAAGCCACGGATGCGCTACGTGGAAGCGGACCTGATGGATGAAGCCGGAACAGCGGAAGTGTTGTCGAGGGTCACGGGTGACTTTCCTGTTATTGACCTTGCCGTGCTGACCGTGGGAGGATTCGCCGGAGGCGCTGTCGAAAAGACCGACGGCGCGGCGTTGAAAAAGATGTATGCGCTGAATTTTGAAACCGCTTACTATACCGCGCGCCCGCTCTTTTCCCACATGGGCAAACAGCCGCATGGTGGAAGGATGGTCTTCATCGGGGCGCGCCCGGCGTTGGATGCGAGTGCCGGCAAGGGGCTGGTGGCCTACGGACTTTCAAAGAGCCTCCTGTTCAAGCTGGCCGACTACCTCAATGCCGCTTCATCGACGGTAAAGACCCATGTGATCGTATTCTCAACCCTCGATACGCCGCAGAACCGCACGGCAATGCCGAATGCGGACCGCTCGGGTTGGATAAAGCCGGAAGCGGTCGCAAAGACAATTGAAGAGATTGGGTCGGGAACAATTGTGCCGACAGTCGTCGAAATATTCCCAAAGTGAACGTGCGATAGCGATGGTGTAGCCCTCAATGACATTTGTCATTGGGTTTCTCTGGGCGGTGACACAATTTCATATACACCAACTAACATTTGACTTATGAAACACACTGCATTCTTTGCTGGCTTTCTACTCCTTGCGTCCGTGGCATTGTTAAGTTTCAGCCGTGTAGAAAATGAACCTCAATCCGCGGGGACCGAAGATTATCTGATGGTAACCTACTATCCTTCAACAGTTTGGTAGAAAAGACAATTTCAGGGAAAACAGAATACATCAAGCTGGAACGCCAGAAAGTGGACGGCTATCTCACGTCGCGGCCTGCACTGATGACAGAACTGCAGACAGTAAATAACCAGGGCTTCGAGCTGACGGCCCTGTCCGGGAATGAGACGCATGAACTTTATTTCTTCAGGAAGAAAAAGTAACCTGACGGCGATGACTAAGCAGCATTTGATCAAGGGCCTCTGGTTCGGCTTTCTCTCCTGGCTTATTCCCTTCGTCGCTTCCTTCTTTTTCTTCAAGCCCGGTGGCGAAATGCTGGTGCCTTACGCCACGTTCAAGTCCATTATCTCGGTGATTGGCGTTGCTTCTGGGAGCTACCTGCTCTACCGATACTTTGGTTATGTCACCAAGGACTTTTTGCGGGATGGCGTGTTGGTGGGCATTTCATGGATGTTAATTAACCTGGTCTGTGATTTTCTATTCCTGGTGCCCATGGCTAAACTGGGGCCGTGGGAATACCTCATCACGATAGGAATAAGTTACCTTGCCATTCCTGTGATGGCAATGGCCATGGGCGCCATGCGGGAGACGAATGCAAAGAACAATTCATGACGGCCAGAGATACTTCAGTTTGCCGAATTAAGAAGTGGTTAAAAAAGCAGTATGCAGGCTTCAGCGTACTGTAATTCATTCTGCTTTTTTCTAAGTTCGTTTCGAAGTACAAAATTGAGTTCCTGTGCGACTGACTCGTTGGATCATTTTAATCTCCACCCTTTCTTCCTGCGAGTTGCCGGAGAAGGACAAGCCTGAAAATGTGAAGGCCCCGCTGCTGAACTACTTTGACGCGATCCAACGCAAAGATCTGGCGGCCATGAAGGACAACATCACGGATGACTTCGTTCTTTTTGAAGCCGGCCGGGTTTGGAACAACGACAGCCTGTGGTCCCGGATGCAGCAGAATCCCGATCGCCGGTTGGAATTCAAACTTTCCGGATTTAAAGTATTTGTCGACCGGGAAAGCGGACAGATTTCCTACTTCAACCACGCTGACGTCTATCGCAAGGATACCCTTTCCGGCACGGTGGACTGGATTGAAAACGTGACCCTTCGCAAGGTGGATGGGAAATGGAGGTTGAATTTCCTCCACTCGACACCGAGAAATCAGTAGTGCTGGATCGGGGTGGTGTGACCGATCATACCAGCGCCAGGTACCTCGTAAGAAGTTCTATACTCGGCTATTTCCTGGCGATGGGGGCTCCGAGGCAAGCCTCGGGAATCTTGAACGCATCCACGAGCGGCACCGCCTCTTGTCGCAAGTCCCAGCAAAGCTGACTGACCAGTTTGCGGATCGCCTTTGTCTTCACGGGCTCCATGTAACCGCTCTCCAGGTACCAGCCGCGATTTTTCTCCATTTGGTTCAGGGCAAATAACTGGCAGAGTTTAGTCAACACGGCCCGGCAGCCCGGGTCTTTGGTCTCCATGACCTGGTGGATAAACCGCTCCAGGATAACGCGCTCTACATGCGCTTCGGCTACGTCGATCAGGTGACTTTGGCAGACGTTGAACGCATCAAACGAATCCATTCCACCGGTGATCAGCTTGCGCAAACGCTTGGCCGCTGAGGTGAGAATATCCCGCTCCCGGTATTCGAAAGCGTTCAGATGAAATTCAAAATCCAACAGGTGCGCTTCATCGGTGTTCCGGGTGGTAAATGGGTTCTTCTCGCTGATGGACGTGGCGGCCTGGTCGGCGACGTAGTTAAGAACGCCGAAGAGGTTCATGTTGCCGAACTCCTGCTTGAATTCCGACAACCGGCTCTTCGCCACCAATTGCATCAGGACGGTATTATCTCCTTCAAACGTGGTGTAGATATCCGAGTCGTTCTTCATCTTCTCGATGCGGTTCTCGGAGAGGTAGCCTTTGCCGCCACAGGCTTCCCGACACTCTTGCAGACAGGCGGTGGTGTTCCAGGTGGCAAATGATTTGAGCCCAGCGGCGAGCGCTTCAATTTCTTGCATGTCGCTTTCGGTGCGCTTAAGGAATCGCTCGGTCAGGTAGTTTAGTGAGAAGTGGAGCGCATACGTGTTGGCGAGATAGGGGATGAGCCTCCGCTGGTGGATCCGGTAATTGAGAATGGGTACCTCGGCGCCGCCTTCCGGGCCAAACTGCGGCCGCTTGTCGCCGTATCGCAAGGCGATGGTGAGGCCGGCTTTTGATGCCGCATTGCCGGAACGCGGAATGCCGATGCGCCCGCCAACCAGTGTGCCCAGCATGGTGAAGAAACGACGGTTGTCGCTGGCGATCGAACTGTGGAAATTTCCCTCCGCCGTCACGCTGCAAAACCTGTCCAGCAGGTTGTCATACGGTACGCGCACCTGGTTGAAATGGATCTTACCATTGTCGACACCGTTCAGTCCCATCTTGCGGCCGCAATCTTCGATGGTGACGCCGGTGGCGAGGTTCCCTTTCTTGTCGCGCAACGGCACCACGACAGCACTGACGCCGTAATCTTTGCCGTCGACGATCAGTTTGGCGAAAACGGTGGCCATCTGCCCGTGCACGGCGGCGTTGCCGATGTATTCTTTCTTGGCCAGTTCATTGGGTGTATTCACGACGATGCTGCGGGTGGCATGATCGTAGGTGGCCGTGGTTTCAATGCCCTTCACATTGGAGCCGTGGCCGGTCTCCGTCATCGCGAAGCAGCCGGGCAATTCCAGGGTGCCGATGTCCTTAAGGTACTTCTTATGATGTTTCTCCGTGCCGAGGAAATAGACGCTCATGCCCCACAATCCGAATTGCACGCCAAATTTTATGACCATGCTGAGTTCGTGATAGCTCAGCGTTTCCATGATGGCGAAGTACGCGCCCATATCGCCGCCGCCGCCATACTCCTTGGGGTAGGCCATGGCGCCGTACCCCTGGTCGGCCAGCAGTTTGCACCAGGTCAACACCTGCGACCGGTAGTCGGCAACCGAGTCGAAGTCCCGATAGGCAAATTCCTTATCGGCGATGATGGTCTTCACCTTTTGGATGACAGCGGCCTGTTCACCGTCGAGGAGTCGCGCCATGGCGTCTACGCTGAATGTCTTCTCGGTGTGAACCTGGGATGTGAGCGTGGCTCGTTTCTCGGGGAAGAAACTGTATAGTGCTTCTCCTCCGATCAGGCCCAGCGTCTCTTCGAGGTTCACCAGCGATTCCCGGGCAAAGGCCAGCTGCGGACTCAGCGAACCGTCGCCTTTCAACTCGGCGAGCCGGATGCCAATGTCCACAAGTCGTACATGAGCTTCCGGCGTGATGTCGCCCGTGGCTTGACGGATTTCATTCAGCCAACCGCGCAATTCATCCGGCGTCGGCGGCGACTTCGGATCGAGTCTTGATTTGAGGAACTTCACCTCGTCGGGTGTGAGCCACCCCTGCTTGTCAATCAGGTCGTTTATGGCCCTTACTTCCGTTGGCGTCAGCACCGCGTCAGACCAGACCACATAGAGAATGGGCAGGAAGACGTTGAGGTTCGAATTTTTTTGGAACAGGGTGGAACTCATGGTGGGACGGGGCTACTCCGTTATTTCTGATATGACTACTTTTTCCATCACGTCGCCGGCACGGATTTGGTCGATGACATCGACACCTTCATACACTTTGCCAAAGCAGGTGTGGTTGCGGTCGAGGTGTGCGGTGTTTTGCCGACTGTGACAGATGAAGAACTGGCTTCCACCCGTGTTTCGTCCGGCGTGCGCCATGGAGAGGACGCCGCGGTCGTGGTATTGGTTGCCGCCGGTGAGTTCGCAGTCAATCTTGTAGCCCGGACCGCCGGTGCCGTCGCCTTTCGGGCACCCGCCCTGAATGACGAAGCCGGGAATGACCCGGTGAAAGGTGAGACCGTTATAGAAGCCCTTATTGGCCAGATCGACAAAGTTCTTGACAGTATTAGGGGCATCTTTTTCATAGAACTTGATCTTCATGATGCCCTTCTTGGTGTGGATTTCTGCAATTTTCATAGACATAGTTTTGACCAAGATAGGAGAAAAGGTGAGAATGAATAGGGTGTGCAGAATGGTTGCTTGTTGAAACCGATGGTGAACTCCCGTTTTGTTACCTTCGGCCCATGCCTTGTGTTACCGGCAAACAACTATATCCTACCCAATCCCTCGCCGAAGACGCGTTGATCGAGGCAAGGACCCGTTATGGTGATGAGAAATCAGGGCCGGTGGCGGTATACCGCTGCGACGACTGCGGCCAATACCATCTCACCTCCAAAGGCCCCATAAACCCCCGCCTCGCCGAGTATATTAAGTCCGGCCAACTGAAACTAAACCAGGAAGCCAACCGTTGGAAACGAAACCTCAAAGCATAGTATCTCTGCAAATCCGTGTAATCCCATCCGTGTAAATCCGTGTAATCCCATCCGTGTAAATCCGTGTAATCCCATCCGTGTAAATCCGTGTAATCAGTGGCAACAAACTATTGGATAGAATTCGCCGGCCACGTCGGCGCCTTCCTCAGCAGCGTAACTTTCATCCCCCAGGTGTACCGCGTCTGGAAGACGAAGAGCGCCAACGACTTGAGCATGACCATGATGCTGATCGTTTTTACGAGCACACTCATTTGGCTGGTATATGGAATTGCGCTCGGCCTCCTGCCCGTCATTCTGGCCAACAGCGTCATCTGCGTGCTTAGCCTGATGCTGATCTATTTCAAGGTCATTTATAAGAAGTAAGGCGTCGTACAAAAGACGGCATCGAACGTCATTTGTTGTCCCGATTTTTTGCACATTTAGGGTAAATCCAACACTATGGAAGAGCCCATTTTGATCGCACTCGGTATTCTTGGAGTGCTGATCTTGTTTACCTGCTTCACAACGGTTAAGCAGGGGTCAATTGCGGTAATCACAGTTTTCGGCAAATACAGTCGGATAATGCGACCGGGTCTCAACATGAGGGTGCCGCTCATCCAAATAATCTTTAGTCGCATCTCGACGCAAAACCGTTCGGTCGAACTTGAATTTCAGGCGATCACGGCGGATCAGGCGAACGTCGACTTCAAGGCGATGTTGTTATTCTCGGTACTGAATCAGGAGGAAGAGACCATTAAGCGCGTGGCCTTCAAGTTTATGGATGAAGAAAGTTTCATGACGGCCTTGGTGCGTACTATTGAAGGCTCAATCCGCAGCTTTGTGGCAACCAAGAAACAGGCTGAGATTCTCTCCCTGCGTACGGAAATTGTGAAGGAAGTCAAAAACCAACTTGACCAGACCCTGGAAGAATGGGGATATCACCTTATTGACCTTCAGCTCAATGACATAACATTCGATGAGGCGATCATGAAATCGATGGCCAAGGTGGTGGCATCAAGTAACCTCAAGGCGGCGGCTGAGAATGAAGGACAGGCCTTGCTAATTACAAAGACTAAAGGTGCCGAAGCGGACGGTAATGCGATCAAGATTGCTGCGGAAGCTGAACGGATCGCCGCACAACTGCGCGGCCAGGGTGTGGCCCTTTTCCGTGAAGAGGTGGCCAAAGGGATGACCATGGCCGCCCAGGAAATGCAAAGCGCGAAACTCGATCCATCGTTTATCCTCTTCGCCATGTGGACGGAATCCATCAGGCATTTTGCCGAAAGTGGAAAGGGAAATGTCATTTTCCTCGATGGTTCCAGCGATAGCATGCAGCGTACCATGCAGCAGCTAATGGCTCTTAGCAAAAGTCAATCCATGAATTCAGACCCTGGAAAATAATGAGAATACTCCTCCCGATGCTCCTGCTGGTGGCTTCTGCTCTGGCTCATGGCCAAACATTTACTCCTGAAGAAACCTCCCGCTGGCAGACGCAGGCAGCAGGTATCACCATTGTCCGCGACAGTTGGGGCGTGCCGCACATATCCGGAAAGACGGACGCGGACGCCGTGTTCGGCATGTTGTACACGCAGTGCGAAGACGACTTCCCGCGCGTGGAAAGGAACTACCTGATCGCCACCGCGCGAATGGCTGAGGCCAATGGAGAAGCGTATGTTTTCAATGACCTCCGCCAACGGTTGTTCCTGGATACCACGCAGGCCATCGCCTACTACAACGAAAGCCCGGAATGGATGAAGAAGCTTTGCCGGGCATTTGCCGACGGTGTCAACTACTACCTCTATACACACCCCGACGTCAAACCTAAACTCCTCAGACGCTTCCAGCCCTGGATGCCGCTGCTCTTCAGCGAGGGGAGCATCGGCGGTGATATCGAATCGGTTTCGCTGAATGAACTTAAAACCTTCTACGGCAAAGGGCCGGCGAACATCAAACAGGAATATAGCGACGACGGCATCGAACGGGAGTTTGAACCCCGTGGTTCAAACGGCATGGCCATCGCCCCCTCTCGCAGCGCGAATGGCAACGCGCTGTTTCTTATCAACCCGCACACATCGTTCTATTTCCGTTCTGAATTGCAAGTCACAAGCGAGGAAGGACTTAACGCATACGGTGCGGTCACCTGGGGGCAGTTTTTCATCTACCAGGGATTCAATGAACACTGCGGCTGGATGCACACGTCAAGCGCGGCCGATGTGATGGATGAGTATATCGAAACCACCGCGAAGAAGGGATCGAAGTACGTTTACACTTACGGGAAGGAAAAACGTGATGTGATCACGAAAAAGATCGCGATCCGGTATAGGACCGATAAGGGAATGGCGCGGCGGGAGTTCACCGTGTACTTTACACACCATGGTCCGGTAACGGCAGAGCGAGAGGGCAAGTGGGTGTCCACTCGCCTCATGGTCGAGCCGGTGAAGGCATTGCAGCAGTCGTTTGGGCGCACCAAGGCCGGCGGGCTGGACGATTTCAAGAAGGTCATGGAGTTACGCACGAATTCATCCAACAATACGGTCTTTGCGGATGACAAGGGAAACATCGCCTACTGGCACGGCAATTTCATGCCGCGGCGGGATCCGAAATTCGATTATGAAAAGCCGGTCGATGGCAGCAACCCGGCCACCGATTGGAACGGACTGCACGAAGTAGATGAGACGGTGCATGTTTACAACCCTGGTGAAGGCTGGATTCAGAACTGCAATGCGACGCCCTTCACGGTATCCGGTGCCAGCAGCCCGGATCCAAAAAAATATCCCTTCTACATGGCCCCGGACCCGGAGAATCCCCGCGGACTGCATGCCGTCAAGGTGCTCAAGGATGAATACAACTTTACGCTCGAGAAGCTCATCGGCGCGGCGTTTGATCCGTACCTCCCGGGTTTTGAAATACTGCTCCCGCCTTTGCTGAAAGGATTTGACAACGTGGCGGCGTCCAACGATACGTTGAAAAAGAACTATGATGAACCGATCCAGTTGCTCCGCAAGTGGGACATGAAGTGGGCGGCAGGCTCAGTGCCGACGACGCTGGCCATCGCGTGGGCGAGCCGACTTCGGGCCAATGTGGCTAAGCGACTTCCGGAAGCATCAAACCAGCTGGAAGTGATTCATTACCTGGCAGAAAAAACAAGTGACCAGGAAAAAGCCTCGGCTCTTGCCGGCGCCATGGCTGAACTCAAGCGCGACTTCGGTTCATGGAAACAGGCATGGGGAGCCATCAACCGTTTCCAGCGACTGAATGCCAACATCGAACCATCGTTTGACGATGCGAGTCCCAGCATCCCGGTGCCTTTTACTTCCGCTTTCTGGGGATCTCTCGCTTCGTACGGTGCGCGTAAGTATCCGAATACGAAACGGATGTATGGGACCAGCGGGAACAGCTTTGTGGCTGTTGTCGAGTTCGGCAGGAAAGTAAGAGCCAAGTCTGTGGTAACCGGTGGCTCCAGCGGAAGCGCACAGTCGAAGCATTTTAATGACCAGTCGCAGATGTATGCCAACGGTCAATTCAAAGACGTGCTTTTCTATCCGGAAGACTACCGTCGCAATGCCGAGCGCACGTATCATCCCGGCGATAAGTAGTTATGAACGAACGGAATCACTGGAACCGGATCGGATCGGGCTACGATGACGAGATCTTCGATGTTTTTCGAAGCGACCGCAACAAGCTGCTGCCGACCTACTTTCTCCGACATGCCGATCCCAAGGGCAAGGCCATTGATTTCGGCTGCGGTACAGGCAAGGCCTTTCCGTATTTGTCAGTTGCCTTCGGCAAGGTGACCGGCTACGACATCTCCGAAGAACTGCTCAAGGTGGCTGACAGCCGACAGTTCACCAACGTCCGGGTACATCAGGCCGACCTCACCCGCAAGAACCTCCGGTTTGATGCGGCGGATTTCCTCTTTTGCTGCAATGTGATCATGTTGCCGGAGATGGAAATGAACATGGCGATGTTTCGGAATGTTCATAAGGCCTTGAAAAAGGGCGGACACGCTGTGCTGATCGTTCCTTCGCTGGAGTCGATGTTCTACACGGCGTTCCGACTGATCGATTGGAACCGCCGGGAAGGGACGAAGGCGTCCGCCATCCCGGCGTCTGACATGGCTTACTTCTCCGCACCCAAACACCAGCTCGCGGAAGGGATCATACATATCGATAAAGTGCCGACGAAGCACTACCTCGAACCGGAACTCCGCGTCTTGCTCAAGGAAGCCGGGCTGACTGTTACTTCCACGGAACGGGTAGAATATGAGTGGACCAGCGAATTTGCGGAGCCGCCCAAATGGATGAAGGAGCCGTACCCCTGGGATTGGTTGGTCGAGTGCAGGAGAGGATAGCCACGTATTTTTTAACAGATAAACGGAATAAATGGAATCGTTGAAAGAAATGCTGGGAATCAAATACCCGGTGATCGTAGCGCCGATGTTTTTGATTTCTAATACGAAGATGATTATCGCGGCTTTGGAGGGCGGGGTGACGGCGGCGTTCCCGGCGTTGAACTACAGGACGGATGCTGAGTTAAGAGCGGCCATTGCGGAAATCAGAAAAGCAACGGACAAACCCTTTGGGGTGAACCTGATTGTCAACAAGTCGAACCCGAAGTACAAGGGTCAGTTGAAGACGCTGCTGGAGATGAAGGTCAATTTCATCATTACGTCACTGGGAAGCCCCAAGGATGTAATCGACGCCTGCAAGCCGCTGGGCATCAAGGTTTTTTGCGACGTGGTAGACCTGGCGTACGCGAAGAAAGTGGAAGCGTTGGGTGCGGATGCGGTAATTGCCGTGAACAGCCGGGCCGGCGGGCACGCCGGGAATATTTCGCCAAAGGACCTCGTCACGATGCTGACGGGTAATCTGAAGATTCCGGTAATTTCCGCAGGCGGTATCGGCACAGGGGCCCAACTACGGGAGGTGATGGATTGGGGAGCTGCCGGAGCATCCATCGGTACGATCTTTATTGCCTGCGAGGAGGCTGACATATCACCCGAATACAAACAGGCCATGGTGGACTACGGTGAAAAAGACATCGTCCGCACGACCAAGATGTCAGGGTCACCGCTCACGGTCATCAACACACCTTATGTTCAGGAGTTGGGCACCAAGGCCAACTTGCTCGAATGGATTCTCAACCACAACAAGACTTTGAAGAAGTATGCGAAAATGTTGCTCGCGCTTCGGGGAATGAAGCAGGTTGAGAAAGCCGCGATGGGAGCGACGTACAAGACGGTTTGGTGTGCAGGACCTGCCATTGAGTACGTACATAGCGTCCGGCCCATGCGGGAAATTATTGGCCAGCTCACCCGCGAGTTCCAACAGGCGGACTAAAGTCCTTCCGTGTTTCTTCTATGATATCCCCGCCTTAAAAGGCGGGGCTGGAATTCTGTCGGGCACAGGTTGAATTCGAGCTATAGGTTTTTCATTTAGCAATGCCCTTCGGTGTTGAATTGAAGGGATGGCATTCATTTAGCCACGCCCTTCAGGGCGTGGTCTGCGAGGCGGAATGATTGAATGGGGCTTTAGCCCTACGTCTTCTGCTTCTTCTTTCGCGCAGAAGGAAACAATACGTTGTTCAGAATCAACCGGTATCCCGGCGAATGCGGATAAAGGCTGAGATCCGTCCGACGATTGGGGCCTCCGCCGCCGGTACCTTCTGGATCGTGGCCGCTGTAAAAAGTCCAGTGCCCCCGACCCAGTTCATCGGCAATGTAACGCACCCGGTTGTCGGCCGTATTTTCGCCAAGGATTTCCACCTGGGGCTGATCAGGAACTTGTTAAAACACGATGTCTGCCCGTGGAATTCGCGGATCACTTGCTCGTGGTTTTGGTTGAGCATGCTGGGGGTAATATCCCACTTGGCTGAATAGCCGAAGAGACGGAAATATGTGTTGGGGGTCTCCCAATAGTTCGGGCGACTGGAGCCGGAGTTGATGTCTGAAAATTTACGCCCTTCGTATTCGAGGGTGAAGTTCTCAAAGGCGAGGGTCTTGGAGAAGTCCAGCTTCTCCTGGGCTTCAGGATCCACTTCATCTCCGTCGTACACACTTTCGCTGATGTCGATACCGTTGGCGGCGAGGGCGATGTCCAGTGTCTCTGCACCTGAGCACATGGCGAACAGGTACCCGCCGTTGGCGCAGTATGCTTTGATGCGCTTGGCGACTTCCAGTTTCATCTGGGAGACCTTGGCAAAGCCGAACTGGTTGGCCGTAATCTCCTGGAGCTGTCGTTGGGTGATGGCTGATTCCCGCCGCATGAACCGACCGTGCTGACCGGTGAAGTCTTCATGATGAAGATGGACCCATTCGAAGCGGGAGAGACTGTCATGGAGAATCTCTTCGTCGTAAAAGATGCGGTACGGTATCTCGGCATAGTCGAGAACGGCGATGACGGCGTCGGTCTCGTCCTGGATCAGTTCGTTCTTGGGCGAGTACACCCCGATGCGGGCCGCGCGTTCCAGCCTGACCAGGTTGGTATTCGAGGAAGGACGATTGATGTCGAGGAGGAGCTTGTTGACGGCCTCGGCCGTTACGATCTCATAAGTAATGCCGCGAACTGTACACTCATTCTCCAGGGCTTGACTATAGTCGGTAAGAAAACTGCCGCCGCGGTAGTTCAGCAGCCACTCCACGGGATGATCTTGCTTCAGGGACCAGTACACCCAGCCGTAGGCTTTCAGGTGGTTCTGCTGCGCCTGATCCATAGGGATCAGCAGGGAGGTAGCCGTACTCCGAAGCGGGGCAATACCTAATGCAGCAACGATCAACCACTTCACCATAGCCATCTCCAATGTCGAAGGTACCGAGATTGCCGGTGAAGGTCAATGGCATCAGTTGCCGACTTCCACGCCGATACCGTCGATCAGGTATGGTTTCTCCTTGGAGAATTTGAGTGTAAAAGTACCCGCCATTCCCGAGCCTCCCTGTACCACCATCTTGAGGGTTTCAGCGGTGACATTCAGTGATGAAATGGTACCCGCACCGAAGTCGTTGTGCAACATCTGGTACATGTTGGCTTTGCCCTCGATGGTCCCAACCTGGGTTGAGGAGGATTGGCTTGAACTTCGATCGTCAGAAGTCTGTCGTTTAGCCTGCATGGGCTTCTCAATCAGCGCTTTAGTGTAGTTTTCCGCAATGAATTTCTTCCATGCTTCACGGTCGGTCAGACCGATGACGCGAACCATTTCGCGCGCACGGCTTTCCATCGTTTTCGACATGTCCTGGCCCTGCACGGCTGTTGCTGCCAAGACAGCTGCTATCATTAGATACTTACGCATTCGCATCGATTTGGTGTTTAGAGTTTGGACGTTGGCTTTGGTCTTTCGCCGACCAAAGATGAATCGAACTTCAAGATAGTTTGAATTGTGCCCAAAATACCGTCATAGTGGGTATTATCACACCTATCCGTATCTTACCGCCTTTTGGAATTTAACGCATGGAACAATCTAAGTCACCCGCGAAGATCGGACTTTGGACGACGACGGCGCTGGTCGTTGGAAACATGGTGGGGTCGGGAGTGTTCCTGTTGCCCGCCACACTGGCCGCTTACGGCGGGATTAGTATCCTCGGCTGGATTGGCTCCTCGATCGGAGCCATTTTTCTTGCGCTGCTGTTCAGTCATCTCAGTAAGATCATTACCAACTCGGTAGGAGGGCCCTATGCATTCACGCGTGTTGGCCTCGGCGACTTCGCCGCCTACCTCGTTGCCTGGGGCTACTGGTTTTCTATTTGGTGTACCAATGCCGCCATCGCCGTCACCTTTGTCAGTTACCTCACCGTTTTCTTCCCCGTCCTGGCAACGAACAAAATTCTTTCTGTCATGACCGGGATATCCGCGGTGTGGCTTCTCACGTGGGTCAATGTGCAAGGGGTGAAGGAAGCAGGAAAGGTGCAGCTGATTACCACGATCTTAAAACTCGCGCCGCTCGTCCTGATTTCTATCGTGGGGTTGTTCTATGTGGACTTTAACAATTTCATTCCGTTCAACGTCAGCAAAGATTCCGACTTCGGCGCGGTGGCGGCCACAGCGACGCTCACTTTATTTGCTTACCTGGGTTTGGAAAGTGCGACAATCCCTTCCGGTGATATCCGCGAACCGGAAAAGACGATTCCCCGCGCCACGATGATCGGCACCAGCCTGACCATCGCCGTGTATATACTGGCCACGGTGGCCGTCATGGGAATGATCCCTTCGGTTGACCTGCAGAAGTCGAATGCACCATTTTCTGATGCCGCGGCCATCATCTGGGGCGATAGCGCCCGGTATTGGGTTGCCATCGGTGCCATCATCTCCACCTTTGGAGCTCTGAACGGCTGGATTCTTCTTCAGGGACAGATACCCTACGCCGCCGCGAAGGACAAAATGTTCCCGGAGATATTCGGTCGCGAGAATGCCAAGAAATCGCCCTATATGGGCCTCGTCATTTCCAGCATTCTGATCACGATCCTCTTACTGTCCAACTTGTCCAAAGGACTGACGGAGATGTTCACGTTCATGATCTTGCTGACAACGATCATGGTGCTCGTGCCGTATTTGTTTTCGGCGGCATCGTACGGTGTTATCGTTCTGCAGGATCGGTTCTGGAAGAAGGAAGGAATCAGCAAGATCATCATCGCCACCATGGCGTTTATCTATTCCGTTTGGGCAGTCGTAGGGTCAGGACAGGAGATCGTGTATTGGGGCTTTGTTGCCTTGCTGTGCGGAATCCCCTTTTACGTGTGGATGCGTCGAAACAGGGGTGACGGAAAAAATCAAGAACCATCATGATGACCTGCCACTCCGAATATGGACTGCTGAAGTCCGTGTTTATCAAGCGGGCTGATGCCGCTTTTGTTGATGACGCCGTGATTGACCGCGACTGGAAACGGCTCAACTACCTGTCTCGGCCGGATCGAACAAACTCCACCGCTGAGTATTCTGCATTTGAAGCGCTCATCAAGTCAATGGGCACGCAGGTGCACTATTTCCCTTTCGATGCCGACACTACCATGGACTCTATCTATTGCCGCGACGCATCGATCGCAACCGACCGCGGCATTATCCTTTGCAACATGGGGAAGCCGGCAAGGGGAACGGAACCCGATGCACAGGCGAAGGCATACCAGGCAGCCGGGATTCCCGTGCTGGGTACGATCAAAGCACCCGGAACAGTAGAAGGCGGCGATGTGGCTTGGCTGGATCCCAAAACCTTGGCCGTAGGGCATACCTATCGAACCAATGAGTCTGGTATTGAGCAGCTTACGTCTCTTCTCAAGCCCTTGGGGGTGACTGTACTAACCGTACCGTTGCCGCACTACAAGGGACCCGCCGATGTATTCCACCTGATGTCCATCCTGAGTCCCTTCGACAAGGACCTGGCGGTGGTGTATTCACCGTTGATGCCGATTCCATTCCGGAATGAGTTGTTGATACGAAGCTTCAAACTTGTCGAAGTACCCGATGCCGAATTTGAATCGATGGGCTGCAATGTTTTGGCCCTGGCACCGCGGAAGGTGATGCTGGTCAAAGGAAACCCCAAAACCAAGGAAGCATTATTGGCGGCAGGATGCACGGTATTTGAATTTGAGGGAAAGGATATCAGTGTCAAGGGTGGAGGGGGACCAACCTGCCTCACACGACCCATTCAGCGTGAAGTTTAACCCGGAGAGTAGACGTATCTTAACGGTACGATGAAGACCATTAACACCGCCCTGCTTTCCTACGGTCTCTCCGGGAAGGTATTTCATGCTCCGTTCATCAAAGCGCACAAAGGCTACCACCTGGCAGGAGCCTGGGAGCGTTCAAAGAAATCCATTGGACAAGATTACCCGGGAGCCCGGAGCTACACCAGCCTGGAAGAACTCCTGCACGACCCGCAAGTAGAATTGGTGATCGTCAACACACCGACGAACACGCACTTTGAGTTTGCCAGGAAGGCCCTGCTGGCGGGGAAACACGTTGTCGTGGAGAAAGCGTTTACAACCACCAGCGCAGAAGCCTATGAATTGGCTCAACTCGCTCTGCAGCAGCATAGGATTCTTTCGGTCTATCACAACCGTCGCTGGGACAGCGATTTCATGGCGGTTCAACAAGTGATCCAGGACGGGCTGCTCGGTGAAGTTGTCGAGGCGCAGATTTCCTATGAGCGTTTCAATCCGCAGCTCAGCGCAAAGACCCACCGCGAATCACCCGGGCCCGGGGCCGGCAACTTGATGGACCTTGGTCCGCACTGCATCGACCAGGCACTTGTACTTTTTGGAATGCCGGAAGCCGTATTTGCGGACCTGCGCTCCTGCCGACCGGGATCGTTGGTGGATGATTACTTTGAGCTGCTGCTTTATTACCCTTCGAAGCGTGTTCGGCTAAAGAGCAGCTACCTCGTTCGGGAACCCGGGCCGGCCTACATCTTTCATGGAACAAAGGGTACGCTGCTAAAATATCGCAGCGACGTCCAGGAAGGCCAGCTGAGAGAGGGAATGATTCCGGATGAAGCGTTCTTCGGCATCGAGCCACCCACAGCCTATGGTACGCTTTACAAACCGGGTATCGACAGCAGCGATCCGATAGAAAGTCCGAGGGGCAACTACATGCATTTCTTTGAACTGCTGCACCTGGCTGTGATTACCGGGTCGCCGGTACCTGTTTCAGCAGAAGATGGCATTCGCGTAATGAGAGTACTGGATGCGGCAGCAGAAAGTCACCGGACACAATCGGTTATCAGGCTTCTGTAAGGACGGGCTTCTCGCGGACTTTCGCTGACTTCAGTTGCCGCATGGTGATCATCTTACCGGTCTCTTCATCCCAGGCCTTTAATTTAAAGCACCGCCACACTTCAAGGGGATTCCACGAAGTGGTCTTCACATTGTTCAGCTCCGGCATGGCCTTCATTGCTTCCGGCAGTCGGTAGAACGGGATTCTTGAATTAACATGGTGAACATGGTGATAGCCAATGTTCGCCGTAAACCAGTGCATGACCGGGCTCATAACCATGTAGCTGGTTGACGACAGCGCGGCGTTGGTATACGACCAATCGTGATTTTCTTTGAATGTGGCGCCCGGGAAATTGTGCTGGCAGTAGAACAAGTACGCACCCATGCCGGACATGATGAAAATGGGAATGAACCAGGACAACATGTAGACACCAAATCCGGCCACCCACCAGATCAACACGCCAATGCCGGCATGCAGCGTCAACGCGAGGATAGAGTCGATGTGTTTCTTCGGGCTTTCAATGAAAGACTTCAGGTTGAGCCAGTAGATGAACAGGGTGAAGTATCCAAAAATGATGGTCAGCGGATGGCGATTAACCAGGTACAACGTGCGCTGTGGGCGGGAAAGGGTCAGGAATCGTGACTTGCTGACGGTGGGGTAGGAACCAATGCCGGAAAGGGTAAGCTTGGAGTTGTTGTTGTGATGATGTTCGTGAGAACGCGTCCAGATTTTCTCCGGGGCGAGGACATACCAGCCGACCACCTGCATCAGCGCCGCGGCGACAGGAGAGGTGGTGAGGATGGCCCGGTGACGGTAATCGTGGTAAATCACAAAAAGCCTCACATAAAGCAGTCCGCAGACTACGCTGGCAGCTGCCCGGGCAGCCAAAGGCCATTCTGTTTGGAAGCAGGTAAACTGCATGCCCCCGATCAATACGAGGGTGATGAGGAATTCGTACCAGCTCCGGGCCGTATTATCCCCGATAAACTGCTTGCTCGCAGCAATGATTTCTTTTTCTGATCTCACCAAGGCTTAAGAAAGTGCGCAAATATAGCAAATCCTATGCCCCCGCAGGCCGTTTATTTTTCCAGCGTTTGTGCGACCATAGCCAGATGACCGGGTCGGCGATGATATCCTTCTCCAGTCGACGGGTAAAACCTTCCGAGATTTCATTCTCAGCCGTCTTTTTAGGATCAGGATAAAGAACCTCCGGGGTCAGCGTATAGTAGCCTCGTTTGGGACGAGTGGCATGGAGGTAAATGACAGGATATCCGAATTTCGTAGCCAGTTTTTCAGCGCCGGTAAAGACGGATGTATCCTGGTTGAGGAATGTCGTCCAGTAAGCATTAATGGGAGCCGCCTGATCAGCAACAAAGGCGGTGGCGGTAATCCGGTTGCGGTTGGCGGCCATCGTCCGGATGGTCTGCTGAACGGGAGTGATCTCGGTTCCAAAGCGCGTTCTCCAGCCTGTCATCATCCGGTCGAAGTAGGGCTGTGACAGGGGTCGGAAAATGACCACCAGCTGGTAACGGGTGTTCAGGGTAATGCAGGGACCAAACCATTCCCAGTTGCCATAATGCCCCAGCACAATCACAAGGCTCTGATTTGCCTTGTACAACTCGTCGAGGATTTCCGGCTGATGGAGGATGACCCGCTTGCGATGCTCCTCGGGCGTCATCTTCATGGTCTTGAAAGTCTCTAACGAGAGATCGCACATGTATTGATAGTACTGCCGGACCAACTGCTCTATTTCCTTGTCGGTTTTCTGTGGGAATGAATTGCGGAGGTTCATTCGGATGACGTCTTTGCGATACCCGATGAGGTTGATCAGAAAGGCAAAGACGTCGCTCACGGCATACATCACGCCGAAAGGCAGGGAGGCCAACAGGTAGATAAACGGGTAAGCGAGGTAGAAGGCGAGGGCCTGCATGGTGTGGAAATCGCCGTAAAAATAGCGGTTGTAATCCCTTCGGCCAACAGGCGTCAGGTTGAGGCGGAGTTTTGTATATTCACTTACCCAAATCCAACCACTATGCAGTTCCATCCTAACGAGCTCTTTCTGATCTATGACCCGCAGTCCAGCATCGGCCGTCAGACAAAAGCCATGGCCCTGGATCTTTGCAGTCATATCAATGAAGTGGACGTCGTCCACGAGAAGTTTTCCCCCACGTACTGGCGGGAAGTCATCACCATGCTGGGACTTCACCCCCGGGATTTGATCGATGTTGCCGACCCCGGATTCAAGAAACTGGGAGACAATGAGTACACCATGGATGGATGGCTCAACCTGCTGGCACACCATGGCGAACTGGTCAAAAGCCCGATCGTCATCTACTCACAGGCGGCCGTCCAGTGCAGGACACCAACCGACATTAACAAACTCAAAGGAAGGCCGGTGGAGAAGACGCTTCCACACCTGAAGAACTACCGCTGATTCTTTTTACCTTTCCTTTCTATGTCGACTCTTACGCGAAGAACATTCAATCGCCTGGCGGCTGCATTGGCGATGGCTCCTGTGTTGCCGCTTTCCAAAGCAATCGGTCATGAATTGGAATCGCCGGAGCGCTGGCCGGGTTACAGCAAGTCAATCGTCATTGATTTCCTGGCGAGCCCGGGACCCTTCAACACGTCTGAACGGTTTACCACGCTTTCACCCGAGATGGTTGCCAATGCGGTGGCTTCCGGCATTACGGGAATCAACCTGACCGTCGGCGGCGGCGGCACGGTAGAAGAGAACTTCGGTCGTATCGCCATGTGGGAGCGGGAGATTGCGGCCCACCCGGAATCACTGATGCAGGTGAGGACGGTAGCCGACCTGCTAACTGCTAAACAACAGAAGAAACTGGGATTGATTTATGGCTTTCAGGATGCCTCCGTACTGGGAAGCGACCTTTCCCGTATCGAGCTCTTCAGCAGCTTTGGGGTGCGCATCATTCAACTAACCTATAATGTTCGCAACCTCATTGGCGACGGATGCCTCGAAGCGGCCAACGGCGGGTTGAGTCAATTGGGAAGGAAGGCTGTGGAGGAGTTGAATAAGCAGAAGGTCTTGATCGACCTGTCGCATTGCGGTCAGCAGACGACGGCCGACGGTATCCGCGAATCGAAGCAACCTGTTGCCATTACGCATTCCGGCTGCTGGACCATAGCCCAGCGTCCGCGCAACAAACGCGATGAAGAGTTGAAAGCCATGGCCGACAAAGGCGGCGTGATCGGCATATACCTGATGCCTTTTCTCACGATGGGACCTCAGCCGGCCGACCAGGATGTGATCAAACACATCGAACATGCGATCAATGTGTGCGGCGAAGATCATGTCGGCGTAGGGAGTGATTTGTCGATTACGCCCCACACCGTAACCGACGCCTACAAGAAAGCGCATGCGGATTTCGTCGCCGGACGGCAGAAGCAGGGGATCGCGGCACCGGGCGAAGATCCCAACGTGTATATGTTTGTGCCGGAACTCAATGCGCCCAACCGGATGGAACTGATTGCCGAACGGCTGATCAAGAAAGGACACCCGGAAGCCCGCGTAGAGAAAATCATTGGAGGCAATTTTGTAAGATTGCTGAAAGACGTGTGGTAAGACACGCTTTCACCCATGTTGATGGAATTCAATTATCTGCAAACCACTCCGGCTGTCGTACTGGCAGGCGCGCTGTTTGTTCTCCTGGTGATGGTCTATGTGATGGCCCACCGCTTTCGCGCACGACACCATCGGCTAAACCCGGACCTGGGAAAGTCAGACCTCAGCACCATCAACGGCATGCTGCTGGGACTGCTGGGATTGATGCTGGCTTTCACGTTCAGCATGTCGAATGAACGGTTTGATGCCAGGCGAACCTTGATTGTTCAGGAGGCGAACAACATCGGCACCGTGGTACTTCGGGCGGACCTTTTCCCCGACAGTATGCGGACGCTGCTTCGCGCGGGATTGAAACAATACGTCGAGGAGCGGATTGCCTTTTATGAAGCGAGGATGGACCTGGCGTCGGCGGCTCGACATTTGCTGCGCGCCGATTCGATCAGCACGACGCTGTGGAAGTCGGTGGCCGCGTATGCCAGGAAGGACAACATCACCGTTAAGACATCAGAGATTATTCCGGCGCTTAACGACATGATCGATATCGTAACTACCCGACGCGCAGCAGGCGAGGGGACACTGCCGGCGTCGATCCTGTATTTTCTTTTTGCGCTCTGCCTTTGCGCCGCGTTCCTGCTGGGTTATGATCACAAAGGACCCATCAACTGGGTAGTGGTGTTTGGATTTGCCATCATGCTCTCTGCCACGGTGTTCACCATCATCGACCTTGACCGTCCCCGGTCCGGTATGGTCAATATGGACACCCCCCATCAGCGAATGGTCGATCTGCGCGGAATGTTCTGACCGCCAATCCCCGCCATCGTCCATTGTGGGTGAATTCATGGCCATCTGCGGTGAAGCAGTCGGTAGAGAAGATTATTCCTCTATTTTCGGGCCTCAAACCCTTATATCATGCACAAGCTCAGAATTTTCATCGCTGCCCTTATCGCGTTTGCGACCACGGCGGCAACGGCCCAAATGACCCTTCCGCCTTCGGGTTCCAACCAGCGCGGAGAAGTGTCTCAGAATATGGGCCTCGTCAAAGTAACCATCAACTACAGCAGCCCGGATGTCTCCGGACGCAAGATCTGGGGCGAACTGGTTCCCTATGGCCTGACGAACCTCCAGTTTGGAAAGAGCTCGGAACAAAACCCTTCACCCTGGCGGGCGGGTGCCAACGAGAATACGGTCATCACTTTTTCACATGATGTACAGGTGGAAGGGAAGCCATTGAAAGCAGGGACTTACGGCCTGCACATGATTCCTGGCCAGGAAGACTGGGTGATCATCTTCTCCAACAACTCAACTTCCTGGGGAAGTTACATGTATCTTCCTTCCGAAGATGCATTGCGTGTGAATGTGAAGGCCAAGCCTTGCGATGAGTTCAACGAGTTTCTCGCTTATGATTTCACCGACAGAATGCAGAACGGATGTACGGCCCGGCTGAAGTGGGAGAAGCTCCAGGTTCCGTTCAAGATATCAGTACCGAACGGCGACGAGCTCTACGTTCAGAAACTGAGGGAGGAGATGAACAGCAACAAAGGATTTGCCTGGCAGAATGCCGTGTCGGCGGCAAACTTCTGCGCCGGTAAGAAGATGAACCTGGATGAAGCCTATGGCTGGGTGCAGGGATTCATCGACCGCAATGTGAAGTACTTCCCGATCTACAGCTCAAAGGCGACGGTACAGGCCGCGATGGGCAAACAGGCCGATGCCGATGCGACCATGAAGGAAGCCATCAATCTTCCGGATGCAACGGTTGGACAAATTGTCGGCTACGGCCGGTCGCTCATCACCAATAAGCGCGAGAAAGATGCGATGCCGGTATTTGAACTGGCGAACAAGCGCTTCCCTGCCAACGCTACGGCGTTGATGGGACTGGCCCGCGGTTGGTCAGCCAACGGCGATGCAAAGAAAGCCCTGAAGTACGCCCAGGACGCGCTGAAGGTGGAGACCAACGCCGGCAACAAGACGCAGATTGAAGGGATGATCAAGAAGCTCGAGAAAGGCGAGGCCATTAACTAAACGCAAACCAACTCAAGAGAGCGAAGGATATGAAGTTTGCACAACTTCTGTCCTTCGCTCTTACTTTTTGTCCACCTGGTAGATCACCTTGCCGTCGAAGATGGTGAGTTGTACGGTGGCGGATGCAATCTTCATGGGATCTATCGTAAACAGATCATCCGACAACACGAGGATGTCGGCGAGCATACCGGGTTTGATCTGACCTTTAGTTTCTTCCTCGAAGGAGGAGTATGCCCCCATCCGCGTATAGGCGTAGAGCGCATCGCCAACAGAAATTTTCTGACCTGCCACCCATCCGCCTTCCGGGAACCCTTCCGGCGTTCGGCGGTTGACCGCGACATGGATTCCCCGGATGGGATTGAGGTCGATGCAGGCAGGCCAGTCGCTGCTGTAGACCAACTTCACGTTGCCACTAAGCATGGATGCCCAGGAGAAGGAGAACGGAAGTCGATCTGGTCCAATCGCTTTCTCCCAAACACCAATCGTACCCGGATCCGCATGAATGGGTTCCATCGAAGCCATCACACCAAGTGAAGTAAACCGGGGTATGTCCTCCGGAGAAACGGTTTCGATGTGTTCAATCCGATGTCGGCGCGGGCGTTGACCATTTTCCTTTGCCGCGGCTTCATAGGCGTTGAGGGCTTCCCTGACGGCGCGGTCGCCGATCGCATGCGTATAAATCCGGAACCCGGCCTTGTCGCAAGCCAGCACCTTCATGCGGTAGGCTCCCAACGGAATAGCGAAGTTGCCCGGGTTATCGATGGCATCATCGTAGGGGCGAAGCATGGCGGCGGTGTGCGATTCAATAACACCGTCGAGCATGAACTTCACGGCGTCGGCGTGGACAAAAGGATTCTGGGAAAGCTTTTCCCGCTCCTGGCGAAATGCTTCAATTTGTTCTTGCGTCGTGTTTTCATTGACTGACAGTGCGGCGGCGTAGCGCGTGGTCAGCTCGTTGTTCTTCTGCAATTCAAGGTACAATGACAACTCATCGATGGAACCGCTGGCATTCTGCATGCTGGTGATGCCGAGGCTTGCCGCCCGCTTTAAACCGGCACGCAACGCCGCCAACTTCTCTTCGCGCGTAGCGGGCGGTATGATCTTCTCGACCAGGTCCTGGGCATCTTCCAGCAAGGCACCCGTCGGAAGATTTCGTTCATCCAGTACAACACGTCCGTAACCCTTTACGATTGATTCGCTCGTCACGCCGGCCAGCTCCAGCGCTTTGGCATTGGCCCAGGCACTATGACCGTCATAGGCGGTAAGAAGTACCGGTCGGTCGGTGATCATGCCGACTAAATCCTTGGGTGTGGGTAAGCCGGAGCCGAACCAGGTGTATTGCCATCCGCGCCCGGTAATCCACGTCTTCTCCGGATGCTGAGCCGCGTAAGCTCTTACGGCTTCAACTATACCGGCCCCGTCATGGGCATCAAAGAGATCAACCTCCGTCATCCCCATGGAGCCGCCGAGAAAATGGATGTGGGCGTCATTGAACCCGGGAATGACCAACTTCCCCTGAAGGTCGATGACTTGAGTAGCAGGACCAGCAAGGTTTTGGAGTTCACTGGTCCGGCCTACACGTTCAATCTTGTTCCCATGGATGGCGACAGCTTCTGCAAAGGTGGATTTGTCCTCTGCCGTCCAGACTTTCCCGTTGAGCAGCAAAAGGTCAGGAGGGGCGGGCTTGCAGGCGGCCAGCAGTAACGTCGCGGCGAGGGTCAACCAGGCGACAGGACGGGCGATGACGAATGTTTTGATCATGTTGCAATTCATTCAAATTGAGGTCATTGAGGAAGGCTTGCCGGGGGATGAAGTTCACAACCGCTGGTGTCAAACGGCATGGTTAACAGATGCATTTTTTCTTATCTTTTCGGTAGTAAAAAACAGCAAGGCAACTATGGCGAAATATACGCTGCAAGTCAATGGCAAGAGCTACGAGGCGGATGTCGATTCGGACACGCCAATACTGTGGGTCCTGAGGGACCACCTCGGGCTGCTGGGTACCAAATTTGGATGCGGCATCGGGCAGTGTGGGGCTTGTACCATTCACCTGAACGGCAACGCGATACGTTCATGCAACCTGCCGGTATCGGCGGTGGGTGCATCCCGGATCACCACCATTGAGGGCCTGTCCGCCAATGGCGACCACCCTGTTCAGCAGGCCTGGCAGGAGGTAGATGTGCCCCAGTGCGGTTATTGCCAGGCTGGTCAGATCATGACTGCTGCCGCTCTTTTGAGCCGCAATCCCAAACCAACCACCGCCCAGATCGACGATGCAATGCACCCGAACATCTGCCGCTGCGGTACCTATCATAGGATTCGGGAAGCTGTGGCCCTGGCGTCTAACAAAACGAAATAGACATGTCGATCACTACAAATACAAATCGCCGTAACTTTCTGAAGATCAGTGCCACTATATCAGGTGGCCTCTTTTTAGGGTTTAATATTTCGGATACGGAAGCTTCAGGGCTTTCTGTGCTCAATCCGGACGAAGTTCTGGCTGGTGACATCACATTCAACAGCTACCTGTCGATCACGGGCGACGGCGTGATAACCATTTCTTCCCCCAACCCGGAAGTAGGTCAAAATATCAAGACTTCCTTCCCCATGATCGTGGCCGAAGAGCTGGATGCGGATTGGGCGACTGTCAAGGTGGTCCAGGCACCCCTGGACAACAAGCGCTTTGAACGCCAGCTTACGGGCGGCAGCGGCGCCATACCCCACAGCTGGGAGCGCCTGCGGAAAGCCGGTGCTGCGGCACGCCAAATGCTGATGGAAGGCGCAGCCAAACGATGGGGTGTACCGTCATCCAGTCTATCAACAGAGAAGAGCAAAGTTTGGCATAAGGAAACAGGGCGCTCATTTACATATGCCGAGTTGGCGGCCGATGCTTCGGCTATCCCTGTACCCACCGAGGTAAAACTCAAGGATAAGAAAGACTTCACCTTGATCGGCAAGGCCATCCGAAATGTCGACAACCCGGACATCGTAACCGGGAAACCGATCTTCGGCTTGGATTTCTACCGGGAGGGAATGCTCTTGGCGATGGTCCAGCGACCCACGTCTTTCGGGATGAAAATCAAGTCGGTTGACAGCGCCGCGGCCAAGGCAATGCCCGGCATTGTGGACGTTGTGACATTCAAGAACAACGTCGCCGTAGTCGGCAAATCCACCTGGCAGATCATGAAGGCCAGGAAGGCGCTGAAGGTGGAATATGAACCTGATGGATCAATTGAGAGTTCTGCGGATCACGATCGGATATTCAAGGAGTTACTGGACAAGGGTGAAGCAACAGTTCGCCGAAAAGACGGTGATGTTGAAGCGGCCTTTAAGTCGGCGGCAAAGGTGGTGAGGAGTGAATACCAATGCCCGTTCCTCCCACACAACCCCATGGAGCCGATGAACTTCTTTGCCCATGTGCGGCCGGACGGTGTGGAGTTGGTTGGTCCGACCCAGACGCCCGACCTGGCCAAGAACGAGACGGCAAAACTGCTGGGGATTTCCCCGGACAAGATCACTGTTGATCTGACTCGCCTGGGTGGAGGATTTGGACGCCGGCTAAAGGCGGATTATGTGGTCGAAGCTGCCGAGCTGTCGAGCATTCTGAAAGCGCCGGTGAAAGTGATTTGGACCCGGGAAGATGATATGGGCGGCGGAAGCTATCGCCCTGCTGTGCGTTACCGTTTTGAGGCAGCACTCGATGCCAAGGGTACGATGATCGGCTACCGGCTCCGGGGTGTGGGTATCAACGCGGGCAACTGTACCCGTGAAGACAACTTCCCTTCGGGCGCTGTAGACAACCTGCTCATTGAGTCGGTCGAATATAAATCACCCATCACAACGGGAGCTTGGAGAGCACCCATCACCAACTTCCTGGCTTTCGCAGAGCAGTCTTTCCTCGATGAGGTGGCCGAAGCGACGCAGCAGGACCCAGTTGAGTTCCGATTGAAACTGTTGGCCCGCGCGAAGTCATCACCGGTAGGCGCCATCAAATATGATATTGACCGGATGATGGGCGTGATCAAATTGGCCGCCGAGAAATCGGGATGGGGCACAAAGAAGAGTTTATCACAAGGATTCAGCGTATACTTTTCGCACCGGTCATATGTGGCCCAGGTGGCGGAAGTGGAGAACCGCAAAGGCAAGCCCGTGATTCAAAAGATTCACGCGGCGATAGACTGCGGTGTGGTCATTAACCAGAGCGGTGCCGAACAGCAGGTAAGGGGCGGCATCGTGGATGGAATGGGGCACGCGATGTTCAGCAACCTGACGTTCAAGGACGGCGCTGCGGAGCAACGAAATTTCAACGCGTACCGGCTGATCCGACTGAAAGAAATACCAGAAATTGATGTCCACTTTGTGGACAACGGCATTGACCCGACCGGGTTGGGCGAACCGGCGCTCCCGCCGACGGGCGCAGCTATCGCCAACGCCATATACAAAGCCACCGGCAAGCGACTGCGAAATCAGCCGTTCGTTCTGCAGGAGGAATTGAAAGGCGTGAAACTGGGAGATCGGCTCTAGTTAGTCAGTTCATGTTATGGGATACTACAAAGTTGTCAATGGTCAAACATTTGATTCGGATCTCTTCGCGTTGGCTGAACGCGCACAAACAAACGATCCGGATGGGCGTATATCGCTGAAGACAGCCAAGGATATGTTCGAAGCCGTCATCGACGGCGGCGTATACAGCAAGGTGGAACACGATACGGTCAACTATTGCCTGAACAACATGTCGTGGAATCCCGACGCCAAGCAGTGGTTCCTGACCGAACTGCAAACCTGGGAGCGCGAGAAAGCTAAACCGGTCCACCGCCTGGTGGAAGGGAGGGAAGTCGACAAGGAACTTTATGAAATTGCCGAGGACGCGGTGGCCACCAACCCGGACGGCAAGATTTCTCTCGCCGATGCCCGTCTCTTGTATGAAGCGGTGATCGACGAAGGCATCTATACCAGCGTGGAGTGGGAGACCGTGCGGCTGATCAAAAAGAACATGCACTGGCATGCCAACGCATTGAAATGGTTTGACACCACCCTCGAAGACTGGCAGACCGAGCAGCGCAAGTACACGTCGCTTACCTTGAAAGAGATTGCCAAAGAACATTTTCCCAAGGAAGATGTCTTCCGCGAAGAGTACGACCGTGTATCGCGGCAAATTGACCTGAAGGCAGCGACGATGGAATCGTTCGATCATCACGACGAGATCGGGCTTATCGTTCGCCTCGTCGACGGCAGAAGGGTGGAAGTAAAGTCCAACCTCTTTGAGCTCCATGAAGACCACGTGGAATTGCGCGATGGGGTTGTCATACCGATCCGGGCGATCGAGAAGGTGATCCTCTGAATCAACGTACAGGAAGAAGCATGACATCAAGAAGAAGGTTTATCCAACAGGCATCCCTGCTGGCGGGTGCAGGACTTGTCCAATCGTTACCCTCCGCGGCGGGCGCTGCGCCCAACGGATCCACGGCTATGGATATCCGGCGCCAATTGCTGGTGCCTGAAGGCCGGGCCTACCTGAACACGGGCAGCCTAGGACCCAGTCCGCGCGCTGTTCTCGAGGCGGTCACGAATGCCATGTGGACGCTGGAACGAAACCCGGTATCAGAAAATTGGGGACCCTTGGGCGTGCAGATGGAGCAGGTACGCAACAAGGTGGCTGACTTCATCCATGCGGATAAGAAGTCCGTGCTCCTCACTCGCAATACAACAGAAGGCCTCACCCTGGTATGCCAGGTACTGCCCTTGAAAGAGGGGGATGAAATCATCACCACCACGCTGGAGCACGGCGGCGGTGAAGTAGGCCTGGAATACCTGGTGAAGACGCGCGGCGCCAAATTGATCAAGGTGGAATTGCCGTTGCCGCCCGACGACCCTGCGGCGATTCTGAAAGTCATCGAGTCGGCCATCACGCCGCGCACCCGGCTGATCATGCTCAGTCATGTCAATACAATTACGGGCATGCTGATGCCGGTGGCGGATGTGTCACGTATTACCCAGGCCAGGGGAATATTCCTGTTGATCGACGGCGCCCAGGCTCCCGGCCTGACACCCGTGGATGTGACGGCAATGGGCTGTGATGCTTATGCGTGCAGCGGTCACAAGTGGCTGTTGGGTCCCAAAGAGACGGGCTTTCTATACGTAAAAAATGGATTCCCGGGAACGGTACCCCCGGTGTTTGCCTACAACGGATTCGACACGTACACGCAATCTTCCGGAACGCGCAACGTGGCCACCATCATCGGCCTTGGCGCGGCAATCGATTGGCACCAGTCGTTGGGCATCGAGAAGTCTTCCGCTTACTGTCTGCAACTCCGGAACTACTGCCGTGAACAATTGAAGCAAGTACAGGGGATACGCATCCTCAGCCCCGAAACGCCGTCCTTATCGACGGGCATTGTCAGTTTTGAGCTGCTGAACCGCAAGAACGGCGACGTCTATGCCCGCATGAAGGACCGCAACATCATTGTCAAAGTATTGCCTCAGCACAACGCCATTCGGATTTCCTGTCATATATTCGTTACACAGGAAGATATCGACCGCTTCATCTCTGCCTTGAAAGAGATGGCGTAATCAACACCAGGCGATGGCGTTTTCCCTCCGCGACATATTCATCGGTTCAAAGCGAATCCCCTCGCGGCTGGATTACAAGTTCGCCATGCTCCGGGCGGAGTTTTCCGTGCTCATGATTGCCGTGAGCCTGTTCTACATGGTGCTGGACTACGCCAATGGCACCACTCTCTTTATTGGCTTGTATGTTCTAATGCTGGCTATAGGCGCGACATGCATGGTATTGAATCGCCTCGGTCACTATACCGCCACCAACTTCCTGCTGATGGTCACCGCCAATGCGATGGTGTTTGCATTTTCCGACGTCGATCATCCTGGGGGTGGCGTGTATTTCTATTATGCAACGACGTCCATTGCGGGCCTAATCTTGTTTAGCAAGTCCGGCAATTCCGTGCTGGCCTGGGTGGCCGGATTGCTCCCAATTGCGCTGGCCACCTCGGCTAAGTTGCTGGATGCGAATTTGATTCAGCAGCCATCACAGGACCCGCGTGTCATGGAAATCAACTTTCTGGCAAACTTTACGGTTGCCCTCCTCACGCTTTTCTTCATCGTCAAGTTCCTCATTAACCGCAACAAGGAATCCGAGCAGTCGCTGATTGCCAGCCAGCAGCAGATCTCCAGCGCTTCCGATGCCTTGCGGCGCAGCGAGGAGCGGTACCTCATGGCGCTGCAGGGAACGCGGGCGGGAATCTATGAGTGGTACGTGAATCGAAACCATGTCGAGGTCAGCGACCACTGGAAGAGCATCCTCGGATACAGCCCTTCCGAAATGATGCATGTGACGCTGGAGACGTTTATCGCCATGGTGCACCCTGAAGACGCGGCCCGGACCTCCGCTTCTGTGATGAACCATGTCAAGAACCAACTCCCATATCAGAATGAGGTTCGCCTCCGCACCAAGGATGGCGAGTACCGCTGGTTTCAGGACTCCGGCGTCGGTATGTCGGATGCGTCGGGAGCCCTGCAGGTGGTTATCGGCTCCATCATCGATATCAATGAACGCAAAGCGGCGGAAGAGAAAGTCCGGCAGCAAAACGAACTGCTCGCCAAGACCAACCAGGAACTGGACTACTTTGTTTACAGCGTGTCACATGACTTGCGGGCCCCGCTGAGCTCGATCCTGGGACTCACCACCATTTACCCGATGTCGAAGAACCAGCAGGAGAAGGACGAGATCGTGAAGATGATCAGCGACCGGGCCAACGTATTGGACGAGTTTATCCGCGAGGTTCTCGACTATTCGCGGAACGCGCGGCTGGAGATCAAGTACAGGCCGGTGCTCTTGTGGGAAGTGGTGGATGAGGTGGTATCCGGGCTCTCACACATGGAAGGCTTCGGCGCCATTGATCTTCAATTGGCAGTGCCGTCGGACCTGACCATCGTTACCGACCGCGAAAGACTGAAAGTGGTTTTGTCGAACCTGCTGACGAACGCCATAAAATACCGTGACCCGGGCAAGAAGTCATTCATCCATGTGCGGGCAGCGCAGGCGGATGGTTATTGGACCATCGATGTGGAGGACAACGGCATCGGAATAAGGGAGGAGCATGTTCCCAAAGTATTCGACATGTTCTATAAAGCCCACGACACGTCGCGCGGCACCGGTCTGGGCTTGTACATCGCCAACGAGGCCATTCAACGGTTGAAAGGACGGCTGGAAGTCACGACGAAATATGGAGAAGGCTCCACCTTCCGGATGCGGATTCCCGTCCCGGAATCACAGATGGCCGCCGTCTGACACTAGTGGGATTTCTTTCCGAAGCGATAACCCACCTGCACCTGGTAGCGGAAGCCGTAGGCCCAGGTGTCGAGTTTTCCATTGGAACTGGTGGAACCGCCGGCCAGCAAGTCGCCCAAGCCGGGAAAGCGAGAAATGAGATCCTTGAGGATTTCATTGGTGATATCGTCCGGATTAATGACGGGTCCGGAAAGATCCAGCTTGGCATTGTAATTGGAAATCGACGGCCCCAGGAAGGATAAGTCAATGGTCCACCGGTCGTTGAAGACAAACTGGTAGCCAATCTGAACACCAATGTTTAATACGTTAATGCTGGCCGTGAGCTCGGCAGGCGTTGTGGTGCCGTCCCCATTATCAATATTGATGCTCCGCTCGTTGTGAAAGTTGTTGAACGATGCGTAGGGACCAATGTAGATTCCCCGGGGCGCCGGGTATTTGTTCTCTTTGGCCAGGTAGAACCGGTATTCGCCACCAACCTTGAAACCGCTGGCTCTCGTATCCCGCGTAACCACAACGTTGGGGCCCAGCGTGCGGGCCTCCGGAAGTTGTTGAAAGCCAAGTATAATGCCCCAGGTACGCCGAGGATTAATGACGCGCTCGTAGGAGAGGACATACGCCTGCCGGTAGAGCCACCGCGTCGTGATGTCCAGTTTGATGGTATTCTTGCGGAGAGATTCGATGGATGGTTCGGCAGGAGCGGCGTCCTGTGCGGCAGCCGACAACGCAATCGTTGTCAGCAGGGTGAATAACAAGATTCTCATAAATGAATTGGACCGGCAAATTCAGAATTTTGAAGTTACTCTGCAATGAGTATCACGAATGCTTCTATTAAGTAACTTGAGTCACCTTTTAGCAAAGAGATCATGACGAAGATTAGTTGCATCATGCTGTGTCTGGCGCTGACCCTTTCACTGCACGCCCAGACCTTCCAGGTCAATTCACCATCCAAACGCATTCAGCTCACTTTCCGTCTCGCGAACGGTTCACCGACCTATTCCGTAGCGTTCAATCAAAAGGACTTTATCCTCCAATCACCGCTCGGACTCCGTTTCCTGGATGCGAACCTGACCGGAGGTTTGGAGATCATCGGCATGGACACCGCACGGGTGGACGAGACGTGGACACCCGTTTGGGGAGAGACCAGCAAGATCCGCAATCACTACCGCCAGCTGACGGTACACCTGCGCCAACAGAAAGAAAAGCCCATCCTCCTGGATATCGTATTCCGCGTATTCGATGACGGCGTTGGCTTTCGATACGCACTGCCGGCACAAAAAGACCTCACACACTTTATTGTGTCGGGTGAGAACTCCGGGTTTCAGTTGACCGGCGACCACAAAACCTTCTGGATACCCGGCGACTACGATTCGAACGAATATCCCTACACCACCTCCGCACTCAGCCAGGTTGATGCCGGTGCCATGGCCACCCGGACGACTGACATCTCCACGCGCTATGTGGAAGATTCATCCTCCGTTCAAACGCCGCTGATGATGAAGTCGAAGGATGGACTTTACATCAATATTCACGAGGCGGCGCTCGCCAATTACCCGGCCATGCAGCTGCACGTGAACAAGAAGACCTTCTTGCTGACCAGCAACCTCGTGCCCGACGCGGTGGGGAACAGGGCGTATGCGCAGACTCCTTTCCAAACGCCATGGCGCACCATCATTGTGGCGACCAACGCAGCGGATATCCTGGCGTCGCGGGTGATCCTGAACCTGAACGAGCCCTGCGCGATCAAGGAGACCTCCTGGATCAAACCACAGAAGATGGTCGGCGTATGGTGGCAGATGCACATCGGAACAGGTACCTGGGACTATGCCTACCCGACGGACGTACCCGCCAATCCCGACTGGTCGAAGATTAAGCCGCACGGAATGCACGCGGCCACGACCGCCAATACAAAGAAGTACATCGACTTCGCCGCCAAGCACGGCATCGCAGGTGTGCTGGTGGAAGGATGGAATGTCGGTTGGGAGGACTGGTTCGGGAAATGGAAGGAAGAGGTCTTTGACTTCGTTACGCCTTACCCTGATTTTGATGTGGATGAGCTCCACAAGTACGCCGCATCGAAGGGCGTGAAGCTGATTATGCATCACGAAACGTCCGCCTCGGTCACCAACTACGAGCGCCGGATGGATGAGGCCTATCGATTTATGAAGGCCAATGGATATGATGCGGTGAAGACCGGCTACGTCGGACGGATCATTCCCCGCGGCGAACGCCATGACGGCCAGTGGATGATCAACCACTATAACCGTGTTGCGGCCAAGACGGCAGAGTTCCAGATCATGGTCGACATGCACGAGCCGGTTCGCTCGACGGGCATGCACCGGACCTATCCCAACTGGATGGCCAGCGAGGCAGCACGCGGCAACGAGTTTAACGCCTGGAGTAAAGGAAATCCGCCGGAGCATGAGACCATCCTGCCGTTCACACGCCTGATGGGCGGACCGATGGACTACACACCCGGCATCTTCCAGATCAAGCTGGATAAGTTTGGACGGAAGGGGATGGGTCCGCATACCACATTGACCAAGCAACTGGCACTTTACCTTACCATGTACAGCCCGCTGCAGATGGCCGCCGATCTGCCCGAGCACTATGAAGCGCACCTCGACGCGTTCAAATTCATTGAAGACGTGGCCGTGGATTGGAATGATTCAAAGTACGTAGAAGCGGAGCCGGGCGATTACCTCACCATTGCGCGCAAAGCCAAGGGCAAAGACAGCTGGTTCATCGGTTCCATTACCGACGAGAACAAGCGGACGTCCACCGTTCCGCTCACATTCCTCGATGCCGGCAAAACGTACCTGGCCACCATCTATCGCGACGCACCCACCGCTCACTATGACACCAACCCGATGGCGTATGTCATTGAGAAGTTCGTGGTAACGAGCAAGACGATCCTCAAGACACCCGTGGTCGAAGGCGGCGGTTATGCGGTCAGCCTTGTGCCGGCCAGCGGTGATGCACTCAAAGGAGTAAAGAAGTATAAATAAATAGGTCAATCCGGAGATGATGAAGAAACAGTTCCTTGCCGGCGCAGCACTGTTGCTGAGCCTGGTTGGCGGTTATCCTGCCGCTGCCCAACAGTGGTACAAAGGCAACCTGCATACCCATTCTTATTGGAGCGATGGGGATGAGTTCCCGGAGATGATCATGGAATGGTACAAAGGGAACGGGTATCAGTTTATTGGCCTGTCCGATCACAATACCTTCCAGGCCGGCGAGAAGTGGAAGAAGATCCAACGCAGCAAGCTGTATGAAGACGGACTGAAGCGCTACCTCGAGAAGTACGGCCAGTGGGTGAACTACCGTGTCGACAGCGGCCGCTACAGTGTGCGGCTGAAGACACTGGATCAATACCGCCCGTTGTTTGAGGATGCGGGCTTTCTCATCATCAAATCAGAAGAGATCACGTCGCGGTTTGGCGAAAAGCACGTGCATGTAAATGCCACCAACATTCAAACCATGATCGGCGCGCAGAAAGGTGCCACCATTGCCGAGATGATGCAGAATGCCGTGAATGCCGTAATCGAACAGCGAAAGGCCACCGGCGTCCCCATGTTCCCGCACATCAACCACCCGAACTTCTTCTACAGCATTACGGTTGACGATATGATTGCGCTGAAGGGAGAGCAGTTCTTTGAGGTCTACAACGGTCACCCGCTGGTAAACAACTATGGCGACTCCGCGCATATGGGCATGGAGGAGATGTGGGACCGGATTAACATCGCCTACACGGCGCGTAAGCAGGCGCTGATGTTCGGGTTGGCGACCGACGACAGCCACAACTATCATGAGTTTGGCAAAGCCTTCAGCAATGCCGGCCGCGGGTGGGTGATGGTGAGGTCCAAAGCCCTGACGCCCGAAGCGCTGATCGCCGCCATGGAGGCGGGCGACTTCTACGCCAGCACGGGCGTGACGCTGGAGGATGTACGCTTTGCGAACGGGCAACTGGATATTCGAATTCAACCGGAGACAGGAGTGACGTACACCATTGAGTTCATCGGCGCCGGAAAAGGGAAGAAGAAATCAGAGGTGCTCAAGACGGTAGCTGGTACTACGGCCACATTCAAGGTTACCGGATCGCACCAGTTTGTACGCGCAAGGATTACGTCCAGCAAACGGAAACATAATCCGTTTCAGGAGGGAGATTACGAGATGGCCTGGACGCAACCGGTGAAGCCGTAATGTTAGACGGCAACTAACGGATTCATGCAGCGCACCACGATCGCCTGGCACTGACGCCGTCGCGCTACTTGAGGAAATGCAAAACTATTTTGGCCGTCTCTACGGGAAGTTCCTCCATAGGCATATGTCCGCTGTGGGGGACAATAACCAACGTGTCATTGGGCAGGTCACGGTCAAAAGCGTGTGCCATGGAAATCGGCACAAACGTGTCTTGCTCACCCCAGAGCAGCAGGGTGGGTTGCGTGATCTCGGCCATGCGAAGGTAGCTGCTGTCCAGTTCCTGGTAGGCAGCGCGATCCACAAACGCCTGCCGGTTCCCTTCCCGGAGGGCGAGATCAAAGTAACGGTCAATTCACTACGGGTATCCTGGCCATCCGGAAGGCAATGGGTTGATCGGAACGCTCGAAAGGGTACCCCACGGCATCAATCAAAACCAGTTTTCTTACTCGCCCGGGACTCTGAAGAGCCGTGTACCAGGCAACGCAACCTCCTAACGAATTGCCCGCGATGTCGACTTGGTCAACTCCCAGGCGATCAAGTAACTGGATCACAACCTGGTAATACAAGTCGATGTCGTATTTTCTTGAAGGTGAAGGCCCCGTCAATCCAAACGCCGGCAGATCCAATCGTATTAGTTTTCGGCTTGCCTTCATTTCGTTCACCCACCCATCCCATGTGTGCAAGCTGGCACCGGTGCCATGCAGCAGCACCAGGGGAATGGAATCAGATTCATTTCCCTCCACCCTGTAATGAACCGACATGCCTTCAATAGGCGCAAACCGGGAGCTGGCGTTGGCATAACGGCTTTTCAATTCCTCGACGGGAATATCGCGGTGCCCCCAAATCATTGCGGGTATGGCGAATAAAGTCAATACCAGCGCCCCTATGATAAAGCCCTTTCTCATCGTCTTAGTCGCTCAAGATAGCAGGATATGGAGAGTTTCTGCTGCTCGTGTGGCGGTGCGGTCATATTTTGCGTTGTGGCCACTAGGTATTTGAACTATTTTGTATCCCGTTAAGGTCAACCAAACCCCCATGAGAAATTTTACCCTTTGTTGCCTGTTCACTTTGGTCACACTATCCGGAGTTGGACAGTCCGTTTCACCCTCGCACTACCAGGACCTCAAGTACCGCATGATCGGTCCCCACAGAGCCGGCCGCACGGTAGGCGCCGTCGGTATACCGTCGCACCCCAACGTCTTCTTCATCGGCGTCAACAACGGCGGCGTGTGGAAGACGGAGGACTACGGCCGCACCTGGAAGCCGATCTTCGACAAAGTATCGACCGGATCCGTCGGTGATGTGGCTGTGTCGCCCAGCGATCCGAACATCATCTACGTGGGAACCGGCGAAGGACTTCACCGCCCCGATCTCTCTGTCGGCGACGGCATGTTCAAATCCAGTGACGGCGGAAAATCCTGGGCGAACATCGGCCTGGAAGACGTCCAGCAAATTGGCCGCGTGGTCGTTCATCCCACTAACCCGGAAATCGTCTTTGCCGCAGGCCTCGGCCATCCCTATGGCGCCAACGAGATGCGCGGCGTCTTCCGCTCACAAGACGGCGGCCGCACCTGGCAGAAAGTGCATTACATCAATAACCACACGGGCTGCATCCAGGTCGAGATTGACCCGATGGTACCCACGGTGGTCTA
>JBGAPO010000002.1:0-249660 GCA_044221195.1 Cyclobacteriaceae bacterium
GAAATTGTGCTCTGGTTGCTGCGGATCGAACCAATGATGTTGTAGCCGGTTGGATCATTCGCGTTGGGAACCATATTGTAAGCGAGGATCTGCGCATATTGCTTCTGCGTTTCGATACCGGTAAGTCCGGACAGTTTCAGGTTGCTGCCGACATCGAACCGTGTGTCAAAGACCGACCGAAGACCATAGTTCATCGGCGCTTTGTCCGTCCATCCACCGGCTGAACTGACGTTGCTGTTCAGCCCTGTTCCGAAGAGCGATGTGGTATTGGATATCTTGGAAGAGAACTGGTAGTTATACCCGATTCCCGCCCGAAAACTGATCACATTGGAGTGCGCATCATTCTTGATGTACGCCGGGTTGCCGGAAAAGTCATTATTGTGATATTGATCAGGCGTCAGCTCGCCGTTGCGCTGATCGTAGCTATTGCTGTACCCGAAGTATGTGGTGAGGTTTTGTTTATCACTAAGACGAAAGTCGCCCATGGCATTGATGAATGTTTTTGTTGAACTGGTGTGGTTCATAAACCCGTCGTAAAACTGTCTTCCGTAGTTCAAAATGATGGATGAGTTGCCTTCATCTACTTGCAAGTGTGTGGTGTACCGGCGAAGACCATAACTGCCGGCCATGGCATCCTGTCCGATCGTAACCTTGTCTTTGGCAGGACGCATGGTTTGCATATTAATGACGCCGGCGATAGCTAACCCATATAATGAACCAGAAGGTCCTTTCACTACTTCAATGTTTCCAATAGAATTAAAGTCAATGTCATCCATCAAGGTAATTCCTTCAGCATCGGTGATCGGTATTCCATTCAAATAGGCTTTCACACCGAGCCCGTCGAAGTTGTTAGCCGTGCCCCTGGGACCAGGTCCACCACCTCCATATCCGCGAATGTTGAATTGTTGTCCGGCGGCTACTGTCCTGCGCTGCATGAAGACACCGGGAATGTTGGCATTAATAGCATCGTCAAGAAAGAGTCCATTGCCCCGTTTCAATTCAAGGCTGCCAAGCTTAGCAACCGAAATGGGCTGCTGCAGGAGCAATCGATTTGGCACCGATGAAGCGGTTATCTGAATGGAATTCAACACCTGTTGGGTTGGTGCAAGCGAAATGACAAGCTCCGTTCCGCAATCTATTATCGACTGACGAGTTGACTCATACCCAACGAAGGATACGGTTATCGTCATTGATCCTGAACATTCGATAGAAAAGGCACCGTCGTTATCAGCAACAGTTCCCTTGTCCGCAGACACCTGGATGTTGGCGCCAACCAATGGAGTTTGATTCGTGGCATCAATCACTTTTCCCCGAAGGACGGATTGAGCCAGAAGCGGGTGCAAATACAGCGAGAGAATTATAGTTAGTACAATAGGTTTCATGGCTAAATGATTTCAAATGAAAATGATGACAATCCTCACCGGGATGCTTACCCGGGATTCATGTCGGACTTATAAAGATTCAGAATGGGAAACCTAAGCGCGAGGAGGCGGGGTCGGCGGGTACTGGGTAAGCAATTCCTTGCCGAGATCTGTATGGGGAGTGAAAGGGCTGTCTTTGGCTGAAAGGGCTATAGTGCTGAGGGCATACCCAACAACGTATTTGAGAGAGAAGAACTTCATCACGGAGGCAGGTACCGGCTGGGTATCCTGGCGCGTCATATCAACCACCGAATTCAGGAAGCTGAGCAGATTATCCTCGTCATGATCTCGCAAGCAATAGACGCGGATGACGTTGCCCGACTGTTCTACCCTGGCAATGTCGTACATGTTGCCCTGCCACTTCATTTCTTTTTCTTCCATCCAGGAAATACGGAACTGATCTTGCGGTATCGTAATGACGTGCAACTGGTGGGCTGGGAGTTTTGCCAATTGATCCCGCATGTCCATCCGGATGTCACCGAGGCGGATGACGAAATAGACGTAGAACCCCGCCAGGTGCACCACCAGCAGCATCAGGATAATGGTTGACAGGATTCTTTTCCACATGGAGCGCCGAAGTTAGCGAAAACCTGCCCATCTGATGAAGATTTACAGGAACGGACGGCTAGTCCAAAAATGAAATTGCCCTGCCAAAAGCAGGGCAATTTCTATGAAATCATTTGTGCCTTTAGGGGTTGTTGTCCCTGTTCCGGTTCAGTAGTTGCTTGGCCATCTCCGCACCGATGAGGCTTTCGATCATCCCTGTGGATTTCCCCGCTCCGGCGCCGTCGAAGTAAACACCCGGCCACTGAATCTTCGACAAATTGGCCGAGATGACCGAATCTGAACGATATTTCCAGTAGGCCCTTTCCTGCGGAGTCAGACCGGCCAGGACTTTCAACTTGTTGGCATCTGCCTGGGCGCGCTGCGTGATCACCAGGGTTTGGGCTTCAATCGCCGCGCGGTCGCGGGCGATCTGTGCGGCAGCCAATTTGGCCTTTTCTTTCTCCCGCTCGGTTTCGTAGGGGATCAGCGTCTTTACCTGTTCAACTTCCTGCGTCACTCGCTCTTCTGCCTTGCGCTGTTCGCCTTCAGCAACTACGCGTTGCTGTGCAATCTTGGCCGTTGCAATTTTCTGCTGCTCCAATTGACGTTTCGCTGATTCAGATTTTTGCTCCTTGAGCCGAGCCTGGTATTCGGGGTCAGGAATCACATTGTCGACAATAACCTGGCTGACTTTGATTCCAGACAAACTGATTTCGTTAGGAACAACCTGCGGCTTATGCGTGGTCGGGTCCATTACCTTCTGAACGGAATAGGAAGTCTGGACTTCCTTGATGTGGCGGGGGCCCTTCTGCACAATTTCCTCATAGATGGTGTCCCTCCGCTCTTCTTTGAGCACGACATAGGCACCGTTTTCCAACTGCTCTTCAAACGTCTGTTTGAAACTTTGTGCGGCACCTGAAATATAGTCTTGAGCGGCGAACATGAAGCCCGTATTTTTCGCCTGTTCCGAAATCGTCGGTATGAGTGTGTTGTGAACGAGGTTCGTGATATTCCGGTACTTCACGGCAAACTTGATGAACTGTTCGTGGTCGACGGGAATTTCAAAACGGGTGGTAACGTTCATCGTCCCCGTCACCTGGTCGATAAAACGCAGGTCAATCGGGTTCATGACGCCCTCTAATTCCTCGAGTCCTTCTTCCGTGATGAAATCAGACGCGTGATCCGGATTCTTGGCTACCGTCTTGATGTCAATGTTCTTGTTCCATTCCTGGACGCTGGCAAACGGCGCGAACTTAATTCCCTCGGTGGTAACCGCTGATTTGGTCCCAGTGGGATACACGAGGAAGTATTGATACCCGGCATAGGAATAGAAGAACAACCAGGAAGTCATTGAAAGAAAAATGGAAAGAGCGAGAAGCCAGTAATAGTGCTTCTTAATCGCCACCAGGATAGAAGGCGATCCCGGCCTTGCGCCTCGGCCTTCTGCATCGCCCGGAGTGGGTTCGCTAATTCGATCCCGAATGAACAAAAAGGCGATCAAGCTGACTAACAGAATGATCCCTACAGTTGAAATGATGGTAAACATGTGTGGGTGTGTTTTATGGTTTTACATAGGATTCAGGTGAATAAAGTAACAAAGCGTCACACTTTGGATACTCAGTACCTCCAGCTTCGCGTATCGGCACCTTTGGGAGCGCTTTCCTGGATTCGTTTCAGGATTTTTGGAAGGTACATCGTATTGTACCTCAGGCGTGAGATGTAATTTGGATTCACGTGATCACCGTTCCAACAATGCTCGGCGCGATCTCCGTAATCCACCTCGCCGTTATAAAACGGATTCCGCGTCGTTTTCAGGAAGGCCTCCATCTGGTAGACGGCGTTGTTGAGATAGTAATTATCCATGTCGCCGCAATAGATATGCAATTTGCCCTGAAGTTTGGGGCCCAGCGTCTTCCAATCCCGCTGTAGAATATAGCGGAGGTCGTAATTTTCTTTCCAGAAATTGGCGACGCTACGGTCAATTTCCCCGGTTTCTTTGTTGAATATCCGCTTTGGATAACCGTCCTCACCCTGCGGAGAATAGACAGCTTCCCAGATATCCCACTGTTCACCTGATCGAGTCTTTGTACCGAGCACCAACTCGTAGTGATTATTTTCTTCCATGGTAGCCTGGATCTGTCCCAGATAATTCCTGTGTGAGGGGCGCGGCAGCTTCTTGAACTCACTGTCGTACCAAAAAGCGTTTTTGTCCTTGTAGATATCGACGAGACAAAGGGATCGGAAATCAATTGGATCGGGGCATGCGGCAAAACATCCGTTGAACTCATCGGGGTAGAACATTTGAACGGCCAGCGCTTCCCATCCGCCCGTTGACCCTCCGTAAGTGAACCGCGCCCATCCCTGGCCAATGCCGCGAAATTGCTTTTCGATTTCCGGGAGCAGTTCAAACATAATCGCATCCCCGTAAGGTCCCAGGTTTTGCGAGTTTACAGCGTAAGAATCGTCGTAGTAGGGATTGGCATGTTGAATCTCCACAACCAGGAACCGGGGAAAATTCTTGCTGGTCCATTGTTTGTAGAAGTTGTAGGCCTCCTGCGCCTCGATCTTCTTGTAACCTTCTAGTTGAAAACGCTCGCTGTAGTCAGTGGTGTCCATGTCTGCCGGAGGAGGCTCTGTTCGGAAACCGCCGAAGTCGGAAGGAAAGTGCCCATGGTAAACCATCAGTGGATATTTTGATTTTGGATGTGAATCAAATCCTTCCGGCAGCAGAACATGCGCACCCAGGTACATCGGACGACCCCAGAATTCACTGAGCAGTTTACTCTGAATTTTGATGTGCTTCACATACTTGGAGTCTTCAGGCTCTTTCGTCGCGGGGATGACCTGGTCCATCACCACACGAACGGGTTCATTGTTCCCCGGCTCCACCCTGATTTTGAACGGCCGGCTGAAGAAGTTCCCTGGCTTGACGTTCCAATGCTGTCCCTCACCCTGGTCGGGAGGAAGTTTTACACTCTTCCCTGACTTGAGCTGAAATGTTTCATACCGGTTGATGACCGCTTGCACGGAGTACTCACCAGGAGGAATGGCGCTGACTTTCCGAATCGGAAAGCCAAACGCGGAATCACCCATCACGATGTCCTGACCGGGCTTCATTCCCTCCACGTCAAGCCCAAAGCCAAGCTGCGTGTTTAAGCCGAAATTGAACTGATAGCGCGGCTCCTCCTTGTCATTGCTGGCCAGCAAAAGAATGAGTCGACCATCCTGGGGCTGTTTACTGACTTCTTCGGGGAATGAAACAAGGAATGTGAGACTGCTGTTTGTAACAGGCTTAGGCGTGCATTGCAGAAGAAGCATGCTGAGTGCCGCCAGCATCAACGCATTTTTCATCGATTTGGAATTAGGTTTGGTGTTGAGGGGAAAGCCAATAAATTTACAAACTGTAGGTCAATTAACTTAACTTCCGTTTCAAACCCACTGGCATATGGTGAAGCACCCTTGGTTCGATCAATACCCGGAACACTATCCACACGAAGTTGTTGAGCCGCCCTATAATTCCCTGGCGGCTCTTATGGAAGAGACGTGCCGCAAGTTCAGCGATCGGCCCGCACTGGAGAACATGGATAAAAGCATCTCGTTCGGCGAGTTGGATCAGTTGGCCACGCACTTTGCTTCCTATCTCCAGAATGAATGCGGATTGGTTCCAGGTGATCGAATAGCCATTCAAATGCCGAACATTCTGCAGTTCCCCGTAGCCATGATCGGAGCTCTCAAGGCTGGACTGATCCTCGTGAATACAAACCCGCTTTACACACCGCGGGAGATGCAGCACCAGTTCAAGGATAGCGGCGCGGTAGCCATTGTAATCCTTGCCAACTTTGCCCATCATCTCGAAAAGGTGATTGGAGAAACAGCCATCAAGACGGTCATTGTCACAGAAGTGGGCGATCTCCTCGGTGGAATCAAGAAGCCGTTGACGAATTTTGTTGTCAAGCACGTAAAGAAGATGGTCCCGGATTATCACATTCCGTGGGCTGTTTCATTCAGCACAGCGCTGGCCAAAGGAAAGGCAAAACCGTTCCGTCCGGTTGCGATCACGAAAGATCATACGGCCTTCCTCCAATATACCGGAGGTACAACAGGTCTCTCGAAGGGAGCTGAGTTGACGCACCGCAACGTACTCTACAATGTGGAGCAGGTTGTTCCCGTTTTGCGACACACCACAAGGGGAAAACTTGAGCCTGGCGATGTGGCAGTGATTCCCCTTCCGCTGTATCACATTTACGCACTCACCGCGTCGTTTGTGTTCCTTGCGGCGGGCCTCAAATGCCTCCTGGTTACGAATCCGCGTGATTTCGCAGGATTTATCAAGATTCTGCACAAACCCTGGCAAACCATGATCGGTGTGAACACGCTGTACAATGCGCTGCTCAACCATCCCAACTTTGACCAGATCAATTTCTCCGGGCTGAAAGGCTGCAGTGCCGGCGGAATGGCCCTACAAGAAGTGGTTTTCAAGCGATGGAAGGAGAAGACGGGAATTCCCATCGGGGAAGGATATGGACTAAGTGAAACGTCACCGGTATTGACCTTCCAAATCAGCGGCAAGGAGCGGATGGGCAGCATTGGCGTACCGATTCCCAGCACAGAAATTCAGATGATGGACGACGACGGGAATCCGTTACCGTTTGGCGAACCAGGTGAACTTTGCGCAAAGGGGCCACAGGTATTCAAAGGGTATTGGCAAAAAGACAACAGCAACGTATTCCATCCAGGCGGCTGGTTCAAGACGGGCGACATTGCCATCATGGAACCCGATGGATATATCCGCATCGTAGATCGAAAGAAGGATATGATCCTTGTGTCAGGATTTAATGTGTATCCGAATGAGGTGGAGGGTGTGATTGCTTCCCATCACAAAGTGCTGGAGGTCGCCGCCATCGGAGTGCCGGATCCTGCGTGCGGGGAAGCCGTAAAAATTGTTGTCGTCAAAAAGGATCAATCACTCACGGAAGAAGAGCTTATTGCTTTTTGCAAGGAGAACCTGACGGGCTACAAACGACCGAAATACATTGAGTTCCGGACGGAAATTCCAAAGACGAATGTGGGAAAGATACTCCGCAGGGCGTTGCGTGAAACAACTCCGGCGTAACCGGACTTAGTTCAGTTTCTGACTCAAGAATTTGGCCGTATAGCCCTTGGCGGTTTTGGCAACCTGTTCTGGCGTTCCTTCCGCCACCAGGAAGCCGCCCTTTTGCTCACCGCCCTCAGGGCCAAGATCAATGATCCAATCGGCGCACTTGATGACTTCCAGGTTGTGCTCGATGACAATCACCGTATGACCCAGGTCAACCAGCCCGTTAACAGCCTTCAGCAGTTTGGAGATGTCGTGAAAGTGAAGTCCGGTGGTCGGCTCATCAAAGATGAAGACGATGTGACCCTCCGGGGTGTTCTTACCAAGAAATGACGCCAGTTTCACGCGTTGCGCTTCACCGCCGCTTAGTGAGTTGGAGGACTGGCCTAGCTTGACATACCCCAGTCCGACATCTTGCAGGGGCTGCAGCTTCTCATGAATAGCTTTCTTTCCGGAAAAGAATTCCAGCGCCTCCGTCACGGTAAGTTCCAGTACATCGGCAATTGTTTTCCCGTTGAACTCAACCTCCAGCACCTCCTGTTTGAATCGTTTGCCCTTGCACACTTCGCAGGTGAGGAAAATATCGGCCATGAACTGCATCTCCACCTTGATCTCACCTTCACCTTCACAGTTTTCACAACGTCCCCCGTCTACGTTAAATGAAAAGTGGGAGGGTTTGTATCCGCGCTGCTTCCCCAAGGGTTGATCGGCATACAGTTGACGAATGATATCATAGGCCTTGACGTAGCTTACCGGGTTGGATCGCGACGATTTACCTATGGGATTCTGATCGATGTATTCAATCTGTGTGATCTTCGAAACGTCCCCTTCCAATTTATCATACCGACCAGGCGCATCGGCTACCAGGCCGCTAATGCGCCCAATGGCAGGGTAAAGTATCTTGGTAACCAAAGTTGATTTACCCGAGCCGCTGATGCCGGTCACTACGGTCAGGGCACCCAAGGGGAACTTTACGTTCAGATTTTTAAGGTTGTTTTCACGTGCACCAATCACAGAGATTGAATCCTTCCATTTTCTTCGTCTTGCGGGCACGGGAATCTGTTCTTTGCCGCTGAGGTAATCTGCCGTATGAGTACGGGTAGCCGGTGTTATAGTGTCAACAGTGCCTTGAAATACCAACTCTCCGCCGTGTTGACCGGCATCCGGTCCGATATCGATCAGTTGGTCGGCGGCCCGCATGATTTCTTCCTCGTGCTCCACCACGATGACCGAGTTGCCGAGGTCGCGCAGTGTTTTCAATACCTGCACCATGCGTTCGGTATCTTTCGGATGGAGTCCAATACTCGGCTCATCGAGAATGTACATGGAGCCCACGAGAGCGCTTCCCAATGAAGTGGCTAATTTGATACGCTGAAATTCTCCCCCGGAAAGGGTATTGGTAAGGCGATTGAGGGTAAGATAGCCGAGCCCCACCTTGACCAGGTACTCCAGGCGGAAGCGTATTTCTTTTAGCAGCCGATCGGCAACCTTCTGATCAAATGTGGTTACGCGGAGCCCCTCAAAGAGGGTCAGCACGTCTTCAATCGGCATCAGCACCAGGTCGGTAATTGAGGTGCCGGCTATTTTTACGTAAGCCGCGTCCTTGCGCAAGCGCGTGCCGCGGCAGTCCGGACAGGTAGTTCTTCCCCGGTATCGCGAAAGCATCACCCGATACTGAATCTTGTAGGATTTGGACTCGAGGTATTTGAAAAACTGGTGGATGCCGTCGACGTCTTTGTTCCCGTTCCAGAGCAGGTCGCGTTCCTTTTGAGTAAGGTCGCCGTAGGCGCGATGAATCGGAAAGTCAAACTTGGCGCCCGACCGAAGCCATGGTGTGAGCCACTCGCTCATGGTTTCAGTGCGCCAGGGGGCAACCGCCCCCTCAAATACGGAAAGACTCTTGTCCGGTATTACGAGGTCCTCGTCGATGCCGAGTACTTTACCAAAGCCTTCACAGGTTTGACAGGCACCGTAAGGATTGTTAAAGCTGAAGAAATTCACTGAAGGTTCCGTAAAGCTCATGCCGTCGAGCTCAAATCGGTCGGAGAAATCGAGGCGATCTTTGCCCTCCACATAAACATGGCAGTCGCCATGGCCCTCGAAGAATGCAGTCTGAACGGAGTCCGACAAACGAAAAACCAGGTTCTCATCGGCAGCATCGATGGCCGCCCGATCGATAAGAATTTCAATATCAGGAGATGGCTCCTTCTTGCCGGCTGATTTCCTGGCTCCCTTGAGTTCAGTGACCACTTCTTCAATAAAGCGGACCTGGCCGGCCTGAAGAATTCGGGTAAATCCCTTACGAAGCAACAGTTCCAACTCCTCGACAGTCTTCCTGTCTTTCTGGACTTTGAGCGGTGTAGTTATCGTGATGCGTGTACCAGGTTGCAGATTGTTCAGGACATCAATCACACGGGTCACCGTATCGCGTTTCACTTCGGCCCCGCTAATGGGAGAAATGGTCTTTCCTATCCGCGCATAGAGCAGTTTCAGGTAGTCGTAGATTTCCGTGCTGGTTCCGACTGTTGAACGAGGATTGCGGGTATTTACCTTCTGCTCGATGGCAATTGCCGGGGAAACGCCTTTGATATAATCAACATCCGGCTTCTCCATCCTGCCCAGGAATTGACGAGCATAAGAACTAAGGCTTTCAACGTACATCCGTTGACCTTCGGCAAAGAGCGTATCAAATGCCAGGGAGGATTTGCCTGATCCGGAGAGGCCCGTTACAACCACCAGCCTGTTGCGTGGAATAGCCACGCTGAGATTCTTCAGATTGTTTACCCGGGCATTCTTGATAATGATGTACTCGCGGGGATCAAGTTCATCCAGGTTCTTGGCAGGGCTCATGACAATGGCCAAAGGTAACGAGTTCGGTGACAATCAACGTCCGTAAATAGAAACACCACCCGGGGGTGGTGCAGTCCATCAAATCTTATGGGTATAATTAGTTGTCAAAATCAGGCTCATAGCTGGGATCTTTGCCACGGCCGCCGCTGTCGTCCTCCTCGTTATAGTCTTCCTCGTTGCTGAACTCGTCAGAATCGCCAAAGTCTTCATCTGAACCCTTTTCCTCGTCAGAAAACTCAGGATCCTTTTCCTTGGCATCCACATCGTAACCGCCTTCGCTGTTCCGGGTAGCCGGAATCTTGACCAGGTAGGTGGCTTCTTCCGCCTCGAGCGGGAAGACGAAGATGGGTTCCTTCTTAGCGTTGTTGATTCGGGTAATGCTGTTCTCGTAACCCAAGGGGTATTGTTTTTTCATCAATTCCCTCAGGTCCTCCGACAAATTGTCGAGGCTCTTAATCACTCTCTTTTTGGTGACGGCCATGGGTAGTGTGCGTCCTTAAAAAATCAGGGGCAAATAGGCCAAGAAATTACATAGGAGGCAAGATTTTCTTTGAAATTTTTTGGCTCTAATTGGAATATTTCTATCTTTTCACCTCAAACAAATACTCACCAACCCCCACACTATCGATACCGACATCTACGTTACCTAACCGTGAGTCAGAATGATCAACAAAAGATGCGGCGACAGCGAGTTACTGTCGCTCTATCAACAAGGTAACGAAGAGGCATTCGAAGTGCTGCTCCATCGTCACAAATCGCGCATTTATACGGCCATTTACTTGATTGTAAGGGACCGTTACCGGGCAGAAGACCTGCTGCAGGAGACCTTTATTAAAGCGGTAAACACCATCAAGAGTGGCCGCTACAATGAGGAGGGTAAGTTTTTGCCCTGGATTAGCCGGATTGCGCACAACCTGGCCATCGATTCGTACCGCAAGAATCGCCGCTATCCTGAAATTGTCATGGAGGACAATAGTCGCCTTTTCAATTCACTGGATTTCTCGGAAGATTCAGCAGAGTCGGTACAAATTCTTCAGGATACGCAATCGAGGCTTCGCGACCTGATCAAGGAACTGCCGCCCGAACAAAAGCAGGTACTTATCATGCGCCATTATATGGACATGAGTTTCCAGGAAATAGCCGACCGGACGGGTGTCAGTATCAACACGGCACTGGGCCGCATGCGCTATGCCCTCATCAACCTGAGGAAGAAAATGATCAAAACCCCATACGCCTATGATAAGAACGTTTACCCAAAACGACCTGATCAGGTTTATTTACCGCGAGACCACGGAGGAGGAGACGCAAGAGATTAACCGCGTCCTTTCAGCCGACCCGGAATTGCAGCGTCAATACCGGGACCTGTTGCTCTCTGCCAAAAGCCTGGACAAAGCCAGCCTGGAACCACCAGCCCGCGCTACAGAAAGCATCATGAACTATGTCCGCGGCCTGCACGTGAAGCAATAGCGACCTGCGCGTACTGTTAGTAACTATTTCAGCCCGAAAATTCTCCGGACACGGCGCTTCCACGGGGTTTCATACCATAGGCCGGTTTGATTTGCTTTCTTTGCGTCGTGAATATTCTGCTGTTTCATCAGCACTTTAATACCCCTGTGCATGGCGGGCCCATCCGCTCCTACTACCTCGGCACCGCGCTGGCGTTAAAAGGCCATCGCGTGGTGATGATTACCTCCTGGGACGGCCCATCGACTAAGTTGGAAAGGGTGGACGGGATCGAAGTGGTTTATCTGCCCATTCCCTACGACAACCGGTTTTCTTTCTATGCCAGAGTCTGGTCATTTCTTCGTTTCATTGTTTCGGCCATTCGTTCGGCAACGCCCTATCGGACGTTTGACGTTTGCTATGCCATATCAGCGCCGCTTAGTATAGCCGTCTGTGCACGGTGGATGAAGTGGCGCCATGGAATGCCCTATTGGTTTGAAGTGGGAGATTTGTGGCCGGATGCGCCAATTCAGCTGGGCTATATACGGAACCCACTGGTCATAAAATGGCTACTGGCATTTGAACGCTCCACCTACCAAAAGGCGCTGGGCATCGTCGCACTATCTGGTCCGATTCGCGAGACGATACTGCAAAAATCTCCTCGCAGTCGCGTAGAACTTATTCCCAATATGTCGGATGCGGATTTTTTTCGGCCTGGCACCCGCGACAACAGTGCTTCGCTGCCATTTAGTTCTCAGAATAGGCTGGTAGTCTCCTATATCGGTGCGCTGGGTGCGGCCAATGGACTGGATCAACTTCTCCAATGCGCCGCAGAATGCCTCAAAGAAAATCTTGCCGTTGAGTTTATTATTTGCGGCGACGGAGCAATGTTGGATTCCCTTAAAGAAAGCGCCTCCCGCCAGTCATTGACCAATGTGTCTTTCAGAGGTTTTGTAAACCGGGATGGTGTGAAAGCCCTCCTGGCTGCAACGGACGCCGTATTTGTCAGTTATCTGCCTGCACCCATTCTCGAGACGGGATGCCCCAATAAGTATTTTGACGGCCTGGCCGCAGGAAAACTGATCATTGTAAATTTTAGCGGCTGGATTCGTAATGAAATCGAAAAAGTCAACTGCGGATTCTACATCAATCCAAAGCAACCCCGCGAGATAGTCGATCAGTTGAAACGATTCTTGGAAGAGCCGTCAAGACTCGTTGCGGCAAAGACGCAGGCAAGAAAACTGGCCGAGGAGAAGTATTCCCGAAAACTAATCAGCGAACGGTTTACTGATTTGTTTAGTCCTTCATGATTTCTCACGTGAGGGCAAGCTGACAACCCTTGGTTTGTACCCGGATTCCTTGAAAAGTTTTTGCGCATCACGTTGGGCCATCAGTTGCTGCAGCGAAACATCCGGATGATCGGCCATGTACTTTTCCACAATTCTCCAGCCTACCCATTGCGCAATACGGCCGGGACATTCTTCTCCGACTTCAATGGTCTTCGGGCGTTCAGCCAGGTACTTCTGTTTCACCAGGTGACTCGTTGAAAAGAGCACCTCGTCCTGAACCAGCCTGGACCAAATCAGGTTCTCAAAGTCCAGGCTGCCTTGCATTTCTCGGGCCGAGTACCCAATCAGGAGACTGTCTGACACACAGGGCAACATGCGTTTTGCAAAATAGTATGCCTTCCCGTAAGCGATCATCTCCGCTAACACGGTCCTGTCCTCCGGTTGGGTCTGATTGAATCGGCTGTCCACGCCCATCAACAACATGACAGAGGGCACAATGAAGTCCTTCGTGTATCTACGCAACATGTAAGCGTACATGTTATTTGGCCGATACTTTGCCCCCGGACCGAGGAAATAGTCGAGACTCACATAAACCGCTGAGTCGGTAACAAACAGGTCACTCTCCAGTCCGGAGATGAGCGTTTGAATCTTGGGTGGATTGAAATCAGGGTAATAGTATTTCAAATTCGCATAGGCCTGGTAAAATTCGGCGCGGAGTCCCTGCCCGTCTCCAAAGACCCGATGGGTCTCAATTAACAGCGTGTCAATATGCGGGTTGCTGAACCGGTTGAAAAGCCGGTTGATGAATGTCGAATCACTGGGATAGGCGCCGCGATTGAAGAAGATGTCCCTTGCGTCGGGATGATGATTCATAAAGCGCACCAAATCTGACTTGGTCATAACAGCCGGAAGAGAATCTTCAAGCGACTGGTAATTCAGTTCCAGTGGAATCTTGGAAGTATCAGGGATGTAGACGCACGTCTTCTCGTCGGAGGAACAAGCAACAGCCAGGAGAACCAAAGTGGCAAACGACGCAAATTTCATGGCTGCGAAGTTCATCAATTTCTTTCAATCCGGCGGAACGACAGCGATTCGCATTCTTGCCTGTCGAGAATTATTCGACGATCTTGACGCATGATCTGTGGAAGAAAAGGAAAATGAGTCAAATCAAGCATATCGCGGTCTCCGGCAATATTGGATCAGGCAAGACAACGCTGGTGGAAAAGCTGTCGAAGCACTATGGCTGGGCTCCCCTCTACGAATCGGTCGACAATAACCCCTATTTGCGCGATTTTTATGACGACATGAAACGATGGGCATTCCATTTGCAGATCTACTTTCTGAACAGTCGTTTCAACCAGGTCCGCCAAATCCGCGAAAGCGATAAAACGATCATCCAGGACAGAACGATCTACGAAGACGCCTATATTTTTGCTTCCAACCTGCATGCCAGCGGTTTCATCAATGACCGAGACTACCAGAGTTACCTGGACTTGTTTCATTCGATGATTAATTTCGTCCAGCCGCCCGACCTGCTCATCTACCTGAAGGCGGATATCCCCAAACTTGTTCAACAGATTCAGAAACGCGACCGTGATTTTGAATACAACATCAAGTTGGAATACCTGAAGAACCTGAATGTCCACTACGAGAAGTGGACTTCGGAATACGCACATGGAAAGATCATCACGATCGACATTAACCGAACGGATTTTGTGGCGAACATCGAGGACTTTTCTTCGATTGTAAGCCGAATCGACCTGGAACTCAACAACCTGTTCAGTTAGTCAGCGGACATGAAAGCGCTCACGTTCCACGGTAAGGAGGACATTCAATTTACTTCCCTTGAGGATCCATCGATCGTCATGCCAGGGGATGCCATTGTCCGAATTTCGGCGTGTGCCATCTGTGGTTCTGACTTGCATGTTTACCATGAGCGGGAAAAGGGAATCGAACACGGAACCGCAATGGGTCATGAATTCACCGGAGAAATCGTCGAGATAGGAAAGGACGTGCGCACCTTTCGCCCTGGAGATAAGGTGATGAGCCCATTCACCACGAGTTGTGGCAGGTGTTTCTACTGTAAAATAGGCCTAACCTGCCGTTGCTTGAACGGTCAGTTGTTTGGATGGATTGAACATGGGAAGGGCCTTCACGGCGGTCAGGCTGAGTATGTACGCGTACCGCTGGCGGACAGTACCTTGATGAAGGTGCCCGAGGGGGTGAGCCATGAGGAAGCCATCCTGCTCGGCGACGTACTGTCTACAGGATTCTTCTGTGCAAGACAGGCGGAAGTGAAACCCAATGGAGTTTACGCGGTAGTGGGCTGTGGACCCGTAGGACTCATGGCAGTAGTCGCCGCCCGAGAATTTGGTGCAGAAAATCTCTTCGCGATTGATGTGGTCCCTGAGCGACTGGCCAAAGCCCGCGAGTTTGGCGCTATACCTATTGATGCATCCAAACAACAACCGGCGGAAATTATCCATGAGGCTACGGAAGGCCGTGGCGCCGACGGAATGATGGAGGCGGTCGGCAGTCATTCAGCGGTCAGGCTTGCATTTGAATTGGTAAGACCGGGTGGGGTTGTTTCTTCCGTGGGCGTGTGCAATGATGAGCACCTGGCTTTCTCACCCGTGGACGCCTACAACAAAAATCTTACGTATCGGATCGGTCGTTGCCCGGCGCGCTCCGTGATGGAGCAGTTGATTCCGCTGGTGCAACGCCGCAAGTACAACTTGGGATCCATCTTCACGCACCGAATGAAGCTGGAGGAAGGTCGACAAGGTTATGAGATTTTTGCAGGCAAGAAGGATCATTGCCTGAAGGTCTTACTGGAACCGTAATCAATTGCTGAGAGCGCGTGCTTTTTGCAGGTAGGCCTCGGCATGGGCGGGATCTAATTCGGCCATTTTCTGCCATACTTCTGCCTTTGTCGTATCAAATTCAACGAGCTTCTGGTAGGTGGTCAAAGCTTCACTGTTTCGACCTTTCTTAACGTAAACTTCTGCCAGGAGCTGCAGAAAATCGGGATTTGTATACCCGTCGGCATTGGCCCTTTCCAGGCAATAAAGAGATGAGTCGCTGTAGTTGATAAGATCGTAGCTGTAACCCAACAGCCACCAGGCCGGATCATAATCGGGATGATAGGCGACGCAACGACGGGCCAATTGGTTGCCCCGCTGGTAATCCTTGTGGAGAATGTAAGCCAGCCCTTTGTTGTACAAAGCGTACATGTCCTGCGGGTCTAGCTGCAACGCCTGGTCGTAGTAATAATGAGCGGAATCATATAAGTCGTTTTGCAATGCTGCATTTCCTTTCTCATTCCAGTCCGGGTTACCATGATCATCGGCGGGCTCTTCAGAAATGGTGGAAGTCTCTTCAACGGGTGTTTCATCATCGGAGGTCGCAAAAATTCCTACGATAAAGAAGAACAGGAACATGGAGCCAAAGAAGATGACAACAATCCGGATAACCTTCTGAGGAGAAACTGTCGTTTGGGAAGGACGAGGTTGTGACTGCCGCGAGCGAAAGGCCTGGTAAGGATTACTTGGATCTGAGGCAGTTGACCTGAACTGCGTCGTTAACTGGGCGAAGAAATTCTTGATGGACGAAGACGTGTAAAGGGCAAGGAATCCGAAATAGCCAGCCATTGACAGAAGTACCCAGAAGAAAAAAGGTCCGAGTGACCAGAAAATGGCAAACAGGAAAGGAAAAATCACCGCCAGCGTTGCCGGCCAATTGATACCGCTTTTAGGTTCAGGATTTTCGTTGGTGCCGTTCATTGCAATTCGCGGAGATAAAGCTGAATGGCATTCTCCAATCCGAAATACAAGGCATCGCATACCAGGGCGTGACCAATGGAGACCTCATCAAGTTCAGGAATATTTTGCCGTAGGTATTTCAGATTGTATAAATCGAGATCATGCCCGGCATTCAATCCCAATCCAAGACGTTTGGCAGCACGGGCAGCCGTGATATACGGTGCGATCGCCTTTTGACGATCGTTATGGTATTGCGAAGCATAAGGTTCGGTGTACAGCTCAATGCGATCTGCGCCGGCAACGGCAGCACCTTCTATCATCTCTTGATTTGGATCAACAAACAAGGAAACCCGGATGCCCATTGACTGGATATCGCGAACAACGGATTTCAAGAGGTCCGCGTGGGTAAGGGTATTCCATCCTGCGTTGGATGTTAGAACGCCGGGTGGATCAGGCACCAGCGTTGCCTGGGCCGGTTTTACTTCAGCGATGAGTTTAAGATACCGCTCATCCGGGTAACCTTCAATATTGAACTCCGTTTGGATGACGTGGTGAAGGTCCACCACATCGCGATAGCGAATGTGGCGTTCATCCGGACGAGGGTGCACCGTGATCCCCTGGGCCCCAAACCGTTCGCAGTTGATTGCCGCCTTTACCACATCGGGATTGTTGCCCCCGCGGGCGTTTCGGAGGGTAGCTATCTTGTTGATATTGACACTGAGACGGGTCATTGCGATAACTGGATTCCGTTAACTTTGAAGCGAAATTACACAATCATGTCACTGAAAACCACCATCGATAACGACATCAAGAAGGCGATGCTCGCCAAGAACAAAGAGGAACTGGAAGCGCTCCGCAGTATCAAGGCCATGATTCTCCTGGCAGAGACGGAGAAAGGCACGACGTCAGAGATTTCATCCGAGACCGAAAGCAAACTGCTCATGAAGGCAGCGAAGCAGCGGAAAGAGTCTGCCGAGATTTTTGAAAAGGAGGGCCGCATGGATCTGGCCCAGCGTGAAAATTTCCAACTTGATATCATCGCCCGGTATTTGCCGAAGCAAATGACGGAGGCCGAGCTCGTCGAGGCGCTAAAGGGAATCATTGCCGCAACCGGTGCAAAAGGCCCACAGGACATGGGCAAAGTAATGGGCAATGCAACCAAAGCGTTGGCCGGTAAAGCGGACGGCAAAATGATTTCTGAAATTGTCAAGAAGCTTCTCCAGCCGTGAGCAAGGTTGATATTGCTTTATTGATCCTGGCAGTGTTCGGCGCCTGGAGAGGATATAAGGAAGGTTTCCTCATGGAGTTAATTCTACTCATTGGGATCGTTTTGGGAATTTTTCTTGGCTTCAAATTGATGGGGGAGGTGATGCTGCTCCTGGAAGAAAAGTTCAATGTCGATCAGACAACCCTGCCGTATATATCTTTCATTGTGATCTTTCTTGCGGTTGTGCTGCTGGTCCGGCTGCTGGGCTCTATGGTCAAGCACTCCCTGGACAAATCCTTCCTGGGTTCTGTCGATCAGGCCCTGGGAGCAGGCCTTGGGATATTCCGCACATTATTTATGATCAGTGTTGTGCTGTGGATACTGGATTCACTCAAGCTTTCACCCCGCGAGGAATGGGTCGAGAGTTCGTGGCTTTATCCATTTACCGCGCGGCTGGCACCGGCTATTGCCGATTGGGCTGGACAATTCATCCCCTTCTTTAAGGAAATCTTCCGCCAGTTTTGAGGGGATAAGAAACGACCCACCGCTGTCGTTTGTACCCTAGATAAATTTTCCTTACTTAACCCCGTTTTCCAGCTATGGCGCTAAATGTTAAGGAGCACGGGGAATTTAAGTTTGTGGACGAAGGTTCCGGCCAGGTTCTTATGCTCCTGCATGGACTCTTTGGTGCCCTCAGCAACTGGGAAGGGGTCGTAAACCGTTTCTCCAAACGATTCCGCGTGGTCATCCCCATGCTGCCGATTTATGAGATGCCGATCAAGGAAGCTGGTCTGGAAGGATTGCAGCAATTTGTGGAGAATTTTGTGAGTCTCATGAAGCTTGACCGAATGATCATCATGGGTAATTCCCTGGGTGGGCACGTGGGTCTGCTTTACACACTTCACAATGGCTCGAAAGTTGATAAGTTGATACTGACGGGAAGTTCGGGATTGTTTGAAAATGCCATGGGGGGATCTTATCCGCGAAGAGGCAGCTACGACTACATCCGCGAGCGGGTGTCTTACACTTTCTATGATCCCGCCGTTGCTTCGAAGGATTTGGTAGATGAAGTATTTGAAACCACAAAGAGCATCCCGAAATGCATGCGCATTGTGGCCATTGCAAAATCAGCCCAACGCAACAACCTGGCTAACGATTTGCCCAATATCAAGGTTCCCACACTGCTGGTTTGGGGATTAAATGACACAATTACTCCGCCGATGGTGGCCTATGAATTTAATCGTCTAATCCCCAACACGGAACTTCGGTTCATCGACAAGTGTTGTCATGCACCGATGATGGAGCACCCGGAAGTATTCAATGAAATTGTAGAACGGTTCTTGACACCTGCTGCCGCATGATTGCTGAGGAATTGATCAACCACATGGTCCCGCCGCTAAAGGTGACGGATGACGCTCACAAAGCCATTGTGTGGATGGAAGAATTCCGCTGCAATTATCTTCCGGTGGTGGATGACGGCCAATTACTTGGATTTATCTCGGAAGAGATCATCCTGGAGTCAAACGATATCGAGAAGTCGGTTTCCAAATTTCCACTGGTGGGTAAAGACTGCACGGTACCGATGGATTCACACTTCTTTGACGTCCTTCGCGTGGCCGGCGAGCACAAGATCAATATGGTGGCCGTGCTGAACGAGGAGAATCGTTATGCCGGCATCATCACGGTACAGGATGTGATGGCCAGTTTTGCCCAGTCGGCATCCGTCCAGATGCCCGGCGGGATCCTGGTTCTCTCCATGGATTTGATGGATTACTCGCTGGCGGAGATCAGCCGCTACGTGGAAGAGAATAATGCCAAAATCATCAGCAGCACCATGGTGGAGGACTCGCTTGACAAAGGCAAGATCAAACTAACGCTCAAGATCAATCAACTTGACCTGAGCCGCATTGTGGCGACGCTTGAGCGGTTTGGTTATCGTGTCATCGGACGCTATCAGGAAGATGCGCGGGACGACGACAGCAAAGAGCGGCTCGACATGTTGATGAAGTACCTCAACATGTAGTTTCCAACTACTCGCTCTTCAGGTTATCAACCGGATTGACGTAAGCTGCGCGCCACGTCTGGGAACCGATGGTAATGGTTCCGAAAACAATCAAGGCGAAGACACCAAGCGCTATGGTTGAAACATCCACGGTCACGTGATAGGCCAGTTGTTCCAACCAAAGATTGTTGATGAAATACGCAGCCGGAACAGCAATGAAGATTGAAATCAACAGGATGCTGAAGAATCCTTTGGAAAGCAGATAGACCAACGAAGGGCCGCTGCTGCCCAATACCTTGCGGATAGATATTTCCTTGATACGGGTTTCCGTAGTGTACGTGGCCATCCCCAAAAGGCCAAGACAGGAGATGAGAATCGCCAGAACGGCAATTACACTGAGCAAGCTCACGAGGTCTCCAAAAAGCAAATCATAAGATTTGTGAATCTCGCTGTAGAAGTCCTTGTAATCGACTTTTGATGACGGGTTAATTCCCGCCCAGACCTTCTCAATGATCTTCCCGGCATTCTCGAAAGTCCCTGAATACTCTACCTGGAGAAGCCGGAATTCATCGGGCTTGGAGATCAGCAAAAGCGGCCCCAGCTTTTGCATGAGCATTTCGTGATTGTAGTTCTTCACCACGCCAATAATCACACGACGGGTAGAATCCTTCGAATAGATTTCCTGGCCGATGGCTTCCTCAGGAGAGGCAAAGTGAAATGACTCCACAGCAGCCTCGTTCATGACGACAAAGTTTTTATTGGAAGCACCATCGGCGGCAGTAAAGAATCTGCCGGCGCGGATGGAAAGGCCGAGATTCGACAGGTAATCTTCATCCACCGAGAAATAGGATGATTGCGTCCACTCAGATTCATCGAGTGATTTCTTGTATCCGTCACCATAACTGAATCCGGCTGCGGGCAAATGGGATACCGCGGAAACACTGACAATGCCGCTTTGCATCAGCAGCGCAGTCTTCAAGGCTTCAGGGGAGGCATTGTTCAAACTCACCATTATCTTCTTTTCCATGTTGAAGCCATGGTCTTTGCGCAAAAAGAGCTGCAGTTGGTTAAAGACCACAATGACAGAGAGAATGAAGATCAGGGAGAAACTAAACTGGGCGACCAGCAGGGCCTTACGAAGTCGGAGACCGGAAAAGACCCGCAACGAGTCAAGGCGTTTCAGAACTTTGACCGGCTGAAAACCGCTCAGGACCACAGCCGGAAAGAAACCGGCCAGTATCCCAACCACCAGGGCAAAGGCCAGAAAAACGAGCCCAACCACATAGTTGATTTCCAGGTCCCAATGAAGCAATCTTGCAAAACCCAATTGAAGCATTAACGGCTTAAGCAGGATCAGAAGGATTACAGACAAGCCGAGAGCAAGGACGGCTACCAGTATCGATTCAGAGAGAAATTGCAGGAAGATTTGCGATCGAGCTGCTCCCGTTACTTTTCGAACGCCGATTTCCCGGGCGCGACTGAGCGAACGTGCGATGGACAGGTTAGTGAAATTGAAGCAGGAGGTGAGCATGACCACACCGGCCAGGCCAGCAAAGAAATAGACAAAGAACCATGGAAGGACGGGCCCAATAGCATTATTGATCACGTGTCCGGGAGTGATTTCCATGAGATTTTGAGTTGCATACTTTACCCTGCTGTGTTTGTCTGGATTTGTAATTGCCCTGTTATTGACGTCTGCAATGGTGTCCAGGTGAGCTTGAATATCGTCGATCGACTTCCCCTCCACTACCCGGATATACACCCACCCATTCCAGTAGTCATACCAGTCGTCAAGTGAATAGCTGCTTACATTGTCCAGGCCTTGGTTATGTTGTTCGGCGCTGGCGAGACTCTGGAGGGTGCTGATACTCGCCAGTGCATCAAAAGCAATATGTGATTTGTGATCTGTTTCCTTCAAAATGCCGGTGACCTTATATGGACCCTCAACACCAACCTTAAAGGATTCGCCCACGGGATTTTCCTGCCGGAAGAGCTTTCGGGCGGTTTTTCGTGTGAGGACGACAGAGTAGGGCTCTACCAAAGCGGTGGAGGGATCACCGTATTCCAATTCATATTCAAACATGTCCAATACCTCCGGATCCGCGTAATATCCGGACACTGGGATATTCACATTTTGGGCAATCTCCAGCCACATGTTGCCGAAACCCCTGCGCAGCCGGACGGCTTTGTCAACGCCGGGGTAGTTTTCCAGCAACGCTTGCCGGAGCGGCATGGAAGTAGTGGATGTTTCGCTGAATTGTTCACCATTTCGCCCAATGGGGATGCTTGTAATACGGAAAATGCGGTCGCGCCGGGAGTTGTATCGATCGTACATCATCTGATCGGCCACCAACATGATAATGCACATGGCAAGGGCCATCGCTACCGAAAGCCCGAAGATGTTGATGAACGAAAAGAAGCGGTGACGAAGGATACTTCGAAAAGCAGTCTTCAAATAATTACTGAACATAACTCAATATGATTGGCGAACCGTTACGCACCGGACGAAAATGAATGAACCTCTTCAACAATTTCAGACTACTTGAGATCGCGTTTGACGAGAAAGTAGTAGATCAGGAAGCCCAAAGAAACTGAGATGGCAAACATGCCCAGGGGCAGCGGGGAATTGCCGTAGGACGGGACAAACTCCATCAATACAAATGAAATTCCCGCAAAGAGCAGGATCAAACCCCACTTGAGCGAAGCGTATTTGTTTTCTGTACGATCCTGCTGCTTGAAAATGGATTGGGTTTCTTCATTGACATAACCCTTTTCGATCATTTTCTTTTTCAGCATGTAGTCCGTCATCACTTTGGTAAAGTAGTACAGTGAAGCCCCAAAGCTTCCCAGGATGGCGATGGGCATGAGTACGTCGTTGGAAATCATGGATCTGTTGTTTTGGTATTTGAGGCGTATGACACAGGTTCAGCGCGGGATGTTGCAGGGGCTCATCAGAAAACCCGGAAATGTGCTGAATTGTCGAAAAGGTGAAGCCAGCGGACCACCGGAATCGTGAAAACAGCGTACAACCTGCAACATTTGCCCAACAGCGCGTGTCTAACACCTTAATGACAGATGACCGGACCCTGGTCTCCCGGGTCCTCCGTGGGGATGAATCTGCCCTCAAGGCCGTGATTAAGGTGCACGAGCGCTTGGTGGCCCATATGGTGGGCCGGCTGGTGAAAGAGAATGAGGATCGCGAAGAGATCTGCCAGGACGTTTTTTTGAAAGTGTATGAAAAGCTGCCCGAATTCAACTTCCAGTCGAAGTTGAGTACTTGGATTGCTACCATTGCCTATCGGCATGCGATCAACCACCTGCGCAAACAGCGCATGCAATTTCAGGAGCTTCCCGAAGGCGATGAATGGGCTGAGCGCTTTGTTGAAAGACAGGACCCGGCCGAAATCCTTTCCGCTGTGGATGAAGACCAACAGGTGATGGTATTTATCGATCAGCTTCCGCCGCAATATAAAGCGGTGTTAACGCTGTTTCACGTGGATGGATTAAATTACGCAGAGATCGGTGAAGCGATGGAAATGCCGGAAGGAACAGTTAAGAGCTACCTCTTCAGAGCCAGGAATTTATTGAAAGAGAAATTGATTAGACACCTACATAACGAAATCATATGAATGACGAAGAAATTCAGCGCCGGGTTCAACAAGGAGAATCGCTTCCCGGCGTGGAGGGGAAAGCCTACCGGCGTGTTTTTGATGCCCTAGGGAAGGAACCGGAATTTGTTTTGCCGCCTTCATTCGCCGAAGATGTGATTCGGAAGATCGGTGCCACGGCGGAACGCTCGCATGATATGGCGTGGATGATGGCGGGAATTGCCGGATGCTTTATTGCACTGATTGTCGCCCTGGTGTTGACCAACTTTCAGCTCGACCTCGGAGTGCTCAGTTTTGTAAAAACGTACAAGGGAATTCTCCTGTTTGGAGCGTTATTTGTCCTTGCCTTGCATTGGCTTGATCGCCGCGTAATAAGGAAATCGATTTACTAGGCGGAGTTATTTTTTCCGAAAGGGCATTCTTGCCGACAAACCAAAATAGTAATTAATCGTCGGCGCAGCATTGTAGTAACGTTTCCCTGCTGCATTCAGGTCGTTACCCAGGCTATAGCGCTGATTCAGTGCATTATCAATGCCACCATACAATTCAATGGGAAGTTTGCCGGACGTGCGGTAGCCGGCCCGACATCCCAGCAGGAAATAATGGGAGGCGAAATCGGTGCTGGCATCATTCAGCGGAATGCGATCGGTAAAGTTGCCAGTAAGCTGAAAGTATACACCACGGGTGAAGTTCATATCGAGACCCAGAACAACGATCCAGGGGGCCACGCCGGTAACCGGGTTTCCGGTGTAATCATTTCCGTCGTAGACGTATTGGCCGAAATGGTAGTTGCTGTAGTTTAAACTGCCCATGATGCGCAGTGATCGAACAAATCTGTTGAAACTCTTTTCCCAAGAGGCGTTGACTTCAATACCCTGCTGGGTGATGTTTCCGGCATTCACAAAGAAATCGGCACCACTGCTGTCCCGCTGCAACACAATGGCATCCTGGAGTCGGAAGTCGTAAAGGGCAATCCGAAAGTTGACGGCCGCCAGTTTTCCGTTAACTCCCAATTCGTAACTATAGCCGGTTTCCGGATTGAGCGTTGGATTATAGATACCAGTAGAAGGCACAACCTCGGCAACAGTTGGCGGTGAATATCCCCGACTGACAGACCCATATGCCGTAAAGTCTTTTGAAAATTTCTTCCATAGGGCAATTCGGGGAAGAATGACAGGATCAAACTTGCGCTGTGCCGTCTCCGGAGGGTTGACCGCTTTCCGTTTGTCTGTGTATTCAACATAGTTCACACTAACGCCAGTTGTCAGTTGCCAACCCTTGGCTAGATCCAGATCCAACTGGCCAAATCCCAGGACCATCTGCGAGCGGATATCGTCGTCTGAAAGCACCGAAGTTCCCGGCGTACCGCCAAGATTGTTGGTTACCGTGACCGGCGAGTTTAGCTGCTGATATTCCAAACCAAAAGTGAGCTTCAAGTTTCCTGTTCGGAGAGCTTGTTCATAGCTGTTTGACAGCCGCATTCCCAGGTTTTGCTCTTTTCGGATTTCATAGTTCCGAATGGCAGGATTTCTGAAGTCGGACGTCGAGCCAACAAACCCAAGCGTGGTCGACCATGATTTGTTCCACTGCTGATCTATACTGACGCCGCTGAATAGCGTTTTATTGGCTACGGCGGCATGCTGGTCAACGGCACCGGGGCCTGAAGGCGTAGTTGGACGTGCCTGGCTGGGGTCAGTCTCATACTGTGCCAACGTAAGCCCACCCGGCGTTTGATAGTTGAGATCTGAATACAACATGGTGAGCTTGACAATGGGTCCGGATACAATTTTGAAGGCCATGTCGGCGGTAAAGGCGTTTCGCTGGAGCGCGCTTTGTGTCCGATACCCCGAAGCCTCCTGATGAATGAATTGAATGCGGGAGTCAAGCCCCTCGCTGGTGGCTTCAATTAATCCGCCGTAGCGGACGTTTCCAAAGGATCCAAATTGAGCAGACAATCCCATTGCGGATTCTGATATTCCCGATGAGCGCATGAGAACTGCTCCGCCCGTGCCAGCACCATAAAGACTCCCGGCAGGTCCCTTTATCACTTCGGCGCGCGCAAGAGAATTCGGGTCGATCAGATTGAGGTAAGTATTACCACCGCCATCGGTGTACGGCAGTCCATTCCAATAAAACTTCACATTTCGTATACCAAACGGAGAACGGATGAGGCTGCCACGAATGGAAAACCGGTAACTCCCGGGTGAGCGTTCTTCCATTCTCACACCGGGCAGCATATTGAATGCAGGCACCAATGAGACTTCGCTGAAGCGCTTGATATCGTAGGGTAAAACCACACCCACGGAAGCAGCAACGCCAGTTGGGCTGCGATGCGACGCATACGCCTCGACCGTGAGCGTATCGAGGACCCGGGTCGTATCGATGCTGGCTGAAACCTGCCCGAACAAAGCCTGCGGAAAGAGGAAGAAGATGAACAGCAGGCTCCTAACAGGCTGGCAACCCATACCGTTCAGTACTTAGCGAGCACTTCTTCCACGGATCGCGTGCCCTCGAACAGGCTGAGCAAGCGGAGGATAACGCGATCCACCAGCGTGTCAGGGCAGGAAGCCCCGCTGGTCACAATGATTCGCACGGGCTCTTTGTCTGGAATAAAATGATGTGTGGCCTTAACCGTTTTTGAAGGATAGTCAAAATGACGGAGTTCTGTCCGTGATAGGATTTCTTTTTCAGAATGGATAAAATAGGTATTGAATTTTCTTTCACATAACTCCACAATGTGAGACGTATTGCTGCTGTTGTAGCCGCCTACAACAACGGCGAAGTCCGCATGGAGCTTGAGGAGTTCATTCGTGGCATCCTGATTGTCATTTGTGGCATAGCATAATGTATCACGGGTGTCGGCATAGTGCTTTGTGATGTTTTCATTGCCAAATTTCTTCATCATCACCTGTCGAAGAAAATCCGCGATCGCCGCCGTTTCAGTTGCCAGCATCGTTGTTTGGTTCACCACGCCAATCCGGCGGAGATGAACATCCGGATCGAAACCTGCCGAGTGCTTGCCGCGGTACGTCTCAAAGAATTCAGCTTTGGTTTTGTTGCCCAGGATGAAGTTGCTCAATTCTATGGCGTCATCCATATCGCGGATAATGACAGAAGGCGCCCCTGAGGCACTATGTGAAAAAGTGGCCCGGGTTTCTTCATGCGATGGTTTACCATGAATGATCACAGTAAAGTCTTCTTTGCCGAGTTTGGCCGCGCGGTTCCAGACTTTCTCTACGAAAGGGCATGTTGTATTATAAGGCTCTATCGTAACGCCCTTTTCGGCGAGCAATCCTTCAATTTCCAGGGTGGTTCCAAAAGCAGGAACAATCACCACATCGTCCGCATGAATCCGGTCCCATGGTATTAACTGCGTCCCGTCCGTGTCCATGATGAATTTAATACCCCGCTCCTGCAAGTCTTGATTGACTTCCGGATTGTGAATCATCTGGCTTAACAGGTAGACTTTCTTTCCTGCATTCTCTTCAACCGCGCGATAGCTTATTTCGATGGCATTTTCAACGCCGTAGCAGAACCCGAAATGCCGGGCCAAAATGATCTGGACGGGCCCAAAATCCAGGACGGTGGGCGCAAAATCTTGCTTCCGCTGATCTTGTAGCCGTCGGTATTCCTTTATCCGGCCGCTGAAAGTGGACCGGTAGTGCGCAGGGATCTCAAACTTTTTAATAGCCTGATCTTTTGATGTGCAAAGGTAATGTGTTTGAATAAAGTATAGTTGACAGACAGCGGACTTCGAGTGAAACAAAAAACCCGCGGGATCTTCCGCGGGTTTCTGGCCTTTAGGCTGCCTTGGACAGGTTATCTTCCTTGACTCTCCCGGTATGAACCTCTTTTGAACTGAGGTCAAACCATTTCACCTCCACCAGGTTCTTCTTCAGATACTTCAGCACTTCCATGACCTTGCCGTTCACGCGGTTGCGAACGCGGTCGCCTTTCTTAAACATTCTTCTCATAATTGCTTATTACATTCTGACGGCGTAAATATATTCCCGGGCAAAATCCTCATAGACGCCTGAGAAGGTGATCAGGTCACCGGACTTCTTAGCTTTGATAAGCTGATTTACTTCGTTTGCAGTTTTTACCGGTTTATTATCGATGGCCGTGATAATGTAACCATCGCGCATTTCCGTGTAGCGGGCAATTTTGCCATTTCCCACGTCCTTGACCCTGACCCCATGCGTAATTTCCAGTCTCTTTAGAATCTTGGCGTCAACATCTTCCAATTGGAAACCGAGTGTAGCGACAGCATCACGGTCCTCCCGTTTGATTGTTGATACGCTCCCTTCCCGGTTCTTCAAAATCACGGTCATTACTTTCTCTTTTCCATGCCGGTTTACGGTAATCACCACTTTATCACCTGGGCGTTTGCGACCGATATACTCAATCAAAGCAGAGCTTGATTTGATTACCGTGTTATCCAATTTTACAATGACATCGCCGCGTTCAATGCCGGCAAGCCGGGCAGCACTCTTTTCCTCCATGTCGCCAAATCCGCTGACGTATGCCCCTTCATTCACAGCGAGATCCTCTTCCCGTGCGAGTTCGCTGGTTACACTGCCAACTTGTATGCCGAGCCATCCACGCTGCACGGTTCCGTAAGTAAGAAGATCTTCAACAATCTTGCTCACAATGTTGGATGGTATCGCAAATCCATAACCGGCGTAGGCACCTGTAGGGCTGGCAATCGCGGTATTGATTCCAAGCAATCCGCCGTCCAGATTAACCAGGGCTCCACCGCTGTTGCCGGGATTGATAGCCGCATCGGTTTGAATAAATGATTCGATAGCCGTTGTTCCGGATGCCGATGGATTTGACGAATTGATGATATTGATGTTCCTGCCCTTGGCGCTGATGATTCCCGCTGTTACCGTGGAATTTAAGTTGAAGGGATTACCAACGGCCAGAACCCACTCGCCAACTTTAGATTGATCTGAGTTGACAAACGATAAATAGGGAAGGTTTTTCTCGTTGATCTTTACGACAGCCAAATCCGTGTCAGGATCCGTGCCGATGACATCGGCCTTGAAAGACCTATTGTCCGAGAGCGTTACTTCCACCACATCAGCTCCCTGAACCACGTGATTGTTTGTGACAACGTATCCGTCGGCATTGATGATCACGCCGCTGCCGGAACTTTGGCTAGGCCCGCGTTGACGCGGCACATCCGGGCCAAAGAAAAACTGAAAAGGATCGACTTGCTCCTGACGGTTCCGGGAAACTTCCGTTGTTGACCGGATATTCACAACGGCGGGCGTGACCTTTTCAGCCACTCCCGTAAAATCCAATGGAGAGATATCCCCATTGGCATTGCGTGAGTAGACAACCCGGGACACCGGGGCCCCCATCTGCTCTATCCTGACACCCTGGTTTTCTTTCTTGAAGTAGCCGACGGTAGCAAGTGTCAATGCACTTCCAAGAACCGCGGCCAGTACGAGCAATCCAAAACGCTTCATATTCAACATGGTTTTATTGCCAATAAACCCCGTAAAAATGATGCCAGCAGCCTATTGACGCTGTCAAATTGAGTCAAAATGACATTTTTTCAGGGTATCCTGAATACGTTCCTGTCGCGATTTTGGTTCGAAAAGGAGGATAGAAGGGGATTATTTCTTTACCAGCTCCCCCTTGCGGTATTCATATTCCAGGGTTTTGTTCCCGTCCCTGTCATACCATTTGGAAATGCCGTCCCTCAGCCCATCCTTGTAGAAGCCTTCTTCCATCAGCTTCCCATCGTTAAAATATACGCGGGCAATGCCCTCCAGTTTGCCATAGCTATAGTAGCGCTCTTCCTTTAATCCAAGCGAACCGTATTCTATGTACTTCCCATGACGGACATCGTTGTGATAGAAGCAACGGACCGTGACCTGGTTGGCCGTATTGAACTCCATGAATACACCTTCCTTCTTTCCATTGAGGTACGTGGTAATTCGATGAACTCGCTGGTCTTCGGTGTAATCAGTCCAGGCTCCCGTCCGCTTGCCATCCAGATAGTACCCGATGGTAGCAAGGCGCCCCGCAGCATCAACAATTTCTGTACGGATCAGCCCTGGGGTATCTTCGAATTTCTCCTGAATCCCGAGAATCTCTTCCGTCCCCGTAGCAGAATCTTGTTTGCACGAAATGGTCAGAACCATCGCCAGGGTAAAAAGAAGGTATTTTGTCATAAGTCGTAGGTTAAGAATAATTTCATCCATCTTTCCCGTTCAATCACACAACTGAAATTTGGCGCTAAATTTAGGAAAGGGGATGGAAATACAAGGATTGATTCAACTGAAAAAGGGTAGGGAGGCGTCGGCCAAGCGTTTCCATCCTTGGATATTTTCCGGAGCGATTCAACATATTGAGGGCGATCCCGCGAACGGAGATTGGGTAAGTGTTGCAGACGCGAATGGGGATGTACTTGGCCATGGCCATTACCAAAAGGGAACGATCACTGTCCGGCTTGTATCCTTCACGGCAGAAGTTCCCCCCAACGAAATCTATCGGGACAAACTTATTATCGCGCAAAATCTGCGTCGCGCTAGCGGTGTCATCACGCAACAGACCAACTGTTACCGGCTGGTCCACGGGGAAGGTGATGGTCTCTCTGGTCTGATCATCGACATCTACAACGGGGCGGCCGTGATCCAGGCGCACAGTGCCGGCATGCATCAGGACAGGATTCGCATCAAGGATGCCTTGATAGAGGTCATGAATGATGAACTATCGGCGGTCTATTACAAGGGAATGACCTCAGGCGATGGCAAGTCAGCGAGCGAATATCTCCACGGCATGGGAGCAGTGCCGCATGTCGTATTGGAAAATGGCAACAAATTTCAAGTGGATTGGGAGACCGGTCAAAAGACAGGTTTCTTCCTGGATCAACGGGAGAATCGCCATCTGCTGGGAACCCTGGTGAACGGCAGGAGCGTGCTCAACACTTTTTGCTATACCGGTGGATTCTCGGTCTATGCCTTACGGGGAGGAGCAAAACTCGTTCATTCGATTGATGCGTCAGAACGCGCAGTGGGGCTGGCACGGAATAACATTATCCTCAATGGCTTTGATGCGGAGACTCACGCCTGCTTTGTGGGCGACACGTTTGATTTTCTGAAGGACAAAAAGGATACATACGATATCATCATTCTGGATCCGCCGGCATTTGCCAAACATAAAGACGCACGACACCAGGCTATGAAGGGATATCAACGCCTGAACGCTGAAGCGCTGCGCGTCATTCGCCGTGGCGGAATTCTCTTCACCTTCTCCTGTTCGCAAGTGGTGGACCGACAACTATTCTACGACACGGTCGTTTCAGCAGCCATCCAGGCGGGTCGGGAAGCAAAAATACTGTATCAACTCTGCCAGCCGCCGGATCATCCCGTCTCGATGTATCACCCGGAAGGTGAGTACCTCAAAGGATTGGTGGTCTATGTGAATTAGACGGTTTCCCGCAAGAGTGTTTCCGTATGTTTATCTTTGTCAAAATCTAATTGAATCAACCCATGAGAAAGTACATTATCTGGATTGTGTTGGGCTTCCTTGTCCTGTTAGGGTTTTCCTCTTACAATGGACTGGTGACCAAGCAGGAGAATGTGAACCTGACCTGGGGTAATGTCGAGTCGGACTATCAACGTCGGGCAGACCTTATTCCCAACCTGGTCAACACCGTGAAGGGCTACGCAAATTTCGAACAGGAAACACTCACGAAAGTGATTGAGGCCCGCGCGTCGGCGACTCAGGTGAAGATTGACGCCAATAACCTAACGCCGGAGAACCTGGCCGCTTTTCAGCAGGCGCAGGGGACATTAAGTTCCGCTTTGGGCCGGCTCCTTGCTGTGGCTGAGAATTATCCCGACCTCAAAGCCAACCAAAGTTTTCTCGACCTTCAGGCACAGCTCGAAGGCACCGAAAACAGGATCAATGTTTCCAGGCAGCGTTTCAATGATGCAGTGAACGTCTATAACACCTCCCGCCGGAAATTTCCTACCGTGATCTTTGCATCACTTCTTGGATTTGGAGAGAAAGGATACTTCAAGGCAGAAGCAGGCGCCGAGAAAGCACCGGAAGTGAAATTCTAAAACAACACTGCAAAAAAAGAAAGCCCCGGTGTCTGCCGGGGCTTTTTATTTGGTTCTGGTGTCCGTCAAATCTTCTTCACTTCGCGATTCTCATAGCTTTCAATCACATCACCGACTTGCATGTCGTTGAAGCTTTCGATGCCGACACCGCAATCAAATCCGGACTTCACTTCGCTCACATCATCTTTAAATCGTTTCAGCGAACTCAGCTTTCCTGCATACACGACGATACCATCGCGGATGAGGCGAATCGGATTTGCCCGTTTTATGTAACCGTCCGTGACCATACAGCCGAGAACCGTTCCAACCTTCGAAATCTTGAACACCTCGCGTACATCCGCATTTCCGACAATCACTTCCTCCATTTCCTTCTCCAGCATGCCCTCCATGGCGCTCTTCACGTCATTGATCGCATCGTAGATGATGGAGTAGAGGCGGATTTCAATCTCTTCATTTTCAGCCAACCGCCGAGCGGAGGAGGACGGTCGTACCTGGAAGCCCACGATGACGGCATCGGAAGCGGACGCGAGCAATACGTCGGACTCGGAAATCTGACCAACAGCCTTGTGGATAATGCTCACCTGGATTTTCGGGGTCGAAAGTTTCAACAGGGAATCGGACAGGGCCTCGACCGATCCGTCCACATCGCCTTTCACGATAACGTTCAGTTGTTTGAACGAACCGATGGCAATACGGCGGCCAATCTCATCCAGTGTAATGTGTTTCTTGGTACGGATACTCTGCTCGCGGGCCAGTTGTGCACGCTTGTTGGCAACTTCCCTGGCCTCGCGGTCGGTTTCGTAAACAGCGAATTTTTCGCCTGCCTGAGGGGCACCATCAAGGCCCAACACTTGTACCGGTGTTGAAGGCCCGGAATCCTTGATCCGGTTGCCGGTATCATCAAACATCGCCTTGACCCGTCCATGGTTGGCACCGGCGACCAAAATGTCTCCTACATGGAGCGTGCCGGACTGCACCATGACGGTAGCAACATATCCGCGTCCCTTGTCCAGCGAGGCCTCGATGATCGATCCTACGGCGGCTTTGTCGGGATTTGCCTTGAGATTCAGCAGCTCCGCCTCTAACAAAACCTTCTCCAGAAGTTCCGCTACCCCCTTGCCGCTCTTGGCAGAGATTTCCTGGCACTGGTACTTGCCCCCCCATTCCTCCACGAGAATGTTGTTCTTGGAAAGTGATTCCCGAATCTTATCCGGATTCGCTGTGGGCTTATCAACTTTATTGATGGCGATAACAATCGGTACTCCGGCAACCTGGGCATGATTGATGGCCTCTTTCGTCTGCGGCATCACATCGTCGTCAGCAGCAACCACGATAATGGCGACGTCGGTGAGTTTTGCTCCACGGGCGCGCATTGCCGTAAAGGCTTCGTGGCCCGGCGTGTCGAGGAAAGCGATTTTTTGTCCACTCTTTGTCGTTACATCATACGCGCCGATGTGCTGTGTAATTCCACCGGCTTCTGAAGCAACTACTTTTGTGTTGCGGATGAAGTCAAGAAGCGATGTCTTGCCGTGGTCAACGTGACCCATGATGGTAACAATCGGGGCCCGGGGTTTCAGGTTTTCTTCCGGTTCGACCGACACTTCCTCCACGTGCGCTTCGTCTTCAGCGGAGATAAATTGAACATCGTAACCAAATTCGTCGGCGATCACCGTGATGGCCTCTGCATCCAATCGCTGATTGATGGATACGAACATTCCCAGATTCATGCAGGTGGATATCACCTCATTCACGGAGACGTTCATCATTGATGCGAGGTCATTGGCGGAAATAAATTCAGAAACTCGCAGTGTTTTTGAGGCTTCCTGCTCTTGCAGCAGCTTTTCCTCTTCTGCTTCCGAAACAGCCTGACGTTTTTCCTTGCGGTACTTGGCGCCGCTGAATTTCTTCTGACCACCGCTGAGCTTGGCCAACGTGGCTCGGATCTGGTCCTGAATTTCTTTTTCTGAAGGTTCGCCCTTTCCGGGCATTGGTCGCTTGGCTCCCGGAACCGAGGCGCCGCGGCCCTTGTCGTTGGATACGGTTACGATGCGCTTCCGCGGACGCTTCTTGCGGGCGTCTTCTCGGGATTCTGCGCTGGCCGGTTTCTTCTCTTCGGGAAGCTCAATCTTGTCAACGACCTTGAGGCCTTGCAGCTTGCCGGCCTTTGCCTTGATGAGCTCAAGCTCCGGCTGTTTCTCCGGCTCCTTTACCGGTTCAACCGGTTTCACTTCAGCAACCGGGGCGACAACTTCCTTCTTCTTCTTCTCAAGATCAATCTTGCCAAGCACTTTGATCCCTTCCAGCTTGGCGGACTCGCGTTGCACCTTCTCAGGCTGTTTGACTTCCTCTTTGCCTTTGATCTCTTTTGATCCCAGGTTCTTGATGAGGATGCTTTCATCTTCTTCCGCTTTTTTGCGGTGGGCATCTGGCTCGGTTTGTATGGTGAGCGTCTCCGTATGCTTGCCGCCAATGCTGAGGATTGAGGCTTCAATCTTCTCGGAAGCGGATGAGGCGTACTCCTTCGCCAGCATGGCAAATTGCTCAGATGTCAATTTCGCGTTGGGATTGTTCTCGACGGTGAATCCCTTCTTGGAAAGGAATTCCAATATGGTGTTGTGACCCACATTGAGTTTGCGAGAGGCCTGCCCCAACCGTATCATCTTTTCTTCTGCCATACTCAAAATTGACTTGTTTTTCCTGATTTGCGCGGTTTTCCGGAGATTATTTATTCAAATTCCTTGCTTAACACCGCCACAACATTGTCGACGGTTTCGACTTCGAGGTCCGTTCTGCGAACCAGTTCCTCTTTGTCGAGCGCAAGGACACTCTTGGCTGTATCCAGACCGATTTGCTTGAGCTGATCGATGACCCATCCTTCGATCTCATCCGAGAACTCGTCCAGGTCAACGTCTTCCTCGGCCGTCTGTTCGCCGAGTTCACGGAACACATCGATTTCCATACCAACGAGACGACTGGCGAGCTTGATGTTCAACCCGCCCTTTCCAATCGCCAACGATACCTGGTCCGGCTTGAGATAGACAGAAACACGGTTATTGTCCTTGTCAATCTTCATGCTCACAATTTTCGCCGGGCTCAGCGCACGCTGGATAAACAACTCAAGGTTTTCAGTAAAGTTGATGACGTCGATATTCTCATTTTGCAACTCGCGAACGATGGCGTGAATACGCGAACCCTTCATACCCACGCAGGCACCCACGGGATCGATGCGGTCGTCATAGGACTCCACCGCCACCTTGGCACGTTCACCCGGTTCGCGGACAGCCTTTTTGATCGTGATCAAGCCGTCATACACTTCGGGTACTTCCTGCTCAAACAAGCGCTCCAAAAAGACGGGCGAAGTGCGGGAAAGGACAATTTTCGGATTGCCATTTACCATCTCCACCTTGTGAACAATGGCCCTCACATTTTCACCTTTGCGATAACGATCTTTAGGGATCTGTTCGCCCCGGGGAATGGAAATCTCGTTACCCTCGGCATCGATGAGCAAAACTTCACGGCTGAGGACCTGGTACACTTCGCCGGTGATGATTTCACCTACGATATCCTTGTATTTCTGGAACAAGATGTCCTTTTCCAGATCTTTCACTTTCTGCATGAGCGTTTGACGGGCCGTGGTCACCGCCCGGCGGCCGAACGCTTCAATATCGATCGGCTCCGACACTTCCTCTCCAACTTCAAAATCCGGCTCAATCTTCTTGGCGTCGGTGAGGCTGATCTTGTCGTGATCCCAAATGTCTTCCGAATCATCTTCCACAATTTCCCGGATCCGGTAGATTTCCAAATCGCCCTTGTCGGCATTGATGATGATGTCAAAATTGTCGTCGTATGTGAACTTCTTCTTGATCATGGTGCGGAACACATCTTCCAGGATCCGGATCATGGTCGGACGATCGATATTCTTCTGCTTCGCGAAGTCGGCAAACGATTCAATTAGGTTCGAGATATCCATACAGCTTAATTAAATGATACGGTTACAAATGCTTTGTCAATGTCTTGGTACGAAAGCGGGATTTCCTTCTCTTTTCGGATTTTCCCTTTGATTTCCTGCGTGAGCACAATGCCGGCTTCATCTGCACGAGTCAGTTTTCCGCTGACTTGCGTTTTGTCGCGCCGCTGCACCTTTAGGTTGCGCCCCACGTTCTTTATGTACTGCCGGGTAAGTTTCAGCGGGTGGTCAAGCCCTGGAGTGGTTACCTCCAATACATACCGACTTGTGCCGAAATCCAACTCGTCCAGTTTTGCGGACAGTTCACGGCTTAAGTCGCCGCAATCATCGATCGTGACCCCCTGGTCCCCATCAATGACTACAGTAATCTTGGACAGGTTCTTGGAAGATGCGATTACATCGACCAGGAACTGCCCAGGTTTAAGGTATCTACCTGCCAAATCAGCCAATTTTGCCTGTATTTCCATTTTTTCAGATAAACAAAGAGGGGACTTTTGGTCCCCTCTTTCGTTGTTTCCTTAAGAAGTAATGCAAAAGTAGTTCTTTTTTATCTTGCGTCAAACTTCAAGTTCTCCTCACCCCATCTATGCAATTGACTATCAGGCTGTGGACTGTCGTCCTTCTGGCGATTTCCTTGATCAATCTATCCTGCGGCGACCAGAAAGCGAAGGAGAAACCAGAAAGTTCCGGGATGCGGAAGACGCCTTCATTCAACGAGGACTCTGCCTATGTATTTGTGGAGAAGCAGGTGAGTTTTGGTCCCAGGATTCCGAATACACCGGCGCACCGCGAGACGGGCGAATACCTGATCCGAAAGCTCCGTTCCTACGGTGCTAAAATCACGATTCAGGAATTTCAGGCAACGTCATTCGATGGCCAGCGGCTTGCCCTTCGAAACATTATCGGGAGTTTCAACCCAGGCGTTCAGAAGCGAATACTGCTGGCGGCTCATTGGGATACCCGTCCCTGGGCCGACAAAGATCCGGCCAATGCAAAGCAGACTTTTGACGGCGCCAATGATGGTGCAAGCGGTGTCGGCGTGCTTCTTGAGGTTGCGCGGCTTATGCAGGATAAACCGGCGGTCGGCGTAGACATTATTTTCTTTGACGGGGAGGATTGGGGAGAGATCAACGGGAATGCAACGGTTCCTTTGCGCGACGGATGGGATTCCTGGTACTGCCTTGGTTCCCAGTATTGGGCGAAGCAAAAGCACCAGCGTGGCTACCGCGCACTATATGGAATTCTCCTTGATATGGTTGGCGCCAGCCAATCTCAATTCTTCCAGGAGGGCACATCGTTGGTCTACGCACCCAAGATTGTGGAGAAAGTTTGGAGCACAGCTGCCAAAATGGGATACAGCGCGACCTTTGTTTCACAGAGGCAAGGACCGATTACCGATGACCACCTTTTTGTCAGTGAACTCGGTGAGATACCGATGATCGATATTACACACTACGATCCAAATGCCGGTTATTTCGGCACCTATCATCACACACAAAAGGACAATATCTCCCTCATCAGCAGACAGGTGCTGGGGATTGTAGGCCGGGTAGTCGTAGAAGTGGTTTATTCAGAGGAATAAGTCAGGCTTCGACAACCCGCTTCAGATAGATGCCATAACCGCTCTTCTCCAGTGGCCGGGCCAATTCAAGCAGTTGTTCCCTGGAGATGTATTTCATCCGGTAGGCCACCTCTTCGATGCAGCCGATCTTAAGCCCCTGGCGCTGTTCAATGACTTGTATAAAATTGGAGGCCTGCATGAGGGAATCGAATGTGCCCGTGTCCAGCCAGGCTGTGCCGCGACTCATCGTTCCGACCGTGAGTTTTCCCCGCTTCAAGTAGGCATTGTTTATATCGGTAATTTCTAATTCTCCGCGGGGACTTGGTTTGAGGGATTTGGCGATCGCGACCACGTCATTGTCGTAGAAGTAGAGGCCAGGGACAGCAAAATTGGATTTCGGCTTCGACGGCTTTTCTTCAATGGAAATGACCCGGTTGTTCTGATCGAACTCGACCACGCCATAACGTTCAGGATCCTGAACATGATAGGCGAAGACCACGCCTCCATCCGGATCAGTATTCGACTGCAAAAGCTCAATGAGCCCGGATCCATAGAATACATTGTCCCCGAGGACCAGGGCAACTTTGTCTTTCCCAACAAAGGATTCGCCAATAATAAACGCTTGGGCAAGACCCTCAGGACGCGGCTGCTCGGCATAGGAGAAATTGCACCCCAGTTGTTTTCCATCCCCAAGAAGTCGACGGAAAAGTGGGAGATCTTGCGGCGTAGAGATAATGAGAATGTCGCGGATTCCCGCCATCATGAGCACGGACAGCGGGTAGTACACCATTGGCTTGTCATACAGGGGCATGAGCTGTTTGCTCAGCACCAGGGTGAGCGGGTGCAAGCGAGTCCCGGAACCGCCGGCTAGAATAATTCCTTTCATGGGATTTCGGTTTTGGGGAGCAAACTACCGATGGTGATACATCCGTTCGTAATAGGCGCGGTAAGAACCCGAAGTTACGTGATCAAGCCATTCCTTGTTTGAAATATACCAATCGACTGTTTTCTCCAATCCGGTTGCGAAATCAACAGAAGGTGACCACCCCAGCTCGCGTTTCAACTTGGAGGAATCGATGGCGTAACGCAAGTCATGCCCGGGACGGTCTTTTACGAAGGTTATGAGCCGGGCATTGGTGCCTTCCGCCAACTGAAGCTTGCGATCCATAATCTTGCAGAGAAGATGGACCAGGTCCAGGTTCTTCCACTCGTTGTTGCCTCCGATGTTGTATACCTCGCCCGGCCGGCCGCCATGGAAAATAGTGTCAATGGCGGCAGCATGGTCTTCCACGTAAAGCCAGTCGCGCACATTTTCTCCCTTGCCATAAACGGGCAGGGGCATTCCCTTGAGAATATTATGGATCAACAGGGGTATAAGCTTCTCGGGAAAATGATTTGGCCCATAATTATTCGAACACCGGCTGATGAGGGTAGGAAGTCCGTGACTGTGGAAATAGGCACTGACAAAGTGATCACTGCTCGCCTTGGAAGCAGAATACGGAGAACGGGGATCAATAAGCGACGATTCAGTAAAATACCCGGTTGCACCGAGTGAGCCATACACCTCGTCGGTTGAAATGTGATGAAAACGCTTCCCGGTCATATCACCTTTCCAGGCGGCAAAGGCCGCGTGTAATAAGTTGAGTGTGCCGACTACGTTGGTCAGTGCAAACTCCGAAGGATTTTCGAGCGAGCGGTCCACGTGTGATTCGGCGGCGAGGTGGATGATGCCGTCAATCGATTCACTGCGCAGAAAAGAGTTAAGAAATTCGCTGTCGAGAATATCGCCGCGGACAAACCGGTAGTTGGCCGACTGGTCTACATCACGAAGATTCTCCAGGTTACCGGCATAGGTAAGTTTGTCGAGGTTGATGATGCGATAGTTGGGATAATTCCTGACAAACCGACGCACCACGTGTGAGCCGATGAATCCCGCGCCGCCGGTAATCAGCAGATTCCTCATCGGATATATTGTTCGAAATTTTTGTGATCCCGCTGGTAGAGTTCGTCGTGCGTCAAGGTCTTGAAATATTCATACGTGATGCGAAGGCCTTCGCTTCGGGAAACCTTAGGCTCCCAGCTCAGAAGTTTGCGCGCCTTGGTTATGTCCGGTTGGCGCTGCATCGGGTCGTCTTTTGGCAAGGGCTTGAAAACTATTTTTTGTTTTGTCCCGGTTAGGCGGATAATCTCCTGGGCAAAATCAAGGATGGTGATCTCATCGGGATTACCGATGTTAACCGGCAAGTGATAATCGGACATCAGCAACCTGAATATGCCTTCAATAAGATCGTCGACATAGCAGAACGAGCGCGTTTGTTTTCCATCTCCAAAAACCGTCAGATCCTCGCCCCGCAGTGCCTGCCCAATGAAGGCCGGCAAAACACGGCCATCATTGAGGCGCATCCGGGGACCGTACGTATTGAATATCCTGACGATCCGGGTATCCACATTGTGGTAAGTGTGGTAGGCCATGGTCATTGCCTCCTGAAACCGCTTTGCCTCATCATATACGCCGCGGGGGCCTACCGGGTTGACATTCCCATAGTATTCTTCCGTTTGCGGGTGAACAGTCGGGTCTCCGTAAACTTCGGATGTAGAGGCTACCAGGATACGAGACCGCTTCGCGCGCGCAAGCCCAAGCAGGTTGTGCGTACCCAGTGACCCCACCTTCAGTGTCTGAATGGGAATCTTGAGATAATCAATTGGACTGGCTGGTGATGCAAAGTGAAGAATATACTGCAGCTCTCCGGCTACATGGACATACTTGGAAACGTCGTGATGGTGAAATTCAAACTCGGGCAGGGGGAACAAGTGCTGAATGTTCTTCATCTCCCCGGTGATCAGGTTGTCCATGGCGATCACATGATATCCTTCGCGGACAAAGCGATCGCACAGATGCGAACCCAAAAAGCCCGCTGCCCCGGTGATTAATATTCTTGGCTTAGCCATGGATTGATTTTCTTCCTATGCTGATGTAAGTGAAGCCTGATTCCATCATGTCCTGCAGATCATAGAGGTTACGGCCGTCAAATATTACCGATGATTTCATAACGGATGCGAGCCTTGGAAAATCCGGCGCGCGGAATTCTGGCCATTCGGTAGCAATAAATACGGCATCTGCTCCTTCTGCCGCTTCATACGGTGTTGCATGATAGGTAATCCGGTTACCCAATTGTTTCCGAACATTCTCCATGGCCTCCGGATCGTGCGCCCGGATAATGGCTCCGCCGGCCAGTAATTGCTCAATGTTGTACAACGCAGGGGCTTCACGAATGTCGTCGGTCTGCGGCTTGAAGGACAATCCCCAAAACGCAATGGTCCTTCCCTTGAGGTTCCCGAAGTGCTTGACGATGGCGGGAATGAGCTTGGTCTTCTGATCTTCATTAACCGACATAACCGATTTCAGCATCCTGAAATCATAATCATGTTCCTCCGCTGTTTTGGCAAGCGCTTGGACATCTTTTGGAAAGCAGCTTCCCCCATATCCGATGCCGGGAAAAAGGAACCGCTTACCGATGCGATTGTCCGTGCCCAAACCCTTTCGTACAGAGTCTACATCAGCACCAACCCGCTCACAAAGATTTGCGATTTCATTCATGAATGTGATCTTGGTAGCCAGGAAGGCGTTGGCAGCATATTTTGTCAGCTCGGCCGAACGCTCATCCATGAACAGGATCGGATTTCCCTGGCGAACAAAGGGAGCGTATAGTGTCTCCATGATCTTGCGGGCACGCGCTGAGGTGGTTCCGACAACCACTCGGTCCGGCTTCATGAAGTCTTCAACGGCCACCCCTTCACGGAGAAATTCCGGATTGCTGATGACGTCAAATTCAACCCGGGCTGTTGCACGGACTTGTTCGGCCACTTTCTCCGCTGTACCCACCGGCACCGTGCTCTTATCAACGATCACGACATATTGTTCCAGCAACTGGCCGAGATCGCGGGCCACACCGAGGACATATCTCAAGTCGGCGGATCCGTCCGCGCCGGGCGGCGTTGGCAGAGCAAGGAAAATGATTTGGGCTCCAACAATGCCTTCTTTCAAAGAAGTCGTAAAGAACAGCCTGCCTTGTTTGATGTTGCGGTCAAACAAGACGTCAAGGCCGGGTTCGTAGATCGGCATCCGGCCGGCTTTCAGATTCGCCACCTTCTTTTCGTCGATATCTATGCAGGTGACTGTATTGCCTGTCTCGGCAAAGCAAGTTCCAGTGACTAAGCCAACATAACCTGTTCCGACTACCGCAATTTTCATCTGATTCCTTTGAGAGGCCTCAAAATTAGCGCTTTTGACCCCAAAACATTGGAAAACCACTGAAATAACGGATCCTGAGGCGCAACCTAACGATCGTTTGGTTAATGTGATTGAGTGCCGTATTTTTGAGATTCGGCTCAATCAAAAAACACATGAGTACTATGCAACAGGCTCCTGAGACACTTGGTTTCGACCTTTCAGAGGGCCAACGGATGATGGTAGAAATGATAGAAGACTTTGGCGAAAAACACATTCGCCCAAACATCATGAAATGGGATGAGGCGCAGGAGTTTCCGGTGCACCTGTTTCATGAAATGGGAAAGCTGGGTCTGATGGGTGTTCTCGTTCCACATGAATACGGCGGTGCCGGACTTGGGTACAAGGAATATGTCACCGTCATTTCCGAAATCTCCCGAATTGACGGGTCAATAGGCCTTTCGGTGGCGGCCCACAATTCTCTTTGCACGAACCACATCCTTCAGTTTGGATCAGAAGAACAAAAACAGAAATACCTTCCCAAGCTGGCCAGCGGTGAGTGGATTGGCGCCTGGGGGTTGACGGAACCCAACACCGGATCGGATGCCGGAAACATGCGCACCGTGGCGAAGAAAGACGGCGATCACTATGTACTCAACGGAGCCAAGAATTTCATCACGCATGGCCGAAGCGGAAATGTAGCCGTGGTTATAGCCAGGACTGGAGAACCGGGTGATTCACACGGTATGACCTCGTTTATAATTGAAAAGGGCACATCGGGATTCACGTCTGGCAAGAAAGAGAACAAATTGGGCATGCGCGCTTCAGAGACCGCTGAGCTTATCTTTTCTGACTGCCGGGTCCACGAAAGTCAGCGTGTAGGGCTCGAAGGCGAGGGGTTCATTCAATCGCTCAAGGTGCTTGACGGGGGAAGAATATCGATTGCTGCACTCAGTGTTGGCATAGCAACAGGCGCGTTTGATGCGGCCCTCCAATACTCAAAAGAACGTCATCAGTTCAACAAGCCCATTTCAACCTTCCAGGGAATCTCCTTTAAATTGGCTGACATGGCCACTCGGATCGAAGCGGCCCGACTTCTCACTTTTCGCGCAGCAGAGCTAAAGGACATGGGCAAGTCGGTCAACAAGGAATCGGCCATGGCAAAGCTTTATGCATCAGAAATTGCCGTGGAGGTGGCCAATGAAGGGGTGCAGATATTTGGCGGTTATGGGTATACCAAGGACTTTCCGGCGGAGAAGTTTTACCGGGACGCCAAGCTGTGTACCATAGGCGAAGGGACCTCAGAAATTCAAAAATTGGTCATTTCCAGGGCTGTTTTGAAGTAATTTTGAGAAAACAGCTGTTCTAGACTATATTTGCGCCCCTAATGATTTAAGGCATGCTGATTATCAACATCAAGGAAAACGAGTCAATTGACAAGGCGCTTAAGCGCTTCAAGAAGAAGTTTGAAAAAACTGGCATTCTGAGAGAGCTGCGGTCACGTACTTCTTTCGAGAAGCCTTCTGTGAAGCGCCGCGGCCAGGTATTGCGTGCGGTGTACCGTCAAGAGCAGTACGTCAAGGAGAATTACTAATACCGCCGCTTTCGGCGCGTTCAGGAATATATCCCCCCGGGCACTTTCCCCGGGGGGATTTTTTTTATACTTTTCTCATGCTGCCTGGTGGTGATGCCGCATGATTGATTCCTTTCTCAATTTCCTGCAATTCGAAAAACGCTTTAGTGCCCATACGGTAACATCGTATAGGAACGACCTGACTCAGTTTGGTGTCTACCTGAAAGAGAACTATGAAGAGGAGCCTGCATCCGCCACCTATGCCATGGTTCGGTCATGGATCGTTTCGCTGGTGGAACTCCAAATGGATGCACTGACGATCAACCGTAAAATTGCAAGCCTCCGCAGTTACTTTAAATTCCTCATGCGACAGGAGGTTATCCGGAAGGACCCCATGCTCAAGATCAAGGTGCTCAAGACCAAGAAGAAACTCCCGCACTTTGTGAATGAAGCGGAGATGGCAACCGTGTTGGATAAGCCCACATTTGAGGATAACCATGAAGGATGGAGAGAGCGGTTAATTCTTGAACTTCTTTACGGCACAGGAATGCGACTTTCAGAACTGATTAACCTGAAAGAGAACCAGGTAAATCTTCGTGAACAGACCATCCGGGTAATCGGTAAACGAAACAAGGAGCGCGTGATTCCTTTTGCGCAACCCCTGGTGTTGGTCATTCAGGGTTACCTGAAGGCAAGAAATCGTCAGGTAGAACCAAACGATCAGGGCTGTCTTATCGTTACCAATACAGGAGGCAAATGTTACCCCATGATGATATACCGGATCGTAACGAAACACCTGGGTGAATTGGCGGTAGAAAAGAAGAGTCCCCACGTGTTGCGTCACACGTATGCTACGCACCTCCTGAACAAAGGGGCGGAAATCAATGCTGTCAAAGACCTTCTTGGCCACAGCAGCCTGGCGGCAACTCAAGTGTACACCCACAATTCGATGGAGAAACTAAAAAAAGTATTTGATCAGGCACATCCCAAGGCTTAATTGATTGTTTCACATAAACTAGTACGGTTATGAGATTACGCGTTCATTCCATCCACTTTGATGCTGATCGTAAACTGATTGACTTCATTCAGCAGAAACTTGACAAACTGCACACGTTCTACGACCGGTTGGTTGGTGGAGAGGTGTATCTGCGGCTGAACAATGAGGGAGTGAAGAACAAGACCGTAGAGATCAGAATTACAGTTCCCGGACGAAAACTGTTTGCCAAGGAGCAAGCTAGGTCCTTTGAGGTAGCGGTGGATTCAGCAACCGATTCGCTGCGCAGTCAGCTGGACCGATTTAAAACGAAACTCAAAATGAAACGTCCATAAAAAAAGGGCCCCTCACCGGGGCCCTTTTTCTTGAATGCATGGGTACCTACTTCAACTTGAATGATTTCTTTACGGCATCCACATAATCCAGTTTCTCCCAAGGGAAAAGTTCCACTTTCACTTTCTTCTCTGACTTTAGGCCCTTGTTGAAGACTTTCTCAACAATTCTTGGTTCTCGGCCCATGTGGCCATAGGCGGCTGTTTCCGAATAGATGGGGCTACGGAGTTTGAAACGTTCTTCAATAAAGAAGGGACGCATGTCAAACAGGCTTTCCACCCGTTTCGCAATTTCACCGTCGGTCATCTTCACGCGGGAAGTTCCGTAGGTGTTAACAAACAGGCCAACGGGCTTCGCCACGCCGATCGCATAAGCCACCTGAACAAGTACTTCGTCGCAGACGCCCGCCGCAACCAGGTTCTTGGCAATGTGACGTGTGGCATAGGCCGCAGAGCGGTCAACTTTGGATGGATCCTTTCCGGAGAAGGCGCCTCCACCGTGCGCTCCTTTTCCACCGTAAGTATCAACAATGATCTTGCGGCCCGTAAGCCCAGTGTCGCCATGAGGTCCGCCGATTACAAACTTTCCGGTCGGATTGACGTGATAGGTGATGTTCGTTCCAAACAAGTCCTGAATTCGTTTGGGGAGTTTTTTCTTTACGCGCGGGATGAGCACATTCACCACATCTTCACGAATCCGCTTGAGCATGGCCGCATCTTTGTCAAACTCGTCGTGCTGCGTCGAGATGACGATGGTATCAATTTGTTGCGGCTTTCCTTCATCGCTGTATTCAATGGTCACTTGCGACTTGGCGTCTGGCCGGAGGTAGGTCATCACTTTTCCTTCGCGGCGGATTGCGGACAACTCGCGCAAAAGGGTATGAGCAAGTTCAAGTGCCAACGGCATGTAATTGTCCGTCTCGCGCGTAGCATAGCCAAACATCATGCCTTGATCGCCGGCGCCTTGTTCTTCTTTCTTCTTACGCTCAACGCCCTGGTTGATGTCGGAAGATTGCTCGTGAATAGCCGAAAAAATGCCGCAACTGTTGGCTTCGAACATATACTCGCTCCGGGTGTAGCCAATCCGGCGGATCACCTCGCGGGCGATGTCCTGCACATCAAGATAGGCTTCGGACTTCACCTCGCCGGCCAACACAACCTGTCCCGTAGTCACCAGCGTTTCGCAGGCAACTTTTGAATTGGGATCGTATGCCAGGAAGTAGTCAATCAAGGCATCCGAGATTTGGTCAGCCACCTTGTCCGGGTGACCCTCAGATACGGATTCAGAAGTAAACAAATAGGCCATCAAGCGTGCTTTTAAGGCCGCAAAGATAATGAGGATTAGGAATTTACCGCATCTTCGACGCGGCCAGGAACAAGAAGGTTGCCGGCTGCTTGTCCAATTGTAAAGGCTGCTTTCGCCACACAGCAACAGGCATGGAAATTATCTTTTCTTCGGGTGCAGTAAGATTGATGCTCACGCAGAGGCGGGTGTCATCGCGGAGGTTTTTTAGCAGCGAGGTTAGTCGTTGATTATTGCGATATGGCGTTTCAATGAAAATCTGGGTTTGATTCTTCTCCTTCGATTCTTTCTCCAGCATACGTATCACCGTGGCCGCCTCGTCAGCATCAACGGGCAAGTACCCATGAAATGCAAACTGCTGCCCATTCAAGCCGGATGCCATTAAGGAAAGGATCAGGGAAGACGGACCCGACAATGGAATAACCTGGATTTGATGCTCGTGTGCATATTCCACGGCACGGGCGCCGGGATCGGCAACAGCCGGGCATCCTGATTCGGAAAGGATCCCCACATCGTGGCCATCCCGTATCGGCTTCATCAGGGTAGGTAGCAAATCCTCGGAGGTATCCTTGTCCAACAAATCGAAGTGCAAGGACTCCAGGTTGGAGTGCACGTGCAGTCGGCTTACAAACCGGCGCGCTGTTCGCACATTTTCACAAAGGAAGTAGTTCAGATTTTGAATGGTCGTTCGGATGGAGGGAGGAAGTACGGTGTTCTCCGTTCCTTCCGCCAGTACTGTGGGAATCAAGTAAAGTTTGCCACTCATTGTTGTAACGATCCGCCACTAAAGTAATTGATTGAGGGTCGGAACGGAAAGGGTAAGTTCGTATATGCTTTCGTTCAAGCACCTGGTCTTTCTTGAAGTCGCCCAAGCCCGAAGTTTTACAAAGGCAAGCCAGGCGCTGTTTATTAGTCAGCCGGCCATCAGTAATCATATTCGCCAGTTGGAAGAGGAGTACAGGACGTCGCTATTTGAGCGACATGGAAATTCCATTTCTCTTACTCGGGCGGGGAAGGTATTACTGGCCGGCGTCTTGGAGGCCAAAGGAGTAATGGACCGCGTCCGCTTCGATATGGGACTGTCCAGTGAGGAGAGGGTTATGGAGGGAGAACTTAAATTGGGAGCCAGCACAACCGTCGCGCTATACATCATACCACAGGTACTTTCCGCTTTTCATCGAAAGTTTCCATCGTTGAAAATCACCCTCGTCAATCGAAATTCAGATTATATTTTGAAGGCCCTGCTGGACCATGAAGTTGATCTTGGAATTATTGAGGGAAAGAACAAGTCATCAAAAGTGCACAGTGACCTTTTCTTGATGGATGAAGTAGTGCCTGTATGCTCAGCGAAAAGCCCGTTGGCAGCGAGGACAGGACTTACTGTCAAACAGCTTTGCAAGATCCCGATTGCATTGCGGGAACAAGGATCCGGCACCTTGGCAGCGCTGCGAAGTGCACTGGCAGCCCATTCCCTGCGGATTTCCGATCTGACGTCCACCATTCGCTTGTCCGGGACTGAAGCCTTGAAAAATTTTATCAAAGCGGATGAATGCGTGGGATTTCTTCCGCTGCGTTCCGTGGAGATGGAGTTGTCTTCCGGATCATTGGTCAGATTGCAGGTGAAAGGTCTGTCCATTCACCGTCAATTCTATTTTGTTCAGCGTCACGGCGACAAGAACGTCGAGCTGAGTGCAGCATTCATTCGTTTTGCCAAACGACAGTATAACCTAAACTGATGACCAATAACAAATTGAGATTGGTCCTCCATAGATTCTGAATCTACTTTCGGCTCATGAACCAGCCCGAGCCGACGATAGCCGCAACTCACTTGTTGCATTTGCAGTGTTCCGGATGTCCCCGAACATACCCCGCGCATCAGATCAACACAGTAGCTTCATGTGAAGCATGCGGCAAGAATACATTGCTCTGCCGCTATGAACTCGATGGAATATCGAAGGATAGTATCGATTGGCAGACGCGATCAATGTGGCGGTATTTTCCCCTTCTTCCTGTTATGGATCCTTCAAACATTGTTTCTCTGGGCGAAGGATTCACGCCCCTTTTTCCGCTGACCGCTATGGGTAATGAATTAGGGATGGATCAGTTGATGATGAAGGATGAATCGCTCAATCCAACAGGCTCATTCAAAGCACGAGGCATGAGTGCCGCCATCTCGAAGGCTAAGGAACTTGGAATCAGGAAGTGTATAGTGCCAACTGCGGGTAACGCAGGTGGGGCGATGGCCGCTTATTGCGCAAAAGCGGGGATGGAGGCTGTTGTTGTTATGCCAGAGCACACACCCATTTCGTTTCGTGAAGAATGCGAGCGTTTTGGCGCCCGGGTGGTGCTCGAAAAGGGACTGATTAGTAATTGTGCCCGGAAGGCAATGCAACTCAACCAATCCGGTGAATATTTCGACCTGTCGACATTGAAAGAGCCTTATCGGTTGGAGGGAAAGAAAACAATGGGGTACGAAATTGCAGAGCAAATGAACTGGACGTTGCCCGACGCAATTCTGTATCCTACCGGTGGCGGTACCGGCCTCATCGGCATATGGAAGGCATTTCAGGAGATGGTTCAAATGGGCTGGATACAGGGCAAACTGCCGCGAATGTATTCCATCCAGTCGGAGAGATGTTGCCCAATTGTGGACACTTGGACAGGCAAGCAGCAGAATGCCAGATCCTACGTTGGGCAGCCCACGGTGGCCAATGGATTGGCCGTACCTAACCCGATGGGTGAGCAACTTATACTGAAAGTGATGTCCGATTCGGGCGGCATCCCTGTTGCCGTTTCAGAGGCAGAAATCATTGCCGGCGAAAGGGCGTTTGCAACGAAAGAGGGCCTGCTTGTAGGACCCGAAGGGGCAGCCTTGTGGGCAGGATTGAACCACCTTCTCCAGAAGAAGCACATTTTGTCTGATGAACAAGTGTTACTGCTGAATACAGGCTCTGGTTATAAATATTTCGGCAAACCTCAGGAGTGAAGCACGCCCGCTTTGTCCAACGAGGAAATGTACCGGAGATTTTCTTCGCAGATGGTGTCGGGTAAAAAGACAAACCGCTTATCGAACAAGTCTTTACCGATGTAATAGCTTACCCAGTATTCATTGTTAAGATGAAGTACAGCGGCATCAATGGGCTCAACCAGCGCTGAACTTTTGGGGCCCACTGTCTGAAGAAAATGTCGCAGCGTGCTGGTTTTTTGTTCTTCTCCATTCAGTTCACCATACCCTGTACTGGCAACCAGCGTGTTCTCAAGAGCGACATCATTGTCGTTGATGAGGTAAATCTTCCAAATGTCCTGCAAGAGGTTGCCCTTTTCTCGAACAGCCGCAAGCGTGACTCGTTGAACTTTCGGTAATGGAATATCCTTAATCATTCCTGGGTAATATGCAGATGGAAAACTTTCACAAGATTCTTCTTGAGTTCATTTTTGACGTGGTTCATCGGAAATTCCTTTCCGGCTTCATTCTTCATGGAGGTAACCTTCTTGTCAGCAATGCCGCAGGGAACGATCAAGTCAAAGAACTTCAGATCCACATTGACATTCAGGGCAAGACCATGCATCGTTACCCAACGACTGCTTTTTACACCCATGGCACAGATTTTTCTGGGGTGACCTTGTGTTATCCAAACACCAGTTAACCCTTCAATGCGGGTAGCGGTAATGTCATATGCCTGGAGCGTCATTATTACGGCCTCCTCCAAGCTGCGCATATATCGGCTGATGTCTGTAAAGAAATTTTCCAGGTCAAGAATGGGGTAAACCACTAATTGTCCCGGACCGTGAAAAGTGATATCCCCGCCGCGGTTGGTTTGAACAAAAGTGGCGCCCAATGATGACAGTTCCTCTTTTGACACGAGCAGGTTGCTGTCCTGCCCGCTCTTGCCCAGTGTGACCACGGGTGGATGCTCACAAAAGAGCAGGTAATTTGTTGTCGGTTTTTGTTCTGCCAGGGGCAGATCGCGGTTTGCCCTCTTCACCGCGAGGATGGAAGCGAACAGTTCCGCCTGGTAATCCCAAGCCTTTTGGTAATCGATCAGCCCGAGGTCGATGATTTGCGTCGCAGCGTTTTGATGGGCATTCACCGGACTTTCGCCAATTCGCCTTTCAGGTAATCAATCGCTGTCACGGGGTCAGGATCCACGTTGTTTTCGCGGGCCAGGAAATAGGAAATCCAGTCGGTGAGGTGAATCAAATAATAGTACTGCTCTAACAAGGAAGCTCCCTGGGCGACGATATCAATGATCGGGTTGGATTTCTTCTCAAAAATATCACGACAGATTTCCATTCGCTTTTCCACCCGATCGTGGTCATGATCGGAATACAAATAAATGACCTGGGTGAGCTGAAGGATATTCTCCGGAAATTGCCAACCGACAATTTCGTTGTGATTCATTTCTGGAAATGTATTGACGTGGGCAATCTGTTTGGCATTTTCATTCAGCTGCTGCTGAAAGCGCGATGCCATCGCCTGCAGGCGACCGTCGCAATAAATAAATGGAAGCTTACCCTTGAGCTTCTTTGCGATAATTTCTGCTTCGGCCTGAATAGCCTTTTCACCGCGGTCCAGGTATTCCATGGCGTTTTCAGTCTCTTTGATAAACGCAGCACCAATAAGATTTGTATGATACAGCGCGTAGAGGAGGGAGACCACCTGGTATCCGATCATGGCGCGGGGGCTTGAATATCCTTCCGGCAGCTTGATGTACAGGAAGTTGTATTCCTTGGCCAACTCCAGCATTTTACCGCCAGAGGTGATGCAGATGATGTGGGATCGCTTCAGGATGGCCTTTTGAATGGCAGAGAGTGTTTCTTCGGTATTCCCGCTATAGGAGCAGGCAATGAAAAGTGTGTGTGGACTTACAAACTGCGGGATGTTGTAACCTTTACAAACAGAAATCGGGATCGGGATTCTTCCAAACGTGAGCGACTCCACGAGGTTTGCACCAATTCCGCTGCCACCCATGCCGGTAATCAGGACATTGCGGATATCACTGCCTTGCCTGGCCAGGTCAGCGGCCCCGCCAATCTTCAGTGCATCGCCCAATTGTCTGGTAAATCCTTCGATCAATTTTTTCATGGCTGGGATTTGTTCTGGAATTTGCGGTCAAAGGTAGCCTATGACTGACAAAAGTGAAAGAGGGGCCGAAGGTGAGCAACTCGCCGCACAGCTGCTGGAAGGAAAGGGATACACGATACTCGAGCGAAACTATCGCCATAAACGGTCAGAGATCGACCTCATTGCACGGTATGATGACTGGCTGATTTTTGTGGAAGTGAAAACGCGAACATCCAATGCTTTCGGATTTCCCGAAGAATTTGTTGACGCAAAAAAGAAACAGATGATCTTCCAGGGAGCGGACTACTATATGTACATCACCCACTGGCGGGGTAACGTGCGATATGATATTGTAGCCGTCAATCTCGAGAACGGAAGTCCCCGGATACACCACATTGAAGATGCATTCTATTAACCCTTGTTGGAAATGAAAATCTCCCGACCCTTATCATCCCATTCTTTCCGGATGAACGGTTTGATAGTTTCATCATAGGGTTCGCTGGGATAGGCAAGGATACGCTTGCGCTTGCCATTGGGATAGTTTTCTATCCAATCGCCCACTTTCTGATCCCACTTGTATTCGCCCATTACCGCAATTGCGCCATTTTCATGAAATAGAAAATAGTATCCCTCGCGTTCATCAATTTCCACCGGGATCATCTCCTTCACTTTCTTCCGTTCCACTGGATCATAATAGGTAACGATGGACTCTTTTGGCCACCCCTTGTAGTACTTTTCCTTGTCGTTGAGAATGTCGTTGCGGTCATATTGCATCCAGCGACCGTGTTTTGTGCCCTTGTAGAAGATGCCCTCTTCCAGCACCACATCGTTCTGAAGTTTCTTGTAAGGGCCATGGAGCAGAACTCCTTTTTTCGGATCAAAATTGGCGGTCTTTCGGACTTCCCGGCGCGTATAGTCGTACCAATAGATGTCGCGCACGTAAGTGGATGGCTTTTCCGGTTTCTTTAATACATAGAATAGTTCCAATGTAGCCCGATCGCCGACTCCCCGGCGGGCATAGCCTTTGCGCGTCTTGATCCCATAGAATGTATTTCGCTTGGGCTTCTTCTTTTTTGGAACGACGATCGGCTCGGAAGTCGCTTCATCCAATTCGAGCAGTTTGAACGGCTTGTCCGTCTCAAAAGTGAATTGTCCTTCCACGCCGAAAGGCTCATCTTTCTTTTTTTCCTGGCCCAGGCAAACCGCTGAAATGCCAAAAAACAAAGCCAAAATGGACGATTTTCCCACCATCGTAAATCTAACGAAGGTAAGCAGGGAATTATTTCCCCGGAACGCCTGGTTACTGTGAAGCGAGCTCGACACTCCGCTTAATGAAGTTGGTCAGATCAGCGCCCGTGAGCAAACCTTGCGAGAGTAAGGCCAGGTCAAAGGCCTGTTTGGCCAATTCCAATTGACGCGACTCATCGGTTGCCGACACAATCTTCTGAGCGATTGCATGATTGCTGTTGATAGACACTGCATATTGATCGGGCATGGAACCCATGAACCCATACATACCGCCTCCCCCTGTCTTGGCCATATCCTTCATCCGTCGTGACCACTCACTCATAGTGACGGTGACAGGTAGGTAGTCCGGAGCGTGGGAATCAACGGTTACCGTCATAGCCGGGTTATTAATGGCCTTTTCAAAAAGCGCCTTTAATTTTTCCTGGTCAGCCTGACTCATTACGCTCTCCACCTTCTCATCCTTAACGATCAGTTTATCGATGGTGTCGCTGTCAACGCGGCGAAATTGGCATTTATCCAATTTCTGTTCGAGGGTATTGATGAAGTGACTGTCCAGTACGCCGTCTAAAACCAGGACATCATAGGCCTTCCGGTTGGCTATTTCAACAAAGCCGTGTTGCTTGCCGGGATCGGAGGTATAAAGATGAATGATATGACCGTCTTTGTCAGTCTGCAGGTCCTTGATATAAGCACGGTATTCGTCAAACGTGTAGTATTTGTTCTGCGTGGTCTTGAAGAATGAAAATTCCTTCGCACGATCATAGAATTTTTCGTCACTGATCATGCCGTATTTGACGAAGATGTTGATATCATCCCATTTCTTTTCGAAATCACCACGGTCTTTCTTAAACATTTCCTGCAGCTTGTCGGCCACCTTTTTGGTGATGTGCTGGCTTATCTTCTTGACATTGGAATCACTTTGGAGATAGCTTCGGGAGACGTTCAGGGGAATGTCCGGTGAATCCAGAACGCCATGCAGCAACATGAGAAAATCAGGGACGACATCTTTCACTTCGTCCGTGATAAATACCTGCCGGCTGTAGAGTTGAATCTTGTTTCGGTTCAACTCAAAGTCATTCTTGACTTTGGGAAAGTATAACACCCCCGTCAGGGTAAACGGATAATCAACATTCAGGTGTATCCAAAAGAGAGGCGGCTCAGCAAACGGATAGATTTCTTTATAGAAAGCAAGGTAATCCTCATCGGTGAGATCGGCAGGGGCCTTGACCCAGAGGGGCAAAGGATTGTTGATGATGCGATCCCGTGTGACCGTTTTGTACTTGGGCTTGTTATCCTTATCAACACCGTCCTCAACGCGATCTTCCTGGGTGCCAAACTTTATTTCAACGGGCAGGAACTTGCAGTACTTCTCCAGAATTCCTTTGAGGCGCCATTCATCGAGAAACTCTTCGGAATCTTTATTGATATGAAGTACCACATCAGTGCCCCGTGACTCTTTTTTGTCCGCCTGAATCGAGAATTCTGTTGACCCGTCGCACAGCCAGCGACACGCGTCAGCGGATGTATAGGACCGTGACAGAATCTCCACACGGTCAGAGACCATGAAGGCGGAATAGAAGCCCAGGCCAAATTTGCCGATAATGTCCTTTGCATCCGCCTTATCCTTGAACTTCTCGATGAACTCCGTAGCGCCGGAAAATGCAATCTGATTAATGTATTTCTTCATCTCATCAGCGGTCATTCCGATACCACGGTCGCTCACTGTTATGGTCTTCGCCTTCTTGTCAATACTAACTTCAATACGCAGGTCACCCAGTTCTCCATTGAACTCGCCCATCGAAGACAACTTCTTGAGCTTTTGGGTGGCATCGACGGCGTTGCTGACCAGTTCACGAAGGAATATCTCGTGGTCGGAATAGAGAAACTTCTTGATGATGGGGAATATGTTCTCCGTGTTGATGGAGATCGTACCTTTTTCCATGGTGTCAGACATAATAGTGGCGATTGATAAACGATAAGCTCAGGGGGCGAAATCAAATATTAATCCAGACCTAGATTATGACAGGATGACAGCCTTTCCCCCAATAAACGTGGAGGAAAGGCTGTCAGGAATGTCAAGCTTCAGCGGGAACCGGCTGATTTTTCTGCTGGCCGCCGAGATCAATCTCTTCACCGTCTTTGTTCAGGAAGTGAAATTCGGTGATGCCCAGGGAAGAATCCTTCACCAGCTTGAGTGGGCGGCGGTATTTAAGCAGCCATTTTAGCCGCTTGGAGGGGAAACCTTTGGTGTAATAAGCGTGCAGGAACGGATGTAAGGCAAGGACGAGGCTGCGTTCGTTCTGTTTTTCAAACAGGTGGTGAACGTGCTCCTCGATTTGATCCGTAACGAGGATTGTCGCCTCCACTTTTCCGCTACCGTTGCAGGTCGGGCATACTTCTTTGGTCGCAATATTCATCTGCGGCCGAACCCGCTCGCGCGTAATCTGCATGAGTCCAAACTTGGAAAGCGGCAGGACGGTATGCTTTGCCCGGTCCTGTTCCATTTCATCCATCATGGTCTTGAAAATGGTCCGCTTGTGCTCCTGGTTCCGCATGTCGATAAAGTCGACGACAATAATGCCGCCCATATCGCGCAGTCGGAGCTGGCGCGCCACTTCTTTGGCTGCCTCCAGGTTGACGGAGAGCGCCGTAGTTTCCTGGTTCTCTTCCCGGTTGGATTTATTGCCGCTGTTCACATCGATCACGTGCAGGGCCTCCGTATGTTCAATGATGAGGTATCCACCGCCGCGAAGGCTGACGGTCTGACCGAAAGCTGATTTAATCTGCTTTTCGATCCCATAGTGTTCAAAGATCTTCACCTTGCCCGTGTGAAGCTTCACGATCTTCTCTTTGTCGGGGGCAATGGTGTGGATGTACGTCTTTACTTCATCGAAGATCTTCTTGTCGTCAACGTGGATGTTGTCAAACGATTCGTTGAGCAGATCGCGCAGAATGGAAGAGGTCTTGCTCAATTCCCCAATGATCTTGTCTCGGGGGTTCGCGGAGATTAGTCGATCAATGCCCTCTTCCCAGGTTTTCACCAAGTTGCGAAGGTCCTTGTCGAGTTCAGCGACATCCTTTCCTTCGGCCACCGTGCGGACGATGACACCGAATCCATCGGGTTTGATCGATTGGATGAGTCGCTGGAGGCGTTTCCGTTCCTCGTTGCTGCTGATGCGCTTCGAGACGTTGACGGCGTTGGCGAACGGTACCATGACGAGGTAGCGTCCGGCCAGGGATAACTCCGAAGAAAGCCTGGGGCCCTTAGTAGAAATCGGCTCTTTTACCACCTGGACCGGTAGGACCAGGTTTTTGGAAAGAAGCTGACCGATCTTTCCATGCTTGTCAATGTCTTTCTCAGCATGGAATTTCTCGAGTCGGCCGCCGGTAATCTTCTTGGCGCGGACCAACTTGGTGAACTTCATCAGGGAAGCAAACTGGGGGCCCAGGTCGAGGTAGTGCAGGAAGGCGTCTTTCTCGTACCCGATGTCTATGAAGGCGGCGTTTAAGCCCTGAACAACTTTTTTAACGTTGCCCAGATAAATGTCACCTACTGTAAACTTGGCTGCCCCGTTGTCTTCGTGAAATTCAACCAGCGATTTGTCGCGCAGGAGGGCGATGCGGCATCCTTCCGGAGTAGCGCTGATAATTAGTTCGTTACTCACGGGTAATGGGATGCTGTGCTTACTTCTTCTTGTGACGGTTCTTTCTCAAACGCTTCTTGCGTTTGTGGGTGGCCATTTTGTGCTTCTTTCTTTTCTTACCACTTGGCATAGTCAATCATGTTTTGGCCATCATCCCGACAGGCGGGTAAAATGGCAGGTGAAATAATCAGTTTAGTTCCTGCAGATACGAATCCACGGTGGCCTGCACCGCAGGGTCCGAATCCATCTTTTTTACTTTTTCAAACTGCTGACGCGCCTTTTCTTTTTCTCCCTGATTCATCCAGGCAACACCGAGCAGGAGGTTTCCTTGCAGGTGGTTGGAATTCACGGCGAGCAGTTTCTCAAACCACTCCACAGCGCGTCCGTACTGTCCGGATTGAATCGCCAGCATGCCCAGATTAAACAGTCCCAATTCATTTTTGGGGTCCTGTTCAACAACTTCCCGCAGCATCTTGATACCCATCATCGGCGAGTCAGAACTCATGTACGTCATCGCAGTTTTAGTCTTGGCATCGAGGTTACCCGGATTCTTTGCCAGTACACGGGCAAATAAATCACGGGCTCTTTCAGCCAGGGCGCGTTGTCTGTCTCGCTCAACGGCAAACGTATAAGCATCATAGGCGGCATTCGCGGCCTTCAGCAAACTCTCATCTGTTTTAAAGAACGCATCAGCTCGTTCGGCGAACCACGCTGCGCTGTCATAAAGACCCGCTTGTTGATACGGCCCGATTAACGAGTCGGCAAAGATAGCATTTTTTTCTTCCGAGGGGCCCGATAAGTATCGGGCTCTCAACCGGTTAATGCGGTTACGAATCGCTTTCGGCGTTGCTTGATGAGGGGTTCCGGTCACGGCAGCAGAGTCAGCGCCGGGAGCAGCGGTCTGCAGTTGACTGTCGTTCTCTACAACTGCCTTGGGCAGAAAGTAAAGAAGCGCAATCATGCCGGCAGCCAGAAGAACGAGAATGAGCCGGGTCTTTTTCATTGAAAAAATAGGGCAATGATTGACACGTGGTCGCTGCTGCGTCCGTGTTTATCCACTCGAACTATTTCTCAGCGAGTTGCTTTACCTTTTCGCTGCTCTTGATCTTATTGATAAACACCTTGGCCGGCTTGAAACTGGGGATATAGTGTTCATCGATTACAATCGCCGTGTTTCTGGAAATGTTGCGCGCAATTTTTTTCTTGCGCTTCTTGTTAACAAAACTTCCAAAACCGCGAACATAAATATTGTGGCCGCTTGACATGGAGTTCTTTACAATGGTGAAGAAGGCTTCAACAGAAGCCGCTACATCGGCCTTGTCGATTCCTGTCTTGTCTGCGATTTGGTTGATTACGTCTGCTTTCGTCACGGTTCTTGGGTGTTAGGCTTTACTTAGGGACGACAAAATTAATTTGCCCGGTCACAATTAAAAACAATATTGAAAAATTCTGATTATCAATGAAATGACGAACCACGATTTGGCCGGAAAACTCGTTGAATGGTATCAGGAGCACCGTCGGGAGCTCCCCTGGAGGAATACAAATGACCCGTACAAGATCTGGCTTTCAGAAATTATCCTGCAACAGACGCGTGTAGCGCAAGGCTTGCCCTACTACAAATCATTTATTAAGGCATACCCCAAATTACCGCAATTGGCCAAAGCACCCGAACGGGATATCCTTCGACTTTGGCAGGGATTGGGGTACTATTCACGCGCACGCAATCTTCACGCTTGTGCAAAGACCGTTTGGAAGGATTACCAGGGAAAGTTTCCGAATTCATTTGACGGACTCAGGCAATTGAAAGGCATTGGCGACTACACGGCTGCGGCCATTGCTTCCTTCGCTTACAATGAACGAGTTGCCGTCTTAGACGGAAACGTATTTCGTGTTCTCGCCAGGGTATTTGGCCTCCACCATGACATACGATCGACCCAAGGCAAGAAGAGATTTGCTGCGCTAGCCAATGGACTATTGCCGGAAAAGGAACCGGGCACGTACAATCAAGCCATTATGGAGTTTGGGGCACTGCATTGTACGCCCAGGAATCCCAAATGCAGCTCTTGCCCGATTCAACAGTCTTGCGTGGCATTTAAACAAGACTTGCAGGAAGTGCTCCCCGTAAAATCCAAACTGGCCAAACCCACTCGACGGATTTTCTATTATGTCGTAATCCGTTCAGGCAGTCGTGTGGCCATGAAGCAAAGAGGTGTCGGCGACATCTGGTCCGGCCTCTTTGATTTTCCCATGCTGGAAAGCAAGTCACGATTGACGAAGATCAGGTTGGCCCGCTGGCTCAGTAATGAACTGAGCAGAAGAGCACCGGAAATTCAAATCACAGGAGAATACAAGCAGGTGTTGTCTCACCAGGTGATTCATGCCCGCTTTGTCGAGCTCGAATGGACGAGCATGAAGCTTCCTGCTAAACCCATTTTTGACGACGTTCGCTTCTATTCTCCTTCGCAAGTGGTGAAGCTTCCCAAATCAGTCCTGATTTCCAGGTACCTCGACGACCGCAGGTATCCCCGGGAATTGGTAAATTTGCACCCCGGCGCAGTCAAAAGAAGGACGTAATGGGAATCTAATTCAACGCATATGTCAGGTGTAAACAAAGTGATATTGGTAGGCCGTCTGGGGAAGGACCCGGAGGTGAGAAACCTTGAAAATGGAGCGTCTGTGGCCAATTTTACATTGGCGACGAGTGAATCATACAAGGATAAAACCACCGGTGAAAAGAAGGAAATTACCGAGTGGCACAACATCGTGCTGTGGCGAGGATTGGCTGAAATTGCTGCTAAGTATCTGCACAAGGGCGATATGATTTATGTAGAGGGCCGCTTGCGCACACGCTCTTGGGAAAAAGAAGGTGTGACCCGTTATACGACTGAGATAGTTGGCGACAATATGACCATGCTGAGCACGCGGCGTGATGGCGGGTCTTCCGGCGGAGAATATCGAGCCCCCGCATCGCAATCTCCCGCGATGCCGGCTGACCCCAAGTCATCAAGTGAAGGCACTGATGATCTGCCTTTCTAAGAACCACAATAATGTTTGAACTGAAACCGTAGTCACTTGGACGACCCTCCCAATATTCTCTTTCTGGAAGCCACCTCGGTCTGGTTCAATACATTTTACCTGGTCAGTTTTGCATCGATCGCCGTACTGTTAACGATGTCGGCGATGATATCGGCGTCGGAGGTGGCGTTCTTTTCATTGAAAGCAGTTGATCTCGATCAGTGCCGGGACAATGGTGATGACCAAAGCAAGAACATCCTTAACTTATTAAAACGGCCTCGCCTGTTGTTGGCAACTATTCTTATCGCCAACAATTTCGTCAATGTGGGTGTAGTCACCATTTCTACCTTCCTGATGTGGGATATGGCCGGAACACGCAAACCGGCGGAAACCATCGTCGGCATTGTAACGCTGCTAACGACCATCGTCATTACCTTTTTTGGTGAGATTGTTCCCAAGGTGTATGCCACCAAGCGCAATATGAACATTGCCCGCATCACCGGGCCTGTCTGGATTTTCCTGGAGAATATTTTTCGCCCGCTTTCCTATGTACTAATGGGCATGAGCAGTTTGATCGAGCGAAGGATTGCCAAAAGAGGCTACAATAGTACCGTGGAGGAACTCAACCAGGCATTGGAGCTCACCACGGACAACCCGGAGACCTCCATTGATGAGCGGGAAATCCTCCGGGGCATTGTGAACTTCGGTACACTTACCGTCAAGCAGGTGATGAAATCGAGACTCGAAATATCCACCGTGGATGTGGAGTTGGATTTCAAAGAACTTCTGGATGCCGTGAGCAAATCAGGCTATTCGCGCATCCCGGTGTTCAAAGGCACCATTGATCATATCGAAGGAATTCTCTACACCAAGGACCTTCTGCCGTACCTCGCGGAAAGCAGGAATTTTCAATGGCAGCGTTTGTTGAGGCCCGGATTCTTTGTCCCCGAAACCAAGCGCCTTGACAGCCTGTTGCGGGATTTTCAGAACAAGCGTGTTCACATTGCCATCGTATCGGATGAGTATGGCGGCACAAGTGGCCTGGTGACGCTGGAAGATCTTATTGAAGAGATCATCGGTGAGATTAACGATGAGTTTGATGAAGTGTCGTCACTCTACCAGAAGATTGACGACAAGACCTACGTGTTTGAAGGCAAGATCTCGCTTCACGATTTCTGCAAGACACTCGAATTGGAAGCGCAATATTTTGATGAGATAAAGGGTGAAAGCGAGTCGTTGGGCGGATTAATACTTGAATTGAATAAGTCGATGCCGGTCGTCGGAGATGTGCTTAAACATGACCGATTTACTTTTACGGTGCTGACTGCCGATGAACGACGGATCAAACGCGTTCGTGTCCAGATTGCCGATGTGGAAGTTGCTGAAGAATAAAATTCTTTTCCTGTTGGTGATTGTCCTTGCGACCGCTTTCCAGGGATGCCAGCGATCTTATCAGCCGAAGCCCAAGGGTTATAATCGACTGATTCTGCCGGGGCATGATTATGTGCTTTCACCGGATACCCTGCCGTATCGATTCGAGTACTCCGCGCATGCCAAATTGCTGCGCGATACCTCCTGGATTCGTGAAAAACACTGGGTGGAGATCTACTACCCAACCCTTCACGCCACTATTCATGTCACCTACAAGACGATTAATCACAGCGATAAATTATTGAGGGAATATTTGCAGGACGCCTACGTGCTCACGGCTAAACACCAAATCAAGGCGTACGCCATTGACGAAACCATTGTAAGAACTCCCGGTGGGAAAACTGCGGTTATCGCTGAATTGGAGGGAGAAGTCCCCAGCCAATTCCAGTTTACACTAACTGATTCTACCATGAATTTTCTGCGCGGGGCCGTCTATTTTAATGTCAAGGTTCAGAACGATTCCCTGCAGCCTGCCATTGAATACCTGAAGCGCGATGCCATGCAGTTGATCAACACATTGGAGTGGAGACACCCCAAGTAGTCACAGTTTCCGGACACGGGGATCGGCATTGATTTGCTAATTTGACCCATCCGAAGCCCCATTCCTTGACTCCATTTTTTCAGACTTCGATCGAATTTCTCAAAGGCGTAGGGCCCCAGCGAGCCGCCATGCTTCAGAAGGAACTGAAGATCTTTACCTATGGCGACCTGTTGCAGCATTATCCTTTCCGTTACGAGGACAGGACGCGGTTCTATGCTGTCCGGGAAATCAATGAGGAGATGCCGTATGTGCAAGTGAAAGGTGTCATAACCCGGTTTGAAACCGTTGGCTCGGCCCACAAAAAGCGACTGGTGGGGCATTTTTCCGATAATACAGGATCGCTGGAGCTGGTCTGGTTTCAAGGCATTTCCTGGGCGCTGGAGCGGATTAAGCCGGGTATTCCCTATGTTGTTTTTGGTAAGCCCAATCGGTTTGGCAAAACGCTTTCCATCGCGCATCCGGAGATTGAGGCTGAAAGTGAGAAGAATCTTCAGGGAGGACTTCAGCCAGTGTATCCACTTACCGAGAAGCTTAGGGCTCGTCGTATCGACAGCAAGTTCATTTGGAGGCTCGAACAGGAGATCGTTCGTCAGGGTCGGGCACATATTCGTGAGACACTTCCGGAAGCATTAGTGAGGAAATATGGATTCCCCTCAAAGCAAGAGGCTATTGCGACAGTTCATGATCCATCAAGTTTGCCCGCATTAGGGGCAGCCCAACATCGCCTGAAGTTCGAGGAGCTGTTCTACCTCCAACTCCGTCTGTTGAAAATGAAATTGGTGAGGATTGAAAAGTTCAGGGGGCAGGTCTTTAATGACACCTCATCCTTAACCAATTTCTACAATCATCACCTTCCCTTTCCGTTGACCAACGCCCAGAAGAAGGTGATCCGCGAAATATATCAGGATATGAAGTCCGGTCGGCAGATGAATCGATTGCTTCAGGGAGATGTGGGCAGCGGAAAGACCATTGTCGCATTCATCTGCATCCTTCTCGTGATCGGAGGCAAGGCACAGGCAGCCCTGATGGCGCCAACGGAGATTCTTGCTCAGCAACACTTCGCGAATCTGAAGAAATATGCGGATTTGATGGGCCTTTCCATCGCCTTGCTGACCGGTTCGACGAAGAAGGCAGAGCGGAGGAAGCTCCATGAACAGCTTCAGTCAGGAGCATTGAAAATTCTGATCGGGACCCATGCGCTGCTGGAAGAGGAAGTGCGATTTCAGCACCTGGGGCTGGCCATTATTGATGAACAACATCGATTCGGAGTTGCTCAACGATCGAAATTGTGGCAGAAAAATGAGGATATCTACCCGCACGTACTGGTCATGACGGCGACACCCATTCCGCGCACCTTGGCCATGACCCTCTACGGCGACCTGGACATTTCCGTCATCGACGAAATGCCTAAAGGACGAAAGCCCATCCGGACGACACATCAATTTGACTCCCACCGGCTGCAGTTGAATGCGTTCCTTCGAAGCCAAATCGAAGCGGGTCGTCAGGTCTACATTGTCTATCCGCTGATTGATGAGTCGGAAAAACTGGACTTGAAGCACCTGATGGACGGTTATGAAAGCATCAGCCGGGCATTCCCGGATTTCGCCGTCAGTATTCTTCATGGACAAATGAAACCCGAAGCCAAGGAGTTTGAAATGAAACGCTTCCTGAAAGGTGAAACAAAAATAATGGTGGCAACAACTGTGATAGAGGTGGGGGTTGACGTTCCGAATGCTTCGGTGATGGTTATTGAAAGTGCCGAACGATTTGGACTATCGCAGCTTCATCAACTGCGCGGGAGGGTTGGACGGGGCGCGGATCAATCGTATTGCGTGCTGATGACCGGTTATAAATTGAATGCGGAAGCCAGGCTGCGAATGAACACCATGGTCCGAACAAACAATGGATTTGAAATTGCCGAGACAGACCTTGAGTTGAGAGGCCCAGGTGATCTTATGGGAACACAGCAAAGTGGCCTGCTGGACCTCATGATCGCCGATCTGGGCAAGGATGGCAAAATCCTTCAGCAGGCCCGAGAAGAAGCCAACGCCATCCTGGAACGAGATCCGGAACTCACTAAAACCGAAAATCAACCAATCAAATCACATTTGACCGCTTTGCGTAAGTCAACGGTAAACTGGGCGAAGATCAGTTAGTCAGTGTGTTGTTAAGCCGTATATTTGAAATCGGCTTAATACCAACATGCTTCGATTTGCAGTAACGCTTGTCTTCGTTGGCTCTGCAGCATGGTCATCACTGGCACAGTCAGGGCACTATTTTCTTTCGCACTACAAACCAGCCAGTGATCAGATCAACTACCTGAGTTTTGATATTCATGAGGATAATCATGGCATACTTTTCTTTGCCAACCGCGCCGGCGTATTGCAGTTTGACGGCCGTTCATGGACGCAAATCGGAGCGAAAGGAGCCGCGTATGCCTTGACGGGCAACGATTCGGGTGAAATGTTCGCCGGTGGATCAAACGGTTTTGGCCGCATTGCCCTAGACGACCAAAACCATATGGCATACCTCTCGCTTTCCGACTCTCTTCCGGAGGCGAAGAATATGTTTGCTGCCGTTTCGCTGAAAGACGAGGTCTACTTCCTGAATGAGACACACTTGTTTAAAGTGAGTGGACCCAACTTTAGGGCGACCGCCGTTGCACAACCCTCTTCGGCGGAAGGAGCCTACGCGGGAATGTACCGCGTGGGCGAATCGGTCTATGTAGATACCGATGGTGAGGGCCTGAAGAAAATTACGGGCACCGCATTAACGAAGCCGGACATTCTTGAAGGAAAACATATTGTCTTCAGCGAACCATCGGCGGACGGCCGGAGTCACCTCGTGGCTACCGAGGATAATCGATTCTATTTTTTCCGGGATGGCAGCCTGAAGGAGTTTCATCCGAAAGACATTGACTACCTCGTTTCAAATGTGGTGGCGAATGCAACGTGGATCAATGACCGTCTTGTCGCCATCGGGACATTGCGCGGCGGTTTAATTTTTGTCGATATCGAAACGACAGAAACGCTGGAGACCACCAATTACTTCACCGGTCTTCCTGATAACGAGGTCTTTGCCGTCCACAGCGACCGTCATCTGGGGGTTTGGGTGGCACATGAATATGGTTTTACACGGGTTGCGCCCTTCCTTCCATTTCGTACCTACAACCACTATCCCGGCTTATCAGGAAATCTGCTTTGTGCACAATCGTTCAATGGCACCCTCTATGTGGGTACGAGCCTGGGACTTTTCGCGCTGACACGGCAGGAAATCTTTGGTACTGAATCCTACGAGGTGCTTCAGACCATCGCGGAAGCCGCACAGGAAGCTGAGCCGGCGGTTACCGTCACTGAGCGAAAGAAAGTCAGGCGCGGTTTTCTCGGCTTGGGCAGAAAGAAAGTTGAGGAGAAGGCGCCCGAGCCGGCACCTGAACCAACCAAAGAGAAGAAGAAGATTCGTGCGAAGGTGAGAAAAGAGCGTAAGGTGCTGCGCGGCGTGGAACATGTATTCACCCAGGTGCTCGGAGTCTCCGGGAAAGTGGACCAACTCATCCTGGTGAACAACCGACTGATCGGGGCAGGTGCCAGCGGAGTTTTCGAGGTCACCGACTTGGTTGCCGTTCCCATTAGCCCCACCCCATCGCGTACTATATACTTCTCCGACAACCTTGAACAGTTGCTGGTGAGTACCTACGATGGCGAAGTGCTTTCATTTGCGGCGAGCGGAAAAGGCTGGTCAGACGCCGGATTCCCGGACTCCTTATCTACCTATGCTGACTATTTCTTTGAAGACAAGGCCGAAAATCTCTGGATTTGCGGAAGAGATCATGTTGTGCGGTTGGGCGTAGATGAAAAGCAGATTCTCGATGCGGAGGTCATTCCGCTTCCCTACACATCGATTGACAAAACAGTGGGCCTCTCGTATGGCCAGGAGGTTTATATCACGCAGAATGGTGAGTTCTTCCATTACCTGGGATTCAAGAATTCATTTGTCAAGTACGATAGTCTTCCGGGGCCAAAGAAATTCTTTGCGTCAGCGGGCGCGTTCTGGTATTACGACGGTCATCGCTGGCGCACGATTGACAGAAAAAAACAAGGCGAACTAAAGACGGAGTGGCTCGCGCTCTTCCCTGATATTCGCTTCCTGGCGCCGGCGGAAATGGGCAAGAGTTTGTGGGTGATCACCGCCAACAATGAATTGTATAAATTCTCCAGCGAGTTTGACACCGGTGCACCACAGAGCAATCCCCTTTTTCTGAAAGAGGTAAGAAATCAACAATCAACTTTGTCGCCGAAAAAGTTGAAGGTGGATGAACGTGAAAGCGCGTTGACTTTTGAGTTTATTCAACCCGAGTACGTCAGCTTGCAGGCGGTTGAATATCACTATTGGGTGAAAGGATTGCAGAAAACCTGGTCGGAATGGTCCACCTATAACAACATCATTAATTTTCCGTTCCTGCCACCCGGCAGTTACAGCGTGATGGTGGAGTCGCGCGACTTGTTTGGAAAGGTGACGCGACTGGAGACCATTGATGTACGGGTGGTTCCGCCCTACTGGAAGCGGCCCGAATTTTTCGCGCTCGAATTTGTCGTTTTTGGGCTGCTGGTGATTTTGTCCTTGCGGCTTAATGTTTCCACAACGCGGTTTCGCTACCTCAGCCAGTTCTTGTCCACCCTCACGGTCATCATGCTCATCCAGTTTGTCCAAACTGTTGCAACGTCAACATTGGCCCTCCGAAGCACTCCGGTGGTGGAGTTCTTCGTCCAGGTGTTCATTGCGCTGTTGGTCCTTCCCGCTGAGAATTTCCTGCGTAAGCGTATGATTCGCGCCGCTGAACGATCACACCCCTGATTTCCGGCCTAGAATCCTTATTTTTCGGGAAACCCTCCGTCATGTTCCTGAATCTTGAGACCATCCCCACCTTTTACAAAGGTTATGTCAAACTGGTTGAGCACCCGGATATTATCCAGGCGCTCCGTATTTCCGGCTATCGAACCATGGAACTGCTTCACTCGGTTCCCCGCGAAAAAGAGGACTTTCGCTATGCCGAAGGAAAGTGGACAATCCGTGAGGTTCTTTGCCACATGCTTGATGCGGAACGTATCTTCAGTTACCGGGCTTTGCGTTTTGCCAGGAACGACCGCACTCCTTTGGCCGGATTTGATGAGCAGGCGTACGCACCTCACCTGAATGCTTCCAGTCGGAGCCTGGCACAAATCGGCGATGAAATGGAGCACCTCCGCACATGCACGGTCGACTTGTTCAAAAGCTTTTCGGAGGAAATGCTTACACGAAAGGGAACAGCCAACAACAATGAACTGACTGTCGGCGCTATCGGGATCATCATCGCAGGCCACGAAACCCATCATTGCAAAGTCATCCGTGAACGTTACTTGTCCGTCGGATGAGGCACGCGGGATTCGTTTTGCTGTTCATGTTGCTTCTGACGGCCTGTTCCCCGTCGCGAAAACTTCATCAGCAAATCGATCGGTCTGAAGTTGACTTTCATGATCACATAGGATTTACGCTCTATGATCCACAAAAACAGAAAACACTTTTTGATCACCAAGGCGATCGTTACTTTGTTCCCGCCTCGAATACTAAAATTTTCACGCTGTATGCCAGCCTGCAGCTTCTGGGTGATTCCGTTCCGGCGTTGCGGTACGTGCACCGGGGAGACTCACTGATTTTTTGGGGAACCGGCGATCCCAGTTTTCTTTATGATGACGTGGTCAAGAGCAGCAAGGTGTATGATTTCCTCCGCCAGGCGCCTAAGCTTTTTTACTCGACAGCCAATTTCAGCGGTGAGCAATTTGGTCCCGGCTGGGCCTGGGAAGATTATCAATATGCTTACCAGGTTGAACGAACGCCATTTCCAATCTATGGAAACCGGTTTCACGTCAGGAAGGAGGGCAACAACTTCATTCCAAATCCGCCCGTTTTTCGTACCGGGATAGTGAGGGCTCCACGGCCGCAAGAAAAGCATGACCTCGTGCGCGGCCCGGACTCCAATTCGCTTCGTTATGTTCCGGGCACCAGGGATTCCAGTTCGGAATGGGAAATTCCATTTCACTACAGCGATCCGTTTCTCACATTCCTTCTTGGCGACACGCTGAAGAAAGAAGTGACACCGGTAACCATCCCGTTCGACCACCAGGCAAGTACTTTATATAGTGTCCCGGCAGACAGTCTGTACAAAGTCATGATGCAGGAAAGCGACAATTTTATCGCGGAACAGTTGCTGCTGCTCTGTGCAGGTGTGTTATCGGATACACTGGAAACAGACATTGCTATCCGTGAAGTGAAAAAACGGTTTCTTACCGATCTACCCGACACGCCGGTTTGGGTAGACGGATCCGGACTATCGCGGATGAATTTGTTTACCCCCCGTTCCATTGTATCCTTATGGGAGAAGACCAGTCAAAAAATACCGCGCGAACGACTTTTTAATTTATTGGCTGTTGGCGGAGTAAGCGGCACCATTCGGAACAGTTACAAGGGGGAGCGTCCTTTTGTGTATGCGAAAACCGGGACGTTGCGCAATAATCACATGCTGAGCGGATTCATTGTAACGAAGAAAGGGCGAACACTCATTTTTAGTTGGATGAACAACAACTTTACCGTTGGAAGCGGCCCGGTGAGGGGGCGCATGGAAGAAATACTTAAATTCATCTATGAATCGTATTGAAATGAAGGGAGTGGGAAAATGGATGCTGTTTCTTTTGCTGCTTTCAACAGCGTCAAGCGTCTCCGGACAAGCTGTCGATTCACTCAGCCTGAAGATCGGACAGATGATCCTCATCGGCTATCCGGGCACTGTCGTTGATCCGCTGGTGCTGGAAGAAATACGGGCTGGAAAAGTCGGCTCCATTATTCTTTTCGAGAAAAACGTTCCGAAGACCACGAGTGCGTTTGCCCCATTGAAAAAAACGATTTGGACGTATCAGAAGGCGGCGCCAATTCCGCTTCTCGTCACCATAGACCAGGAGGGAGGAAAGGTCAATCGACTGAAAGAGAAGTATGGCTTTACGCGATCCATCACCGCCCAGGAAATGGGAAGGGCAAGTACGCTGGATTCTGTGCGGTTTTACGCAGAAGCTACAGCGGCCACATTATCGGGACTGGGCATCAATGTGAATTTTGCGCCCGTCGTCGACCTGGGAGTCAACAAGGAGAATACGGTCATTTACAAGGTGGGTCGTTCTTTCGGCGCAAACCCGGATTCGGTCGCGCTGTTCGCAGGAGAATTTTCCAAAATGCATCGAAAATACCACGTGATTACCACCTTAAAGCATTTTCCGGGGCATGGCAGTTCGATGGCCGATACCCATTTCGGCGTCGCGGATGTTACCGCTACATGGACACCGGCTGAACTGGTGCCTTATGAAAAGCTGATCAATGCCGGCTTGGTGGACGCGGTGATGAGTTCCCACATTGTCAATAAGAAACTTGACCCGAATGGTTATCCGGGCACGTTGTCGTCCCGAATGATTGACAGCCTGCTGCGAAAACAGTTCCACTATGACGGCGTGGTTTTTTCTGATGACATGCAGATGCAGGCGATTGCAAAGCAGTACGGACTGGAAGAAGCGATCCGGCTGGCGGTTAATGCCGGCGTGGATATTTTGTGTTTCTCAAACAATATCGCCGGAAGCGAAGAGCGAACCGTGGATAAAGTACACAGCATCATCCGGGCGCAGGTGGAAAGTGGCCAGATCAAGAAGGAGCGAGTCGACCAGGCCTACCGGCGTGTGATGAGGTTGAAACGCTCGACGGCCTACGGGCAAGAAACACCGTCAGTTTCTCCGGCAACAACGCAACCAGCAGTCACTGTGTCAACAACTTCACCTGTAGATTCTACGTCAATAATCTCTCCATCGAAGAAGGAAAAGAAGAAGAAGCGCAAATCAAAGGACCAGTAAGACAGACGACATGGCACAAGATTCAGAGCTCCAGCTGCTGCGCAACCAACTCAGCAAAATGGAGTTGCAATTAAAAGGGGCAGCAAGACGCTCAACAGTCGGAATGTTGATATTGGTCTTTGTCACCGTAAGCTCAGTTATTTACGCCTACATGAAACAGGTGGACGCCGCCAGGAGTGCGGTGGAAGCAACTCGAATGGAATCCATGGCGCTTGAATCTGCAAGGGATGCTGCTCTGAGTAGAGATGCAAGAATGGCCGCGGAAGATGCACAGCATCAACTCCAAGCTGAATTAGACAAATGCCGTCAGGGTAAGAAATAGTGTCAGCAATCTTTCACATCACCCAAGCAACAGCATCGGAGGTACCCATTCTCCTCAGCGTTCCGCATTGCGGGACCGAATTCCCTGACCACCTGAAGGGTGATTTCAATCCCCGCTTGGTGGCCGCCCCCGACGATACTGACTGGTTTGTGGACAAACTCTACGATTTCGCACCGGAATTTGGCATCACCATGATCTCCGCAAGGATTTCAAGGTGGGTGATCGACCTCAATCGTAATCCTGAGGAGAAGCCGCTGTACACTGACGGCCGCCTTATTACCGGCCTGTGCCCCACCACAACGTTTCTTGGCGAACCACTTTACAACGACAATCGAAAGCAGATTTCTCCGGAGGAAACCAATCGCCGCCTGGAGTTGTATTTCAATCCGTACCATGCGAAGGTGCAATCGCTGCTGGACGGACTCATGTCCCGCCACGGCCGTGTCTTATTGTGGGATTGTCATTCCATCCGACAGCTTGTTCCCACGATTCACAAAGAAAAATTTCCCGATCTTATTCTTGGCGACGCAGATGGCACCTCCGCCTCACCGGGGCTGATTGAAACAACATTGGGAGTCCTTGATCGCAGTCGCTATCAAACCCGTCACAATTTTCCTTTCAAGGGAGGGTTCATTACGCGACATTTCGGAAAGCCGGCAGAAAACCAACATGCCCTTCAATTGGAGATGACGAAGACAAACTACATGGACGATTCAGAAACCGAATACGATGAATCCCGTGCCGGTGAAATTCGATTGGTGCTTAGTCAAGTATTTGAGCAGTTGATTGACCAGATATGAAGAGTGTCCCGGCATTGACGTACTACCGGTTTAAAGGCCTGCTTCAGCGGGAGGATTGGCTGGCGCCGGCCTATGTTGGTGTGGATCATGGCGGCGTCATTCGTTACCTGTCATCCACCGCGCCGTCAGAGGGGGTCGCTGTTGAAGCGATCGACGGCTATGCCCTCCCCGGCTTTCAGAATGCGCACTCACACGCCTTTCAATACGCCATGGCCGGTTGGGCTGAGAATCATCCCTCCGGAACAGAAGATGACTTTTGGTCGTGGCGCGAGGAGATGTATGCATGCGCCTTGTCGATGGACCCCGATCAGGCCGAAGCTGTAGCCGCCATGCTCTATGCCGAAATGATTCGGCACGGCTATACGCACGTCGCTGAGTTTCACTATCTCCACCACGATAAATCAGGTAAGCCGTACAGGAATCTGGCGGAGATGGGTGAGCGCATGGTCGCTGCGGCAGCTACGGCAGGGATTCGCATTACACTGATTCCCGTCTTTTATCAGAAGGGCGGTTTCGGCAAGCCGCCGGCAGAAAGACAGCGACGATTTATTTCAAATTCCGTTGAGAGCTATCTAACCTTATTGGATGCTTCAGGAAATACAGTTCGAGGACATGCGCATGCCCGGCTGGGGTTTAGTGTTCACTCACTCCGGGCTGTAGAACTGAAAGATATCGAAGCCGCCTTTAACCAAGGCCCTCGTGATTTGCCGTTTCATCTTCATGTCGCTGAACAAAAGAAGGAAATTTCCGATTGCCTCGCGTATTGTAACGAACGTCCGATGCAATGGGTACTCAACCATCTGCCAGTCAATCATCGTTTCAACCTTGTTCATGCAACTCACCTGGATGATGAGGAGGTGAAGCGTCTGGCCACATCCAAAGCGAACGTCGTATTATGTCCTTCCACAGAAGGCAACCTTGGTGACGGGATATTTCGGATGAAGGACTATGTGCGACAGGGCGGACGCTGGACCATCGGGACTGACAGCCACATTGGAATCAATCCCCTGGAAGAGTTCAGAATGATCGACTATCGCCAGCGCCTGGTCACCAATCGCCGCAACACATTTGATGGCGATGCCGCGCACTATCTTATTAACGAGGCGGTAACCTCCGGGCGGGTGGCGATGGGCAGGGGTTATGAGGAACACTTTGCACCCGGACTTCCATTGGATGCCGTAGTCTATAAGGCCAACACCCATTTGCTGGAAGATGCACCGCTTCATCTCGTGTCATCCATTCTGGTCTATACATCTGATTCCAGCCGAATCATTGGCACGATGATCAGTGGCCAATGGGTTGTAAAAGATCAGCATCACGTTCGCGGCGAAGGAATAAAGCGTGAATTCAGCAAGGCCATGCGCACCATTCGAGTCCGGTGACCTATGCGGCTTGAAGAACAACGCCTGCTGAACACCATCCGATTGACCCTGTGGTCGGTATCACTTCTCTTGCTATTCATGTTGATGTTGGTCCTCCTTCTATTTATACCGAACCATCCAGAGACGGTCATCGAGGCGCAAACGAAAATGGAGCCGGCTTCCTGGATCCCGCCAGACTCGACGAAAATTCCCAATACCGCTGAAGGCGAAATGATTCGCTATGGCTATGAACTGATAGCCCACACTTCGGTTTACCTGGGGCCTTCAGGAAAGATAGCTGCGATAAGCAATGGTATGAACTGTCAGAATTGCCACCTGAAAGCCGGCAGGAAAGTATGGGGCAATAATTATGCAGCCGTCGCATCGACGTATCCAAAATTCCGGTTCCGCTCCGGGACCATCGAGAGCATTGAGCGACGCGTGAATGATTGCCTGGAACGAAGCCTCAACGGCTCGGCGCTCAAGGAGGACAGTCGGGAAATGAAAGCGATGGTTCAGTATATCCGCTGGGTCGGATCATCCATCGCGAAGGATGTGATCCCATTAGGTTCTGGCATTTTCGAGGTGCCGGTGATGGAGCGGGCAGCGAATCCGGAACTGGGTATGCGTATTTACCAGAAACAATGTTCTCGTTGTCATGGAATAATGGGGCAGGGCGCAAGAAATGGAAGCGGTACTGAATGGCGATATCCGCCGCTTTGGGGTGACAGCAGTTTTAACAGCGGCGCCGGCCTTCTGCGGATTTCGCGGATGGCGGGATTTATATTTCGAAATATGCCGAACGACGCCGCCACCCAACTTAGTGAAACGGAGGCCTGGGATGTCGCGGCTTACATATGCTCACAGCCGCGCCCGGGAATGGATATTTCCCGAGACTGGCCTGACATCAAGTCAAAGCCATTTGATCACCCTTTTGGCCCTTATGCGGATCCGTATTCTGAGCAACAACACAAGTTGGGACCCTTCGGACCAATCCTTACTGCTGGCAAGCCACGCTGACTATTTGCCCAAGTTGGATTCGAATAATTTCAGGATACGCTTGTACTCGTCTGTCCAACTGCTGGCCTCTACAAAACCATGATCTTCCATGGGATAGACGGCCATTTCCCAGTTGTCTTTTCCCAATTCAATTAGCCGCTGTGTGAGCCGGACGGCGTCCTGGAAATGCACGTTGACATCAACCATGCCGTGGCATATCAGCAGGTGGCCTTTCAGTCCTGCTGCGTGGTAGATCGGCGAACTTTTCTTGTAAGCGATGCTGTCGGTAAACGGTTCATTCAGAATATCGGAAGTATAACCATGATTGTAGTGGGCCCAATCTGTTACAGGGCGAAGGGCTGCGCCGGCGGCGAAAACATCCGGTGTGGTGAACATGGCCATGAGTGCAATGAATCCCCCGTATGAACCGCCGTAGATGCCGATGCGCTTTGGATCGACAGAATATTTTTCAACCAGCCATTTTGCCCCATCGATGTGATCTTCGAGGTCTTTGCCTCCCATGAAGCGGTAGATCCCTGTTCGCCAATCCCGACCATAGCCGGCGCTGGCGCGGTAATCAATATCCAGAACAGTATATCCTTTATCAGCTAACAGGTTGTGAAACATGTACTCACGGAAGTAGCTCGCCCACCATTTGTGAGCGTTCTGCGTATACCCTGCGCCGTGGACAAAGATGACAGCAGCCCCGTTCGGATTCGCAGGCACGTACAATCGTGAGTAGACGTCAGCACCATCCCGCGCCTTGAAGGTCGTAACCAGGGGATCCCGCCAGGCGTACGATTGAAATTCCGGGGTCAACGATTTTGTGACTTGTTGAAGTGCTCCCCCGGGCTTATTCTCCTGAAGGTAAAGTTCCCACGGTTTGTTCGAGTAGGAATAACGGATGGCCAGCCACTTTTGATCGGGTGAAACAGTGACTTCATGAGCGCCGGTCTGTTGCGTCAGCCGCTCGGTTTTTCCGCCGGCGATGGGCATGCGATAGTAGTGTCTTTCGCCCGGGTGTACTTCATTCGTGCTGAGGTAGAAATACTTTTTGTCCCGCGATAGGTCAACGCGCTGAACTTCATATTTGCCGCTGGTCAACGCCTGTCGCTTTTTCGTCGTGAAATCGTAGGTATACAAATGAGAGTATCCTGTTTCTTCCGACAAGAACCACAGTGTGTTGTCGTTCACCCATCCCGTCACGCTCATGCCAAATCCCAGGGCGGGGCCGCCCACCCACGCATCATCATGAAGGCGGTCGATTGAAGTAAATTTGTGTGAAGCAACATCCAGGTAAAGAAGCCACCGATCCTTGTTATCAATGGACTGGGCAATCACCACGTTGTTCTTGCCCTGATCGCTCCAAATGGGTCCAAAGAAAACCACGCCGCGGTTCTCTGCTTTTGTACCCTTTCCATCTTTTGCCGGTTTTGCCGGATAATCTTTTTTGAAAGCGGGCTGGTCTTGAATTCCGGGAAGGTCATCCGTTTTTACGGTAAATACCGTGTCGCGGTCAATGTCATAAACCATCATGTCGTATTGCGTCTGATTAACGCCGACTTTCGTTCGTGCGGGAATGTCCTCCGTGAACCCGGATTCGGTAACATAATTGGGAACAAGAGTGGCCTTAACCGCCGGTGCCTTGCTCAGCCGATACGTGATGTATTTTCCGTCGGGTGATAGTTGCAGTTGGTCAGCCGTGCGGTCATCGAGGTAGATTTCCTTGGGTCTCCGCCCGCGGTCAGACTTCTGGATTTTTTCGGACGCTTTTCTATTTTCGCTCCTTTTCTTCAGCACGTCAAAGTAGGCGAGCTGATCGGCTTTCAGCCACTTCTCTTGTTCGCTCAGCTTCGGATCCGGGCGACGCGGCCCTTTACGAAAGTCGGTCAGTTGACTAAACATCCCGGTGGCTATTTCTGAACTGTAAAGATTCCCGCCGGATGTGAACAGGATCCTTTTTTCGTCGTTGGAGAAAACCGGATTGAATTCCCGCTCTGTGGTATATGTAAGTTGAACGCTCTTCGCAGTCGGAATGTCGAGCAGGAAGATATCACCGTTCTTTTCATACACTTTCTTTGTCCAGGTTCGGTTATAAGAACCATTCCGGGAAGGCAATGCGCGTCGCGTCGACGGGTTGACTTTCTGCGGAGTGCGGTCCGTGAGTGTTATGGAATAGAGTGAATCTCCAGGATTCTTCTCCGGATTCCAGTTGAAGTAGAGGGTTCGGCCGTCTTCGCTCCAGAAAGGGTTGGTCGGGGCAACGCCGATCCACTTGGGATCGCGCATGATTTTTTCTACGGTAAGCGGAGTCAGCGTTTGTGCCTGCGCTATGGCGGTCACCAGAATGAGAAAGAGAATCTTCTTCATGGGGCGGGGATTTAGGCGTGAAAATTAATACCATCGCCACCAGCGAGGTGAGCAAAAGTGATGGATGGCAATGACTATTGGTTTCGTTCCTTCAGCAGGTCAGAAAACAAACTATTGAATACGGATAGAATCAGACTGAAGGCCAGGGCCCACCAAAAGCCGTCTACTTGGAACCCCTCAACAAAATAGTCTACGCCGAGAATAATAAGCGCATTGAGAACCAGGAGAAAAAGGCCGAGGGTCAGGATGGTGATGGGGATCGTGAAAACAATGAGAATGGGTCGAATGAACAGATTGGAGAAAGAGACCAGGGCAGCGACCAGCAAAGCAGCCCAATAATCAGTAATGTGGACGCCGGGCAATAGGTAAGCCGTGAGCATGACCGCTACACCGGAGAGCAGAAAACGAATAATCAATTTCATGGCGAGACTTAAGTCATGTCAATATCTTCAATTTGCCGAACTAATTGGCATCTCCATCGCTTTTTAGCTTATTGTGACTGTCTAATTTCGAAGCGTGTACGCCATCGTAGATATAGAGACTACCGGTGGTTATGCGGAAAATCACCGCATGACGGAGGTTGCCATAATTCACCATGACGGAATTCAGATCACGGGACGGTTTCAGACGTTGATCAATCCCGGGCGAAGAGTGCCGATGTTTATCACCGGACTTACCGGGATAACAAACGAGATGGTAAGCCAGGCGCCGACGTTTGAGGAGATCGCACCGAAGATCTATGAGCAGCTCAACGGGAAAGTCTTTGTGGCGCATAACGCCCATTTTGATTACAGTTTTCTGAAGAAGGAATTGGAAGACGCTGGCATTCGTTGGAACTCGAGAAAGCTGTGCACCGTCAAACTGAGCCGCAAAATTATTCCCGGGCTGGATTCGTATAGTCTCGGACGACTAGCCGAGAGTCTCGGGATTGTGATTGAAGACCGTCACCGGGCCGGCGGCGACGCAGAAGCCACAGCGCGAATTTTTGATCAACTGCTTAAGCGCGATGAAAGTGGTATTATCGCAAAGGCACTTAAGCGCAATTCCGGCGAAGCGATTCTTCCGCCCAACCTCTTCAAGCAGGATTATGACAGCCTTCCGGAGGAGCCCGGAGTATACTATTTTCTCGATGCTCGCGGCCAGGTAATCTATGTGGGTAAGGCCATCAACTTGCGCAAGCGGATAACAGGTCACTTCACGGGAGAGGCCGCTGAGTGGAACCGCTCGAATATCCGTAACCAGATTCATCGTATTCGATTTGAGCTAACCGGCAATGAACGGATGGCGCTCATTCTTGAAGCACGACAAATCAGAAGTTTGTGGCCGAAGTATAACCTGGCGCAGAAAGTGCGCACGGAATCCTGGGGCATCTTTGACTACTACGACCGTAGCGGGTTTCGCCGGTTTGTGGTGAATGCCGTGAGCCGGAACTCTTCTCCCGTATTCACATTTCCAAACAAGGGATCGGCCTGGAGTTCTCTCTGGTCGAAGGTCAAGGAGTATGATCTATGCCCGAAACTCTCCGGGCTCCAACTCGCGAAAGGGCCATGCTATGCCCATTTGTCGGGATCTTGTAAGGGCGCCTGTGAGGGAAAAGAAGAAGTGGAAATCTATAACCAGCGCACGCGCGCAATGGTGGAATCATTTCAGCCGACTGGCGCCAATGCACTTATACTGGGACGGGGTAGAAATGCAGATGAGCAGTCAGTAATTCTGGTTGAACAAGGCGCCTATGTCGGCTTTGCATTTGTCAGCCAACAGCAACCATTGAGCAGCCTGTCGGTGGTTCGTCCACTCATAACCCCGGACAGGGAAAACCGGGTTGCCCAAAGCCTCGTTACATCTGTGTTACAAGAACCGGATAATAGGGAAGTAATCTTAATTGAATAGGCCGCCGTCTATCCATCCTTCAGCCTGTTTTTGGACCTAATTCTTTATTATTGCGGTTTAATTTTCAGAAAACGAGGTTTTTATGGCATTTGACACCGAGGAGCACCGCAGGAAGATTCAACAGGTATATACAGAAGTAGCCAAGGTCGTTGTTGGCCAGGATTACATGGTGAACCGGCTATTGATCGGCTTGTTTACGAATGGTCACATCCTGCTCGAAGGTGTCCCCGGACTGGCGAAAACACTGACTATTTCGACCGTAGCAAAGGTGCTTCACCTCGACTTTGCGAGGATTCAATTCACTCCCGACCTTCTTCCGTCTGACCTTGTCGGAACGATGATCTACAATCAACGGGAAGGGAAATTTGAAGTGAAGAAAGGCCCCATTTTCGCCAACATCATCCTGGCCGACGAGATCAACCGGTCACCGGCCAAAGTGCAATCGGCTCTTTTGGAGGCTATGCAGGAAAAGACGGTCACCATCGGTGAAACCACCTTCACGCTCGACAAACCATTCCTGGTAATGGCCACACAAAATCCTGTCGAGAACGAGGGAACATACCCGTTGCCAGAAGCCCAGGTGGACCGCTTTATGATGAAGGTGTCAGTTTCTTACCCCAGCAAAGAGCAGGAATTGGAGATCATGCGGCGGATCGCCAACCTGCAATTCGACTATACGGTCAATCCCGTACTTACCAAGGAAGACATCTTCTCCATTCGCGAAGAGGTGAATAAGGTGAAGATCTCGGAGTCCCTCGAGAAGTACATTATTGAATTGGTTTCGGCTTCCCGAAACGCCAAGGAGTACAAACTCGATCACGAAGCACAGTATATCCAGTTCGGCGCATCTCCACGAGCCAGCATCAACCTGAACCTCGCCTGCAAGGCCGCCGCTTACCTCGAAGGCCGCGACTATGTATTGCCGGAGGACATCAAGGAAATTGCTCCGGATGTCATGAACCATCGCATTTTGTTGAATTACGAGGCGGAGGCAGACAACGTCAGGACCACCGACATCATTCGCGCCATTCTTAACAAGGTGCCGATTGGCAAATAGACGTTAACCGAATCTTATTTGTATTACCCTTCCTTTACCGGAAGGTTATTCGGTTGCTCATGTAACATCCTCATTCCCAAGGGTCATGAGTCATGAATATCTCAATGGTTGCGCGTTGTTTCCTCCTGCTCAAGCATCCTTTTAACAATTACGTAACAGACCCGAATCAGCCGGGTAACATGGGCGATTGACCTTTGTCGCATCAACTTCGATGCTATGCGCCCCATTGTACTTTCGGTCCTTTTTGTTCTCCACGCGGCCGTCTCATTCTCGCAAAATGGATCACTGAGTGGGAAGGTGCTGGATGCCAAAACCACGGAACCCATCATCGGGGCCAACGTGGTCATTGATGGAACGACCGTTGGCGCAGCGACTGATTTGGAAGGAAAATTCCAAATCAGCAACATTAAGCCGGGTACATACGCGATTGTCGTATCCTCTCTTACCTACAAAACTCAGAAGTTGAATGATGTTGTCGTCGAAGGAGGGAAGGTCACTTCGTTGGAAATTACGATGGCTGAAGAAGTCGCTCAATTGGCAGAAATCGTCGTAACCGCCAAGCGGGAAATCAATACGGATGCCAACCTGATTCGCAGCATCCGCGAAGCAAAACTGGTGGTAAGCGGAATATCCGCCGAACAAATAACACGCCTGCCGGACCGTGATGCCGCAGAAGTCATGCGGCGGGTACCGGGTGTGACGGTTGTCGACAATCGCTTTGTGATTGTGCGCGGTGTGCCCGAGCGCTACAACCAGGTCATGATTAATAATGCCATTGCTCCCAGCACAGAGATCGACCGCCGTTCATTTTCCTTTGACTTAATTGGTGCAGGAGCCATTGACCAGATGCTGATCTATAAATCAGCGACGCCGGAACTTCCCGGCGACTTTGCCGGGGGAATGATTCGCGTAGTGACTAAGCAACCCGGTAACGAGGAGTTTATGAATGTTGGCCTGAGTGTAGGCTACCGTACCAATGCAACGGGTCAAACCACAGTGTCCTCCCAAGGGAGCAATACCGATTGGCTTGGCTTTGATAATGGGTTCCGCTCGCTGCCGGCCAATTTTCCCAGCTCCAATGCTTTGAGGACCTCCGCCAAGAACTCACCCATGAGGGAGAGCGCCGGAAAATCATTAACCAACAACTTCGCCCCGTTGTCGAAAATCGCGCCTGTCAACATGGGGTTCACGTTCAATATGGCAAAGCACTTCTCGGTTGGCAAAACGAAGTTCAGCAACCTGACGTCGATCGCCTATTCCAACACCTACATGCATTCCCAGGCGAAGTTCATGCGATACAATTCCTTTACGGCCACGAGCGCGGAGAAACGCTTTGAATACAACGATGATTTCTACAGCAATGATGCGCGGTTCAACATCGTGCACAACTGGCGGGTCGACCTTAATGATCGAAATCAAATCGAATTCAAAAACCTGTTTGTTCAGTTGGGCGAACATGAGACTACCGTTCGCACGGGTGAAGATTTTATTCAGAATCCAAACTATGATCGAACCAATTACGCGTATCACTACCTGAGCCGGTCAATCTACTCGGGTCAGTTGATGGGAACACACAAACTGGGAGATGGGTCAAGCAAGGTGTCCTGGCTGTTGGGCGCTAACCTGGTAAGCCGGAATGAGCCTGACTACCGTCGTTTCCGCACGTTCAGAGACAAAACCTACGCCGGTACCGAAGCGCCGTACACCATGCAGCTGCCGGCATCCGGCAACGTATTTGAAACGGGTCGCTTCTGGTCAAATCTTAGTGACAAGGGATTCTCCAATTCAGCGGACTTCGAAAAGACGTTTGGCAATTCGGAATCGAAGAGGAAGGCAACCATTAGGGCGGGCTACTACGCCGAATACAAGACCCGGTCATTTAACGCGCGCTTTGTCAACTACCTCTATCCTAACACCGCTGGGTTCGATCCAACCGTTGGCGATTCTCTATCACGCCTTCCATTAACGACAATCTTCTCACCGCAAAACATCAAGCGCTCAAACGGTTTTGTTATCGAGGACGGCACACAACCTCAAGATACCTATGAAGGCAAAAATATTCTTACCGCAGGATATGTGAGCGGGACAATCCCTTTTGGGAAAGTCGACCTAACCCTTGGCTTTCGTGGCGAGTACAACGTTCAGAAGCTGACGGCTCGCACCGCCGTCGGGCCGGTGAACATTGACAATCCGATCTTCTCGGCACTGCCTTCCATGAATATCGCCTACAACCTGACAGACCGCTCTCTGGTTCGCGTTGCTTATGGCCGAACTGTCAATCGCCCGGAGTTCCGTGAATTGGCGCCGTTCCTTTATTATCAGTATGAGTACGAGGCGGCCATTTATGGCAATAGCAAACTGAAGACAGCAACGATTGACAACGTGGATTTGCGTTGGGAGATGTATCCGAATCCTGGCGAGATCATCAGCGTGGGCGGCTTCTACAAGAATTTCACCAACCCCATTGAAACCTACCTGCAGGTGACTACGGACAATCCGCAGTTCAGTTATGGCAATGCGCCGACAGCGACATCCTATGGCGTTGAGTTTGAATTCAGGAAATCCCTCGCCAGCCTGGGCTTGATCAAAATCCTGCGCAATACCTCAGTGAATGTTAATGCGGCCTGGATTCACAGCAACGTCGACATCGGCAACAACCTGGCTAATGCCAACCAAATCCGCAACCGGCCGCTCCAGGGCCAGTCACCTTATATCATCAACGCGGGACTGTACTACTTTGACGAGCCTTCCGGATTCTCGGTGAACCTTGCCTATAACGTATTCGGACCCCGCATTTTCTCGGTTGGCGACAAGAACTTCCCGTCGTGGTGGGAGATGCCGCGCAATTCGGTTGACTTCCAGATTTCCAAGACCTGGATGAAACGCTTTGAAACGAAGTTCAACATTCAAAACCTGTTGAATGCAACCTACAGCATCTACCAGGACAACGACAACAATAACGAAATCAAGACCGATCAAGAGGCGATTATCCGAAAATACAACGTCGGAACAACGTTTACACTGGCCTGCATTTGGAAGATCTCCGGTGGGAAGTAGGCGTGTGGATTAATAGGATGTTACGGAGAGGAGAAGCAAATAACACGGGCATAATCAATACTTAATTCGTCCGACATCAGGGCCGGGATCACCTGAACTAGTTTTGGACCAAAATCATGGAAATGAAAAAGATAACGCTACTAGCCATTGTACTGACAGCCGGTTTGCTGACTATGTGCAGCGAAACGGAGAAGATTCAACCAGCGGCCACTATTACTATTGACCCCAATACGGGGTCTGGAAAGCCCAGCCAGAATGTAAGTATTTCCATCGCCTATGAAGCCCCGAATGGAGCCAGTGAGCTTCATGTGTTCTCCGGGGGAGTAGAAGTGGACCTGGTCAGCCTTTCCGGTAAAACTTCGCCAACCACTTACGAATACACGGTACCTGCGGATGCGGCCGTGGGCTCAAACATTGTTCTGGGATTTCAGATTTTCGATGTTAAGGGATACCCATCGGCCCTGGCCAATTTCACCATCACGGTGGGCGAAACGCTTCAAGGTACCATTAGCGCGAACCGCACGCTCGATGCTACGCAACAGTATATTATCAAAGGCCAGGTATTTGTCGCCAGCGGCGTAAAGCTCACCATTCCTGCGGGTACAATTCTCAAGGGTGACAAAGCATCAAAAGGTGTTTTGATCGTTCAGCCCGGTGGACAGTTGGATGCATTGGGAGAAGCGAACAAACCTGTTGTATTCACCTCAGCTCAGCCCGTGGGCGCTCGCGACAGAGGTGATTGGGGAGGTGTAATATTGCTGGGCAATGCCTTTGTTAATCAGCCGGCAAAACCGGCCATCGAAGGGATCACTCCTAATCAAACGTACGGCAGTTCACTGGCAGAAACCACGAACCCGGCCACCAATGCCACTGAAAATTCAGGAACGATCCGCTACACCCGCATTGAATATGCCGGCATCGAACTCACGCCCAACAATGAGACGAATGGTTTGACGATGGGTGGAGTGGGCAATGGAACGACCATTGAATTTGTTCAAGTCTCTTTCGGTGGTGACGATAGTTTTGAGTGGTTCGGCGGCACCGTAAACTGCAAAAACCTCGTAGCACTTTCTTCTTGGGACGATGATTTCGATACCGACTTCGGATGGGGTGGCAATGTCCAGTTTGGTTTGGCAGTGCGCAACACTTTCTTTGCCGACCAATCAGGCTCCAACGGTTTTGAAAGTGATAACCAGGGCAACGGAAACACCATTGCCGGCATATGCGATGGGACAACGCAGGCGGGGTGTACACGCGGTGTATTCTCCAACATGACGATTCTCGGTCCTCGGGAAATTCAGTCCCGTGCCATTTCGGCCAATTTCCAGAACGGCGCCCACATTCGCCGCAGAACTTCCATTTCAATCTTCAATTCCTATATCGCAGGATTCCGGATTGGAATACGTCTCGACGATCAAGGCACACTGGATAACCTCACAGGAGGTTCCGGAAAGCACGCCTACAACGTGTTATCCGTTCCCGGCACCACGCGAATTGGAGCAGCTACGACGGCCTCTGACGCAAACTTTGCCACTGGACTTTCGGCAGGCGACGCAACCGCCGTGGCCACTTATTGGACCAACAATTCGAACACGGACTTCAATAATATCACGACTACACAGCCGCATAGTGACCTCGGGATTAACGCAGCTCTCTTCTGGGGTGGCTCCACGTCATCGACTTACCCTTCGAACCCGGATTTCCGTTTGATAGCCGGCGTAGCAGGGGCAAACAACCTGAACGGTGGCGCCAACTTTGGGGACGCGAAATTGTCGGGCGGATTCTTTTCAACCACGACCTATCGCGGGGCCTTCTCTTCCACCACAGACTGGACGGACGGATGGTCAGAATTTCAGCCCCTGAGCAAGGCATACTAACCAATCATAAATTTGAATCAGGAGGACCCGTCGTCGCACGGGTCTTCTTTTTTGTGAACTACCTTTGCGCTATGCAGCGAATCTTACTTCTTTTTGTTGCCATTGCCTTACACACAGCTTCCTGCACCGGAGACAGGGACTATAACCCGGATAAACATCTCACGGTTCAACAGCAGGACTTACTGATGGATCGGATAATCCGGTACATCGCGCGCGCTCCGGATGGTGTGTCGCCGGAGGAACGATTCAACCGGAGTTATGATGAGCACTATAATGATCAGCGTGGTCGACACCGCCTGGATGCCCTCTATGCCGATGATCATACCTACTACTTCCTGGTAAGCCGTGTGGCGCCCAGCCTCACGGAGAAACGCCTGGCGATCGGCGGAAAGGTGGAGATGGATGAGAATCAGCGGATCACCTATTATGAAGAGAGTTTTCGCACCTGGAAGATGGAGCCGGATACATTGATCAAGCGAAGCCTCTTTCTATTTGACAGAATGGTGAGAGGAGAGAACCTGGAACCATACTATTCCAGCCGATCCGGGAACACCGACTATATCGAATTTCCTGACGACCGCACTTACTTTGATACCGAAAAGCGGATCTGGAGAACCAAGTAATCAATTCACCTTGCGCAGCCGCTCCTGGTGCATTTCGATAGCACGTTTGATCGGTACCGTAGTTGCCGCGACGGAATCCTGGGCCTTCTTGTTATTGACAATCTTTTGCTGCAGTACGAGGTGCTCGAGCTTGTTGGCTTCCAATGATTTTTCGAGTTGAATTTTCTGCTGTTCGTTGTTGGTGAGTTTGGAGTTCAGGATCTTGTTTTCACCAACCAACTGCTGCTGTTTCCGCACAACGATATTGAGCGCCTGTTGGGCTTCATTGATCTGAGCCTGTATTTTGTCCTTGTAGAACTTGATGCCGAACTGATAGACCAGTTTCTCCACGGTCTCTTCCACGATTTTGATGTCATTGACTGTCCATTCGTCAGCCCGAATGCCCAGCCAAACCGAGCCGGATTCGACGTTGCCGTCATTCTTTGCATAGAGGATGCCACTGGTATATACGGTTCCGCCCATGGCCGGATTTTCAATGAAATCGTATCCGCTTCCAGACTTTACCCTTCCAAATGTCTTGATGTATTTTGCCCATGCCGCTGCGATGTCTTCCTTCTTGCCCTCGAGCGTGGTCGTGTATCCTTCGGCTGATTCTCCTTTGACCTTGTCGCTCTTCTTGTTTACCGTGACTTTCTGAGCCTGCAACAGGGGAGAAAATGCCAGGAAACCCAGCAGTACGACCAACTTTTTCATGTGGTAATGGTTAACTTAACTGTAAAGATCGAATCTTTTGACGAATTCAGTGCTCATCACCGGTGCTTCCGGATTAATCGGGCGTCGGTTAACAAAACTTCTCATTCAAAGAGGATGCCGGGTTTCGCATCTCGGACGATCGACCCACGGCCGGGAGGTTCAGACATTTCATTGGGACCCAGCCAGGCAGATAATGGATCCGTCGTCGTTACAGGGCATAGACACCATTGTTCACCTGGCCGGCACCGGTATCGCGGACCAGCGATGGACCAAAAGACGCAAGCAGGAAATTCTCGACAGCCGCGTGCAGTCCACAGCCCTCCTTTTTGAAACGCTCCGGGCAGTCCCGAACAAAGTCAAAGCACTGGTAAGTGCATCGGCGATCGGGTATTACGAGATGAGCCTGGACAGCAAGCAATTCACCGAAGAGAATGAACCGGGTAGTGACTTCTTGGCCGACGTGGTTGTTCGATGGGAGCGGGAGGCCGACAAATTGAGTGAACTGGGCTTGCGGGTAGTCAAGATTAGAACGGGCATCGTATTTAGCGTAGCGGGAGGCGCATTGCCTAAAATTACGCAACCCATCAAATGGGGAGTTGGTGCTCCCTTGGGTACGGGAAGGCAATACATGAGTTGGATTCATGAAGATGATCTCTGTGCAATATTTGCCAAGGCTATTGAAGACGAGACACTTCATGCTGCCTACAATGCCGTGTCTCCAAATCCGGCAACAAACAGGGACGTGACTTACGCCATCGCCGGAGCAATTCATCGGCGAATTTTTCTCCCGCCGGTTCCCAGCCTTTTTCTCAAAGGCGTGTTGGGTGAGATGGCCAACATGGTCCTCATGGGAAACAATGTTTCCTGCAGTAAAATCCAGCGAACGGGTTACTCATTTGTTCATCCGACATTGGAAGGCGCATTGACCCACCTGCTGGGGAGCCCTTCAGATACTCACCGTTGACTATTTTGTCTATATTGGTCGGACTTGAAACTACCAACATGGCGAAGAAGAAGAAGAATGGCGACGAGCTGATGAAGCTGGCACTGGAAGAAGAAAGCAAGATCCGCAAAGCCTTTAAGGACAAAGACTGGTCGGAAATTAAAAGTTCGGACTCCTGGGTCATTTTCAAAGTGATGGCCGAATTTGTCGAAGGTTTTGAAAAGTTGGCCAAGATCGGACCATGCGTCACCATCTTTGGTTCGGCCCGCGTGAAGCCGGGGCATCCTTATTACAAGGTGGCAGAGGAGACGGCATTTCAGCTCGTCCAGCACGGATACGGAGTGGTCACCGGCGGAGGACCCGGAATCATGGAAGCCGGCAACAAAGGCGCTCACCGTGCGGGAGGTAAATCGGTAGGCCTGAACATATTCTTACCCTTTGAACAAAAAGGGAATCCCTACATTGATCCAGACAAACTGATCACCTTCGACTACTTCTTCGTCCGGAAAGTAATGTTTGTAAAATACTCGCAGGGATTTGTTGTGATGCCGGGAGGATTTGGCACCATGGACGAACTCTCCGAAGCGTTGACGCTCATCCAGACGAAAAAGATTGGCCGATTCCCCATTGTCCTGGTGGGCAAGAAGTACTGGAGCGGGCTGATTGAATGGTTCAAGCACACGTTGGTCGCCGAGGCAATGATCAACGAAGAGGACCTCACCCTGTTCAACCTGGTGGACACACCCGAGGAGGCCGTTCGAGTGATCGACGAGTTCTACGCGAAGTACCTGCTCTCTCCCAATTTTTAGTCCTATTCCTCCTTTTTAGGCTGATTTCACACAAAGGAGGAATTTTTGAAACATTTATCGTAATATTACGATAAATACAAACCAGATGGGAGTCACGAAAACAGAAGAGTTTACGCAGGTGCAAAATGAATTGGCACGATTTGCCAAAGCGCTTGGTCATCCTGCCAGGGTTGCCATCGTTCAGCACCTGCTCGAATGCAGGTCGTGTGTTTGTGGGGATATCGTCGATGAACTTCCGCTTTCGCAGTCAACCGTGTCACAGCACTTGCGAGAGTTGAAGAATGCCGGAATTATCCAGGGAACAATCGATGGACCGAGCACGTGCTACTGCATTGAGCCGAAAGTGTGGAATAGGATGAAACAAACATTGGGACAGCTATTAGACAGCCTCCCCGAGAGTCATTGCTGCTAGAAATCAACTTCAAAAAAATTCTACTATGCGAACAGAACAATCAACCCAATTGAAGGAGCTGGTCAGGGAAAAGTACAGTCAGATTGCCGACCAGACAAAGCAACAAAACGAAACTAGCTGCTGCGGTGCAGGAGGATGTTGCGAAACCATCGACTATACGATCATGGCTGATGATTACAGCAAGATGGAAGGTTATGTTAAAGATGCAGACCTTGGCCTGGGCTGTGGACTCCCTACTGAGTTTGCCTTAATCAAGGCGGGTGATACGGTTGTCGATCTCGGCTCCGGTGCGGGTAATGACTGCTTCGTCGCCCGATCACTGGCGGGTGAGTTGGGCAAGGTCATAGGAGTCGACTTCACCGAGAAGATGATTGAAAAGGCCAGACAGAACGCCCGACAACTAGGATTTAAGAATGTAGAATTCCGGCAGGGTGATATTGAAAACTTGCCGCTGGCAGGTGGCGTTGCGGACGTAGTAGTCAGTAACTGCGTTCTGAACCTTGTGCCAGACAAGAAACAAGCCTTTGCAGAAATGTTCCGCGTGCTCAAAACAGGAGGGCACTTCAGTGTTTCCGATATCGTCATCTCCGGAAGCCTTCCGGAAGGCCTTAGAGATTCTGCGGAACTATATGCCGGATGTGTTTCCGGAGCAATTCAACGCAGCGAGTATCTTTCATTGTTAGAAGAAGCCGGGTTTAAGAATGTGCATGTGCAAAAGGAAAAGCGAATTGTTTTGCCCGATGCAATTGTCCGGCAGTATTTGACAGAGGACTCAGGGAAAGAATTTCAATCCGGAGCAACGGGAATTTTCAGCATTACCGTCTACGGGGAGAAGCCGGAGGCCTGCTGTGGTCCGGGATGTTGCGGAAAATAGTCATGAAGAAGATTCTTGTTTTATGCACGGGCAACAGCTGCCGAAGCCAAATGGCAGAGGGTTATCTTCGACTCTTTGCGAGTGACCGGGCAACTGTATTAAGCGCCGGCGTTGAAGCACACGGCCTGAATCCCAAAGCAGTTGAGACGATGGCTGCAGACGGTGTTGATATTTCAAAGCACCAATCGAAGACAGTGGAGGACCTGAAGCCGCAAAACGTTGACTTTGTCATCACGGTTTGCGATAACGCAAAAGAGCGTTGTCCCTATTTTCCAGGTTCCAAGCAGTTCCACCGCGACTTCCCGGACCCTGCCAAAGCAGTGGGGTCCGATGAGGATATCCGGAGAGCATTTTCAGCGGTCCGGGATGAAATCAAGCGATACGCGAAGGAATTTGTCCAGGCTAATCTGTAAGGTCACCAGCCAATACCATAGTCTTCACCATGATTGCTGGAGCCGCCCCAAAAGGTGCCATGCTTCCAGTCAAACCAGATCGCATTGACGGGGCCACTGGTGCGGTCTTCGTACGACAAACGATATCCCATGCGGGCTAGTTCCTTCCTGACATACGGTGGTGTTTGTGTATTCAACGTCAAGGCTCCCGGCCGTTTTTCATGCTCCCCAAATGAGGAATACATCTGAAAAGTCTTGAAACTGGGGGCTTCGCAGGATTCTTGAACGGTCATACCGAATTCCACCACGTTAAGAAAAAACTGGATCAGGAGCTGGTCTTGTTCGTCGCCGGCCTGTTTGGCAAACGACAGAAAAGGTTTGCCATCTTTCAGCGCCATGCTGGGTGTGAGTGTTACTCGCGGGCGTTTTCCCGGCTCAACGACGTTGAATGGATTTTCATTCGCATCGAGAACAAAAGACTGCATCCGTTGGCTCATTCCGACTCCGGTGTTGCCCGCAATACAGGCAGGGACCCAGCCACCACTTGGCGTGATGGAGACAACCCAGCCTTCCTTGTCGGTTGCTTCAACGGATGTCGTACCGGCAGTAAATGAGGAGAGAAAATTTTCATCCAGCGGATTTTGCCAGGTTGCGTTGGCCGCCTGGGCATTGCCCCATTTCTTCAGTATCTCGGTGTAGGGGTTCTGCTTTCCCTCGAAGGGATAAGGATCACCGGGAGCCACCTTTGAATCATTCATTTCCCAGTTGATCAACTTGCTTCGTTCCTTGGCATAGTCCTTCGACATTAGACCCTTGATGGGTTCTTCCGGGGCAAAGGCGGGGTCACCGTAATAGAAATCCCGGTCAGCAAAAGCAAGGTTCATGGCCTGGTAAAGTGTATGGATGTACCGCGTCGAGTTGTAGCCCATGCTCTTGAGATCAAAATTTTCAAGAATGTTGAGTGTTTGCAGCATCACCGGTCCTTGCGTCCACTGTTGGAGTTTGTACACGTCGATCCCGCGATAGCTCGTCATCAGGGGTTCTTCTATTTTCACTTTCCAGTTCGCCAGGTCTTGCTCAGTAATCAATCCGCCTTGTTCCTGGCACCCGCGGGCAAATTCTTTGGCGATATCGCCCTTGTAGAATCGATCATATGCAGCATAAATCGCCTCTTTACGGCTCTTGCCTTTCTTCAGGGCCTGCTGTTCGGTCTCTACCATTTTTTGAAGTGTGGCGAGAAGATCTTTTTGAACAAATATTTCCCCGGCATCAGGTGCCTCACGCTTTTCACCGGCATGCGTAAGAAACACCTTGGAGGAATAGGGCCACTTCTTGATCTCCGCCTTTCCGCGTTCGATGGAATTCGCCGTTTGAGCCTCGATGGGATAGCCCTCTGCCATTTGCATGGCGGGAGCCAACACATCTTTAAGGCTCATCGTGCCATATTCAGCCAGCATGGTCAACAGTCCGCCGGGAGTTCCGGGTGTCACGGCTGCCAGGGGTCCGAATTGCGGCGGGTACTTGAAGCCCTTTCCTTTGAAGAACTCCGGAGTAGCACCTGTCGGAGCAACTCCCAGCGCATTGATGGCAATCACTTTTTTTGTCTTGGGGTTGTAGATCAATGCCTGCGTTTCTCCACCCCAGCTGAGCACATCCCACATGGTGCATGTAGCCGCGAGCATGGCGCAAGCAGCGTCTACGGCGTTCCCGCCTTTTGTGAAAATGGTAGCGCCGGCGGTAGCTGCAAGCGGTTTGCCTGTTACCGCCATCCAATGACGTCCATGAAGCGGAGGCTTCTGCGTTTGAACAGGGAGGTTGTTGAATTCCTGCGCATGCACGGTTGCAGTTACCACCAGGATCATCAAAATGGATTGGATTGCTCTCATAGCAGTGTTGTATTAGATTGTCAAATATAGGCCCGACGCGGTCAAATGCCCATCAAAATTGACCAGTCAGGCTGTTCGGTGGAACAACGGAAAAATCTCCGGATGAACCGCGAAACGGAGTGCTGCAACTTTTGCGACCCGGACCACGTCTAATCTCGTGAACAAGCCCAACGACACATGAAATTGACGCTCACAGCCGTTTTCGCCGTTTTGATGGTGGCCGCTAATGCCCAAACCAAGGATGGCATTTTTCAACTGGACCGGGACTATGCGATGAGCCCCAAAGGTGCAGTTAAGGTGAACACTTCAGACGCAAAGGTTTTCATCACAGGTTCCAATCGCAGCAATGCGCATGTCAAAATATACCGCCAGGTAACGACCCGCGGCGTGGTATTTGGCCAGGAGGAATTCGGCGTCGATGTGTATGAGGATGAAGGCAACCTGGTTATCCGCGAGCATTCCAACTCCAACGTGGTGGGAATGATCGGGTACCACTACGAGAAATATGAAGTCACACTCGAGATTCCTGAAGGGGCCAGCCTCCAGGTTCGCGGTGACGATGGAGATTACAAGATTCGCAATGTAGACGGCAGGATTTCACTTGATCTTGATGACGCTGACGTAGAACTCTCGGCCTGTTCAGGTGATTATTTCCGATTCCAGCTGGATGACGGTGATATCCTGATGGATGAAGGTCGCGGCAGCCTGGATATTGATGCCGATGATGCGGATGTAAAAATCACCCGGGCTCAATTCAGTTCGATCATAGCCGATGTGGATGATGGCGACCTGGAGATTGAAACCTCCCTTGCTGACAATGGCGAATATCGGATCAATGCCCAGGACGGTCTCGTTGCGCTAACCATCACCAAAGGCGGCGGCAAATTCGACATCCGTCACGGTGATTCCAGGATAACGACGGAAGGCGATTGGGATCAGATCAATCGGTCCGACAGTCAGACCCAACTTGTGCTGGCCAATGGCAACGCACGCGTGGATATTCGTTCAGACGATGCGCGGGTTCGGCTGGTACGCCGTTAAATATCACAAATCTTAATCGCCGTCCGAAGGGACGCAATTTTGTCGGGCGCGCTAGGTATGAATTCCTGGGCAACATAACCGGTAAAACCGGTGGCAACGATGGCCCGCATGATCGCAGGGTAGTACAGTTCCTGGCGTTCATCAATCTCATTTCTGCCCGGTACACCGCCTGTGTGATAGTGCGCGATGTATTTCGTGTTTGCGCGTATCGTGGCAATCACGTCTCCCTCCATGATCTGCATGTGGTAGATATCGTACAGCAGTTTGAAATTAGGCGAGCCGGTTTTCTCGCAAAGTAAAACTCCCCAAGCCGTATGATCACACTGGTAATCCTTGTGATCCACTTTGCTGTTAAGAAGCTCCATACACACATTAATATTATAACGGGAAGCAATCTTTAGTACGGGCTCAAGTCCGCGTGCGCAGTTCTCCAAGCCTTGCTGCGCGGTCAGCCCGTTTGCATTGCCGCTGAAACATATAACGTTCTTCAGACCCGCCTCTGCTGCTTTGGGGATTTCGGTACTGTAGTCCTTGAGAAGCGTTGCATGAAGGCTCGGATCATTGAACCCGCGAGTAAGGCCGATCGGGGAGGCGTATCCCATCGCACAAGTCAAACCGTACTTTGCCGCTGTCGCCCATTGATTGGAGCGCAGTAAGTCAATGGACTTGATTCCTATTTCTTTGGCGGCTTCACAAAGCTTCTCCAGGGGAATGTCGTCGTAGCACCATTGACAGACGGAGTGGTTGATATTGTTTTTCAGGGAGGAGGAAGTTTCCATGGCGTTGGCGGATGATGGAATCAAGGCCGAACCGGCCAGTCCGGCGATTGACTTCAAGGCAGTTTTGCGATCCATATGCGTGTTTTACTTGTCGTGACGATAAACGACCCCGTCCTTCATCACAAAGGTGACCTTTCTGAGATCCGAAATACTCTTGGACGGATCGCCCTTGACGGCCATCAGATCTGCTTTCAGTCCCGCTTTGATGAATCCAATCTCGGTGTCAGCGTGGAGGGCTCTTGCATTGACGCTCGTAGCGGCCTTCAACAAATCCATCGGTTTCATACCCCCGTATTCAGCCATGAGCTCCAGTTCATACACATTCTCGCCGTGATGGAACACACCCACGTCGCCGCCCATCCCGATGGTTACCCCGGCATTGACGGCGGCCGTCAGGCTCTTCTTTTTGTTCTTCACGGCAGCAGGCTCCTCATCCTTGCCCTTCTTCCATCCACGGTACTGGTTGATCGCATCAATGGCAGCAACCGTAGGAAAGAAAGTAACATGGTATTGTTTCATCAATTGAGCGATCTCATCGTCGATAAAATCGCCGTGTTCAATCGTTTCTGCTCCGGCGAGGATGGCCCTCCGCATAGCCTCTTTGCTCTTCGCGTGGCAAACCAGGTATCGTCCGCTGCTTCGGGTAACCTCGTTGATGAGTTTCAGTTCTTCAAGGGTGAATGAAGGTTGATCTTCTCCTTTGGTACCCCAGCGATAATCGGCGTACACTTTCACAAAGTCTGCCCCCTTGCCAATTTGATCGCGAACTACACGGACCAGGTCGTTGCCATCGGCAGGCTCAGCACCCAGCATGATGGTCTGATCATTGTCGTACCCTTTAGGACCATAAGACCCTGTGGAAACAATGGCTCTTCCAGCAACATACATGCGAGGCCCCGGAATAATTCCTTCATTGATGGCGCGCTTCAGGGCAACATCAGAATAGCCAGCACCCTCAGTGCCAAGGTCGCGCACGGTTGTTACGCCTGCCATAAGTGTATTGCGGGCATGCACGGTGGCCCGCACCGTACGGTAGGCATCCGATTCCTTCAGGACCTGGGTATCCCAGTCCGTGATGTTGTAAGGGTATAAGAATAGATGAGAATGACCTTCAATCAGGCCGGGGAGCAGGGTGGCTCCCGGCATAACAACTACCTGCGCGTCTTTCGGAGCCTTGAGGGTGGCTTTTGGTCCGGCGGCAGTCAACAGGTTCCCCTCCACCACCACGGCCCAACCTTCATGCATTTCAACCCCGTCAAATACCCGGTCGGGTTGGAACACCCAGGAATTTTGCGCCTGTGCAAACGTCGTGACGACAAGAATTTGCAGGAATACCAATACTTGTTTCTTCATGAATGATCGGTTAAGATTTTAAGGCAAGGCAGACTGCCTGCGATGAAGGTACCTAAAATATTTTTTTGCAAAAACGAGAAATGGAACAGGAATCAGTTGCCGAAATTCTCAGCCTGATCGATAAGGCTTCCTGTCAGCGCCATAAGATCCGTATAGACGTCGATCAGGTTGTAGACTGCCTCCAGGTTGGCCAACGAGGCATTGAGGAAGTTAAGTTGGATCAGGCGGAGGTCAATCGCATTAATGTACCCCACACGATAGCGTTCTTCTGCAAGACTGAGGTTGAGTTCGGTGGCTCGCTGGTTTGTCTTGGTGATCTCAACAATTTGCTTTCGCTGCTCAAACAAGTCGAAGGCGATCTGCAGGTCGCGCTGGAGAGAAAGCTTAAGTTGGTCAGTTGTCTGTTGACCGATCAACTCTCGGGTCTTCGCATTCTGAATGTTGCGCTTGATTTGTCCTCCGTTAAACAGCGTCCAGCGAAGGGTGAAATTGGCGTAGGTTCCATACGAGTTTCCACTCACCGTTCGCTGCTCGGGCGCGTAGTTGGTGCTGATTACGGGTTGGGCGGGGTCATCCAGCAGGTATCCCACGGTGCTCTTCACGGGTGTGCCTCCGGAGGTAGGACGAAAGTTTGCCGTCACCCAATCCAAACTCCCGGAATAGCCAAAATTTACATTGAATGAAGGATACAGGCCGGCATTCGCCAGTTGTGTATTCCCCCGGAGAATGGACTGTGAAAGGTACTGATTCTTCAAGGTGAAGTTATTGCGCGTCATTTTTGACTCCAGATCGGCATACTCAAATACGGGCGGATTGAATCGCAAAGGCTGAGGAAAGGTGTACGTCTTGTCGACGCGCTCATTGATCAGCACATTGAGGTTTCTGACCGAATTGCGGAAGTTCAGACTTTGAAGAACAAAATTGCCGGAGTCGGTAAGAAAGTTGCTTTCCTCCTGAAGCACATCAAACGTAATGGCGCTGCCGACATCGCGCTTGAGCTTCACCTGTTCGTATCGAGTGCGCGACAGATCAAGAAGTTTTCTTCGAACCTGGAGGCGTTCTTTTTCCAACAACGCGAGACTATATCCGAGGATGATACTCTGCAGTGTATTTTGTACAACGATGGAAGCGTTGCCCTCCGATTGCTGCTGGAGACGCTCCAGTTGTTGCTTGTTGATGCTTACTGTGAATCCATTGAAAATCACCCAACCTACATCGATCTGTCCTGGTATGCTGTTGGAACGGCTTTGTCCGGGAATGGCAAACGGGTTGGCCGGAACCCGGTCGATGATGGAGTTCGTACTGTTGAGCAGCAAATTGATCGAAGGATAGCGCCCCGCCTGGCCCGGAGCGTTGTTATTTCGGGCAATCTCTACATTCGATTTCTGGATCTGGATGTCGAAGTTGTTCTTTAGGCCGCGCTGGATAACGTCCTCCAAAGTCAGCGGATCTTGGGCAGACGACAGGAAGGAGATCAGCAAAGCAGCGACAAACAACAGTTTCCTCATGGTAGCAAAACTACGGCTTCAACGACATCGGGTTGATCGAAGTTCTTTAGGAGGCGAATTTTTGATGTAAGGTTCAGGGTGCCGTCTCCACTGATTCACGAAGGTTGATCCAGAAGTTGTTATACCCCTCGCCCAACTGAATTTCCAGCAGGCCGACGGCCAGCATCTCCAGTATAGCAAGGAAGTTGAAGATCAAGGCCACCCGGGTTGGGTTTTGTTGGACCATTTCCGAGAATGATAGGGTGCGCTTTCTTGTCAGTTCATTGAGAACATATTCCTTCTGCCCTTCTACGGTGTAAGGATACTGAACGACCTGGTGAACGGGGCGGTTCTTTTCCTCCTCATACCGGTGGCAGACCTTTTCGAAGACCTGCATCAGTTTATACAGGTCAACTTCCTGCAATTCAGCCTCCACGTTGACACTGGCCGCCAGGGCCTTTACTTCACGAAGGATGTTGCCGCGCTTCTCTTTGTGCAATTCCGCCTCTTCCATTTTCTGGAAATTCTCCACGACGGACTTGTACTTCTTGTATTCCAGCAGGTGCTTAACCAGCTCTTCGCGGGGATCAATTTCATTGCCCTGTTCATCCAATTGCGGGCGGGGTAAAAGCATCTTGGATTTGATCCGCATCAGCGTGGCGGCAACGAGAATGAACTCGCTGGCCAACTCAACATTCAGCGTCTCCAGGTGATGAAGGTAATCGAGAAAATCGTTGGAGATCTTTGCGATGGGGATATCATAGATATCGAGTTCGTCGCGCTCAATAAAAAAAAGAAGCAGGTCAAAAGGGCCCTCAAAAAGTGGAAGCTTGATCTCGAAATTCCCGTTGGTCATAGGGCGGCAAAATTATTCAAATACCCAGAGAATTCCGCAGAATAGCCAAATGCGTAGATTTGTTGGGAAATCAGGCCAATTGCGTCATAAAACAATTACCTTATTTCAGCGGTTAAGAACTCAGTTCACCTACCATGCTCATTACCCCCGGACACCTACTGGCCCAAATCAACAGTCCGGCCGACCTTAAAAGGCTCGACCAGGCCCAGTTGGTGCAGCTTTGCCAGGAACTGCGCCAGTTCATCATCGACAATGTATCCATCTATGGTGGGCATTTCGGGGCCAGCCTTGGTGTAACGGAGTTAACCGTTGCCCTTCACTACGTCTTCAATGCTCCGTACGACCAGATTGTCTGGGACGTGGGTCACCAGGCCTATGGGCACAAGATTCTCACCGGTCGCCGTGATGTTTTTCACACCAATAGGCTGTACAAGGGAATTTCAGGCTTTCCCAAACGGAAAGAGAGTGAGTACGATGCGTTTGGAGTAGGACACTCTTCAACCTCCGTCTCCGCCGCGTTGGGAATGGCCGTAGCATCACACTATTACGGCCTGGAGGACAAACAACATGTGGCAGTCATCGGCGACGGTGCGCTGACAGGAGGGATCGCATTTGAGGGGTTGAACAACGCGGGGGTGTCGAATACCAATCTGCTGATTGTGCTCAACGACAACTGCATGTCCATCGATCCCAATGTTGGGGCTCTGAAAGATTATCTCACTGACATCACCACCTCCAAGACCTACAATCGGTTCAAGGATGATGTGTGGAATCTCCTTGGGAAACTTTCCAAGGTTGGCAAGAATGCCCAGGAAGTAGTTTCTAAAGTTGATTCCGCCCTGAAGTCTGCTTTGCTAAGCCAGAGCAACCTGTTTGAGGCCCTCAATCTCCGCTATTTTGGCCCCGTTGATGGTCATGATGTGGATCACCTGGTGGCCGTAATGAAGGATCTGAAGGATATCAAGGGCCCCAAGATCCTGCATTGTGTTACAGTCAAAGGAAAAGGGTACGGACCATCTGAGTCCGGAAATAAGACCACCTGGCATTCTCCGGGAACGTTTGATAAGATCACGGGCGAAATTCACAAGAAGGTTCACGAGAAACCCCAGCCGCCGAAGTATCAGGATGTATTCGGTCACACGTTGGTTGAACTTGCCAGAAAGAACGACAGGATCATCGGCATTACTCCCGCCATGCCCTCGGGTTCATCGATGAACATCATGATGAAGGAAATGCCTGACCGTGCTTTTGATGTGGGGATTGCAGAACAGCATGCGGTCACCTTTTCTGCGGGACTGGCAACTCAGGGATTGATCCCCTTCTGCAATATTTACAGTTCATTCATGCAGCGTGCCTACGATCAGGTGATTCATGATGTCTGCATCCAGGATTTGCCTGTGAATTTCTGCCTCGATAGAGCCGGATTCGCAGGTTCCGATGGCCCGACGCATCATGGCGCCTACGATCTTGCGTACTTCCGCTGTCTTCCGAACATGATTGTGGCGGCACCGATGAACGAATCCGAATTGAGGAACCTGATGTATTCGGCCCAATTGCCCAGACAAGGGAAGGCATTCTCCATTCGATATCCCCGTGGCCAGGGCGTAATGCCGGAGTGGCGAACACCATTTGAGGCAGTTGAAATTGGCAAAGGGCGCAGGCTCAGGTCCGGGGATGAACTGGCCATACTTACGATTGGACATATCGGTAACTACGCGGTAGAGGTTTGTGAGAAACTGGAGAAGCAGGGTATCCGAATCGCTCACTACGATATGCGATTTGTCAAACCGTTGGATGAAGCACTTCTGCATGAAGTATTCTCTACTTACCGAAAAGTGATCACGGTTGAAGATGGGGCCATCCAGGGTGGATTCGGAAGCGCCGTGCTGGAGTTTATGGCCGACCATCACTATCATGCCGACGTAAAACGGCTGGGAATTCCAGACCAGGTGATCGAACATGGTGAACAGCTTGAGCTGCATGATGAATGTGGCTTTGGGCCCAGCGGAATAGAGGAGGCAGTTCATCTCTTATTGGAGAGCGTTTCCCGACAGGGTTAGCCGTATGCCTACTGTCTCTTTTAAGGAGTCAGGTACGGGTCCGGCAATGGTCTTCTTGCATGGATTCTGTGATACGCACGAGTTGTGGAGCGAATTTATCACTCCGTTTGCCGCAAGCTTCAGAGTCCTGATGCCGGATCTCCCCGGTTTTGGCAAGTCGGAAATTCTTGCAAGTCATTTTACCATTGACGAGGTGGGTGATTCTATTGCCTTTTGGCTATCCGAAAAACAGATCGATAGCTGCCTGGTGGTAGGCCATTCCCTGGGTGGATATATTGCCCTCAGCTTGTTGGAGCGTCACCCTGAAATAATTTCGGGCATCGTCCTGTTTCATTCTACTCCAATGGCCGACAGGCCGGAACGAAAAGCTGTCCGGGATAGAGTCATTGATTTTGTCCGGCAGAACGGCGTTGCCCCTTACGTTGACACCCTCGTACCTGGACTTTACGCGAATCCTTCCGATCGAAGTGTTGAGGCAACCCGAAAACGGATGATGGGTACCTCAGCGGAGGCGCTCATTGGCTACGCTGAAGCGATGAGAGATCGTCCGGATCGAACTTGGGTTCTGGAGTCCTCAACCTTGCCAGTAATGGTCATTGGGGGAATTAAGGATTCTTTAATTTCCATCGATGACCTGAGAAGGGTTGCCCAAAACGCTCCAAATTGTGAACTTTTTGAAGTTCCGGAAGCGGCACACATGGGCATTTTTGAGGCAAAAACTCATTGCCAAACGGCCATTTCGCGATTCGCTGCACGGGTGTGGACCACCTAGGCGGTATTAATTCTTTTGGACGTTGGAAATATTGCTCTAATCCCGCTAAATTGGGGATTCCATTAAGATTGCCGAGAATTTGAAGAGTCTTTATATTTGTCTGAATCATCAACTGAAAACACTAACACACCATGGTTGAAAGCCCTTACGCATCCTGGAATAGTTTGGCCCTAAACATCACCTACGCATGTTGGGCACTAGGTATCTTGGTTGTTTTGGGATACATCGTGCGCTTATACACGATCCCCGACAACAAGGATAAGTACGACTTTATCAATCGCCATGAGGTGAAGGTGCTTTGGTATGCAGCCCTGATTATCATCCTGGGCGCTTGTGCTTATTTTAACAGCGCGATTACACAGCTGACTACCATCATGACTTTCGTGCGGATTTTCCTCACTGCCATGATGGGAACCATAGCGGCATTGATTGTTCAAAACCTCCTCAAGTTTTATTATCCGTTCTTCATTGAGAAGCGGTTGAAAGTACTGCGGTACAAACCGAGGATTTCCCCGAAGACAGGTAAGCCAATGAAGCTCCTGAGCGAAGAGGAGGAGGACGTTCACCTGGATGAAGGGATGCAGGCAGAAGAGAATGTATTCTCCGTTGACTATGACGTTTGGAAGGATGAAGAGACCGGGTTCATCAAGATTGAAAAGTATGCGGGTCACCTGCACGCCATTCAGTGCCCTGAGTGCAACTACCAAACATTCAAGGTTGTTCGTGAGGAGATTCTCCGGGCCCCAACAGATTCCCTCGAAGGTGAGTTGGTCAAACATTACCAGTGCAGCTACTGCGGCTATAAGGCCAAGAAGTCTGTATCCCTGAAACCTCAGGTGAAGTCAGCGGCCGCTACGGCCTAAGACTAGAGAATAGGTAAGAAATTGGAAGGGCCCCGAATCGGGGCCCTTTCTATTTTTAGAGACTAAAGTGTTGCAGGCAGCCGGATTTGGTCGGTGTAGAAATTGAACCTGCTGTGCTGCATGTCCAAAGGCACAATACGCTCAATCAAATCCTTCTTGTGATTATAGAAGACCTCCAGGTAGAAGGTTCCCAACAGGTACAGATTAACCTTATAGCCATAGTACCGGATGCTCATAATGCACGTTCCTTGTTCATACAGCAAACGAATCTGTTGACCAAAATCCCGCGCCTGAAAGTCCTCGAATGAGATCACTATTCAAAAATACCAAAATGGCCGACGCACAACAATCACCCACAGATATTGCATCACTGCTTATGAACAAGGAATGGTTTCACGTCTGAGGGCAGACTTTTGCATTTAGAACCCCTTCACCTACCTTTGCACTCCCCAAATGGTGAATGTAGCTCAGTTGGTTAGAGCATCAGATTGTGATTCTGAGGGTCGCGGGTTCGAGTCCCGTCTTTCACCCAAAAAAGCCCCTGTTAGCGGGGCTTTTTGCATTTCATAGACTCTGCATTGTGCTCTAGGGGGCTCTAAAGCTTAACCGGTGACCCACCCTTTCTTCATTCAGCCGTCCTTCCTCGAAGGCCAAATGGCCCGAAACAAAGGTGTGGCTGATGCGGGCTGAGAAAGTTGTACCCTCAAACGGTGACCACCCACATTTGGCCAGAATGTTCGAGGGGCCGACCGTCCAAGGGGAGTTCGGATCAACCAGTACCAAATCAGCGAAGTACCCCTCGCGGATGTAACCGCGATCTTCCACGCGGAAGAGGATGGCAGGGTTATGCGCCATTTTTTCGACCATTCGCTCGATGGAAAGTTTGCCCTGTCTCACAAACTCCATCATTGCCACCACGCTGTGCTGCACTAAAGGGCCTCCCGAAGGCGCGTTGAAGTAACTTCTGGCTTTTTCCTCCCGTGTATGGGGAGCATGGTCTGTGGCAATGACGTCGATACGGTCATCCAACACGGCCTGAAAAATTGCTGCCTGATCCTGTGCTGTTTTGATGGCTGGATTCCATTTGATCTTCATCCCAAGCTGTTGGTAGTCCTGATCATTGAACCACAAGTGATGGATACAGGCCTCGGATGTGATTAGTTTTTTCTCCAACGGAAGGTCATTCGCAAACAGCGCCGTCTCTTTGGCCGTTGAAATGTGCAGCACATGAAGGCGCGTTCCGAACTGTCGGGCCAGTTCAATGGCTGTTGAAGAGGATAAATAGCATCCCTCTGCATTGCGAATGAGGGGATGGTCTTCTGCAGGGATATTCTCTCCGTATTTTTGACGGAACGCTTCGGCATTCCTGCGTATGGTAGGCTCGTGTTCGCAGTGTGTGGCGATTAATCCGGAGAACCGGGAGAAAAACCCCCGGAGAATTTCCGGGTCATCCACCAGCAAGTTGCCAGTTGATGATCCCATAAAGATTTTCAAGCCACAGATCCTTCGAAGATCTGTCTTCATCACTTCCTCCAGGTTATCGTTCGCCGCGCCGATGTAGAAGGAATAATTGGCCAGGGAGTCGCGGGATGCGATCTGGTATTTCTGTTCCAGCAGCTCTTGAGTAAACGTAGGCGGCATGGTGTTTGGCATCTCCATGAAAGAAGTGACGCCCCCTGCAACCGCTGCCCTTGATTCCGTAAAGATCGTGGCTTTATGGGTGTAGCCGGGTTCACGAAAATGCACCTGATCATCAATGGCGCCTGGGATTAGGTACTTTCCTTTTGCATCAAGGGTTCTGCCGGCAAAAGAAAGCGACCTGCCGATTTGTTCGATACGTTCGCCCCGAATGAGCACGTCGCCTTCCAGCACCTTGCCTTCGTTTACTATCTTCGCGTTGACAATCAGCGTATCCATCCGCGCAAAGATAACCCCAAAACCTTCGTGGAAGTTCTGAAGAACCTTGGCTGGGAAGAACTAAAGCTTAACCCGCAATTGCTGAAAGCGGTTGCAGACGAAGGCTTTGTCTCCCCCACGGAGATTCAACAACGTATAATTCCGCTGGTGTTGGGGGGTCAGGCAGTGATCGGAATTGCTCAAACGGGCACCGGTAAGACGGCTGCATTTGTTCTTCCGCTGCTGAAAAAGCTGTCACATGCACAGGGAAAGGAAGTGCGGGCAGTGATTTTGGCGCCGACAAAGGAATTGGTGGTCCAATTGGCTGGCCACGCCTTAAGGCTGGCTCGTCATACGGATATCCGCATTGCCGCCCTTTACGGAGGTGTTGGGCCTAAGGGCCAAATGGAGGCGCTTGATGCCGGTGTCGACCTGGTAATAGCCACGCCAGGCCGTTTTATGGAACTGTACCTGCGCGGAAAGATTCCTGTTAAACAGGTTAAGACGCTTGTGCTGGATGAGGCGGACCGCATGCTGGACATGGGTTTCCTTCACCAATTGCGGAAAATCTTCGAGGTCATTCCGTCGAAGCGCCAGAACCTGCTGTTCTCAGCGACCTTTTCTGAAAAGGTTGAGCGCTTGTCCGGAGAATTTTTGCTTTTTCCGAATAAGGTAGAAGTTACGCCCCAGGCCACGCCAGCGAAGGAAGTTGAACAGTCACAGGTTCATGTGCCTAACCTCAAGACGAAAATCAATCTGCTGGCTCACCTGATGCGTCTCCCCGAATTTCAAAAGGTGATGGTATTTACGCGCACGAAGCAGACAGCCGACGATGTCACCCGATACCTGGATCGAAAGGGACTTGGACCCGTTCGCGTGATTCACTCCAACAAAGGCCAAAACACGCGCATCAATGCCATGAATGAATTTCGGGAAGAGAAACTGAAAGCGCTGGTTTCAACGGATGTTTCCGCCCGGGGTATCGACATAGCAGGGGTATCACACGTGATCAATTTTGATGTCCCTCATACTTACGAGGATTACGTCCATCGCATTGGCAGGACAGGGCGGGCCCTTCGCCCCGGAGCTGCAGTAACTTTTGTGACTCCGGCAGAGGAGTATCACATGGAGAAAATTGAAGAGCTCATCCGCTCCAAAGTGCCGATAGTTCCGCTTCCACATGCTGTTGCCATTGAAGAAACGCTCAAAGAGGAACGACAGGTACAGCATCGGGAGTTGGACAGACAGCGACGGGAAAGGGACCCCAATTTCAAAGGGGCGTTTCACGAATCGAAGAGGCGACGTTGAGACAGGTAGTCATTCTTCTGTTCAGTCTCTCTATGTCACTGTCGGCGATTGCACAGGCAGTGAATGACAAGATTGCCCACCGAATTCAATTGGTTCCGGATGCAGGCCCGGTTCACAGTACCACAGCCAAATCCACAGTGGAATGGGATTGCCTCAACAAAGCATTGACGAACAAATGCCTGGTCTATCACAATGATCAATGGTATACGTTCAGCGTCGCTGAACCAAGCCGTTATTACCTAAACATTTCGTCCCAGCAATGTCGTGATAACCGCGGCATTCAAATGATTCTCATTGAAGGGAATCCCTGTGAGACAACTTCCTATCGCGTTCTCGCATGCATTCCGCAGATAAGAGATAGTGAAGTCTTTGTCTCCCTTGGAGAGATCAAGGCGGGAACAACATACCTTGTTGAAATTGACGGCTTTCTGGGGGATCAGTGTGATTTTGACATTCAAGTCAGCAGAAGGCCGGTAGGCATGCCGCTACAGAAGGAGAGCTATGTGAAAGCAGAATTTGAAGAAATCTCAAAATTTCTTCGAGACAGCATAGTGACCATAGACTGGCAGTTGCCCGAGGATTGGATGGATGAACTGGATGTTTTTCGCGTTTACCGGTTGACCAATCGGGAGAATTTCAAAATCGAGCGAATAGTGGACTTGACTAGAAACGCGTATGGACGTCCCAACAATAGGTATCACCTAACGGATACGGTTTCCCAATCTGGTACTTATCGCTATCGGGTATTTGGTTATGCAAAAACCGGTAAGGCGCCCGTCATGTTGGCCGAGCAGCACATCGTGTTTCAGAAAAGCAATGTTCAGACCGACAATACCCAAAACATCCTGATTGATCCGGGGTTTCAACAAAAAGGCGGTTACGAAACAAGAGTATACGACAGAGATGGAATAAAATTGCTTAAGACGATAAAGGGGGTTTATGATCCAGCGGACCATAAGGCCATCGTCATTGACGTTACCGAGCAGATAGCGGAGGGGTTCCAATCCTTTTTGGTGCTGCTCATTGACGAAGTGACGCATCAATCCAGGGAGCTTTATTTCCGGGTTAACAGCAAGGGTAAGGTGATCAGCGAATAGAACCTTCACCAAATAAAAAAGGCACGACGTTCATCGTGCCTTCTGGTTATTGCGACTTCAGGCTATCCGTTCATCGAAATCAAAAACTCCTCATTGTTTCGGGTGCCTTTCATCTTGCTTTGCAAGAACTCCATGGCCTCCACAGAATTCATGTCGCTCATGAACTTGCGGAGAATCCACACGCGCTGAAGTTCTTCCTCCTTCATCAGGAGATCTTCACGGCGGGTGCCAGAAGCTGGTACGTCGATAGACGGATAGATGCGGCGGTTCGAAAGTTTGCGATCCAGCTGCAATTCCATGTTGCCCGTTCCCTTGAACTCTTCGAAGATGACTTCATCCATCTTGGAGCCGGTGTCGATAAGCGCGGTGGCAATGATGGTCAGGGATCCTCCGTTTTCGATTTTACGGGCGGCTCCAAAGAAGCGCTTAGGCTTGTGAAGAGCGTTTGCATCAACACCACCGGAAAGAATTTTTCCAGAGGAAGGAACTACGGTGTTGTGCGCACGGGCGAGGCGGGTGATGGAGTCGAGCAGGATAACGACATCGTGACCACATTCGGTCATGCGCTTGGCCTTCTCGAGTACAATGCTGGCCACCTTTACGTGACGCTCGGCCTGCTCGTCAAATGTCGAAGCGATTACTTCGGCGCGAACACTGCGGGCCATGTCGGTAACTTCCTCAGGGCGCTCGTCAATGAGCAGCACAATGAGATAGACTTCCGGATGGTTCTCTGCGATCGCATTCGCGATTTGCTTCAACAACACTGTTTTACCCGTCTTGGGCTGAGCAACAATCATTCCGCGCTGACCTTTACCGATCGGGGCAAAGAGGTCCAGGATGCGGGTAGACATGTTGTCGTGGGTGGTGCTGAGCTTGAGTTTCTCATTGGGAAATAGTGGCGTCAAGTATTCAAAAGCCACACGGTCCCTTATTTCCTCCGAAGTTTTGCCGTTCACGTTGTCCACCTTCAGCAGGGCGAAATATTTCTCGCCTTCCTTTGGCGGGCGAATTTGGCCGCGTATCGTATCGCCGGTTTTGAGGCCTAATAATTTAATCTGAGCCGGAGAAACATAAATATCGTCAGGGCTCGCGAGGTAGTTGTAGTCGGACGAACGGAGGAAACCGTAACCGTCCTGCATGAGTTCAAGTACGCCCTCGCTGGTTACTGCGCCGTCAAATTCCCGTATGTTGGAAATGCGCTGTTGTTGCTGACGGTCGGGTTGTTGTTGCTGGGGTTGGGGATGTTCAGGGCGTTGACCCTGCTCACCACCCTGCGGTCCTTGTTGTTGCTGGCGGGGCCGTCCGGCCTCCTCTGAGCGAGGTTGCGGCTGAGGTTGAGCCTTTGGCTGAGGCTGAGCCTGCGGTTCCTCGAAGCGGGAGACAGTGGGAGCCGCTGTTTCCTTTACTGCCTGGGGAGTCTCCTCCTTAGGAGCCCGTTCAGCCGCCGGCGCTACGTTTTCGCGACGACGGGGACGCAATTTGCGTTCGCCCGAGTCGTGGGGTTCGACGCTTCCAGGCGTATCAATGAGTGCCTGCTGGTCCAGGATCTTGTATACCAGTTCTTGCTTAGTAAGTTTCTTGGCGTTCTTTACGCCCATCTTTTCTGCAAGTTCCTTGAGTTCAGACAGGAGTCTGACATTCAGGTCATCAATCGTGTACATGAGGTTTAAAAAAAAGAATAGTATCCAATAAGTAAGTCAGTGAGCGTGTCTGCACGAAATCAACGAGTCCCCACGCCGGGAGGACAATGGGAAGAAATCAGGGGTTTCAGTCACGTTTCAGAAAAGCCGAACCAAGAATTGGATTGTCTATGAGAAACGGCCTGAACGGCCTGATTTGACCCTGCAAGTATAGGCCAAATTGACGGATAATCAAATGAGGCCGGAAAAATTATGGACCATTGTGGTAGTTTTGGGCCCAAAATCTGAGACGATGTTACAAGCGAACCGCATTCGGGACGACCGGGAAAAGGTACTGGCGGGTCTAAGGAAGAGAAACCTGAAGGACGCTGAATCGCTGGTTGAGGCGGCCATCAACATTGATAAAGAACGCCGCCGCAAGCAGGTGCTCCGTGATGAGGCCAGTGCAGAACTGAACACCTTGTCGTCAAGAATCGGTGGCCTGATGAAGGACGGGAAGAAAGCAGAAGCGGATCAATTGCGCGCGGACATCAGCGGCAAGAAGGAGTTCATCAAGAATCTCGAGGAGGAAGTTCGTCAGGAAGAAGCACGCCTCCAGGAAGTGCTTTATAAGATTCCGAACGTGCCTGCCGAGAAGGTTCCGGCAGGCACCGGCGCCGACGACAACCTTACCGTTCACCAGCATGGTCAATTGCCGGAGTTGCCCCCGTCAGCCCTTCCACATTGGGAACTCATCAAGAAGTACGACATTATCGACTTTGACCTGGGTGTGAAGATTTCTGGCGCCGGCTTCCCGGTTTATAAAGGGAAAGGCGCAAAACTTCAGCGGGCTCTCATCAATTTCTTCCTTGATGAGGCTGAAAAGCAAGGCTATCGTGAAGTACAGCCTCCCGTCGTTGTCAACGAGGCAAGTGGTTTTGGAACCGGCCAGCTTCCTGACAAAGAGGGTCAAATGTATTTTGTGAATGCTGACGGACTGTACCTGATTCCTACAGCGGAGGTGCCTATCACCAACCTTTACCGTGATGTGATTCTTGAAGACCGCGATCTCCCCGTTCGGAATGTTGGATACACAACATGCTTTCGTCGTGAAGCCGGCAGTTGGGGCGCACATGTTCGCGGGTTGAACCGGCTTCACCAGTTCGACAAGGTAGAAATTGTTCAAGTGAGGAAAGCCGAGGAATCTTATGAGGCACTGGAAGAAATGTGTGTTTATGTTCAAGGCTTGTTGGAAAAGCTTGAACTCCCTTACCGAAGACTACTGCTGTGCGGGGGCGACATGGGCTTTAATTCTGCGACGACTTACGATTTCGAAGTTTACTCCGGAGCTCAGCAGCGATGGCTGGAAGTAAGTTCGGTCAGCAACTTCGAAACATACCAGGCGACCCGGTTGAAACTGCGTTACAAGAACAAAGAGGGAAAAACAGAACTGTTACATACCCTGAACGGAAGTGCGCTGGCCCTTCCGCGCATCGTAGCCGCGATCCTTGAAAATAATCAGACTTCCGAAGGTATTCATATACCGCAGGTTCTTCGACCATACACACGCTTCGATCGGATTGACTAAGCCTAACCCTACGCCCATTGAGTTTTAATGATTTTCATTTTGATCCGAAGCTCCAGGAGGGGTTGGATTCCATGGGTTACGAGAAACCTACCCCTATACAGGAGCAGGCTATTCCCGTGATTTTGGAAAACCGGGACATTATCGCCTGCGCACAGACCGGCACCGGTAAGACGGCGGCTTACATTCTGCCCGTGTTGCACAAGATTATCAATACAGATCATCGCCATCTCAACACGCTGGTGATCGCACCTACCCGGGAGCTAGCCCAGCAAATTGATCAGCAAATTGAGGGTTTTGCTTATTTCACAGGAGTGAGCTCAATCCCGGTATATGGCGGAGGCGACGGAGCGACCTGGGATGTTCAGCGCAAGGCACTCGAACAAGGTGCTGACATCGTTATTGCCACACCCGGGCGACTAATTGCTCTGCTGGCCGGAGGAACCGTTGTCTTTGATCACCTCAAACACCTGATCCTGGATGAAGCAGATCGTATGCTGGATATGGGTTTCTTCGAAGACATTGTAAAGATCATTGGCTATCTCCCCAAGGAACGACAGACGCTTTTGTTTTCGGCCACGATGCCGCCGCGAATCCGGCAATTGGCGAATAAGATTCTGAAAACCCCGGCGGAGATCAACATTGCCATTGCCAAACCTGCCGCCGGAATCCTCCAGCAAGCATACCTGGTATATGACGCCCAGAAACCGGCCTTGCTGAGTTTCCTGTTAAAGACTCACAATTGGCAGAGCGTAATCATTTTTGCCTCTACAAAGGAGCTGGTCAAGAAACTCGGCGCTCAGTACCAGCGATCCGGTCTGCTGGTTCGGGCATTTCATTCTGACCTTGAGCAAGCAGAGAGAGAAGACATCCTTCGGGCGTTCAAAAGCCGACAACTGAATATCCTGATTGGGACCGATGTTCTGTCGCGCGGAATTGATGTGGAAGGCATCAGTGCAGTCATCAACTATGATGTGCCCCCGGACCCCGAAGACTATGTTCACCGGGTGGGACGTACGGCGAGGGCAGAGACCACCGGTACGGCCATCACATTTATCAATGAGCGCGACCAGCGTCGATTCCTCACGATTGAAAACCTGATCGGGGCGCAGATTCCAAAGTTGGAACTTCCGGCGTCACTGGGAGCCGGTCCTGACTATCAACCGGACGCTCGGCCCCAAAAGACTTTTCCGGGTCGGAAAAAGAATTTTCATCGGGGCCCAAGGAGAAGATAGGCTACTTCTTTAGTAAGGAAATTATTTCATTGAGTTTCAGCAGGGCCTCAACCGGGCTGAGCGTGTTGATGTCCATCCTTCCCAGCATTTCCTTGATTTCAATCATTTTCGGGTCTGCCTCGAAGAGATTCATTTGGAAGTGCTCCTTTGAAGCATCCGCAATTTTTCTCGGCTGTTTGTTCTTCTGATGGTCCTTTTCCAGGAAATGGAGTATTTCGTTGGCCCGCAACACAATTCGATTCGGCATGCCGGCCAGCTGTGCCACGTGAATGCCAAAGCTATGTTCGCTTCCCCCTTCCTTTAGTTTTCGCATAAACAGAATCTTGTCGCCAACCTCTTTCACGCTCACATTATAATTCTTTACCCGTACGAGGTCTTCGGCCAGCTGATTGAGTTCATGGTAGTGCGTGGCAAAAAGTGTCTTTGGCCGGTAATCCACATGCTGATGCAGGTACTCCACGATTGCCCAGGCAATGGATACGCCGTCGTACGTGCTCGTACCCCGGCCGATCTCATCCATAAGGATCAGGCTGTGATGGCTGAGATTGTTCAGAATGCTGGCTGTCTCGGTCATCTCAACCATGAAGGTAGACTCACCCTTTGAAAGGTTATCAGAAGCACCAACACGGGTAAACACCTTGTCAACGATGCCGATATGAGCCGCGCTGGCCGGCACAAAACTTCCGATCTGGGCCATGAGTACAATCAACGCCGTTTGCCTTAGCAAGGCCGACTTGCCGGCCATGTTGGGACCCGTAATGATCAGAATTTGTTGTTGGTCATTGTCCAGGTAGACATCGTTGGGCACATAACTTTCACCTGCCGGCAATTGTTTCTCAATCACCGGGTGACGGCCGTCCTTTATGTCAAGCACCAACGAATTGTTCATCCGTGGCCGCACATACCGGTTAGCCTTCGCCACCGTGGCAAATGACAGCAGGCAGTCCAAAATCCCAATCACGCGGGCGTTTTGTTGGATGGGGGATGTGTAATCCGCCGCATGATGAACCAGTTCCTGGAACAACCTCAGCTCGATAGCAGACAGCTTCTCTTCAGCGGTGAGAATCTTCTCCTCATAGGTCTTAAGCTCTTCCGTAATGTAGCGCTCCGCGTTGACCAGTGTCTGCTTGCGGATCCAATCTGCCGGTACCTTGTCTTTGTTGGCATTGCTGACTTCAAGATAGTATCCGAACACCTTGTTATAGGACACTTTCAGTGAACTGATTCCCGTCCGCTCCACTTCACGGCGTTGCACCTGGATCAGATAGTCCTTGCCGGCGAAGGCGATGGATCGCAACTCGTCCAGTTCTTTATCAACACCCTCTTTGATGATCCCTCCCTGATGAACCAGCATCGGCGCATCCTCTTTCAGCTCACGCTCAATCTTCTGCAGTAAAAAGTCACAAGCGTTAAGTTGATCGGCAAGTTTCTTAAGCTCCGGGGTGTTGGAACGCAGAAGGAGCTCGCGAACCGGCTGAATGACAAGCAAGGATCTCTTCAATTGCAACAGTTCGCGCGGATTGATCCGCCCGACGGCAACCTTCGAAATCAGCCGTTCCAGGTCGGCCACCTGATGGAAGTAACTCGCGATTTTGTCCGCCGTATCCCGATCGCCAAAGAACGTTTCGACAATTGTCAGTCGCTCCTCAATGGCCTGCAGGTCTTTCAGCGGCAATACCATCCATTTTCTCAATTGCCGGGAGCCCATGGGCGTTGCGGTTTGGTCAAGGACCTGCAGCAAGGGCACCCCGCCTTCGTGTTGCGAAGAGATCAGCTCTAGGTTTCGAATCGTGAACTTGTCCAGCCACACATAGGTCTCCTCATCCATTCGGGAAAGAGATGCTATGTGGTGCGTCTCTCGATGTTCAGTGGCTTCCAGGTAGTGCAGAACGGCACCAGCAGCGGCAATCGCGACATCCAAACCGTCAACACCGAAGCCTTTGAGCGAAGCGGTCTTGAATTGCGCCAATAGTTTCTCGCGGGCATAGTCATATCCGTAGGCCCAATCATCGAGGAGAAACGTCGCGTAGTCGGCATCAAAATGGGACTCCAGTTTGCCCCGCTGTTCTTTTGAGAAGATTACTTCAGATGGAGAAAGACTTTGTATGAGCTTCAGTACATAGTCCTCAGCGCCTTGTGCACAATAAAATTCTCCCGTGCTGATATCAAGGAACGCCGCACCGAGTAGATTTTTGTCGGCGTAGACGGAGGCCAGGAAATTGTTGCGTTTACGCTCAAGGACATTGTCGTTATATGAAACACCGGGTGTGACCAATTCTGTTACTCCCCGTTTGACAATTCCTTTTACAAATCGGGGGTCCTCCAACTGATCGCAGATGGCGACCCGATGTCCGGCTCGGACCAGCTTGGGAAGATAAGTGTCCAAAGCATGGTGCGGAAATCCTGCTAATTCCGTTTCAGAGGCAGAGCCATTGCCGCGCTTCGTCAGTACAATGTCAAGCACTTTGCTGGCGGCGATGGCGTCTTCGCCGAAAGTTTCATAAAAATCCCCAACGCGGAACAACAATAGCGCGCCGGGATATTTAGCCTTAATGGCGCTGTACTGTCGCGCGAGAGGGGTATCGTTCCGGGATGACATGGAGCCGGCAATTTAGAACGAACAGCAGGGAACTTTGTATTTCTGCCATGTCATTTTTTCACGACGAGTATCCACATCTTGTCGCCTTTCTCGGCCGTCCTGTCCACAAATGGGTCGGCTTGGTATACCAAATGGAATCCTGCTTTCCTGACATCAGCCAGCGCGAAATTCAGTCCTAGTTCATGGCGACGCTCCTGGTCTTCGCGGCTGGACTTCCGGCGACTATCTGCAATGGCCTCGCAAAGCACAAGACGGCCACCCGGTTTGAGCGCGGTCATTATGTGCGCCAAAACCTTGTCATGTTCGTCTATTTCATGATACGTGTCGAGAATCAGAACGGCATCCAGTGACGCAACAGGCAGGTGGGGGTTGTCCGCATCGCCGAGAATTGGATTTACATTATGTAAGTTCCTTCCCACAAGATGCTTTTTCAGTCGCTCAAGCTTTGCCGATTCGATGTCAACAGCATAAACCGTTCCTGTATCGCCAACCACTGGGGATAGCTTAATGGTCATATAACCTTCGTGACATCCAATATCCGCCACCCGACTGCCAGCGTGAATGTTCAGTTGTCGGATAAGATCGGGGGCACGTTGCCATCGGTCGCGGTCGGTCCACGCCTTTTCGGAATAAACATCTTTCCAGGTGTCTTGGGCCAGGGAATTAGCCGCAAATAGCTGAACCGCGAACAGGCAAACCGCCATTCTCATGTAAGGAATAACGAAATTGGGAAGGAACCTGTTTCGTGGACGGAACGATTGTGTCTTTGATTTTCTAATTTTCGGCATGAAGAAGCTGAGCATGGAGGAATTGGGACGGATATCGGTGGACACATTCCGACATGCGCCAAAGATTCCGGTTGTCCTGTTGCTGGACAACATCCGAAGCCTTCACAATGTTGGATCGGCTTTCCGTACGGCCGACGCTTTTGCGTGCGAGCGAATAGTGCTCACGGGGATTACCGGAACGCCTCCGCATCGGGAGATTCACAAGACGGCCTTGGGAGCCACCGATTCGGTAGCGTGGGAGTATCAGGTGACTCCGGAAGAGGCAGTAATGAAACTAAAAGCGGAGGGATACAAGATCATCGTGGTGGAACAGACTTCTGTCAGTAAGCCGCTGCAGAAGTTCAAGATCACTCCGATGGAAAAAATATGTATCGTTTTCGGCAATGAGATCAATGGAGTCAGCGACGGCGTGCTGCCGATGGCGGATGATGCCATCGAAATACCACAGGCAGGAACAAAGCACTCATTGAATATTTCCGTGTGCGTGGGAATCGTCTGTTGGGAGCTGTTTCGGCAACTCCGGCAGGTACAGTAGGTTTTTTCTACCTTTGAGTTCAGATTAAGGAATATGAAAAGGATTGTTTGTGGACTCCTGCTGATGATCTCGTTCGGAGCAACAGCGCAGTCGAGTACGAGTTGCCCGCTATCATCTGCCGTTGTGATTGACGGCAATGCGGATGAGTGGCCCATGAATTGGGAGGACGATGATGAAAAGAATTTTAGCTATAATGTTTGTGCGGATGATAAGAACCTTTTTGTTCGGGTAAAGACAAGTGAGTTTTTTACCAAGCGTAAGCTGACCGCTTTTGGCTTTACACTTTGGTTTGATCCGAGTGGTAAAAAAAAGAAGAAGTATGGACTTAAGTTCCCTTCCGGCGGGGCAGAGGCGGAGGAAAGACTCAAGATGCTCGACGCTGAAGGCGGCCCCGGTAAATCGATTGGTGAACAGACGGACTACCAAAAACGCGCCGATAGAATCATGATTACTAATCTGGAGATTATAGAGTTGATCGGCCTTGCTGACGATCCGATTACCGCGACGCGAAGCGGGATTACAAACGGAATCAAAGTATCGATTGGTCTGGATGCCACTGGGGCTTACGTATATGAGGCGCTCATCCCCTTTAAGTCCTATCGCCTGTCCAAAGAATCCATCGAGAGTCTTTCTGTGGGATTTGAGACCGGGAAGTTTGTCGCACCAAAAAAGAAGCCGACAACCAAGAATTCCGCGATGACGACGGGCGACTACTCAACTTCCCAGCTCAGCCGCATGCAGGGATACAATAATGTTGGTAACCCCAAGCTTTCGTATTCGACATATGCCTGGACAAAGCTTGAGTTCAAGAAGTAATTTCTAAGCTGCGATGTCCGATCGATATACTCAACGAGGCGTGTCGGCCTCCAAGGAAGATGTGCACCGCGCCATCGAAAGGCTGGACAAGGGCTTGTTTCCAAAGGCCTTTTGCAAGATAAGTCCTGATTTATTGGCGAACGATCCGGCGTATTGCAGTATCATGCACGCTGATGGCGCCGGTACGAAATCATCACTGGCCTATATCTATTGGAAGGAAACTGGAGACCTTTCTGTTTGGAAGGGGATTGCCCAGGATGCGATCGTGATGAATGTGGATGATCTGCTCTGCGTAGGCGCAACAGGATCCATATTGTTATCGTCAACTATCGGGAGGAACAAGAATAGAATTCCGGGAGAGGTAGTTTCCGCTGTAATTCAAGGCACAGAAGAGATGCTGTCCCTGCTTCGTTCCCATGGCCTCGATATTCACAGCACCGGTGGTGAAACGGCAGATGTGGGTGACTTGGTGCGCACCATCATTGTCGACAGTACTGTTGTTACACGGATGAAAAGGGAAGATGTGATTGACAACGGTCACATCCAGGCAGGCGATGCAATTGTGGGTCTTTCTTCATATGGCAAAGCAACCTATGAAAACCAGTATAATGGGGGTATGGGAAGCAACGGTCTCACCTCGGCACGGCATGACATTTTTGCCAAGACCTATTCCCAGAAATACCCGGAATCGTACAACCCGGAAATACCGGAGGACCTGACGTACAGCGGAAAATACCTTGTGACGGATCACCTATCCGGGATTCCGCTGGATGTAGGTAAGTTGGTGCTTTCACCCACCAGAACCTACGCGCCGGTAGTCATTGCTCTCTTGAGAGAGATGCGCCGCCAGGTCCATGGTATGGTGCACTGCAGCGGCGGGGCTCAGACAAAGGTCCTGAACTTTGTGGACGGACTTCATATAGTCAAGGACAATTTATTCCCAGTCCCGCCTCTGTTTCAGTTGATCTATGAGCAAAGTGCCACCACCTGGGAGGAAATGTACAAGGTGTTTAACATGGGCCATCGACTGGAGATATATATGGCGCCGGAGAATGCAGAACGTGTGGTGGCCATTGCGCGAAGTTTTGGCATAGAAGCCCAGGTCATCGGAAGTGTGGAAACAGCGCCTCAACGAAAAGTCACGCTGCGGACCCCGCAAGGGGAATTTGTCTATTCCTGATCACAGGTTGCCGCCGGTACGAAATACCCCTTTCTGCTGGGAGCGGGATTCTTTACTTTGTAGAAAATCTATCTCCTATGCGCGTCCTCGTGTTTTTATCCTTCTTCATTCTTTCCATCTCTGTCGTTGCCCAGAAAAAGAAGAACCAACCGGCGCCGGTTGTCAAACAACCGCTCTCCCATACCGTGTATGACATGTGGAGAGAAATTCCATTTAAGGCGCTCACTCCGGATGGCAACTTTGCGGTAACAGTAGTTAATCCCCAGGACGGAGATGGGCAGGTCATTTTTACAAGCCTGAAGACGGGAAGTCGGGACTCCGCCGCGAGGGCAGAAGGTGTAAACCTTACTTGGGATAGTCGGTTTGCGCTGTTTAGAATCAAACCTCAACAGAAAGTAGTCAAGGAGTTGCGTCGCCAAAAGAAGAAGAAGGAGGAACTCCCAAAGGACTCTTTGGGGATCTATTCGTTCGTTAACCGGAGCATGGAGCGGATTCCTGATGTCCGGGGCTTCCGTGTTCCAGAGAAAAACGGAGGATGGTTCGCGTACCAACCAGAGCCGGCTAAGGAAGACAAGGGTAAGCCGGAGGCAGCAAAGAATGGCAAAAAGAAATCAAAGAGGAATTCAGATGAAAACGGATACAAGCTGGTGCTGAGGAATCTCGATACCCGCAAAGAGACCACGTTCGAATATGTAAAGGAGTACCAGTTTGCCAAGTACGGACAAGGACTGATGTTCGTATCGACCGGCAACGACAGCACGATGAAGGCCGGGGTCTATTGGTTTGACTTAAAGAATGAGAGACTAACTTCACTTTATTCCGGCAAGGCAAAATTCAAATATCGCGGACTTTCCATAGCGGAGAATGGCGACCAGGCAGCCTTTTTGGTGGATCCTGACACTACCAAGGCGCTGATACGCCGCTACCAGCTTTGGCATTGGAAACTTGGCAGCCCGACCGCTTCGCTCCTGGATGTTGAACGCTCCATGGGTATTCCTCCAAGCTGGATTGTCAACGAGAACTATACGCCGGCCTTTTCCAAAAACGGCGAGCGAATGTTCTTCGGTTCAGCGCCCGTGCCGGCGGTACAAGACACCACGCTGCTGACAGAAGAAGTTGTTCAGGTTGAAATCTGGGGTGGGGATGATGACTACATCTACCCCATGCAGACCAAGCAGCTGGACGCGGAGCGGAAACGTTCTTACCTCGCGGTAATTGATCTGAAAGATAAACAGGTGATGCAGTTGGGTGACAAAGAAGTTCCCACTACGGAAATCGGAGCAGAGGGCAATGCGTCAGTTGTTCTTGGCGAATCGGATGTGCCATACCGGAAAATCATTACCTGGGATCCGTCGGCGTATACCGATGTGTATCTTTTCGACCTTCAAAAGAGACAGCGAATTACTGTCGCCAGGCAAATCAAAGGGAATCCGCGTCTTTCACCCCAGGCTCGTTATGTCTACTGGTTCAGTGCTCCTGATACAACCTGGATAAGTTATTCAGTTAGTACAGCTAGTACCGCCAGGCTTACCACCGGCGGAAAAATACTTTTGGCCAACGAGCTGAACGATGAGCCGGACTATCCAAGTGCTTACGGTGTCGCCGGGTGGACAGCCGATGATCAACAGGTGATTGTTTATGACCGGTATGATCTCTGGGCGATGGATCCGGAGGGCAAAAAACCGGCCGTCAATTTGACCCGTATTGGCCGAACCGAGAAGATCGTATTTCGCTATCAGCGACTTAATCCTGAAGAGCGATTCATCGATGCGTCTAAGGATATCATCCTGTCTGCGTTTAATGAAACAACAAAGGCTTCCGGCTTCTTCAAATTATCGCTGAAAGACGGAAAGCTGACAAAGTTGATTATGGACGATGTTCGCTATGGCGGACTTATTAAGGCGCGCAATGCCGACCGACTCATGGTCACACGAGAGAGCTTCCGCGAATTCCCGGATGCGTGGGTAAGTGATATGAATTTTGCCGGACTGAAGAGGGTGAGCAACGCAAATCCGCAGGCAAAAAACTATTTCTGGGGTTCGGTCGAGCTGGTGAATTGGACTTCTCTGGACAACATCCCGTTAACCGGGATGCTATACAAGCCGGAGGGGTTCGACCCGCGGAAGAAGTATCCGATGATTGTTTACTTCTATGAACGGGAGAGCGATAACCTCCATGCATACATTTCCCCAACACCGCTCCGATCCATGGTGAATCGGTCGACCTATGTGAGCAACGGCTACCTGATCTTTGTTCCGGACATCGTGTATAAGATTGGTTTTCCCGGAGAGAGCGCCCACAATTGCATAATGCCCGGTGTAACATCGCTGATCGCAAAAGGATTTGTCGACGAAAAGAACATTGGCATCCAGGGACACAGCTGGGGTGGATACCAAACCGCTTACTTATTGACTCGTACGAATATGTTCAAGGCTGCGGAGGCCGGAGCGATTGTGGCGAATATGATCAGTGCCTATGGCGGAATTCGCTGGGGAACGGGATTGAGCCGGATGTTTCAGTACGAACATTCACAGAGCCGGATCGGTGGCACGCTTTGGCAAAAGCCCATGCATTTCATTGAGAACTCCCCGATTTTCTTTGCCGACAAGATTCAAACGCCGGTGTTGCTCCTGCATAACGATGGCGATGATGCCGTACCGTGGTACCAGGGGATCGAGATGTATCTGGCTCTTCGCCGGATGAACAAGCCGGTGTGGATGCTGAACTACAACGGCGAACCGCATTGGCCGGTCAAGAGAGAAAACCGAATGGATTTTCAAATCCGGATGAAGCAGTTTTTTGACCATTACTTGAAAGGATTGCCTGCGCCATCATGGATGACAGAAGGTGTACCGGCGACCGAAAAAGGAATTACGAAAGGGTATTAGGGCGAGTACGACTATTCGTCCGGGTCATCCGGGTTCTTTTCGACCCCCTTTTTGAAATACTTGTCTTCGTCGTCTTCGTCCTCCTCTTTGACGGGACGGATGCCGATTTCAAGAATCTTGAATTCGGTGCGGCGGTTTCGCTGACGGCCCTCCGGATTGTCGGACCCGTCGGGATTCGTGTTTCGGGCAATGGGTTTTGATTCACCATATCCCTTAGCCACAAGGCGCTCGGGCGATATTCCCTTTTTGATCAGATAATTGACGGAGGCTGCGGCACGGCGTTGGGAAAGGTTGATGTTATATTCAACAGATCCAATACTGTCGGTATGCGAAGACATTTCGATTTTGATCTCTGGGTTGTCATTCAGCACGCCCACCAGTTTATCCAATTCCCTTGCGGACTCGGGCCGGATATTGGCGCTATCTAATCCGAAATAGATATTCTTCAAAACGAAGACCTTGTTCTTTTCAAGACGGTCGAGCACCAGCAAGGTATCGAGCGTGATATTGGTGACAAGATCCGTCAAGGTTGAAGGATCGACAGATTTCCCAAGCGTCTGGTAAGGTCCGCGCTTCACCAGGTAGCCGCTGGTTTCACCAATGAGTGTATACTTTTCATTTTCATAAACGCGGAAGACAAACTTTCCGTCAGAGCCTGTCACGTAATCCTGCATGATATCTCCCTTGGCGTCGAGGAGTGTAACCTTGGTTTCGGCCAGGATATCCTTGGTGCTGTCAGGCCGCATGGAGTAGGTGATGCCCTGAAGGTAGTAGTTGACAACTTTCAGGTTGGGATCCTCATTGATAAAGGTGTAGATGTCATCGTCACCTTTGCCTCCATCGCGGTTGCTGGTGAAGAACCCGCGGTCAATCTTAAAGAGAAATATTCCAAAATCATCTGCCGTCGAGTTGACCGGCTGACCGAGATTGTCGATGGAAGTCTGGCCATTCACCCGGTTGACGACAAAAATATCGAGCATGCCGTACCCGGGATGGCCATCGGAAGAGAAATACATCTTGCCATTTTCAGCGACGTAGGGGAAAATTTCGTTGCCCGATGTATTGATTTCCGGGCCAAGGTTTCGGACACGCGTGAATCTTCCGCGGCTGTCCATTTGCGCCGAGTAGATATCCAAACCGCCGAACCCGCCTTTCCGGTTTGAGGCAAAATAGAGATGGCGGCCATCCGGACTGAACGCCGGCGAGGATTCCCAGGAGTCGGGAAGATTGATATTGATGGGTTGTGGTTCAGTCCATTGGTTATTGCGGTACCGCGCCAGGTACAAATCCACGTCATTTGTTCCTTTCCGCTTGCCTGTATTTCCTTTTGCGAAGACCATCGTCTTGCCGTCCGGGGAAAAGGCAATGGTTCCTACATTGACGTTGGGTGCATTGATTGATTCGGGCAAGGGCTTGATGGTTTCCGTTTCAACGTTGGCGCCTTGTGTTCGGGCCTTGTAGATGTCGGTGTATGGAGTGCCGGTGGCAGCGTAAATTTTCTCATTGGAACGCGACGATGTGAAGTACAACTCCCCGTTCAGGTAGGCTGGAGAGTACTCGCTGTAGTTTGAATTCAATGACTCCAGGTTCTTGATTCTGTAATAGTTTTTTGCGCTGTTCAGATCCTCCAGTTTTTCAAGGCCGCGAAGCTCTTTGTTTGCCCGATCCCGAAGGCCGTCAACCTCGGTCGTTGTCCTCAATTCTTCGAGGGAGGCCTTGGCCTCGGCGTATTTCCCATTCGCCTGCTGCGCCTTGGAGAGGTATAGAAGAACGGAATCCCGGTTGACGCCCTGACCTTTTGCTTTTTCGTAATACGGCTCAGCCTGTTTAATCCGGTTCGACTGCCGATAAGACTCCGCGATGTAAAAATTGGCTTTGCCGTTATTGGGCTGTGACTTCAGCACATTCTTGTAATAAGCAATGACGTCCTCGTAGTTCCCGTAACGAAAATTCTTCAATGCCTTCTGTTCCGGACTGCAGGAACTCAACACTGTTCCCAGCGCGACTAAGAGGATAGAACCAATCCGGCAGATGAGTGTCATGGCTACGAAAGGTACAAAAAAGTTAACCTCAAGGTTGGGAACCTACTCCCGCAGCCTTCGGTAAATACCGGGCCAACCAACTGTCTTTGACGGCTTCCTTCCACTGCTTGACCCATTCACCTTTTGTGGTGATCGCATTGTTAAACGTCACCGAGTCTCCCGTCAGTGTGGCGGCCGCGAAAAGAGTTTTCAGTTGATGAGTAGGATATAGGATGACCGAATTTTGATCAAGGAATGCGATCAATTGGCGATTGAAGAAGTCAAGGCCAAGTTGTTGCTGGATGTCTTTCAGCAAACGAACGGTGCCGTCAATAGAACACCCACTGGCGCCTGCGTCTCGTTCATCGACCGCCAGCAGGATGAAGTGGTTGTACGCCAATTGAAACGAGGACTTCAATGGAGTGCCATGCGCAGCCCATGATTGACACAGGTGTAGCAACCGGGTTTCTAAAGCAGCCTTTTCGATGTCGGTAAACTCCCGGTCAGCCTGGTAAATCCAGAGCCTGGCGGTATCCGGCATTTCATTAAAACTTACGTACATGGTATGAAACTAACTCACTTGCCAATCAAAATGTTCCCCGTCATCTCTTTGGGCACCGGCAACCCGATAAGGGACAGGATGGTCGGCGCAAGATCACCGAGTTTTCCATTCTTGATTGTGCGTTGCTCAAGGTCGTCTACAAGAATGCACGGCACCGGGTTTGTGGTATGGGCAGTATTTGGCGTTCCGTCCTCGTTGATCATTAATTCGGCATTGCCGTGATCGGCGATAATGATGACAACGTAGCCATTTCGCCGTGCCGCGTCCGTTACCGCCTGGTTGCAACGGTCTACTGTTTCGCAGGCCGTGACAGCAGCGGTGAATACTCCGGTGTGCCCCACCATATCCGGATTCGCAAAGTTCAGGCAGATAAAGTCTGCCTCTTTCTTATCCAATTCCGGGATGATCTTGTCCCGAATTTCAGAGGCGCTCATTTCCGGCTTTAAATCGTAGGTAGCCACTTTCGGAGAAGGACACAAGATCCTGGATTCTCCGGGGAACGGTTCTTCTCGACCGCCGGAGAAAAAGAAAGTAACATGGGGATATTTTTCTGTTTCTGCGATGCGGATCTGCTTCTTGCCGGCGTTTGCCAGGACTTCGCCCAGCGTATTGTTAAGATTGTCTTTATCAAAGATGACATTGACGCCGACAAACGAGTCGTCGTAGTTGGCCATCGTGACGTAGTAAAGCTTCCGCTTTGTCATCCCTTGCTCCGGAAAGTCCTGCTGCGTCAACGCCTGTGTAATCTGGCGCCCGCGATCTGTCCGGAAATTGAAACAAATGACAACATCGCCGTCCTTAATGGTTGCAACTGGCTTTCCGTCAGCCTGCGTGATTACCACCGGCTTGACAAACTCATCAGTTACCCCGGCCTTATAAGAATTCTCAATGGCCTGAATAGGATCTGTGGCTGGTGTTCCCGAACCATGGACGAGCAGGTCATAGGCCAGCTTAACGCGCTCCCAACGCTTATCCCGGTCCATGGCATAATAGCGCCCAACGAGGCTGGCTATTTTTCCGGTGGTTGTGTTCAGGTGTCTTTGGAGTTCGCCAAGGAATTTTGCGCCACTTTTTGGATCGGTATCACGTCCGTCCATAAAGGCATGAACATAAATTTGGTTCAGCCCCACGGCATGAGCAATGGTGCAGAGTCCTTTCAGGTGGTGAATGTGCGAGTGGACGCCACCATCGGAAAGCAGACCGATGAGGTGAACCGCCTTCTGATTCTTCTTGGCGTGCTCATAGGCAGCAACCAGCACAGGATTCTTGTCCAGTTCTTTCTCGTCAACGGCCTTATTGATCTTGACCAGGTCTTGGTAGACGATGCGGCCCGCGCCGATGTTCATGTGCCCAACCTCCGAGTTGCCCATTTGGCCTTCCGGCAATCCGACAGCAAGGCCGGAAGCATCCAGCTGACTGTGATTGTATCGGGCATAGAGGGAGTGGATATAGGGTGTATTGGCCTTATCCACGGCGGAGACCGCTTTGTTTTTTGCAATTCCCCAGCCGTCCAATATCATCAACAGCACTTTTCGGTTCATAAGTCGGATTTTGGGGCAAATATACGGTCGCACTCAGGGAATTGCCGTGACTTTGGTTGGTTGTCGGGCAGTATTTAATGGCATACTTTTGGTGCGAAATAGCCCGATATGAATCGAATGGTGCTGATTTTGACTGTCGTAGTTGGTTTGGGCACACAGGCGTGGTCTCAGCCTGAGATCTTCAATCCAGCCAAAGAAGCCATCAAGAAGGGCGATGCGACCGCCTTGGTAAAAGCATTTGCTGTCTCGGTTGACATCAATCTGGAGGGTAACATTAACACATATAGCAAAGCCCAGTCCGAGTTTGTTCTCAAAGAATTCTTCAAGAAGCACCCGGTAACAGATTTTGCCATCATGCACACAGGCTCTTCAAAAGGCGGTCTTCAGTTTGCCGTCGGCCGATACTTAACGGGCGGAGAAGTGTATACCGTTCTTATCCGTGTTCGACAGGTGGGGGAACCTTATCTCGTGCACGAGATATCTTTCGTTAAGGAGTAAGCCCGAGAGAGACCAGTGGCTACTGCCCCGTTTCCACCGTACCTGACACCTCAAGCGCTCACCTCGTTCATCCAATATGCCCTGGCAGAAGATGTGGGTGATGGCGATCATACCAGCCTTGCAACGGTTGATGACCAAAGGCAGTCGACTGTCAAACTTCTGGTAAAGGACTCAGGCATAATTGCCGGCGTTGAACTGGCGCGGCAAATTATGATGTACATCGATTCGTCCATCGAGTTCCAGGAATTTATTCACGACGGTGAATCGATAAAGGCAGGTGACATCGCTTTTGTTGCCATTGGGAATGCCCGCAACTTGTTAATGTCAGAACGATTGGTCCTCAACTGCATGCAGCGGATGAGCGGCATCGCAACGCAAACCCATAGACTTTGTCGATTACTGGAAGACACACCGGTGAAGCTGATGGATACGCGCAAGACTACTCCCAATTTCCGCCTGGCCGAAAAATGGGCGGTTCTGATTGGGGGCGGCGTCAACCATCGCTTTGGCTTATTCGACAAGATCATGATCAAAGACAACCATGTTGATCTTGCCGGTGGTATCGGACCGGCTATTCAGCGGACCAGGGATTATTTGGCGAGAACCGGGAAGGAACTCCAGATCGAAGTGGAAACGCGAAACCTACAGGAAGTGGATGAAGTGCTGACTGCGGGCGGAGTGGATATCATTATGCTGGATAACATGACGCCGGCCCAGCTGAAAGCGGCTGTTGAACGGATTGATGGCGCTTGCCTCGTCGAGGCCAGCGGTAGGATTACGGAACAAAATCTTCGGGAAGTGGCCATGACGGGAGTCGACTATATTTCCATGGGAGCCCTGACCCATTCCGTAAAGAGCCTTGATCTAAGCCTGAAGGTCTTTTATCCTGAGTAGGCAGATTCCGCCGACCCGATTAACTTTGCGGCCCATTCACGGATTATTGTATGATTGTCAAGACACGGAACTACCGACTGGAGAAACCCCTTTACATCAAGCTGGCCCTCAGCAGCGTCCTGCGCCAGCAATGGTGGACAATTCCGATCGCGGTGGGAATTTGTCTCCTCTACTTTTGGATACCCAGTTTCTGGTGGATTTTCACCGGCTTTCTCGCCTATGGACTTTATGTCTTGTTTTGGTTAATTCAGTTCTATGGCGTCACGCAGCTCGATCAGGGCAAGATGCTGTTTGAGCGGTTCTCGTATGAAATCACCAGCCAGCAAATTGTGATGAAGATCAACGCGCGTGAAGGCATGCCGTTGAAGTGGGATCAGATCAAGCGGGCCAAGGTTGGAAAGGATTTCTACTTGCTATATGTAAACAAAGCCCAACTGATTCATTTACCGTTCAAGATTTTTAATACGGATAATGAGCGAAAGTTCCTGGGCAGCATATTGAAGACCAAGGGGCTCACGAGCTGAACCTTCCGTTTGAGAGGAATGTGACATGGCAATCCGCCGCGCTGAAAGCGAGTCTAAGACACGGAAAAGGCTAAGCCCGGATGTCGCATTTGTACGTATTTCTCGGTATTGCGCTTACCAGGAGCGCTCTCACAAGGAGGTTCGTCAGAAACTTTTTTCATATGGACTATTTCCATCGGAAGTAGAGGAGGCCATTGCAAAACTGATAACGGACGGATTTCTCAATGAGGAACGTTTTGCCAAGGCGTTTGCCGGTGGAAAGTTCCGCATGCAAAAGTGGGGAAGACACAAGATCACAAAGGCCCTTGAAATGCATGGTTTGAGCCAGCGGTGCATTCAGCGCGGCCTCCAAGAGATTGACAAACCCGCCTATTCCAAGACACTTCTGTTGCTGTTGTCGAGAAAAATGGAATCGCTAAAGGAATCTAATTTGTTCAAAGCGCGACAGAAGGCCGCCACGTATGCAATCGGCAAAGGGTATGAGCCTGAATTGGTTTGGGAGTTACTTCGCGGAATGAGCGAGGAATGATGCGACCAATACAAGTTTCGACACGTCTAATGCCCTCAATTTTCAACTAACTTTGTGAGATGGATCTCGCGCGCACTTGCATTTTCATGCTGGATCAGTTGGCCGCTGTGGTAAGCCAGCTTGACAACGATGAATTTACAAGACCCTCAACAGCGCTCCACCAAGCGACGATCGGACAGCACGTTCGCCACACGCTGGAATTTTTTATGTGCCTGGAAGAAGCCCTGACAACGGGTGTGGTAAATTATGATCGCCGAAAACATAGTATGGAGCTGGAGGGCAGGAGATCACATGCCCTTGACCTTCTTGCCGAGATAAGGGAGTTTGTTGGCCAGACAAGATCCAATCAGCCCCTCGATCTTGAAGTTGGATACGATCGAAACAGTGATACGTACGAACACGTTCCCTCAAACTACGAGCGCGAGCTGGCCTACAACATCGAGCATACGGTCCATCACATGGCATTTATCCGGATCGCCGTGCGCGAAGTTGCGCCCCATGTCAGCATTTCCCCAGAGTTTGGTGTTGCCATCAGCACACTCCGTTTCAAGGATTCTCTGGTCAACAACTGATCAACCGATATGCGTTCGCTGGCACCATGGCTTCACAGCAGGTTGCTCATCAAAATCAGGAATTGGGAGTATTGGCCGTTTTGGGTGGTTCATGCACCGCTATTCGTGTATTGGCTGTGGCTTTCCATGAAAGCCCGCTCATTGACTTTTTTTTCTGCGTCTAACCCAGGCATCCTGATGGGAGGGATGTTCGGGGAGTCAAAGTTTGAGGTGATGCAGCGTGTGCCGAAAGGAGTGAAACCGGTAACCATTCGCATGACTTGGCCTACGGATGTAAATCGGGTGATGGAAGAACTTGGCCATAATGGGCTTCAATTCCCTCTAATATTCAAGCCCGATCTCGGCGAGCGCGGCTGGAGAGTGAAGAAGATCAACAACCGAAATGACATTGTGGATTATCTCCAGGGTATACGTATGGCTTTCCTGATCCAGGAGTTTGTGGATTTGCCGCTTGAGTATGGTGTTTTTTATGTCCGATATCCCACGGAGACATCGGGGCGCGTGGTTTCAATCGTGGGAAAAGAAATGTTGTCCGTCACCGGTGACGGAAAGTTGACACTGCGGCAGCTGATTCTTTCAACGGACAGAGCAAAACTGCAGTGGGAATCTTTACGTCAGAAGTATCTTGATGAATTGGACATGGTCATCCCGGCCGGGAAGCGAATGGAACTGGTATCCATAGGGAATCATTGCCTGGGCACAAAATTTCTTAACGCCAATCACCTGATCACAAAAGATCTTCAGGCCTCCTTCGACCGAATCAGCCGGCAAATTGATGGATTTTTCTTTGGCCGTTTTGATCTGCGCACCGCATCGGTTGCAGACCTGGCCTCGGGGAATGTACAAATCATGGAATTAAACGGGTGTGGGGCCGAACCGGCTCACATATACCAGCCGGGTTTTTCATTGTTCACTGCGTGGCGTGTATTATTCAGGCATTGGCATGATATTTACCGGGTGAGCCATGAAAACCACATGCGCGGCGTGCCTTATATCTCTTTCCGCGAAGCCCGGGCGATCTACCGCAATTTCAAAACACTCACCTCAGCATGAATTATCTCTGGGTATTCTTCCTGGGATTTATTTTCAGCTACGTGGGCTCCATTCCACCCGGTACGTTAAATGTGACGGTGCTGCAACTCGCACTCGAACGTCAGGTTAATATTGCCCTCCGCTTTGCGCTCGCAGTTTCGATCATCGAATATCCGTACGCATGGATTGGTGTTCAGTTCGAATACTACATTTCCCGATCGCCTGTCATTCTGGAAAACTTTCAATTGATCGCGGCATTGGTCATGACGCTGCTGGGTGTCAGCAACCTGTTGCCAGGCAAAGCGCCGACAGGATTGGCCCGCAGATTTCAGGAAAGCGGTTTTCGTCGAGGAATTATCTTGAGTCTGCTAAACCCTATGGCAATTCCATATTGGATGGGATTTACTGCCTACCTGAAAGTTCAGGGCTGGATTGATTTGAGCACGGTAGGCCTCCTGCACAGTTATGTTTTTGGAACGGCGGTAGGCACCATGGCTCTTTTGGGCACACTGATCTTTTTTTCACAGCGGGCCGCTCCATATGTGCAAGGCAGCCGTTGGTTAAAAATTATTCCTGGGCTGGTTCTTCTGGGCCTGGGGCTTTTCGCTTGGTACAAGTATTTCTTCTAAGCTTTGCGAGGGTAGCGCCAGCAGTCCATGCGGTGATCATTAATAAGTCCGCAGGCCTGGAGGTGCGCATAAATTACCGTGCTCCCCACGAACTTGAAACCTCGGTTGATGAGATCCGCGCTGAGCGCGTCAGATTCTTTTGATGTCGCCGGGATCTTATCGCTGAGTTTCCACTTGTTAACTTTTGTCCTGTGGTTGACAAATCCCCAGATGTACTTGTCGAAGGACCCAAATTCTTTCTGCACTTCCAGAAACCGCTTTGCATTGTTCACGGCAGCAAGGACTTTTAGTCGGTTTCTGACTATCCCCGGATCGGTCAATATTTTTTCAACCCGCTTCGCGGTAAAACGGGCGACCTTCTCGGGATCAAAACCCGCAAAATTCTTCCGGTATCCTTCGCGCTTGTTCAGGATGGTCAACCAGCTGAGGCCGGCCTGTGCACCCTCCAGGATCAGGAATTCAAAATGTACACGGTCATCGTGTACAGGAACGCCCCATTCTTCGTCGTGGTAGCGAATGTAGGTTTCGGTAGAAAGACACCAGGAACATCTTTTCTTATGGTCCATCTTCAAAAAAGTGAAGTTAGGGATTTGAGTTCAACCTCCTATCTTGAGTGAAAATAGAAGACCTATGAAAATGATTGCCTTGTGGGTGTCATTGTGCCTGTCCGTTACGGCGGCATTGGCGCAGGAATTTGATCCGGAAAAAAGGCTTGCGGAGATGGGGCTGAGTTTACCCTCGGTTTCAAAACCAGTGGCCAATTATGTAAAAGCTGTGCGCGTGGGAAATCTCGTCTTCCTGGCGGGCCACACCTCATCGGCAACCGGTAAATTGGGTAAGGAACTTACCACGGAGCAAGGTTATGAAGCAGCTCGTCAAGCCGGACTGAGTTTATTGGCATCGCTCAAGGCGGAAATCGGCGACCTCAAGAAGGTTAAACACTTTGTGAAAGTCCTTGGAATGGTGAATTGCATCGAGGGATTCACCGATCAGCCCAAAGTGGTCAATGGATTCTCCGACCTGATGGTGGCCGTATTTGGAGAGAAAGGCAAGCACGCCCGGTCTGCCGTCGGAATGTATGCGTTGCCGGCCAATGCCGCCGTAGAAATCGAAATGATCGTCGAGGTTGAAAACTGATCCGGCGCCGGCGGATTACGCCCGCCTGGAGGTGAGTTGCCCTCCGGAATTCACCGACATTCTTATCGCTGAATTGGCTGAGGCCGGCTTTGATCAGTTCATGGAGACTGAAGCCGGCTTTGAGGCGGACGCCGAGGCCGGCGCCGTTGATGAAGCCATGGTTCGGTCCATTCAAGAGAAATACCAGCACATTCAACCGCTGGCCTTCCGAACTTCATCCATAAGAAAGGAAAACTGGAACGCGTTGTGGGAAAGGAATGTGTCACCGGTCTTGGTGGAGGATAAGGTTCTCATTCGCGCAGAGTTTCATCAACCGGATCGGGATTATCCATATGAGATCGTCATTACGCCAAAAATGTCGTTTGGTACGGGGCATCATCCCACCACGTTCCTCATGATCAAGAGTCAGTTAACGCTGAATCATAACGGCAAACGAGTAATGGATGCGGGATGCGGCACAGCCATTCTATCCATCATGGCGAGCAAGTGCGGGGCTGCGGAAGTAGACGCTTTTGATATTGATGAATGGAGCATCAGCAACGGCGAGGAGAACGTTCGGTTAAATCACTGTAATAATATTCGCATTCGACAGGGGTCCATCCGCGACTTTGGGTGGCCGAAGCCTTTTGATATCATACTAGCCAACATTAACCGCAATATCCTACTCGATGAAATGTCCGAGTATTCCCTAAACTTGACTCCCGGGGGATTCCTTCAGTTGAGTGGGTTCTACGTAAAAGACATCGCCGATCTTCTTGATGCAGCCAAAAAACATGGTCTTCACTTTGTTTCACAGGATGAGCGAGAACAGTGGGCGACCATTCGGCTCATCAAAAACGGATAAAAACGGTCTGTATAGGCAATCAACAGCCAGGTCAGCGTTAGAGTAGCAACGTCCCGAATCGATATTTTTTACGAATTTCAGGCTTTGATCTCGTGAAAAAACTGCTGCCTGTTCTGTTGGTGATTCTTCCCGCCGGGTTGTGGGCCCAGGTCCAGAGCGGTTTTAAGCTCGCTTTCCAGGACAGCGTCAGGGTAATGATGGAGACCGGCCAGAATACGGAGACGTCGATGGTTGGAGGCACCTTCGCTACGGCCTGGCATAAACTGACCCTCGATCAACAAGAGCTGATCATGCGCCAGACGGATGTACTCAGAAGAAAAAAGTACAAACCTTTTCCGTTGCTGGCCGACTATTATGGGGCCATCGCATTTGCGGTGGAGCGTGAAGGCGCGGACACGGATAAACTGAATTCCTACCTGCGTGTTGCAGGCAAAGTGATCGAGAAGGAGAAGCCGGCGGGTCTGTTCTTTTTCTTTCACTATGCCAGAGATTATTTCGAGTACCATGCCTTTCACTATGAGCGATCTTTTCGCCTGCATGCAGACCCGGAGAACTATTCATTCGACTATATCGAGGAGGCCCCGCCCGCGCCTCCGGACACGGCCCAGGCAACCGATGCGTTCCAGCAGTTGGACGCGAATGCTCCCCAGGACAACAATACGGTTTGGGAAGACGACACCGTGAAGCAGGAAGCCGTAATGCCGTCATGGATGATGGTTAACCCGCAACCCGTTCTGCTCGGGCCTGTAATGAAGATGGAGGGCGTGCGGTTTAACTTCTCAACAACCTATGACTCAGCATTTCTTCGCAATACCAACGGGTCTCTTTCCATGCGCGATGGAACCTTTGTGGGAGAAAAAGGGACGTTTGGTTGGGATCCTGCCGGCCTGTCCGGTGACAGCGTATACTTTGAATTCAAGGAATACAACTTTAACGTTGAACGTCCTCACATCAAGGCCGAACATGGAAGACTGCGGTATGCAGGAAGAGTGGCGACCAAGATCGACGGCATATTTGAATTCAAGAGCGTAAAACACAAAGACAAGTCAGTCGCCGAATATCCCCGATTCATGTCCTTCATGGCCAATGTGAAGATAGAAGGCCTCAGCAATGACAACATGCGATACACGGGTGGGCTGGCGCTTAATGGCAGAAGAATGTTCAGTTCCTCCGTCAGTGGCGATTATGCCCGATTGGAAGTACGTGATGAAGAAGGGCCAAAGTTTATTGCGAGATCCCGACAATTTGAATTTAAGGACGACTCCCTGATTACGGCCAAGCAGGCGATGATCCAGATGTACCAGGACAATGACTCGATCTTCCATCCGGCTGTACAATTCCGTTATGACTATGGTAAGCAAAGGCTATCCCTCGATCGGGGCGCCGGCCAACTGCGGGATGCTCCTTATACTTCTTCTTTCTTCAATGTGGATTTTCTTGCGGATCAACTCCGGTGGGACCTTCGTTCTGACAGCATGAACATCCGGACGATTGGTGGCAACAACCAGGCGGCTATGATTGTTGAGTCAAAGGACTACTATCACCCGGATGACTACAGGCTGCTCAGTGGCAGGGGTTTCCCATTCCATCCCCTGGCGGTTGTTGTCAACTATGCCAACAAGAATGGCGTACAGGAGTTTTTTGTCGGTGATGTAGCGGCGGCGGCAAATTTGAAATACGACGAAGCCCGCATGGCCATGACATTTCTTTCCCAAAAAGGAATGATCAACTATAATCCCCAGACCGGGGTGATCCAGGTGAAGGACAAAGCCTTTCATTTCGTTACTGCCCGAAAAGGAATATCAGATTATGATAACCTTAAAATCCATTCGATTTCCGATAAGGCGGCCAACGCGACCGTGAATTTCCCAGGCCGCCGGATGACGGTCCGCGGCGTGGAGGAAGTCAATGTTAGTGATTCGCTGAATGTTTTGCTGAAACCTGACAGCAGCGTAATCACCATCCTGCAAAATCGCGACATCAAGTTTGACGGGAAGATCACAGCGGGGAATTTTGAAATTAACGGGAAGGACTTCACGTTCAAGTACGACAGTTTCTTTATCAACCTGAACAAGATCGACTCGATTCGGTTTTACGTAACCGAAAAGAATTCAAAGGGACAGACAGTTCGTCGCCGGGTCAACAATGCGATGGTGGGTGCGGACTCAACGGCCATGGCGGAAGGCGGCATGTCGGCTGGCGGCCACACATCGGGAACGTTGTTTATCAATTTGCCGGACAATAAGTCGGGCAAGAGCAAGGTGCCACATTATCCAAGGCTGGATGCCACGGCAGGAGGCGTGATATATTTTGACCGAAGTGAGATTCTGGGCGGAGCCTACGACCGATCTGTCTTCTTTGTCGTTCCGCCATTCCGACTCGACAGCCTGAACGATGCAGATCCGGCATCCATACACTTTGATGGCACATTTGTTTCCAGCGGGATGTTCCCCAGCTTTAAAGAGCAATTGCGTACAATGACCGACAAGTCATTGGGATTTACGCACAACATTCCACCATCCGGGTACCAGCTTTTCAAGTCTGACGGGAAGGTTTATGGTTCGATCAACCTGGATAACTCCGGGATTCGGGTGGGAGGGAAGGTAGAGTATCTCGCCGCGTCCGTTCAGTCGCCCGACTTTATCTTTTATCCGGATTCCGTGGTAGCTCATGGAAAAATTGGTGAAATCAAGGAGAAGCAATTTGGCAACGTTTGGTTTCCGCAAGCGACACTGCCCGAGTTTGAACTGAAGTGGAAGCATCGTCAAGATCGCTTCCAGCTGAAGAACAAGAAGGGTCCCTTTAGTCTTTACAACTCGACGGCACAATTGGACGGAACTCTGGTGGTTTCAAAAACCGGGGTTACGGGCGCCGGAACATTGATCACACGCGGATCAGAATCTGTTTCCAGGGAGCTTTCATTTTCAGCCAAGGACTTTGCCGCACGACACGCAAAGTTTCAGGTCAAGACCACGAATCCTGAGAAACCGGCGCTTCAAGGTGATGACATCCGGTTGAAGTTCAATTTGGAGAAGAACTTCGCTGAGATCAGTCCGGAAATTGAAGGCGTCGCAGCCATCGAGTTTCCATATGCACAATTCAAAACATCGATTCCTACCGCGCGCTGGGACCTGACTACCCAGAAGATAACGATGACGAAGCCTGCCGATGTATCGATTGAGAACTCCTATTTCTACACCACACGGGAGGATTTAGACTCGCTGGTATTCAATGCCGAGCAGGCAGAATATGACATCAAGCAACAAACGATGAAGGTTCGCGGCATTCCCTACATCACCGTGGCGGATGCGCGAATCACGCCGGAACATGGTGAGGTATTGATTCTTGAAAATGCCCGCATCGGTCAACTGAAGAACACAACCATTGTCCTCGACACACTCAACGGCTATCACCGAATGATCAATGGTGTTGTTGATATTGTTTCCCGAAAGGAATTCAATGGCTATGCTACCTATCAGTACATTAATTCTGTGAATGACACGTTCGCCATCAAGATGGAGAATTTCCGTCTCGAGCCTGTCGCCGAGCAGGTTACGAACAAGAGAGACAAGGCACCGCCACGGCTGCACACGGTGGCCAGCGGAAATGTCCCGACAGAAATGAAGATGGTGCTTGCGCCGCGCATTTTCTATAAAGGCGACATGGTCATGTATGCAAATAAGCCCGCGCTGCAACTGAATGGGTTTGCCAAATTGGATCTGAAGCGCATCAAGAACTACGAGACATGGCTCAAGTACTCACAGAGCGGTGATGAGAAGGATGTCTTTATCGACTATGACCATGCAGAAAAGGAGGACGGCAGCAAACCCGATGCGGGTTTACATTTTACCTCTGACAACAGCCTGTATGCAACGTTTGTGAGTGAAAAGAAATCGCCCGACGACGATGATTTCTTTGTGCCTTCGGGGTCATTGTTCTTTGACAAAGAAAGCGGGGAATTCAGGATCGAAGACCGTCAAAAGGCAGCGGGTGAAAAACTCTCGGGAAAGGTATTCAGCTATCATGAGGAGAAACAGGAAGTTCGGTTTGAAGGTCCGGTTAGTTTCTTTCGCGATACGCGGGAATTCAACTTGATCTCTTCCATGATTGGCTCCGGCAACCTGGCCACTAATGATTTTCGAGCCAATTCCTTTGTCATGGCCAATATGAATATTCCCGCACAAATCCTTCAGGCTATGGCGCTGGATCTTCAATCGATCATCAAGAATGAAAACGTACCCGAAGGTTTGGGGGATCAGACGGAGTTGCTCTATAAGATCGCAGACATTGTCGGCGAACGGATGGTGAAGGATTTTGAACAACGCTCTCTGCAGGGTCACGTGTCACTCACGATGCTGCCACCACTGGTTATGCCCATGGTGTTTGCCAATGTGAGCCTGAAATGGTCGCAGAAACACAGGGCGTTTTTCAGCGACGGCCCGTTAGGCCTGAGTCACTTGATGAAGATGGATGTCAACGGTGGGTTTGAAGGATTCATGGAAATCCGGAAGAATGAAGATGGTACACCGGTGTTTCATGTGTTCTTAAAGGCATCACCGGAATCCTGGTATTATTTCGGATTTGAGGACAACCGACTAATGATTCAATCATCGAACACGGCCTTTAATGACCTGGTAGCAAAAAAGACAAATGCAGCGAAGGCCAAGCTGGGGGAACTGGTCTTTATTCCGGGCAGCGAAGAAGAGACTCTGGAATTCATTAACCGGTTCCGGAAACAATACTATGGAATTGAGGCGCCGTATGACCTTACTGCAGCCTCGGAGCGGAAAAAAGACAAGAAAAAGGGGGAAAAGTCTGATGATGGGTTCTAGCGGATGCGCCGGAATTCATCCTGTTTTCGTCACAAAGCGCTTAATTCCTTCAAAATTTGTCTGTTTTGGCCTGTTCTGGCCTCTCCGGTTGGGCCCCAGACTTGCTTAATCCTTGTTTTTTGACCATTTTAGCGGCCTCTAATTAACCCAAACAAAACACTCTATGAAACAACTCAATGCTTACAAGAAGAGTTTGATGGTAGCTGCTTTCTCGTTCTTTGCTGTAACGGGAGCGCTCGCGCAGTTCTCAATCGGTGCTGAATTGGCAATGCCGATGAGCACCCCTTTTTCTGATTTCGCTGGCATTGGAATTGGCGGATCTGCTGCTTATGACGGCGCCATCAATGACAACCTGAGCTGGAGCGGTAGGGTCGGATATATTACGTTTGCCGGAAAAAGCGGTAACACGTACAGCACCAACATTATTCCGATCACGGCTGGTATCAAGTATTATTTCACGGAGAGCAACGCCGGATTCTATGGCGCAGGTGATTTGGGTATGTTCATGGGAAGCTCAAGCGCTCCTGGCTCAACGAGTGAATCAAAATTTGGATTTGCGTTTGGCGCTGGTTACCGTCTCACCAGCATCGACATTAGCCTCAAGTACAACATCATTTCCTATGCAGGTTTTGATGCAAATAACCTTGGCCTCCGCATAGCATACGTATTCGGCGGTAGCAAGTAATTAGAACCGATTCTATTGAAATGGCCACCCGATTAAGGTGGCCATTTCTTTTTTTAGCATTAATCAATTGCTTTTGATTGATATCAGTGAGCCTTCTTCCATCCTCCACCACCAGGCGTTTTGATGGTCAAGCAATCGCCCGGATAAACGCTTACACTGACAACGCCAGGCAGCAATTCGCGCTGACCATTCTTCCTATGGAGAAGGTGAAGGCCCGTCACACCCGGCTTGCCGCCGAGGAGCCCGTACGGTTTTTCAACCCGGTGCTGGGTCAGCAGATTAACTTCAAGAGACTCCAGGAACTGAACTTCCCGAACGACGCCTTTACCGCCGCGCCATCTTCCCTTTCCGCCGGAATTCTTCCGCACTTCAAATCGAATCAACCTTACCGGGTAACGAAACTCGAATATCTCTGGATCTGTAATTCGCGTATTGGTCATGTGCTGATGCACGGCATCCGTTCCGGTAAAGCCCTCACTCGCTCCTGTGCCTCCGCAAATTGTTTCATAATAGCCGAAACGTTCGTTTCCAAAAAGAAAGTTATTCATGGTGCCCTGACTGCATGCGGCTAAGCCAAATGCTTTTAACAACGTATCCGTAAGTCGTTGGCTAATTTCTGTATTACCCCCTACAACCGCCGGCATGGGAGTTTTGGAAAAGTCAGGATTCAGTAATCCATGCGGAAGAATTAGCGTGACAGGTTCCATCAGACCCTCATTCATCGGGAGCGGGTGGTCAACCAGAAGTCGCAGGCAATAGAGTACCACGCTTTGGACAATGGCCTTGGTGGCGTTTAGGTTGCCAGGGTGCACCGGTGATGAATTGCCAAAATCGATGACGAGACTTTTCTTCTTGCGATGAATGTGCACGACCAAAGGCGATCCGTCATCCAGGAACTCTTTGGCGGCAAACTTCTTTTTCGGCAATCGGAGGATTCGATCGGAAAGAAGGGAAGCAGCGTAGGCCCGCAAGGCACTCATTTGGACCCTGACCTGGCGTTCTCCGTATTGTTTGCAAAGTTGCTGGAGATTTTGTTCGCCAAGATGGACAGATGCCAGGGCCCCATTCAAATCAGCCAGATTTTCCTGAAGGGCCCGTGTTGGAAAACGAGCGTGGGTGAGAATTTCACTTACCGCGTCCCAGCGAGGCTTACCTTTTCTGACCAGGTACATTGGCGAGATGATCACGCCTTCCTGATCCAGCGTCCTTGCATCCGCGGGCATTGATCCCGGCTTGGAACCTCCGATTTCAGCGTGGTGAGCTCGATTGGCCACATAGCCCACCAGCTTCTTTTTGAAGAATATGGGCTTGATCAACGTAACATCAGGGAGATGAGACCCGCCAAATGCCGGATGGTTGGTGATGATCACATCACCTTCTTCCATGGAAATAACCTTCCGCACTTCTCGAACACACACGCCCATACTGCCGAGATGTACGGGTATATGGGGTGCATTAACGACGAGGTACCCATCGGCATCCAGCAAGGCGCAGGAGAAATCAAGCCGCTCCTTGATGTTGACTGAAAAGGACGTGCGCTGAAGCAATGCCCCCATTTCCTGCGCAATGGCAGTGAAGCGGTTTGTAAATAGTTCCAATTCGCCAGCTTGGGCATGATGTGTTTTCTTATTGGATCGCCTGCCTGTTCGACTCAACAATGCATTGCCGGTAGCATCCAGCTCACATTTCCATCCTTTGTCAATTTGTGTCGTCGAGTTGCCGCTCACCAAAAGCGAAGGACCTTCCATGACGGCACCGGGCTTCAGGTCCTCCCAGCGATAGATGGGAGAAGCAATTCGTTTCCCGGCACTGATCATCCATCCCGTCTTCCGGGGTCTTGGTCTGGTGGGATGCAACCGCCTTCTCTTTTCCACTTCTGTTGCGTCGCCAACGACTACAATTACCCGAAGAGACTCCACTTCAATTTCCCGGTCGGTCCAATGGCCGTAGATAGACTCGTATCGCTTCCGGAAGACTTCAACAGGTGATTCTCCGATCTGATGCGTAATCTCGATGGGGCTGTCTTGCCCGACGAACCGCATAAAGAGAAGGTTTGCTTTCAGACGGATGGAGTCGACCGGATGACCTTCTTGGCCCAAACGATCCACCGCTTTGCGAAACAAATGCTGCAGATCAACGTCTAAATCATTTTGGTATTCATTCCATCGTTTGAGGATTAGTTTCTCCTCAAATCGCTCCACGGCCGCGTGGCCGATACCGTATGCACTTAGTAGTCCGGCATCAAACGGAACAAGGATGCTATCCATGTCGAGAATGTCCGCAAGGGCACAAGCGTGCTGTCCACCGGCACCACCGAAACTCAGCAAGGTAAAAGCTTTTGGGTCATGACCTTGTTGCACCGATATTCTGCGAATCGCCTCTGCCATCTTTTCGTTGGCGATCTGCAGTAAGGATTCCAGTACATCGATTGAACGCAACATCCTTCCTTGTGCTTTCTTCAACTTCTTCATCAGTTGATCAAGAGCAGACTGTGAAGCGGCAGCTTGAAGAGGAATAGAGAATTGCTCCGGGTCTATCCGCCCGAGTAACAAGTTCACATCGGTAATCGTCAGCGGACCCCCTGCACCGTAGCAGGCAGGACCTGGATTTGCTCCAGCGCTGTGGGGCCCAACCGTCAACCGGTGACCGTCAAAATCACAAATGGACCCGCCGCCTGCCGCAATGGTTTCAATGGCCAGCGACGGAGACAATATGCTGTAGCTGCCGACATGCGATTCAAACCGGTAATCATATTGCCCATTGTACATTGACACATCGGTACTGGTGCCACCCATGTCAAATGCCAGGATGCGCTTGATTCCCGACCGTAGGGCTTGCTGAGCGGCACCAACCACACCTCCGGCGGGGCCGCTCAGCAAGCTGTCCTTCGGAAAGAATGACTCAGCCCTGACGAGGCTTCCGCTGCTGGTCATGATCCAAAGGCGGGCATTTGACAGGCCTGCACGAATTCCATGGATGTAGTTGTGGATGATGGGATCCAGGTAAGCATTTGCCACAGTTGTTTCAGCCCGCGTCAATAACTTAATCTGACCCGACAATTCGTGAGATACGGACACATATCGAAATCCAGCCTTTCTCAGGTAGGAGGCCAGGTGTTGCTCGTGCGATGGATTTTTGTAAGAATTCAATAGCGCAATGGCCACCGATTGAATGCCTCTTTTCTGAAGTTGGGCGGTCAGGCGCAGAAGACTTTCCGAACTCAAAGGAGCAATAACGGAACCGTCTGATGCGATTCTCTCATCCACTTCAAGGACCGCTTCATAGAGCGGCGGAATCTTTTTAACGCGAACCGTGAACAGGTCCGGACGTTGCTGGTTACCGATCAGTAGTAGATCTTTGAAGCCTTTTGTGACGAGGAAAGCAGTTTTTGCACCTTTCTTTTCAAGTATGGCATTGGTGCCCCGGGTTGAACCCAATTTTATCTCCATCTCGGGGAATGCAGCTCCAAGGGGAGTACCGGTTAGGCACCGCACCGCAAGCACAGGAACTTCTTCGTTGGAGGAAAGCTCGACAAAGTTTCCGGGGGAAATCTTGCCGATGGATTGGCGCAGGTGAATTCGATTTCTTGCCAGATCAACCGATTTGACAAGGGCACTTTGATCTTGCCCGGCGGGTTGTAGTCGAAACCCCGCGAAGATATCCGTGTCTACCGGCCAAACCATTTCAACGTCCAGCGTCTTTTGATCCGGCTGCCCCACAACCTTCCCCCGAATTACACTGCTGCTGAGTACTTTCAGTCGATGAACGCGTCCCTGAGGGTCCTGTGCGATGCAGTCCGTAAATGTTCCACCCGTATCAATCCAGATCTGCCAGAGCGCCATGAAGGAGGAGGCTAAGGATGCAAGACACGTCAGGGTTGAGGCATCGACAAAATGACCGAACGCTTTGAGATCCGTATCCCGACGGCGTGGGTGAATTCCTGGGAACCATCAGGATGAAGGCGGAAAACGGGGTGCGTGAAAAGCAGCGAATCATTTCCAATCGACTGAAGATTGTCACCCGCGGTTCCAGCACTGGCGCCGGCTATATAGGCTTCGATAAGTTTGTTCTCGATTTCTTTCATAGAGGGTTCATCGGGAGAAAGGGAGTAAATAGAAACACCCCGTGCGGCCGCCAGTGAATCGATGGCCTTTTTGTTAATCAGGTAAGGATCTGTCTTCGTAATGTCACGCAGGATAGCGGAGCCCAGTGCCAATGCGGCTTCCTGGAGTTCAGCATCGGTAACTCTCCGGATATCCTGTGTAGCCATTCCCTCACGCAATTTTTCGCGTTCCTCCTGGCTCAGTTTTCCACCACAGGCCGACAGCGCGAAGAGAGTCAAAACTAATAGATGCTTCATGTTATTCCGGTTTGTGATCACCTGCCCGTTAGTTTCCAAATTTACTGGCAAAAGGACCAAACTGTACACTCCTCGCTATTTTTCTAACTTTGCCCGCGTTTTGAGCATATGATTGAAAAGCTAGTTGAGATTAACCATCGGTTCGAGGAGGTCGGCCAATTGCTGGGGCAGCCTGATGTGGTAAAGGACATGAAGAAGTTCACCCAACTCAGCAAGGAATACCGCGACCTGGAAAAGGTAGTTATCAAGTACAAAGCCTATCAATCGATTCTTGCCGGGCTGGACCACGCAAAGGAGGTGCTTGAGGCGGAGAAAGATCCGGAATTGCGGGAGTTGGCAAAAATGGAACTGGACGAATTGGCGCCAAAACGTGATCAAGTAGAGGCAGAGATCAAGGAGCTCCTGATGCCCAAGGACCCCAATGATGACCGCAACTGCATATTGGAAATCCGAGCCGGGACGGGAGGCGATGAAGCCGCCATTTTTGCCGGCGACCTCTGGAGGATGTATCAACGCTTCTGTGACCGACGGGGGTTGAAAATGACCGTCATGGACGTCACCGAGGGCTCGGCTGGCGGCTACAAGGAGGTGATCACCCTGATCGAAGGACAGGGGGCCTTCGGCATTTTCAAATATGAATCGGGCGTGCACCGGGTGCAACGAGTTCCGGAAACTGAGCAGCAGGGCAGGGTCCATACGAGTGCTGCATCCGTGGTGGTATTGCCGGAAGCTGAAGAAGTGGATGTGGTCATTAACCCGGCAGACCTGGAGTATCAAACCGCCCGAAGCAGTGGCGCCGGTGGACAGAACGTGAACAAGGTTGAAACAAAGGTTCAGTTGACCCACAAGCCCACCGGAATTGTGATCACCTGCCAGGTTGAGCGGTCACAGCATGCGAACCGCGAACGGGCACTTCAGATGCTCCGCAATAAATTGTATGAACTTGAGGTCGAACGTCAGAATGCGGAGATTGGCGCCAGCCGCCGGTCGCAGGTTCGCAGCGGGGATCGGTCAGAGAAAATCAGAACCTATAACTACCCTCAGAGCCGGGTAACCGACCACCGGATAGGATTCACGCAACATAACCTGCCCGCGATCATGAATGGTGAGATTGATGATTTTGTCGAGCAATTGAAACTCGCGGAGACCGCCGAGAAACTTCTCGAGAACAAATAGGGGCGTTATTTCTTTTCTTCCTCATCGGCCATTTTTTCCTGCTCGTCGAGAATTTTCTGAATCAAGGCTTGTTGCTGCTCATTGATGGAATTATCGAGCTTGGCCTGCTTCTTCATGAAACGGAACATGGCATTCTTCTTGATTTCGTAGGCCATGAATACCGTGTATCGTTTTTCCTTTTCGTTGTAGTACTTCTTTTCACCAATCTTTCTCAGATCGGCAAGATCGGTATCCATCACCTGGCGCGCCAGGCTCTGAAATTTCTCGGCCACATCAGCGCCGCGCTCATTTTCAGTCTGCCCCATGTAGTTATCTGCCACTTGCTTCATCGTTGTGTTGACCTGCCCGGCCAGCAATGTCTTGGCGTCCATATCAGCTTTACCGCGCGCGATGTTCTCTGAGCTGCTTTCGCCCTTTCCGGAAGCTCGGAAGAAGCGATTGTTGGATTCATAGGCATTGCCTGAGAAGGGTTCATTAACCCGTTTGCCATAAGGATTCGACGCACAAGCTGAAAGCAGAACGGTGGATAGCAGATAGATGGCGAGCTTCTTCATGATTGATTGATGTTTTCCTGGAATAAAATTACCAAAACTGTGCCAAACAGAGCGATAAAGATTGAATCACGATTTTCCAACGAAATGCCCATTTCCAATCGATCGTATAGTTAACAATCCCGGCTGACGACAAGATGCGCCGCCAATCCCCACGAGTGAAAGCGCGTCGAACGGAAAGCGGGGCGTCAAACCGCACCATGGAAGATTTTGAAAGAAGTTGCGTCAGCATGCGGATCGACTGGTAGGCAAACCAGTGACGGTGGATGTCGTTGATAAGAATGGCGACCCGGGCCTGGCGGTTTAACCGGGCAAGAAGAAGCGATAACGTTGTATCATCAAAATGATGGAAGAATAATGTCCCTGTGATGACATCAAATGATCGAACAGAGAAGTCGTCGGAGAGCACATTGACAGCCTCAAAAGCAATTTCCGGATAATTCTCGCAATGCTTTCTGGCGAAAGCAATGATATGGGGATTGGCATCAAAGCCGATGAGCTGAAGCCTAATATTATTCCTGCGACCGAATTCAGCCGCCTGCCGCAGCAGTTCACCACTCCCACAGCCCAGGTCGGCGATGGTTACAATCGCCACGCCCTTCGCTGATGCTTGATGGATAAGTGATTTCAATCCATCGAGTGTGACCTTGTTTCCGCCCAGCCACCGATTGATGACATCCAGTTCGCGCAAGGTCTGCTCTACTACCTGACCTGAACAAGTCAGGTCGTCCATTATCTCCGCTTCATTGGAGCGTTGTGACAGATCGGGTGGACGGATCATTTTATGGCAACCGTTAGCAAGGCACTTTCCAACGTAAGTCCAGGCCCAAATGCAAAACTGAGAATTCTTTTTTCTTGGTCATCAGGCCCCAAGGAATTCCAAAGTTCCTTCAGTACGAAGAGAACGGTTGGCGAGGACATGTTGCCATGCTGCCGGAGCACTTCGTAAGCATGCCTGTTTTGCGTCCGCGATAGGCCAAGTTCCGATTCGATAACCTCGAGAATCTTTTTTCCGCCGGGGTGGACGGCGTAAAATTCGATAGCCGATGAATCTCTCCCGAGTTTAAGCAGCAACGAGCGAGTCAGCGTTCGAATTCCCGATCGGATAATTTCCGGAACGTAAGCGGAAAGCCGCATCTCGAATCCCAGGTCACCCACCGTCCACGTCATATCGTGTTCGCCTTCGGTGACCAGTTCACAATGGAACTCCCTCAATTGAAGATTAGGACCCGGCCGCATGTCATTTTCCACGAGGACTGCGGCAGCGCCGTCGCCAAACAGCGCATTGGCCAGGATGTTGTCCTCAGAAAGTTCCTTTTGAAAATGAATGGTGCAGAGTTCAGCGCATACGATGAGTGTCTTGGCATCTTCCCGATGACTGCCGGCGGCATGCGCCAGTTTGAGGGCATTAAAGGCCGCGTAGCAGCCCATGAAATTAATGCACGTGCGCTCGATCGAAGAATTTAGACCGAGGGCTTTGACCAGGTCGATGTCGAGGCCCGGTGCATACATTCCGGTACAACTCACCACAACCAGGTGAGTGATAGAATCCTTCCGCAATCCAGCCAAAGGTTCGAGGCAACGGTGTGCGGCTTCCAGACTCAAGGAGAAGGCATGGCGCCGATAAAGCTCCAGTCTCCGACGTGTCGTCGGGAAAGGCTCAAGGTCAGGGGAGTCTTCAAAGAAGCGATAATTGTCCTTTCTGCCGTAATCATCAATAACGGACCATCGAGTTTCAATACCGGTGGCCCGGAACAGTGTCCGCAACTTGCGGGCATCTTCATTTCCCAGCTGCATGGCGCGGACCATGAATTCAGCTACGGCCGATTGAGCAAGGGCATGCGGCGGCGTTGCGGTTCCAATGGATGTAATAAAACTCACACATCAATAATAGCCAGAAAACGGCTATCTTGATTTCCATTCATTTGATGACCACATGTTCTCAAGGTCTACCCTTCTCCACCTGAGGATTCCTTTCTCGTACTTTCTGCTTCCTGTTTTCCTGTTCGCGGTCGCTGTTTCACCAAACCTGATACTCCACCGACTCACCTGGATCTTCATCATTCTGCACGTTTTTGTTTATCCGGCCAGCAACGGTTACAACAGCTACTTTGATAAAGATGTGGGGAGTATTGGCGGACTGGAAAACCCGCCTCCGGTATCCCGAGGCCTTTACTGGACGTCCCTGGTTTTTGATCTTGTGGCGTTGGTGCTGAGCATTACGCAGGTGTCGATCGGTTTTGGGATCATGGTATTTGCGTACGGCCTGGCCAGCAAGGCCTATAGCCACCCTTCCATTCGACTGAAGAAGTATCCCCTTGGCGGATGGTTGATTACCGGTTTCTTCCAGGGGAGTTTTACGTTCCTGATGTGCTTCATGGGCCTGAACAACTTTGAATGGACCAACCTGATGCAAGGGCACGTGCTGGCTCCCGCAGCGCTAGCCAGCCTGATGTTGTGGGCGAACTATCCCATGACGCAGGTCTACCAGCATAAGGAAGACACCGATCACGGTGACCGCACGCTCAGTGTGTTGTTGGGGATTCGCGGAACGTTCTTCTTCGCCGCTGTTTTCTTTGGAATTGCAGGGCTTGGATTCTCGATCTATTTCCTCACGTATTACCAGGCGCGACAGGCTATTGCATTCTTGCTGTTGATGGCGCCTTCGATGGCATACTTTTCTTATTGGTCTTGGCAAGTTTTGTCCGATCCTGCTAAAGCGGACTACCGACGGACGATGCTCTTGAACTTTCTTTCAGCAACATGTGCGTCGGGTTTCTTTGTTTGGCTGCTCTTCGACACGCGGAATATCGGTCGATACCTGTTTGATTAGGGGTTATTTTATACTGGCACCTGCCCGTTCCAGCAGCTGTTTGGTGGCACGAACGCCGTCGTCCTCCGATAGTTTGTCCCCCTCATATTCGATACCGATGTAACCGCGGTACCCTGCGTCTTTGACAATTTTTAGCATTCGGGCATAGTCGGTTTCCACACAGTTGCCTTGTCCGTCAAAATTGTGCGATTTGGCGCTTACCGCTTTGGCGAAGGGCATCATTTCCTGCACGCCTTTGTACCGATCGTACCAATTGTTATTCCCTTGATCAAAATTTCCGAAATCGGGCAACGTACCACAGTTATCCATTCCCACCGATTTGATAACGCGACTGAGCCATTCTCCATTGGACGAATAGCCGCCGTGATTTTCGACAATGACATTGATGCCCGCCTTTTTTCCGTATTCACTTAGCCGTCTCAATCCGTCGGCGCCGGCAGAGGCCACCTCATCCGGTGTCCCTTTCCCGGCGCAGTTGACACGTATGGAATGACATCCGAGGTAGTGAGCCGCGTCTACCCACGGAAAATGATTTTCGATTGTCTTTGTGCGTTGAACGCTGTCTGTGTTTGCCAGGTCGCCCAGGTCATCACACATAATCAGGAGGCTCTGGACGCCATTGTCCTTGCATCGATTGTTCAGTTCCCGGAGATACCCCTCGTCTTTTGGTTTATCCTTGAAAAAGCGATTGACGTATTCAATCCCTCCGATGTCAAAGTCACGACGCGCTTTCACCGGAAAGTCGAGGTTGGTCATTTGCTTGGCATCGAGGGCACGGTGGAAAGACCATTCTGCCAGGGATATTTTGAAGAAGAGGTTTGTGGACTCAGCCACGGCGAGATGGCGGAGCGTCAGGGCTCCTGCTGACAGGGTGCCGGCACGGAGAAGAAAATCACGGCGGTTAAGCTTGCTGGAAATCATAGAAATCAACGTCAATTAAAACACAAAGTAGTGATCAGAATGGTTTCCCATGCGTCATTTTCATCAAACGGTAGGCGACGGGTTTCAAGTGGTTAGCCATGAAGACGGCCGACTGGGAAGCGAAATTGCTCCCAAAAAGTCGCTGAATGTTTCTTCCAGCCCATAAACGAAATGCGAACTCCTTTTTCCAGGCGGCAGCGTAATTCTCCTCCAGTTCTTTTCTTGTGCAGTCACTGTTGAAGAACCGAACAAGGTGCTCGGTGAGCGTTTTGGCCGAGTGAATGGCCATGGCCATCCCGTTGCCACACAGTGGAGAGATCATCCCGGCAGAGTCACCGCACATGAGGATGTGATCCTCGACCGGTGATTTGGATTCGAAAGAAATTTCATTGATGGTTTCCGGACTCTTGAAGAGGAAGGTGGCTTGTCGGAATATTTCTGCCAGTGCGGGGTTCTTGCAAAGCACCGCTTCTTCCATGGACTGGAGCTTTCCAAAATTCCGAATATTGTCGCGATGCGTGAGGTAACACAAGTTTACGGTTTCGTTCTCCACCGCCGAGACTCCGCAATATCCCAAAGAGAAGTTGTGCAGGGCGATCACGTCAGTGGGGAAGTTGGGGAGCCGAATGTGATATTTCACTCCGACGTATGGAGAACGGCGTGTGATGAATTGGCGATTCAACGTTTTGTCAAGTCGTGACCTTTTTCCAAAGGAGCCGACCACGGCTTCGGCCTCCAGCGAGCCATGGTCAGTTTCTACAACAAAGTGATCGTTGTCCAGGTGCACATGGGTTGCCTCTGTATCCAGTTGAAAACGAACGCCGCGTTGTTGAGCAAGGCGAAACAGATGGTGATCAAAAGCATACCGGCTAATGCCAAATCCGCCCAGGTCAAGCGGTAACGTCGCTGACCTTCCCGTTACCGAAGTAAGGTGGAATATTCGGATCTGTGAGGGCCCCAGAATTTCCGGGAACGCCCCCAGGTTTTTCAAGTAATCAACAACTTCATTGGACACGTACTCCCCGCAAACCCGGTGGAAAGGGTAGTGATTTCGTTCAATGATAGTACAGGATATTCCGTGTTGACGAAGATGCAGCGATGTAATCAAGCCTGCCAGCCCACCCCCAATGATTACGACCTGCTCCGCCATGGCGCAAGGTAGAAAATTGCCCCGCTGCCTAAATCTGGCTGATCAATACCAGTTTTTTCCGGATGACGGTGCCATTCCGAAGTAACTCCAATTTCAACTTTTTGCCGGGATGGAGATCAAAAGCGGTGTTGAGCATGTTGAGATTGAATTCGGAAACGGGGATTCCGTTTATGGAAAGCAACTCATCGCCGACCTGGAGACCGGCCAAGTCGCTGCTGGAACCTTTTCGGATGTCGGCAATTACAAAATTGCGAAGCCGGATACCCTTCGCTTTAAATGTTATCCCACTGAGATTATAATTGAATGGCCGCGAGAAGGAGGGATTTCTCTTCAGGTACATTTTGCCCATCGGAAAATTGAATACCACCGTGAACCTTCGCAGCAATTCTCCACCAATGGCACCGTTTCGATAAACCGTCGCGGTTTCCACCGAGTCAGGAAACCCATAGTCATCCGCATCCGGGAAATTGGCGACCACCTGCTCCAACTTGTACTTTCCGAATTCGATGGAATTTATCCGGGCGATTTTTCCATTGATTTCACCGGCAAGACCCCGGCCAATCAGGCTGGTAATGTGCTTCTCCGGGACCTCAATTGCCGGATCGGAAAGAGGCTCGAGCATCAGGCCGTGACTTGCCCCTGTATCCACAAGGAGTTTTGCATTGACCGTCTTGCCGTTTTGGAGGGAAATGGGGACCTGAATGTACGGTTTGGTGTCTTCGATCCGGATGTCAAACTGTTCGTATTTCTTCCTGGGTTTATAGAATTCAGGAGACGTGATGGTCAAGTGGCGGCCTTCATAGTCAATTTCAACTACGAAGCGACTGAAAACCTCATAGCCTAAAATACCCTGGACATCGGTTCCCAGGTAGTTTCTCAATTCGAGGTAGTCTTCTTCCAGCACCAGCATAGCGTGGCCCTGACCGTGAATGCCCGGCATGTCCAGCATAACATCGTTGGTAACATAGGCCTCCACGAGTTTCTCACCGCCCGGTCCCGCAACGGTAAATCTCCTGGAGTAGGTCAGGTTCAAAATATCACTGAACGCCTTCTCCGTAAGAATTGTGGTCCGCACACCGGTATCAAGGATGAACTTCAGGGGGAGTTGGCCATTGATCACAACCGGAACAATGACCAGGTTGTTGACTACTTCAATAGGAAACTGAACTCGATGCTGGCCCGGCTTTAAGTGAAAGCCCAGTTGTGCCAGACCAGATGTTGGAAGAAGCAGGAGAAAGAGAATGGTGAACCGTTGAAGGAACATACGGCGCGAGGGCACAGGCTAAAACTATTGAAAAAAACTATACGGGTAAATTCCTTAAACGGGAACTACCCCCAGTGCGGTGAGCAATTTTGAAGAAGATTCTTCAATGACGAGGTAACGGAGGTTGGCCGGGTGCAGAAAGCCCTTTTCGGCCATCCGATTCATTTGATCCACCAGGGGGGTAAAGAATTGAGAAACGTTCAGGAGACCGATGGGTTGATCGATGAGCCCAAGCTGTCGCCAGGTAAGAATCTCGGCCAGTTCATCCAGTGTTCCCCAACCGCCCGGCAGCGCTATAAATGTGTCGGCGAGATCGGCCATTCGTTTTTTTCGCTCGTGCATCGACTGCACCACAATCAATTCCGAAAGCCCCCGATGACCCACTTCCCGATTCATCAGGAAATCAGGAATAATCCCAACCACCCGACCGCCCCTTTCCAGCATGGTATCGGCCAGGATGCCCATCAGGCCGATATTCCCGCCGCCATAAACCAAAGTATGTCCACCAGAAGCAAGCAGCCGGCCCGTTTCGCGGGCTGCCTCAGCGTACACGCTGTCAGTTCCCGTGCTGGAACCACAGAAAACGCATACATTCATGACCTTGACAGGTCAATGCTTAATATCATGCTCGTTGTTGCTGACCGTCTTGTTGGGGAATATCCAAACCGAGACAATGGCCAGGATAAAAAGAGCGATCACTACGCCGAAGACTGCCATATGTAAGATATTATTTGCACCAAATAACGGCTCTTTTCGTAATTCGTGCAAACAAAACCCCCTCGGTTCCAGTTTCTGCACATAACTCCATGAAACGAACAGCCCTTCTCCTCGGTCTCGTAGTTGTTTTGCTGGTGGCCGGGGCCATATTCTGGTGGTATAATACAAAGTCCTACAGCCCGGAAAACAGTGTTGTATTTCAGGATGGCGACCTGCGGATCACCATTTCGTACAACCGGCCCTTCAAGAAGGGGCGAACCATCTTTGGTGGATTGGTGCCCTATGGCAAGACGTGGAGGACTGGCGCCAATGAGGCAACGGTCTTTGAAACCAACAAGGACTTAAACTTGGATGGCAGGACGCTTCCAGCTGGACGATACTCGCTGTGGACAGTCCCCAATGAGAGCCAGTGGCAAGTAATCTTCAACACAACCATCCCCGCCTGGGGCATCGACGTGATGAAGGATGGTCAGGCCGCGAGGGATCCGCAAGGCACTGAGGTGGTGGTTGAAGTTCCCGTGATGAGCTCCCCAAAGGAAATTGAACAGTTTACCATAACGATCGAAAAGACCGCTGATGCACTTGAACTCGTGCTGATGTGGGATCGCACCGTGGTGGCGGTTCCAATGAACCCTAGTGTGCAATAACCTGAATGCTGGTTCTTCTCTTTTCGGGAATGGCCTCAGCAAGGGCCTTCCCCGAACTGGCCAGCCTTCCTGGATTCGTTCCGTCCTTGATAAGCTGGGCAGCGATGGCCTTCGCCTGCTGCAGCGTACGATCGTTGTGAAACCGTGACCGCACGACAATAGAATCCCGGGTTGCCGTTGTTGCGGAATCAACTTGATACACTATGGGTATGCGCGTGGTGTCATAAGCCACCTCCGTCAAATCCGGGTTTGACCGAATACTGTCCTGCTGAAAGCCGAACAGGGTAACTTCAATGCTAAACGACCGATCAGGATTGCCCTCGATCATCCGCGAGATGCGACTCAATTCAAGGGCAGCCGAAGGCATTAGTATGGATGATCCTGATTCAAATTCAACATCAGTGAGGTCAAAAACCAACCCGGGCTTCACGGGCTCCAGGTGGACTTCAAATCGATCCACCATGGAATTACTCTCGCCCCGCAAGTCATACCCCTTTGAAGAAAATGTGTAGTGTCCGTCAGCTGGCTCTATGGCAAGTTGATAGTGACGGCCATAGTTCATGTAGACTTGAAAAGTGCCGTCCTTGGAGGGCTGCAAAGTAATCGCCTTGGTCTTTTCCGGAAGACGATATACGGTGATGTAAGTAAGCGATGGGTCGGGAACACCGGTCACTGAACCCTCGACCTTGAGAGTACCCTTCGGGCGGATTTCCGGCGGGAACAGAAACTCCACCAATTCATTGCTGCGTTGACCGGGGACGTCCTTCAATAAGTACATACCGGATGAGGTTGAGCTGATGAAGCAGTCGTCACTGGCAGTATTTGCAAAGTCCAGCGGTTCAGGCCGTGACCATTGGCCATCCACCAACCTGGTGAAGTACAAATCCATTCCACCACGGTTTGGTTGAATGCGGTCTGACGAGAATATCAGCATTTCGCCATCACTCATGATGCGTGGAGCCTGAGAATTGCCGGTGTTGATATACGCGGGAAGTTCGACGGGGGCATCCCATTGTCCATTTGGCTTCTTCTTCATCACGAGTATCCGGCAACCCGAGGCGCTGTTGATATCCATTTTGTCGCAGCGCATATAGTAGAATGCTGTTCCGTCCAACGAAAGCGAGGGACAGGCCTCATTTTCTTTTGAATTAACGGGAAGGAGCATGTTGACGGGCTCATCCCATTGGGTTCCTTTCAGCTGACTGGCGTAAATGTCGAACCCCCCCATGCCGTTGGACTTCATATTCGACAGGTACAGGGTCCTTCCGTCAGGACTGAGCCCAAATCCCCGCATGAAATTCAGTTTGTGCCCGATATTCCTGGGCATTACGAATGGGTCCTTCCAATTGACGCCCTGGCGGACGGAGTAGGTGAGGGCAAGCGCATGGTCTTCGCCCAGATCGGACAGGTATACCAGGGAATTCCCATCCAGGCTGATGTATGGCGCATAATTGTTAATGGCAGGGTGATTAAGGTTTCCCGGCAGTTTGCGGATTTTGGCCTGTCCGGATGCAACGGTTGCGCCCATCAGCCCGGCAAGAAGGATTACCATCCGTATCATTTCATAAAATTAGAAATCCGCAGGAGGTCAGGAATCGTTTCCGTTGATTTTTAGGTTCAAAGGTTGAGCCACAAGGGAAAAATGAAGTAGATTGGGTCAATGATTCAGATTATTCCATCCATCGCCATACGGAAGGGGAAAGTGGTCAAGATGCGCAAGGGCGATCCGGCCAGCGAAAAGGCATATGACGAAAATCCCCTCGATCTTTCCAAACGCTTCGAGTCACACGGCATTGAAGTTATTCACCTGGTAGACCTGGATGGCGCTGAAAAGGGCAGTCCAAAGAATTTTCACGTGGTTGAGTTGATCGCGAACCACACCGATCTCAAAATTGACTTCACGGGCGGAATTAGTACGGATGGGGACATATCCAGTGCCTACGAGCATGGCGCAGATTACATCACCGCCTCCAGCATTGCAGTCACGAATCCTGAATTGTTCGCCTCTTGGATCGTCTCATTTGGAAGGGAGAAAATTACACTCAGTGCCGACATCACGGATGTAAAATCAAAGCAAGTTGCTTTTCGTGGATGGCTAAAGAAGTCTGAACTTAACCTGTACGACCACCTTCAGTTCTTCTACGAGCGAGGTCTTAAGTATGCTAAGTGTACGGATATCTCCCGGGATGGGACAATGGAGGGACCGGATTTCAATTTTTATCAGGACATCCTGAATAGATTTCCCGATTTGAAGGTACTCGCCAGCGGAGGTGTACGGAATACGGACGACATCAAGCGCCTGAATGAAATGGGAGTATTTGCCGTGATTTTTGGTAAGTCCTTCTATGAGGGCCAGCTCAACCTGAAAGACCTCGAACAGTTCCTCGTTAAATCCTGATTTTTTTCTTTGGTTTTTGCTAGTCTTGTCACGCTGAAAAAGGGCGGTCCATTCCTTTCTGTCTGACCGCGTACGTTGCATGAAGGGATCACGTCAACAAATGGATAAACCGGACTTGACCGGCTTCACTGAAATCGAGGTGATCGGGGCCCGGGAGCACAACCTGAAGGATATTTCAGTTTCTATTCCGCGCAATAAGCTCGTCGTTGTCACCGGCATCAGCGGCAGCGGCAAATCCTCGCTTGCGTTTGATACCATTTATGCCGAAGGCCAACGACGATACATGGAGAGCTTCTCGGCCTATGCCCGAAGTTTTATTGGAAACCTGGAACGTCCGGACGTTGACAAAATCAACGGGCTGAGCCCGGTGATTTCAATTGAACAGAAGACGACATCGCGAAACCCACGGTCCACGGTGGGTACGGTTACTGAAATTTATGACTTCATGCGACTGCTCTTCGCACGTGCAGGTGATGCCTTCTCTTACCTCAGCGGCAAGAAGATGATTCGTCAAAGCGAAGAGCAGATTCTGGACGGCATATTCCAGCATTTTCGAATGAAGAAACTTACCCTGCTGGCTCCGGTGGTCCGTGGGCGCAAGGGACACTACCGCGAACTGTTCGTTCAAATAAGGAAGAGCGGTTTCACCAAGGTGAGAATAGACGGTGAACTGAAGGAGATCACCGCAAAAATGCAGCTGGATCGATACAAGATTCACGATATCGAAATGGTGATTGATCGGATTGTGGCCGATGAAAAAGATCGCTACCGCATTTCACAATCTGTTGCGAGATCCCTGAAGGAAGGGAAGGGCGTGATGATGCTGCTGGAGGAAAGTGGGAAGGTCCACCATTTTTCCAAGTACCTGATGGACCCCACCACAGGGCTATCGTATGACGAACCCGCGCCGAACTTGTTCTCCTTCAACAGCCCGTATGGCGCATGCCCTACGTGCAACGGTCTGGGCGTGATCGAGGAAATCACGGAAGAGTCCGTCATCCCCGACAAAAAACTCAGCATTCTCCGGGGAGGCATTCTGCCGCTCGGCGAATACAGGGACATTTGGATATTTAAAAAGGTAGATGCAATTCTGAAGCGCCATAAATTGTCGCTGTCGACGCCCATCAAAGACATTCCGCGCGATGTCATCAAGATTCTGCTCTATGGCGATGACGTTCCCGTGTCCGTGCCTTCGGTCAAGTACCCGGGCACAGAATGGAATACGAAGTTTGAAGGAATCATCAGTTTCCTCGAGAAAATGAGGGAAGACGCATCCGAATGGGCGAAAAGCTGGATGGAGGATTTCATGACCACCAAGGTATGCCCGGAGTGTCTGGGTGCCCGGCTCAAGAAAGAATCCCTTCATTTCAAGATTGACGGAAAGAATATCGCCGAGCTATCCATGATGGATGTTCTCCAGCTTAAAACCTGGTTTGAGCGGCTGGAGGATAGATTATCAGACAAGCAGCGAACCATAGCGACGGAAGTACTAAAGGAAATTCGCAAGCGTATCAATTTCCTCGTCGATGTCGGACTGGATTACCTGGACCTGAACCGCCCGTTACGAACGCTGAGTGGGGGAGAAGCCCAGCGCATACGACTGGCAACTCAGATCGGGACGCAATTGGTCGGCGTGTTATACATCCTTGACGAGCCCAGCATCGGTCTCCACGCACGAGACAACGCTAAGTTGATCAATGCCCTGAAGAATCTTCGCGACGTGGGTAATTCAGTGGTGGTTGTGGAGCACGACAAGGAAATGATGTTGGAGTCGGACTACATCGTTGATATTGGACCCGGCGCGGGACGGCACGGTGGGAAAGTAGTAGCCGCCGGAACGCCGGACCAATTTGTCAAGAATAATAGTGTAACAGCGGGATACCTCAATGGGGAACGGAGAATTCCCTTTCGAAAAGAAAAAAGAGAAGGCAACGGACTTGAATTGACGCTGACACAAGCCTCCGGGAACAACCTGAAGAAAGTTGACTTGACGCTGCCGCTCGGAAAATTTGTTTGCATCACGGGTGTTTCCGGAAGCGGCAAGTCGACACTGATTCACGAAACGCTGTTCCCGATTCTCAACAAGCACATCTATAAGTCCAGGACGGAGCCGTTGCCATTCAAAAGCATCAAAGGGATTGATCATATCGATAAAGTCATCGAAGTGGATCAATCGCCAATCGGCCGGACGCCAAGGTCAAATCCGGCTACGTACACCGGTGTGTTCACCGATATCCGCGACCTGTTCGCACAAATGCCGGAAGCAAAAATTCGGGGATATAAACCCGGTCGGTTTTCCTTCAACGTGAAAGGCGGGAGGTGTGAAACCTGTGAAGGCGCAGGTCTGCGTTTAATTGAAATGGAATTTCTCCCCGATGTATATGTGCATTGTGAGACTTGCAAAGGAAAGCGATACAATCGCGAAACCCTGGAAGTAAGGTTTAAAGGAAAGTCTATTTCCGACGTCCTCGACATGACCGTGGAGGAAGCAGTAATCTTCTTTGAGAATCAGCCGCGGATACTTCGCAAAATCGAAACACTCCATGAAGTTGGACTGGGATATATCTCCCTTGGACAACATGCCACAACGCTTTCCGGCGGAGAAGCGCAGCGGGTCAAGCTGGCCACCGAATTGTCAAAACGCGATACAGGTAAAACGCTCTATATTCTTGACGAGCCGACTACAGGTCTTCATTTTCAGGATATTGCCCACCTTCTCGAAGTGCTCCAGAAACTGGTGGACAAGGGCAATACGGTGTTGGTGATTGAGCATAATATGGACGTTATTAAATCGGCCGATCACGTGATTGATCTTGGGCCTGAAGGTGGACAGAAGGGAGGCCGCATTGTCGCTTCCGGGACTCCCCAGGAGGTCTCAAAAAACCCGGCAAGCCATACTGGCCGCTTCCTCAAGACTGAACTGCAGCAGGGCTGAGCAGTCAACCGTCCGTCCGCATTTCTGAACGTCGAGGCCTGTGATGTTCTACCTTTGTCCTTCGTATGGTAAGCAGACTGAATAAACCACGACTGTACTGGACCCTTCAGATTGGCGGCTGGACTCTCTATGCGTTTATTCAGATATTCTTTAGCGCTATCGCATCCGACAATCCGGGAATCAGTTCGCAACGGGCGATCTTCCTCACCTATGAAGCGATTTTTGGACTCTTGTTGACGCATATCTTCCGCGGCCTGATCATTCAGTGGAAATGGCTCAACGCCGACATGGCTGTACTAATCCCCCGCATCATCGGAAGCGTGTTTGTGCTCGGGTTGGTGATGTATGTCCTGCGGATGCCCATCTCCGTCCCATTGGGGCTATACAGTTGGGAGATTGCTTCAGATCCCGGGAATATCGTTGGATTGACAACGGTCTATGCGGTCATCTTCTTTATTTGGTCTGTGCTCTATTTCGTCTACAATTACTTTGAGCGATATAATACGTCCCTGAAACTGGAGGCTTCTGCGAAGGAAATTGAATTGAACAACCTCAAAGCACAACTGAATCCCCATTTTATCTTCAATGCCCTCAACGGCATTCGCGCTCTGGTTGATGAGAACCCCGACAAGTCAAAGGAGGCCATCAATATGCTGGCCAACATCCTTCGGAATTCGTTACAGACCGGCAAACGAGGCCTTACCAAGTTTGATGACGAATTGAGGATAGTCAAGGATTACCTTGGTCTGGAAACCATCCGGTTTGAAGAGCGATTGACTACGCGCTTCGACATCGACCCGGAGTCCAAAGACTTCCTGGTACCTCCGCTTATGGTTCAAACCTTGGTGGAAAACGGCATCAAACACGGGATTGCCAAACTCACCGCCGGCGGAACCATAGAGATGACCACCCGGGTCAGCAACGATCGGCTGACGATACGTATCCGGAATAGCGGCCACTACGTTAACGGTTCCAGTTCAATGGGCGGGCTTGGGCTCGAAAATACCCGTCAGCGGCTGAAGTTGATCTATGGCAATGATGCCTCTTTCCGAATTCTTCCCGAAAGCGATAGTTTTGTGCTTACGGAGATAGAGATACCCCATTTGCGCTGAGCCGAATACATATGAAAGCACTGATAATAGATGATGAGCGCTTAGCTCGCAAGGAGTTGATCAAACTGCTGGAAGAACATCCAACCATTGAGGTGGCGGGCGAGGCCCAGAATGCGGATGAGGCTGAACAGATGATCAATGAACTCAATCCGGATGTCTTGTTCCTTGATATCCAGATGCCCGGGCGGACCGGGTTCCAGTTGCTGGAATCCCTGGATACCGTGCCGCTGGTGGTCTTCACAACTGCCTACGACGAATTTGCCCTCAAAGCATTTGAGATCAATGCCCTGGATTACCTCCTGAAGCCAATTACGGCTGAGCGCCTTGCTGAGGCCGTACACAAGATCCAGGAAAAGGAACGAATCCGGTCTGGCCGTCCCCGCGACCAAAAGCTGGGATTGGAAGACCAGGTGTTTGTCAAAGACGGCGAACGTTGCTGGTTTGTGAGTTTAGCCAATATCCGCCTCTTTGAATCCGATGGGAACTACATCAAGGTGTATTTCGATACTAACCGCCCGATGATACACAAATCGCTCAACGCGCTGGATGAGAAATTGGATGAACGTGCATTCTTTCGGGCGAGCCGCAAGCACATTATCAATTTGAGCTGGGTCGAGGGTATTGAGCCGTGGTTTAACGGTGGTCTTATGGTGAAACTGCGGGGAGGAGACAAAGTGGAGGTAAGTCGTCGCCAGGCCGCGAAGTTTAAGGACATGATGAGCCTGTAACGCAGGCTACTTCAGTACCAGGTCCACCAGTTCCTGTTCAACATTCCAATCGCGGGCCAGCCGGATCATGGCCGTAGCTTCCATTTCGGTAACGTAACCTTTCAGGTTGTTGGATTCCCACACCATGTGGATCAACCCAACCCGTTTATCACGCGGATAATCGCCGATAATGTCATTGAGAAAAGCGCGAGCCCGCTCAAAGGAGGTGACATGATCCTTTTCTATAAATTCAATCGCCCACTTCAATTCTTCCGGAGCCTCCAGTCGGGCCGCTGCGGCATCAAGGTCAATTTTTTCCTGCTCATCGAGGCCGTGGTAGTGAAAGATCACGGCCTTTAACAGCAGGTAAACTCTTTTTTCTTCGGAAGTCATTAGCCTAAATGTCGCAAATTTTTGTGGCTGGCGTCAAGCGAGATATAAGAGGTCTTCTGTAATCTGGTCGGCCAACAGCCTGCCCTTACGCGACAATTGCAGGACATTGTCTTGAATGGTTAATAAACCCATGTCCATGTACTTAGCGATACGTTCGCCGTGACGCATTAACAAGTCGTCCTGAAGTTCGCGTCGGAGCCAATCAAGGTCACACCCCCAGCGGGTACGAAGGCGCGTCAATATGTATTCATTGATTTTATTCTCCTGCGAAAGCAATTCCGTCTCAGCGGGTATTTGGTCCTGGCCAATGGCTTTCACATATCGCGCATTGTTCGAAATGTTGGAGTAACGTCGGGCCCCATCATAGGAATGCGCGCTGGGACCAATGCCTAGATAGCCTTGCTGCAGCCAGTAACTGCTGTTGTGGCGGGAATGCCGGCAGGGCAGACAGAAGTTGGAGATCTCATAGTGGTCGTAACCCGCACCTTCCAACACATCCTGCATCAGTTCAAATTGCCGGGCTACGGTTTCCTCTTCTGTCGGGATCAGTTTCCTCCGTTTGGCCCAATTGCCAAAAACCGTTCTCTCCTCAATGGTAAGGGCATACATGGACAGGTGTGCTGGTTGAAACCTGAGTGCTTCTTGAAGAGTAGCTTCCCATTCGCTCAGCCCCAGCCCCGGGATTCCGTAGATGAGATCCAAGCTGATGTTTGAAAATCCCGCTTCACGGCTTTCATCCAAACATCTTATGGCTGACTCAGCATTATGTGCGCGGTGGAGGAAGGCAAGCACCTCATTTCGAAATGACTGAATTCCGATGCTGAGCCGATTTACCCCCAGGTGCCTTAACTCTTGGAGTTTATTCCGACTGAGGTCATCCGGGTTGGCTTCGAGAGTGATCTCAGCGTCAGGAAGAATATCGAATCTGGATCGGGCGGTCTGAATCACCTTACCCAACTGGTCTGACGTGAGAATAGATGGGGTGCCTCCGCCAAAATAGACCGTCTCAACCGGGCCCGACAAAAATGACTGCTGTAATTCCAATTCATGCACCATAGCAGTCACCATTTCCTCGTGTCCGCGCCTATCGGTAGAGAAGTGAAAGTCGCAGTAGTGGCAGGCCTGCTTGCAGAACGGTATATGGAAGTAGATGCCGGGCATGCGTGAATTTGCGAATTGTTTCTTTAATCGGGCAGGATTCGAATACTTTTGCGGAATGTTGATCCACATCCTGTTGCTGGCCCTATCCGGGGGTGTTACCATTCAGGACCTTAGCGCGGATTGGAAGATCCATGATCGCTCTGGATACCGATCTGTTTTGCCCAACGAACTGGTCAATGCGTCGGTCATTTATTTTCCCGTGGACGCCAGAAAATTCGGGGGGCATTACCTCCTGATCCGCTCAGCCAGGAAGGCACACGTGTTTATCAACAGTCAATTGATCGCCGAGGTTCAGGATTCCGCATCGTTTGACCTGGATCAACTGCGCAGGGGATTTGGAGATCAGCTTTATGTCGCGGTGCATTCACCGGGCAGTTTGGAGTCACTGAAAACGCACATTATCTCTACGGCGGCGGACTACGCAATTGGTAATCCGTCAATGACAGCCAGGCCGCCAACCTTTTTTCGAGACTTTGCCATTGTGATTTCCATGATTCTTGTTTTTTTTCTGGTCATCCTGTTTCGCAACAACCCGCAGCTCACACTCGATTATTTTTCATTTTCAAAAGTTTTTTCAGCCACAGAAAGAAACGAAACGCAGTTGGCGTCACGGATAACATCCAGTGAAAACCTCCTCTTTTACCTGTTTAGTGCCCTCCTGATGGGCTTTCTCTTGTCAGCGATACTTTATTCTTCCGGTCCCTATCTCGTGCCGTCCGGTGCGATTCAATTCACATCCCTATCGTCGACAATATGGATTTGGATCAAGCTTTCTTTATTTATTCTATTGCTGTTGGCAGGCAAACTCATCATTGTTCTGCTTTTTTCCACGCTCTTTGATTTCCGGGAAACGGTCAGTTTTCAGTTCTTCAATTTTCTCCGATTTGTACTATTTACGTCAGTTGCCCTGGCGGCTATAGGCCTGTTGTTTTTTATCTTCCGTGTCGATTCCCCGGAATGGTATGAACGGCTCATTGCACTGGGGCTCCTATTGTTGACCGTCGGTTCCATGGTGGTGTTTTTAAAACTATTGGGCAGACTGCGTTTCTCCTTGTTTCATTTATTTTCCTACCTTTGCATCTCGGAATTTATTCCGCTGGTGATCCTATTCAAGATCTTCTTTTGAACTGCGAACCCGACCGGTGCTGATATGACTGATACCCTTGTTCTTGACAGGATGCGCAAAGTGAAAAGCATTCTGGTCACACAGGAAGCTCCCTCCGACCCCGCCTCCCCTTATTATAAAATCGCTGAAAAGTATTCAGTGAAAGTTGATTTTCGCCCGTTTATTCAGGTGGAGCCGGTTCCGGTCAAAGAATTCCGGAAGCAAAAAATCGATATCCTCCATTATACTGCGGTGATTTTCACGAGCCGCAACGCGGTGGATCATTTCTTCACCCTCTGCCGGGAATTGAAAATTGAGATGCCGCCCGAAATGAAATATTTCTGCATTTCGGAGCAAACCTCAAACTACCTGCAGAAATATATTGTGATACGGAAGCGCAAAATATTCACCGGCCTTAAGGACACACAGGATCTTCTCGAGATTATCAAGAAGCACAAGAATGAGAAGTTCCTCTTTTCTTGCTCGGATATTCGCAAAAATGATATCCCGGATTTTCTTCGAGAGAACAACTTCCAATTCTGTGAGGCCATCACGCACCATACCGTAGCCGCCAATCTTTCTGATCTCAAAGAAGTGTTCTACGATATTCTGGCATTCTTCAGCCCCTCCGGAATTCATTCCTTGTACACCAACTTCCCGGATTTCAAGCAGAATAATACCCGCATTGCCGCCTTCGGCCCGGCAACGGCAAAGGCCGTTCGAGACGCGGGTCTTGTGCTTGATATTGAGGCGCCTCTGCCGAATGCCCCGTCAATGACGGGAGCGCTTGAGCTCTATATAAAGAAGGCCAACCAGCCCAAATAACACCGACCGTGTTTCAGCGTTAATTCCTTGGATTTCAACCAAGGCGCCACGGATATTGAATTATATTTGGTCCCAATGAAGTGTCGGGTGAAGAGATTTTTTGTCGTCCTCCTGCTATTGGCCTCATTGCCGGGATCGGCCCAGCAGGATCCCCAGTTCACGCATTACATGTTCAACAACTTCTACTTCAACCCCGCTTTTGCGGGAACGGAGGGGATGATGAAGATGAATTTTGTACACCGATCACAATGGGTTGGATACTCCCCGACCTATGGAGACGGCGGCGCACCAACCACCCAGCTCATCAGTATGAACACGCCCTTCGGTGCCCGGTCAGGACTCGGTGGATACCTCGTTCATGATAACCTGGGCGCCGTAACCAACTATGAAATACAGGCTTCCGGAGCTTACTATTTTCCGGTGCGGAACGGCCGTCTCAGTGTAGGTGTTCGCGCTGGATCTGTCATTCAAACGGTAGACTTTTCAAAGTTTCGGGCGATCGATCCGAATGACCCCTTGTTGGCTCGCAAGGGAACGGAAACCCAATTTCGTCCCGACTTTGCCATCGGTGTGTTGTGGCGAAAAGAGAAGTACTATTTCGGTGCCGGCGTTAACCACCTTACGCAGCCTTCCTATGATTTTGGGCTCTCTCAGGACAACCAGTTGAAGCGTCACCTGTACGTTACAGGGGCCTATTACTATGATCTCAACTTCGATGTTCGTTTCCAGTTCGTCGGATTCCTGAAAAGCGATCTGGTAAAGACGTCATTTGACCTGGGAGCCCTCATCTACCTGAAGAATACCATGTGGGGCGGGCTGTCATTCCGCCAGTCGGATGCCCTAAGCCTGCTCTTGGGATACAGTTTCCTGGAAGACAAGGCTTTGAGCGTTGGTTACTCGCTGGACTATGTCCTCAACGACCAGGAGGCCAAAGAGGCCACCTCCCATGAAATCCTGATTTCCTACAATATCCCCGTCTCGATGAGTCGCAAAAAGGTTATCCGAACGCCACGTTTTCGGTACTAAATGCCAACTTTTTTGGGTTTTTTGAAGATTTTGCTGAATTTCGGAACTCTATTTTTGGCAAAACAGGCTAATGAAATAAATTTATGGTCCATTCGTTGGACTGAAGTCAACCTAACGAAGACTTAACTACTCAAACATGGATGTACGCGTGAAATCGAAAAGTCTTGGCTATGTATCATTGGCCGCCCTGACCATTACGCTGGCCGGCTGCGGACTTTTGGGAATAGGTGGCAAGGGAGGCAAAGGCGGGGATTCGCAGGGCGAATTGGTTGGCGTGCCCAACCGCGAAGGCTGGGTGATGACAATCCCTTACGGCATGGTGCCCATTCCGGCAGGAACATTCCATATGGGTCAGGCCGATGAAGATCCGGCATCCACACAGATCAACTTTAACAAACAGGTGACGATCGGTCCTTTCTTTATGGACGACACGGAGATCACCAATAACGAATACAGGCAGTTTACAAACTTCTTCCTCGTTGATAATGGTACCATCGAGGGATTCCCTGCTGTTAGCGCTGAGGAGTTTCGTCAGAAGTACTACCCGGACACCACGGTGTGGGTTCGCGACTTTTCTCACCACATGGGTGATCCCATTCAGGACTATTACTATTGGCACCCGGGCTATGACATTTACCCGGTTGTAGGGATCAATTGGGATGCCGCTGTCTTCTTCGGAAAATGGAGAACGGCTTACCTCAATGATTTTCGTAAGACCGTTGGAGAATTCCCTATGCCGGAATTCCGCCTCCCTTCTGAAGCAGAATGGGAATATGCCGCTCGCGGCGGTCGGGATATGGCCAAGTACCCCTGGGGTAACCCCTATATCCGGAACTCAAAAGGCTGTATGCTGGCCAACTTCAAACCCGGACGTGGCAACTTCTTCGACGATGGTTTTGCCTACACCTCTCCAATCCAGTCCTATTTCCCTAACGATTATGGGCTTTTTGACACATCGGGCAACGTGTCAGAATGGTGCCTGGATGACTTCAACCCAGCATCCGTTCCGACCGTTTGGGACCTGAATCCTCAATACATTGACCCCCGTACGGACCCTGAGAATAAGAAGTTTAATGCCAAAGTGCCCCCCAAGAAGGTTGTTCGTGGCGGATCATGGAAAGATGTGGCCTACTACCTGGAGACCGGCACCAGGACCTACGAATTCAAGGATTCTTCCCGGGCCTATATTGGATTCCGTTGCGCGATGACTCACCTGGGTCGTTCGTCTGGAAAGGAATTTTAATAATGCAAAAACACCTAGTATCTTTAAGAAATCACTAATCAGAAGGAACCTTAAACCTTAAACTCTAAATAATCATGGCAAAGAAAAAAGGCGGATTCATGCAGTTGCTTTACGAGACCATCATGCCGAAAGTATATGGTATTGGTGCTGCGGTGGTAATCGTAGGGGCACTTTTCAAGATTTTGCACTTACCGGGAGCTAACCAAATGCTGATGATCGGTCTTTCAACGGAGGCCGTTATCTTCTTCTTGAGTGCATTTGAGCCGAAGCACGCCGAGCCGGATTGGTCTAAGGTTTACCCTGAACTTTCTGAGGATTTCGAAGGGCCGGCTACCCAGACGGCCACCCGTATTAGCAATCGCCCGACGGGTGGAGAATCTCCTTTGCTGAAAATTGATGAAATGCTGAAGACTGCCAAAGTTGACCAGAACCTTCTGGATACACTTGGCAAAGGCCTCACTAACCTGGCCACTTCGGCGAACCAAATGAACAACCTGTCCAATGCGGCGGTCGCCACCAACGATTATGCAAAGAACGTTCAGGCAGCATCCGCCTCGCTGTCGGAAATGAACAAATCATACGGAACTGCCATGAAAGCCGTTTCTGCCATGGCCGATGCCTCTAAGGACACGGGTGAATACCACGCACAAGTTCAAAAGGTTACCAAGAATCTTGCAGCCCTTAATACCATCTATGAAATGGAACTGAAGGACGCAGATTCTCATGTTAAGAACATGAACAAGTTCTACGAGAGCCTGACGGGCGCCATGCAAGGTCTGTCCTCTGTAGGAACCAACACCAGCAAGTTCACCTCTGAGCTCGGCAAATTGACGGATAACCTGACTGCCTTAAACAATGTCTATGGCAGCATGCTTACTGCAATGAAAGGTTCTACCAAGTAATTCTGTACGGTTTAAGGGTTAAATACATAAACTGAAATACTATGGCAGGTGGCAAGGAAACCCCGAGGCAGAAGATGATTGGCATGATGTATCTCGTGCTTACCGCACTCCTGGCGCTTAACGTCAGCAGTGCCGTACTCGAGAAATTCGCCATTCTCAATACTACCCTGGTTGAACTCATTGATGAGAACAATCGGACAAATGAAAATAAACTGCAGGCAATCATGCGTTCCACCAGCGACAAGCCGGTGGTTTTGGACGCCAAAGATCGCGCGGGAAAGGTTCGTGAATTGACAAAGACAACGCTGGAATCACTGACCAAATTGAAAGTGGAGTTGTCAAATGACCATTCTGGAAAGCCGATGGTTGGCGACGAACTCGTCTCCAACACCAATATCGCTGAAGAGAAAATGTTGAATGACAAATCGACCATTGGGGCTAACTATGAGAAGTCTTTGGTTGATTTCCATGATAAACTCGAGCAGTTGTCTGGAATGAAGTTTCCAAAACTGAACAAAAAGGCGGTAGATTTTGAAGAGTTGAAGAACGAGAAGGGCGAAGTTCAGCATGCTGAAAAGTCTTTCATTGAGTTCTCTTTTGAAGGCACTCCGACCATGGCGGCAATCACAGGAATTACCCAGATGGAGACGGAGATTCTTGAATACGAAGGCCTTGCACTTGACTCGCTGAACAGCATAGCCGAGGGCGTAAACTTCAAGTTTGACAAAGTGGTTCCGATGGTTATCGGGCCGGACGTTGTTGCCGCAGGTGCTAAATACACAGGCAGACTGTTCATGGCCGGTGCCGCTTCAGGCGTCAGCCCGGAGATGTTCCGTAATGGAGCTGCTTTGGCTGTCACTACAGATCCGGAGACCAGCATCAAGATGGCCAAGATTGAGTTTGCGGCAACGGCTTCCAATTATGATGGGAACGGACAATCAAAACAGTCTTACAAAACGGAGATCCGTGTAGCAGGAAAGGATCCGCTGGTACGTACAATTGAATACACGGTTATTCGCCCCACTATTCGAATTACCAATGGTAATGCCCCAAGTCTGTACATGAACTGCGGTAACTTCGTCAACATCGAGGTTCCTGCATTGGGCGCAAACTACAATCCGAGTTTTTCGATCAAGGGCGGCGTGATTGAGAAAGGCGACAAGCCCGGCAAGGTCACGATCGTGCCCAAAGAGCGCAAGGTTTCGGTAACCGTTTCAAACGGTGGCGCAGTCATCGGAACGGAAAACTTTGACGTGAAGCCCATCCCCAAACCTCGTTATGTGGCAAGAGACAATAATGGACGCGAAATTGACCTGAAAAACGGCGTTAAAGGCTCAACACTCAGCGGAATGCGAATCAATGCAGAGGCAGAGGACAACTTTAAGTCAGAAGTTCCCAAGGACGCCAACTATCGAATCCGCAGCATGGAGATCATTCTGGCTCGTGGTACGGCCCGGGTTGACCAGATGACGGTAAGCTCGGAGTTGGTAGACCTGAACCGCTGGAAGGCTCAGTTCCGCCCTGGCGATCGTATCATTGTTGATATTAAGACCGTTACTCGCGGCACGTACACAAATGAACAGGAACCGGTTACGGTTGTAGCTGGTACAATCAATATTCCGATTCAATAACAAAAGAATATGAATAGGAGGTCTCTAATTGTCGGGTTGGTTTTGGCATGCGCTGCATCAGTCGCTTATGCGCAGGAAGAAGAGGGCCAGGTGAATCCTAATTCCCTGCTCAATATTCCAAAGTATGAGCAGCTGTACAAAGTGCGTGTGTGGAGGGTGATTGACCTCCGGGAAAAGCAGAACAAGGGATTCTTCTCCCGCGGAAATGAAATTACGAAGTTGATCCTCAGAGCGATCAATTCCGGCGAGCTGGTTGACATCTATCAGCGCGATTCGTTAACCCAAAAACTTACGAAAGAGGAGTTTACGGCACGCATGGTAACCCAGCAAGGAGAGACGTTCCCTGTGTGGGCACCTGCTTCGGACTACTATCAGGGAGACGCTGTTACGTTTAATGGTAAGAACTACGAGGCGGTTGTCAATAGCAAGGGCAAGAACCCTACAACCTCTCCCAATGAGTGGCAGGCCACCACACGCGGTCAGGCGTTGACGTATAATGCTGACGAAATCTTCCGGCTTACACTTCAGGAGGATATCATCTTTGACAAGCGTCGCTCACGACTGTACTACGATATGCTGGCCATGGAATTTGCGGCATTTGACCAGAATACAGGTACTTTCAAGTCCTTGGGCTGGTTCAAATACAAGGACCTGGAGAAACTATTCCGCAATCACACAAAAGATGCCATCTGGTTCAATCGCTATAATACGGCTGAGAACAAGAACTATGCGGATGCATTCCTGCTGCGACTGTTCCACGGCGTAATCGATAAGGTGGAGAACCCGGATGACGATCGAATTGCCGACACATTTGCCGGTCGCCCCTACAAGGAGGCAGTCTGGGCGATGGAGTGGGAAGAAATGCGGTTGATGGAAAAAGAACATAATCTCTGGGAATACTGAGAACTCAGCCTGGAGATGAAAAAGGGAAAGCGATCAGCTTTCCCTTTTTTGTTGCCATTCCCTAATGTTCCTGGTGCGGGCCTTGCCAACGGAGGCTTCCAATTCAGCATCGGAAGCGGCCAGAATCTTCTTCAATGACTTGAACGTCTTTAGCAGCGTTCCGGAGGCCGAGGGCCCAATACCAGGTATCTGCTCCAGTTCACTGAGTAGGCTTGATTTGCTCCTCTTTTTGCGGTGAAAAGTAATCGCGAACCGATGGGCTTCATCCCGGATTTGCTGGATAAGGTGCAAAGCGGGTGACTTCTTGTGAATGTGTAAGGGAAGTGGATCTTCAGGAAAATAGATTTCCTCCAGCTTCTTCGCTATCCCGATGATGGGGATGTTCCCGTAGAGACCGAGCGATCGAAGCGCGTCGGAAGCACTTCCCAGTTGACCCTTACCGCCGTCTACAACAATCAGATCAGGAAATTGAAGCCCTTCGTCTTTCAGCCTGCTGTATCGTCGGGTGACAATCTCATTCATGGAAGCGAAGTCGTCCGGACCAGTAACTGTCTTGATGTTGAAATGACGGTAGCCGGCCTTGTCGGCCTTTCCATCGACAAATCGGACCATGGAGGCAACTGGATCAGAACCCTGAAAGTTTGAATTATCAAAGCATTCGATGATGCGGGGCAACCGTTGAAGGCGCAAGGCTTCCTGGAGAATGCGGAGGGTCTCCAATTGCCGGTTGCCACGGGTTTCACCGGACAGTTCTTTGCGGGCCTTTTGGTAAAGCACATTCTTAAGCGAGAGTTCGATCAGGCGACGTTTATCGCCGATTTGAGGAACGACGTTCTCAATGGCCGCATCAGCAATAGGGAGAGGCAGGTTGCTGTAAAGCTCCTTATTTGTACTTCCGAGGTTCGTCCGGATCTGATAGGCAATGATGGCCAGCAGCTCGTCATCTGGTTCATCCAGTTTTTTCTGTACCTGGAGGTCGCGGGAGTAGACAATAGCTCCCTCTTTGACCTGCATGAAGTTGATGAAGGCCGTTTCCGGTGTACTGAGAATAGTGATAACATCAATGTCAGTGAGCTTGCGGTTTACCACCGTGGATTTAGTCTGGAATTTTTCAAGGAGCTCCAGCTTATGACGGTAGATCTCAGCTTTTTCGAATTGCAAGGCTTCGGCATGTTGCTGCATATGGCCCGTGAAGTGATTCTCGACGAGACTGAGATTCCCCTTTAGAATATGACGCGCCAGGGCGATTTCATCGAGATATGACTTTTCATCTTGTCTCCCTTCACAAGGCCCCTTGCAGTTGCCAAGGTGATATTCGAGACAAATCTTGAATTTCCCCTTCGCGATATTTGATTCCGAGAGTAGAAAGTTGCAGGTGCGAATCGAATAGAGCTTTCGAACCAGCTCCAGTACGCTCTTCATGGACTGCACACTGCTGTAGGGCCCGAAATACTCCCCTTGTTGAGGTAAGTATTTCCTGGTGTAAATGATTCGGGGGAAACGCTCCTTGAGAATGCACAGGTAGGGGAAGGTCTTATCGTCCTTCAGGAGAATATTGTATTTCGGCTGGTTCTGTTTGATGAAGTTGTTTTCAAGGAGAAGCGCATCAAACTCAGAATTCGCTATGGTAAATTCGATGGAGCGGATTTCGGAAACCAGCTTTTCAGTCTTTCGGTTGTAAGATGATTGCCGGGTGAAATAGCTCGACACCCTTTTCTTCAGGCTCTTCGCCTTGCCGACATAGATAAGAACGTGCTCCTTGTTATAAAACCGATAAATGCCTGGCGTGTCAGGAAGCGCCGCGACTTGTTCACGCAGGTCTTCGGCCATGGGGTTAGTTGTTGATATCCCAGGGCTTCTCGTCGCGCTTGACAGAGTCAGCCTGAAGCTGTTTGGCACAGTCCAGATTGATATCGAGGCCGGATTTCGGAAGTTGGAATCTGCCTTTTGTAATACCGGTAGTTGGATCTTTGTATACGCGTGTCATGTATTTGTCCCATATCGGCCTGGCCGTCCGTGTACCTTGACCGAATACCCAGGAAGGGAAGTGCACGGCACGTTCGTCTCCACCGACCCAAACCCCAGTGACCAAATCATGTGTTACGCCAACATACCAGCCGTCAGATGCATTGTTTGTAGTGCCTGTTTTTCCGCCAATTTCGTTATCGACCTTTAGTTCCCGACTGAGACCGCCTGACGTTCCGCCTTCCTCTTCAACCCCGCCCATGAGCATATAAATCATCTTGTAGGCTGTCTGATCGTTGATGGCCTGCCTTCTGTCAGGAACAAACGTTTCAATGACATTGCCATTTTTGTCTTCTATGCGGGTAATGTAAAAGGGTTTTGTGTAGATCCCGTTGTTCACATAGGTACTATAGGCGCCGACCATTTCGAAGAGGGAAACATCACTTACCCCAAGGCAAAGAGACGGAACGGCATCCAACGTGCTTTCAATCCCTACACGGTGCGCAAACTCCACAACATTTTCCTCACCCAGTGCCTTCATCATTTGTGCTGTAATGGAGTTAACGGAACGTGCCATTGCTTGCCGGATGGTCATTTTTTCACCTGTCCCACGTGTCCCGTCAGAATTTGGTGGGTACCAGACAGTGCCGGAGACTTTGAAGCTGGGTGCAATATCCTCCAGCACATAACAGGGAGAGTATCCGGATTCCATGGCAAGGCCGTAGACAAACGGCTTAAACGTAGAGCCAGGTTGTCGAGTGCCTTGCTTAACGTGGTCATATTTGAAGAACTTATAGTTAAATCCACCCACCCAGGCTTTGATGTGGCCTGTCACAGGATCCATTGACATCAGGCCGGATTGAAGGAAACGCTTGTAGTAGGCAAGAGAATCCATGGAACTGAAGAGCGTGTCGCGTTCTCCAGCCCAGGTAAAGACTGGCATCTGCTTTTTAAGGTTCAACAGGATTCTTACGGAATCTGATTTTTCGCCATACCTCGCGACGAGATTCTTATAGGTGGGCGTCTGCTTGATTCTCATCCTGAGAAATCCAGGTATTTCATTTCGGTCGTCGTCTACCCACGGATTACGTCCTTCCCATTGCTTGGTGAATTCTGCCTGCAAGTTCTTCATGTGCTCCTTCATGGCATCTTCGGCGTACTTTTGCAGGCGGCTATCAATGGTTGTATAGATCTTGAGCCCGGAGTTCCATAGATCAATGCCCCGTTCATTGCAGAACTGCATGAGGTAATTGCTGGTGATGGTGCGAAAATAGGGTGCGAGCCCTTCGTTTTGGTCTTGAAGCTTGAAGCGCACCCCAAGTTCTGTTGCCGCTATGGAATCATATTGCTCTCGGGTCTGAAGTTTGTATTTACTACGGAAAATCTTAAACAGCACTTCGTTTCGCTTGCTGAATGCATTTTCGGGATGAAGTACGGGATTGTAGAAGGTGGGTGCCTGAAGCATGCCAACCAACATGGCTGATTCCTGCAAGTTAAGGCTGTCGGGAGGCTTGCTGAAATAGGTCTCTGATGCCACCTTGATGCCGTAGGAATTGCTGGAAAACTCCGCCGTATTCAGATACATGGCTATGATTTCCTCTTTCGTGAAACTCCGCTCCAGGTTTACCGCAATGATCCACTCTTTGGTCTTCTGGACAATCCGCCTCGGATACCGCCCCAGCTTGGCAACAAGCCCGTCAAGACCACGGTCGCGATTCTGTGTGTAAAGATTTTTGGCCAGCTGCTGAGTTATGGTGCTTCCTCCGCCCTTAGGTTGCAACGTCATAAGACCCCAAACGACTCTCAAGTAGGCCGGAAAATCAAGGCCAGAGTGCTGGTAGAACCGATGGTCTTCAGAAAGCACCAAGGTGTTAACCAACTCCTCCGAAAGTTCATCATAGGTTACCTGGCTTCGATTAAAGCGGAAGTATCTCCCCAGCGTTACACCGTCAGCGGAGATCAATTCCGAAGAAAGATCATTTTCAGGATTCTCCACTTCGGCAAGGCTCGGCATTCCACCAAACAATCCAAACAGATCAACACTCACCGTGAAGACGTATACCGGCAATCCCAGTGCAATGCAAAGAAAGATTATCCAGGTGTATCGGATGACCTTGTTAAACCAGGGGCGCTTGCTGCCAAACAGCTGGTTCAGCTTACTTTTTGTAGTATCGGTCGAAGAAGCTGAGGTACTCATCCAGTGCCTTATTGCGGTAGAAGATGTTGAAGTTTTCTTTGGTGATTACAAAGTTATGGAAATTTAGAGTCGAAAAAGGCCTCTCTTTAAGGAGGCGTGTTTCGAAGGCGCCGAGGTAAGTTATCGCTTCCTGCTGGTTTGGAAGATCACCGACGAACGTAAGTGCATACTGGTCGTCCAAAATCAAGTTGGTGGAAACAAGATTAAGTTTTCGATACAGTTCCCCATTTAAAAGGTCCAGCGACCGGGCGATTTCAGTGCTGGCCTGGTCATAAATCCGATGAACGATAACAAAGTAATGGGGCTCATTGAAAGATGCGAGAAAACGAATTCCCCGCGCCCGTTCAGCTTTTTCCAGGAATGTCTTTGAGCTGGCAAGAAGTTCTTCGGCATAGCCATGGAGTTTCCCCTCCGGGTATTTCTTGATGAATTCCCCCAATTCAAATTGGTAGCGCGTGACATCCTCCGTCTTTCCGGTGATAAGTATTTGCAGTAGTTCCAATTGAGGCGTGAATTGAGTTTCACCAATACTCTTGGCCTGGCGAATTCGCTCTTGAGTTCCCCGCAGGTTATTCTTCTGAAAATCCGCGAAGGCGTCGCGGTAAATCATTTTCTGCTTTTCCTGGGCAACGCTTGTTTCCTTAAGGTAATCAGGATTCAACAGGATCCGTGTAAACGTTGATGTGGGAAACTCCAGCTTCAGCTGGTTGGCAAGTTGTGCAGCAATCTCATCCCCGCGTTCCTTGTGGATCAAATAAAGTTTGTACAAGACCTCGGGTTTATAAGCCGAAGTTGGGAATCGCTTCAAAAGCGTTTCATAAGAGGTTGTTGCGTTTTGTTTCTCTTCCAATTGGAAGTAGTACAAGTCGCCCAACTTGAAATAGGCTTCTTCGATCTTCAATAAAGCGTCCGCACGAGCCTCTGCTGTTCGCGGGATAGCGTCATTGAGTTTTTTGAACTCTGCGTCCGGTGAAGGGCCAGCGGCAGTGGTTTCAGCAGCTTCTTTAGCTTCGGACTTCGGCGCATTATCGGTGACAACAACAGCGGTTCCCATGTTGGCAGACTTGGTCGATCGTCGCCAATTATCCTCGAGAGAAATAGTTCCCCAAATTCTGCGGAATTCACCTTGGCCTGTGGAAACGGCTCCGGGATTTCCGAAGTACCAATCGGTCGTGCTGGTCGATTCGCCCTGAAAGAACGAACTGTTTTGACTGCTTTCGGACCGGCTTTCAGCGCGTTTTTTCTTTTTCTTTTTTCCGTCATCTTTCGGCTGACGACTCGCCAGTATCGAGTCAACCCGCTTTCTCAATGCGGTGGAATCCAATGAGGCGAGCATCAAAAGGCTATCCTGCCATTGAATGGTTTCCGTGTAGGTTACGAATTCGCCAAGTACCTTTTGTCGTTTGCTGATCGCCTCATATCCTTCCATTTCTTTAGGAAGGGAGGATATCGCGCTGTCGTAATATGCCTTGGCGAGGGAGAATTTCCGTAGTGAGTCAAAGTATATTTCACCAACGCGCAGGAATGCATTGCCCTGAATTCTGCGGTTCTTCCCGGCGTGCGCTGCCAGTTTATATTCTTTGAGAGCGTCCTCCAGGTTACCCTGCTTGCGTTCAAACTCGCCCAGTTCATAATAGATCTTGTCTTTGAATTCCTGATTCTTGGTGTCGGAAAGAAGCTTCTCAAATTGTTTTCGAATGATGCGTCGGTTCTTGTCGTTCGTCAGTTCAGCCACCTGGGCCATGTTCAGTCGCGCATAAAAATCTATTTCATATTCGGGATTTGTGGAGAGGCACTTGCGGTAATAGCCATAAGCCTCTGAGCGAAATCCCAACTGCTGATATACCTGGCCAATCAGGAAATATATTCTTCCTTTTCGGTCAGCTCGTGTCAACAGCGTATCGGCGGCCGTCAGGCTCCTGATCATATTATCGAAATCACCCCGAACCTGGTAGTAGTAAGCTTTCTCGAGATAGTACTTCTTCGTATTCTTTTCATTCAATTTTTCCTTAGCAAGAAACTCGATGGCTTCTTCTGCTCGAGGAAAGTCAGCTTGCTCGGTGAAGGTTCGAATCAAGTGAACGATCGCCTCATGGCGGACGGCCGGATTCTTTCCCTTGGTGTTGACGAATTTGAAGGTCTGTATGGCGTTTTGGAAATCACAGTCATACAGTCGGGCAAGGCCCACCAACAAGTAGTTGTCATCCAGCCAACGGCTGTTCGGATGCCGCTGGATGGAAATGGAAGCCATCTTGATCACCTCTTCAGTGTCCTTCTTGTAGGAACGAGCCAGCGTGGTGTCCAGCTTTGGAAACAAGCGGAGTATCTGGTTGGGATCGTCATCGAGGCTCTGGGCGATGGCCTTTTCCACCTCAAGAATCTTTTCCTTGGCGTAGAAATATCCGTTGAAGTGAGCCGTTGTGTTGTGGTAGATGTCGCTCGTAACGGTATTTTGATTGGGCGAACAGCACCAGGCAAATCCGCAGGCGATGATGGCTACCGCAGCCCGTAAAAGTTGACGTCGAGACCCCCTCATCTACCAGTTTGCTTTACAAACGTAAAAAACAGGCTTTCAATATGATAGTCGCCCGGAATATCTAATTTTGAGGCAATTTACCGCTTTGAAACCCAAAAAAACGATAGGAGAACGGATCAACACCAAATACCAGTTGGTGATCCGGAAAGAAGAGAACCTGGAGGAGACCTCCAGCCTGGGGTTTACTTACGCCCGGATATTCGTGGTTGCGTTCATCCTGTTTATGCTGATCTTCGCAGCAAGTCTTTTCCTTTCACAAACGTTGCTGGCGCGATGGTTTGACCCTCGCTATGCCCAACGAGAGACTGATAAGAAACTCTATCAGCTCAGGCTCCGGGTTGATTCACTCGCCCGGGAAGAAGAAGAAAAGGCCGAGTTCATTGCAAACTTCAAGCGTGTATTCAATGGAGACACAACGAGCGCATTTGTCGATGCGCCTATGGCGCTGAAGCAACAGACAAAACCAATTAAGCCCATCACCACGGCAAAAGTGTCTCCCAGTGACTCCATGTTTCGAAAGGATTTCGAGCAAACCGAGATGTCTTTGATTTCATTGACCAGCAGCAAATACACAGAGCTCAGCGAGACGTTCTTCTTCACCCCGATCACCGGATTCATTTCCGACAAGTACGATGTGAAGCGAGGACATTATGGCGTCGATATTGTTGCCAAGACAAGCGAGCCCGTAAAATGTATAGCAGACGGGACTGTGTTATTGGCCTCATGGACCCAGGATTCAGGCTATGTTATTGCAATACAGCATCGCGGCAACCTGATTTCAGTCTACAAGCACAATGCCGAACTATTGAAAAAAGTTGGTAGTTTTGTCAACGCAGGTGAGATCATTTCCATAGTTGGCAACAGTGGTGAAATGACGAATGGACCGCACCTTCACTTTGAGTTGTGGTACAATGGTAATTCACTCAACCCGGAAGAATTTGTAACATTCTAAAATTGAACGACATGTTTACAACCAAGGAAGAAAAGAAGGCAGCTGACGAAATCACCAACTCGAGCAATGTTATCGGAAAAGGAACAGTACTCGAAGGCAACATTGAAACGTCAGGCAATATCCGTATTGAAGGTCGCATTATTGGAAATATCAAGTCCAGGTCAAAAGTGGCCTTGGGAAGTTCCTCACTCGTTGATGGAAATGTCGCAGCCCAGAATGCGGACATTGAAGGCACGGTGAAGGGCAAGGTCGAGATTTCTGACTTATTGGTATTGAAAGCGACGGGAACAGTGCAGGGAGACATCGTAACAGGGAAACTGGTTGTTGAACCAGGCGCGGTATTTAATGGTACCTGCAAAATGGGTGCAGCCGTGAAAGACATCAAGTCGGCCGAAAATGCCTCCAACGCCCTCCGAACAGAAGCCGCCGTCTAATTCGTTTTTGAAGTACAGTGGTTTCGCCTTTCAATTGTTGGGCGGAATCGGTGTAGCGGGATGGCTCGGGTACAAACTGGATAAGTATCTCGGGTTAGACTTTCCCATCTTCATGCTTTCATTTGTCGTCCTGATGTTCGCAGGGATGCTCTTTCAAATGTATCGTCAACTCAATAAGGAATAGGTGCTTCGCTTTATCCTGCTTGCCTTACTGCTTGGTGCAAGCCTCCTTGGAATTCTTGCATGGGGTATTAACCAGTCATGGTGGACCTTCCCATCATTTGCAACCGAGACCACGATATTTCTCCTGGTAGTTCACGTAGCGGGATATCACTTTGTAACGAGGCAATGGAAACAGCATCCAACTGACTTCGTCAAGATCTACCTGGGGTTAACCGTTTTGAGAATTCTTTTCTTCGGCATCTTTGTCTTTCTGGTGATATGGTTGGATGCGGCAGGATCGACTTCGAATGCGCTCTATTTCCTCGTGTCTTACTTCCTTTTTACGATCCTGGAAGTCGCTGCACTCTATCGTGTGGTGAACGGCGAGAAGCCTACAAAATCGGGCCAAAAAGGACTTTAAACATTTTTTTTTGGGCTATTAATCAATAGTTTTGCGGTCGACATCCAAGACCGTGAAAATCCACCCCAAAAACGCTCTTAATAGCCTCAAAAAGGGCATTTTCTTTGGTTTCTTAGCCCTGTTTTTAGCCAGTTTTTCAGGGGTATTTGCTCAGGAAGATCACGGCGCAACAACGGAGAGCGCGGCCAGTCACGAAACGAAGACACCGCCCATCAGTGAGGTCATCATTGAGCACGTGATGGATAACCATATTTGGCACTTTTTCAACGGCCATTACGGTACGCTCTATCTACCCGTAATTGTACACACCGCAGAACGCGGACTGGATGTGTTCTCGTCGCACCGTTTTTACGATGAACATCACAATGCCGTTTCTTACAACGGGTACACGCTGGAACACAACACCATTTATCTTGATGGGAAGCCGGTCAGAGACTTTTCGATAACCAAGAACGTGTTGATGCTGTTCATCAATGCCGGGATTTTGTTTTTCATCTTACTCAGCGTTTCATCGGCGTACCGGAAGAATGCCGGCAAGGCGCCGAAGGGACTTCAGTCATTTATCGAGCCGGTTATTCTCTTTGTGAAAGATGAAATCGTGAAGCCAAATATCGGCCCTCGCTATGAGCGTTACCTGCCTTATTTGCTGACGCTCTTTTTCTTCATTCTCTTCGGGAATTTGCTGGGCTTGCTGCCCGGCGCCGCCAACCTCACGGGCAACATCGCCGTGACAATGACGCTGGCGGTATTCACATTCCTGATCACGAACTTCAGCGGCAACGCCTCGTACTGGAAGCATATATTCTGGACCCCCGGCGTACCCCTCCCGCTTCGTGTAATTATCCTCCCGGTGGAGGTTATCGGAATCTTTACAAAGCCTTTTTCCCTGATGATTCGTCTGTTTGCCGCCATAACGGCAGGTCACATTGTGTTACTGAGCCTGATATCGCTCACGTTCATCTTCGAGAGTTACCTGGTCGGTGTGGGGTCTGCAATTTTCGTACTCTTCATCAGCCTGATTGAGTTGTTAGTAGCAGGGATTCAAGCTTATGTGTTCACGCTCTTTACATCGCTGTACATTGGCTTGGCGGTGGAGGAGCATCATGGAGAAGGAGGTCATTGATTTAGATGTGCAGGCAACTGCATGTAAAGATACTCCGGGATAAACCCGGATTTTGGTTCACTTAATTGTTAAAGTTATGTTATTCTCAATGTTACTGGACGTTAGCTACGCCATCATGGGTGCAGGTATCGGTGCCGGTCTGGCCGCAATTGGCGCTGGTATCGGTGTAGGTCGCATCGGTGGTTCTGCAATGGAAGCCATGGCTCGTCAGCCGGAAGCTGCCAACAAATTGCAGGGCTCTATGCTGATTATCGCCGCACTGGTTGAAGTAGCTGCGCTCTTCGCGCTGGTTATTTGCTTCCTGATTTCGAACAAGACGGGCGCAGGCATCGCTTGATCGGTCGGGCACAGCGAATTGTGCAAAAATGAAACTTGCCTTAGGCGATGGGCCGGGCAAGTTTCTTCAATGAATTCAACAGGCCGAATGCTGCTGCGGACGGTCAGAAAATAAATAAACTATGGAATTACTTACCCCGGGTACTGGTCTAATCTTCTGGCAGGCAGTGGTCTTCCTGGGACTATTCCTTCTCCTGTCGAAATTTGCCTGGAAGCCGATCTTGACTTCGCTGAAAGAACGCGAAACGTCAATTCAGGCGGCACTGGATTCAGCCGAGAAAGCGAAACTGGAAATGGCATCGCTCAAGGCTGACAACGAGAAACTGCTGAAGGAAGCGCGCGAAGAGCGCGATAAGATTCTCCGTGAAGCTCGTGAGGCCGCCGGGCGTATTCAGGATGAGGCCCAGGAAGGGGCTAAGAAGAGTGCTGATCGGATAATCGATGAAGCTAAGGCCGTGATTAACTCGGAGAAGCAGACAGCCTTGCGCGAGGTTCGCGAATTGGTGGCTAAGTTTTCGATCGAAGTGGCGGAGAAAGTGATTAAGAAGAACCTTTCTTCAGACAAAGCCCAACAGGAACTTGCCCAGGGTTTTGTGAAGGAAATCAAGATGAACTAATTCATGGCGGACTCACGGGTAGCTTCGAGATATGTGAAATCCCTACTGGGCTTAGCCGTAGAGCAGGGAGTGTTGGACGATGTGCACAAGGATATGCTGATGTTTTCAAAAGTGTGCAGGGAGAACCGCAATTTTGTAAACATGCTCCGAAGCCCGATCATTCGGCACGAGAATAAACGCTCCATTCTTAAAAAGATATTTTCCAACAAAGTCAGTCCGCTGACGTTGGCCATTATCAACATTGTCACTCAAAAGAACCGGGAACCGATTCTCCCGGAGATTGCATCTGAATTTCATAACGCTTACAACCTCTACAAGGGCATTGGAAAGGCATACCTGACCACCACGGTTCCGGCCGACAAGGAATTGCTTGAAATCATGGAGGAAATCTCCAGAAAGTTGGCGAATCGCCAGTCGATTGAGCTGCAGACATCGGTCGATCCGAATCTGGTGGGTGGGTTCATTCTCAACGTGGGCGACCGCCAGATTGATGCATCAGTTAGAAGTAAGCTGAGGACACTTAGCCTGAAATTTGAAGAGAATTATTTTGTAAAGAAGGACCAATAAATAGAGTTTTTATGGCAGAGATAAGACCCGAAGAAGTATCCGCAATCTTGCGCGAACAACTGGCCCAGGCAAAAACGGATGCAGAATTGGAAGAAATAGGAACTGTGCTTGCCATCGGTGATGGCGTGGCCCGGATTTATGGACTATCCAAAGCGCAGGCCGGTGAACTGGTCCAATTCGAGAACGGATTGCAGGCGCTCGTGTTGAACCTTGAAGAAGACAACGTGGGTGTGGTGCTGCTGGGTGATCCGCAGGGGATTAAGGAGGGTGCTACCGTAAAGCGCACCGGGCAAATTGCTTCCGTTCAGGTAGGCGACGGCGTGCTTGGACGCGTCGTAAACACACTGGCAAAGCCGATTGATGGGAAAGGCCCTATCTCCGGAAAGCTCTACGAAATGCCGCTCGAGCGGAAGGCGCCTGGAGTAATCTACCGACAGCCGGTAAATGAGCCTCTCCAGACTGGCATCAAAGCGATCGACTCCATGATCCCGATCGGCCGCGGACAACGGGAACTGATTATCGGTGATCGGCAGACAGGCAAGACCGCGGTAGCGATTGACACCATCATCAACCAGCGCGAATTCTATGAAAAGGGTAAGCCGGTATATTGCATTTATGTAGCGATTGGCCAGAAGGCGTCAACCGTAGCAACGGTAGCTTCTACATTGGAGCGGGCGGGTGCGTTGCCGTATACCGTGATTGTTTCGGCCGCAGCCTCTGACCCGGCCCCGATGCAGTATTTTGCACCCTTTACGGGAGCAGCAATTGGCGAATTTTTCCGTGACACAGGAAGGCCGGCCCTCGTGATTTATGATGACCTGTCAAAACAGGCAGTATCGTATCGCGAAGTTTCACTTCTTCTGCGTCGCCCTCCTGGTCGTGAAGCGTATCCCGGAGATGTATTCTATTTGCACTCTCGCCTGCTGGAGCGCGCCGCAAAGATCATCAACAATGATGCACTGGCTCAGCAAATGAACGACCTCCCTCCCTCCATCAAAAGCCTGGTAAAAGGAGGAGGTTCCTTGACTGCATTGCCCATCATTGAAACACAGGCAAATGACGTGTCTGCCTATATTCCGACGAACGTGATTTCCATCACGGATGGACAGATATTCCTGGAGACCAACTTGTTCAACTCAGGAATCCGTCCGGCGATCAACGTGGGAATTTCAGTATCCCGTGTTGGAGGCGCTGCGCAGATCAAGTCAATGAAGAAGGTTGCGGGTACGCTGAAACTTGACCAGGCTCAATTCCGTGAATTGGAAGCTTTCTCCAAGTTTGGCTCTGACCTTGACGCGTCTACGAAATTGACGATTGAACGAGGCCGAAGAAACCTGGAAGTGCTCAAGCAGCCGCAGTATGCCCCGGTACCGGTGGAAGAACAGGTGGCCATTATTACCGCCTCTACACGCGGGTATTTGGACAAAGTCCCGGTGGCAAAGGTGAAGGAATTTGAGACGGATCTCATTCAGGCGATGCGCAGCCAGCATAAGTCGGTATTGGATAATTTCCGCGCCGGCAAACTGGAAGATGCAGACCTTGAGACGGTCAAGAAAGTTGCACTGGAATTGGCAGGTAGGTATTAATTGTACAAGTCCCGGGCAGCCGGGAAGGAATGACGTTGATCAATGGCCAGTCTAAAAGAAGTAAAAACCCGGATTAACTCGGTAATCAGCACCCAGCAGATTACCAAGGCGATGAAGATGGTGGCGGCTGCGAAGCTCCGCAAATCGCAGGACCGAATTATCCAGATGCGTCCGTTTGCACGCAAAATGACGGGCATTCTTCAGAACTTGTCATCCGGCATGAGTGATGGCGATAACTGGTTCAGCAAAGTCCGTCCAGAAGAGAAGGTGTTGATTGTGGCAATGAGTTCGGACCGTGGCCTCTGCGGATCATTTAACTCGGCCACCATTAAAGGCGTTGTTCGGTTGATCCAGGAGAAATATGCAGCCCAACATGCCAAGAAGAATGTAACTATCCTCCCCGTTGGAAGGAAGGCGCAAGAATTTTTCACAAAGCGGGGCTACCCGGTAATCAATGATTATGCAAACCTGTTTCATTCACTCACTTTTGAAAGCGTTTCAGGAGCTGCAGACTTTTTGATGGATGCATATCGCAGCGGAAAATTTGACAAGATTGAAATTGTTTATAATCAATTTAAGAACGTCGCCACTCAAATTCTGACGATGGAGCAGTACTTGCCGGTACTGCCGGTGGCCGGAGATAAGGCGCAGACCATTGACTACATTTTCCAACCAAACCACGAGGAAATTATGTCAGGCCTCATCCCGAAGTCATTGAAGACCCAGCTTTTCAAGACACTGCTGGATTCGAATGCCTCCGAGAACGGCGCTCGAATGACGGCCATGGATAAGGCAACGGAGAACGCAGGTGAGATATTAAAGGAGCTCAAACTCACGTACAACCGGACCCGACAGGCTGCCATCACCAAGGAGATTCTTGAAATTGTCGCTGGCGCAGAGGCGCTAAAGGCGTCCTGATAGCAAGGTTGGCAGTTCCATCCTGATCCGAAGGATGGTCACATTCCCATGAAATTTTGCGCTTTTTGAAGCTTTCTTACATCGAAGGCCTTCTTTTCGGGTCACGATGTACTTTTAGGCCCCCATGGCGGCTACCCAGGTATTTAGAGGTGACCTACAGAAAGTGATCGACCACCTTCCGGTGGTGGTATTTGAATACACGTTTTATCCGCAGGGCCATAAAGGCTTCACTTACATTAGTCCGCGCTGTGAAGAGTTGATCGGCCTGCCTGCTGCCACCATACTTTCCGGTCATTTGTCGATGGACGAATACATTCATCCGGATGACCTGGAGGACTTCACCCGAAGTATCGAGCACAGTGTCAACCAGGTGAGTGAATGGCGCTGGAGAGGGCGCGCCCTTGGTACGAGAGGCTATTTCTGGATCGAGACGAAGAGCAGTCCGACTAAAATGAGCGACGGTCGCATTGTCTTTCATGGCATCTTTTCTGACATCTCAGAAACCAAGGAATTGGAAGACAAAGGCAAATTGTCGGAAAACCGCTACCGAAGTCTTATTGAACAACTTCCCCTGGGAATAATAATTCACTCAGAGGGGAAGATCAAATTCCTTAACCCGGAAGCGGCCCGACTTATCGGCGCTTCTGATACGCGGACATCCCTCGGCATGGATGTATTGAACCTGGTTCATCCTGACTTTCGAGAAGCCATTCGCGATCGGATAACAAGAGTGTTGCGCGGGCAAGCCATTACCCCGCTGGAGATCCGATTGAATCGGCTGGATGGGACGGAAATCTTTGTGGAGAGTGTTGGCCACCCTTACTTATTCGAGGGACAGCCGGCCATCCAGGTGATCTTGGCCGACCTGAGTGACCGGAAGGCTGTCGAGGCAGGTTATGCAAAGTCAGAGACACTCTTCTTTGAACTGTTTCAACACACCCCTATGGCCATTGTGCTTCTCAATGAACGCAGTGAAGTGGTGAAGATTAACCAGGGATTCGAGCGGCTATTTGGTTTTACCCTTGAGGAATTGGCAGGAAAGACACTATCAGACGCCATCGTGCCTTCGGAGTTGGAGGAAGAAGGAGATGAAATCAACAGCTTGATCACTGAAAACAAGGTGATTCGCGTAGAGACGGTGAGGTATCGGAAGAGCGGAGATCCGGTTTCCGTTATTATCTATGGAGTGCCCGTTATTTTTGGTGATCGAAAGATCGGGATCTTTGGAATGTACGTTGACATCACGGAGCGAAAGCGTGTGGAGGAGGAACTTAAGATCAGAAATGCGGAGCTGGACAATTTTGTGTACAAAGTTTCGCATGACCTGCGTGCCCCGTTGTCATCTGTGCTGGGATTGGCCCACCTGGCTGCAATGCCGGGTAATCGGGATGACCTTGGCGCCTATGTGCGGCTCATGGGCGAGAAGGCGATGCAATTGGATCATTTTATCAGTGATGTGCTGAGCCATTCCAAGAATCTGAAGATGGAAGTTTCCATCACTCGTGTAGATCTGCCGGAAATAATTGGCCGAACGTTCAGCGACCTGAGCTATCTAAGCGGCGCGAATGAAGTCAAAAGAAGCGTGGCAATAGAAGGGGTTGATTTCTACAGTGATCAATGGCGCGTGGGAGAGATATTCCGGAACCTGATTTCAAACGCGATAAAGTATCGCAAACTTCAGAATCCGGAGGCAGAGGTTCGGGTGCACATAAGCGTCGAACCTGAAAAATGTTTCATTACGGTGGAGGATAACGGCATTGGAGTTGAGTCATCCCTGGTCCCCCGCATTTTTGAGATGTTCTTCCGAGCCAGCGATCGCTCCGATGGCAGCGGCATTGGGCTATACATTGTTAAGAACGCTGTGGACAGGCTTGGAGGCAGATTAAATGTGGAGAGTGAGGCCGGAATGGGCACTCGGTTTCAAATCGTTCTCCCTAATCTCATTCCAAAATAACCTTGTATCTTTCCGCCGGTCTATGGAGGTTATTGAAGTTAAGGGAGAGACTGAACGTCTCGAGTTCATACAGCTGCCGGTAAGGTTATACAAGGATGTACCGCAGTGGATTCGCCCGCTCGACAAGGATATAGAATCTGTATTTGATCCCGAGAGAAACAAATCCTTTCGTGATGGTGAATGCGCGCGCTGGATATTGAAAGACGAGGTTGGAAGAACGATTGGTCGAGTGGCGGCCTTCATCCAGAAGAAGACGATCAATAAAGGGAATGACCAGCCAACCGGGGGGATGGGCTTTTTTGAATGCACAAGCGATCACCGGGCAGCGTTTGCGTTGTTTGACCAGTGCAAACAATGGCTTCAGGCCCGGGGTATGGAAGCAATGGATGGCCCCATTAATTTTGGCAGCCGGGAAAAATGGTGGGGACTACTGGTTGAAGGATTTGACCGTGAACCGAACTATCAGTCAAATTATAATTTTCCATACTATAAGGAGATGTTTGAATCCTATGGCTTCAAACTTTACTTCGCCCAACTGACCTACGCCCGGAAGATTGCTGAACCTCTGTCTGAGCGGTTAGCCCACAAAGCAGAAATTGTTAAGCGGGATGCCGATTATGTATTCCGACATATTCGCCGCGATGAGTTGGACAAACTGCCGGAATACATTCGACAAGTCTATAACCGTGCATGGACGAACCGGGCAGAGGCCCCCGAGTTAACGTCGGCTCAGGCAAAACTGTTGGTCCAGCAAATCAGACCCATTCTCGACCCAAAGCTTCTTTGGTTCGGCTTCTATAAAGACGAGCCCGTGGCAACGTTTTTGTCCCTTCCGGAAATCAATCAATGGTTCAAATATGTGAACGGCAAACTGAATTGGATTGGATTGATTAAGTTGGGATGGCATAAGCTAATGAACAAGAATACGAAGGCTTTCGGCATCCTGTTTGGGATAGTCCCTGAACACCAGGGTAAAGGGGTGGATGGCGCCCTGATTATGGCGGCCCGGGAATTGATTAGGCCCGGAGGACTTCACTATACAGAATATGAAATGAACTGGATCGGCGATTTTAATCCGAAGATGATCCAGGTGGTTGAGCAGGTCGGCGGTTTCGTATCCAAACGTCACGTCACGTACCGAAAATTGTTTGATGAGTCAAAGCCCTTCCGTCGCCACCCAATTCTGTCTTGACCATGGCTGAACCGGAAGAAGAGTCCCGCTCCAGTTTTCTTTGGCGCAACCTGATCCGCGGCCTGATTTGGTTTGCGGTCATCCTGACGGCCTATATCCTGGCAGCGGAGGAATTGGCGGTATACCAAAAGGAAATCAATAACGTTGGCGACCGACTTCCGCTGCTCTTGACCATTTTCACCATTTCAGAAGTCGTCTTTGGAATCATACCCCCTGAACTGTTCATGCTCATCTGGCAATCCAAAGGAGTGCTGTCAGAGTACGTGATCAACTTAAGCTACCTGACCCTGATTTCCTATGGTGCCGGCATCATCGGGTATTACATTGGACATTTTTTCTCAAAGACTCCTCTCTACCTGCAGATGCATCAACGGTACCTCAAGCAGTACGATCAAAAATTGAGGACTTATGGATTGTACCTGGTGCTCGTAGGCGCCGTTACACCGGTCCCGTTCTCGGCTACCTGTATGCTGGCAGGGTCAGTAAATACCCCAATAGACAAGTTCCTTTTGATCTGCATCTCGAGGATTATCCGGTTTGCCGGTTACGGATGGGCCGTTTGGGCCGCTCCAGGCTACTTCACTTAGTCTCTGCAACGACGGGTTGAGCGGCATGGACTGTCTTACTCGATACGTAGGAGTAGATTGCCGGAATCACAAAGAGTGTCAGAACGGTAGAGAAGAGCATCCCGCCAATAACGGCGATGCCCATGGAAACACGGCTTTCGGATCCTGAACCTAAGGCCAGTGCAATCGGAAGAATGCCCAGCACGGTGGAAAGGCTGGTCATAATGATCGGTCTGAAACGGGATTCTGCCGAACCAATAACGGCCTCCATGATAGACATCCCCTGTTCTTTCCGCTGATTGGCAAATTCCACAATAAGAATTCCATTCTTTGTCACCAGCCCGATGAGCATAATGATTCCGATCTGGCTGAAAATGTTCAATGTTTGATTGAAATACCAAAGGGTCAGGAGGGCGCCGGCCAAAGCCAAGGGAACAGTAAACATGATCACAAACGGGTCCTTGAAGCTTTCAAACTGCCCCGCCAGCACCAGGTAGATAATCGCCAGCGCAATGACAAAGGCGAGGTAAATGCTTGAAGAACTCTCTGCGAATTCCCGTGACGAGCCATCCAGACTGGTTGAATAACTCTCATCCAATACTTCATCGGCAATTCGTTGCATTTCTTTGATGCCCTCGCCCATGGCAACTCCACGCGCTAATTGAGCCTGGACTTTTGCTGAGGAATAACGGTTAAATCGATAAAGCTGCGGAGGCTTGCTCTGCTCTTCCATGGTAACCAGGTTGTCCAACTGGATCAACTCACCTTTCTTGTTCTTTACATACAGGCTCTTGAGGTCGAGCGGCTCGTTGCGGTCTTTCCGTTCTACCTGGCCGATGATCTGGTAAAGCTTTCCTTCCATGATGAAATTGCCGAAGCGAGTTCCGCTAAGACCTAATTGCAGGGTCTGAGCGATATCAATCACATTTACCCCGATGTTTCGCGCTTTGTCCCGATCAATAGTTATGTTGATTTCCGGCTTGTTGAACTTCAGGTCAAGATCAACAAAGGAAAATTTTGGACTGGCGTTAGCCTTGGTCATGAAAGCCGGCAACACTTTTTCCAACTTCTCAAGACTCGATGCCTGGATAACAAATTGGACCGGAAAACCGCCGCGGCGATCGCCTCCGATGGTTTGCGTTTGTGTCACGTAGGTGCGAACGCCAGAGAACCGTTGTGCTTTTTGAGTGACATCATCAACGATCTGCTGCTGGGTACGCTGGCGCTCTTTCGCATCCCGAAGAATAACACGGACCATACCGGAATTGACGCCATTCGTGCCAAAGCCCGGGGCCGTGACGCTTACCAGACCGGAATTCTCAGGGACATCCTGCTGAAGGAAGTTGGTAATGTCCATCACATAACCGTCCATGTATTCAAATGTGGCACCTTCAGCTCCTTGAGCCATAATGCGGAATTCGCTTCTATCTTCCAGGGGCGCAAGTTCCGAAGGTAAGGTTCGTCCAAAGTAATAAATCAGTCCCGTCGAGATGGCCACAATGGCGAAAGCCACCCAGCGATGCTTCATGAACGATTCCAATGAGGTTGCATACCTGTTCGTAAGCCAGTTGAAGAAGGGCTCTGTTTTGCGGTACAGCCACGGTTGTTCGTCCCGGCGCTTCAGAAGGCGGGAGCTCATCATGGGAGTGAGCGTGAGTGAAACAAAAGCAGAAATAGCCACTGAACTGGCTACCACCAGACCAAACTCTCGAAACAATCGACCCGTTAGCCCCTGCAGGAAGATAACCGGCAGGAAAACGGCAACAACGGAAATGGTGGTCGAGATAACGGCAAAATAGATCTCCACGGAGCCCCTTTTGGCGGCTTCCATCGGATCGTCTCCTTCCTCAATCTTTACATAGATATTCTCCAGCACAACAATGGCATCGTCCACCACCAATCCAATGGCCAATACGATGGCGAGAAGGGTTAGCACATTGATGGTGAACCCAAGGAGGTACATCACGAAGAATGAGCCGATTAGGGAAATGGGGATGGTTGCAACGGGGATGACCGTGGTTCGCCAATCCCGAAGAAAGAAGAAGATGACAAACAACACGAGACTGAAGGCAATCAGAATTGTTTCCTCTACTTCCTTGATGGAACTCCGAATGAATTGTGTGGAGTCCCAGCTCATGTAGTATTTAATGTCGGAAGGCAGGTCAGCCTGAATCTGCTCCAGGCGCTGGTAAAGCCGGTCAGCAATTTCAATATTATTTGCGCCGGGTTGAGCCACGATGGCTAATGCAATTCCCGGCTTCCCGTCACGCCGAAGCAGGGTTCTGTCATTTTCAGGATAGAGCTGCGCATAGCCCACGTCGCTGAAGCGAACGATATTGTTCCCGTCGTCTTTAATGATAAGGTCATTGAAGTCAGAGACGGTGGTAAGTCGCCCCATGGTTCTCACCGTCAGCTCTGTATTCCGTCCTTCGACCCGCCCCGAAGGCAGCTCCACGTTTTCTCGATTAAGAGCCTGAAGGACATCGGAAGGTGCCAGTTTCAAAGAGGCCAGTTTGATCGGGTCCATCCACAAACGCATGGAATAGCGACGCTGCCCCCACACCTGCACGGAGCTGACACCCGGAATGGTTTGAAGACGCTCCTTGAACATGACTTCGCCCACGCGCGACAAGTCCAGCAAATCGCGCTGCTCGCTGGCAACAGAAAGAAAGATGATTGGTGCGGAATCGGCATCAGCCTTTTCGACCACCGGCGGATCCACATCTCGTGGCAGGTTGAACAGGGATCCGGAAACTTTGTCGCGCACATCATTGGCTGCGGCCTCAATGTTGACGCCCAATTCAAACTCAACCGTTATGGAGCTTCGGCCCTCACGGCTAATGGAAGTCAATGTGCGGATGCCGGCAATACCGTTGATGGCGTCCTCCAAGGGCTCTGTGATTTGGGATTCGATCACGTCGGCATTGGCGCCGACGTAATTGGTGTTGACCGTAACAACCGGCGGATCAACACTTGGGAATTCTCGAATGCCGAGAAATGTGAAGCCGATATACCCGAACAGGATAATCACCAGCGACATGACCATCGCCAGAACGGGTCGGTTGATACTGGTGGTTGAAAGACTAGCCATGACCTTTTCGGTTAATAAACCTTAACAACCTTTACCGGCATTTCGTTCCGAAGTTGGAGTATGCCTGTGGTGATTACCGTATCTCCGGGCGTAAGACCAGAGAGTACTTCAATTTTGAGATTCGTGCGCGTTCCTGTTTCAATCGAAACTTCCTGGGCTTTTCCCGCCCGCGTGATAAAAACCTTCTGCCCGGTTTGGCCGGGAATAACGGCTTGCGTGGGTATGAGGAGTGCATTCTGTTTTGAGGCCAAGACGAGATCAATCTTTACAAATTGTCCAGGGATCAGCTGGCCCTTTGAATTGTCGGCAAGAGCCCGCAGCTTGAGGGTCCTCGTGGCTTCATCAATCCGGGGTTCAATGGCATAGACCTCTCCGCTGAAAACACGGGCTGTGTCGTTTTCAACCGTGAACCGGATTTTCTTCCCCGTGGAAATCATGGGGGAGTAACGGCTGGGAATGGCAAATTCAATCTTCGCGGGCGAGCTGTTGTATAATGTGGCAATCACCGTGGCCGGAGAAATATAAGCGCCCTGGCTGACGTAACGCAAACCGATGGTTCCATCAAATGGGGCAAATACGCGGGTCTTCTGAAGCTGGGCTTCCAATAACTTGATGTCAGAAATCGTGGTGTTCAGTCGATTAAGAGCATTTTCGTATTCTTCTTCACTGATGGCATCTTTCTTCAATAGTTGACGCTGACGAAATTCGATGTCTTTATTCAGTTTTTGCATGTACCGTTGCTTCTCAATCTGGGCGCGAATTTCCTCGTCATTTATTTGAACCAGCAATTCACCTTTCTTCACATTGCCTCCCTCTTTGAAATTGATGCGGGTGATCTTCCCGCTTGCTTCGCTCTTGAGTTCGAGAGACTCATTGGCTTGAATGGAGCCTGTAATCACCAGGGTGTTGTCAAAGGGAACGGGCTGGAGAGAGTAACCTTCAACCTGAAGTGCACTAACCTGGGTGGCGCCTGCACCCGGTGCGATTTCCTTCTTGTCAAAGAGTCCAAGTTTTGGCAGGGCCAGCAGGAATATGATGACAAGAATAATGGCTATAGTGATGATGCGTTTCGTCATTCGAGTGAGTTATGCAGTGGCTTGTGGCCGGGATAGAAGAAATTGTTGATGCAATCGGAGTACCTGTGGAATGATCAGGTGGTTGTCGTCGTTATGAATAATCTCATCAGCTCGTTTCATTTTCTCCTCCTCTGGCCATTGGTTCGCAATAATGTTACGGATATCATTTTCCGACCGATGCGGATCCCTCACCAGCACCCGCCGGATGCGGATAGATTCTGGGGCGTGAACAAAAACCACACATCCCAGGGCCGCAGCAGCGCCAGCTTCAAAAAGCAACGCGGCCTCACGGATGAGATAGGGGCTTTGGGCATGTGCTTCAACCCATTTCACATAATCCGCAGCAACCCTTGGATGAACCAAGCTATTTAACGCTTTTAGCCGTTCAGCGTTGCCAAAGGCGGCCTGACGGAGATGATCCCGGTTCAAGTTACCATCCGGCAGATACGACAAGGTTCCAAATTCTTTTTTGATTTGCTCTATGAGTATTCCGTCAGTGGTCATTAATTCTTTCGCACGGGTATCGGCATCGTAAACTGGAATGCCCAGACTGCTGAAAATACGGCACACGGTTGATTTCCCCGAACCAATACCTCCGGTAATACCAACTTGAAACGGCCGGCTCATGCTATTTCTTTCGGGTTACTACGACAGAATCAACTTGGACCAGCGTAACATAGGGTGGAAGGCCCGTTACTTTAGGCAATAGTTTCAGGCTGTCACCCTTCTGCAAGCCGATAGCGGGAAGCTCTAGCATCAGTTCAGTGGAATCTGTTGTAAGGCGAGATTTGTCGCGACGTGGCAAGGAAAGAATGCATGCAATGCTGTCTTGATCTGACACTATGCCGACGGGCAGTGCCAATTTGAGTTTGATACTAACTTGATCAATGGGGCCAACCTCAAATTGCACTTCGATCACCGGGGGATCGCGCCGTATAAACTCGCTTTTCTCCAGCTGAACTTCGAGGGATTCGCGATAATCAGCTCCGATCAGCCTTCGAGGAACTTCAAGAACCAGGGTGTCTGGCAGTGCAGCAAGGAAGCTGGATGGCCCTTCCAGTTGGATCGAATCCGGGCTAACGGTCACCGGGCTGGTTCTCCCAAGGTTCTTGCGAAAAGTAATATTGTGAATGTCGGCTTTGAGTTTCAGCGTTCGTGAGGTTTTCTCTTCAATCGACAGGCGCAAGGTATCCAGAACAATAAAGTTGAGCTGTAATGCGCCCAATTGACTCATAACCTGCGGGGCAAGATTAGCGCCAGGGATGTGGTGATTTCCAACGGGCCGTTCCATTGAAATCGCAATCCTTGTATTTTGATCCAGGCTTTTTCTCAGCAGGTCCCATCCGTTGCCGCTGACATTCACGGTGAGTTTTGCTGGAATTACATCCGCTGACGAATATCGATTTTCATCATATTCAACTTTGAATGGAAGAGAGAGGTTGGTTGAGTACTGCTTGTTCAGCGCGTTAAAAATCCAGAAAACAGCTGCCGCAAAAACACACAAAGCAAGGGCCGTCCAGTTGGTGCGGTCAAATCGCAAGAGACTGATGATGGCACGAAACAGCTTCAATGGTTGTATGGGGAATTATGACTGTGTCGGCTTCACCGCATTGGCGCCTTTGGTTGAATCCATAGAGATCGAAGATTTGGAGAAACGAATTCGGGCGCCCCGTTCAAATTCCAGAATAAATGTGTCCTCCTCAATTTCAGCCACGCGTCCGTGAGCACCGCCAATGGTTACAACGAGATCGCCTTTCTTGACATCTTCAACAAACCTCTTTTGCTCTTTGGCCTTCTTTTGTTGAGGCCGGATCATGAAAAAGTAAAAGATCGCTATGATGGCGGCCATGAGGATAATCTGACTCCAGGCGCCACTTTGTGTTTGTGTTGATTGTAAGAGGATGGAAAACATGGTTAACTGATTTTTTTATTGAAAAGCAAAGGTAGCAGTTTGTGGTGACTGGTACGACTAAAAAGGCCCCTGGAGAGGGGCCTTCTTTCTTAGATTGGGTTTTTGGATTACCGCGTAGGTCCCTTCATTTCATTCTTTGGCGTTACCATCGCCTTGAAACGAAGTGTAGTTGTCTTGGGCCAGGTATTGGCCGTTACGGTAATGGTCTTGTTGTTGATGCCTGGCTTGCCGCTACTGTCGAATTCAGCCTTTACAAAACCTGAGCCGCCTACCGGAATGGGATCCTTTGTCCAGTCAGGGACGGTGCAACCACAAGAAGGTTGAGCGCTCTGAATAACCAAGGGGGCCTCGCCTGTATTTTTGACTTTGTAGACGTGAATAACCTTCTGACCTTCATTAACGGTACCGAAGTCATGGTCGGTTGTTTCAAAAACGGCAACCGGAAGAGGTCCTTCAGGTTTTTCGTCTGTGGCCGCCTGGTTTGGAGTTGGAGTTTGTGTTGCGCTGGCAGCCTTGTTGGTTTCAAGTTGAGCAAGGCGGCTCTCCAGTTCAGCAATGCGCTTTTCTGCTGCCTTGTCTTTGCAGGCCGGCAGCAAAACGATCATGCCAAATGCGATGGCAAGAATGGAAATTGTTTTTTTCATCATACGGTTGATTCTATGCGGTAATAAAATTAAGAACAAATAATCCGGGGCCAGTAGCCTTAACAAATCTTTAACTCTTTTGAGTTCCTCGAATTTGCTCCAGCAAATCATCCACATCTTCCAGCAAGCGTTCGGCCTTGCCCTTTGCCTCTGAAACGACCTTCTGTCCTTGTGATTTAGCTTCCGACGTAAGGGGTGTCTCCTTACCCGTGACGATATCATTCAGGTACTCTTCCAGGATCTTTTTGTATTTGTCAAGCCGGAAAGCAAGTTTCTCCCGGGTGGCGGATCCTTTGTCGGGCGCATACAGCACACCTAAAATTGCGCCAACAGCCGCGCCGGCGAGGAATGCCATGAGTGCATTACTGTTCTTGCTCATAAGTAGTGAATTTGGGCTTCAAAGATAAGCAATGGCCGGCACAATGGGATAATGGGAAGGAAAGTGAAAAAGAGGCCTATTTGTTGTCAATGAGGCCTCTTCCGCTCTTTCGAATTTTGCCCGAGCTGGCAAGTTCCTTGGAAAGGACATCCAGAATACCATTGACGAATTGCCGGCTTTTAGGCGTACTGTATTCTTTGGCAAGCTCGATGTATTCATTGATCGTTACCTTGACTGGGATGTTGGGGAAACTAATCATCTCGGCGAGCGCCATGTGCAGAATAACCCGGTCCGTGAGGGGAAGGCGTTCGACTTCCCAATTGCGGGTGTGGTTGGCAATTAATTGATGATAGGAACTGTCAAGCTGCGCTGCTCCAGTGAAAAGCTTTTCAACAAACTCTTTGTCTTCGTCCCAATTGAGCGACAGCTTTTGAATTTCCACAGTGCCATCACCGGAAAAGGATTTCAATGTCTTGTCTGTCATGCTCCTGACAATTTCATGATCCTCACTCCACCAAAGGTCCTGTTCTTCAAACCAGGCATTGATGGGTGTATTGCCGAGGATGATCTTTCTGACCAGGTGTTTGATGAATCCGGCATGATCATCCTGGGTCGGATTCTGAAGTTCGATGTATTCCTTAAAAACCTTATCAGGTTTAAGACAATCCCTCAGCCAATCCCGAAGAAGTTCCTTGTGCTGATCCCAATCACCTCCTTTGCGGAGCGTTTCTTTCCGAAGTTCCGTATTCTCGCGGATAGCTTTTACCATGGGGTTAACGGAGAATACTTTGGCTTGCAGCCGTTTGTCCTGCGCTGCAACCCCCTCTAAGGCAACTATTAGGTTGAGGACGCCATAGTAGAGTGAACTTATTTTTTCGACCTCCAGGACAATGTTTTTTCGAAAGTACGTGTAGTCCTTCTTGTTCTGCTTAAGCAGCAAGGCCATGGCCTCATGAACGGATTCATTGATGCGCGGGTCAGGGCCTTCGGCAATTTCCTGACCGGCAAACTTTTTCAAAAAAATACGGGTGGCCACTGCGCCCTGTTCCTTCAGAAGATCCTTATCCTGGACCTTCATGGAATTCAGATCGGGCTTGAAGAAATCGGTGATGTAATCCAGGGCCAGGAGGTAGTTCGCATCTTTGCATTGCTCATATGCAAAGAGCGTTTGCATGATCTTGATACGGAGTGTCCGACGATTGAGCATGACAATGAACGGTGAAAAAGAAGGCTGCAAGTTACATTTTGTGGGACATAAATGGTTGCTTTGAACCAAAATTCCATTATCCCGTTATTGCACGGGTTGACCGCCATGAAGGAACTCGCAAGCCTTAACCGATACCTGCTTCGCTATAAGGGGCACCTGCTTTGGGGCCTTGTTTTTGTTGTCATTTCGAACATCTTCCAGATTCTCCCGGCCCAGCTGGTTCGTCGCTCCATCGACCTGGTAACAGGCAACATTAGCCTTTACCGTTCATTTGAGGGTACGGCGGCGCAGGACACCTTTTTCTCATTGTTCACACAGGGCATCCTGATGTATGCTGTGCTCATTCTCCTGATGGCGTTGCTGCGGGGCCTGTTTCTCTATTTTGTGCGGCAGACATTGATTGTTATGAGCCGCAGAATTGAGTACGACTTGAAGAATGATATTTTTCAGCATTATCAAACCTTGCCGCTTAGTTTCTACCGACGCAACAACACAGGAGATCTCATGAATAGAATCTCCGAGGATGTGGGCCGTGTGCGGATGTACCTCGGACCCTCAATCATGTATGGCCTGCAGTTGTTTACTCTTTTCTTCATGCTGATTCCGGTGATGTTTGCCATCAGTGCCAAGCTGACATTATTTGCCTTGATTCCGCTTCCCATCCTTTCCTTCAGCATTTACTATGTTAATAATATCATTGAGCGGAGATCGGAGGAAATTCAGCGAAGCCAGTCCCGGCTCAGCACGTTTGTCCAGGAAGCCTTTTCGGGGATTCGGGTGCTGAAGTCATTCAATCGGGAAAAGGAATCAATTGACCGGTTTACCATTGAAAACAACGAATACAAACACCAGTCGCTTCGGCTCACGCGGGTGCAGGCGCTTTTCTTCCCGCTGATGTTTGGGTTGATTGGCCTGAGCACCATTCTCACGGTTTACCAGGGCAGTGTGGAGGTCATCGAAGGAACGCTCACCTTCGGCAATATTGTTGAATTTGTCATCTACGTAAACTTGCTCACCTGGCCGGTCGCTTCGCTGGGATGGACGAGCAGCCTGGTGCAGCGGGCTGAAGCGTCGCAAAAGCGTATCAATGAATTTATGAGGACAAAGACGGACATTGTTTCCGCCAGGAATATTGAACGCCCGGTTGAAGGAAGAATTGAGTTTCGGAATGTTTCGTTCACTTATCCGGATACCGGCATCGAGGCCATTCGCAATATCTCTTTTGAACTGGAACCCGGGGACTCATTGGCCATCATAGGGGCTACGGGTTCGGGCAAAAGCACCGTCGCCAATCTCATTTCCCGGCTCTATGACACCACATCAGGTGAAATCAGAATTGATGACATCCCAATAGCTGATTATGACATTACCTGTCTGAGGAGCCAGATTGGATACGTGCCCCAGGATGTTTTCCTTTTTAGCGACACCCTGTTTAATAATATTGGTTTTGGGCTCTCAAAGCCAGATGAAGAGAAGATTATCCAGGCGGCTAAGGATGCGGATGTCTATCACAATATCATGGACTTTCCCCAGGGCTTTGCCACGCGTGTGGGTGAACGCGGAGTCACACTTTCGGGCGGCCAGAAGCAGCGAGTCTCCATTGCCAGGGCCATTGTGCGGCAGCCGAAAATACTGATGCTCGATGACGCGCTGTCGGCCGTAGACACCAAAACAGAGAACACCATTTTGAACAGCATGCGCAAGGTGATGCAAGGACGAACCTCACTGATCATCTCCCATCGCGTGTCGAGTGCGAAGCTTGCCAACAAAATAATCGTTTTGGAAGACGGGGCCATCGTAGAATCAGGTACGCATGACAGCCTGATAGAAAAAGGCGGCATTTACCGGGAATTGTATGACCGTCAGATGAAGGCGGAATTGCTGGAAGAGTAATCAGCGTGCCTTGAGCTTTACATAAGTGAGTTTGTAAGTCACCTGCTTGCCGCCCTCATCATCCACCCGGATACCCTCCAGTATCTCACCCTTCTCATCGGCAGTAAATGTGAAGCTTGACTCCTTGCCCTTCGTATCGAAGTGTTTGTAGACAAGCAGGTTGCCGGTGGCACGCTTGAATTCTCCGATGATGGAATAGCTGGTTTGATCTTTCTTGTTAAGTGACAGCTCAATGAAGTCATTCTCATCGGTGCTTTGTCTCAGGATGGCGACTGTTGCGTAATTCTCTTTCCGATCGGTAGTCTTTTCTTTTAAGTCGCCAAAAAGGTTCTTGTTCTTTTTAATAACCACGCCGGAAACAGCATATACACCTTCAATGTTGTTCGACTCCGATTTTTGCATATAGCGGTCAATCAGGTTTTGAAAGTTCATTTGCCGGAATGGCGAAGATTTTGTTGATGCGTTCTTGGCAACGGGCGCAATGGTGATACACCTGGAGAGGAGCAGGGCCAGCAGTGCCAACGTGCTGATGACACGGAATTTCTTCATACCCGGCTTACATCAGAAAACGTACCGAAGTCCCACGCCTCCCTGGAAGCGCTGGTAACCTGGATCCAGGAGCGCATCGGTGAATAATTCAACTTCAATGAAGGCGGATAAAGGCAATGAGAAGTAGGAGTATTCAAATCCTACCAGGAAGACTGGGCCGTAGGTAAATCGCGTTTCCGTAAACTTGCCGAATTTTCCATCGTCCTGGTTGCCGGATCGATCGTTGAAGGTATAGTCGTATTCAAGGACCGTGCTCCTCCATTGCCATCCGGCACCGGCATACAATTGAAGGCCCTTTGAAATCTTTTCTGCATCCCACTGATAAAGAAACTTGGTCTCCAGAAACCAGTCTTGGGTCGCCTTGTGCGCCAGGTACGTGATGGATTGGTCTTTATTAAGGGTGTCCGGCAAGTAGGAATTGAAGGCCTCGCGGTAATACTTGTTATATAGGCCGCTGGCGGCCTTACCCGCATCAACCGCAAAGGAGAAATTCTTGTTGGCGTAGAACTTATAAGCCAGGGCGAATGGGTCACCTAATTTAAACCCAATCCCCTGATAGGGATACCGGCTTTCCTCAAAAATAGGGCAGATGATTCTGGCCTTGTGTCCCGCAATTCGAGGGACGGAAAATGATGAACTGCGCCGGCTTTTATTAACCTGCCCAAAGCTTTCTCCGGTAAGCAGGGAGAGAAAGCAAATGACAAATAGAAATGAGATGGGGCGCATCACCCAAATATAGCCAATTCGGACTATTGGGTAGGGTAATGGAGACCGGGCTCAGACCGCTTCTTTGTACTGCATGCGGTACAATTGGGCGTACAGACCTTCCTGCCCAAGGAGTTCTTCATGACTACCGGATTCCCGGATTTCTCCTTTTTCCATCACCAGGATGGTGTCTGCTTTCTGGATCGTGGAGAGACGATGAGCGATAACAATCGACGTCCTGCCCTTCATCATGCGGGTTATCGCTTCCTGAATCATGGACTCTGTTTCCGAATCTACGGACGAAGTGGCTTCATCGAGTATGAGGATCTTTGGATGATATACCATGGCCCGGATGAAGGAAAGCAATTGGCGCTGCCCGACAGACAGGGTGGAGCCGCGCTCCATCACGGCATAATCAAGCTTGCCGGGCAAACGTTCGATAAATCGAATTGCCCCCACTTCATCCGCTGCCTGAAGAATCATTTCGTCCGTAATGGCCGGATTTCCCAGCGTAATGTTATTTCGGATGGAATCGGAGAAAAGAAATACATCCTGAAGGACAACGCCGATATTCCGTCTCAGGAAATTGACATCGTACTCGCGTATGTCGATATCATCTATTTTGATCGATCCGCGTTGGATATCGTAAAATCGATTCAATAAGCTGATCACAGAAGATTTGCCTGCGCCGGTTGCGCCAACAAGAGCTACTGTCTGACCGGCCGTAATATTAAATGAAATGTCCTTCAGTACCGGCTCACCTTCCTTATAGGCGAACGTAACATGGTCAAAACGAACACTCCCCTCTAAGTGCTCAACTGATCGTGTGCCGTTGGCCATTAGGAATTCTTCGTCGTCGAGCAGGTTGATGATCCGCGATGAACTTACGATACCCATCTGCAACGTGTTGTACCGGTCTGCAATCATGCGGATGGGCCGAAAGAACATCTGGATGTACATGATAAAGGCTGTCAACGTTCCGATGGTGATTCCAGTTACTTCCTGATGAATCACGCCGCGAGCGCCATACCAAACCAGTAAACCAATTCCCATGGCGGCAATGATCTCGGCCACCGGAAAATACACCGAGTAGTACAACACCGAGCGCAGGTTGGCATGAAGGTGATCTTTGTTGATTTCCTTAAACTTTTCGAATTCTCGCTTTTCGCTTCCGAATATCTGGACGACGTTCATTCCCGTGATGTGTTCCTGTACAAAGGAATTGAGGTTGGCCACCGCATTGCGGACGTCGTTAAAGGCCACTTTTATTTTTTCTTTGAAGACATAGGTTGCCACGAGCATTAGTGGGAATGTGCACAAGCTGATGAGCGCCATTCGCCAATCCACAATGAACATGAAAAGAAGAATGAAGATGATCTGTAGAAGGTCGCCCGCCATGGCAGCTAATCCTTCGCTAAAGACATCGGCGAGGGTTTCGACATCAGAAATAGTGCGCGTCACCAGGCGGCCAATCGGTGTCTTGTCGAAAAAGGCAAGCCGGAGCCTTACCAGGTGACTATATAACTTGACCCGAATGTCACGAATTACAAATTGGCCGATCCTGCCGGAGAGGTAGGTGTGGATATATTGGAAAACGGACTGAACGACCAGTAAGGCAAATACAATCAACATCATGTTGACCATTGACCAGTAGTCTCCACGAGCCACATCATTGTCAAGGGTGCGCTGAATGAGGATCGGCCGGACAGCCGTTAGTACACCGAGTATTACCGTGAGTACAATAATAATGTAGAATCGTCCTTTGTACGGCTTCACAAAAGCAATCAGCCGCTTCAGGATATTGAAGTCGATGATATTGCCGCTGCTAACTTTTTCCTTTTCCACAAGAGGGTCAATTAACAAAAATCTGCCGTGGGTACTTCACCTGAACAAGAAAAAGCCCTTCCGCAGGCACATTCATCCCGGCCTTCTTTCGATCGCGGCTATGGAGAATGGTTTTGAATTCTTCCAGGGTGATCTTTCCGGTGCCGACGTCAAGCAATGTTCCAACCACGGCTCGCACCATGCCACGAAGGAACCGGTTCGCGGTAATACGGAATATCAGCATGTGGCCATGGTATTTCCAGTGGGCATGCCGGACGGTGCATCGAAAATGATCAACATCTGTCTTAACCTTGCTGAAACACTGGAAATCATGCATGCCCATCAATAACGCGCTCGCACGGTTCAAGGTTTGCAAATTCACAGGTTTAAAGAAATAAAAAGAAAGCCCCTGGCGTAGCGGGTCTTTGATCGTGGTGATATGGTATTCATACGTGCGCTCTCTTGCGGCGTAGCGGGCGCTGGCATCCGCTTTGACTTCGCGGATAGATCGAATGGCTATATCCTTTGGTAAGTAGGAGTTGAGTCGGTGGACAAGGGTTTCACCATCGAAAGTTTTGTCAATATCCGCATGAAAAAACTGCTGGCGGCAATGAACCCCGGTGTCGGTTCGACCGCTACCGACGATGGCGAGATCGTTTTTGCGAAGAAGTTGACGAAGTGCCTTTTCCACCACTGTCTGCACGCCGAGTGCATTATCCTGTGACTGCCAGCCATGGTAGTTCCGACCGTTGTACGCAATTTCAAAGAAGTATCGCATCAGCAGCGTTCATAAATCACCGCAGCTCCTTGTCCCACCCCGATGCACATCGTGGCTAACCCGTATTGGACCTTGCGTCGTTGCATTTCATGTATGAGTGTCGCACTGATCCGCACACCGCTACACCCCAATGGGTGACCGATGGCGATCGCGCCCCCATTGACATTGACCTTCTCCGAATCGAGATCCAAATCGTGCATGCAGGCGATGGACTGGGAGGCAAACGCTTCATTCAGCTCAACCAGACCCAGGTCGGAAACCGAAAGTCCGGCCCGTTGAAGCGCTTTACGTGTTGCGGGTACAGGGCCAATTCCCATGAAGGCAGGATCTACGCCGGCAATGGCCATCGAGACGATTCGGGCCAGTGGTTTAAGCCCGCCATTCTTTACCAGATTCTCCCCCGCAATAATGGCCGCGGCGGCGCCATCGTTTATCCCAGAGCTGTTCCCTGCCGTAACCGTTCCGCCTTCCTTAAATGCCGGTTTTAGAGAAGCCAGTTTTTCAAGATTGGTTTCGCGCGGAAATTCATCGACAGAAAAATCCACAACCTCTTTCCCTTTTTCCACGCGAACCGGAATTCGCTCATTTGCAAAATGGGAAGCTGCCTCCGCACGAGCATACTTCTGCTGCGATCCCATGGCAAAGGCATCCTGTGCAGTCCTTGTGATCTTCCATTTTTCCGCTACATTTTCAGCCGTCTCCCCCATGGAATAGGGGTGATACATTTTCGCCAACACCTTATTGGTGAATCGCCATCCCAGCGTAGTGTCATAGATTTCAGTCTTGCGAGAAAATGCTTCTTCCGGCTTCGCCATAACGTAAGGAGCACGACTCATGCTTTCAACGCCGGCGGCGATATATACTTCGCCAAGCCCTGTTGCAATTCCTTGCGACGCACTCATGATGGCCTGAAGTCCGGATGCGCAGAGACGATTTACGGTCACACCGCCGATGCTGGTGGGAAGACCGGCCAGCAGCAACGACATACGGGCGACATTTCGATTGTCTTCCCCGGATTGATTCGCCGCACCCGCAATGACATCTTCAATCAGTTCAGGCTGGATGCCAGGATTGCGCTTCATCACTGCCCGGATTGCGTGCGCAAGAAGATCGTCAGGACGAACGGAAGAAAGCAACCCCCCATACCTGCCGATCGGCGTACGGACGATATCAATAACGTAGGCGGTTTTCATGGCACAGCGGATAGAAAAGCCCACTACAACGGAGAAATTCCTACTTTTGGGCGGCTCAAGTTAGCGCAACCTTATTATGTGGCAAAGAAAGCAGACGATATTCCTGGCCCTGACCGGCACCCTGATGATTTTGATGATTTTTTTCCCCGCATGGGTGGCGGAAATGGATGGGCAGAAAAGGGAATTGTATCCCCTGCACTTTAGTACAACTGTGGACGGAGTAAAGTCAACTGTCTATTTTCCTTACGCATTGAGCGCAATACTCGCCATCGCTGCCGCAACCATCGCCTTCATGGAGATCGCCAAGTTTGAAAATCGAATGACCCAAATCAAAATGGGTGCGCTGAACTCGCTGGTGATGGCGGGCTCGCTGATGGCCTTGGTTTACTTCGCCACGCAACTGATCAAGTCCTCTCAAGCAGCGGGTCAATATGGCCTTGCGCTGTGGCTGCCCGCCGGCGCGATGATTTGCAACATGATTGCCAACCGCTTTATTCGACGTGATGAAAGATTGGTGCGCGACTCAGAGCGTATCCGCTAACCCATACTCTAAATCCAAATTCCAATGGCTCAAACCAAACTCGGCGATCGCGTCGTAAATACGAACGGCGAACTGCCTATCGTCGGATCTACGGCACCGGCATTCGTGCTGGTCGCGAATGATTTGAAAGAAGTTTCTTCGGCGAGCCTGGCGGGCAAGAATGTTGTTATGAATATCTTTCCCAGCCTTGACACCAGCACGTGTGCCACCTCCGTGCGGACGTTCAACAAGCGTGCCGCCGATCTTCAAAACACCGTTGTGCTCTGCATTTCAAAGGATCTGCCTTTTGCCAACCGTAGGTTCTGCGGCGCGGAAGGTATTGACAAGGTGATGACGCTATCCGATTTCAGGAACCTTGGGTTTTCAAAAGCTTACGGAGTTGAATTGGTCGAAGGCGTCATGGTGGGGCTTTTTGCCCGCTGCGTCATCGTTATCGGGCCTGATGGCAGGGTGAAATACACAGAAATGGTTTCCACCATTGGACAGGAGCCCAATTACGAGGCCGCGCTCAGCGCAATTTGAGCGACGGGCCGCATCCTCATTTACTCGGGCCTCAACGTCAGTTTCTCCCGACTGACAGCCTCTACCTTTTGCCTCGAGAAATAGATAGGGAAGTGCACATCGTCAGCCCAGGTGACAAACAAATTCCCATAGTAAGGACTCCGTGAATCTCCACTTTGACCTGGTGCGTTCGTAAACATGGCTTTGTCCCAGTCCGAAAGATCAGTCACCATCCGGAAGCTGGCCCCAGTGGTTTGATTGTTGCCGCCTCCTGTAACGCCTGGCGTTGCGTTATAGCCGCTTCTGGGCAATGGACCAAGGTCCAGCTTGGCCCGCGTAGCGGAATCTACTGCATTGCTGAGTGGATGCTTGATCAGCACATGATGGAACTTCGCCTGGCCATACTTCCACGTTGATGTATCCCCTCCCAGTGATTTTTGAAGATCAGCAACCGACTCCTCCAGACCGGCAAGAAGAAATTGATTTCGGGCCGCACGATTGCCCAAAGGGCCTCCTTCGCCGGTGGTCCATGCCAGGACTTTTCGCAGCGAGAGCGTGCGCAAATAGGCCTGCCCTTCAGGGGGAACAACTTGCATACGAAGTCTTGACGCGAGCTTTCGTTCCCAGGTAACGTAAATGGCGGCTTCCACTGAATTCTTGTCAATGACAAAGTTCCACTTCAGCAGTCGGTTTCGAAAAGACTCAACTAAGGGGTCCACCGAATGTAACTCAGCCAGGCGCGGAACAAGTGATTGTGCCGGAAGTGAAGTATAGTCAAACTGAAGCTGCATCATTTGTTCAAGTGAGTGCTTGTCTCGGGATGAAAGCACTTCATTGATCCGTTCTACACGATAACGGTCTGCCCAGTTCCAGCCGACGGCTTCGCGATGATCGTATCCTTGCGGGACATTACATTCATTCGCAGTAGCGAAAAAGCCGGGTTCAGGATTAAGCAGGTGAGGGAGGTCCTTGATGGGCAGATAACCCTCCCATTCAAAGCGGCCATCACCCGGGACTGGAATCAGCCCGCTGTGTTTTCTGCGAATGGGAGCAACACCGACAGCCTGCCAGCCGATATTCCCATCCCTGTCGGCCCAGATCATGTTTTCCCCCGGCAATCGACTATAAGAGCACCCGTCTCGAAATTCATCCCAATTTCTGGCCTGGTCAATCCGCAGACTGGCGAGGTATGGCGAGGCCCCAACGTCCAACCAGGCGCATCGAGCTCCGTAGGCGATGCGCCGGGCGGAGTCAATATACATGACGGGTCCATGTCGGGTGTAGCGGTGCTGCACATGTCTTGTTGATTCACCCTTCACCGCAATGGTGTCATTCACTACGGTCATTGTTTCCCACTTGCCTCCATATTCATATTGATTCAGGTCCGATGCGTTTAGTTTGTAGACATAGATGTCTTCCGCATCAAGGTTGAAAATGGTTAAACCCCAGGCGCCATACTCATTGTGTCCTATGGAAACGCCCGGAATGGTAGGCTCGCCCCCACCAACAACATTCCAACCCGGCGCTTGAAGATGAACCAGGTACCTGAGGGAGGGAACGGCAATGGTGCGGTGCGGATCGTTGGCCAAAATAGGAGCTCCCGATGTAGAGCGACGCCCCGACACAATCCAATTGTTGCTGCCTACCGTTTCTTTGGCGTTGTCGATCACCTGCTGCATGGCGGCTTCATCGGCCGCTGCCAGTAACTCGTAGTTCTCCCGATTCCTGTGGGCCGCAACCAAGTGGTTTGGTTTGAATTTGAGCGAAGCCCGGAAGGCAGAGTAAATTGCTGTAATGCTGTCGAAGAGTCCGGATTTGTCGATGGTGGGATCGAGGACTAGATTTGGATCGCCCGGTTCGAAAGGAACAAGTTGCTTCACCTTTTCCTCGCCCAGTTTGACAACAGCGCGTGCATAGCGAATCTCATCTTGCAGGTTGAACAACAATCCCTGGTGTCGGGAAATCACATCACGCGTGGTCCAATGTTTGGGCTGAATGCCAAGTAATCTGAATTCGATCGGAAGGAGCGCTGTATCCATGAGCACGCGATCGATGTAGGCGTTAACTCCGTCGGTGAATGCCGTGATGATTTCTTTCCCGTGTGGGTGATAATGATTCAATTCAGCATCCATATCCCCGCGAAAAGAGAATAGCCGAGTGCCGATGTCGCGCTTGATCTCTTCGGGTCCGAGAATCTCCGAGACCGTACCGGTGGCCTGCCGGCGCCAGATTTCAAACTGGAAAAGTCGGTCGCGGGCAGCACAGTAACCCTGGGCGAAGAACAAATCGTGCTCATTATTCGCGTAGATATGATTCACGCCGGAGGAATCCCGCAACACGGTGACTTCATCAGTTAGGCCACTTACATTAAGTTGATCGGGAGGCGTCTTGCAGCCTGAAAGGAATATGAGCAAAGCGCACAGGAGAGATAGCCTGAACTTCATAGAAAAGGATTTGAACGAATGTAATGCGACGGAGAAAGCGGCGCGGATTGAAAGTGATGAGCGGTGCGATAGGATTAGCAGGATGCTTTGACTAGCTTAGTCTAAACCCCTTGTCTTATGGAATCAGCGACCCCACTTCCGCAAAAGGAACGGATCCAGATTTTGGATGCTGTTCGCGGATTTGCATTGTGCGGCATACTCATTCTGAATATGCCCGGATTCAGCGGCCCCTATCCATGGTACTTTAACTTTCAGATACCCGGTGAGATGGGTTTGGCCAACAAGGTGGCGTGGTATCTGCAGGTGTTTGTCCTGGACGGTTCCTTCCGGGCACTATTTTCCATGCTCTTTGGTGCCAGCGCAGTCCTTTTGCTAAGCCGATTGGAAAAAACGCTGCCTGGCACTCGCCCCGCGGAGATCTATTATACGCGCCTTACCTGGTTGTTGATCTTCGGCCTGGTCAATGCGTACGTGCTGTTGTGGGTTGGTGACATCTTGTATCACTATGCATTGTGTGGATTATTTCTTTTTCCGCTGCGCAACCGCTCACCCAAGTTTCTCATTTGGCTGGCGGTCTTTTTTATTGTGGTGGTCATGTTTAAGGATTGGCTCAATCGCAAGGAGAGTCTGGACCTTCGTGACAAAGGCGTGGCTGCGTTAGCCATTGAAGCCAGAAAGGACTCGCTCAGCGAAGATCAGAAGGCCGACCTTGCGAAGTGGAAGGAGCGTTTGGAAAGCCAAAAATTGGAAAATCAGCGCAAGTCGGCCGAGAAGGACATCAAGGCCATGCAGAAGAATTCTTACAGCGAGATTTGGATTCATCTTCGGCCCGTGATTCGGGAAATGGAATCAAGTTTGACCTACGATGAGTTGTTCTTTGATGCGATGATTTTCATCCTGCTGGGTATGGCATTCTACAAACTGGGTATCCTCACGGGAGAAAAACCGGTGTGGATGTACCTGATGTTTATTGTAGTGGGTTATTCCTTGGTGTTGGCTTGGGCCTGGTACCAGGGACATTGGTGGCAAAAGGCAAACTTTGACTTTTACCAGTATAACGAGTTGTCTCCGTTGCCTGTTTCTGTCTACCAGTGGCGACGGATAGCCTGCTCCATGGCGCACTTAAGCGTAATGATACTGCTTTGGAAAAGTGGTGCCTTCAATTGGTTGATCACCGCCTTCGCGAACCTGGGACAAATGGCTTTTACGAATTACCTGATGCAATCGGTGATCTGTACGCTCATCTTTTATGGCTATGGACTCGGCTATTATGGCAAAATTCAGCGATACGAGCAGGCCTACGTCCTCGCTGGAGTCTGGGCATTCCAACTTGTTTTTTCCTCTATATGGTTGAGATACTACCGGTTTGGGCCGTTGGAATGGCTGTGGCGCAGCCTAACCTACTGGAAGCGGCAACCCATGAAGCGGACAACACCTGCTACGGCTGAACTGCTTCCCTAGGAGACTACAATTTTTGCTGCATCGATCAGGCGGAGGACTTTTAAAATCCGCTACTCTTCCATGTCTTTAAGTGCAATCTCCAACGCCCGTGTACTGAGGAAGATTTCTTTTAGAGACAAAGCCAGCGAGTACCCAAGGAAAATCAAACTTAGGGCAAAAAGCGACACGGCCCAGGCGCCGGCCTGCATGTACAAGAGAAGCATGCAGACCACACACAAGAAGAAGCTCAGTACACCGCTTGCCTGCATCTTTCGAATCAGGTTAAGTCGGTGCCGGAGATTCTTTATTTGCTCCTTCAGATGTGTCCGCTCACCTTCAGTTTGTTGATAATTGGCATACAACTTTCTGATGAGAGAGGACAGCGCCAGAAAGCGATTGGTATATGCCAGCATCATCAGGGAGATAGCCGGGAAAAGAATCGCCGGCGTATTAATTGACATTTCCATCTTAGTGTGCGTTTTGCAATTTTCTCAGTTCCGGCGCTTTCCATGCGGTTCCCGTCACGACGATGATGGTCATGATGCCGCCAAAGATGACGGAAGGAATAACGCCAAGGAGTCGGGCCGCCACACCGGACTCGAAGGCGCCAATTTCGTTCGAGGAGCCGATAAAAATATTGTTGACAGCCGATACCCTTCCTTTCATATTCTCCGGTGTCAACGTATGCAACAACGTGCCGCGAACGATAACGCTCACGGAATCAAATGCCCCGCTCAGGGCCAGGATAACCATGGACAGCCAGAAGTTGGACGAGAACGCAAACAGAATCATACACAGACCAAACCCGGCAACGGCGGTCAGAAGAATAGCACCCATTCGTTTCCGGATGGGGTGATACGTTATATAGACCGCCAGGAGCATGGCGCCAATGCCGGGAGCTGAGCGGAGAAAGCCAAGCCCGATCTTCCCGACGTGAAGAATTTGGTCGGCAAAAATGGGCAGCAGGGCGACAGCACCGCCGAATAGTACGGCAAAAAGATCCAGACTAATGGCCCCCAGGATAATCTTGTTGCTGAACACGAACTGCAGGCCAGCTTTGATCTTTTCTACTACGCCCTGTTCCTCCGTCGGTGGAGGCAATGGCCGATCCGGTATGGAGATGACCAGGAGAAGGCCGATAAGAAGGAGGGAAGCATCAACCGCATAAGCCGCCGTAATTCCAAAAAAACCATAGATCAGCCCGCCGATGGGAGGCCCGCCGATAGAAGCCATTTCCCAAAGTGTGCTATTCCAGGTTATCGCGTTTTGATACAACTCGCGCGGAATGAGTTGCGGCATAAACGAGAAGACCGCCGGGGTAATAAATCCCCGGGCAATTCCGCTGATGAAAATAACCGTGTAGATCGGTAAGACACCGTAGTCGATAAGAATCGTATGGACATCAATGGTAAGGAGAAGCAGTGAAGCCGAACAAAAGACCAGCGTGGCTGCCGTTACAAAAATGATTCGCTTTCTTGATAGGATGTCAGCGATATGACCTGCGTAGAGGGAAACCCCAATGGAAGGAACAGCTTCAGCGAGACCAATCAGCCCGAGCGAGAGAGGATCGTGAGTGATTTCATAAACTTGCCACCCAACAACTACGGCTTGAATCTGAATGGCGAGAGTGATACAGAAACGGGCCGATACGAACCGGCGGAAGTCTCTTATCTTCATCGCCGCATACGGGCTGCTCATGGTTTGCTCAGTAGTTGCTGGATCGCTTCAACAGCTTTCGCCCTGCGTGTCTCCCGGTCACCGGAAATTTCCACCACGGGGACTCCGGAAGCCGCCGTTTCTTTTCGGAAAACATCCATGAAGTGTTCGCGTTTTTCCGGTTGTTCCCGCAGAGGGTCCGCTTCCCAGGGCACATCAATGTTGGTGAGCAGGATCAGGTCATAGTGCCTGCGCTGAATCAGGCGGAGGATTTCAGGGTCAAGGGAATTGTATTTGAACTCACTCCAAACCTTAATCACAATAAGATTGGTATCACAAATAAGAACCCGGTTGGCATCCTGCATCCACTCATCCTCCAACCTTACCTGGCCGTGAGCGATCTTGGTCAGGTCGGAAACTTCGTAAGGATGGTTTAATTTATTGAGATAGGCCCGGGCATATTCCGGAACCCAGGCTGTCTTAAAGTAGGAGGCGAGATACGTTGAAAGATCAGTCTTGCCCGTACATTCCGGCCCAACGATGGTTACAATTTTGGGTATGGAGGAACTATCTGGTAGGCTGGCCTTCATGATGCGGAGGGGAAAGATACTGAGAAATTGGTTTCGGTTTTCCAACCCCGCTTTGAACGCCTGATTCTATTAATATCTGTATCTTTCACATTGATTTGATCCCCGTGAAGAGGAGAAAAGCCTTACAACAACTTTCTTTGGGAATGGCTGGCGGCATGTTCCTGCCGTCATTACTCACGCGATGTACGCCAAATGATCCTGGCCCGGAAGTGAAATTTGACGGGACGGTAGCGGTGATAGGTGCAGGAGCCTCGGGATTGTATGTGGCCGACATACTTCGATCAAAAGGGATCCAGGTGACGGTTTATGAAGCCGGGGCACAGATCGGAGGGCGCATTAAATCCGTTCGGAATCAGCCGGTAAGCCAATATGAAATTATTCCTTACCTCAGTTCCGACTTCCCCCTTGAATTAGGGGCCGATACATTCATCGGGACTGATTCTATCCTGGGCAAAATCGTACAGGTCTACCGACTGGCCACGATTGAATACCCGCCGTCGAACAGCCATTACATCCTTGACAACACACCAAAATCAGCGACCGATTGGGGAAGTGACCCGGATTTCACTGCGGCGCTGAACTTCCGGCAAAACCTGAAAAGTCATGTCGGGAGCGCCCAGAGCGTACAGCAGGAGATACAAGCCGCGGGCATTGGTTCGCGCGCCTACGGCATGTTGAACTCCCAAATCGGCAATGTGTATGGAGCGGATAACAATGCGGCCGGCATAGGTGAGCTCGCTGAAGAGGAGACCTTGCGCACAGGGGATGGCAAAATTCTTGTGCTTAAAGGAAACCCGCTGCAGGAATTGCTGATTTCCAGGTTCAACGGAGTGATTCCGGCGGTTAAACTGAATACGCCGATCACTTCTATTAACTACGCAGCAGACCCAATCGTATTGACAGCCAAGGATGGTTCGACCTTCCAGGCAAACAAAGTCATTCTGACGGTTCCTGTCAGTGTGCTGAAGAGCGGTGGAATCGCTTTTAGTCCCGGGCTTCCCGGAACCCACACAGGGTCAATGGCGAAGATTGGCATGGGCGCTTCCCTCCGGGCATTGATTGAATTCAAGCGCAACTTCTGGGGCGATACCGTGGGATATATTCTCGGTTCCAACAACGTTCCCGAATTCATGAGCATCGGATTGGATCGAAGTGTGTTCAATGCGACGCTTCAGGTAACGGTGAATGGGGCGAAGGCTGCAGAATTATCCGCACTGGGCGCCGGCGCTTTCGATGCGATTATGGCCGAGTTGGATGTGCTGTATGCAGGGCAGGCAACTCTCTACATCCGAAAGAAGGTTATTCAGGATCCGAATACGCTGGACACTGTCGAGACAGATCCCATATACATTATGGAGGATTGGACGACGCGTGAATACATTAATGGTGGGTATTCCTATCCGCTGCCCGGTGCCACGAACAATGACCGGAAAAACATCGGCCAGCCCATTGGCGGCAAGCTATTCTTCGCCGGTGAAGCGACCGATATTACGGGCAATGCAGGAATGATCAACGGTGCGCTCGCTTCTGCCGAACGCTGTGCGGAAGAGGTAGTGAAGTCAATTACGAATCCGTCATAGTATACCGCGCTTCATCAGCGCTTCTCTGAGTTGGCCGGGCGCTTGATAGTGAATTCCATCAATTCCTACCTGCTTGGCCCCTTCCACATTTTTCAGATTGTCGTCAATAAAAACTGCCCTGCCAGGATTGACGTCATATCGTGAGAGCAGAATTTGGTAGAACTCCGGCCGAGGCTTCAATGACTTCTCTTCGCCGCTCACGACAATCCCCTCGAACCAATGCAAGAAATCAAAATTGGCTTTTGCCCAGGGAAAAGTTTCGGCCGACCAATTGGTAAGCGCGTACAGCCTGTGTTTCCGGAGTTCCCGGAGTGTCCGCAGAATTTCCACTGTTTCGGGAATCGGCCCGCCCACCGTTTCCTTCCAGCGGTCATACCAGGCACGAACGGCAATTTCGTGCTGGGGGAAACGATTCACCAATAGGGTTGTCGCATCTTCAAAGGAGCGACCTGCGTCTTGCTGTTCATTCCACTCCGGTGTGCAGACGTTTTCCAGGAACCAGGTTATTTCGTCTTCCGTTTTGAAGATCTTCCGGTAGAGATAGCGGGGATTCCAATCAATCAAAACCCCGCCGAGATCGAAAATGACCGTGTCGATTGATTCCATCATCTACGGATTACCGAATGCCCAGGTGAGAAAATAGGGCATGGCCGTCGCCCAAGTTTCCTGATTGTGACGGCCGTCTTTAATCTCGAGGTACTGGATGTCATGAAACGGCCGATATCCTTTCCGTGTAAGCTCGCTGATCAGGTCCATCGTATCGTCGATGGAATCGATGACGCCATTCTTGTTTCGGTCCATGTCCTCGTCCCGGGTTCCTGTCTGTAGCCAAAACTTCAAGCCGGGCTTGAATTTTCCGCGACGAACCTGCAAGTGCATAAGCCGGTCGCGATAGTCGGAATAAAAGAAACTGCCGGCATCGCGTTTACGCCACCAGAATGAGCCGCTGAACACCCCCACTTTCCCAAACTGGTCGGGATTGTTCCAGACAATGTCCATTGCCGATAACCCGCCCAGTGAATAGCCGGCGATGGCACGCTGACGACTGTCGGCAGTAACGGGAAACCGATAGCTGATATAGGGGAGGAGTTCTTTGACCACATAATCCATATACGCCTTGGCATGCTTCCCACGGCCGTGGTAGTCGGTCCGAAATGAAACGCCGTACTCCTGCATACGGTCGCCAGCGGTAACCCCGGCAACAATGATCTCCGGAATTGCTTTTTCGCTGACTAGTCGCTCCAGCGCAGCTTTTACTTTTACCCCTTCACTGTCTTGTCCATCGTTGAGAATGAGCAGCGGATAGCTTCGATGGCGATCAAGGTTTGGCGGTATAAAGAATTCGACCTCAACGTTCCGCTGGAGCAGCTTGGTGTAAATGCCAATCAGCTTTTCCGATTGATAAGCGTATGTTGGGACGACAGGTTCTTCCGTAGGTAGGGCCTTTTCCATGAGGAGTTGCAAAAATAGAAGATCGGGGACTAACTTACCCTACCATTCACCAATCCGCTTCCTATGTATGAGCATTATCATCGCTGGTACTCCAGCAGCCTCAACCGAGAAATGGAAGTCCTTGCTTTCGGCACCCGAGGCTATCCGGTGATGCTCTTTCCTACTTCGATGGGAAGGTTTTACGAGAACAAGGACTTCAAATTGCTGGACAGTGTGGCATGGTTTGTTGATGAAGGGTTGGTGAAGATCTATTGCCCGGATGGAATCGATTCATTGAGTTGGTATAACCGCAGCATCCATCCGGCTCACCGGGTGATGAATCACATCTGGTATGATCAATATTTGCTCACTGAATTGGTTCCTTTGATGCAGCGGGAAACGGGCGTTCAGCGCATTGCGACAGCAGGCTGCAGCTTTGGAGGATACCATGCCACGAACTTCGGCTTCCGGCATCCTGAGGTGGTAAAATATATCTTCAACATGGGGGCGGCGTTCGATATTAAGGATCAGTTGGAAGGTTACTACGACGATAACGTCTACTTCAATAACCCTCCCGACTTCATACCCAATGCACAAAATCCGTTTTACCATGACATGTTTGTGGTGTTGGGTACCGGGACGCACGACATGTGCTGGGACGCCAATGAAAAGATGGCCGGTGTGCTTCGCAACAAGGGGATCCATCATTGGCTTGACGTGCGCCAAAACGCACCGCATGACTGGCCTGCGTGGAGGGAAATGTTCCCCCATTACCTTTCCCTGATCAAATAGTGTTCAACATGTCTGTCCGCAGCGGGTTGGCTGTCGCTTTATGGCTGCTGTCGTTCGGAGCGATTGCAAAAGAGATCCAGACCAAGGAAGCGGTACCGATTGGCGGTATCCGGCAATGGATAAGCATACAGGGCGATGACGATACGTTTCCTGTTTTACTTTTCCTGCATGGAGGTCCCGGAAATTCGGTCATGAGTTATGCCAACAAGTTTACCACGGACCTGCAGCGAAAGTTTATTGTTGTCCATTGGGACCAGCGGGAAAGCGGCAGAACAGAAAAACTCAACGCCTCACCCGAGAAACTTACTGTTTCATTGATGATCCAGGATGCCGCTGAATTGGTCAGGTATCTGAGAGAGCGATTTCACCAGGACAAAATCTATCTCGTCGGTCATTCGTGGGGAGGTTTCTTGGCGCTTCGTGTAGCTGACCTTCATCCCGAATGGCTGGCGGCATGTGTCGCCGCCGCTCCAATGATCAACCAATGGGAAAGTGAACGACAAACGCTTGACTGGCTCATGGAGAAGGCCAAGAAGGAGAACAATGAGGAAGCACAGAAGGAACTTCTGCAGGTTCACATTCCGTTCGGCAGCCCGGATGAGTTGTACTACCATCGCCGCTGGCTATTGCTGGCCAATGGTAAGAATCCATTTCCAAAGAACTATGTGCGAAAATGGGGAAAGAAATGGTTCGCGGTGTACACAGAAGCTTGCGCCGTAAACCTATTTGATGTGATGCCGGCCATCCACTGCCCGGTGTACTTCTTCTTGGGGCAGTCAGACCGACAGGCTTCGTCCACCGTAACAGAAGCCTATTATGAAGCGGTAAAGGCCGAAAAAAAGGGATTGATTTGGTTTACAAATTCGGGGCATAGTCTTAACCTTACGGAGCCGAAGAAATTCCAGGATTCCCTGCTGGGCCTGCTGCCTTAGTAGTGACTTGAAAAATGGCTCGGCAGGCCACCTAACACTGAAATCATGAAGAAAATCGGAGTACTGCATGGCATGGAACGTTCGTTCCCCGAAGCCTTTGTTGAACGAATTAACAAGATGGGCCTGAAAGATATCAGTGCCTCCCCCGTCGTTGTAGACGTAGTAGAGCAGGGAGTTCCCTGCGGGTATGATGTGATTATTGACCGGATTTCCCAGGATGTACCTTTCTATCGGGCTTACCTGAAAAACGCAGCGAGTTCAGGTACGGCAGTGATCAACAATCCCTTCTGGTGGAGTGCCGATGAAAAATTCTTCAACAATGCCCTCGCCGTTAAGATCGGAGTTCCCGTCCCCAAGACGGTAATTCTGCCTTCCCAAGAGAAGCCGACTGACACCCAGGACGCCTCGTTCAGTAACTTGAAGTTTCCGTTGAGTTGGGAGCAAATTTTCGCCTATATCGGATGGCCCGCGTATATGAAACCACACGCTGGCGGTGGTTGGAAGAGCGTCTATAAACTTCGTGGCCCTGATGAGTTTTTCGAAGCGTATCGGCAAACCGGCCAGCTGGTGATGATGTTGCAGGAAGAAATAATTTTTGAAGAGTACTTCCGTTGCTATTGTCTGGGCAGAAAATATGTGCGCATCATGCAGTATGAGCCGCGCAATCCCCATCACCTGCGGTATGTTGTGAATACCGGCCCGGCGTCTGAAAAGTTGCTCAAGAAAGTTCATGACTATGTGATGCAGCTCAATGAGTCGTTGGGTTATGATTTCAATACCGTCGAGATGGCGGTGCGCAACGGCATACCGTATGCCATCGACTTCTGCAATCCGGCGCCGGACGCTGAGGTGACTTCTGTCGGACAGGAGAATTTTGAGTGGGTAGTTGAGCACGCTGCAAAAATGGCCGTTGAGCGTGCGCGGATGCACCAACCCGGCAAGGACAACTTGACGTGGGGCAGCTATGTATCCAACGGGGTGGCCGGCTTCCTGGCCCGTAACCAAAAGCCGGCGGACGAGAAGAAGCCTGCGGTCAAGACTTCAGCCAAGAAGAAATAGATCCTAGACAATGGAAAAGTTTACCCTCGGGGTCGAGGAAGAGTACATGGTGGTCAATCCGATGACGCGGGAACTGGCATCCCATGATCAGAAAATCGTGGAGATTGCCGCCCAGGTACTCAATGACCAGGTGAAAGCGGAAATGCACCAGGCAGTGGTGGAGGTGGGATCGGGAATTTGCCGCGATGCAGAGGAGGCTCGAAAAGATATTGTCCGGCTTCGCAAAGGCGTGGCGGAAATAGCGCAAAGCCTGGGTTTGCGAATCGGCGCATCGGGCACACACCCTTTTTCCCATTGGTCGCAGCAGTTGATTACACCTAACCCCCGCTACGACGCCATTGTGAATGAAATGCAGGAAGCTGCACGATCGAACCTTATTTTCGGACTGCACGTGCATGTGGGCATTTCGGACAAAAACACGGCGATTCACATCATGAACACCGCGCGGTACTTTTTGCCCCACATCTACGCGTTGTCTTGCAACTCTCCGTTCTGGGAAGCGCGCAATACCGGGTTCAAGTCATTTCGCACCAAAGTGTTCGACAAATTTCCGCGCACAGGAATTCCGGACGACTTTGTGGACTGGGATGACTACAAGAATTATGTCAATCTGCTGATCAAGACGGGCTGTATAGACAATGCCAAGAAGATTTGGTGGGATGTCCGTGTTCATCCGTTCTTCGATACCATCGAATTTCGCATCTGCGACGTTCCCATGCGGATTGAGGAATCGATCGCCATTGCCGCTTTGTTTCAGGCGGTAGTTGCAAAACTTTACCGTCTGCGTCAAAAGAACATGAGCTTCATTATGTACCACCGGGCCCTCATCAATGAGAATAAATGGCGCGCCTCACGATACGGATTGGACGGAAAGCTTATTGACTTCGGCAAAGAAGTGGAAGTAGACACCCGTCACCTGATCCATGAGCTGCTGGAATTTGTTGATGATGTGGTGGACGACCTGGGAAGCCGGAATGCATTGAAGCACGTGGAAACGATACTGGCTGAGGGCACAGGTGCAGACCGTCAACTGGCGGTCTTTGAGCAGACGCGAAGTCTGCCCGCCGTAGTAGACTATATCATCGACCAGACGGTGAAGGGCTGTTGAAGTTCCTTGATTGAACGGCCGGGTAATAAACAGTGATTGACCAGTGAAGAAAGAAGAACATATCCGGATTGCAATCCTCGACATGTACCTGGGCACCTCCAATGAGGGAATGCGGGGCATCCGAGAACTCATCGAGGCTTTCAGCCGGGAGGTACATGTGCCGGTCAGTTACCAGATTTTTGACATTCGGGGAAGCGCTGAAGTGCCGGGAACAGAATTCGATGCTTACATATCCACGGGTGGGCCCGGAAGCCCGATCGAAAGCCAGGGTTCGCTTTGGGAACAGCGTTATTTCGAACTGATGGATGCCATCCGGCAGCACAATCGGGTTGATCCGGAAAACAAGAAGCATGTCTTCTTGATTTGTCACTCTTTCCAGGTCTTTTGTCGGTATTATGGATATGGCCTGGTGTCAAGAAGAAAGAGCACTTCGTTTGGCGTGATGACCTGCCATAAGACGGAGGATGGAGAAGCCGAGCCACTTTTCCGCGGACTCCCCAATCCATTTTGGGTGGTGGACTCGAGAGATTTCCAGATTACACAGCCGGCAACCGAAAAGGTGGAAGCTGATGGAGGGTTAATACTCTGCATCGAGAAATTAAGACCGCATATTGACCTGGAGCGGGCCGTGATGGCCATCCGGTTTGATGAGGCATTTGTGGGAACGCAATTCCATCCGGAAGCTGATGCCGCGGGCATGCAGATGTACCTGCTCCGGGACGACAAGCGTGAGTTTGTTATGGAGAGGTATGGAGAAAAGAAGTACCGCGAAATGCTGGAACACCTGGATGACCCTGACAAAATCATGCTGACGCACAATAGTGTGCTTCCGCGGTTTCTTAATATGGCTCTTAAGAATAGACTCAGCGAGGTGCACTCATGATTCCTGCCGTACGACAAGCATACAACGCGAGGTTCAGCGAGGAAAAGTATAAGTCATTTATCCACGACCTGAACCATTTGTATCAAAAGGAGATCACCTTCCGGGTGGCTGAGACTCCAGTTTTTGTGCCCAAAAGCTTTGAAGCGATGCTGCGCAGTGCCGCTGACGATATCATCGATTTCCTTGTTCGGCCCGACTTCAAATCGGCGACAGAGAAAGCAATTCCATCCAACCTTTACGTACCTGGCGAGACCAATCACTCACTTTTTCTGGCCTTGGACTTTGGCGTTGTGGATGTAGACGGCTTGCCTGAGCCACGGCTGATTGAAATGCAAGGATTCCCATCCCTCTTTGGCTGGCAGGATGTTTTGTCCAACAAGTACCGCGAGCATTTTTCTGTACCCGATTCGATGAGAAGTCACTTTGGGCTTGATTCTTCTCAATATCGCGCACGGTTGAAGCAAGCCCTTCTCAACGGCCATGATCCCGAAGAGACCATTTTGCTGGAGATCGATCCGCTGAAGCAGAATACCGCAGTAGATTTTCTGGCCACGATGCAGATGACGGACATTGCGCCGGTGCATATCGGGGATGTGGAGCGAATTGGCAGAAGACTTTTCTATCGCAAAGGGGACCGACAGATCCAGATCAAACGAATCTACAACCGCGTGATTTTCGATGAATTGGTGAAGCGAACTGACCTGAAGCTTGACTTTGATTTGACCCAGGATGTTGACGTTTCGTGGGCAGGCCACCCCAACTGGTTCTTCCGCATTAGTAAATACACGATGCCGTTGATTAAGAGTCGCTTTATCCCCGAATGTCGCTTCTTGTCTGAATACCGTGAGTACCCTGAGGACCTGGAGAATTATGTATTGAAACCGCTATTTTCATTTTCAGGAAGCGGCGTTGTCTTTCACGTGAAGCCTGGGGATTTGGAACTTGTGCCGGAAGCCGAGCGCCATCAGTTCATGTTGCAACGCAAGGTCAATTATTTGCCCGTTGTCCAGGCACCCGATGGCTTGGTGAAAGCAGAAATTCGCTTGTTGTTTCTTTGGGACGAGGACCAGCCCCGACCGCAACTGGTTACTAACCTGGCGCGATTAAGTCGGGGAGAGATGATCGGTGTGAAATACAACAAGGATAAAACGTGGGTAGGGGGATCCGTCTGCTTCTTTGAAGCCTGAGATTCCCGCACAGGGATGAATCATTTACAGCGACTTAGCGCGCTCCCAGTACACATCCATTTCCGCCAGACTCATCTCGCCCAATTTCTTTCCGTCTTTTGCAGACTCCGTTTCCAGGTATTGAAAGCGCTGGATAAACTTCTTGTTCGTCCGCTCCAGGGCTTCTTCGGGATCGATATGGATAAACCGGGCGTAGTTGACCAATGAAAACAACAAGTCGCCGAACTCTGATTGAAGCCTCGAGATGTCGCGCACTTCGCCTGTTTCGGGCTGGAATTCCTTCTTGAATTCAGCCAATTCTTCTTCCACCTTCTGCCACACTTGTTCTTTCTTTTCCCAGTCAAATCCTACGCCGCGAGCCTTGTCCTGAATGCGAATGGCTTTGACCAGGGATGGGAGAGAAGTGGGCACGCCTTCCAGCACGCTTTTGTTCCCCGTCTTCAGTTTTATCATTTCCCAATTGGCCTTTACCGTTTCTTCATCGTTGGCAACCACGTCGCCATACACGTGCGGATGTCGCTCAATGAGCTTGTCGCAAATACTGTTAAGGACGTCGGCGATGTCAAACTGATTCTTTTCGGCGGCAATTCGTGCATAGAAAACATTGTGCAGCATGAGATCGCCCAGTTCCTTTTTCACTTCCTGCACGTCATTATCGAGAATGGCATCGGCCAGTTCATAGGTTTCTTCTACGGTAAGGTGTCGGAGTGATTCCCAGGTTTGCTTCTTGTCCCACGGGCAATTCTCCCGCAGTTCATCCATCACGGTGAGGAGGCGGTCGAAAGCCTTGAGTTTAGACTCCCGGTTGGGATCCGGTGCGGAGAGCGGCTTTTTCATGGTAAGAACTTTGTGGCGGTTGAAGCTGTTTTCGTATAACTTTGTAACAATTTCCGTTGCGGCCCTCGTCATTCCAAACGGATCAGTAGCCATGATGACTTTTCTTCTTGCCTTTGGTGTATTCGCCCTTTTCTTCGCGCTGATGTCAGTGCGCCTGTTTTTCGTCAAGAATGGGGAATTTCGTGGAACATGTGCAACGCAAAGCCCCTTTCTCGCAAAAGAGGGAATTGTTTGCGGATACTGCGGAAAGACGATCGGGGAAGGGGAGTCTTGTCCGAACACAGACAAAATAGACCCATCGCTCACTCCATTGCCAAAGGTTGAACCGAAGGTCTGATGCCTGCCCTGTTGTGGCGCGGCCCATAATTCCAACCTGCACATCTAAAACTCAGCGCCCGTGACGTTAATCAAATCCATTTCCGGCATCCGCGGCACTATTGGCGGAAAGCCAGGCGACGCACTAACCCCCGTTGATGTCGTCAAGTATGCGGCAGCTTTCGGAACATGGATTCGGAACAATAAGGGCAAGAAAGTGGTCATTGGCAGGGATGCCAGGATTTCCGGCGAACTGGTGACTTCGCTGGTTTCATCCACACTGCAAGGTCTCGGGCTGGATGTTATCGACCTGGGACTGTCGACCACGCCCACGGTGGAAATAGCGGTGCCAAGAGAAAAGGCCGCCGGGGGAATCATCCTCACAGCCAGCCACAACCCCATCCAATGGAACGCACTGAAACTGCTGAATGCAAAGGGTGAATTTATTTCTGCTGCGGATGGGGAAGAGGTCCTCCGATTGGCTTCGGCTGAGCAGTTTCAATTTGCCGAAGTTCTCAAGCTGGGCGCCTACTCAAAAAAATCAGATTACATCAAACGTCATATCGACCTTATAGTTCGTCATCCTTTCGTTGATGTAAAGGCTATACGGAAAGCCAAATTGAGCATTGTTGTAGACGCCGTCAACTCAACGGGGGGAATCGCTGTGCCTGCTTTGCTGAAAGCATTGGGGGTTTCCAGAATCAAGCAATTGTATTGCGACCCGAATGGCAAATTCCCGCATAACCCGGAGCCGCTGCCCGAGAATATTCAGACAATCTGCAAAACGGTGAAGAGCGGGAAGCATGATCTGGGCATCATCGTCGATCCGGATGTGGATCGGCTGGCACTGGTTCAGGAAGATGGAAAGCCATTCGGTGAAGAATACACCCTGGTAGCTGTCGCGGAATACGTATTGAGCCAAAAGAAGGGAAATACTGTATCCAATCTTTCCTCGACCCGCGCCCTTCGAGATGTCACGGAAAAGGCCGGAGGAAAATACCAGGCCGCTGCGGTTGGCGAGGTAAATGTTGTCTCCACCATGAAAGAGATGAAGGCCGTAATCGGCGGAGAAGGAAACGGGGGAATTATTGTTCCTGACTTTCATTACGGACGTGACGCCCTGATCGGGATTGCCTTGTTCTTGACACACCTGGCCCGAAGCCGGAAATCAGCTTCCGACTTGCGCAAGTCATACCCATCGTACTTTATTTCGAAAAACAAGATTGAGCTTACACCGGCCATCAACGTCGACAAGGTATTGGATTCGATACGCGTGAAATACAGCCGGGAGAAAGTCAACACTATTGACGGCGTCAAGATTGACTTTGAAAGAGAAAGAGAATGGGTTCACCTGCGGAAGTCCAACACAGAGCCCATTATCCGCATTTATGCAGAGTCTGCCGACGAGTCCCGGGCAAATGCCCTCGCTGGACGTATTATGGAAGATATTCGGCAGGCTGCCCGTAAATAACTTGGAAGGCACGCAGCTTTCACGGTAAGTCGCCAAATACCGGTAATTCTTTAAATTCGCTCCTTATATGCGTGTTTATCTCGACAACGCGGCCACCACCCCGCTCGATCCGGCAGTATTTGAGGCCATGCGACCGTTTCTGCTGGAGGATTTCGGAAATCCTTCGTCCACCCATGCACATGGCCGCAAGGTTCGGGCGGCTATTGAAGCGGCTCGCAAGAAAATTGCGGAGTTGCTCAACTGCACGCCAGGAGAAATCATCTTCACATCCGGTGGAACAGAGGCTGACAATGCGTTGATTTCCGGCAGCATTCACACGTATGGACTCCAGCATGCGATCACTTCTTCCATTGAACACCACGCTGTGAAGCACACGTTGGAAATGATGGAGGAAGAGGGACATATCAAGATTCATTTAGTTCGCCTGAACAGCAATGGGCACGTCGAGCTTGACCACCTCGAAGAACTGCTGAAGGAGTATCCAAAGGCGCTCATCTCCCTGATGCATGCCAACAATGAGATCGGCAACCTGCTGGACATAAAACGTGTGGGTGAACTGGCAAAAGCATACGGTGCATACTTTCAGACTGACACGGTCCAAACCATGGGCCACTACCGTCACAACTTGAAAGATTTGTACGTCTGCGGGATGACGGCAGGGGCACACAAGTTCCATGGACCCAAGGGCGTGGGATTCATGTATATTCAAAAGGATAACAAAATCCATCCGTTTATCCACGGAGGTGCGCAGGAGCGCAACATGCGAGGGGGGACGGAAAATGTGACAGGAATTATTGGCATGGCGAAGGCCTTGGAAATTGCGTATGCGGAGATGGATGCACACGAAAAGTATATCCGCGGACTGAAGTCTCGGATGATGGAGAAACTTCGGGAGCAGATTCCCGGAATCAGTTTCAATGGCGATTCAGCGAACCTGGACCGCAGCCTCTATACCGTGCTGAATGTGTCGCTGCCGGAATCGGATGAAAATGACATGCTCTTGTTCAATCTCGACCTCCAGGGAATTTCCGCATCGGGCGGGAGTGCATGCAGCAGTGGCGCTTCCACCGGGTCACACGTGCTCGGAGCCCTTTACCCTGAAAGTAAACGGGGGGCTGTGCGGTTCTCTTTCAGTAAATTCAACACACCGGAAGAAATTGATTTCGCAGTAAGTAAACTGGCCGAGATCTGCCGCGTACCGGTCTAGCATGGATGTTTCCTTCATCGGTTCAGGTAATCTTGCCTGGCACCTTGCCCCGGCGCTGGACAATGCCGGTTATGTGGTACGTGAAGTTTTCAGTCGTAATCCGCGTCATGCCGAAGCACTCACAGAGCGCCTTTACCAGGCAGATGTTAAGGCTTCACTGGATTTTTCAACCAGTAAATCCCGTTTGTTCATCATTGCCACGGCGGACGATGCCATTCAACAAGTGGCCATGGATATCGTCCTTCCGGACGATGCCACATTGGTCCATTGCTCCGGAAATCAGCCGTTGAGTGTCCTTCAATTTGCCGCCGCGGCCAACACGGGCGTCCTATACCCGTTGCAGACATTCACCAAGTCGAAGCGAGTTGATTTCAGGTCCATTCCCATTTTTGTTGAAAGCGCCAATGAGGCGGCAGAAGGACAGTTGATGACGGTGGCACGTTCCATCAGTCAGAACGTGCGACGGATCACTTCGGATGAACGCCGTTCTCTTCACGTAGCTGCCGTCTTTGTTTCCAATTTTCCGAATCACATGTATGCTATTGCGAAGAGCATTCTGGAGGTCAACAACCTGGAATTTGATCTGCTGAAGCCGCTCATTAGAGAAACAGTGGATAAAAGCCTTTCGCTGGGCCCCGAAAAGGCGCAAACCGGCCCCGCCATGCGCGGCGACCTGGAAGTGCTGGATCGACAAATGGAATTTCTGCAGGAAGATGTGAAGATCGCGGAAATCTATCGGGTGATCAGTCAGCACATTGTGGATACCTATGACAAACCAAAAGAAGATTGAACCATGAATTCAAGAATCATTTGCCTGCTACTTCTGCTGGCGTCGTTCCCGACAGTGGCCCAAGAGGAATGGCGCGAAAAAATTGATGCCAAAGCGACTGAGCTTTGGGTCCCGGTTCCTGTTGTTACCCCAGGGGTGGCGGTCGGTCAAGCGCCTTCGGACGCGATTGTGTTGTTCGACGGGAAGAACCTGGGTGAATGGACTGCTGCACGAGGGGGTGACCCGCAATGGCTTGTGGCTGACGGGGCGATGACGGTGCAGCGGAATGCAGGTAGCATCAAATCAAAGCGCACATTTGGAGACGTGCAGCTCCACGTGGAGTGGAGAACCCCTTCCGAGGCTAAAGGAGAGGGACAAAACCGAGGAAATAGCGGCGTGTACATTCAGGAGCGGTATGAAGTTCAGGTGCTCGACAGTTATGAGAATAAGACATATTCCAACGGCCAGGCCGGCGCGCTCTACAAACAGGAGATTCCCATGGTGAATGCCAGCCGAAAGCCCGGCGAGTGGCAGAGCTATGACATTGTGTTCACGGCTCCACGATTCAGCGATAAGGGAACCTTGATCGTTCCGGCGTTCGTAACGGTCTTTCAAAACGGTGTTCTGATTCATAACCACGTTGCACTTAAGGGATCTACAGCGAATCAGGGCTTTCCATTGTACGAAGTACACGGCAAAGCATCTATTCTGCTTCAGGATCACGGTGATCCTGTTAGCTACCGGAATATTTGGGTCCGGGAACTCTGAGTCCTGAAGCTCGCTAACAAAAAAAGGCCAGGGATCCCTGGCCTTTTTCATTGAGCGCGAATCTTTAGTTATTGGGCGGATTGGAGGCGACCTCGCCTTTGATGCGGAGTACGATTACGCCGGTCTCCACGTTAGCCATGACTGTAATTGACTTTTCAAAAACCCCTGGTGCAGCAGCATTGAAGGTTGCCTTTACATAGCCAGTACCACCCGGAGGAATGGGTTCCTTGGTCCATGACGGTACCGTACAACCGCAGGAAGGTTGTGCGTTGGTGATGATCATGGGAACCTTGCCCTTGTTGGTAAAGGAAAATTCGTGGGTAACCGGGACGCCCTGCTTGATTTTTCCAAAATCGTGAGCCTGGTTATCCACCGCAGCCACGGCATAGTCCGTTGCCGGTGGATTGGTGGCAGCGGCAGCCTGCCCAAAAGTTACTTGCGCAACGAGGATAAATGCGCCGAGCATCAGGAGATTTTTCATGTCTTGCTTTTTGTTTAGAGGTTTAAAATTACTGGGTCTGCTTGAACACTACAAACATCGCATCAAAACCCACGCCAGCGTGTTAAATGGTCCCTAATCGTTGTTAATGACTTGTTAAGCCTTACTGACCTACCTGAATACCGTCTACTTTTGTAAGGTGAGCAGGGCCACCCTTCGAATAGTGATTGTTCTCGCGGTTATCAGCATTGCGGGGATGACGATTACCCAGGTTTATTGGCTGCGTAAAGCATTTGATATTCGGGAAAATCAATTCAACCGGGATGTCAAGACGGCGCTGCATTCGGTCGCCCAAAAGATCTTCGAAATTAATCAAACCCCAACGCCCGCCAGCAACCCGGTCGAGCAGGTTTCGACCAACTATTTTATTGTTCATGCTAACGGGCCGGTAAATGCGAGCGTGCTTGAATTCCTGCTGGTGACCGAATTCAAGAACCGGAATATCACTGCAGGATTTGAGTACGGGATTTATGATTGCATGGAAAAGTGCATGAAGGGGGGCAATTACATCTCACCGAAAAACGTCAAATCGGTGTCGCAGTTCCCGGAAACCCCTAAGTTGAGCAATGATGGTTACTACTTTGCCATTCAGTTTCCGTATTTGGAAGCAAACCTGCTGAGCCAAATGGGGATATGGGGGTTTTCTTCGGCCGTAACACTGGTCGTCATCTGCTTCTTCGGTTATACCTTGTTTGTCATCCTCCGTCAACGGCGCTTGTCGGAAGTTCAAAAGGACTTCATCAACAACATGGCGCACGAGTTCAAGACGCCGATTTCAACCATTGCGATCTCTGCCCAGGTGCTCCGCGATCCGGCTATTGTGCTTCAGCCTGACCGACTGGCCAACTATGCCACGATCATAGAAAATGAAAACCAGCGCTTGAGGCAGCAAGTCGAACGCGTGCTTCAGATTGCGCAAATGGACAAGGACGATATTGGACTTAAACGGGAAGAAGTTGATGTTCATTCGTTGATAAAGGAGGTAACGGATGGACGCAGCGTGGGCATGGACGCCACCATTTTACTCCAGTTGACAGCAAAGAATGCCTGTGTAACCGCTGACCGCCTTCATTTGTCCAATGTCCTTCATAACTTGTTAGACAATGCCATCAAATACTGCGACAAGAAACCGGAAGTGACTGTGAGTACATCGAATCCCGATGAACATCAAATTGAAGTTGTCGTCAAGGACAATGGAATAGGGATACCTTCCGATGAAAAGCAGAAAATATTTAATAAGTTTTATCGCGTGCCGACCGGAAATGTGCACAATGTGAAAGGCTTTGGACTCGGACTAAGCTACGTCAAGGAAATAGTCAATCGGCATAAAGGACAGGTCCGTGTGGAGAGCTCCCCGGGTCAAGGCAGCGAGTTCTATCTTACCCTTCCTGTTACAACACATCGATGAATCGACGGGTGCTGTTTGTTGAAGATGATCCTGCGCTGGGGTACGTTGTTAAAGATGGCCTGGCCTTAAAAGGCTTTGAGGTGGATTGGTGCACGGATGGCGAACAGGCGGCACATCGGTTTGATCAAAGTTCCTTTGACATTTGCGTACTCGATGTTATGCTCCCGAAGAAAGATGGTTTTGCCCTGGCGCATCATATTCGCCAGTCTAATCCCGTCATACCCATTCTGTTCGTTACCGCAAAAGGAATGTTGGAGGACAAGGTGGCTGGCTTTTCTTCCGGTGGTGATGACTATCTCGTGAAGCCGTTCAGCATGGAAGAACTCTTGCTGCGCATGGAAGTATTTCTACGCCGAACGGCGCCAGCCCAGCAGGACCTCTACACCCTGGGTGGCTACCAGTTTGATCCGCGCAACTACACCCTTCATCATCCGAATGGAATCAAAGTACTTACCCAAAAGGAATCAGAAGTACTTGAACTATTAGCTCGACATCGTGATCGCGTACTCAAACGGGAAGAAATACTGAAAAAGGTTTGGGGCAATGACGATTATTTTCTGGGTCGAAGCCTGGACGTTTTTATTTCCAAACTGCGCAAGTACCTGAAGGATGACCCCTCACTGGAAATCGTGAACTACCACGGCGTGGGGTTCAAGTTGGAAGAGAAGCGTTAAGATTCTTCCTGCCCGGCGGCTGGCTTTGGTTCGCGTTTGCTTCCCGAGTACAATTCATATTCCAGCAGCCGGCAATCGAGTTTGGCGCTGTAAAATTCAATTCTGCGGCTCGATTTCAAGCCAATCTTTTTTGCAAGATCGAGATTGCCCGTGTAGATATATCCAAGATAGCCGCGACACTTTTGCTTGAGAAAGTCACCGATCTGCTTATACGTTACCTCCAGGGCGGTAAGTTCACCCATTCGTTCGCCATACTCGGGGTTAATGCAAACTACGCCGGGGGTTTCTGGAATTTCCGTTTGTGCAAAATCGCAGACAGCAAATCGTATCAGGCGGATTACACCTGCCGCCTCGGCATTTACTTTTGAGATGTTGATGGCATCCTCGCGGTTGTCAGTTGCTATCGCTACAAGGCCTGGTACCTCAATAATTTGTTCATCCAGGCGCTTTCTTTCACGTTCATACATTTCATCCCGGAAACCGGTGATGTGCATGAACCCATAATTTGATCGAAATAGACCCGGCCTTCGGTTGGTGGCGATGAGCATGGCCTCGATGGCCAGCGTTCCTGATCCACACATGGGATTGATGAAAGGTGACTGCTTATCCCATCGGGTGGCCATAACCACCGCGCTGGCCAAAGCCTCCAGCATCGGGGCTTTTCCCGGAATTTTGCGATACCCGTGTTTGGCTAGTGTATGCCCCGAGGAGTCAAGAAAAATTTCTGCTTGATCTTCTTTCCAATACAAATGGATCACGGCATGACTTAGCTCGGGCCCTGAATCCGGCCGCTGACCGGTTTGTTCCCGAATCCGGTCAACGACAGCGTCTTTGACCTTCACGTTTACGAACAGGTTGTTGTTGACAGTAAAGTGGTCAACCGTGCTGGTGACGGAGAAATATCCCTCGCGGTCGATGTAATTCTCCCAGGAAATCGATCGTACTTTATTGTATATGTCCTCCGGACGATCAGCGCGGAATTCCTTGATGGAATAGAGCACCTGGCTGGCGCACCGGAGATTCAGATTGAGCCGAATGCAATCTTCCATCGTGCCCTCCACCTCCACACCCGTTTGAAACTTCCGCTGCAGGGCAAAGCCCAATTCATCAACTTCCTGGGCCAGGTAAGGAGCCAGGCGTTTGTTGCAGGTGATGACGATCTTTTGTCGGTGGGTGAATGGGTTCACTTACTCTTTGTTTAACGTAAAACCTCTTTCAGGACATCCACCGATCGAACAACGCCCATGCTTTCGATGTGTCGTTGGTAGAACGTCAACAAAAGTTCGAGGAGATTTCTTCTCGATGACGGAGTAAGCAGAACGACGTCGGCATATGTGCAGGCGAGAAGTTGCTGAAGGGCTTCGTCGTCTTCGGGAACAAGCCGCTCGCCCTCGAGGATTTCGTGAACTTCATGGGCGCCAAATCCAAGATGCCGGCTGAGTTGGATGAGAAACTGAAGATGAAAATTCTCCACCCCGTCCAGCTGGTCCAATGCGATGAACGATTGCATGAGGAAATCATATAACGTCTCGGCATTACTTTGATCCCGGACGACCTTGTTGATGATCTCATTGAGAAACAAAGCGATTGTTGTTTTTCTTATGTCTTGATGAATATGTTGATACGCATGAATGCACCGTACCTCCTTGATGCGCATGATATTGGCATTTTCACGGTGGTATACCACCATATCCAGCAAGGTGAGCGGTTGGAATAAAGAGATCTGCCCCCTTCCGGTTTTGCTCCGCACACCATTGACGAGATAGCTCTGCAGCCCGAACGCCTGGGTAAAAATATTGGCGATGATGGAGGTATCGCCATAGCGTGTGAAACGAAATACGATGCCGCGGGTCTTCTGAAGCATACCTAGGACCCCTTTTTCCGGTTCTTCATTCCTTCAAAGAAGGCCTTTCGGCTGCGGGCCTCATACTTATCCTTTTCTCCCAGAACGACCTGCGAACGTTCATCCGCAAGGCGAAATGAGTAGGAAGCCATTTCCCCGGTCTGGCTGCAGATGGCGTGAACCTTGGTGACAAATTCAGCAACCGCCAACAGATTGGGCATCGGCCCGAATGGCCGTCCCTCAAAGTCCATGTCGAGCCCCGCGACGATTACCCGTTTGCCCGCATTGGCCAGGCTATTGCACACGTCCACGAGGGCAGGATCGAAAAACTGGGCCTCATCGATGCCAACTACATCGCAATCGCCAGCGAGCAAGAGAATGTCATTTGCAAAATCAACCGGAGTAGAACGAATTTCCCGGTCAGCATGTGATACGATCTTTTCATGGTGGTATCGGGTATCCAGCTTGGGCTTGAAAATCTCCACTTTTTGTTTCGCGATGAGGGCGCGGGTAAGGCGTCGAATTAATTCTTCCGTTTTACCCGAGAACATGGAGCCGCAAATGACTTCGATCCATCCGGACCTGCCGTCGCGCTCGCGGTTGCCGAGGTGGGGCTCCAAAAACATACGTGCAAGTTAGTCAAATGTCGATACCCTTTTCCGTAGCGAATCGATACCTTTAACCTCAATTCCTGTTCGACGTGAAGATAAATTCCAGACTCCCCGGCATTGGCACTTCCATCTTCACCGTAATGTCCAAGATGGCGCTGGAGCACAATGCCATTAACCTATCGCAGGGATTCCCTGACTTTGCCGTGGCGCCGGAGTTGGTGGAGTTAATCTATTCCAACCTCAAGGAGGGGCACAATCAATATGCACCGATGCCCGGAGTGCCCGCCTTGCGAACAGCAATTGCCGAGACCGTGCGCAAAAGCTACAACCGCGAAATCGATGCGGACGCAGAGATTACCATCACGGCGGGAGGAACGGAGGCATTGTTTTCCGTTATTGCCGCATTGGTCAGCCCGGGAGAGGAGGTCATTCTTTTTGACCCTTCATACGACTCCTATGCACCAGCCATCCGCCTCAATGGCGGCGTGCCGGTTCCGATCAACCTTGTCGCACCGGGTTTTGTCATCGATTGGACTGAAGTTGAACTTCATGTCCGTCCGGAAACCCGGATGATCATTATCAATACGCCGCACAATCCCAGCGGATCGGTGCTCCGGGAGCGGGATCTGAAGGAACTTGAACGAATTGCCCGGGAACATGATTTGATCGTGCTCAGCGATGAAGTTTACGAACGGATTATTTTTGACGGCATTCCACACGAAAGCGTATTGAAGTATCCGGGGCTTGCCGACCGTTGCGTAGCGGTTTACTCCTTTGGAAAGACTTTTCACGCCACCGGATGGAAGATCGGATACGCAATAGCCAACCCAACACTTACGCAGGAGATCAGGAAGTCTCATCAATTCATCACGTTTAGCGTGAATACTCCGATTCAATATGCCCTGGCCGTTTACCTGCAAGACCCGCAGCACTATCTTGGTCTTTGTAAATTCTACCAAGCAAAACGCGATTTCTTCCTCGAGCAGATCAAGGGATCCTCGTTCGAACCGCTTCCCTGTGGAGGGAGTTACTTTCAATTGCTTTCTTACAGGAACATATCGGACAAAAAGGAATTGGAGATGGCGACCTGGTTGACACAAACGCATAAAGTCGCTTCTATCCCTGTTTCTGTATTTTATCACAGCCGACGGGAAGATCGACTGTTGCGATTTTGCTTTGCCAAGAAAGAGGAAACCTTGATGGCTGCCGGAAAGATTTTACGAGCCGTCTAAAGCATGGATAACCTGACCGTAACCCTTATTCAAACTGCGCTCCATTGGGAGAGCCCGGAGGCCAATCGGGCTATGCTGGAAGAGAAAGTATGGACGATTGACCAGCCGACCGATGTTATTGTACTTCCGGAAATGTTTACCACTGGATTTACCATGAATGCTGCTCCGCTTGCGGAGGTGGCTAATGCATCTACTGCAAAATGGATGCAGCAGATGGCGGAAAAGACCGGGGCGTTAATCCTGGGCAGTGTTATTATCAAAGAGGCCGGCAAGTTCTATAACCGGTTGATTTGGATGGAGCCGGGCGGCGCGTCCAGAAGCTATGACAAGCGCCACTTGTTCCGAATGGCAAATGAACATACCACATACCATTCTGGGAATCAGCAATGGGTCGGAAGATGGAAGGGGTGGAAGATTCGGCCGCTGGTATGTTATGACCTGCGCTTTCCCGTTTGGAGCAGAAATCGGTGGGCTGCCGATTCGAAATCAATGGATTATGATCTGCTCGTATATGTGGCGAACTGGCCCCAGCCAAGGATTGGCGCCTGGGATACGCTGTTAAGGGCCAGGGCCATCGAGAACCTAAGTTATGTTGTCGGTGTAAACAGGACGGGAGCTGACGGTTTGGGCACCCTTTATAACGGACATTCAGCAGCCATCGACCCACGCGGAAATGCGCTTTGGGTTGGCGGGGAAAACGAAGATATCCATTCGATTCAACTTGACGCCAAGCTACTCCATGAGTATCGCACCCGGTTTCCCACATACCTTGATGCCGACGATTTTACGCTCGGGGCATAACCGATATAATCCTGTATGTCCCTCCCTATCTTGATTTGAAAACTTACTTTTGGGGTCTCAATTCCGCCTATGAACCCCCTTCCGATAACTCGTGCGCTTATTTCAGTCTACTACAAGGATAACCTGGAGCCCATTATTCATGCCCTGGGGAAGGCAGGGGTAGAATTTGTGAGCACGGGAGGTACCCAGCAGTTTATTGAGGGATTGGGTTACAAAGTTACCCCCGTTGAAAAACTTACCGGCTACCCCTCCATATTTGGCGGACGGGTAAAAACTCTTCATCCGGCTGTATTTGGAGGAATTCTCTACCGACGGGAACAGCAACAGGACCAGCAGCAGGCAAGAGAATTTAACATAAGCCCGCTCGATCTGGTACTGGTAGATCTATATCCTTTTGAGGAAACCGTTGCTCTGGGAGGCTCGGAATCAGAAATAGTTGAGAAAATTGACATTGGGGGTGTCTCCCTCATACGGGCGGCCGCCAAGAACTTCAAGGATGTACTTATCGTGGCATCTCGGAATCAATATGCTGAGCTGCTGGCCTTGTTGGAATCAAAGAAGGTGACGTCAGAGCTTAGCGATCGGAAGCGGTTTGCTGCATTGGCCTTTGAAGTAACGTCTCACTATGACTCAGCCATATTCAGCTACTTTAACCAGGAGCAGAAGATTCCGGCCTTCAAGGCCAGCTTCTCACAGGGGGTCACCCTGCGATACGGTGAGAATCCGCACCAGAAGGGAGTCTTTTACGGAAAACTCAATGATCTGTTCGAACAGTTGAGCGGCAAGGAACTGTCGTATAACAACCTGGTCGATATCGATGCCGCTATTGATTTGGTCAGTGAATTCAAGGAAGGAAAGTCGTTTGTCATCATCAAGCATACCAATGCCTGCGGAGTTGCTACCGCAGGAACAGTCAGGGAGGCCTACCTGAAAGCCTTCCAGGCTGACACCATTTCAGCGTTTGGCGGCGTACTGGCGACCAATCAGACAGTCGACCGGCCGGCGGCGGAGGCAATGAATAGCCTGTTTTTCGAAATCCTGATCGCCCCGGGTTATGATGCGGACGCTTTGGATATCCTCAAGTCAAAGAAGAATCGGATACTATTGTTGCAAAAGCAGCCCCTGAAGCGGAACAAACAGGTTAAGTCGCTCCTCAATGGACTTATCGAGCAGGACTTTGACTGGAAGACTGATGAACTTTCAGACTTGAAAGTGGTCACCCGGCGTGAACCGACCAAAGATGAAGTAAACGCCCTGCTTTTCGCCAGCAAGATTTGCAAACATACCAAGTCCAATACCATTGTGCTGGCAATTGACGGGCAGTTGCTGGCAAGCGGAGTAGGGCAAACCAGCCGGGTCGATGCCCTAAAACAAGCCATAGAGAAGGCCAAATCGTTTGGTTTCAGCCTGGAGGGAGCGGTAATGGCTTCGGATGCCTTTTTTCCCTTTCCTGACTGCGTGGAGATCGCTCACCAGCAAGGTATCCGGGCTGTCATTCAGCCAGGAGGGTCGATCAAAGACAAAGACTCCATCGCCTTTTGTGACGATCACAACATGGCGATGGTGTTTACCGGCTACCGCCATTTTAAGCATTGAATTGGCATTTTGCCCTGATTATTTCTGTAATTTCGTGGCAATTTTAAACGGAACCGGAGGAGGATTATCTGCCCATGGGTTTATTTGATTTCTTTACCAGCGACATAGCTATCGACCTGGGAACTGCCAACACGCTGATCATTCATAAGGACAAGGTCGTTGTTGACGAACCTTCCATTATCGCGCTCGACAAGCTCAGCGGAAAAGTGCTCGCCATCGGTCGCGAGGCGATGCAAATGCATGAAAAAACGCACGAGAATATAAAGACCATCCGCCCACTGAAGGAAGGCGTCATTGCCGATTTTCACGCGGCAGAAATGATGATACGCGGAATGATCAATATGATCGACACCGGACGCCGCCTGTTTCCACCATCACTGCGAATGGTGATCTGCATTCCTTCCGCCATCACCGAAGTTGAAAAGCGCGCAGTTAGAGATAGTGCTGAGCACGCCAATGCGAAAGAAGTATACATGATCCATGAGCCGATTGCTGCGGCGATTGGTATCGGAATCGATATTGAACAGCCGGTCGGCAATATGATCGTCGATATTGGCGGCGGTACAACCGATATTGCCGTCATCGCCCTTTCCGGAATTGTTTGCGACCAGTCTATCCGCATTGCGGGAGATACATTCAACCGTGACATCCTGGATTATATGCGCCGTCAGCACAACCTGCTGATCGGTGAACGCACTGCCGAGCGGGTGAAAATTGAAGTGGGCTCGGCATTGACCGAACTTGATGACGGCCCTGATGATTACGAAATCCGCGGCCGGGACCTGATGACGGGCATTCCCAAGACCATCAAAATTTCCTACAGCGAGATTGCCTTTGCGCTGGACAAATCAATCTCCAAACTGGAAGAAGCCGTACTGAAGGCGCTGGAACTATCCCCTCCGGAACTTTCCGCTGATATTTACGAGCGAGGCATTTATCTCACCGGTGGCGGCGCCTTGCTGCGCGGACTTGATAAGAGACTTTCGCTGAAGACCAAGCTAAAGGTGTATGTAGCCGATGACCCGCTGCGGGCGGTGGTACGGGGCACTGGCGCCGCACTGAAGAACCTCAATCACTACCGCAAGGTGCTGATGACCTGAGGCGATGCTGCGTCTACTCAATTTTCTTTATCACTACCGCGCGTTTCTAACATTTCTTTTCCTCGAGGCTCTGTGCGCCTGGTTGTGGGTGAGCAACAGCCAGTATCAGAACACACGCTTTTTTAATTCTGCCAACAGTACAGTAGCCTCTATTATTCGATTTTCTGAAGGGGTTCGCGATTATCTCGCTCTCCGCGATGTCAACCGGGAACTTTCTGAAGAAAATGCCGGACTTCGCACCATGTTGGAGCAGATTGCCGCGGAGCAGGATGTGACCACTGTGTTCCCGGATACAGTTCTGCATTTTGAATTTGTAAGCGCCCGCGTGATCAACAATTCGGTTTCACAATTCAAGAATCACATCACCATTAATCACGGAGAAGATGCCGGGCTATCGCCAGGAATGGCAGTAATTTCTACAGCTGGAGCAGTGGGCAAAGTCAAATCTGTTTCAGAGCACTTTGCGGTTGTCACTTCACTGCTCAACACCGACGAACAGGTTTCAAGCCAACTGAAACGAACCGGTAACTTCGGAACCGCCCAATGGGATGGTATTGATCCGCGTTATGTTAATCTACTTTACATCCCGCGTCATGTGCAACCGCAACCGGGAGACTCAGTCGTCACGTCAGGCTATAACGCAGTATTTCCCCAAGGTGTATTGGTGGGAATTGTGAAGGAAGTCGATTTGAAAAAGGAGGCGCAGTTTTTTGACATTCGCGTAGAATTGGCACAAGACTTTCGACGACTGGCCTATGTGAAGGTCGTGAAGAGCAACCTCAAGCATGAGCTCGATTCACTGGAACGTGTAACCCTGGGTGATCAACGATGAACCGTTCAGGCATTTTAGTGGGGGTTTATTTCGTGTTGTACCTGTTGGCGCAGGTCATGCTTTTCCGGCAACTCATTCTTTTCAACACGGCATTCTGCTTTGTTTACATTGCTTTCATATTGCTCCTCCCCATTGAAACGAATCCCCTGGTCCTGATGTTTTCAGGTTTTATGCTCGGGTTTATGGTGGATGTGTTTTATGACAGCCTCGGCCTCCATACCATGAGCCTGGTGCTGGTGGCGTATCTCCGCAATTACTGGCTAGTGACAATTACACCCCAGGGAGGATACGATGCAGGGGAGGGGCCTACACTCGCCGTCAATGGAACACAGTGGTTCATGGTCTATGCACTTCCCCTCGTATTTGTTCATCATGCCGTTCTTTTCTTTACTGAAGCAGGAGGTTTTGGAATTTTCTGGTACACCATGTCGAAGGTGATCACCAGCCTGATCTTCACCATGACGGTTCTGCTTTTGTTTCAATTCTTTTCATTTCGCCGTAGACGATGAACGAGGGCAGGCGCGAAATATTCCAGCTGCTGATCGTCGTTACCGGCCTTATTTTCCTGGTGAAGCTGTTCTTTATTCAGGTGACGGATAATCGTTACCGGCAGATGGCCGACAGCAATGCCATTCTGCGGCAGACAGAATACCCTGTCCGCGGATTGATTACGGATCGGAACGGCAAATTGATCGTCTACAATACGCCGGAATATAAGTTGGAGGTACTTCTCAAGGATGTAACCGATTTCGACTCTGCCAAATTCTGCAACGTATTCAACATGACGAGAGCAGAGCTCCGAAAGACGTTTAAGGAGATGAAGGCACGGAAGGAATTCTCCCCCTATAAGCCGACGTTGTTCCTGGATCAATTATCAAATGAGGACTTTGCCCGGGTACAGGACTATTTGGATGAGTTTCCGGGCTTCTACGTCCTTGCCCGGACAACCAGATCATACACCACTCCGGCCTTGGCGAATGCGCTTGGCTATGTAAGCGAGATAACTAAAAAGCAACTCGCCGAAGATCAATCCGGTATTTACAGACAAGGCGATTACATTGGACAAAGCGGAGTGGAGGCTTTCTATGAGGAGCAATTACGGGGAACCCGCGGCGTGCGTTTCAAGTTGCGAAACGTGAAGGGCATAATCCAGGGTTCGGTCGAGAACGGAGCATACGATACACTTTCAACACCCGGGCAGGATCTGATCACCGGTATTGACCTGGACCTCCAGCAGTATGGCGAGTTTCTCATGAAGGGGAAGTCGGGAAGCATTGTTGCCATCGAACCCGCGACCGGGGAAATCCTGTCGTTGGTGTCCGGGCCCTCCTATGACCCTAACCTGCTGACCGGACGCGAATACAGCAGCAACTTCAAACTGATCAGCCTGGATTCCAACAAGCCGCTGTTCAATCGCCCGCTGATGGCGCAGTACAGGCCTGGATCCATTTTCAAAATTGCGCAAGCCATGACCGCGCTTCAGGAAGGCGTGATAACCCCGGAAACACGGATTCGGTGTGATCGCACCATCATTAATTGTCACGGTGCCCATAGCAATGAGGATCTGCAGGGCGCCATTGCAAATTCTTGTAATCCGTACTTCCATGGAGTGCTTCGCCGGATGCTGAATAAGGGAAAATCAAACGATCCCTATGAAGATACCCGGATCGGGTTGGCAGAATGGAACAAACACATCACCAGCTTTGGGTTTGGCAAACCGATGGGTATCGACCTGCCTAATGAAAAAGGAGGACTGATTCCTTCACCCAAGTATTACGACCAGGCCTATCGCAACAGACCCTGGAAGTTCTCCAATATCTATTCCATCGCGATTGGTGAAGGTGAAAATCTTGTGGTGCCTATCCAGATGGCCAACTTTGCTGCGACCGTTGCAAATAAGGGATTCTACTATACACCCCACGTTGTGAAGTCGATTGGAAAGGACGGCCTTCCTTTGCCGCAGTACCGCGAACGCCATTACACGACAATTGACTCCACTTATTTCCGAATCGCGGCCGATGCGATGCAGGAGGTGGTGGAATCCGGCACTGCCCAATACCGGGCACGACTTCAGGATGTGATCGTTTGTGGGAAAACAGGGACCGTTGAAAACAACCCGCCGTTGTTTGATCACAGTGTATTTATTGCCTTCGCTCCCCGCAAGAATCCTCGTATCGCCGTTTCGGTCTATGTCGAGGATGCCGGACAAGGAGCTCGTGCAGCCGCTTCGATAGCCTCCCTGATGATTGAAAAATACTTGTTCGGGGGCACGAAACGACCCTACATTGAACAGTACGTATTGGCAGGTCACTTTGAAGATGTCAAGAAACAATGAGGCAGGAGAATATATCCGGAAACCTTGACTGGGTCACGATCGGCCTGTATGCAGTTATGGTACTGCTGGGCTGGCTGAATATTTATGCCGTTGGGTACGATGAAAGTGTTGGTCAACCCATATTTACCCTGTCACTGAACAGTGGCCGCCAACTGATGTTCATTATCGCTTCCTTATTCATTATCCTCGGAATTGTCATTCTCGACATGCGTTTCTATGAGGCGATAGCTTACCTGTTATACGGACTGGTGATCCTCCTGCTGGTGGCAGTTCCTTTCATCGGCAAAGAAGTTGGCGGCAACAAGGCGTGGATTGGTATCGGGCCCTTTGGTGGTCAACCATCAGAGTTTGCGAAGTTCGCCACCGCACTGGCCGTTGCGAAGTTTGTAGGATCGGTGGGTTTCCGGATGGACAACCTTCGTAACCAGGCCGTACTATTCGCCTTGATCGGGTTACCCATGGTGCTCATTCTGCTTCAGAAGGATACCGGAACGGCCCTGGTGTTTTCCAGTTTTATGATTGTGTTCTTCCGCGAAGGCATGTCGCCATTCCTCATGATTGTCGGATTCTGCGCGGCCGTGCTGTTCATACTCACCTTGCTGGTCCCCAACCAATGGTATTTGCACGCAGCAATTGGAATTGTACTCCTGCTCCTCATTGTTGCCGGAAAGAAGAAATTCAAACGAATCGCCCTGCTAACCATTGGCGCTGTAATGATCATGGGTGTCATTGAGAGTGTTGACTATGTGATCACCGACGTTCTCAAACCTCACCAACAAAACCGGATCAAGGCATTAATCAACCCGGATGCTGATCCATTGGGGTTCGGTTGGAACGTGACACAATCAAAGATCGCCATTGGCAGTGGTGGCTTTAATGGAAAAGGATTTCTGCAAGGGACGCAGACCAAATTTGATTTCGTGCCGGAGCAGAGTACGGATTTTATCTTCTGTACTATTGGAGAGGAGGAAGGCTGGTTAGGCAGTGTGGTGGTAATCGGCTTGTTCGTTGTGTTGCTCTTGCGGGTCATCTACCTGGCAGAACGGCAGAAAAACCGGTTCGCCCGGGTTTACGGATACGGCGTAGCGGCCATCTTCTTCTTCCATTTCGCCGTCAACATCGGTATGACCATCGGACTGTTTCCAGTGATTGGAATACCACTGCCCTTCTTCAGCTATGGCGGCTCCTCTTTGTGGGGCTTCACCATCCTGTTATTTATCCTGTTAAAGATAGATGCACACCGCGGGCAGATGCTCCAGCGGGTTTGAATCAGCCCCCCCTGATTCACGCGAACCTTCTCTCCACCATCTCCATGAACTCCTGGAACTCTTCACTTTCCGGATTCCACTCGCCATAGTTGTTGGAGAGGTAGCTTTTCGCTTGGGAAAGGTTGTCCAGTTCGTCGAGTCGGTCAACGGCTGCAGAGAACAGTTCAAAATCACCGTTGAAGAGAATCTTGGTGAACATGAACTTCTGGTTGATCGTCAGGCTGTCCTTGATCTTCTTTCGTTTCTGAAAATTCTCAGCAAGTGTTGTTCCTTTTCCGGGTTGCTGATCGTATAGCGGTATTTGAGTCTGCGCCTTCTTCGTTTCCTGCTTTATCGGAGGTTCGGCTTTTACAGGGGGCTCCGGTTTTGCAGGCTCGTTGGGAGGCTGACTGGGTAACACGGGGGTTGGTTTTTGAGGCGCGACCACTTCCGGACTCTGAATTGGTGCAGCTGTCGCTGTTGTCTTTTCTTCGGGTCGTGCGCCGCCACTGCGCTCGTATAGATCTTCCAACGCCACGGGGACAACGGACGAGAACCTTGACAAGTGATCATCAACGTCTTCGGGCGTAAAAGCAACCTCTTCAAGAATATGGTCGAGGGCAGCCAAGGCCTCATTGCCCGCTATTGTTGTTTGCTTGTTGCCTTCGAACTGACTCATCAGGCGCTCCATCGGCGTTCGGTTGATCCGAATATACTTCACCTCATTGCGCAGGTCGTCGACCTTCAGGCTGGAACCTTGTCGCCCGATGATTTCGGCGTAAAAATCGTAGGGATTCAAAACCAGCGAAAGTGTGCGGGATACAGCCTTCTTCAGCAGCGGCTGGAAATTCTCCCTGGAAATGGCGATGTGATTCGAGAGTAAATTGTGAAAATGCGTTAACGCTTCGGCTACCGGTGGCGCGGTATAATCAAAATAGGGGGAATGCAGTTTCTGGCTCTCCAGTTTCCATGCATTCAACAGCTCCCGAATAACAAACAGGTTGATTTGCTGGATATCGGAAAGAGTAAGTATCTCGGGGCCGGAAATCTTATCTTTAGCAGCGAAAAAGGAAGCGGTTAACTTGGAAGCATAATCGTCACTATAGTCTTCCAGGGCCTTGATGCTGATTTTCTCATCCATGTTCGCGGAGTGTAATGGTAAAGATAGTTATAGAAAATCTGGGACAAAAAGCGGTGCCGGTTGGCCGTACTGATCTGCCGGCCCTGAGGCACTTTCACGCCGATTTGGTTGACTGGATGCATGCTTGCGGCGGGAAGGGGCGGTGCACTACATGCCGGATGATTATCGTTTCTGGAGTAGACGGGCTGGGCCCCCTGACGGCAGCGGAGGCAAAATACCGCAAGGCCGGCCTTCTGCTTGCCAACGAACGGCTGGCATGCCAGGCCACCGTAACTTCAGATCTTGTCGTTAGGGTACCCGAGGACACCAAACTGCCGCACCTTACTTATTCGGATTGATTTATTTCTTGAGTGGAGCCGAAATACGGTATTCTGTTTCCACGTCACCCTTGCTGATGTTGGTCAATTTTCCCTTCAGCATTCGCTTGCGCAACGGAGTGAGGTAGTCAATAAAGAGTTTGCCGTCCAGGTGGTCATACTCGTGTTGGATAATACGTGCTTTGACTCCGCTGTATTCTTCGTCCCGGGCCGTCCAGTTTTCATCAACGTACCGGATGCGGACATTTTCCTGGCGAGAGACATTTTCCCTGATGTTCGGAATGCTCAGGCAGCCCTCTTCAAAGGCCCACACGGATCCGTTCTCATCAATGATTTCCGGATTAATGAATACCTTCTTGAAGCCGGACATGTCCTCTTCCTCTTCTTCCAGTGTCGTTCCGTCCACCACGAAAATACGGATGCCTTTGCCAATCTGAGGCGCCGCCAGGCCGATGCCGTGAGCGGCGTACATGGTTTCAAACATATCCTGGATCAATTGAGCCAGACCCGTATAGTCGCGCGAAATGTTTTCAGCGCGCTTACGCAGGATCGGATCACCATACACTACAATCGGGTAAACCATGTGACAAGAAACTGCCACAAAGGTAGCAAATGAAGTCTATTCAGCCGAAGCAAGGTAGGACTGGAGGATCAGCACCGCGCTCACCTTATCTACATTGCCCTTCACCCGGCGATCCTTCTTCTTCATTCCTCCGGCAATCAGCGCCTGTTTCGCCAGGCTGCTCGTGAATCGCTCGTCGATCCGGCTGATGGGTATGGCGGGAAACGATGACTTGAGTTTTTCTTCCAGCGCGCGAACATGGGGAGTCATTTCCGTCTCCTGGCTGTTGAGTCGAAGTGGATAACCAAGGACTAACCGCTCTACAGGCTCCCGAGCCATGTATTTTTGCAAATAGGATAATAAGGAGGATGTTTCTACAGTCTCCAGGGCCGTGGCGATAATCTTCAAGGGATCGGTGACCGCCAATCCGGTTCTCTTTAGTCCGTAGTCGATTGCCAGTATCCTGCTCATGACCTTTGACCAAAGATAGGATAACGCAGCAGCCAAAAGACAGGTGGATTTTGGATTAGTTTGGTGTCTCTGAACTTTGCTCCATCTTTGCCGTTGTAGCCTAGGAACCTGAAGAAATAACGAATGGAAAGTAATAACAGCCCGCGCCAGATAGCCCTGCCCCTGGTTTTGGCCATTGGATTGGCCGGCGGGATACTCATTGGCTCCAGCCTTAATTCCAAACCAGCCGCCGGTGAGACGGGTGAAGATATCCGCAAGCTGCGGGAAGTGCTTGGATTGATCCGGGATGAGTACGTTGACACGGCGAAAACTGAAAAGCTAGTCGATGACGCTATTGAACACATGCTCCAGGAACTGGATCCTCATTCCGCCTATATTCCTATCAGCCAACGGGTGGAGGCAAACGAGGATCTGCAGGGCAATTTCGAAGGGATAGGCATTGAGTTCAACATCTTTCATGATACGTTGGTTGTTGTGACCGCCCTGAGCGGAGGTCCATCCGAGGCAGTAGGCCTTCGACCGGGCGACAAAATTGTTAAGGTAGGCGACAAACCCATTGCCAGCATCGGGCTTACCAACTCACAGGTTATGAAGCTGCTCAAAGGGCCGAAGGGTACGGAAGCAAAATTGGAGGTCATCCGGAAGAATGAAAAGCATCCGCTCAAATTCACCATCATCCGTGACAAGATTCCGCAGTTTTCGGTTGATGTTCATTATATGCTGGATCCCGAGACCGGCTATATCAAAGTAAACCGCTTTTCGCAGACCACTTTTGAAGAGTTCAGAAAGGCCATGGATAGTCTGCAGCGTCTCGGTATGAAGAGACTCGTACTTGACCTGCAGGGTAATCCGGGTGGCTACATGAACCAGGCGATTGACATGGCCGATGAATTCCTTTCGGAGGGCAAGAAGATTGTATTTACGCGAGGCAAGGATGGTAAATATGATTCTGATGCCAAGTCGACGACGCAAGGCAATTTTGAACGCGGAGACTTGATCGTACTGGTCAATGAGGGAAGCGCCTCGGCTGCGGAAATTCTTGCCGGCTCCCTGCAAGACAATGACCGCGCATTAGTCGTGGGCCGGAGAACGTTTGGCAAAGGATTGGTTCAGTCGCCTTTTGATTTAAGCGATGGCTCGGAGCTGAGACTGACGATTTCACGTTACTACACCCCGAGCGGACGCTCCATTCAGAAGCCATATGGGAACGGTGAGGAGTACGCCAAAGACATCAGTAAAAGATTCCGACACGGTGAATTCTTTCATGCAGACAGTATCCACTTCAGTGATTCGCTGAAGTATCAAACCACCGGCGGTCGCACTGTATATGGCGGCGGCGGCATTATGCCGGATTATTTCGTGCCACTGGACACCACCCAAAACAGCCACTATCTTAACGAACTATACATTAGCAACTCGATCCAGGAGTACACCTTCAACTACGCCGGCCAACATAAAGCAGAGCTAATGAAGCTGGGACTGCAGGCATTTGTAAGTCGTTTCGAAGTGACGGATGAAATGTTCCAACAGCTTGCCCGTGTTGGTAAGCAAAATAAGGTTGAGCCTGACTGGAAGGACCTGAACCGACATAAGCTTATTTTCAAGATCAATGTGAAGGCGCAGATTGCCCGACGGATTTGGGGCAATGATGGATTCTACCCGGTGTTCAACGAGTCAAATGAAGTCCTTCAACAGGCGATGAAGCTTTTCGACAGGATTCCGGACCTCAATCGGTCCAAAATGTAACCGTTCAAGAGTCAGGAAATTCCTAACTTCGGCTCGTATTCATCCGACCGGATATGTTTTATCATCACCTCGGGAGTATTCCCCCCAAACGCCATATTCAGTTTCGACAGCCGGACGGCAGTCTTTACAGCGAAGAAGTGGTAAGTTCGGAAGGCTTCTCTGGAATTTACTCGATACTGTATCACCTGAACCCACCCACACGGATTAAGTCGGTGGGAACGCCGGTGCCGTACGGTCCCCGGATATTGGACAACTACGGGCTGCGCCAAACACATCTCAATACGTCAAAAGTGGGGATAACGGGTGACGATTACCTGTCGGCTCGCAAAGTGCTGTTAATGAATGCGGATTGCTCGATGGCCATTTGCAGCCCGCGTCAGCGAATGATGGACTACTTCTACAAGAATGCCGAAGGTGACGAAGTCCTTTTTGTGCATGACGGAAGCGGGAGATTGATTTCCCAGTTCGGCGTGATCGAATTCCGCCAGGGAGATTATGTTGTCATTCCGCGGACGGTGATTTACAAACTCGAATTCAACGAAGGTCCGCTTCGGCTGCTCATTATTGAAAGCGCCTCTCCGGTGGAAACGGTTAAACGTTACCGTAACCGCTTAGGACAATTACTTGAGCATTCGCCTTACTGTGAGCGCGACATCCGACCACCCCAGGCACTGATCACAGATTCCTCCCGGGGGGAATTCTTGGTGAAGATCAAGAAGCAAGGCCACCTGCATCAGTACCTATATGATTACAGCCCGCTTGACATTGCAGGTTGGGATGGGTTCCTGTGGCCTTATGCTTTTTCAATCCATGAGTTTGAGCCCATAACCGGACGTATTCATCAACCTCCGCCCGTACACCAGACCTTTGAAGGGCACAATTATGTGATTTGTTCGTTTGTTCCCAGGCTGTTCGACTACCATCCCCTGGCCATTCCGGCGCCATACAATCACAGCAACATCGACAGTGACGAAGTGTTGTATTATGCAGAAGGAAACTTCATGAGCCGAAGAGGAATTGAACGTGGATCGTTTACGCTGCATCCCGGCGGCTTGCCGCATGGTCCACACCCGGGCACAGTAGAAAAGAGTATTGGTGCCAAAGAGACGAAGGAGTTAGCGGTAATGCTCGATACCTTCAGGCCTCTTTTCATCACAACCGATGCAAAAGAATTCATCGATCCAAACTACCCGATGAGCTGGACAGATTCCGTTGAAGGATTCAATGAGATCAATACGCCGTGAAGATGAAAAAATCATTATTTCAATTTTTGGCATTGCTGAATCGTTTACTTCTGCCCAGAATGAGCAAGAGGGATTTGACAAAACTCAAGAAATGGGAGAAGGCCATTGTAGCCTGGCGTTACTACGTGACTATTCACGCCATTGAGTAAGCGGGTTAAGCCTCCGAAGCCCTTTTCCGACTCACCAGCATTCCAAACACGGCCGCAGTAAAAAACATCAGGAGCCCGTACGTTCCGGAAGGCAAAGCCATGGTGCCGTTGTGCATTACATTCAGCGCGATGTAGATGGCCAGCGTGGCGTTATGAATGCCAATCTCCATTCCGATGGCAATCGCCTGCTTCTTCTCCACACGGAATAACCGGGGAAGATAATACCCAACACCCATGCTTAAGAGGTTGAACAGCAACACCGGTGTGCCTAAGAGGGCAAAATACTTTACGACGTTGTGGCGTTCGCTAATCGTCAACAGGGTGATAACGGCTGCGAGAAACAGCGCAGACAGGATCTTAACCGGTTTGTCCATTTGCTTGGCAAACCCGGGTGCATTAGCCCTTAGCGTCATACCCAGGGTAACCGGTACCAATACAATGGCAAACACCTCCGAAACTTTCCGAAACTGCATCGGAAGGTATTCCCCCGAATTCAAAAAGTAATCCAGCGAGAAATTAACGATCAAGGGAAGTGTAAACAATGTTAACAGGCTATTGGTGGCCGTCAACGTGATATTGAGGGCCACATCGCCATTGGACAGGTGGCTGTATAAGTTGGCTGTCGGACCACCAGGTGACGCGGAGAGCAGCATAAGACCGACGGCAAGTTCCGGGGGCAGGTTAAATGCGCGAGCGAGCAGAAAACAAATAACAGGCAGCAAAACCATCTGGGAAATCAAAGCGATGGTAATAGCCCGGGGATATTTGGTCACGCGCCGAAAATCGTCTACCGTGAGAGAAAGCCCCAGCCCCAGCATAATCACCCCGATGGCGAGCGGCATGATTACGGTGGCTAAACTGGACTGCTGCATACACGATTCTTATCAGGTGATGGCTAACGGACCAATGTAGCTAATTCCGTGTATCAGAGACCCATTCCTCCAATACCCGGGGATAGTGCAGGTGTTCCAAAGCATGCACTTTTGCGGCTATCGATTGGGGCGTATCCGCAGGTTCGACCGGGCATTCTGCCTGAAAAATAATGCGACCCTCATCAAAATTCTCATTGACAAGATGGATAGTGATGCCCGACTTTTTGTCCCCTGAATCTTTCACGGCCTCGTGAACCCGGTCTCCATACATTCCCTTGCCCCCATGCTTCGGCAAAAGGGATGGGTGAATATTGATAATCTTGTTGGGAAAGGCATGCAGTAAAGACGGAGGCACCAGCCAAAGAAACCCAGCCAACACAACATGCGTCACGCCTTCTTCTTTTAGCCAGCGAACAATTTCCTGGCCCTTAAACTGTTCCCGGTTGAATACCCGGGTGGGAATAGTGAATTTGGTTGCCCGCTTCAAGGCGAACGCTTCCGGGTTGTTGCTGAGCAGAAGGGCGACGCGAATTTTTTCATGCCGCTCAAAGTACCGCATAATGGCCTCAGCATTGGTGCCATTGCCGGAGGCGAGGATGGCCAGACGAGCAGGTGATTGATTCACGGTGTCAAGATAAACTAAAGAAAAGCCATACTGAAAATGCCGGCCAGCATGATGAGTTTCGTGAATTGACTCAGATAATGGTAATCCTTCTTGGTGTCAGCCCGTATCAGCCAGACGACGAGAATGCCCATCGGCATAAGTAGGAAACCCGTGAAAAAGATAACCGGCATGTGCGTTAGCAGCAGATGAATGGCAACAACGGCTCCAAAGAAGAGAATAATAAGTCCGTAAACGAAGACTTTGGTATTTCTCAACCCCCAAATGATCGGAAGTGTCCGGCATCCGAAGGTGTCATCACCTTTCAAATCCTCCATGTCCTTGATGATCTCCCGGATAAGCGTCATAAAGAAGGCATAGAGCACATACACGAGAACAATGATATGAACCGGCAAGTAGAGGAGATTGACGGCAAAGACCGCTAACCCCGTCAATAGCGCAACGGTCAGATTTCCAATGAATGGAAGCCGCTTCAACGCGTTGGAGTACAGCCATAGCAAAAAGGCCACAGAAAAATTCAATACGCCCAGTGGCCATGACAGGAAGAAACCCATGACGGTACCCGTCGTTGACAGCACGCTGTGGATAAGTAGTACCCTGCGCCGCGTGAGACTCTTGCCAACAACGACCCGTTCCGGCTTGTTGATGAGGTCAATCTTGACATCGTAGTAATCGTTGATGCTATAACCGCCCGCGGCAATGATCATGGTGGATAATGTGAGGAGGAAGAGTTTGGGATCGGAAAGATTCCCGGGTGAGATCAGGAAATATGCCGTGCAGTATTGCGCCAATCCAATGATCAGGAGATTCCAGAGTCGGGTAAGGCGAACGAGAGCCTGCAGGGGTACCATGACGGTATAAATGTAAGCGAACCCGGCGGGATCACCCTAGGGATTCTCTTTCCAGTCAAAATAGTCGTCCTTTTGGAGCTCGAGTTCTTTTTTCTTCTTTTTACCCTTCAGGCGAAAAGCCTCTTTCAACTCCTGCACCTCCTTCTTAATATCACCGGCAATCTTTTTTCTTACGGCCGCCTGGTCATATTGAACTTTGTAGTTGTCCGTAGTGCCGGTAATCTTGAGATATATTTTTGAGCGCCCCTGGAGATCGTCTTCAATCGCACCGAAGGCTTCGTCCGGATCTATTTTCTTCTTGTTGCGTAGGGGCGCAATGACCCGGTAGTCAATTTGCTGATCGAACGTATGTGTACCACTAAGCATGAGCGAGGTCACATTACTGCGAATTTCCATCTGGGGGATGTAGATTGTCTTTTTTTCGATGTGAATTTCGTTCTTGAGATCGGCGAAGCGCAGCCGGTTCAGCCCCTCATCGTCGAGGTACTTGTGGAGGGATCGCAAGGGTTCAAAGTTATTGAGCTCTCCGTTTCGAATCGTAGCGCTCGCGTCGGCAATCAATGTTTCCGGAAAAATGTGAAGGGCCTCATTGAGCGCGGCCTCCATACTGATGGCGGCGTCGGCATGGCCTTTCAAGTGCTGATGACCAATAAAGTCCTGACGAAAATCTTCGAAGATGTAGAACAGGGAGTCAAGATAAATGCCCTTGAAGTCCGCCGAAGTAATCAGATCAATCGCTTTTGGATTCTTAGCGTCGACGATTCCGGACAAGGCAAGGTTCCCGCCCATGGCATTCATCCGGATGCTACGTGAAACCGCTACCTGCCCTTTGATAAGCAAATCGCCCTTGACGTCGGTGGCTTTGAATTTCTTGAATTTCAATGCATCCACCTTGCAGTTGAAGTTGAGATGGAGTGTAGGTGAAATACTAAACACATAAGGCCCCGTTCCTGACTTACTGAAACCAACTTCAAATAATCGGTCAAGGTCAAGATACCGGGAAGCAAGATCTGCTTCTATGCCGATGGGTTGATTATCAAATATGGCATACGTGACGATGTTCTTGAAGAATCCATTCAACAGGAAATCACTGTGTTCAAATGAGCCGGACAGGTCGCTCATAGCCAAGTCATTGTTGTTGAACTGGAGGACTCCATTGAGGTGGCGAAAATGGAGCCTTCTCTTCCCAAAGAAGAAGCTAAGGCTATCCAGTTCTACAGAACCTTCGGTTTTTACTTGTTGCGCTGTCGTCTTATTCTTCAGCAGTGCCAATCGGCCGGAGAGCGAAATATGTGCCTTCACCTTTCCAGAGACATCAGAGATATCGTCAATGGGGTAGAAGTTCAATAGATCGATGGCATCGGGTTCACCGTGGAAGTCCAGGCTGACCAACGGATCTTCAAAATTCTGGAGATTGAAATTGCCGGTAACAGGAGTGCCGTTAAGGTCTGCAGCGATTTCTTTGAGCGAAAGAACAGCCCCGGTAAATCGCGACAATGAAGGGGTCATGAATTCGCCCTCCAGTCGGACATGCTCCAATCGAGACTTGTAATCCGGATGGAAAAGTGTGGCATCGCGTAAGCCGAAGGAAACAGATAGCATCGGACTTCTCTGTCGCTGTATTTCGCCCTTGAGCTGTGCATTGAAATAGACTTCGCCAGCGCTTTTGTAGCGGGTGAACCTCCGGGAGAAAGAAGAGGGCATCAGCGCTAAAATTGCCTGAAGGTCTGTCCGTTCTCCAGACGCATGGAGGTCAATGATATTTTTTTCTTTAAATGTGTAATGGCCGCTGATGTCGTAACGGTGCTTATCAATGGTTACGGCACTGGGCTGGAAGGTTAGTGATTTGGCTTCATCGTCGTAATCGAGGAAGGCCGAGATGTCGAAGGATTTTTGCTCAAGGAACCGGGAGTCCCCGACGCCTAGTTGAACAACGGTGAGATCTCCCATTGCAGAAATGTGGTATATATTCTTTTCGGCTTTGATGCCGGCAGAAAGTTGACCGCTGGAAAACGCATGATGTTGGCCAAGGCTTTGGTCGATATAGGTGACCTGTGTGTTCGCCAGGCTAATATTTCGCAAATCAAATGATACAGTTCCTCCTCCTTCAACGCCCGCCTTGACAATGCTGTAGTTGGTTTTTCCTTCCCTGTTGATGCGCAGGTTTGTCTCGCTGTTCAACACCTGAAGCCCCTGAACAATGTATCTCCCCTGATAGACATCCCAGGCGTTGAGAGAAAAGGATATTGTTTTCGCCGTCAATAAGGGATATTTCCCCGGATGACTATCCTCGACATAGACATTGGTAAAGACAATAGAGAGCCGAGGGAAGTCATTGAGGGCCGAGACTTCAATCTTCTCAATGCTGATCGGGGTTCCCAGGCTTTTGTTCGCCTCCCGGATGAATTGCTGAATGATGCGCTCCTTAAAGAGAAACACAGAAGCCGTCGCTGCGATGACAATAACCAGGATTGCACCGCACAGATAAAGCAGGATCTTCTTCAGGGCCTTCAATGACTGAGATAACGCAAAAATAGCGCCATGCGGCTTTCTGAGCACAAAAAAATGCCGCAAGACGGATTCACGGTGCTTGGGTAACAAAAAAGCCGTCACCAGGGGCAACGGCTTTCCTTTTCTGTGTGGGAGCTGAGGGGTTCGAACCCCCGACCCTCTGCTTGTAAGGCAGATGCTCTGAACCAGCTGAGCTAAGCTCCCATTTTGAGGACTGCAAATGTAAGAGAGAAAATCAATCGGGCAAAGCCGCGTTAAAAGAGTGTCTTGAATTAGGCCCTAAAAGCAGCATTAGCCCTTTTTTCTCGGATCCTTCAAGGTAAATACGCGGGAGATGTGGAACCCGAAGCGAATATCGCCTTTGAAGAAATCTCCGGTCGTTTCTGTGATGAAGGCCCGCTCGTTCAATCCAGTGGAATTCGTAAAGTATAATTGGAATACGTGACCGCCTGTTTCGATGTCAAAGCCAAGGGCGAGTGAGTTGGTCGTGCCTTCGTACTGGGTGCTGGGCAGCTGATAATAGTATTCAGTGTTCAGGCTTACCCGTTTGGTGAGCTTGAGCCGGCCGCCAATACCCATGGCATATATGTTATTGTTCATATTGGGCGTTGGTGCGAGATTGTAATGCACCATAGAAGGCATCAACTGGAGTGATATGGATTCGCTAAACTTACGCGCAATCAAACCCTGAACGACAAATGACATGCGGGAAGAAAAATAGTTTACTCGCGTAGGATCAGAATACGAAGTTGTATTGACCATTGCCGAGGAGAACATGGTGAGGGTGATGGGAGATCCATTGCTTGCCTGACGAATTAGTTTGTACTTCGCAAAGCCGTCAACCTCTTTCTGGTAGGAACTTCTTCCCAAACCAACCATCAGGCGGTTGGTAATACCGTACTCTAAGGCAAGGCGGTTGGTAGCCTGATCCAGTCCAAAAAGTTCTTCAATTCCCGTACTCAAATAGCCGAATCGGTGTGAAATACGAACATCCAGCACGCCGCCGGCCAGCGTTTCCACGGAGTGACCATTTGAAAGCCTGGTCGCCTTGAAGGTTGCTGTAACATAGTCGGGCTTGTTGTCCTTTTTAAGTTCATCATCCAACATATCCAACAAGTCCTGAGAATAGGCCATTGAAGTGATTAATAATAGTACCGGAGTGAAGATACGATGCAACATGTGGGTTACTGCTTTGGCTGGTAAGTGCATTCCACAGAGACATCCATTGCTTCGGCAATTTTTTCAGCCACCACCGTCGGGATGGCAATGTTGAAGTCCTTGGGAATGATTTTAAAAGATGATTTCGAAGACAACTTACCATCTTTCACTATAAGTTCCCCGGCCATGGCCATTTTCTTTGTCACACCGTGAATGGTGAGGTCACCCTCCACCTGTATGGGGTAGGAACCATCCCTTTTGAAATCGATCGTTCCAAGATTCTTGATGGCGCCGTTGAAAGTTGCCTTCGGAAACTTGGTGGACTCCATGTAATTCTCGTTGAAGTGCTCCTCCATTAGAGCCCGCTCAAAATGGAAACCCTTAATGAGCACGGCGAATGCAATTTCGCCCTTCTTTAGATCCATCACGCTAAGAACTTCATTGTTCACGGCGTCGATGTTCTCCATGGGTGTACGGGAGAAGAAGCTGATTTTTCCATTTCGCGTCATCCATACATCCTGGGAGAATGACGGAATGGATGCATGAATGAGCAGGACAAGCAAGGTGGTCGCAACGGATTTCATAAAGAAGTTGGTTAGTTATTCAGCGCTCCGGCGGTAATCCAGGCTTGGAGAGTGGCGATGTGGCATTTTGCCAGTTTATTGCCATTCTTGGGCATTGGCGAGTAGCCGGAAGACCAGTTAATGGTACCCATCAGTTTCCCGTTGTCGGCATACTTTTTCACCTCGGCGTAGGAGTCAAGCAGGACATTGCCTGAGGCAAAGCTGCCGGAATGGCAACTCGTGCAATGCGCCGATAAAATGGGCACTAAGTCAGTCTGGTAGGAGGGAGAGACAGGAGGAACACATGCCGATTCCGGATACAAGATCGCCTCTTTGTCGTTATAGCAACCGGCGAGCAACAAAGTGGTGAAGAGCAGGAGGCAAACCGATCGCATAGCTTAGTTATTTTGAGCGCCAGCCCCCACCCATTTCTTGATCTGGATTATTTGGCAATCGGAAAGTTTGCCGTTTTGAGGCATGGGGATGAAACCTGTTGCGTGTGTTACGGAGCCAATCAATTTGCCGTTCAGCGCAACAGATTGAACACCGGGATACGTCGTGAGAATAATATTGCCGCCCGCATAGCTCGGATTGTGACACGCTACACAGCGTAAGTTGACTAGGGGATTGATTGTAGCAGCAAATGTGAATTTGGTTGTATCACATGAGCAATCGCATTTTGTTGTATTCTTGGCGCCCTGATTAATCCACTTGGCAATCGAATCGCGCTGGGCGGTTGAGAGTGGGGCATTTGGCCAAGGGGGCATCAAATCCTCCCCGCTATAACCTGTCACCTTGTAAAGTTTGCTTTGATTGGCATTGCCGGGAACAATTCCTTTTCGAATAATGGTCTCATAAGTACTTAGATTGTAATCGGTGCTGGTATTGGCATCATGACATCCGCTCTTGGCGCAGGATGATTGAAAGATGGGAAGCACGCTGCTTTCAAAACAGATACCCACATACTTACAGTCCGGTGTTGTTCCGCCATAGTTGTTGCCCGGATTGACCTCTACGGGCGGTGAGATCGGAGGGAAGGGATCATGTACACAAGCATACACAATCGTAAGCATAGTAACGGTACCAATGAACTGCTTAAGCCAACGAACAATGTTCGGGGAATTGTGCATTATCGATTGTTTTGTATTACGCATTGATTCATTACAACATCGGCGAGATAGCCTGTGCAGATGCCCTTGACCACGATGGCGTCACCTTCTTTGGCATCCTGTTCTTTATCCATCGTGCAATTGATACCGAACATGATATCGCCGGTTTCCAGAACGACAACTTGCTTACCTTCCGTATTGCGCTCGACAGACTTAACTTTTCCATCCACACGCAGGACTTTGTTCAGGTATGCTGCATTGGCGGCCGTTTCATTATGTTGAAAGGCAAGGAATAGTGAGTCTGCTGTAACGGCAAGGCCATCTTCGTCGCGGATTGACCGGTGCGGCTTATTCATGACATAGAAATACACAGCCGCCGCCGCAGCGAGTGCAATGACCCCGATCAGAAACCATTTCTTCATTGAACCTGAGAGGTGAAAATCCAAGTAAAGGTAACCGACAAAAGAGTCCTATTCATGCCAACTGACGAAAGCCCCGGTTGACTAGCCCATTGGGCAGTTGAATGGTGGGTATAGTGACAAGAATCATGCCGCCCAATGACCGTGGTTGCGTCGTGCAGCCCTCACGGTTGTTAGTCAGGACGACGAATTAACATAAACGTAACATTCCGTCCGTTCCCCTGCATGATCGCCAGGTTGATCCATGACATAGCAAGTTTCTCCAACAACTCCACTTTGTCATCACCGCCAAAGTCCCAACAAGTCCCAAATCCTATGTCGAGCGAAAGTTGCTGCGCCACTTCTTTGGCCCGACGATCATCGCCGGCACAAAACATGTCAATTCCACCAAATGGAGGGTAGACCGGATTGGCCATGTTTTCAAACCCCGTTGTATTGAAACACTTGACAACCCCATTCGAACCCGTTAACGCTTTGAGTGCATGATATGCCGTCAAATAATTTGCTGGCTTTGTTCTGACAGAATTGGTGGCGTCGATAATCACCTTTGATCGGACATCTCCAATATGCGGAACCAGTCCTTCGACAATTTCCGGAGGTGTGGTGACGATGATGACTTCAGATTGACGACATGCTTCGGCGATCGGTAGCAATACGGCTCCGGGAATTTGACTCGCTGCCGTTCGCGACTTGACTGAAGTGGTATCGCGAACGCCGAACGTGACCGAATGACCCGCACGCATCAAACCGCCGGCCAATGCGCGCCCTACGTTACCCGACCCAACAATGGCGATATTCATAGTTTTTGTTATTCTTTCCATCAACAAAGCAAGAGCGCTCGATTTAGCTCCTTGAAGTAAACTTCTACCTTTAGTTGCAGAATATAAAGCTATCAAATCAACGGAATCCCCTGAATATGAAATTTCAATTGTTTGGGCATACTGGATTGCGCGTTTCTGAAATCGCCTTGGGCACCATGGGCTTCGGACCGGAATGGAAATGGGGCGCAGATCGGGATACAAGCAAGAAGATCTTTGAACTTTATGCGAAGGCTGGCGGGAACTTCATTGATACAGCTAATCGTTACACAGAAGGCACATCGGAAAAATATATCGGTGACTTTGTCGCCTCCGACCGCGATCACTTCGTAGTTGCTACCAAATACTCACTTAGGGATCGACCCGGGGATCTTAACTTTTCAGGCAATCACAGGAAGAACATGATGCGCAGCGTGCGAGAAAGCCTCAAGCGACTTAATACAGATTTTATTGACCTGCTATGGGTTCATGCCTGGGACGGGTGGACTTCTGCCGAAGAAATCCTTCGCGGATTGGACGATCTCATCCGTCAGGGCTTGGTGCACTATATCGGCATTAGCGATACACCGGCCTGGGTTGTTAGTCAAGCCAATACGTTGGCGGAACTCCGGGGATGGAATCGGTTCTCGGGTCTTCAGATTGAATACAACTTGCTTCAGCGGACAGTGGAGGCTGAATTGCTACCCATGGCTAAAGCGTTCAATCTGACGATTACGCCGTGGGCACCATTAGCGGGTGGTGCGTTGACGGGCAAATATCTGAGAGGCAACCCCGGTCGACTTGCCCAGACCAGTGCTCGATTGTTAGATCGCGCAGTACTTATTACAAGGAAGGTGATGGAGGTTGCTGATAATTTGGGAGTGCCGGCATCACAGGTTGCCATTAACTGGACGCGTCAGCACAAAGGTCAACCGATGATCCCCATTGTTGGAGCTACCAAGTTGAGTCAACTGGAAGACACACTTGGCTGCTTGTCCTGGGAATTGTCAGCAGATTCCATGCGTGAACTGGATGAAGTAAGCCACATCGAATTGCCATTTCCGCAAAAGTTCTTTCGTGAGCCCGGTGTTTTGGATGTATTGTACGGAGGCCGGAAGGACGATGTGCAGAATCCAAGGTGATCAAATCTGCGACAGGGCACGTGGAAGGGGCAAGGATGCTTTCCGCGTTTTGTCGTCCAGAAATGCGACAATCTGTTTGACCACATGAGGTGATCGGAGGTTATGACCTAATCCATTTGTCCGGATCAGTGTGGATTCCTTCCACGCGCGGTGTATGGCTTCTGCATGATGAATGGGTGTCTCGATATCTCCATGGTCATGGATGATCAATCCAGGGACGTCAAGACCCTGTACAAAGACTTGCGCAGAATAGTATTCCGGAGATTGATGAAGAATTCGTTTGAATGCATTTCGAATAGCGCCCTCCGCACGGCGTGAGAGCCCAAGTGCCTTCTTAAAGAACGCGAAAAATTCGCTCACCTCTCCCGGCACTCCGGTAACGACGAGTTGATTAACGGGTGCCGTGCCGATGCGGTGGAATGTATGCAGTGCCGTGAAACTGCCCAGCGAATGACTTACAATAGCATCAAATGGACCGGCGAGCTGAAGAAAAGTTTCCAGGACCTGGCTGTAGATGGGAAGGTTCAGATATTTTCCGCCAGAATGGCCGTGACCAGGGGCATCAAAAGAGTAGAGTGAAAATTCCTGATGATCCAAGGCTTCTATGTAGTTCTTCCACCGGTATGTGTGGCTCTCCCAACCGTGAAGGAATAGCACCTTCTTGGGACCGCGCCCCCATCGATATACCTGGATACGGTATCCGTCATGGAAGAACGATGAACGTTCTGACGTGTCAAGAAACTGACGATGGTTATTTTTCAACGGCGCCCGGCGGGGGGTGCAGAAAAGTTGGAATCCCAGTTCGCCGGCGTAACGGGGCGCAACGTAAGCCAGGACGTTGATGTACATTCCGATCAGTTTCGCTATTCCTTGTTGCATACATAGTTGGTTAGATACCAATTGGTATCTGTGATTTCAAAAAAAATTAGATGGAGATGTCCCGGATAACCGTTTCCAAATGACGGGTAGCCAGGGTTATGTCTTCATTGTTTCCGCGCAGTTTGCTCATCATTATCGCACCTTCCAACATTGCAATGATGATAGAGGCATAGTATTCCTTCTCTATACCGGGTTTCAATTGACCGTACTTCACACCGTTGTCCAACATCGTGATAATGGAATCGCGAAGTGTGTTCAGGATTGACACCGCTTGTTTCCGCAACACAGGATGAGCATCGTCTGCCTCCGTTGACGCATTGAGCAGTGGGCAGCCACCCTTGATCGGCGGGTTGCTGATGTAGGTCTCAAAGAAGCCGAATAAAGCACGGAGTTTATCCGGCGCGGTCTTTTGCGCCTTAATGTGCTGGCTCATTCGCTCAAACATTGTCGTCGAGAGAAAGAGGAGGGCTTCCTTCTCCAAGTGATCCTTACTCTTGAAATGACGGTAGATAGCCCCCTTCGTTAGCTTTGTTGCCTCTGTAATGTCACTCAACGAGGTCGCTTTATACCCTTGAGTATTGAATAGCAGCCCAGACTGTTTAAGGATACTCGCTTTCGTGGTTTCTGGCTGGCGCATACACAAAGATACCGTTCGGTATCTTAAACGCAAGCAGGGTCTCTCAGGTTTCACAGTTTGAACTCAGCCCGGTTTTCAATTATTGTATAGACAACAATTGTCTTTAGATTTGCATATGGGCCTTGAACAAGACATCCGGCAAGAGAATTTTGAAAGTGAGCACCATAAGGCGGCTATCAACATACTTTTTACCAGTAGCTGGTTGTACCACCTTCAGGCGATGCATTTGAAGCCTTTTGACGTTACGCCGGAACAGTTCAATGTGCTGCGGATTCTCCGAGGCAGCCACCCCAAGGCACTCATGCTTGCCGATATCACAAGCCGCATGTTGGACAAGAGCAGCAACGCCACCCGACTGGTCGAAAAGTTGCGGCAAAAAGGTATGGTCAACCGTACCGTTTGCGAGTCCAATCGCAGACAGGTTGATATTCATATTACACCCAAAGGACTCAGGGTACTGGAGCAAATCGACAAGGACTCGTCGGGTTGGATGAATAGGTTGAGGGGCATCTCTCCCCAGGAAGCAGCAGATTTGAATCGAATGCTGGACAAATTGAGGGCGGGGGCAAACTGAGGGTAGTACCGCCTAGTCTTTTCTTGCGCGATTGGTACGCAGCATTTCCGGAAATCCTTGTCCTCCGGCTAAGGCGATAACCGCCATCGTAATGCGCTTTGTTTTGGTTTCCTTGGTCTTCGCACTTTCAATCCACTTGCTGAAATATCGTTGATGCGATCCGGGAAGTGTCTTGAAGTGCGCCAACGCGCGGGAATCATCGCGCAAACACCGCATGAAATCGGCAGACGCAGGAACGGCCCTTTCATCTACCTCCAATACGACACGCAGGGTATCACCATCTCCCTTCCCGATGGCCCTCCGCATGGTAGCATTCAACGGAATGATGAATCGGCCACCACCCATGGGGATCAGCGACACGCGTTGAATCACATGTTGATCTAGTGCACCCTTAACCCGGTAACCAACTCGTTTGCCGGGGTTCAGTTTTTGCGCAAGCGTTGCACTGATCTCTACGTAAGTCCAGCCCGTCTTTTCACCCTTCTTGCCGAATCGCTTGATTTTGGTCGAGAATGAGATCATTTCTTCAAATCTAGAATAGGTGATTACTCGCTTCGCAAAGTCTGCGCCGGATTTTCGCGAATGACCCGATTCATCTGAGAACCGATGGTAAACGCAACCGTGGCAACCATCAGGGTCACTGCGATGACAAAGGGCAGCGGGCCCAAAGATTTTGGATCAGGGTATATTTCATGGATGAGGAGGTTCATCAGGAACGTTCCAGCGGGAGCTCCCACAAGAAATGCGATACTGAGAATCCAGACATAGTCCTTGTTCATCAACCGAAAGATCTGCATTGCGTTCGCACCAAAGACTTTGCGGACGCTAAACTCTTTCAATCTTCTCGTTATGTTGTAGGACACCAATCCAAAAAGCCCTAAACAAGCGAGCACCATGGTGATGACAGCCACTGTCCCGATTATTCGCATGTCGTTTTTGTTGTTTTTCAGGAAGTTATAGAAAACATCAGTCTGTACGATTCCACGATACGGGTCGTCCGGCCCGATCTCCTTCCACCAGGTGCGGACTTCTGATTCCATATTCTTCACCTGGTCATCCGAAACATGAATCGCGAGATAGCGGAATTCCTTTTCCGGAGCGAGGGTAAACATGACCGGGAGAATAGGCGAGTAAAAATCATCGTGATGGAAATCTTTCACGACACCAACAACCGTCCATTGTCTGCCCTCTTGCATGAAAAACTCGCCCAATGGGTCAGACCAACCCATCAACTTCGCGAAAGATTCACTGACGACAACCGAAGAAAGACTGTCAGAAGGCATCTTGCGATCAAAAAACCTCCCTTCCTTGAGTCGCAAGTTCATCGTTTCGAGGTAGTCATAACCCACAGCATTCTGAACGATCTCCGCCTTGCGGCCCAAATGTTCAATGGAGGTGTACCGACCGCCAAGACCCAGGTGATTGGCGGCACCCGCAAAGCGAACAACGCCGGGATGTGCGGCAACCTTATCCCGAAGCTTCAGGTATTGATCTACCGAGTTGACCGGAACTACAATATTGGCATCATGATCATACCCCCAGTCTTTATTGCGTAGGTAAATACTGTTGTCCAGAAAAAGCACGCATCCTACGATGGTCATAAATGCCAAAATAAACTGACCAGTAAGCAGTACCCGGCTGAACGCGCTTCGCTGGCCGAATTTTTCTTTTCCTTTCAAGATGACAACCGGCTGAAAGCCGGATACGAAGAAGGCTGGATAAACGCCTGAGACCAAAACGAGAAAGACAAATAGACCGGCAAAGAAGTAGACCAGGGTGAAAGGCGAAGAGAATGCAAAGGGGACATGTTGTCCAACCAGGGCACTGATTCCAGGCATGAAGGCGAGGTAGGCGATGAGGAGTCCCAGCCCTACCGCAACGGCGCAGAGCATGAAGTTTTCTGCGATGAATTGGTATA
>JBGAPO010000023.1:0-54177 GCA_044221195.1 Cyclobacteriaceae bacterium
TGAACTGCGACCTCAGCGTCAACCCCACGGCCAAGGCAGCCGCTGAAAGCAATAGCAGGATAATGGCTTGACGGAGGGGCGGCCGCATGAGAGCGAAGATAGGGAGAATCGGTTGCAATCGGTGGGTCGGCCTGCCCGCCGCTGAGCCGTAGGCGAAAGCACTGTGGCGGGTGATCGGTGGTTCGGTGGGTCGGTGGTTCGGTGGGTCGGTGATCGGTGGGTCGGTGTTCGGTGGGGTCGGTGTTCGGTCAGTTTATACACCCATCTGCACATCTGCAAATTGACACTTAGTACGTTGGCACATTGACGCGAATTCAGTTCGCCCAGGGCTACGAATGGATGGATCCCAACCGTCTGATTGCTTTGCGTCTTAGCACCTTAGCGGTTCCCAAAGTTGTTCGCCAACAGCTAAAGGCCAACAGCTAAGGGCCAATAGCTAAGGGCTAAGGGCCAAAAGCTAACCCCCTACCTCCCCAACCCCCCAAACCAATACAACCAAATCGTCCGCGAGAGGCGGAAAGAAACGGGCAGCGTGCCTACGGCCAGCAAAAAGACGAGCGTGAGAAAGACCCACTCCGGAAGGCTCCAGTAGTAGTACAGCAATACGCCTGCGATGATGACCATGGCGACGTTGAAGGCGTATGTGATGAACATCGACCCAAAGTAAAATCCAGGTTCAGGTTCAAAGTTGCTTTTGCAGACGGGGCATTCGGCGTGCATGTCGGCGAAGTGTGTGAGGTGCCGGAAAGTCAGCGGGTAGCGGAAGATGTCGCCCTGGCGGCAGGCGGGACACTTACCGGAAAGCAGCGCTTTTCTGTAGCTCAGCTTTTGCATTCGACTTGCTGTTGCGGTACCAAAAGTAGGCGATCACGCCGACCGCCAGGTAGGGCGCGCAGAAAAGGTACAGGATTCCGTTGTTGATTCCCGCCGCGATGCCGATGTTGCCGTTGCTGACGTTGTTCTCCAGCGTCGCCCTGCACATGGCGCACTGGGCCGCCGCGTCAGGCAGGGTCGTCAGGAGAAAGAAAGCTAGAAAAAAGAGACGCTTCACAGGTAATAGGGACTAATCAACAAGTACACCAGCACCCCCGTAACGGCCACATACAGCCACACGGGAAACGTAAATTTAGCCAATCTCCGGTGCCGCTCAAAGTTGCCCGCCAGCGCCCGCGAGAACGTGAATAATATCATCGGCACTACGGCCACCGACAGGAGGATGTGGGTGATGAGGATAAAGTAGTACACATACCGCAGCACGCCCTCCCCACCGTACGGCGTCGGGGCGGTGGTCATGTGATAGAGGACATACATCACCAGGAAGGCCGCCGACAACCCGATGCATATCTTGTTGATCCGCTCGTGCAGTACCCGGTTGCCGCCGCGAATGGCCCGGTAAGAGATGATCAGGAGGACGGCCGTCAGTCCGTTGATGGACGCGTAGATGGGCGGAAGAAACGTAAAATCATACCCCGGAACCTGGACGCGGAAGAGTACCGCCACCGCCAGCGGGATGGCGATGGAAAGAAAAACGATGAGCTTGCGGTAAGGTTCTTTTGTCTCCGTCATGTCAGTATTGCTCCAGCAGGATTTTCAGTTCCACCCGCAGGCGGTCGGATTCTTCCCGGCTTTTCAGATCGTAATAACCCCGGATCCTTCCTTTGCCGTCGAACAGCACCGACGGCCGCGTCGGGCCGGCCAGAAATACACAGTTGCGCCACCGCGCCAGCCGTGCAGAATCCATGCCGTCCAGCGACACGATGTCCACGGCCGTGCCGATATCCTCGCTGATTTCTTCCCTCACCTCGTCGTTGAGCCCGGCCAGGGCTGCCACATTCGCTGCCTTGTGACCCGGAAACAAAGACCATACAGAATCCGGCAGAACGTATGGCGCCTTAACCGCAGCGCACGGACTGGCCACGCTCACGCTGTCGGCGTAGTAGATGGGTATGTCAAATCGGTTGGAGCCGAAATACTTAAGAAAGACAAACACCAGCGCGGGCAGCAACAGGGCAAGGAACAGGTAGGTACGTTTCTTCACGGCGGTGTATAATGAAAGAAGGCTAACGTCTTTACAACCTTAGCCTTCTTTGTAGGTTGTTTTGTGAGTAATCAGTTCGGGATCATCTTGGTGCCTTCGTACACAAAGGCCACGAGCATCCACACCACGAAGATCATCGGGATGAGTACAGCCCAGAAGAGCACTTTTACTTCATAGCGCAGGTGCATGAATTCACCCACGATGTAACCGGCCTTCACGATGGTGAGGAACACAAAAATGGAAGTTTTTAGCGCTCCATGCGGAAAGGTGAATGCAACAACAAACTCAATAGCCGTCACAATTCCGAGGTACAGCGCCACGCGCCAAAGCGTCTTGATCTTCTCCTTATTCGGGGGAAGGACTACAATTTCAGGTTCTTTATGTGCCATGGTCAGCCTTGATTTAAACGAGGTAGAAGAATGTGAACACGAATACCCACACGAGATCGACGAAGTGCCAGTACAACCCGACTTTCTCCACCATCTCGTAGTGACCGCGGCGGTCGTACACACCGGTCACCGCGTTGTAGTAGATCAGGAAGTTCAGCAGCACGCCGCTGAACACGTGAAAGCCGTGGAAGCCCGTGATGAAGAAGAAGAAATCCGCGAACGCGGGCGGTCCGTATTGATTGATATGAAGATTGGCTCCGAAGACCTGGATCTCATCCCAGACCCCGGTTCCTGTGTTAAATGCTTTTGCGATGGTCGGCGTATCAGTGCCGATGATAAAGTGCGTCCACTCCCAGGCCTGGCAGCTGAGGAAGGTGATGCCGCCGATAATGGTCCAGAGCATCCACTTTTCTACGGCCGCGCGGTCCATGCGGTGGCCGGCTTCCACGGCAAGCACCATGGTCACCGAGCTCATAATGAGCACGAAGGTCATAAAGCCTACGAAAACCAGCGGCGCCTCCACCCCGTGGAAGAACGGGATAGCGTCGAATACTTTTTCAGGAATGGGCCAGTGGGCCGTCGAGAAGAAGAAGTCGCCAAGGGCAGGATCCCATGCCGGGTTGGAAGAACGAACCAGGCCGTAGGTGATCAGCAGCCCGGAAAAGGTGAAGGCATCGGACATCAGGAAGAACCACATCATGAGCTTGCCGTAGCTGACGCCCATCGGTGATGCCCCTCCGTCCCATACGCTTCTTTCGTGTGTGACCGCAGCAGTCGAATGATCCATAGAACGCTGTTTTTCTGTTAATATTTAGACGCTAATCTACTAGGAATGCAGGAATTCTCAATCCGGTTATTATCGATTTATCAGGAGAAAAATGAACAAATAGACCCACAATCCTCCCAGGAAATGCCAGTACGTTGTGCACATCTCAATTTGGGCCATATTCTTCGAGTTCGTCCTTCCCTTCGCCGCCGACTGCAGCACCACCAGCACGAAAATGACCGCGCTCACAATGTGCAGACCATGGACGCCCGTGATCACATAAACAAACGACCCCGAAGGATTGCCCACGAAGTAAACGCTGTTGCTCACCAGCTGCGACCAGCCCCACACCTGCAGCACGAGGAAAACCACACCCATTACGGCTGTAGCCAGCACGAGGGTGCGCACCCGGTCGGTAAGGTCCCGCTTCGCGGCGAAGTACCCGAGCTGCATGGTGACGCTGCTCAGTACGATAATCAACGTTGAATAATAAAAGGTCGTCGGCAAATCAAAGAACAACCAGTTGCCTTCCGCCTGCCGCACAATGTAGGCCGACGTCCATGACGCGAACAACATCAATACGCTGGCCATAAACAGCCATAGTGCAAATTTCTTCGGATGCATGGCCAGCACCTTCTTCGGCTCTTCCACAATCCGCATCTCCCCTGTTGCCTGCTTGCTCATATCTCTTTCCTCTTCTTTCATTACTTGGTTATCCCACCTTGTCCAGCAGGTAGGCGATCTGCACCACCGGCAGGTAGATGAACGACCCGAACATAATCCGCAGTGCTGACTGCCGGCTGCCGGTCTTCATCAGTGAAAATGTCTGCGCGAAGAACGCCACACCGCATACGGTGGCGACGATCGCGGAGTCGAGGCCCGTCATCCCAAATTTTGCGGGCAGCAGCCCGAGTGGAATGAGGAACATCGTGTAGATCATGATCTGAATCGCCGTATTCAGATTCTTGCCGCCGCCCGACGGCAGCAACTTGAATCCGGCTTTCTTATAGTCGTCATCCGCCACCCAGGCGATGGCCCAGAAGTGCGGGAACTGCCAGATGAACTGGATGCCGAAGATGATCAGCGCCTCGTGCGAGATGCTGCCCGTGGCGGCGATCCAGCCGAGCAAGGGAGGCAGCGCGCCGGGAAAAGCCCCAACAAATACAGCGATGGGCCCTACCCTCTTTAGCGGCGTATAAACAAATGCGTAGAGTACGAACGAAATCAGCGAGAGCACCACGGTGAGTGGATTGCTCACCATCCACAGCAGGACCACGCTCACAGCCATGCAAGCGATCGCAAATGCCAGGGCTTCAGCGACACTCACTCTTCCCGTGGGCAGCGGTCGTCCCTTGGTGCGCTCCATGAGCACATCCAGGTCGCGCTCCAGTATCTGGTTGATAGTCACCGATGCGCCCGACAACAGGAATCCCGCGAACGTGAGCACACTCAGTGTAATCCAGTTAACATGCCCCTCGGTGGCCAGGCCGTAGCCGAACGCGCACGAAAACGCCACGAGCATCGACAACCGGGGCTTCAACAGCTCGACGAAGGCGGCGAACTTTGCCGGGGCGGCAACGGGCGTTATGGGGCTTAGGTTAGGCGTCATGCGTGAACTGCTTTTGCGGCTGACGGACCGGCCTGGAGATACACCTGGTACATCCACCCGATGGCGACAACGGCCACCAACAGGTGCACCGGCTGCATCAAGGGTGGCACACCGAAGTAGGCCATGGCGGAGCCCGTCAACACGGAGCACAAAAGTAAGAGGATTGAAACAAGGTAGGAAGCCTTTTCCGCGCCGGTTTTACGGAGCTTATTATAAATTCCTAACTGCACGGCGATGAGCAACCAGGAAAACGACCGGTGGATGAGGAAGGCGCCGCCAACCGCACCGATCCACGCCGCCCGTTCTACCGTTGACTCCGCCAGCCGGTCAATCGCTGCGCGAACCTCGGTGCCGAGGAATATCTGCACGGAGAAAACAGCGATGCCCGCCACGAGCCAGGGACGCACAAGCGGCGAAACTTTGGCTTCCCGTTCGCCCGACCGCACAAACAGCCACACGATCACAGCCACCATGACGATGGCGAGAAACATATGAATTGTAATGGTCCACGGCGTCAGGTTCGTCGATACCACGATCGAGCCGAACCAGCCCTGGAAGATGACCAGCACGAGCAGCGCCAGCGAACCAGTAAAGAGTCCCGGTGCTGAACCACGCAGCGGCCACGATACGGCGAAGAGCGCAATAATCAACAGGCCGATCATCACCCCCACCAGGCGGTTGACGTATTCGGTCCAGGTCTTCGTTGCATTGAAATCGGTCTCCTGCAATACCGACTCATCGGCAAGCAGCTGATCGGCGGTTGACTGCATACCGATCCAGCCCAGGTAGCGGGCGAACTTCTGGTTCTTCGCATCGCGGTAGGCGGCGTATTGCTCTTTGTAGTCGGCGGGAAGTTGTTCAACGCTCGTTGGGGGCACGATCGACCCGAAGCACGTAGGCCAGTCGGGGCAACCCATGCCGGAGCCGGTGGCACGTACCACCGATCCCACGAGGATCAAGAAATACACGGCGACCAGGGTAGCCAAGCAGAGCTTATGAAACCGTCTGGTCGCCGTGGATGTCAATGTCTTCCGAAGTACCGGTCAGTGTTTGTGTCCGGGATTGGGGGTAATCGCCCCTGAACCGCCCATCTCCAGCTTCACGAGATCATTCTCATGCGGCAGGTTGGACTCCGGTGTCTCGGAGTACGGGATGGTCTGCGGGATGTAATCCTCCTTCGCACCCGGCTTGCTGTAGTCATAAGGCCAGCGGTACACGTGCGGGATCTCTCCCACCCAGTTGCCGTGACCGGGATGACGGGGCGTAGTCCACTCCAGCGTGGTAGAACCCCAGGGGTTGGCGGGAGCCAGGCGGCCGCGCCAGATGCTGTAGAAGAAGTTAAAGAGGAAGATGAACTGCGCGCCCAGCGTAACGACAGCCGCGATGCTCACCAGCATGTTCAGGTCGGCAAACGAACTGAACGTCTCAAAGTTGGTCCAGGAATAATAGCGGCGGGGGAAACCGGCAATGCCGATATAGTGCATGGGGAAGAACACCATGTACACGCCGATAAACGTAATCCAGAAGTGGACGGCGCCGAGGCGTTCGTTCATCATGCGGCCGAACATCTTCGGGAACCAGTGATAAATACCCGCGATCATTCCGAAGAACGACGCGCTGCCCATCACCAGGTGGAAGTGTGCCACGACAAAGTACGTGTCGTGCAGCTGGATGTCAACCGCCGAGTTGCCGAGGAACAAGCCCGTGATGCCTCCCGTGAGGAAGAACGACACGAGACCGATGGAAAACAGCATGGCTGACGTGAACTTGATGTTACCCTGCCACAACGTGGTGACGTAGTTGAAGATCTTCACCGCCGAAGGCACCGCGATAATCAGGGTCAGCAGCGTGAAGATGGATCCGAGGAATGGGTTCATGCCCGTGACGAACATGTGGTGTGCCCAAACCACGAAGGAGAGAATGGCGATGAAGAGCATCGATCCCACCATCGCTTTGTAACCGAAGATCGGCTTGCGTGAGTTGGTGGCGATGATCTCTGACGTGATGCCCAGCGCGGGGAGCAATACGATGTACACTTCGGGGTGCCCGAGGAACCAGAACAAGTGCTGGAACAGTACCGGACTGCCGCCTACGTGCGGGAGCGCTTCGCCAGCGATGTAGATGTCCGAGAGGAAGAAGCTGGTGCCGAAGCTGCGGTCGAAGATGAGCAGCAATGCGGCGCCGAAAAGCACCGGGAACGACAACAGGCCGATGATGGCCGTGAAGAAGAACGCCCAGATGGTAAGCGGCATGCGGGTGAACGACATACCCTGCGTGCGCATGTTGATGATCGTCGTAATGTAGTTGATACCGCCGAGCAGGGTGCTGACGATAAACAGCGCCATGGAAATCAGCCACAGCGTCATACCGAGCCCGGAGCCCTGGATGGCCTGGGGCAGCGCGCTGAGCGGAGGATAAATGGTCCATCCGCCGCCGGCAGGACCGGTCGACAGGAAGAGCGAGGTGAACATGAAGCAGCTCGACAGGAAGAAGAACCAGTATGAGAGCATGTTCATAAAGCCGGACGCCATATCGCGGGCGCCGACCTGAAGGGGAATGAGAAAGTTGCTGAACGTTCCGCTAAGACCGGCCGTCAACACGAAGAACACCATGATGGTGCCGTGCATGGTGACCAGCGCGAGGTAGAACTCGGAGTCAATCTTTCCTTCGGGAGTGATCCACCCGCCCAGTACGGGACGCAGCCACTCCAGCGAGGCTTCCGGGAATCCCAGCTGGAGGCGGAAGATCACCGACAGGATACCGCCGATGAGCGCCCATGCCATCCCTGTGATGAGGAACTGCTTGGCGATGACCTTGTGGTCCTGGCAGAAGATGTAGTTCGTCCAGAAGTTACCGTGATGCTCGTGATCGTGACCGTGGTCGTCGTGGTGAGCTTCGGTGTGTACTTTAATATCTGCTGTTGCCATGGTTGTAATTCGTTCGGATTAGCGGTTGGACACAGTTTGCAAGATGCCCTGATCGGCGGAGCCGTTGTCAGGCGCCATGCCGGCTTTGATGGCGGCGAACTCGCGGAGGTTTTCCGGGATGCGGTTGATGTAGTCCGGGTTCTGCTTCAGCCACGACTCCTGGCTGGCCCTCCACTTGGCATACGATTCCTCGTCCTCGACGACCACCGGGAAGCGCATGGAGAAGTGTCCCTTGCCGCAAATCTCGGTGCAGGCCATCTCGTAGTTAAAATTCGGGTTGCCCGTTTCGGCGCGCATCTCGGCCGTGGTCTTGGTGGCCTTGAACTTGAACGTGGTGAGCATACCGGGAACGGCATCCATCTTCACGCGGAAGTGCGGAAGAAACACGCTGTGCAGTACATCCTTCGCGCGGATCTTCAGGAGCACCTCCTTGTTTACCGGCAGGTGCAGCTCCAGCGACTTGAAGTCGTCGAAGGAATTCTTATCGGTAAGATCCAGGCCAAATTCGTTGTTCGCGTCGATGAGGCGGAAGTCGGCCTTGCCGAGTTCTTCATCCGTGGCACCCGGGTAACGGGCCGTCCACGCAAATTGCTGTGCCACCAATTCGATGACTACAGCCTCCTTGGAAGCGGGGCCGGTGATGTCCGTCCATGCCCGCAAGCCGCGGAAAATGAGCAGCGCCATCACCACCGCGGGGATCAGCGTCCAAAGGATTTCCAGCTTGTGATTGTCTACAAAGTAAGAGGCCTTGCGTCCTTCCTGGTAACGGTACTTGTAAGTGAACCAGAACATGACAATGAAGATGATCGTGAAGGCCACCACGCAGATGACCATCGTGATCCAGAACAGGTTGTCGGTGATCACGCCGTGTTCGGAGGCGACCGGCAGGGTATACTTGTCGAAATGTGCGTAGGAATACCAATAAAATCCGATCAGCGAGAGGATCATGAAGGCCATGAACAGGAAGGCGTGCGCACTGTTGTCGTTACCCTCCTTCTCCTTATCGCTTTTCACGAGGCTTACCAGGTTCGTGATCCGGAAGATCATGTACACGATCACCAGGATCAGCACCACTCCAAAACCGATTATCAGATTCATCATAGTCTAAGTTCGTTATCGTCTCCTTCTCTCCTACTCGTTTAAATATGGTGTCCGAGGCTCTCCTGGAGCATCGGGTCATTCTTGCCGAACAGCGGGTACTTGGCCAGGGTGCTGAGCGTTACCAGCAGGAAGGCGGCCATAAAGATGACGCCCATGCCGATCTCCAGCAGTCCCAGGCTGCCCTCGCCTTTCATCACACCCGGCGTCACCATCAGGTAGTAATCCAGCCAGTGGCCGACGATGACGAGGGGACACACCACCTTCAGCATGCCGATGTGGCGCTTGGAATCCCGCATCATTAATAACAGGAAAGGGAGCGCAAAGTTTATGATCAGGTTGGCAAAAAATATCCAGCTGTACGGCGACACGTTGCGGCGCTGTATGAAGTATACCGTTTCCTCCGGGATGTTGGCATAGAAAATCAGCATGAACTGGCTGAACCAGATGTAGGTCCAGAAAATGCTGAAGGCGAATACAAACTTGCCCAGGTCGTGCAGGTGGTTGGCGTTGACGATCTTGAGGTAGCCTGCCTGCTTAAGCTGGCTGACGATGAGCGTGATCATGGCCAGGCCGGTGACCCACCAGCTGGCGAACACATACCAGCCCATCATGGTGCTGAACCAGTGGGTGTCGATACTCATCACCCAGTCCCACGCGGAAACCGAGGAGCTGACGCCGAAGAAGATAAGGAAGAAGGCGGAGATGGTGCGTGCCTTGGACCAGTGTGCGGTCGAGCCGTCGATATCTTCTGCGAGCATCTCGCGGCGGATCCACATAAAGAACATGTACCACATTCCGAAGAACAGCACGAGGCGGAGAATAAAGAACGCGGGGAAACCGCCGTTGGCCAGGGGCCAGAAGAAGTAAACGCCTTTCGCGTCGATGATGGCATCGTAGTCGCCGCTGGCTTTGTCATACAGATCGGCGTGCGTCCAGTGGAAGAGGTCGCTTTTGCCGGCGAACCAGAACACCAGCATCAGTACGCCGGCGATGGGAATCCATTGGCCCATGGCCATGGCTACCCGCTTTACGCCAACGGACCATCCTGCCTGTGCGGCATACTGGATGGCGACGAAGAAGAGGCCGATGAGGCCGAGGCCGGTGAAGAACACGTTGTTCATCCACAGGGTTGTGTACACGCGCTTGAGCCAGGTCGGGCTGCCGTGATGTTCAGCGGCCGCGGGCTCTGCCGAAGCGTCGAGGCTGGCCACCATCTCTTTGCTGATGCCTGCCGCCGCGTGGCCGCCGCCGTGCTCTTCATGAGCGCCGCCCGACATTGCCGTGTAGGTGCCGATGGCAAACAGGACGAATCCAACGGCCAGCAGGATGAGCAGCTTGGAGCGGGTCTCCGGCTTGAATACGTATCTTTCTTCAGAAACTTCGTGTATAGCGTTCATTGCGCGCGGTCGTTTTCGTCAGTTGTTATTGCTTCTGTAGGTCTTTAACATAACGGGCAATCCTCCAGCGGTCTTCCGGGCTCACCTGGGAACCGTGGGCGCCCATCAGTCCGGCGCCGTAGCTGATCACGTGGAAGATGTGCGGCTCCGACATGTTGAGGTAGGCTTCTCCTTTCAGATTGGCCACACCCGGATATTTGTCAGCCACTTTACCGTCGCCCATACCTTTGGCGCCGTGGCAGTGTTTGCAATAGATTTCAAAGAGCGCCTTGCCTTCCGCCACATACTGCGGGTTGTCTTCCAGCGGGCTGGTCATTCCCTTCACGACGATATCGATGGAATCTTTGGGAACGTTCTTGCTGCGGTAAGGCAGCCAACCGTACTTGTTGCGTTTCACTGTGTTGGGTGCCGGCTCGCGCATGTTCATGCGGAACGGGTTGTACTTGTTGGAGTTGAAATATTCCCCGCTGCGTGCGTCGAGCGAATTGGCCCAGGCACCGGCATCTTCGTCGGTGATTTGGCTGAGGGGCTCATAGGCCACGGAGTGGTACATGTTGGGCGCGTATTCGCGGCCGGGGTTGTCTCCTCCGGCGCATCCCGCAAGGGCAATCGCGGCAACCGCTGCTCCTATGTAGTTGAGGTTGATCATCTTCATGGACTAATAGCTTTGTTCGTTCACTTCTGAAGCGCCATTGCTCTTCAGAATCTGTCGGATCTCTTCTTTGGAAACCTTGTTGGCATCGAGGTCAATGGCCATTACATGCTTGTCGTCCGTACTGCGGTTGTCGAACATGCGGGGCCACTTGTAGGGCTTCATGTCGCTCACCACGAGGAACGTGCCGGCCATGCCGAAGGCCGCCAGCAGCACGGTGAACTCAAACGTCACCGGGATGAACGGCGGGATGGAATAGTGGTTCTTTCCCCCGATGATCATGGGCCAGTCGAAACCAAGCATCCAGATCTGGGTAGAGAGCGCAGTGATGGTGCCCGTCATACCGAAGAGGAAGGCGGCGATAGGAAGACGCGTGCGGCGGTAGCCCAGCGCCTCATCCAAACCATGCACAGGGAACGGGCTGTAGACTTCCTTGATCTTCACGCCCTTGTCGCGGATATTCTCGACGGCCGAGAGGAGAACGTCCTCATCCTCAAAAATGCCGACCAGGTAGTTTTCTTTCGATGCCATGTTAGTGTGCCGTTGAATTCTTTTTCTCGGAAGTCGCCTTGATAATGCTCTTCACTTCGGCCATGTTGATCACGGGGAAGAACTTCGCGAACAGGAAGAACGCCGTGAAGAAGATACCGAAGGTGAACAGGTATTGCCCGATGTCGTACATCGTGGGGTGGAACATCGTCCAGCTCGACGGTACGTAGTCGCGGTGAATCGAAGTGACAATAATCACAAAGCGTTCGAACCACATGCCGATGTTCACCACAATGGAAAGCACGAAGGTGGCGACGAGGTTGGTTCTGATCTTCTTGATCCAGAAGAGTTGAGGCGAGATCACGTTGCAGGTCATCATCGACCAGTAGGCCCACCAATAAGGACCTTTCACCCGGTTTAGGAAGGCATAACTCTCGGCTGGCACCATGCCGTACCAGGAGATAAACAATTCCGTGATGTAGGCCACCCCGACGATGGAGCCGGTCACGATGATGATGATGTTCATCAATTCAACGTGGTAGATGGTGATGTAGTCTTCCAGCTTGAACACCTTGCGGGTAACCAACAGCAGCGTCAGCACCATGGCGAAACCGGAGAAGATAGCTCCCGCAACAAAGTAAGGCGGGAAGATGGTGGTGTGCCAGCCGGGAATGACCGACGTAGCGAAGTCGAATGACACGATCGTGTGAACGGAGAGCACGAGCGGTGTCGAAAGGCCCGCGAGGATCAGTGCAACGGATTCGTAGCGCATCCAGGTTTTGGCGGCGCCATCCCAGCCGAAGCTGAGCGCGTTGTACACGCGGGCGCGGGTCATGTGACCCATGCGTACTGCGCGGTCGCGAATGACGGCGAAGTCAGGGATAAGACCCATGTACCAGAAAAGAAGCGATACCGAGAAGTACGTCGAGATGGCGAACACGTCCCAGAGCAACGGTGAGTTAAAGTTCACCCAGAGGGATCCGAATGCGTTAGGAAGCGGCAGTGCCCAGTAAAAGCCCAGCCACAGGCGGCCCATGTGGAATGCCGGGAAACTGAGGGCACAAATAACGGCGAAGATTGTCATAGCCTCCGCGGCGCGGTTGATGCTCATGCGCCACCGCTGGCGGAACAACAGGAGAATGGCGGAGATCAGCGTTCCGGCGTGACCGATACCGACCCACCACACGAAGTTGGTGATGTCCCAGGCCCAACCGACTGTCTTGTTCAGACCCCACATCCCGATGCCGTTCCACAGCATCATCCAACAACAATAGCCGCCGTAGGTCAGGAGGACCAGTGACGTCCCGAAGGCCATCCACCAAAGGCGGGAAGGTTTGTTCTCGACCTGGCAGCTGATATCCTGCGATACGTCAGCGACGCTTTTACCGCCGGTTACTAAGGTCTCTCGAAGTGCTGATGATGCTTGCATACTCGATGTTCGCTTGCTTATCTGTATTGGTTATGCTTCTCCTTTGGCTCCCTCCTTGTTGCGGATCTTCGTGAGGTAGAAGATGTTCGGCTTCACGCCGATGTCTTCCAGCACGCGGTACGCACGGGGGTTTCCAATATTCTTATCGATGCCGTAAGGACGCTTCTCGTCTTTCGTGATCTTCAGGAGCTTGGTGATGGCGCTGTTCTCGTCGTTCATGTCGCCGAAGTGAATGGCGCCCGTCATACAGGAAGCCTGGCAGGCGGTGATCACCTCGCCGTCTTTCATCGGGCGACGCTCCTTCTTGGCGTTGAGCTTGCCGGTCTGGATGCGCTGCACACAGAACGAGCACTTCTCCATCACACCACGGGAACGAACGGTCACCTCCGGGTTCAATACCATCCGGCCGAGGTCGGTGTTCATGGCCGGGTTCTGCTGGTAGAACTGCTGGTTGTCGTGGTACTTGAACCAGTTGAAGCGGCGAACTTTATAAGGACAGTTGTTGGCGCAATAGCGTGTGCCGATGCAACGGTTGTAGGTCATCTGGTTTAGACCTTCCGTGCTGTGCGTCGTGGCGGCCACGGGGCACACCGTTTCGCAAGGCGCGTTGTTGCAATGCTGGCAGAGCATGGGTTGGAAGACGACCTCCGGATTTTCGGAAGCTTTCTCCATGGCGGTATAATCGCCAGGCGCGCCATCGCTGCTGTAGTAGCGGTCGATCCGCATCCAGTGCATCTCGCGGCGGCGGATCACTTCATCCTTGCCGACGATTGCCACGTTGTTCTCCACGTTGCAGGCCACAATACATGCACCGCAACCGGTACACGAGTTGAGGTCGATGACCATACCCCAATGGTGGTCCTTGTAGTCGTGACCTTTCCACAAGCTCAGCGTGCCGGCGTCAACTTTCTCATCCCACTTGGTAACCTTGGGCACTTCACGGCCGGCCATCGGGTTGGTCTTGAATTCACTCAGCGTCGACTCCTGGATCACATTGTGACGGCCCATATACGTCTGGTGCGTCTGTGTCTGGGCCAACTGGAATTTTGTGTCGGTCTTCGTCAGCGTAACACCTTCGATGGAATTGAGGCTGATGTATCCTTCGCTGAACCGGCCGAAGGCGTAAGCATTAACTCCCAGGTTTTCGGCCACCTTCCCCACTTTCGTACGGCCGTAGCCGATCGAGATGCCGATTGTTCCCGGCGTTTGGCCCGGCTGGATGAGCACGGGCACGTTGACGGATTTACCGCCCACCGTGAGGGTGCCGAACTGTGTGAAACTTTCTCCGTCGTTGGTAAACCCTTGCGCTGCGGCATCCCGTTGCGAAATGGTAATCGGGTGATCCCATACCACCTTGGTGATCGGATCAGGAAGCTCCTGCAGCAACGGGTTGTTCGCCTGCGAGCCGTTGCCAACGCCGACGCTCTCATAAGCAATCAGCTCAAATCCTTTATTGTCGGCCTTATAATGTGATGCTACTGCGGCTGCAGCGGCGGCGACATCTCCGACAAAGGCCGGCATGGAACCTTCTGCTGCGCCCGGCTCATAGACGCCGTCGTAGAGGCACTTGTCCCACCACGACTGGAAGTCCATCACACTGCCGCTCTTGGCGTAGAACCAGTTGCGCCAGTTTTCCTTGACGTACGTGAAGTAGTCGACATTCTTCTCGCCGGCCCACACCATGAAAGTCTCCTGCGCCTGGCGCGACTTGAAGATCGGGGTGATGGCGGGCTGTGAGAGGCTGTAGAAATTCTTCTTCGGCTCCGCGTCATTCCACGATTCGAGGTAATGATGGTCAGGCGCGATATACTGAACGGTCGATGCGGTTTCGTCGGGGGTGTAATTGGTGGCCACCGAGAGGGTCATGTTCTTCACAGCCGCCGCGATCTTATCTCCCATCGGGTGATCGTACACCGGGTTGCAGTTGTAGAAGATGACGCCGTCGATCTTTCCGCCTTCCGCATCAGCGACGAACGCGGCCATCGCCTCGTCGTTGCCCTTGCGGTAATTCACGGGCAGGTTGGGCAGGATGGTTGTACCATAGTTGCCCAGCATATCATTGATGCCGTTGATGAGCGTCTGTGTTGCCTTGTGGTTGGACCGGGATACAACCAGCGAGCGACCGCGGTTAGCCCACAGGTCTTCTGCCGCCTTGTCGAGATTGGCCACACCCTCTATTCCACCGCTGATCATCCCCTTGCCGGCTTTGGCGGCGATGAGGTTATACAGTTGTGCTACGGCGAGGCCGCTCTGCGACGCGCGGATCGGCGTGCGGTAGTCGGCATTGGCGCCGGTGAGACTGAGGTTCGCTTCGAACTGGTAGTGGCGCGACATCTCGCGATGGTCTTCGTCGATACGGCGAGTGGCCGCGTACTGACGGGCAAACTCAATCGGCGCAAGCCAGGTGCCGAGGAAGTCGGCGGAGAAGCTCACGATCACATTGGCCTTGCTGAAATCATAAGACGGGATGAACGCCGTACCGAAGGAGGCTTCGTTCGCTTTCATCATGCCGTAATACGATACCTGGTCGTATTGGATGTGTTGGGCGGTGGGATACTTTGCCTTGAACCGCTCGATGGAAGCAAGCGTGCTGGGGCTAAGGATGGTGTTGCTGATGATCCGGATCTGGCCGCCTTTGCCGGCGATGTCGGACAGCTTGGACATCACCTCTTTGTCAACATTCTCCCACGACTCGCTCTTGTCGCCCATGCGGGGACCGCGCAGCCGGTAGTTATCATATAAGGAGAGTACCGATGCCTCCACCTGCGGGCTCGAGCCGCCCTTGGAAACAGACGACAGCGAATTGCCTTCGATCTTGATCGGGCGTCCTTCGCGGGTTTTTACAACGATGCTACAGTAGTCGCCTCCATTAATATAGGTGGACGCGTAATAGTTCGGGATACCGGGATCGACGTCGACCGGTTTATTGACGTACGGGATGGCTTTGCGGATGGGGGTTTCGCAGGCGGCCAGGGAGACGGCGGCTACGCTGAAGCCCATCATCTTGAGGAAGTCCCTGCGGGAGTGACCGGGATCCTCTTCTGCCCCAAGATTGACGAACTCCTTGTCGGCATTCTTGATGAAGGCAGGATCGTTCTTGAGCTGCTCCAGTCCCTTCCAGTATGTCTTTTTCGTAGTACCCATATTTGGTCGTTCCTTATTTATCCGTGTAATCGTGAAAAATCAAATAGTCCGTAGACATCAACCGAGGTCGATGCTTAGTAGTGGCACTTGGCACATTCCAGGCCGCCGATGTCCTCGACTTTCATGGCCTTCTTGCTGTTGTGCAGTTCAACCAGTTTGTCGTAGTAGGCGTTGCCCTTCGTGTTCACATCCGTCTTGCGGTGACAGTCGATGCACCATCCCATGGTGAGCAGGGAATATTGCTTCACGACGTCCATCTGTTCGATGGGTCCGTGGCACGTTTGGCAGATAACGCCGGCCACGTTCACGTGCTGGGAGTGGTTGAAGTACGCCAGGTCGGGAAGGTTGTGGATCCTCACCCACTCGATCGGCTTGGTCACGCCGGTGTAGGTCTGTGTGTCGGGATCGAAACCGACGGCCGAATAGATCTTTGCGATCTCGCCGGTGCCGGTGTTGGTGCCCTGCTTGATCTGCGTATGGCAGTTCATACAGATGTTCGGCGACGGGATGTTGGCTTGTTTGCCTTTCAATGCGCCGGTATGGCAGTACTTACATTCGATTTCATATTGACCGGCATGCACCTTGTGGGAGAAGGCGATGGGCTGCTTGGGCTGGTATTCCTTTTGTACGCCGATGGAATACAGTCCGTCGATCACGCTCTTGAAGGCGATGACCCCCACCAGGAAGATCACGAGGAAGGTAAAGCCCGGGCTGCGGGTGATCGTCCCTAACGTAATGGGTGAATTGACGACCTCCTGCTCTTCCGCGCTAAGGTCACGCTGGTTGAGGAATTTGCGAAGGGCGTTGACGATGAGGGCGAGGATGATCACCAGGAGGATCAGGATGATCACCATACCTATTAATATAGTGTCGAGGTAAGCCGAAGGAACTGCCGAGCCGCCGGCTTGTCCGCCTGCCGCGACGGCAGGTGCTGCCTCCACCTTGTTGGCTTCGGCCTTGACGTAAGCTAAGATGCTGAGAATCTGATCATCCTTGAAGCTGGAGAAAGCCGTCATCTGGCTTTTGTTGTACTCCGCGTAGATCTTGTTGGCGTACTCGTCGCCGCTGGCGATCACTTTGGCCGGGTTGCGCACCCAGTCGTAGACCCATTTGACGGAGGGGACACGGGTTTCGACGCCTGCCAAGGCAGGGCCTACCAGTTTTTGCTTGACCCGGTGACAGGTTTTGCAGTTTCCGTTGAAAAGAGCCTCGCCTGCGCTGATCACGGCCGGATCCGTGGGGATATCCTGGGCCTGGAGTGAGAATGAGAGAAGGAAAACGATCAGAGCGGGTACAACACGAGTAGAGAAACGGAAGATAGAGCGCTTCATCATGTGGTTTAGGATTCCGCTTATTATGCGGAGAAGCACAAATCTACGCGCCTAGGTCAATTTTTCAAACTTATTTTTTGGAGCGGGAACTATCTTTAACGGCATAAAAACACATGATTAACTTGTAGTCGGACGGTCGGCAAGATGCGCGTCTAAACAGGTATTTTAGAATGAATTAAAACATCCGCATGTAACTCAAACCCCCTCATTATGAGCCCCTTTGAGTTTGTCACCGTCCTGATATCCATTATCCTTGGTCTGGGCATCACCCAGATCATGTCCGGTGTAGCCGACCTGATCCATCAATGGGATAAAGTCCGACTCTACTGGCCCCACATGCTGTGGGTCGTGCTGGTTTTCATTCTCCATGTGCAGGAGTGGTGGCTGCTGTACCAGCTTAAGTCGATCACCGTGTGGCAGTTGCCCATGTTTCTCTTCCAGGTGCTCTACCCGATTTGCCTGTTCATCCTCGCGCGCATTCTTTTCCCCATGCCGACCGAAGCGAACGCCACGGACATGAAGACCTATTACCTCGACAGTTACAGGAAGCTCTTTATTATGGTCATGATCCTGTCGGTCTTGTCGGCCCTGGAGAATATCTTCGTTCATCACCTCGGCGGCGAGGGCTGGTACACCAACCTTGGGCTCTTTGTCGTGTTGCTGGTGCTGGTCATCCGGCAGACGGTGACTGAAAAAGAGCACAAATCACTGGCGATCTTGATGCTGGCCATCATGATCATCAGTATTTCATATAATATTAATGAGTGGCTTATCACCAACTGACCTATGGCGGCCAATACGTTCGCACCCCCTGATACTTTTCTCAAACCCGATCTCAACCGCCTTTCCCGCGGGGCACGGGTAGTCGTCGTCGGCGCCGGCGCCTTCGGCGGATGGACGGCCTTGAGCCTGCTGCGCGCCGGGCTTGACGTCACGTTGGTCGATGCGTGGGGCGCAGGCAACTCGCGATCGAGCTCCGGCGATGAGACGCGCGTCATCCGGTCTACCTACGGGGCGAACCGATTTTATTTTGAAATGAATGTGCGGGCCCTGGCCCACTGGAAAGAGGCGGAGAAGAAATGGAACAAGAAACTGTTTCACCCGGTCGGCGTACTCTGGCTCTGTTATGAAGAGAAGACCCCGCTGGTGGATGACTCCATCCCCTTCGCCAAGGAACACGGCATGATGTACGAGCGCCTGGAGCTGAATGATTTGAAAAGACGTTACCCATTGATCAACACCGACGATCTGCACCACGGCTGGCTCGATCCGTTCGGCGGCTACCTGAAAGCACGAGAGAGCTGCCAGGCGGTGGCCGAAGGTTTTGTCAGCGAGGGCGGCAACTTCATCCAGGCCTTTGTCAAGCCCGGACGGATCGCTTCCGGTCGACTGACGGAGATTTCACTCTCCAACAACACCTCGCTCCAGGCCGATGCCTACATCTTCGCCTGCGGGAGTTGGATGGGACAGGTATTCCCGGAAGTGTTGAGCAACGTGATCACGTGCACGAAACAAGAAGCCTACTACTTCGGTGTTCCTCTACAGGAAAGCCACCTGTACGATTCCATGCCCGCCTGGGTCGACGTTGATGGCGACGACTATTATTATGGTATACCCGGCAACGCCAACCGCGGATTCAAGATCGGCGTGGATCGGCGCGGTGTGGCATTTGATCCGACCAACGGCGAACGGGTAGCCAATCCTGATGTGCTCGCCAAGGCGCGGAAGTTTATTGGGCACCGTTTCCCGGGGCTCCAGGATGCGCCCCTCGTGGAGAACCGGGTGTGCCCCTATGAAAACTCACCTGATGGCAATTTCATTTTTGACAAGCATCCCGAAGCAGATAACGTGATCTTCCTCGGCGGCGGCTCAGGCCATGGCTTCAAGCACGGGCCGGCGTTGGGTGAATGGGTGGCGGGGGCGATCAGCTCGTAGTCAACACACCTCGCCTGCCACGGAGGTGGGTTCAACAGTTCAACGTTCAACAGTTCAACGTTCAACGGTTCAACGTTCAACAGTTCAACAGTTCAACGGTTCAACAGTTCAACGTTCAGGGGAAAATGATTGGAGTTTAACTGGTGGGTTACATTCCGCTCAGAGAAAACCGATACACCGTCTTCTGCTTATACACCTCCCCCGGCTTCAACACGGTGGAGGGAAATTCGGGGTGATTCGGGGAATCGGGGAAGTGCTGGGCCTCGAGGCAGAAGGCGGTGCGGAAATCATACACATGACCCTTCTTGCCGATCTCATTCTTTGTGAGAAAGTTGCCGGAGTAGAACTGCAGTCCGGGTTCGGTGGTCCACACTTCCATCTTCCGGCCGCTCGTCGGCTCAGTCACGGTGGCGGCCAGCGACAGGTCAGTTCCTTGTTTGTTCAAAACCCAGTTGTGATCGTAGCCTTTGCCAAAGGTCAATTGCTGATCTTCTGCTCCGATACGCTCGCCGGCCTTGTGGGGCTTGGTGAAATCAAACGGTGTTCCTGCTACTGGCCGCAACTCACCCGTGGGTATGAGTCCTTCGTCGACGGGGCAGTAGCGGTCGGCGTTGATGGTGAACTCGTGGTTGAGAATATCGCCCGATCCCTCCCCGGCCAGGTTGAAGAATGAGTGATGGGTAAGATTCAGAATGGTGGTCGAGTCGGTGGTCGCCTCGTAGTCGATGATGAGCTCATTGCTGTTCGTGGGCAGGGTGTACGTCACTTTGGTAGTGAGCGTGCCGGGATATCCTTCTTCCCCGCTGCGGCTGACATATGTCAACTCTAACGCCTGGCCATCACCTACCTGCTTGGGTGTGGCTTCCCAGAGTACATTATGAAACCCGCCCGGGCCACCGTGGAGGGCATTCATACCATTGTTAATATTGAGTTCATAGGACTTCCCTTCCAGGGTGAACATTCCTTTAGCGATGCGGTTGCCATAGCGGCCGATCATGGCGCCGAAGTACGGGTTGCCGCCCAGGTACTGCTCCAGGGAATCATATCCCAGCACGATGTCTCCCATCACCCCGTTCTTGTCGGGCACCTGGAGCATGACGACACGCCCGCCGAAATTCGTGATGGCCACCGCCATTTTGTTGGCGTTGGTCATGACGTACAGTTTCAGATCATCTGGGCCGACCGGCTTTTTCACTGACAAAGGTGTTTCCTTTTTGGGCGCAGCGCAACCGGCCAGGAGCAGGATGGCAAGAATCAATCTTTTCATGGAGGGAAAGATAGCCGGTCATTACATCCGGAACAACAAGGCGAAGATGACCTTGGATTCTGACCGGACGAGATCGGGGCGCCAGTTGGGATCCAGCGGCGTGGTGGTATAACCTGACTGTGACGTTACGCCTCCGTGCCCTGCGAAGTACGGCACCGACGATTCCCGATGCACATATTCTAAACGGAAGGTCATCGCCTGCGTCGGCATGAAGTCGATGTTGGTGGAACAGTCCCATGCATGGAAGGGATCACCCGGGTTGGCGGTAAAAGGAAAATGCCCTGCGGTCGACGTTGGCTGGCTGGGATTCGGCAAAGGGCTGGCCTCGCCGGTAGGCAGCAACACGAGATATCTTCCCGGGTTCTCCATCACTCCACCCCCGACTGTCCATGCCAATTTCTTGTCGAAGAACCACATCCGGTGATAGGCCATCAGGCTGAAAAAGTACTGCGCCGGCTTTGTCGGATCAGCAGATGAGAATCCATTGACACCACCACCCTTTTCAAAGCCAAAATCTCCGGTCACGGAGAAGGCCGCCTGGTTGACTCCATTGCCCAGTCTTCCTTTTAGGTACCGGAACAAAAAGCTGTTATCAGAATGAAACCTCACGCGGTCGGGAATACCGGCAGCGTCCGTTCCGTAGTAATTATTCGTGATCAGCTTCACATTGCTGTTGGACGACATCCAGGTAATGCTTCCGCCAAGCCCCGGCATGGAATTGAACTTCCCATAACTCTGCCAGCCGTTGATGATCCACGGCTCAATCTTCAGGTTCTTCGTCGGGAAGAACTGGATGCGGATGCCGTTGAAGAACCACGGCGTGTTGTCGCTGGTGTATGATGCCTGGTATTCCCAGTTCTCGGCCTGGTAATACGAGTTGAGTCCGATATAGGAAAGGAAAAGTCCCGCATCGATATTCAGTCCATAGGCCACATCAACATGGTAGCCGGCATACGCTTCACTGAGGTACCGGTATACGGCCGTCAGGTCATACTGCCCGCGATACGGACTGTAGTCGTTGCGCGGCACGATCGTCGACCGGGTACCCATTTGAAGCATCACGCGTGCGCGCATGTTGTCGTAGCCAAAGTCGCCCCCGGCGTGCAGGGCCGCCAGCTGCAGTTCGTTGTGACGAGCCAGCGCGGTAGAACCGACGACGGTGTTGTCGATGGGATCGTTGAAGGAGTAGTTGTAGTTGAGGTCGATGAGCAGGCTTGGTTTGAAATATTTGCCGCCCGACCACAGGGCCGAGTCTCTCCTGTCGGCCCCGTTCTGCCAGGTTTGGTCAATGCCTTCAAAGGGAATCTTCTCCTGCGCCCATGCCGATGCGCTTAGCAGCATGGCCAATGCCATCGCTTTCATGTTCATCTGGTGTTCCATATCAGGCTGCTTTGTTTCCGTCCCCCACTCGGGCAAGCGGTACTTCCCGTGCCGGATGATACACCAGGGGCACCTGCTCAATAATTACATCATTCCTTTCCAGGCCAAACGCGCTCTCATCGCTTTGTCCCAGGTGCTTGAGCAGGAAGTAAGTGTTCAGCAGGACTCCCTCCCGCACGGTGAACTCGTTTTCCACCGACAGGAATTTCTCCAGGATGACGAACTTGAAATCGGGTTCCGAATTATATCGGGTCGATCCGTCGGGGCGGGTGTGGAGATTAAGCTCCTTATTTTTCACCAACTCCTGGACAATCCGCTTGAAGAACAACTCCGACCTCGGCTGCACCCGGAAGCCCAGGTTGATGGTCACTTTGATGACCTTGTCGTCGACCAGTTCGGAGACTTCGTAGGACAGCGAGTAGGGATCATCCGTCCGGTTGAGGTGCAGGAACCAGTATACATCGGCGCGTTTCGGCTTCTTGGCGAAGATGGACTTGATGACCTTCTCTTCAATGTGCTCGCGATTGTTCGCTTTCGTGAGATAGATCAGGTGCGTCGAGAACTTCGGAAGGCTTTCGTCATCGCTCAGCTCCCGGATCAGGCCCGTGTACTTGCCCAATTCCACAAAGCGCACAAACCGGTTGTTGATCTTGCGGGCATAGTACCATGTGTACATGACCAGGAAGATGAACAGCTCAAAGAATAGAAACATCCAACGCTCTTTGATCTTGGCCACGTTGGTGATGAAGAAGGACAGTTCGATCACACTGAAGAGTGCGACGAGGGCAAAGACCAGCACCGGGTGCCAGCGTTTCTTGAACAACATGAAGTGCGTCAGGAGAATGGTGGTCATCATCATGGCGATGGTAATCGAGAAACCATACGCCGCTTCCATGTGGGCCGAGTTCTGGAAGTAGAGGATCATGAGGATACAACCGATCCACAGCAGTGTGTTGACACTGGGGATGTAGATCTGTCCTTTCAAATCGGTGGGCTGCCGGACGGTGACCCGCGGCCAGAAGTTCAGGCTCATGGCTTCCGCGATCAGCGTGTAAGACCCACTGATGAGCGCCTGGCTGGCGATGATGGCGGCCATGGTGGCAATGATAATTCCCGGCACGAGGAACCACGACGGCATGAGTTCATAAAAAGGATTTCTTCCCTGGAGATGGTCGCCGGCTTCGGTGAGCACCCAGGCGGCCTGCCCGAAGTAATTGGTGAGCAGGGCCACTTTGACAAAGGCCCACGTCACGCGGATGTTGCCCCTGCCGCAGTGTCCCAGGTCTGAATACATAGCTTCAGCTCCTGTTGTGGCGAGGAAGACGGCTCCCAGTAACCAGAATCCATGCGGGTATTTTGTCAGCAATTGGAGTGCATACCGCGGATCAATGGCTTTCAGGATACCCGGAAACTGCGCAATGTGCACGACGCCCAGGATGATGAGCATGGAGAACCACACCACCATGATCGGCCCGAAGGTGCTGCCCACCCGCTGTGTGCCGAAGCGTTGGAAAAAGAAAAGCAGGCTGAGGATTACGATGACGATGGGAACCGTGGGGAGGCCGGGTATTACCATGTCCAACCCTTCCACCGCCGAAGCGACCGAGATGGGCGGCGTGATGATCCCGTCGGCCAACAGCGTGGTGGCGCCCAGGATGGTGGGAATGACCAGCGCCTTTCCATAACGGCGTACGAGTGCATAGAGCGAGAAAACGCCGCCTTCACCGTCGTTGTCGGCCATGAGCGTGAAGATGACATACTTGATGGTTGTCTGGAGCACGAGCGTCCAGAAGACACACGACACGCCGCCGAGGATGAGCACTTCGTCGATGGGCCGGTCGCCGACGATGGACTTTAAAACATACAGCGGGCTGGTCCCGATGTCGCCGTAAATAATTCCGAGCGCGACGAGCAGCGAGGCAATAGTAATCCTGTTCGAACCTTGATTCGAATTTTTCATAGTCACCAGGGCTAAATAATTCTTTCTACTTTCTGACAAACCGGTACCCCACGCCTGATTCAGTCAGGAGGTGCACGGGCCGGTTTGGATCATCTTCTATCTTCTTCCGCAGTTGAGCGATAAACACACGTAAATACTGTGACTCGTTAATGTAGGACGGTCCCCACACTTCCTGGAGGAGGAACCGGTGCGTCAGCACTTTCCCCTCGTTGCGCGCCAGCAAGGCCAGCAGCGTATACTCCGTTGCCGTCAACTTAACGGGCTGCCCTCCCTTCATCACGCGACGGGCGGCGAGGTCCAGCGAGAGGTCGCCAAAGTCCAGGCGGGCACCGGCGTCTTCGGCGGAAGCCTTGCGCAGCGCCGACCGGATGCGTGCCAGCAGCTCGCCCGTACGAAACGGCTTGACCAGGTAGTCGTCGGCACCATTGTCCAGCGCTTTGACGATGTCTTCCTCGCTGCTTTGCACAGAGAGGATAATCACCGGATGGGTGTACCACTCGCGCAAGTCGCGGAGCACTTCATGCCCGCCGTGATCCGGGAGGCCGAGGTCCAGCAGCACGAGTTCCGGCGGATGGCTCGCCACCTTGGCAAGACCTTCTTTGGCTGTCGCCGCCTCCTCCACATTAAAGTCGTGCTGGAGGGCGATGGTCAGCAGGCGCCGGATTTGCGGCTCATCGTCGACGATCAATATGGTGGCCTTATTCATTTTTCAATGCGTTTAAGTAGGTCGCATCCGTCGGGATCTCCATCAGGAACTCCGCACCACTCAGCGGCAGGTTCTTTAATGTGACAGTTCCTCCATGTGCTTCTACAAAACCTTTCACGATCGACAGCCCCAGGCCCGTACCACCGGCCCGCGAACCTTGCAGCCGGTAGAACTTGTCGAATACGCGCGGAATGTCTGCTTCCGGAAACCCGGGGCCCGTATCGCTGACGGCCAGGCGGAAAACATTCTCGTCATAGTCGGCACGGACGATGATATCGGTGCCCTCTTTCGTATGCTGCAGTATGTTGTTGACCAGGTTATAAAGCACCTGTTGCATCAGCTGGAAATCCAGCCGCACGAGCGGGAGCTTTTCATTGGCGAAGACGGTGACGCGGTATTTCAGAATGTCGGGCTCCAACTGCCGCAGGGTCGAATAGATCAGTTCTGGTACATCCACCCAATCCTTCTTGACCGCAAACACACCCGATTCCAGGCGTGACATGCCCAGGAGGTTTTCCACTTGTTGGTTTAACCGCAGGCAGGCTTCGCTGATCTCGTTCAGGAGTTCTTTGGACTCGGCTTCGCTGATGGAATTCTTTGATGTCGCCAGCGTGTCGGTTGCTCCCAGGATTGTGGTGATGGGTGTGCGAAGTTCGTGGGAGAGTGAACTCAGCAGGGTATTATAGAATCTCAATTGGCTGGCCTTCGCTTCCTTTTCACGGGCGCGCTCTTCCGTCTGCCGCACGCGGCGGGCCAGCACGGCATGGACGAGGGCGACGACAAAGTAAGTCAGCAGCAGTATCTGGTCTTCGGTGGAGCCGATGGTCAGGGCAAACCGCGGGGGAATGAAAAGGAAGTCCCACAAAAGAGCGCTCATGGCAGCGGCGATGATCACGGTGCGCGTATCAAACATCATGGCCAGCAGGGACACCGACAATAGCAGCATGAAGGCGACAACCTGGTACCCGAGGAGGTTGTAGAGCGAAAGCCCGATGAGGACAACGCCCCCGATCAGCAGCGTGGATACCAGAAACGGTCTTTTCCTGAGGACTATGAGCGTCTTGTTCATCTTCCGCGATTTGACAGGTCAAAGGTAGGGGCCTCTATATAAATATGGTGCAAAATGAAGGCCCGCCCGCATAAGGATATTATAAAGAAGGGGATGGCCCGCCGGGATGTAACCTCTGCAGCCCTGTTCCGTATCTTAGCCGAGTACAGCTGCAGCCATGAAAAAAGTAGATATCCTCAACTTCATCACCGATTTCCGCAAAGCCCCAAACCAGGTGAAGACCTACCAGGAACTGGTGAGCCACCTGGGCACACAACATGAATCCGTCATCAACGCCATGCTGACCGAGATGCAGCAACTGGGTGTTATCCGGGAAACGGAACTGCAAGGGCAAAAGGCCTACCACGTCGCCAAGAAGTAGTACGGCGCCCGGAAACCGTCCGGCAAAAACCCGTTTTACAAGCAGTCCCTTTCTCGTAGCTTGGCCTTCTAAGCTATGAATATGCGCATCCTTGTTTTGCTGTTGGCCCTGGCGGCCCTGTCGTTCAACCTCCCGGCCCAATCCACCCCGGCGGTGACAGAAATGTACTCGTTCATCGTGCAGCATGAAGCCGATGAAGGAAGCCTTGAAAGGTTCTACATCATCCCGGGATCCCCCGAGCGGCGCAAACGGCTGACGGAATTTTATGAGGCGCAGTTGAAGAAACTGGACGCGCTGCCTTTCGAATCATTTTCAACGGGCGGCAAGGTCGACTTCCTCCTGATGCGGAGAGATATCCAGAACGAACTCGTCCTCCTCGCACAGGAAGAAAAAGAAACCAGCCAGGTGGCGCGGCTCACCGCTCCTGCCGACGGACTTTACCCGCTGGAAAAACAGCGCCGCCGCGGCCTGCATCTGAAAAGCGATGAAGTGGCCGGGCAACTCAATGCCATGGTGAAGAGCGTGCAGGCGGCAGTGAAGAGACTTCCGCAGGAGCCGAACCTCGCTCCCAATCTCGCCGCCCGCGCCAGCCAGGTCGTGGCCGGACAAGAAGCCGCACTCAAGAGTGTGTACGAATTCTACAATGGATATGACCCGCAGTTCTCGTGGTGGACCACACGGCCTTACCAGCAACTGGATACTGCACTGACCAAATATTCCGCCGCGCTGAAGAAGAAGGTGGATGTAACCTTGCAGCCGAAAGACGACGGCAGCGGCATCATCGGCAATCCGATCGGCCGCGAAGAACTCATCCGCCTGCTGCAATTGGAGATGATCCCGTACACCCCGGAGGAACTGGTCGACATCGCCAACAAGGAGTTCGCCTGGTGCGACGCCGAGATGCTCAAAGCCAGCCGGGAGATGGGCTTCGGCGACAACTGGAAACAGGCGCTCGAGAAAGTAAAACAGAGCTATGTGCCAGAAGGGCAACAACCCGAAGCCATGCTTGACCTGTACAACCAATCCGTGGAGTTCCTGAAGAAGAACGACCTGATCACCATTCCGCCCATTGCCGAAGAAACCTGGCGCATGCGGATGATCCCGCCGCGCCAGCAACTCATCAGCCCTTTCTTCCTGGGCGGCGAGACGCTCCAGATCTCATACCCCACCGATGCCATGAACCATGATGACAAGCTCATGAGCATGCGGGGAAATAACCCCCACTTCTCGAGGGCCACCGTTCACCACGAACTCATTGCGGGCCATCATCTTCAAGGATTCATGAACAACCGGAACAAGCCGTACCGGCATTATCGCAACCCGTTTTGGAGCGAAGGCTGGGCATTGTATTGGGAATTGATTCTCTGGGACATGAACTTCCCGCGCGGGCCGGAAGACAAGATCGGCATGCTGTTCTGGCGCATGCACCGTTGTGCGCGCATCATCTTTTCCCTCAACTATCACCTTGGCAAATGGACACCCCAGCAGTGCATCGACTTCCTCGTCGACCGGGTTGGGCATGAGCGCGCCAATGCGGAAGGTGAAGTGAGAAGGTCATTCACCGCCAACTACGGTCCGCTTTACCAATTGGCCTATATGACCGGCGCCTTCCAATTCTATGCCTTGAAGAAAGAACTGGTGGATTCCGGCAAGATGACTTACAAGCAATACCACGACGCCGTCATGCAGGAGAACGCCATGCCTGTCGAGATGGTACGCGCGATTATCACCAACCAGCCGCTGACCCGCGATTTCAAGAGCTCGTGGAAGTTCTATAAGAAGTAAAACCCGATGCTGCGTCGAATTCCCTTATTGATCTTTCTGTGGCTCCTGCTTGTCGGCGGGTACGCGCAGGTTGCCAATCCGGGTGTCGACAAGATTTTCCGGCCGGAAGAAGTGGCCTGGATCTTCCTCACGATGGACCCCGCGGACAAGGCCTTTCTGCAGGATCCCGCCAACGCACTCAGCGAAGAGTACAAGCCGGCGGTGATCCGATTCAAGAACTCGCAGATGGACACCACGCTGACCACGCCCATCGGTGTGCGTCTGCGCGGCAACACGTCAAGGTATGCGGAAAAGAAATCGCTCAAGCTGGACTTCCGGCAATACGGCGGGAAGAAGTTTTTCGAGTACAAGAAATTCAACCTGAAAGCCAATGTGAATGATCCTTCCGTCGTTCGCGAGGCCCTGACGCTTCAGCAGTACCGGGAACTGGGTGTTCCCGCTGCCCGCACCCACCATACGAAGTTGTACATCAACGAAGAGTACATGGGAATTTACCTCAACATCGAGCAGGTGGACGATGTGTTCCTCACTATGCGCTTTGGGCAATCAACGGGTTATATGTACAAGTGCAACTGGGGTGCCAACCTCAGCGCCACCAGCCAGGTATTCGATGTCGCCCTGTTTGAATCCGAAATCAACAAGTCGACTGACACGCGGGCGGAGATGAGTCATTTCGTGCAGGTGCTGAACGAAACCAGCGATGCCAATTTTGTTACAGAGATTGAAAAGGTTTTTGAAGTCGACAGCTACCTCCGCGAGCTGGCCGTGGAAGCACTGGTGGGGCATTGGGACGGGTACAGCTTTAACCAGAATAACTTCTATCTCTATTATAATGGACAGACCGGGAAAGTGCAGTTCCTCCCCTACGATGTCGACAACACCTGGGGCATTGACTGGATTGGACAGGATTGGGGAAAGTACAACCTTAACAGTTGGGTGATGCCTGGGCAGCCGCGGCCGCTCACCAACCGGATCCTGGCCGTTCCGGCGTACCGGCAATTATATAAAGCATACCTCAAAGAACTGTTCGAGACCACCTTCAACCACTCGTTTGTAGATCCGCAGCTCGCGGCCTTTCAGACCCTGCTGCAATTTCCGGTTTACCAGGACACCTATTTCATCCGCGCCTTTGGGTTCACGTACAACGACTTCATCAACAGCTTCACCACCAACATGAACAACCACGTGAAGTACGGTATCAAGCCGTACCTGGACGAGCGCACGCGCTCTGCCAGCGAGCAGATGCCCGAAGTGGTGACGGCCACCGAGGAGAAGTCTGCACGGAATAATGTTTACCCTAATCCATCCACCTCGCCGTACTTCTATTATACCACCAGCGGCGATCCTTCTACCATTGTGATCTACAATTCAGGCGGCAAACGATGCGTGGCCGATATTCAGCCGTTTGGAAGAGACACCTACGAGGTGCGCCTTCCCGCCGACGCAGTTCCCGGGCTTTACCTTATCCGCAGTTCGCAGGGGACAATGAAATGGATCTATCAATAACCAAGACCAACATTTAACAACCATGAAAAAGCTATCAATCCTCTTCCTCTTGCAAACCGTTGCGTGCATTTTGTTTGGTCAATCCCTGACCGGGGCCTGGGAACGCCGCGACAAGGCCACAACCGAGAGCTATATCTACGCCACCGACTTCTTTGCCGTGGCATTGTACAGTCCCGACACCAAGGAATTTCTGGGCACCTACGGAGGCAAGTACGCGGTGAGCGACGGCAAGCTCACCGAGACCATTGAATTCGACACGCGCCACCCCGAGCGGATTGGGACTGCCGTGACGCACGCCATGAAGAGTTCAAAGGATGGAAAGACCATCAACCTGGATGATTTGACATTAACCCGAGTTGACGATGGCAAGCCCGGCGAGCTGGCCGGCGCGTGGCTGATCACGGGGCGCGTCAACGACAAAGGCGAAATACGTCGCTCGACACCGGGGGCACGGCGCACGATGAAGATCTTGTCAGGAACTCGTTTTCAGTGGATCGCCTATAATGTAGAGACCAAAGAATTCTTCGGCACCGGGGGCGGTACCTATACAACCATCAACGGGAAATACACGGAGAACATTGGTTTCTTCTCGCGCGACAACTCCCGGGTGGGCGCTTCCCTGGTGTTTGATTTTGCCCTGACCGACGGCGAGTGGCATCACTCCGGGCTCAGCAGCAAAGGCGAACCCCTGCATGAGATTTGGACTCGTCGGGAAAAAGTGGGGATTTGACGAATGTCATTTGCTTTTCGGCCAGCGCCCGTTATACTTGCGGCCGAAAACCAAATAGCTTATGAAATCATTCGGAAAGTATGTAGGTGCCCTCGTTGTCACTTTGGCAATGGCACATGTTGGATACGCGCAGGAAGTCGGTATTCGCTTTGGCGATGCCATGGGCAACAAAAGCAGCGTGGCAATTGATGGAATCTTCGGTCTCGGAAAATACAGCCGTATTCACGCGGACGTTTCATTTGGCAGCGGTGTTGCGATGGAAGCGCTCTGGGATTTCTTGTATCGCCCGATCGAAAAGTCGCCCATTAACTGGTATGTAGGTGTTGGACCCTCCCTTTACCTGTCCAGCCCCTTCGCATTGGGCGCTGCCGGTGAGGTGGGTCTTGAGTATCGCTTCGACGATATCCCGATGGCCATAGGTCTTGATTACCGCCCGACGTTCGTGCTGATCGAAAAGACGGCCTTCGTCAACAGCTTCGGATTCAACGTCCGTTACGTATTCAAGTAATAAGAACTAACTAGAGCGAGACCCCGGCAACCACCGGGGTTTTTTTATGCCTTCAGGAGTTTGCCATCCGCAGCGCTGCGTGAAGCAGCACATTGGCGCCGTTGACCAGGTCGTCAGGCGCGGTGTACTCGGCTTCGTTGTGGCTGATGCCGTTGACACTGGGTACGAAGATCATCGCCGCCTTTGAAACCGCCGCCATCATCTGGGCATCATGGCCGGCACCGCTGACCATCCGGCGAAAGGACAAGCGGAGTTCAGCGGCACTCGATTCAATCACTTTGACGACATCCTGCGAGAAGTCCACCGACTGGAGTCTTACCCGCTCAAATCGCTGCACGGCGACATGCGCCGCCGCCGCCTCTCGTTGAATGAAGTTGTCCAGCATCTGTTGTGCCGACTGAAGGCGGCTATCGTTCGGGTTCCTGAGGTCGGTGACAAACCTCACCTGTTGCGGAACCACGTTGATCACATTGGGAAAATATTCCATCAACCCGATCGTGCACAGTTGGCCGGGAGATTCGAGAGCCATCTCGCGCGCGAAGAGATTCACGGCCGAGGCCACGAGACCCGGATCCTTCCGGCTCTTCAGGGGCGTGGTACCCGCGTGCGCCGCCTGGCCGGTGAGGATGTACTCGGTCCAGAATATGCCCTGCACTTTCTCCACGACCCCAATGGGAATTGATTCCTGTTCGAGGATCGGCCCTTGCTCGATATGCAGTTCGAGGTAAGCGTCAATCGCCACGGAACCGCACTTGACGTCGCCCAGGTAGCCGATGCGCTTCAACTCGTCCTTGACCGTCTCTCCCGTTCCCGAAAGATCCGTCGCCTTCCAGATATCCGCTTTCAGTTGCGGCTTGGAAACCACGAGGCTGCCCATCATGTCGGGGGCAAACCGCGCGCCTTCCTCGTTGGTGAAATTGATCACCACGACAGGTCGGTTTGTCGTTACCTTATTTTCATTCAACACAGAAATTACTTCCAACGCGGCCAGCACGCCGTACGTGCCGTCATAGCGCCCGCCGGTTGAAACGGTATCGAGGTGTGAGCCGAGCGCTGCAGCGGGAAGTTCATGGCGGCCCTTGCGGATGCCGTACATATTGCCAACCTCATCCACTTTCAAATCCAGTCCCTCCTCTTTCATCCACACCGCCAGCAAATCGCGAGCGGCCTTGTCTTCATCGGTAAGCGACAAGCGGCGATTGCCTCCACCCGGCAAGGCGCCGATCTTGTTCATCGCTTGGATGCGGGCGAGCAGGCGGTCGCGGTTGATGTGCATAGTGGTCGGACTGATCTATCGACGTGCTACAAATCGCCCGGGGTAGTTCGGTATTGCGGCCTTGTCCTGGTAAACCGGTTGTCCGTTCACCCAGACTTTGACAATGCCTGCCGACAACAAGGTCGCGTTGTTGATGGTTGCATTGTCGATTACCGTCGCCGGGTCAAACAGCACGAGGTCGGCGAAGAAGCCGCGTTGGATCAATCCGCGATAGGCAATACCGGTGTGCTCCGCCGCCAGCCCCGTCATTTTGTGAACCGCTTCTTCCAGCGACATCAGTTTCTGCTCGTGGACATAACGTCCGAGGAACCGGGTGAAAGCGCCGTGACCACGCGGGTGACCTTCGATGGCGCCGTCGGAGCATATGTTGGAATGCTCCCAGCGCAGCAACGCGGCAATGTCCTCCTCACTCATTGAAGTGCCGACGATTCCCGAGGCCATGCCCGGCTTGGCAGATTCACGGACGATACGCATCAGCGCCTGGGCATTGGATTCATTATTCAGGCGGGCAATTTCCGACACCGTCTTTCCTTCATAGGCTTTGTTGGCCGGATACTCAGTCATCACCGAGGATTCCGGATCAAAGTACTCGCGCGTGGCGAGCTCCGCACTGGCGAGGTTGTCAAAATCCTTTTTGGGGAACAGGACCCGGGGCGTGGAGTGCCACATGCGGTAGGGATAAACATCAGCGGTGATATTTACTCCCTGCTGTCGCGCTTCTTCCAACTGCCGGATGATCTCGGGAGCCTTTCCCCACTTGCTGCGCATGGCAATCTTGAAGTGGGAAATCTGTACGGGGACCTTCGCTTCCCTCCCAATCGCAATAATCTCATCGAGGGCCGCCTCGATGTTCTGATCTTCGCTGCGGATGTGGCTGATGTAACGTCCTCCCTTTTCGGCAGCGACGCGGGCCAGCGACACCACTTCGTCGCGGTTGGAGTAGAATTCGGCCTCATATTCCAGACCGGTCGACAACCCCAGTGAACCTTTGTCCATCTCCGCGCGCAGCATGTTGCTCATCGAATCGATCTCCGCCTGCGTCGCGCTCTTCGCCAGGTCGATCATCGCTTTGCTGCGCAGATCGGCGTGACCGGTATAGGTGCCGATGTTGACGCTGATGGGACGGCGCTTCAGCAGTGCCTGGATGGAATCAATCGGCTCCGAGCCGCCGTCCTGGCCGACAACGATAGTCGTAACCCCTTGATTGGTCGCCGCAATACATTCCGGCTTGTCGGCAAGACCCCAGTCGTGGTGACTGTGGCTGTCGATGAATCCCGGGGAAAGTACCATGCCCTTGCCGTCGGTGGTGACTTCACCGGGCAACGGTTTCAGATTGCCGAAGTCGCGGATGCGGTCGTTGATGATCCGAACACCGCCCATCGCGGCGGCCTGCCCCGTGCCATCGATGATCCGCACATTTGAAATCAGCTCGCCCGCAGGAAGCTTGTAGGGCTTGTCCTCCCAGAGGTTGATTACTGCGGGATGTCCATATCCATCGCCGGAATTTCCCAGCACGATCAACGTTTGGTTCTTGTCGATGTAGCGGTTGATGACGGTTCGGAATGCCACCCAGCCGCCGGTATGTGACACCTTCTTGCCCGGTTCATTAATGCCCCACCCAAAGCCGTACTGCGTGGCTTTCCCGTTGTTTAGCTTGCCCGGTGTAAAGGCTTCTTGCAGCGTCGCCTTCTTCACGAGCTTCTCGGTGTACAGCGCCTGGTCCCACTTTAGCAGATCTTCTGCCGACGAGTACACATTGCCGTCGCCGACAATGCCGTCGAAGCGGATGAGGTCATCCACAACCCGGGTGCCGCCCTCCCAGTGGAAGCCAAAGACGCGGGATGTGGGAAAAGACTTCATCTTCAAATGATAGATGTAGGTATCATTCATCTTCAACGGCGTGGTGATGTACTGTTTCAGGAATTTGTCGGCCGTCATGCCGGACACTGCCTCAATGACCGAAGCGAGCGTTGTATAATTCGTGTTGCAGTACTCCCATCGCTCACCCGGCTGGAAAACCAGCGGCGGTTTTACGTCGGCCAGGATATCCATCATGGAGGCGTTGGTGAGCGTGTCGAGCAACGTCATTCTTGCCATGGCGATATCGAAATACTCCGGCAACCCGGACGTCTGGTTCAGCAAATGCCTGACCGTAACATTGGGGTATGGGAACTTAGGAACATACTGCCGCACCGGTGCGTCGTAGTTCAGTTTGCCCTGCTCTTTGAGCATCATTGTCATCATGGCATAGAACTGTTTGGATACAGAAGCCAGGTTGAATGACGATGCCGTCGTCAAGGGTTCATTCGATTGGAAATTCTTCAGACCAAAGGCTTTCTTGTACAGGACTTTTCCCTTCTCAGCGATCAGGACCGTGCCGTTGAAGAGCTCGCGCTGATACAGAGCGGTCAGCGCGGAATCGATACGGGCAATCTTTTTGGCAGACTGCGCGAGTGACGCAGCTGACAGGCAAACTGCCAGGAGGCAAAGGGCAACTATTCTTCTCATGCAGGGTAATCGGTAAGGCTAGAGTCCAAAGCGGTATTGCAGGCCGGCGATGATTTGCGTGCGGCTTCCCAGGAATCCGTATTCCACTCGCACCATCCAGTGCTTGTTGTGTTGGTACTGCGTGCCGAGCACGAAATTCCACATGTCTTTAGGCCGCTTGTCGAGCGAGTACTGTACACTGGCGGTCTTCGAGTCGTTCAGCGCCTGGTCCATGGAGTTCAGGAAGTTTCCTGCAGCGTCGAGTGCGCGGTTCGCCGTCTCGTACTTCGCTTTGTTGACCGGGTTGGCCTGTTCAACGCCGTTGAGCCCGTTCCACCAGGCGTCGACCTGCTGCTGCGCGTCACCGACTTTGATAATGCCATTGTCCACCTTCGTCTGCAGGTCTTGCGTGGGGAACAAGTCGTTGAGCGGGAGCGAACCGGAGGTTCCCGTGTTCAGCTTCAGGCGGAACGCGCCTGCCCAGATCGCCACAGTTTGATCGGGGTTCTTCAGCTTGAATGACTTTCCCATACGGGGTCCGAAGATGAAAGCGAAGGCGGGCTTTTGCAGTTCGGGAATGTCGGACCAGGTGAAGTTCATATCCAGTGCCAGCCAGCCGCCGCCGACGCCGATGGTTGGCGTGACGCCAAAACCCACCGATGTCGACTGGAATTCCGCGCGTGAGTTGAGCTTGACTACCTCGCTCCACACGCCGCTGGCGTCCGGGATCCAAATGGAGTAATCGACAGTGGTAGAAAGATTGGCTTTCGCAAAGATGCCGTACACATTGAGAAAAGGAAACAGCCAGATGTCGGGACGAATGTTGATGCCGTTGGCTTCCGATTTAGCTCCGCTGAAGCGAACCACTTCATCGAGGGAAGTCATGGGGCCATTGTTGAATCCCACCATCAGGTTGTCGATGAGGATATCTGAGCGCTGCCACAAGTAGTTGACACCAATGCCTGCGGAATAGGGCAAGTTGAATCCCAGCTTTGTTGCCTTGGCGCCCCAGATGGGAAGGACATACGGGTACTCGGCTGTCTTGAGGCTGTCGGCAAGTTTTTGGTTCTTCTTTCCAACTTCCTTGTTGGAGTACACCTGCGCCATTGTTTCGATGGAGACGAGTGCGGCGAGCACCAGCGTCAGAAAACGAATCGTGTTCCACTTCACCGGGATCATGATGCTTGCTTTATTTCTTATCAAAATTACCTCTTTCCTTCGCCTTTCCCACGCCAATGGGGATGCCGACCGTGACGTAGAGCGACCGGTTAAAGACATCGGGCGTGGAGTCGTCGATCACCACATCCACCACTCCATAATAATAACGCACACCGATGTTCATGCCGTTGCCTCCCATCAGGCGGTAGCCGAGTCCAACGACCATCCCGGCGTCGAGGGGGTGGTAGTCGTCGCGGATGTTGCGCTCGTAGGTGGCTTCATTTCCCTGCACCTTGTTCGTGAAAATATCATGAGCGCCATAAAGCAGGCCCAGCTGCGGCCCGCCTTCCACATAAAGGTGATTCTTGAAGGTGTACTTGATGAAGATGGGGACATTGAAGTAGTTCAGGTTCCGCTCCACCGAACCGCCGGCGAAAGTGTTGTCCAGGTTCGGGTCGCCCAACGAATAGACGGGCAGGTTGCCGGTGCCCATGTTTGATTTTACGATAACGCCAGTATGAATCATCCACGGTTCCTTCTTCAACTTAATGTCGAAGTAGAAACCCAGGTTGAAACTGGAATAAGGGCCTGTCCTCACCTGGCCCGTTTGGTTGCTGAAGTTCCAGCCGCCGTCCAAGCCAAATTCAATTTTGCCGCTGTTCAGTTTATCTCCCAGCAGGAGCGAAACAATGACCTGGCCGCGAGCCATTGCGGCGGCCGAGAATAGCAGGACCGTCGTCAGCAACACGCGAGGGGTGAAACCACTGTTCATTCGCAGACTGAGTTTTCCAACTATAAATATGATTTTCGGGCCATCGCCCTCAAATGACAAAAATCACTTGGCGTCTTCATCGACATGGAGAATATGAAGCAACCGGTGGATGATCGGCGCGAGGAACACCGCCGTCACGCTGAGGAAGGCAACGCCGCTGTACAGGGCATAGAAACTGGAGAAGAGCTTGGCACCATCCGATGTCATCTCCACCACGGGGCCCATGCCGGTAAGGATCATGGAGGCCATGTGAAAGCTGTCGAGCCACGACAACCCGGCGGCCGTATGGTAGCCGATCATGCCCACGCCGAGGGAAAAGACGACGAGGACGGAAGACAGCAAGGAGTATCTCCCGACCCGGATGAAAAAGGTGGGATAGTCGGCCAGTTTCTGCCTGCGGTGCTCGAGCTTCATGGCGGTTGTCAAATTCAGCGTTGAAGGTAGGAAATTGTAGGGTTCCCCTGGCTCGAGAATTATTCACCGCGAAGACGGAAAGGCGCGAAGGAATGCACGCCGTAGCAGCGCCAAAAAACGGCCATTACCTGCCGAGGATTAGGACTATAAATGATTTACGTCATTTTATACCCTTGGGAACCGGTCTACATTTTCGGAATCATTGGAACCCAGAATACAACGAAAATGAGCAAGATTATAGAACATCTCGAGGACGTCACGATCCGGTTTGCGGGCGACTCGGGCGACGGGATGCAACTCGTCGGCACCCAATTCTCAGAGACATCGGGATTCGCGGGAAATGAAGTCAATACCTTTCCTGACTACCCCTCGGAGATCCGCGCCCCGGAAGGCACCCTGTACGGGGTGAGCGCTTTCCAGGTGCACTTCGGCACGCAAAACATCCACACGCTCGGCGACTACATCGACGTGCTGGTGGCGATGAACGCATCGTCGCTGAAAGTGAACAAGGCCAATCTCAAAGACGGCGGCATCATCATCGCCAACACGGAAGGATTTGACGCCCGCAACCTGGGCCTGGCCGGCTACACCGCCAACCCGCTGGAAGACGGCAGCCTGCAGAACTATACCGTCTACGCCATCAATATCGGCAAGGAGATCAAAGCCGAACTCGCCGACCTCAACATCCCCACCAAGATCGCCTCGAAGACGAAAAACATCTTCGCCCTCGGCATCACCTACTGGTTGTTCAACCGCCCCCTCGAACCGACGGTCAACTGGATCAACAACAAGTTCAAAGGCAAAGACGACGTGATCATGGCCAACATCCACGTACTGCGCGCAGGGTGGAACTATGCCGAGAAGAACGACTCGTTTGCCAAGCAATACATTGTCGACAAATCACCGCTGACCCCCGGAAGGTACCGCACGTTATCCGGCAACCAGGCCGTGGCACTGGGGCTTGTCGTTGCAGCACGGAAGGCCAACCTCCCGCTGTTCCTGGGAAGCTACCCGATCACACCGGCCACGGAGATTCTCCAGGCCATTTCCGGTTTTAAGAAATACGGCGTGAAGCACCTGCAGGCGGAAGACGAAATCGCCGGCATCTGCAGCGCGATCGGTGCTGCCTTCGGCGGAAGCCTTTCCGCCACGACAACCAGCGGCCCGGGCCTCTCCCTGAAAACAGAAGCCTTGGGTCTCGCCGTCATGACGGAACTTCCCCTCGTCATCATCGACGTGCAACGCGCGGGCCCATCGACGGGCTTGCCCACCAAGACTGAACAAAGCGACCTGCTGATGGCCATGTTCGGTCGTCACGGCGAGGCGCCCATGCCGGTGCTCGCTGCCGCCAGCGCGTCCGATTGCTTCAACATGACGCTGGAAGCTTCGCGGATCGCCTTGAAATACATGACGCCGGTACTGCTCCTCTCCGACGGGTATATCGGCCAGGCCTCTGAGCCGTGGCGGATTCCAAAAGTGGAGGACCTGCCGAGCATCGAGCCGGAATTCGCTACCGACGTCGACGAATTTGGGCCCTACCGCCGTGATCCGAAGACACTTCGCCGCATGTGGGCTATACCCGGATTCCAGGGTATGGAACACCGCATCGGCGGATTGGAAAAAGAGGACGGCAGCGGCAACGTGAGCCATGACGCCGCCAACCACGAGAAGATGGTGGCGCTGCGCCAGCAAAAGATAGAGGGTATCGCCAACGATATCCCGGAAGCCGTCGTCGAAGGCCCCGCCGAAGGTGAAGCCCTGCTGATCAGCTGGGGAAGCACATACGGGGCAGCCAAGACGGCGTATGAAAAACTCCGCGAGAAAGGTGCACCGATTTCATTCCTGCACCTGCGCTATATCAACCCGTTCCCCAGGAACCTCGGCAAGATCCTCAGCGGCTTCAACCGCGTCATCTGCCCCGAGCTGAACTCCGGCCACCTGAAATGGCTCCTCCAGGCCAAATACCTCAAGGCGGTCACGGGAATCAATAAAGTACAAGGAAGGCCGTTCAAGTCGGCTGAACTGGAGCAGAAGATCACCGCATTGCTAACCGAAAAAGAAGTCACCGTATGAAGACTGCCATCGATAACCTACTCGAACGGCCTCATGAAGGCAGTTTGATCTATACCGCCAAGGACTTCAAGCCGAGTGTCGACGTGCGCTGGTGCGCCGGCTGCGGCGCCATTTCGGTGCTGTCGCCTTCCCAGCGGCTGATGCCGGAACTGGGCCTGCCGAAAGAGAAGATCGTCTACGTCTCGGGTATCGGCTGTTCGGGCCGCTTCCCTTATTATATGGAAACTTACGGTTTCCACTCCATCCACGGCCGCGCCCTGGCGATCGCCTCGGGCCTGAAGATCGCCCGCCCCGACCTAAGCGTGTGGGTTGTCACCGGCGACGGCGACAACATGAGCATCGGCGGCAATCACTTCATCCACACCTGCCGCCGCAACGTGGACCTCAATATCATGATGTTCAACAACGAGGTGTACAGCCTGACCAAAGGCCAGTACTCTCCCACCTCGCACCGCGGCCAGATCACGAAGTCATCGCCGCTCGGTGTGCTGGACGATCCCTTCAACCCGGTCGGGCTGGCACTGGGTGCCGGCGCGAGCTTCGTTGCCCGCGGCCACGACAAAGACCGCACGCAATTGCAAGAGCTGCTGCGCAAAGCCTACAACCACAAAGGAACTTCCTTCGTCGAAATCTATACCAACTGCCGCATCTTCAACGACGGCGCCTTCGACCTCTACACCAACGCGGATACGCGCGAGGAACATACCATCTTCCTGGAGCACGGCAAGCCGCTGGTGTTCGGCAAGAAGAAAGACAAGGGCATCATCCTCGACGGCTACACGCCCAAAGCGGTATCGCTTGACGGCGGTGGATATTCCGTTGATGATCTCCTGGTTCACAACGAGAAGGACAGCACCCTCGCGTTCATCCTGGCGAACATGACCTACAGCGAAACCTTGCCCCGCCCGATGGGCGTGCTGCAGGCGCTGCCGGTGAAGCCGTATGAAGTGCGGGTGGAAGAACAGATCGCGCACGAAATTGAAACCAAAGGCGAAGGCAACCTCGAGTCGCTCCTCGCCGGCGGCAGCAGCTGGTCTATTTCATGAGCCTGCACTTAGGCGCCCGGCCCGGCGACATCGCCTCGTCGGTCTTGATCACTGGAGACCCGCTCCGGGCCAAGCACTATGCGGAGAATTTCCTGACGAACCCGTTCTGCTATAACCAGATCCGGGGCATGCTGGGATTCACGGGAAAGATCGACGGCATCCCTGTCTCTATCCAGGGCACGGGCATCGGCATTCCCAGCACGGCGCTGTATGTGCATGAGCTGATCCACAGTTACGGTGTGAAGCGCATCATCCGTGTGGGCACGTGCGGTGCGCTGCAGAAGGACCTCGCGCTCGGCGATGTGATCGCGGCGACGGAAGCGGGCACGGACTCGGGTGCGGTGGCGAAGTTCATGGGCAAGTCGGTGGTGAAGCCGCAGGCGGACGCGCAACTGCTCTATGCGGCGGAGGAGACGGCGGGGGAACTTAACCTCGTCCTCAGAAAGGGCCCGGTGTTCAGCACGGATTTGTTTTATAGTGAGGACAGCGCGCGGTATGACCAGTCGACGGCCGGCGGTGTGCTGGGGGTAGACATGGAGACGAGTGTGTTGTATGCGATGGGTGCGCGGTACGGTGTGCAGACGCTCTCATTGCTGACGGTAAGTGATAATCTCCTCACGGGGCTGGAGTCGTCGGCGGCAGAGAGGGAGCGGCAGGTGAATGACATGGTGCGCTTGGCGGTGGGGGTAGTGGGGGCGGTGTCCGAAGGACTGTGATTGCAGGGTTGGAGGGGGCTTTTTAACCGCAGAGGCGCGGAGGCGCAGAGTTAATACCGGTTAACGAATCTTCGAAAGCCATCTTTTAGCAGGGGGACATTGAAATTTATAAGGAAGCCGAGGCGTTTGTCGGCCAGCTTCAGGTAGCTGATTATTTGTGCTTCATGTACGGGCAAGAGGGCCTCAACGGCTTTTAGTTCCACGATGATTTCGTCGGCCACAAGGATGTCAATGACATAGTCTTTGTTCAGATCAAAGCCTTTGTAAACCAAGGGCACGGCAACCATCGTCTTAAAAGGGATATTCCGTATCTCCAATTCCTTCGCAAGAGAAAGCTGGTAGACTGCTTCGAGAAGTCCCGGTCCCATCAGTTTATGAACACTTATTGCCGCATCCAACAAAGAACCCGAGTACGCGTAGAACCGATCTTCATTCATTCAACGAATAACTTGACTTGCCACCCAAGTCCCAAGTTTGGGATCACCGGAAATCCTGACGATCTCTGCGCCTCCGCGCCTCTGCGGTTCAAAATGGCCCCGTTCCACTTGAGCTACAGTTATTCGCTACCAATTACCTGACAAAAGTCAGTCCCCTCTATAGGCAATATCATGACGTAGCCGCCAAGAAACGAGGTACTTCGATGACGAAGATCGGGTCAGAAAAGGACCTGAAAGCGCCAGAAAAAGCTATGGAAAGTTATTCGCTCCTCACCTTCTTCCTCACCGCCGGCCTGCTCGTCGGTGGGGCCATTCTCTTCTCCTACTACGTTGCGCCACACTCGCCGGGGACGGTGAAGTCGGAACCGTATGAGTGCGGCATACCCACGGAGGGACCCACTTGGATTCAGTTCCATGTCGGGTACTACCTCTTCGCGATCATCTACCTCATCTTCGATGTCGAGACCATCTTCATCTATCCCTGGGCCGTGGTGATGCGCGAGATCGGGTTAGTGGCCTTTGTGGAGATTCTCATCTTCTTCACCGTGCTGGGTCTCGGTCTTTTGTATGCCTGGAAGAAAAAAGCCTTGATATGGGAATAAACATCAAATCGGTACCCTACGAGGACTTCAACGACAATGAAACGCTGGAGGAACTCAAGAAGAGCGGCGCGCCGGTGTGGCTCTCCACGATGGATGATATCATCAACTGGGGCCGGTCGAACTCCGTGTGGCCTCTCACCTTCGCGACGAGCTGCTGCGGCATCGAGATGATGGCCGCCGGCGCTCCCCGCCACGACTTCGCCCGCTTCGGCATCGAAGTTTACCGCGCCTCTCCCCGCCAGGCCGACGTGATCGTCGTGGCCGGAACGATCGTGCGCAAGATGGCGCCCGTTCTCAAACGCCTCTACGACCAGATGGCCGATCCCAAATATGTCATCGCCATGGGCGCCTGCGCCATTTCCGGCGGACCGTTCTATTATAACTCCTACAGCGTCGTGCGTGGTGTGGACCAGGTGATACCGGTGGATGTTTTCATCCCCGGCTGCCCTCCCCGCCCCGAGGCCTTATTATATGGAGTGATGCAGCTGCAGCGCAAGATCAAAGCCGCGACGTTGAAAGACGCCGACGTGCCAAAACCCGAACCTGTGATCGATCCTTCCAAAGAAGACAAATCACGGTACGTTGAGCCCCACGACAACCAAAACCTTGACGAAGCATGTCATCCGACCAAATAACCACCCTCGTCATGTCGCTGGTGCCTGAGGCTACGCCGGGCGTCAGCAAGCAGTTCCCCGACTTCATCGTGCCGGCTGCCAAGTTGCACGACCTCATGAAGCAACTGAAAGAGCACAACGAAACGATGATGGACTACCTCTTCAGTCTCACCGGCGTTGACCGGAAGGACGGCTTTCATGTAGTCTATCACCTGACGTCAACCACGTTTCATCACACTCTTGTGCTGCGCGCGGTGCTGGCCGACAAAGCCAATCCGTCTGTCGCCACAGTAAGTGACCTGTATGCGGCGGCCGAATGGTTCGAGCGCGAAGTGTTCGACCTGTTCGGGATCAAGTTTGAAAACCATCCCGATTTGCGGAGGCTGTTCCTGGAAGACGACTGGGTCGGCTACCCGCTACGGAAAGACTATAAAGATTCATTCACCCTCGAGCGCTGAGCTATGGAAGAGACCATCATGGATCTGGATTTGAAAGAACGCGAGGAGTACATCATCAACATGGGCCCTCAGCACCCGTCGACCCACGGCGTGCTGCGTTTCGAGACTTGCCTCCAGGGAGAAAAAGTAAAATGGATCCGGCCCCACTGCGGCTACATCCACCGCGGCATCGAGAAGATGAGCGAGGCCCTCACCTACCCGCAGCTCGTGCACCTCACCGACCGCATGGATTACCTGTCGGCTCATATTAATAATGAAGCCGTTGCCCTCTGTGTGGAAAACGCCATGGGTGTCGAAGTCAGCGACCGCGTCAAATACATCCGCACCATCCTCGCCGAGCTCACGCGGCTGGCTTCGCACCAGCTGTGGTGGTCGGCTTTCGGCATGGATCTGGGCGCGCTGACCACGTTCTTCTACGGCCTTCGCGACCGCGAGAAGATACTTGACATCTTTGAAGAGTCCACCGGCGCACGCCTGCTGCAGAGCTTTATTACGCCCGGCGGGTTGATGAATGACGTGCACCCGAACTTCCAAAAACGCACCCGCGAGTTCATCACCTATTTCAAGAAGAAACTTCCCGAATACGATCAGCTGCTCACCGGCAACGTCATCTTCCAGGAGCGCACCAAGGGGATCGGCTACATGAGCAAAGAAGACGCCATCAACTACGGCGTCACCGGGCCCAGCGGCCGCGGCTCGGGCTGGCACTGCGACATCCGCAAGATCGCGCCGTACAGCGCCTACCCCCTGGTGAAATTCAATGAGATCACCTTCCCCGAAGGCGATACCTTCAGCCGCTACCACGTGCGCATCAAAGAGATGTGGGAGTCACTGAGCATCATCGACCAACTCATCGACAACATCCCGCAAGGCACACACATGCTCGACCTGAAAGCCGTGAAGCCGCCGAAGGGCGAGTTCTACCAGCGTGTGGAGACGGCGCGGGGCGAGTTGGGGGTGTACATCGTCAGCGACGGCGGCCCATCGCCCGCACGGATACACTACCGCACACCGAATTTCTCGAACCTGTTTATCATCAATAAGATTGCCAGCGGCCACAAAATCGCCGACCTCGTCGCCATCAGCGGCTCGCTGGACTTAGTAATACCTGATATCGACCGATAGTATGTACGACTTCGCACCCTTTGTTGACTCCATCTCCTCCTGGCTCGACGCCACCTTCAGCCCGTTCTGGAGCGGACTGATCAGCATGGTGCTGTTGGGTGTCGCCCTTCTTTTGTTCTACGCCGTGCTCGGGCTTTACCTCGTGTATGCCGAGCGCAAGATCTGTGCCCGCATGCAGAACCGTCTCGGTCCCAACCGCGTCGGGCCCGGCGGCGTGTTCCAGACCATCGCCGACCTGATCAAGCTGCTGATGAAAGAGTTGATCTACATCCGCAACGCCGACAGCTTCCTCTTCAACATCGCGCCGTTCATCGTCATCGTTGCGTCCATCATGGCCATCGGGTCCATCCCGTTCGCCAAAGGCCTGCAGGCGATAGACCTGAACATCGGTGTTTTGTACATCCTGGCCATCTCCTCCATGGGCGTCATCGGCGTGTTGATTGCCGGGTGGGCCAGCAACAGCAAGTACTCGGTTATCGGCGCCATGCGCAGCGGGGCACAAGTCATCAGTTATGAGTTGTCGGTTGGGCTGGCACTGTTGTGCATCATCGCTTACGCCGGCAGCATGCAGCTCTCCGAGATCATCGCTTCCCAGCAAGACGGCTGGTGGATCTTCAAAGGACACTTCCCGGCTTGGATTGCTTTCGTGATCTACCTGATTGCCGGCACTGCCGAGACCAACCGCGGGCCGTTTGACCTGGCGGAGGCCGAGTCGGAGTTGACGGCAGGATTTCACACCGAGTATTCCGGCATCAAGTTCGCGTTCTTCTTCCTGGCAGAGTACATGAACATGTTCATCATCGCCGCCATTGCCACGACGCTGTTCCTCGGCGGCTGGCTGCCGTTCCACATTTGGCACTTCACCGCCTTCAACAACGTGATGGATTACATTCCTCCCTTCATCTGGTTCTTCGCGAAGACGGCATTTGTTATCTACATCATGATGTGGTTTAAGTGGACCTTCCCCCGCCTGCGCATCGACCAGCTGCTGGCCCTGGAGTGGAAGTATCTGCTGCCGATCAGTCTTATGAATTTGTTAGTCATCTCCTTCATAATCCTCATGCAATGGCACTTCTGAGCACCATCAAAGAAGTGGGCAACTACTTCCGGGAGATTTACCAGGGCGTTGCGTCGCTGGTGAACGGAATGAAAGTCACGGGTAAATACTTCGTCAAGCCCAGCGAGATTGTGACGCAGAAGTACCCCGAGAACCGCGCCGAGCTGAAGATGTTCGACAACTTCAAGGGCGAATTGATCCTCATCCACGACGAGACCAACCACCACCGCTGCAACGTGTGCAACACCTGCGCCCGCCGCTGCCCCAACGGTTCCATCGAAGTGATCGCCAAGAAAGTCGTCGGCGCCGACGGCCGGACGAAGAAGATATTGGACAAGTACATCTATCACCTGGACACCTGCACCCTTTGCGGGCTGTGTGTTCCCGCCTGTGACGAGAACGCGTTGAAATTCGACAACACCTTTGAGCACGCCGTGTTTGACAAGACCAAACTGGTCAAGACCCTCAACCACCCCGGCTCAAGCAAAATAGAAACACCCGAATGACCGGTCCCAAAATCATATTCTTCATCCTCGCCATTTCGATTGTGGTCTTCTCCGTGCTGTCCATCACCAGCCGGAAAATTCTCCGCGCGGCCATCTACCTGCTGTTTGTGCTCGTGGCCATGGCCGGGCTTTACTACATGATGAACTTCCCCTTCCTCGCCGCCGTGCAGCTGATCCTGTACGCGGGGGGTATCGTGGTGCTCATCATCTTCTCCATCCTGTTAACCAGCCAGATCAACAGCAAGCTGGAGGCGCCGAAGCGGTCGCACCTGCTTTCCGGGCTCGTCACTGCCGTCGGCGGTGTCGTGCTGTCGGCGGTGACGATTTTGAAATTCGCCTTCAGGCCCTCCACGGCTCCCGCCATTGGCACCGACATGCGTACCATCGGGTTGCAGTTGATGGGCACGGGAGAGAACGGCTACGCGCTGCCGTTTGAAGTGATCAGTATCCTCCTGCTGGCCGCGCTGGTCGGCTCCATCTTCATCGCCTTAAAGAACCGCACATGAACCTCCAGGCCGAAATACCCCTCGACTACATGATCATCCTGAGCATCCTGGTGTTCTTCATCGGGCTCATGGGCGTATTGATCCGCAGAAACCTCATCACCATGCTGATGGGCATTGAACTCATGCTGAATGCCGTCAACATTAATTTTACTGCCTTCAACCACTACCTCTTCCCGCACCGGCTGGAGGGACACTTCTTTGCACTGATTGTCATGGCGATCGCGGCGGCCGAAGCGGCGGTGGCGATTGCGCTGATCATCAATATCTATCGTCAATTCTCCACCGTCAGCGTCGATGACGTAGACGAACTGAAATACTAAGGCTTATGGATTTCGCGTACACCCTTCTCATCCTGCTCCTGCCGCTGGCGGTCTTCTTTACCCTCGGGTTGCTGAGCAAGCGGATGCCCGTAAGTATCTCCGGGTGGATCGGCACGGCCGGCTTGTTTGTCATCGCCGCGCTCTCCCTCGCAACCGCTTACACCTATTTCACCGCCGGCGCCGGTGAGAACGGCTACGTCGCCGTGGAAGCCTTCAAGATCGTGTGGCTGCCGCTGACCGATAAACTCATCATCCACCTCGGCATCCTCCTCGACCCGCTATCCATCATGATGCTCGTGGTGATCACGCTGGTGTCGGCGATGGTGCACCTGTACAGCGTCGGGTACATGAAAGGCGAGACCGGGTACACCCGCTACTTCGCTTTCCTGTCCTTGTTCACTTTCTCCATGCTGGGACTGGTGGTGGCCACCAATATCTTCCAGATGTACATCTTCTGGGAGCTCGTGGGCGTTTCCTCCTATTTGCTGATCGGCTTTTACTACCAGAAGCCTTCCGCTGTCGCCGCCTCGAAGAAAGCCTTCATCGTCACCCGCTTCGCCGACCTGGGATTCCTCATCGGAATTTTACTGCTCTCCTATTCATCCGGAAGTTTCGACTTCAGCATCCTCACCAGCTTTGACGGTCCCGTGATCGCGCAGAAAGTTCCGGTGTTGTTCATGGGTGTGTCGACTACCACCTGGGCGTTGATGCTCATCTTCATGGGCGGCGCGGGCAAGTCGGCGATGTTCCCGCTGCACATCTGGCTGCCCGATGCCATGGAAGGTCCCACACCGGTGTCTGCACTCATCCACGCTGCCACGATGGTGGTGGCCGGTGTTTACCTCGTTGCAAGGTTGTTTCCCGCTTATGCGATGGCAGCACCCGAGGCACTTGATGTCATCATGTACGTCGGAAGTTTCACTTCCTTGTTTGCCGCCGTCATCGCCTGCACCCAATTAGATATTAAGCGCGTGCTGGCCTTCTCCACACTTTCGCAGATCGGCTACATGATGGTCGCCCTGGGTGTTTCAGGTTACGGCGGAGAAGTAGGGCTTGGCTACATGGCTTCTCTCTTCCACCTGTTCACCCACGCGTTCTTCAAGGCCCTGCTCTTCCTCGGCGCCGGCTCCGTAATTCACGCCGTGCACAGCAACCTGATGACCGACATGGGCGGCCTGCGCAAGTCGATGCCGGTGACACACCTCACCTTCCTCATCGCCTGCCTGACCATCGCGGGCATACCGCCGCTGTCGGGGTTCTTCAGCAAAGATGAGATCCTCGTCGCCGCCTTTGAACACAATAAGCTCGTCTTCGCCATACAGTGGCTCGTCGCCGGGCTGACGGCCTTCTACATGTTCCGCCTGTACTTCCGCATTTTCTGGAGCCACGAACCTGCCTACCACCACCCACCCCACGAGTCGCCCGCTGTAATGACCGTACCGCTCATGTTCCTGGCCATCGCTTCTGTCTTTGCCGGGTTTGTTCCTTTCCATGACCTGGTGACCAGCGACAACCTTCCTTTGGAAACACACTTCCATTGGATGATCGCCGCGCCGTCGATCCTTGTCGCCGTCATCGGGATTGTAATTGCTGCCGTGTTGTACATGAAGCAGAACCCAAGGCCCGACAGCATCGCCCAATCGCTGAGCGACTTTTACACAACCGTCTACAACAAGTTCTACATCGATGAGATCTACATCTTCATCACCAAGAACATCATCTTCCAGTTCATATCGCGCCCGGTGGCGTGGTTTGACCGGCATATTGTCGACGGCACGATGAACCTGATCGGCAATACGACCGTCGTAACGTCAACAGCCATCAAGCGGATGCAATCGGGGCACCTGCAGACGTATGTGTGGTTCTTCGTTTCCGGTGTGTTGTTGCTGGCGTTGACTGTTCTCTACTTTAACTGAGCATCCTATGAACCCGCTACTATACCTCATCCTCATCCCGGTTCTAACGGTGGCCGCCATCGCCGCGGTAAAAGATATCAAGCAGGTACGCCTCGTCTCCGCCATCGGCATGGGAACGCAGCTGCTGTTCTCGTTCTATCTCGTGTACCAGTTTTACACCATCCGGCAGTTCGGCAACACCGACGCCATGCTGTTTGTATCGACTTCCACGTGGTATGAGGCCTTCAACATCCAGTACAAGTTCGGCATCGACGGCATTTCGCTGTCGATGATCGTGCTGACCTCGCTCGTCACCTTCGCCGGCGTGTTCGCCTCCTGGCAGGTGGAATACCTCACCAAGGAGTTCTTCATCTCGTTGATCGTCCTTGCCTCCGGTGTGTTCGGGTTCTTCATCTCGCTGGATTTGTTCACCATGTTCCTCTTCTACGAAGTGGCCGTGATACCGATGTATTTATTAATCGGCATCTGGGGCAGCGGGCCGAAAGAGTATTCCGCCATGAAACTCACGCTGATGCTCATGGGCGGCTCGGCTCTGCTGATGGTGGGCTTGCTGGGCATTTACTTCAATTCTTCGCCCGAGGGCGGGCGCCTCACCTTCGACCTGACCGAGATCGCCAAGGTGAAGATTCCGTATGATGCACAAATGTTCTTCTTCCCCTTCACCTTCATCGGCTTCGGCGTGTTGGGCGCTTTGTTTCCCTTGCACACCTGGTCGCCTGACGGTCACGCCTCGGCGCCAACGGCCGTGTCGATGCTGCACGCAGGCGTGTTGATGAAGCTCGGCGGCTACGGCGCATTCCGCGTCGCCATGTACCTCCTACCCGAAGCGGCCCATGCGATGGCCTGGTTCTTCATCATCCTTACCACCATCAGTGTGGTGTACGGAGCCTTCGGCGCCATCTGGCAGAGAGACCTCAAATACATCAATGCCTATTCTTCCGTGAGTCACTGTGGACTGGTGCTCTTCGCGCTGCTGATGATGAACGAGACCGCCACCACCGGCGCCATCATCCAGATGATCTCCCACGGGCTGATGACCGCTCTCTTCTTTGCTTTAATCGGCATGATCTACGGCCGCACCCACACCCGCATGATCGACGAGATGGGCGGGCTGATGAAAGTGATCCCGTTCCTCAGCGTGGTGTATGTGATCGCCGGTCTTGCCTCACTGGGCTTGCCGGGACTTAGCGGGTTCGTTGCCGAGATGACCATCTTCGTCGGCAGCTTCCAGAACGCCGACACCTTCCACCGCGTGGCGACGATCATCGCCTGCTCTTCCATCGTGATCACCGCCGTGTACATCCTCCGCGTGGTGGGCATCCTCCTGTTGGGACCCATCCGCAACGATCACTTCAACGCCCTCACCGATGCGACGTGGTTTGAGAAAGTAAGCACGCTCACCCTCGTCGTCTCCATCGCCGCCATCGGGCTGGCGCCGTTCTGGCTGTCGCAGCTGATCCGCGAGCCGCTCGGCGAAATCATCAACCATTTAATCGCCCGCCTATGACCTGGGACGACGCCTATATCCTCCGCAACGAGATCCTCCTCACCATCCTGGTGCTCTGGCACCTCGTTGCCGACCTCAACGAAGGCCGCGACAACCGCAACCTTGTGAACGGAACCATCATGGGCTTCGCGCTCATCACTGCCGCCGGATTCCTGAATGTGAGCACCGCCAACCTCTTCGGCGGGATGTACCTGACCGATTCCCTGCGCAGCCTGCTGAAGTTCATCCTCAACCTGTCCACGCTGATCATCCTGTTGCAGTCCTCCTCGTGGCTGCGGAAGCCGGAGAACCAACCCAAGACGGGCGCCTTCTATATGCTGATCTTCTCCACCCTGATGGGGATGTCGTTTATGATCAGCGCGGGTAACTTTCTCATGCTCTACCTCGGCCTGGAGACCGCCACCCTTCCCCTCACCCTGCTCGCCGCATTCGACAAGAAACTTCGCCGCAGTGCGGAGGCCGGCATCAAGCTGCTGATGAACTCCGCCGTGAGTTCCGCTATTTTGCTGATGGGCTTGTCGCTGTTGTACGGCTCATACGGGACCTTGTACTTCAACGAGATGGCATCGCTCACTGACGCGCAGCCGCTGTCCGTCTTCGGGCTTGTGCTATTCATCGCGGGTTTCGGGTTCAAGCTCTCGCTGGTGCCGTTCCACCTCTGGACCGCCGATGTGTACGAAGGCTCACCCCTGCCGGTGACCACTTACTTCTCCGTCGTTTCCAAAGGCGCAGCGTTGTTCACCCTGATGCTTGTGCTCTATAACGTTTTCGCTTTGTATCCCAAGTCGTGGACACTTGCCGCTTACTTCCTCGCCATCTCGACCATGATTGTCGGTAACCTGTTCGCCTTGCGCCAGAAGAACCTGAAGCGGTTCCTGGCCTTCAGCTCCATCACGCAGGCCGGTTTCATGATGCTGGGGTTCGTGAACAGCGACATGCTGGGCATGACCACGGTGGTGTACTTCATGCTCATCTACTCCCTCTCCAACCTCGCCGTGTTCGGCGTGTTGTCGATGGTGGTGAACGCGACGGGCAAGGAGACTATGGACGACTTCAACGGCTTTTACCACACCAACCCGCGGCTGAGCCTGATCATGCTGCTGGCGTTGTTCTCCCTGGCGGGCATTCCTCCCGTCGCGGGATTCTTCGGCAAGTTCTTCCTCTTCACCGCCGCCGCGCAGAAGGGACTCTACATCCTCGTGCTGATCGCCGTATTGAATGCTACCGTGTCACTGTACTACTACCTCCTTGTCGTCAAGGCGATGTTCATCAACAAGAACGATGCGCCGATCGCGACGCTCACCTCCACGTGGCAGGAGAAGCTGGCGTTTACGCTTTGCCTGGTGGGTATTGCGGGGATTGGGTTTGTGAGTGAGATATATGACTATGTTGCTGCGTTGATGTAGCGCGCGGCGCGGGGGTCAAGGGGTTCCAAGAGTTCAAGGGGTTCAAGAGGTTCCAAGAGTTCAAGGCCTGCCCGCCGATTGATGTGCGTTAAATCAAGTGAGAATCTGGCAGGCGGGTTCAAGGTTCAAAGTTCAAGGTTCAAGGTTCAAAGTTCAAGGTTGAAGGTTGAAGGTTATCTCGTGCGCGCGGGGGTCTCCCCTTTAGGGGTCGGGGGTGCGGGCGGGAGTCAAGTGTGGGTACGCTTCCAGGCGCGTCTTTAACCGCAAAATGTAGAACACTAAATGTAAAATGTAAAAGTGGCTGGTTAGTAGTAAAGAAGTCAGAACTCCAATCTCGGTGCCTGAGGTTCTCGCCTGCCCTGAGCTTGTCGAAGGCTTGCCCTGAGGTTCCCGAAGGGGAAGGCCCGAGAGGGACCGAGGGTCGGGAATAAGAGGTTAGTGGTGTAGGGCAGGTCGGGATTTGGTGCGTTTTGTTGTATTCACTCTGAGCTTATAGGGACGATTGAAGGCCTCCTGGGAGACCTTGAAGCAAGCGGCCAGGTCGCGGATGATTTCCTTTGACATCCCCTTTTTGTAATTGAGGATATCCGATACGTAACCTTTGCTGACGCGAAGCTGCCGGACAAGGTCTTGGGCCTTCATGTTGTGTTCTTCAAGCAGGCCGCGAAGAAATTGAACCGGGTCTGTCTCCTTGAACGTAGAATGCTCCCTGTCCCATGTTTCGATGAGCAGGGTAAGCAGGTCGACTTCATCCCTGGCTTCTTTCCCTTTGCGGTCAGTCTCGAGCAAGGCTTCCAGTATCAGGCAGTAGTCGCTATACTGTTTCCTGGATTTGATGACGGTATATTTTAACGTACTCATTTTAGATCAGTAAATAGATACTGTGTATTGCTCCCTTGCGACATAGTACATCATATTGGGCATGCGTACCTATCCAACACTCAAACAAATGGACCTGCCGTTCGCCAAAGACATATTTACAAACGATTCGATAACCGTTACCTGCTACATCAAACACTACCCTATTGGCTCCTCTACCCAGCAAATCAGCTGATCCAAACGTATTGAAGATGTCTGAAGGCCGCTCCCAGTTGGAAAATCGTATCTTATCCAGCCATCCACGGAACGCTATTGTTCAACAAACTCTTCAATTGACTCTCTTCTTATTAAGTGAACCCGCATGGTTCTAACCGTTAAGCTAATCAAAAAGTTCTCCAAAAGAGAACCACCCTGCTCGTTGCCTAAAATTCAACCTTCTGCATGGCACGACGAAGCGAACCTTCGTACGGAAATCAGGACTATTCTGACAACTCCTTCTTATGTGAAAATAATTTCGAGAAAGTGAGAACCCTTTTTGCAGGGATGGCGTATTTTAGTTCTCTGCATCGCGCAATGGGCTCCAGGTTGCGCAGTCGGTGGATGAAGCGGTATCCTGGAAGGCTGGAAAGGCAGGTGAAAAGCTAATAATCAGCGTCCCTGCGCGGTTTTTGGTGAGCTTGACTTGCAAATCAGCTCAAAATCACAGAAAATAGGGGTAAGCGTACGAACGGTACCTGAACAGTTCCTGAACGGTTCCTGAACGGTGACGCCATTTGTCTTATACAGCCCTTGAACACAAAGCGGACATTGATAATCTACTTCAACAGAACAGACCATCCTTGACATGTCCAAAGTAATCAACAATCCGCTTCTGAAAGGAGTATCCGGCCAGCTGGGAAATACCGTGTACTACCGTAGTCGCAACGACAAACCGCAGATGTGCAACATGCCTGGCCCTCGTAAACGTTCGACGACTGCACAAAAGAAGCAGAACATGCGGTTTAAGGATGCCACTCAATACGCCAAGCGGCAGGTGGCTGATCCCGGAAGCAAAGCACTTTATCAGAAAGGAGTCAATGCGGACAAGTCGAGTGCATACCTCGTTGCACTGAGCGATTACCTCAACGCACCGGTCATTCACTACATCCAACCGAAGTTGTACACCGGGCTGGTGGGAAGCCTGATCACCATCAAAGTTACCGACGACTTCCGGGTGGAAGAAGTGCATGTCGAGATTCACACCCCCAACCGAAAACTCCTCGAATCCGGCAACGCCGAGCGCAACAAGCGCAAGCCCTTCATGTGGAACTATCGGGCAACCGTAGTCAATCCTTCCCCTGAAGGTTCCGTCATCAAAGTGGTTGCCCGTGACCGGCCGGGGAATAGGGTGAAGGGGGATGTGGTGGTGGGTCGTGGGTCGGTGATCAGTGATCGGTGATCGGTGAACAGTGATCAGTGATCGGCCTGCCCGCCGCAGAGCCGAAGGCGAAGCACTGGCGGGTGATCGGTGAATCGGCCTGCCCGCCGCAGAGCCGAAGGCGAAGCACTGGCGGGTGATCGGTGAATCGGCCTGCCCGCCGCAGAGCCGAAGGCGAAGCACTGGCGGGTGATCGGTGGGTCGGTGGTCGGTGAACTTTGAACCTTGAACTTTGAACCTTGAACTTTGAACCTTGAACTTTGAACCCGCCTGCCACTTGCGAAGCTTAGATAGAGCAGTACGCGTGGCGGGCAGGCCCGCCTGCCCAATGCACATTAATTTTCACGCTGGTCAATCGGCGGCCAGGCCCGCCTCCAGGTGAAGCGGGTTAGTCCCACGGACTGAAGTTTGTGTCGAGGGTTTCGCGGCGGACGATGAGTGCGGTCTGGTCGCCGTCACGGGTGATGGGGAGGATGCCGAATTCGCCGTTGAAGTAGTAGCGCTGTTTCTTGGCGTTGACGATGACGGAAGTGAAGACGGCGGGATCAAATTCCAGCGCGACGAGAACTTCCCGGCTGACGATCACCTTCGGTTCAAATCTGCAGAGCTTTTTCAGGAGCCTCCGGTTTCGGCGAATTTTCATCAGCAGCTTATTGAACTCGATGTCCTGGTTGTAGCGCCGTTCGGCATGGGACAACGAGCGGCACTTCTCGCTGCAAAAGCGCTTGCCCGCCCGTCCGTGAATTTCTGCGCCGCAGACCGGGCACTTGGCCGCGGCATCGTTCTTCTTTCCTTTTCCTTCCATGGTTATCCGTGGTTATCCCAGGTTATCCGTGGATATCCCAGGTTATCCGAGTTTATCTACTGTTGTTCCGTTTGTTTCACGGATCAACACCGCTAAGCTATTGACTGCCTCTCCTATTCCCTCTATAATTGGCCACCAGAAAACATGACTACTTCACCCCAGGTGACCCTCCGCCACCTCATGATCTCGGGTGAGCCGCACATCGGCCTCCAATCCCACCCCAACAAGGTGGTGCAAGCGCTCATGGACAGCCTTGAGGGA
>JBGAPO010000024.1:0-48426 GCA_044221195.1 Cyclobacteriaceae bacterium
TTTGATAGCGTCAAATCTGTTATCTTCGTTTCAAAGAGTTGTGTAAGTATTGACGAGGCGGGTTCCGCGGTGCCTCGCCCCGGTTACACCGGGAAAATCTCGGCACCGCCCACCCAGCCACGCAGCATACACTCTCGTTGGCGGCAATATTTTTAATGACTATATGGTTCCAATACATACATTAAAAGATGGACAAGTCGTTGCCCTGCAGACAGGGGAATTGTACAAAAGCATCATTGACATCTGCAGCGACCACAAGGCGACAAATCGGGCATTGGCTTTTGCGTTCATTCTCTTTAACTACAAGAATCCTCAGATTTATAAAATTCTCAATGATGACGACTATTGGAGAGCGATGAATGAGACTTCAGGAAAATATTTGAGCATTTTCTATATCTCTCAATCAGACACCTACTTTGGACAAGACTTGACAGAAAGTGACGGCATAGAGCAAAGGGGACTTCACGGACTCAAGGCTAAGGACTCTTTGGTTCCTATATTGAAAAGATATTTTGAACTTGACGAAAAGATAGAATTACCGGCTGTTTTATTTTTTCAAGAACACGAAGGTCTATTGACTGACTACTTCTTGTTGGGACTTGACGAAAGAAAACTTGAAGAATCATTTTGGGAATTACAAGATTACATTCAAACCGCCGTGGACAATTTGGAGAACATCGCAGTGGACAACTATGCGAATTCACGAGAGATCTTCAATCAACTGAAATTTGGAGTTGAGGGACATAAATTGAGAAGAAAGATTTTCAAGACAACTCAACAATTTCCGACTCAATTGCTTGCGGGATGGGTTGTGGGTAAGGTGTAAAAAAAATACTGCCGCCAACAAAATGTTTAAACACCGTGCGGGTTCAGTATAGATTCTAAGATCAATTCTTGATTCTAACGCCCGCCGATCACTTCCTCCTCACCTCCCCCTCCATCAACACCCACACATTCGGATCCAGCTTCACCTCCGCCGGGTCCGTAGCCGAGGAGAAAGTCACTACGGTTGATTTCCCGTTTAACTGAACCTTCTCGATCACCGGGCGATCCTGGCCTTTGTAATAGAGACCGATCTCCACGGGCATCTTGAACAATCTGCCATCGGCCTGGGTTTGGTCGAGGGTGAGTTTCACTTGTTTTGCTTTGGCGTCGTAGGTCCAGGTGCCGGCGAGTTGCAGGGCACCGGGTTGGTAGAGCCACTGTTCGAAGAACCAGCCCAAGTCCTGCCCGGAGGCTTCCTCCATGATCCGGCGGAAGTCGGCGGTGGTGGCGTTGGCGTTGAAGTACTTCGCGTAGTAGGTGCGGATGCCTTTTTGGAAACTCTCCTCACCCACCACACCCCGCAGCATGTGCAATGTCCAGCTGCCCTTCTGGTACGTATGCGAACTGGTGACTTTCTCCATGTCGGCCAGGTTCTTGTGAATGATGGTGTAGCCGGGGTTCTTGGCATGGAAGTTCATGATGGTCTTCTTGCTGTCGCGCAAGCCCTGCACGAACTCGTCGCGGCCGTAGGCGTGCTCGATGTACAACAGGGTGAAGTATGTAGCGAATCCTTCGCTCAGCCATACATCGTCCCAGTCGTATTCGGTCACCGCGTTGCCGAACCACTGGTGGGCGATCTCGTGGATGATCACGTTGCGCCAGCGGAGGCTGCGTGTCCCGGTCACCGAACTCTCGTTGTATAAAATGGCCGAGGCAGCTTCCATACCTCCGGCCGCACTGTTGGATTGAATGTTGGCCAGTCGCTCGTAGGCGAACGGTCCCACAAAGTCGCTGTAAAACTCCAGCACTTTCTTCGTCGGCTCCGCAAAGTCTTTGAAACCGGCGTCGCGGTCCTGCGCGTACACCCAGGTCTCGATGGCTTTGCCTTCAAATTTGTCCACCGTCTGCATCGCCATCCGTGCGGCGCCGAGGACGTACAGCCATGGCGCGATGGGCACGGAGTTTTTCCAGTGCGTCAACCGCATCCCGTTGGGCTGGTCTGACGTCTCGATGCTGAGGCCGTTGGAAACCACCTGGTAATGATTCGGCGCCGTCACGATGAACTCGCTGGTGGCCTTGTCGTACGGATGGTCGATCACCGCCAGCCAGTGCCGTGCCTTGTCGGGCCAGTTGTCGCTGAAGAAGGAGCGGTCACCGTATTTATTTTTCGCAATCTTCAGCCCGGTGGCAGGGATACCTTTATAACTCACCACGTACTGTCGCCGCTCGTTCACGGTCGGCACGGGCGAGATTGTAATTACGAGCGCATTGTTGGCGTGGGTGTACTCCACCTTCTGCCCGTCGCGCGTCACACTTGTCACCGTCATCCCCTTGCCGCCGGCGGCATTCACCAGGTCGAGCCGCAACGCCGTCACCCCCTCTCCCACAAACCGAACATCCATCGTCAGCTCCACAGTAATCTCATCCGTCGCATCCGACAACCCGATCCGGAAGGCGTAGTTGAGGGCGTCGATTTTGGGGTTCTTGGGGTAAGTGTCCCCAAGCGTGGGAACCCACAGACCAAGTGAACATGCAATGATTAGAAAGTGTAGTTTCATCATGCGTACTAATCTACTACGCATTGGTGACTTCCGCTCATCAGGCACTGAACAATTTACATGGCTGGTGCGGATCTGCTGCGATTTAGCATTCACACGTGTCTGAGATTGTCACTTTTCTTTTGCTTGTCCAAAAGAAAAGTAACCAAAAGAAAAGGACCCCATCCCGATAGCAATCGGGACGCAGCGAGACACGCCCCGCCTAATCAACCGCACATGCCGGCCATCCCACATGCCCTCGCTTTGCGCCCCGCATTCCCAAAAGCACATAGTCACCAATTGTGGCGACTGATCACTGATCACCGATTACAGTTCACGGTTCACAGTTCACGGTTTACAGTTCACGGTTTACAGTTCACCGTTCACTGTTCACAGGAGGACGAAACTGAATCACCCCGTTCTCTTTTATCGTGCGCTCCACATCTTCCAGTCTCGAAGGGACAAATGCGCTCAGGTTCTCCACGCCATCGGCCGTGACCACGGCCACATCTTCGATGCGGATGTAGAGGCGTTCTTCGGGGATCCAGATCATGGGGTCGATGGTGAAGACCATGCCGGGTTGCAGCGGCACACCACGGACCCGGCCCACGTCGTGCACGGCCATGCCCACGGGATGCTGGAAGTGACCGCGGAAAGTGATGCCTTCTTGCACGGCCTTGAGGTGCGCGGGCTTCGCGAATTGCTTGCCTTGTAAATATTGTTTCATGTCGGCAGCCGCCCTGTCGAGCACATCATCGGCGGTGACGCCGGGCTTGATGTACTTGAACAACGCATCGCGATAGGCGACAATGAAGTTGTACAACTCCGTCTGTGCCTTGTCAAACTTGCCGTTCACCGGCCAGATGCGGGTGACGTCGCTGGTATAATAGCGATAATCCGGGGCGTAGTCCATGAGCACGAGGTCGCCGTCTTTCAGCACATCGGTCTTGTGGAAATAGTGGCCGTAGAACGCATTCGTTCCACCGCCTATGATGGAAGCATAGCCATCGCCGCGGGCACCGTTGAGGTGGAACACATACTTCGCCGCCGCATCCAACTGGTATTCATACACACCGGGCGCCGTCGAACGCATGGCCTCCATGATGCCGTGACCAGCGAGCAAAGTGGCTTTGCGGATCAGTTCAATTTCTTTGGGGCTCTTAATCAAGCGCATCGCATCGAGGGTCGGCGACAGGTCGCGGATCTCAAACTGCGGGAACCGCTCTTTGACCATTTGAACAAACCGCGCTTCCCTGGACGGCTGCCCATCCCACGGATCCGCCGCCGCACGCGCCTGGCCGCCGAGCAGCTCGTCGCGGCTGTCGTTGCCGATCTCCGCGGGGCTAAGCGGTGTGTAGAAAGTCATCGCGGGAGGTTTGATCAGGTCGGCACCCACGAGGTCGGACGACAAAAACTCGATTCCCCGCACGTTGTCAACACCCGTCAACTTCTTCACCAGGTCGGCATCTTCGGCTGATAGCGTTTTCCCTTCATTGGATTCACGTCCTTCGTTGCGGTGCGGGAGGTAGAGCGTTGTTTTGCGGCTGCGACCATTCAGCAGCAAATACGCGTGTGCCGATTCCAAACCAGAGAGATAATAGAATTCATTCGACTGCCGGAACACGCTGAACCCGGCAAGTCCGCTGGCACCCTGGATGACCGCGATGCCATTAGTGCCGATGGCCTCATACACTTTCGCCCGGCGAGCGGTGAATTCTTCGGTGGAGAAATCAGTCTGGTAATAATGTTTTTCCTGCGCGACCGCAAACAGCGATGAGGCTAACAGGATGGTAAGGAGAAAGTTTTTCATTAGCTAAATATAGAAGAAAATCAGGCGCGGGTAAGAATCAGGAACCAGAGTACTTAATAAAGTGTGTGGCTGCAGCTTCGTGTGTGAATACGATAGATCGTTCACAACGTGCGGGCCAAATTGTTCGGCCTCACGGAGGCAGCTTTCCTGTGGCCCTTCAAACCGCGGGCTTACGCCCGGGCTATCAAAATTTCGCCCCTAGCGGGGCTTGGCGAATTGAAACACGAAACGAGCAACAGTACCTGGCGCACAGAACCTAGTGACTGGCACTCATCACACAACTACGAGGCCGGCTTCTTCATCCGCAGCAGCGCGTAGTTCACAGTCAGCACCCCAACGAGGCTGAACAGCTGCATGAACCAGAAGGCGGCATAGGAAATCGTCACCTCGGGGCGAGGGAGGACTTCAATGAATAAGTGATTGCCGATCGGTCCGACGGAAAAGACATTCTGCTGCACGAGGTTCCAGCCCAGGTGGATGGCGATGGGCACGTAGAGCGACAGGGTTTTCACATAGCCAAAGGCGAGCACCAGACCCATAGCGCCGGTAATGACAAAGGTGATCGCCATCGCCCCGGGGTTTCCCCACGAACCTTGCGAGAACCAATGATAGACGCCGAAGGCCGCGCCGCTGATCCAGATCGCGCGGGGAGCGCCGATTTTTTTTATGAGGACATAAAACAAAGCGCCGCGGAAGATCAACTCCTCAAACAGCACCGATACAAGTGTCCACCGCGCCCCTTCGAGCAGGCTCCCTGCCGTGACTGCTGGATTCAGCACCCACTGCTGTTTCGCGATCAGCATCTTCAACCCAAACCCGCTCGCGCAAAACGCCGCGCTGACCAGGAAGAAAACAACGAAGTCCAACGCCCTCCGCCGGCTGGGCATGAGTCCTAACGGCGACAAATTCCCGCGCTCAAAAACCCAAAGCACAATCCACGACAGCGCAAGCTGTATTAGAATTCCAATCATAAAAATCTCATTGAATTAATTTCCCTTCTCCGCCCCGCGGAGAGGGGTCAGGGGTGAGGTGCCCTCCAAACAAAAAACAACCCCGCCGTAATCCCCCCGACCACCGCGACACAAAACAGCAGCAGTTCAAACGTCGTCTCGGGGAACTTCGGTGCCTGCACGATGAACGCGAAGCCGAGCAGGAGGATGGCCAGGCTCAGGCCAACGGACAGGATGATGCGCTGCGGATGATTGGCAGAAACCTCGATATCTTTTTCACCGATTTCCACCTGCTGTTGCCGGGCGTTCCTCAGGAATTCATCAAACGAAAGCTCCAAGACCTCGGCCAATGTCTTGAGAGTGTAGCTTCGGGGAATGAGATCGCCGTTTTCAATGCGCTGGATGGAGCGGACGCTGATGTTGGATTTTTCGGAGAGCTCCTTCTGGGTGAGTCCCCGGGATAGTCGCCCCTCGCGGAGCCAGGTTGCCGTCATTTGCTTCTGGTTTGAATTCATGGCAAAACTATCCCGGCGCCAAAGGTAGGACTAATTTTTAGCGCGCCAGTAACGTGACGTTTGGGCGACATCCGCGCGGCTAAGAATCCAGAGCCCTTTATAATGCGTGGCTGAAGGCTGCTTGTGTGAATACGATAGATTGTCCCCGGGCTAACGCCCAGCGCCATCATAATTTCGCCCCTAGCGGGGCTTGACGAAGTGAAACATGGAACGAGCACCTTGCACCAAGCGCCTAGCACCTAGTGCCTAGTGCCCAGCCCGCCTGCCGTTAGATATTGACACTTTGAACTACGTACAACTTTGATCCGAAGCATTGAAGTTGCGTTACGCATCGGCGGGCAGGCACCTACTTCCCAAACGGCACCTTCACAATTACCGTCTCTCCTTTCCCCTTGTCGTTGGCTATGCTCTGGATCGTCCACAAGTCCAGCAGGTTGTCGCCATCGATAATACTGCCGCTATAGTCGCCCCAGGCAACACCATCGGCGGCACCAGTTCCTTCGCCGGCACTGATAATTGGTCGCAGGTTTCCCTTCTTGTCTTTTGACAACCGGAATGCAAACCGGGGACTTACAAAAGATTGATCGTTTACTTCCTGGAATCCTACCAGCACGTCGTTCTGCTTGTTGACGGCGATGGTGGTTTGGATGTAATTGCTGGTCGCGCTCTTCAGCAGACCGGTCTGGAGGATATTGCCCGTCCTTGCACTAATCCGGTGCCACTGCACGGCGGAGCGCCCGTCGCACTTGACGGCCTGTGAAAACCAGATGCTGCCATTCTGAAAAACGAGGTTCTTCGGGTTGCGGTCACCGCTGGAGATCTTCTGCTCTGTGCCTTTCTGAGGTGACTGCGGCGGGTAGTCGATGCAGGTCAGCCCGTGCCGATGGCGGACAACGAGCTCGCTATAGGGCATACCATTTTCCCCCTCAGTCACTTTTCGTATCGTCCATTGGACACTGTCGAGATCGAAGAAATACAAATCATCAACATCATCTTGCATGAAAACGGGATGACCGAGGCTTCCCTTGAAATGATAAATAGTGGCTGGTCTACCGGCGATCGCGTCTGCGGTGCGTAGGATGAACGTGTTCTCCTCGCCGCCCGGGTATGAATAGCCGATCCACTTCCGGCTATAGCCGATGCCTCCACCGTCTACCTCTTCCGTCCTGGAGATGGGATAGATGTTCCACGCTCCTGTCGGGTTGCTCGTGGCTGATACGGAAATGTTCACGGGCTTGGTCTTCTCCTTGTCGTAATACCACCAGAGATCGAACACAAAAACTTTGTTATGGATATCGAAGTACATCTTGGGGTCGATCCCGTTGTTAAAGCATTTCTGCGACACACCCTGGACAAAGTTTCCTTGCTTGTCATAGATGAGCAATCCGTTGTTGGATCCTTCCAGGACATATCCACCACCCACGGCAATCTGTGGGTCGACCTGTCGGTTCCCATCCATGGAGCCGTTGAACACCTGGTAACCGTTCACCATCCGCGGGTTACCCCCCTGCCTTCGCTCGGGACATTGGCCCTCATTGGTGAAAGAAGTCTTGTGCAGGGGGACCACCGTTTCCGTACTGGAAGGAATAGTTCTCAACACGAATGACTGGGCCGTTGCCGTGGAAAAAGCAAGAACCATGAGCAGTAGGAACAGGTATTTCATGAGGAGGCTGGTTTGTGGCGCTTAGGGCCATAAGGCAAGATAGTAAAACATGAAATGATGATAGTCGACTTGCATTAAGCTGACCACTACTAACTAATGCAATAGCATACAATGGCGACAAAATATCCGGCTCTACATTAAGCACCGCATTTGCAATCCGTCATAATGGTTAGTTTTGCGCCCGATGAAAAAATACGGCATCCTGGCGATCGTCCTGTTGGGGTTCTGCGGCGTCCAGGCACAGCAGAATCTGTTCAACATCCCTTCGGGTGACATCAATCCAAAAAACAAACTCTTTTGTCAGCAGCAGCTCAATATTTACGCGGCCACACAGCTGGAGTCAAAGACTCACCTTGTCTACGGACTTGGTCGCGGGTGGGACACCGGGGTCAACCTTGTGGACTTGCCGGTGAACCTGGGGGGCGGACCCGTTTTTTCGCACAACGACAATTCCTTGCTCAAGCCGTTGTACCCGGTGATCATGGGTACGCTGCAAAAGCAGTGGGTGGTATCTGAACACACAGAAATCAATGTCGGCACCCAGGTTGGAACAAACATCACAGATGATTCGAAGAACATGAAGTTCCTCTATTTCAACTATGGAATCATCCGCTGGGCGCCCAGCCAACCCCTTCACCTCGTAGGTGGATTTTATCACACCAATGATTATTACGCCGGCGGTACCTCGGGCCAACCGGTGGGGTTCATGCTTGGATATGAGTACAAGCTTTCCCGAAAACTATTGCTGATGGGTGATTTTATTTCGGGGAATCACAAGAAATCAAGTACGGTGCTGGGTGGCGGTTATACATTTGGAAACCGGGTACAGCTATTTGTCGGCGCGCTCCTGGCATTTCCCAACAAGGAACTACAGGACGGCGTGGTCCTTGAGCTGAACTGGTTTGGCTGGAACTTTATGGAGCCTTAAGACTCTACCTGTCCAGCCACTCCCTGAATTCCTGCACCCGCTCACGGGCGACGATGACCTCCGGATCTTCCGAACCGTGGAGCAACAGTTTCAGTCGGCTGTTCGTGTGACTGACCATGTCGCGGATGGCCTCCACCGACACCAGGTACTTGCGGTTGATGCGAAAGTACCGGGCCGGGTCGACCAGGTCTTCCAATTGATCGAGCGTATAATCAAGCACGTGCTTACGGTGGTCGGCCGTCTGGGCGAAGGTGGCCTTCTCCTGGCTGAAGAAGAAACGGATATCGGCGATCTCGATGGAGCGAAGATGCTCCCCCACCCGAATGACAAACCGCTCCTTGTATTTCTTCGACAGCATCCGCATGGCGTCGGCGATGCTTTGCATCATCTTGTCGGGAGCCACGCCCGAACCGCGGAGCGCCAACAATTTATCCAGCGCAGCCCGGAGCTCCGCCTCGTCTACGGGCTTGAGCAGGTAATCGATGCTGTTCACCTTGAACGCCCGCAAAGCATACTCATCGTAGGCCGTAGTAAAGATCACCGGGCTGGTCACATGGACCTGGTCGAAGATGGCGAAGCTGAGCCCGTCGGCCAGCTGAATATCCATGAGCAGCACGTCAGGTGCCGGGTGTTGCCGGAGCCAGCCGACACTTTGTGTCACAGAATCGAGGGTGGCCAGCACCTGGGCTCCGGGCCGAAGGCGCGTAATCAGCCGGCCCAGGCGGTCGGCTGCCTGGGGTTCGTCTTCGATGATCAACACGTTGAACGCGCTCATGACGGGATCAACGGGAGGCCCACTTCAAAGTTGCCGGCAGCTTCCCGCACCACCACGGGCTGGCTGGAGAGAAAGCTATACCGGCGGCGAATATTCTCCAGCCCGATACCCCCTGGATTCTCGGGCATTCCGGACTTCTTCTGAAGCGTGTTGGACACCCAGAGGTACCCGTCGTTACCGAAAAGATGTACGGCCAGCGGCTGGTCGTCAGCGATGATGTTGTGCTTGATGGCATTCTCCACCAGCAATTGCAGCGCGAGCGGTGCCACCTGGCCGGAAAGAGATTCTTTTCGAACGTCCAGTCTCAGCTTATTGCCGAAACGGATTTGTTGAAGAAAGAGATACGCATCCAGAAAGTGTAGCTCCTCCTCCACGTTCACCAGTTCCTTGTCGCGAGTGTCGAGCACGTAGCGGTACACTTCCGACAATTGCTTGATAAACCGGACCGCCTCATCGGGCTGCTGGTGGACCAGGTTGGTGAGCGCGTTAAGGCTGTTGAAGAGAAAGTGCGGGTTGACCTGGCTGCGGAGACTTTCGTACTGCGCCTTGACCGACTCGCGTTTCATTCGCTCGGCATCCACAGCCGCCTCACGCCAGTTGAAGAGAAAAGCCCGACCCGTCATGAACATGGTAATGATCGTGGTGATGACGAGTGTACTGAAGAACATCCCGTTGAGGTCGTCGCCAACATCAAAGTTGAGAACGTGGCGGAAGAACAAGATCAGCAGATAGACAATGCCGATGGAATACACCAGCATCCCGATGATGCCGGCCACAAAGCGGGCGACCGGCCGGTCGTGCCACGAATAACGTTCGTTTAGCCACTCGTTGAGGTAGCTATTCCCGAGCCAAAGGAACAGCCAGATGAGAATGGTGAGCGTACCCACAAAGAGCGAGGTGCGCAACGACCAGCCGGCACGCAAAGCCATGACGGCATTCATGAGCGAGGCGATGAACACCAGCCACAACGCGATGGACCGCGACTCACGAAGAAAACCAAGAATTCTAGCCATAGCCGACCTCAAGTTAACTATTTCAGCCTGCTCAGGGGGCCAGGGCAAGACTGGCATCGATGAGGACATGGATGAAGATCAGTCACTCCAGCCTCCGATACTTCATCAGGACAAACAAGTCGAAGCGCCTCCATGGCCTATGATTATGGGTTGCACTTCTTCACCATCGACTCGGTCATCTCCTTTCCCCACCGCGGGGCGAGGGCGTCATCGTTTTTAACGGCATCAAAAAGACTCAATGCCTTCTTGGCCATCCCGCACGGCTCCGACGTCGAACTGCCGAAGAACTGGGCCGTGCCATATTGCATCTGCGCCATCAGCGACAAGGCTCTCGGGTTGTTCGGGTCGGCCTTGATGGCTTTGTTGAAGGCCTTCATGCTCATTCCTGAAAAGCGTTGACCGCGCGAGCCAGGATCGACCGACACGCGGAGCATGTGAACAAACCCTTCGAGGGCCAACAGCTCCGAATTATCCTGGCTGATTTCCAGGCCGCGGTTCACACGCTCCAGGGCCTGGTCGAGGTAGCCGTCCTTTTTCTGTGCATCCTTTTCGCGCGTGGCCATCATCAGGCAGCCGAACGCTCCGTAGTACAAAGGTTCCCACCGGCCCTTTTCCGCCTGCCCGATGCGGTCGAGGGCATTTACGACACCCTGCAGCTCATCGACGGTCTGAGCCGTGTAAACGGCGCCGATCTGTTTACCCATGGCCTGCAGGAAGACTTCGTCACCGGCGCGTACCGTGAGTGCCATGAGGAGGAGGAGAATAGTTGCTTTCGTTTTCATAGTTTGTGTTGGTTTATAGACTTGGTAGTTGGTTAATGCCTTTGTTTTTCGACAGCGTGATGAAAATGCCAAGGAATAGAAAGCGTGTGGCCGGCTGCCGGATTGCGCGGCCGGCGTACACACCCTGGGCATCGGGTGTCGTCGCGTAGGTGTATCCGAAGATGTTGTCGTAGCCGAGCAGGTTAGTGCAGGAGAAGTGCACAATCATCCACGAGGTGGGAAGGTAGCTCACGTTGGCGCTCAGGTCGCTATAGTTAGGTGTGCGACCCTGGAGGAAGCCGGGGCGGTTCGGGTCGTGGTAGGGGCGGGCGCTCGCCAACGACCAGGTCACACCAAACTGCGTCTTCAACTTGGGAACAAAGTGCTTGTACACGACGGAGAAGTTGTGCGCTGAAGCGAATGACGGCACGGCTGCCGTGGGATAGTAGAGGTATTCGCGGCGCGTATCGAGGTAAGAATAAGAGATCCAATAGTCCACGTTTCGGAAGGTCCGGTTGTCGCGCCAAAATAGTTCGGCGCCCCGGGCATACCCACTGCCGGAGTTGTCCATGGCTACGTTGAGCGGCTGGAAAGTGGAGGGCAAAGTGCCCGGCACCGTAAACCGGACCAGGTCGTCATACCGCTTGTAGTATACTTCCGCGCGAAAAGTGCGGCTGTTCGTAATGAGCTGGTAGCTCAACATCCAGTGCTCGGCCTTCTCGGCATGCAACTGGTTGTTCGCACGCAGCCACTGGGTCTGTGGGCTTTGACGGAATCGTCCGTAGGCGAGCGACAGTTGTCCCTGCCCGAGTTTGCGCGCCAGCGACAGGCGCGGGTCCAGGGCGGCATTGTGGGTGAGGCCGTTGTATTCGCCCCGGACGCCGGCACGCGCCACGAAGTTCTTGCTGAAGGTGATATCCGCTTCCCCGAACGTCGCCGTAATGGGCTCGTGAAACGATTGGGTCAATGTCCCTTGTTGCTCGTCGGTCCACGCAGACCGGTAGTCGCGGTCGATGAGTTCTCCGCCCGTCCGTATTACCACGGAAGAAGTGGCTTTTTCAAACACCGCCTTCACGTGGAGAGCGGTTCCCCGTTCCCGCTGCGCAAGTGTGGCCAGGGTATTGTCGTAGGCGATCGTGTTGTATGACACGCCGGTACGCACCGACCAGTCGCGGGGGAGTACGGCCTGATAAGACAGGTTTCCATAACGGTAGCGGTTGGTCACCTCCAGCGGAAGTTTGCCGGTGGGGTCTGCAATGGCGTGTTGATAGAGCGAAAAGTTCGCTTCGTTGGCATTGCCATAGAACTTGAGCAGCCCTTTATCGCCGAATCGCTGGCGGACGGCTCCGCTCACTTCCGTGGAAAGGGGTGGCGTGATCCAGTCGACTTGCTGGTTGATCAAACCCATGTAGGGACGCAGGTTGGTGTATTGCACCTTGGCTGCCGCCGAACCGTTGGTCCACGCCTGCGTATGCGCCACATCCGCTCCCACCGACAAGAGCCCGACATCCGTGCGGGTGGTCTCGTCTTCATCCTTAGAATCCAGTGCCAGCGCACTGCTCAACGCCTGGCCATATTCGGCCGAATAACCACCCGTACTGAAACTGGTTCCCTTAAACATGAACGGAAGAAAGCGTCCACGTGAGGGGGTGTTGGGTGCAGAGGGTGAATACGCATCCAGCACGACCATCCCGTCGATAAATGTGCGCGTCTCGTTGTCGTCGCCACCCCGAACGAACAGGCGGCCGGTCTCCCCCACCTTCTGCGTACCCGGAAGCGTATTCAAGGCGCCTGCAATGTCGGCGGTGGCGCCGGCCGTGGAGGCGATGTCCAACGACTTGAATGTCGTGCGGCGGTCTTCGTCCCCGGCGGTAAACGAACCAGCGGTGATTACAACCGCATTGAGTTCGGTGACCGCTTCTTTAAGAACGGCAGAAACAAATACTTCCTTGCCGGAAAGTTCAACAGGATGTTCTTCGGACTTGAAGCTGATCGCTGATATGACCAGGATTTGAGGGCCCTTCTCCGACGAGACAAACACGAAGGCGCCATTGTTGTCTGTGCTCGATCCGTCGTAGGTTCCGCGCAAGAGAATGTTGGCCCCAGGAATGGGGTTTCCCTGTGCGTCAGTGACCCTGCCCCGGAGGTTGGTTTGTGCCAACGCAGTGCCGGAAAGAAGGAACCAGAAGATTGTCAGTCGTGTAACCATATTCACACGTTTTGTGCGATTACACGGTAAAATTCACGATCAAGGAGGGTTACTGGCGAACCAGAGTTTCCGAACTGTCGGAGTTCACGGATGGAGTGTCGGGAAAACCGGATGATGACAGCCCGGCGCAAGGTCGCTACGCTGAATGGCGGGCATCACTGAATTGACTCATCAGCACGCTGGCCGCTCATATCCGGGATTGATGACGGTGCTGGTCTGTTCCGCTACTTCCTCACAATCACCACGTCGGTTGCTCCGGGGAGTTGAACCAAGGTTTTGGCAGTTGCCTTTTCAAACAGCACATCGTTGACCAGCAGGTATTCAGGGGTATCAGTAACCCGGTCATTGGCTTCAATGGGCATCGGTGTAAGAATTTCACTTCTATTGTCCATCAGGTAGACAGGCCCGGACAGGTAGCAGTCACCGTTTTCAGATCCATACGAATTCAAGTTGAATGCTGAAACAAGCAAAGTGTAGTTCACATTCAAATCATACCGAACCATTCCTTCGTATGGCTCCGGAAAGTCCAGTTTTGATTTGGCGAGAAGCTGGACGAAGGTGATCGAATCCTGAAGGGGGCCAGGGTCGTCCTTAAACTGACCCCAGCAACTGCATTCCTTCAGGAGGGAAGCGGTGGTCGTGCCGTCCCGCTTGTGTATAAAGGGATCGAGCACTTTCAATCCCGGGGAGTAATCCGCACCATCCTTCGAAGCGATTTCCTTGATGGTTGACCAATGACCCTGTAGGTCCAATTCAGAGATGCAGGCAAGAATAGGCACACCTTCATCCTCGGTACGGCTGTCAGGATCTTTCTTGAGTGCTTCATATTTGTTATTAAATGCTTCATCTGATCCTGACCGGGCATAAGCAATGCGAAAGCGGCCAGTGACACTGTCTACCCACGAGATACGAAAGTCGAGGTCCCGAGGTAGGTCATCGGATATCCGCACCAGCGGCTTGCTGATCTTGTAGTTCAAAAAGAAAATACCGTTGACGGTGACCACATAGACCCTCGCATTTTTCAGATCCCACAGCACATCCAGTGGTTTGTTAAGAAACCGTGCTATCCGAACAGGTTTCCCATTCGGTAGTCCTCTCATGAAAAAATCCGTGTACGCAGTTGTACCCGGAGGTTTCGGGTCCTCAAGACGCTGGTAGTGGGCAAGTACAGCACCATAAGGCAGGGTATCCGGCACCGCTAAACTGGTAGAATCGATGCCCTGAAATCCTCCGGCCACCGGTACCGGATCGAACAGCGGCGCCACCTGGCTCTCAGCGGAGGATGGAGTGTTGACCGGGCTCGAAGTGGTTTCAGCCACTCCGTTCTCAGCCGGTTTATCATTTCTGCCGCAAGAAGCAAGAAGCGCGAGAACAAGATACAGTTTGATTCTTAAGGCAGCCGAAGTCATGGGGTCTTTGGGTAAGGGAGTGTTTTAAAAATAAGTGAAAAGAACTCATGAAACCAATCCGTTCCCTTTTCGGCAGATGGCTGTTGAGTTTGAACCAGCGGCCGTGACAGTTTGCTGTGTCATATGGCACTCCCCATGAAGAAACTGCTGAAATCTTAGCATCTTTGAATGCTCAACCAACCACAACTATGCTTACGCCATCCTTGACAAGGGCCCTCGACGAGCCCTATCCACTGACGGCAAAACATGTTGCCTTCTACCAGAAACATCGCTTCATCAAATTGAAAGAAGTATTCCCAGGGGAGGCGCTTGAGTTCTTCAGTAATTGTATTGGCAAAAAGGTCGCCGAGAAAAGCGCCGGCAAACCTGACCTCAACCAGCGCGACACCTACGGCAAAGCATTCTTACAGATATTCAACCTCTGGCGCGAAGATGATGACATCCGCGAACTGGTTTTCTCCAAACGGCTCGCGGGCATTGCCAGCGGCCTGATGGAGACATCCGGTGTGCGGATCTACCACGACCAGGCACTCTTTAAAGAAGGCGGCGGCGGCATCACGCCGTGGCACGCCGACCAATATTACTGGCCGCTCGAAACCGACAAGACCGTAACGGCCTGGATTCCGCTTCACGCAGTGCCCCTGGAAATGGGTCCGCTGGAATTCAGCGCGGGCAGTCACCAGGTAGTCGAGGGCCGCGACCTGATGATTAGTGACCAGAGTGAAGTCGCGATCGAACGGCGGCTTCGCGTCACGGATTTCCCGCATGTCATCGAACCCTTCGACCTGGGCGAAGTCAGCTTCCATTCCGGCTGGGTCTTCCATCGCGCGGGAGCGAACACGACGCCGGAAACCCGGAAGGTGATGACGGTGATCTACATGGACAAAGACATGAAACTCAAGCAGCCTGAAAATGACAACCAGGTGGATGATTGGAATACCTGGTGCCCGGGGGCGGAGGTAGGCAAAGTCATTGATACACCGTTGAATCCGGTGGTCTAATTCGCTGATTTACCGATTCGGTGATTCGGTGATTCTGGAATGGATTGACTGAATGATTACTTTTGCCTCACCGGACACTTCTCCATTACTCACAAGACATCGCAAATGACTAAGATTATTCCCACCCTGGTACTTATCACGCTTCCGCTCTTCCACTCATTGGCTCAGTTGCCTGCGGTGTTGACGGGCAAGGTGGTGCGGGTGGAGAATTTTATTTCTGAATATGTGACCGCCCGCAACATCGACATCTGGTTGCCGGAGGGATACGATGGTAAAAAGAAATTTGCGGTGCTGTACATGCACGATGGGCAGATGCTGTTTGATTCCCTCGCCACCTGGAACAAGCAAGCCTGGGAGGTGGATGATGTGCTCGGTCCCCTGATGAAGTCCAAAAAGATCCGCGATGTCATTGTGGTGGGCATTTGGAATGGCGGCCCAACCCGGCACACCGACTATTTCCCGCAGAAGCCCTTCGAATCACTCAGCCAGGCGCAGCGGGACACGATTTACAAAGCCACTCGGACCAACGGCTATAGTGTATTCGGCGACGGCAAGGTTCACTCCGACGACTACCTGAAGTTCCTGGTGACTGAAGTCAAACCCTTTATTGATAATACATACGCTGTCCGGAAAGACCGATCGAATACTTTCATCGCCGGCAGCAGCATGGGCGGATTGATTTCCATTTACGCGATCTGCGAGTACCCGGATGTTTTTGGTGGTGCCGCATGTCTATCCACCCATTGGCCGGGCATCTTCAGCATGGAAAACAACCCCATCCCCGCTACCTTTTACAATTACCTGGCCGCACACTTGCCGAATCCCAAGAAACACAAAATTTACTTTGACTACGGCGATGCCACCCTGGATGCGCTCTACCCGCCCCTGCAGAAAGAAGTCGACGAAATCATGAAAGGCAAAGGGTGGACTTCAAAGAACTGGATGACTCGCTACTTCCCTGGAGAAAATCACAGCGAACGCGCGTGGCGTAAACGTTTCGACATACCCGCCACTTTCCTCCTCGCCAAGTGACAACTCCTTATCCAACATTTTCAAATCTTCAAATCTCCAAATTTTCAAATTCCCCCCTCCATGACGAAGCAACTTCTCTACCTAATGATCATGGTTGCTGTGTTGGCCGCCTGCTCCACCACGCCCAAGAATGACGGCGCCATTGTGGTTGGCGATACCATCACCACTGAGTCAGGGTTGAAATACGTTTACACAAAAATTGGAACCGGTCGCCCAGTAGAGACCGGCTCAAAAGTGTGGACTTACCTGGCTCTCAGCGTCAACGGCAAGGAAATCTGGAACACGAACGGCCCGCCCGATTCATCGTTTGCCTTTGTGGCGAACAAAGACCGGATGATCAAAGGCTTTACGGAAGTAACCATGAAACTACGCGAGGGCGATGAAATCGTTGCGATTCTCCCTCCCGCCATCGCGTACGGTGAAAAAGGAGTTGGTTCTGACATCCCGCCCAATGCCACCCTGGTGTATACCAAGTACATCATGAAGAAAGTGAACGAACCCAAGCTGAGTCTTTCCGACACGTTGTTTGCCGCCTACCAAACCGGTGGTCACGCGAAAATGATTGCCACCCGTGAGCGCCTGCTAAACAGCGCGGATACCTCAAAATACTATTACGACAACAACCAATATCGCATTCTATGGAACCTGCTCAACGATGCCAACATGCACCAGGAAAACCTCCAGATGATCGCGTTCATCAATACAAACAATGATTCCGGCATGCGCTGGTACCGCGTGCGCACACTGGAGAAGATGGGCCAATACAAGCAATCCCTCGACAGCCTGGATGCGCTCCTGAAATCAGACACGTCCATGGCGTCCAACCCCCGCGCCACTCAACTTAGAACCGAACTGCTAGAGAAGATGAAGGGCACAAAATAAGGTGCCGCCTTACCTCCCCCATCTTCAAATTATCAAATCTTCAAATCTTCAAATTACTCCGCGCGCAGGCTGTTGACCGGATTCGACTTTGCTGACTTGATCGCCTGGTAGCTCACGGTGATGACCGCAATCGAAATGGCGGCGATGACCGCCAGGGCGTATACATCAAATCCAATCTCAGTGCGGTAGGCAAAGTTCTGGAGGATCAACTTCACTTCATAGTAACCTGCCGCCACACCCACGAGTGAGGCGAGGATCACGATGTTGGCGAATTCAACGACCATCAGTTTCCAGATGCTGCCCACCGAGGCGCCGTGTACCTTCCTGACCCCGATTTCCTTCGTGCGTCGTTCCGCGGAGAAAGTCGCGAGGCCGAACAAGCCGATGCACGCGATAAAGATTCCCACATAGGTCAGTTCCTGCATCATGGTGCCCAGTTTACGGAACTCGGAATTCTGGTTTTCGCGGCCGTCCGTTTCATGCCAGAGCTCGAAGGGCCAGCCATCATCGTAACGCTTCCACGCGGTGATAATGGCATCTTCAGTGGCCTTTCGGTTCTCGCCCGTCAGCCGCAGGGCGGTATACCCGAAATTATTCAGCATGGTGGTTACAAAACCGATCGCCTGGATTTTGACGGTGAGCGGTTCCATATGGAAATCTTTCAATACCCCGATCACCGTATAGGCGCTATCTCCTTCATAAAGCTTCACCTCTTTGCCGATGGCGTCCGTTGGCGTCCAGCCGTAATCGCCCACCGCCGTTTCATTCAGGAGAATCGTGTGCTTGTCCGTGAGGATGTCGCGGGAAGGGAAACGTCCTGCCACCAGGGGAATACCCATGGTTAGGGCGTAATCGGGACCCGTGTTCATGATGATGGCCCCCTTGCGTTCGGTCACCGGCATTCCTTCATATTGTACGGTCTCATAAGAACCGCCCGCCACCCCGGCCATGTATTGCACGCCCGGAAGATTGTCCACTTCCGTGATGAAGCTCTGATAGTTGTTATTCTCCTGGCGCATCTTATCGGACGAGCGCAGGTACACCAGCCCCTCGGGGTTGTAGCCCATGTCCTTGTTATTCATGTAGGACAACTGCTTGTTCAGCGTGATGATACCGATGAGCAGTGTCGTAACGACGATGAACTGAAATATCACCAATCCTTTGCGGACAAATAATCTGTCGGTAGGACCCTGGCTGCTCTTCAGGGTGAGCACCGGCTTGTAGGCCGCCAGGAAAAAAGCGGGATAGATCCCTGACAGAACCCCGATGAAAAGGCTGATGGCCAGGAGGCTCGCAATGGACCGCATCGAGAGGAAGTCAATTTCCAGGCTTTGATCGAGGTTGGCATTGAACACCGGCAGGAGCAGATAGGCTAATCCCGCCCCCACGATAATGGAGATCAGGCTCAGCACAATCGATTCTCCCAGGAACTGAGCTACCAGCGAAGTCTTGTGTGCCCCCAATGTTTTGCGAAGACCCACTTCACGGGCACGTCGAATTGAGCGCGCGGTAGTCAGGTTCATGAAGTTGATCGAGGCGAGTATCAGGATAAGAAAACCGACGGAGGATACAGCCGTCACATAGATGACACTGGAGTTTTGACCCAACTCGTAGTACAGGTTTGAGTTGAGGTGGATGTCCGTCATTTTGATGACCGGCAGGTGCGCGTTCTCGCCCCCGTAAGCCACCGGGAAATGTTTTTTGATGAAATTGTCCAGCTCCTTTTCGTTGAACGCCTCCGCTCCCGCTTCATCGGGGATATAGACATAAGTGTGCACCACGGGGTTGTTCCAGTTGTTTTCAACCTCCTTGCGCCGGGGGTGGTTGTAAATGGGGAGCAATACACCGTAGTTGAAATGCGAGTTCCTGGGCATGCGGCTCACCACGCCGAGCACGGTGTAGCTTTGATTCGTTTCCAGCAAAGTAAACGTCTTGCCCACGGGATCTTCCTCGCCGAAAAGATTCTTGGCTTCTTCTGGCGTGATGAGGGCGTCATTGGTTTGCGTGGAAAATTTCAGCTGGGCTTCGTCCTTGCTGCCTTTGACGAAGGGAATATCGAACAGGTTGAAAAAGGAGGTGTCGACAAAGAAGATGCCGTTCACGAACAGGTTGCGGTTGCCGACCCGTCCGCGGTCGCCGCCGGCGAAGGCAAAGCTGGTGGCCTCCTGGATTTGGGGGTAGTCGTCGACCAGCGCCTGTTTGATCGGGAACGAAATATCGGCGGTGGTGCCCCCGTCGTTGAACTTCTGGTGAACGCGGTAGATATGTTCGGCCTTGGTGTGAAAGCGGTCATAGCTCAGTTCGAAATAAACCAGGCTCAGCGTCAGGAAGAAGATGGCCATCCCCAGGGCCAGGCCCATGACGTTGATTACGGAATAGCCTTTGTACTTGAGGATGTTGCGGAGGGCGATGACAATGTAGTTGCGAAGCATACCGGTCGGGGTTGAGATTCATTACCCAATAACGAAATCAGCCTAACAAAGTAACAGTTCATTCGAAGTATCTCATGGGTGGTGACAAAATGTTACAAACGGGTTACCCCTGGGAGGGGAAGCCCATTTAACTGGCACGATAGGCTACCTACAAACCTATTATTATCTTTGGGAATTGCCGTAAACCAACCCCGCACGCCCACATGAGGAAGTTCATTCTGCTGCTTGCTTCCATTGTGTTTTTTGCCCAGGCGTGGGCCCAGCCCGCCAACGACAATTACGCCTCCGCCACCGATATCACCGGACTAATCGGGGGATGCTCTGCCAATGCCGCCTACACCACGGTCAACGCAACCGCAGACCTTAACAAAGGCAGCCAATGGGATAGTGGCCCTAATTACAATGTGTGGTTCAAATTCACAGCCACGACCAACTACATGAAGGTGCAGTTGAATACCGGGGCGCCCGAAGGGACCCTGCAGTATCCCTACGTGGCTTTGTGGGCCACAAACGGTACTACAGAATTGGCCTCTATGAACCGAAACGGTCAATTCACCGACCTGGAAGTAGATTATTATGGACTCACTCCGGGAACAGTCTATTATATATCGGTGGACAACCTCACGGGGTTGGGCTATCGGGGTACGTTCAAGCTTTGTCTAAGCGATGTGGTGGGCAACAACTTCTACGAAGGCGCCACAGATGTTTCGGGGTTGATCAATACTTGTTCCGCGGATGCTGCGTATTCAACTGTGTATGCGACCGCCGACAAAAACAAAGGCACCAACTGGGACAGCGGCCCGAATTACAACCGGTGGTTCAAGTTTACCGCCACCACCAACTACATGAAGGTGCAACTCAAAACAGGAGCACCCGAAGGCACGCTGCAATACCCCTACCTCGCTATGTGGTTATATCTCGGTTGACAACCTCACCGGAACCGGCTACCGCGGCACGTTCAAACTTTGTCTTTCCGATGGAGTGGGTAACAACTATTACGAAGGGGCCACCGATGTATCCAGCCTCATCAACGGCTGTTCGCTGGATGGCGCCTATACCACCGTCGACGCCACGGCCGATAAAAACAAAGGAAGCACGTGGGACAGCGGGCCGAACTACAACCGCTGGTTCAAGTTCATCGCCACGACCACCTACATGAAAGTTCAATTGCTGACCGGCGGATCAGAAGGCACCTTGCAATATCCCTACCTCGCCCTATGGTCCACCAACGGAACCACGGAACTCACTTCCGTGAACCGGAATGGACAATACACAGACATTGAAGTCGATTACATGGGGTTAATACCCGGAGTAACCTATTTCATTTCGGTAGATAACCTCACCGGTACCGGGTATCGCGGCACTTTCAAGCTGTGCCTCAGTGATGTTCCTGACTATAACTACTACGAGGGGGCCATTACGCTGACCGACCTCAACAACTGGTGTTCGGCGGATGGCGCCTACACCACGGTCAACGCCACGGCCGACAAGAATAAAGGCGCTTTATGGGACAGCGGCCCGAACTACAACCGGTGGTTCAAGTTCACCGCCTTGTACACTTCCACGACCATCCAGTTAAAGACCGGCGCTCCGGAAGGAACCCTGCAATATCCCTACGTTGCCCTGTGGGCCAGCAACGGTACCACCGGCCTCGCTTCCGTAAACCGGGCCGGGCAGTACAATGACCTGACCTTAACGTACAACACGCTGGTGGTAGGCAACACGTATTACATATCCGTTGACAACCTGACGGGCACGGGATACCGCGGTACGTTCAAATTGTGCATCACCAACGTGGAACCTACGGTGTTTTATTCACGCGCGAATGGTGACTGGAGTGTCAATTCCACCTGGTCGACCATCGGGTATGGTGGCGCGATAGCGGCTACACCACCCACCGTGGGCAGCATTGCCAACATCCAGGATAATGCCGTGACCGTCAGCGGGGGTAACCCACAAGTGGCCGAGGTTAACCTCTCCAGCAGCGGAGCCAACACGTCGCTGACGATCGACAACGGTACGCTTCAAATTAACGGGAAGGCATCCATCAACAACTCCTCGAACAACTCGGTGACCACCACCATTCAAAATAACGGTGCGTTTCAGGTGGCCAACAATTTAACCCTCACCCGCAGCGGCGGTACGGGTGCTATCCAGGTCAATGTCACCAGCGGCACCTTGTCCGCCGGTCAGGATCTATTATTGACCAGTTCTGCCGGCACCATAGCCACCAACAGCCTGACCTTCAGCAACGCCTCCACGCTGACTGTGGGGCGTGACTTGACGCTGACGAACTCCGGCGGACCTAAAACAGGCTTGACCTTCAACAACACCACCGGGCTCACGGTAGGCCGCGACCTGACATTTACTTCAGGTGCCGCCTTGCTTACCGAGCTGGTTTTCAACAACAGCTCTACGATGAGCATCAAGCGGAATATCCTTCGCGGCGGTACCCCTTTTGGGATGCTTACTTTCAACAACACGGCAACATTGACATTCAATGCCACCGGCAACCAGCAGATCATTCCCGGATCAGCAGGCTCGGGCGGTGATGCGGTAACGTACCGGAACGTTGTCATCAACAACAAACCACCGGCGCCAACTACCTGGCCCTGGCCAGCGGAAGCACTGTCAACATCGGAAGCACCAGCACATTCGTGGATGGACCCATGACCATCGACCTCGGATCGAGTACACCCACCACGTTGAATTTTCCGATCGGCAAAAGCGGTACTTACCGGCCTATTATACTGAATGTTACACATTCCGATGCCACGAACGTGACCTATAATGTCGAACACTTCAACGCATCAGCCGCTGCGCTGGGCTACACCTTGCCCGGTACCATCGACCGCGTATCGGGCGTACGCTATTGGAGCGTGAACCGGTCGGCGGTTGCCAACCTGACCACCGCAACAGCCACACTCTATTATGGGATCGGCAGTTCGGATGGTGTCACTGATCCCGCCAACCTCCGCGTGGTGAAAACCAATGGCGCAGGAACCGTGTGGTTTGACGTGGGTGGAACCGGATCGGCCGCAGGCTCCGGGACAATCACCTCCAATGCGTTCAATACCTTCAGCATCATGACGATTGGCAACTCCACGGGCGGTGCTAACCCCCTGCCCATCGAGTTGAAGTCTTTCGAGGCACGACCCACCGGAACCCGGGTTGAATTGCGTTGGGTTACAGCTTCCGAACTGAACAACGACTATTATGACCTTGAACGCTCACCCGACGGAACTTCCTTTGTTGCCTTTGCACGCGTCGAAGGGCAGGGAACCAAAGCGGGCGAGACTACATACACTTTCGTGGATGAAAAACCGTTCTACGGCAGGTCATACTACCGGCTGAAGCAAACTGACTTTGACCAAGCGGTTCACTATTCAAAGGTTGTTTCAGTGGAACTGAATTCGACGGGGCAACCCACTTTCGTGGTCTATCCGAATCCTGCCTCGGGCGATCAGTTCAACCTTCTTCTAAATGGAGTCAGCTCTGACGAACGTGTGGCGGTCCGTGTCTCAGACCTTCTCGGAAGAGTGGTTTACCTTGCTGAATTCTCAACAGGCAAGTCCCTTTCCCCCGAGATCCAAGTCCAACGAGCAGGATTGCCCTCCGGAGTGTACATCGTTACCGTGTTGCACAACGGAGGTCAGACTTCGTCCCGCCTGGTTATCCGGTAGCCGCGCGCAAGGAGAATATCAAACGTATTCCAATCAACGCGATTCATCCGTAGTTTAGCGGGATGAAAAATCATATCCTTGGCGCTCTGCTGTTGATGGTCGTTTTTCAGGCTGTCGCCCAACGTTCCACCCTTACACTCTCGCATGGGTGGAAATTCTACCCAGGTGATCAGACGGCTGCACAAGGCGCGGATTTCAACGATAGCAATTGGCTGACGGTGACCATCCCCCACGACTGGGCCATTGCCGGTCCGTCAATTCCCGACGGTGATGGCAACACCGGAAAACTGCCCTGGAAAGGTGAAGGCTGGTACCGCCGATCACTTGAGATTCCTTCCTCCTACGCCGGTAAGACGATCTACCTGGTTTTCGATGGCGTGATGGCTTCACCCAAAGTATATGTCAACGGTCAACTCGCTGGCAGCTGGGATTATGGATACAATTCCTTCTACCTGGATATTACCAAACTCGTTCAGTACGGGCAAAAAAATGTAGTGGCTGTGCATGTCGATACCCGGCAGCACGACAGCCGTTGGTACCCGGGCGCGGGCATCTACCGGAAAGTGCAGATGATCGTTGCTGATCAGGTGCACACGGCCCTGTGGGGCACGTCCGTGACAACTCCTATCATTAAACCCCAGCGGTTTTGCCACTGATTTTACCATGGGAGGCCTGGCTAATATCCTGGGCAACCTTACCCTTACCGCGGGCGTCGTTCAAACCACCGGGGCCAACTACCTGGCACTGGCCAACGGAAGCACTGTCAATATCGGAAGCGCGAGCACCTTCGTGGATGGACCCATGTCGATCGACCTTGGATCGAGCACACCCACCACCCTGAATTTCCCGATCGGCAAAAGCGGTACTTACCGGCCGATTGTACTGAATGTTACACATTCCGATGCTACGAACGTGACCTATAATGTCGAACACTTCAACGCATCAGCCGCTGCGCTGGGCTACACCTTGCCCGGTACCATCGACCGCGTATCGGGCGTACGTTATTGGAGCGTGAACCGGTCAGCGGTTGCCAACCTGACCACCGCAACGGCCACACTCTATTATGGGATCGGCAGTTCAGATGGTGTCACTGATCCGGCCAACCTCCGCGTGGTGAAAACCAATGGCGCGGGAACCGTTTGGTTTGACGTTGGTGGAACCGGATCGGCCGCAGGCTCCGGGACAATCACCTCCAATGCGTTCAATACCTTCAGCATCATGACGATTGGCAACTCCACGGGTGGTGCTAACCCCCTGCCCATCGAGTTGAAGTCTTTCGAGGCACGACCCACCGGAACCCGGGTTGAATTGCGTTGGGTTACAGCTTCCGAACTGAACAACGACTATTATGACCTTGAACGCTCACCCGACGGAACTTCCTTTGTTGCCTTTGCACGCGTCGAAGGGCAGGGAACCAAAGCGGGCGAGACTACATACACTTTCGTGGATGAAAAACCGTTCTACGGCAGGTCATACTACCGGCTGAAGCAAACTGACTTTGACCAAGCGGTTCACTATTCAAAGGTTGTTTCAGTGGAACTGAATTCGACGGGGCAACCCACTTTCGTGGTCTATCCGAATCCTGCCTCGGGCGATCAGTTCAACCTTCTTCTAAATGGAGTCAGCGCTGACGAACGTGTGGCGGTCCGTGTCTCAGACCTTCTCGGAAGAGTGGTTTACCTTGCTGAATTCTCCACGGGCAAGTCCCTTTCCCCCGAGATCCAAGTCCAACGAGCAGGATTGCCCTCCGGAGTGTACATCGTTACCGTGTTGCACAACGGAGGTCAGACTTCGTCCCGCCTGGTTATCCGGTAGCCGCGCGCAAGGAGAATATCAAACGTATTCCAATCAACGCGATTCATCCGTAGTTTAGCGGGATGAAAAATCATATCCTTGGCGCTCTGCTGTTGATGGTCGTTTTCAGGCTGTCGCCCAACGTTCCACCCTTACACTCTCGCATGGGTGGAAATTCTACCCAGGTGATCAGACGGCTGCACAAGGCGCGGATTTCAACGATAGCAATTGGCCGACGGTGACCATCCCCCACGACTGGGCCATTGCCGGTCCGTCAATTCCCGACGGTGATGGCAACACCGGAAAACTGCCCTGGAAAGGTGAAGGCTGGTACCGCCGATCACTTGAGATTCCTTCCTCCTACGCCGGTAAGACGATCTACCTGGTTTTCGATGGCGTGATGGCTTCACCCAAAGTATATGTCAACGGTCAACTCGCTGGCAGCTGGGATTATGGATACAATTCCTTCTACCTGGATATTACCAAACTCGTTCAGTACGGGCAAAAAAATGTAGTGGCTGTGCATGTCGATACCCGGCAGCACGACAGCCGTTGGTACCCGGGCGCGGGCATCTACCGGAAAGTGCAGATGATCGTTGCTGATCAGGTGCACACGGCCCTGTGGGGCACGTCCGTGACAACTCCTATCATTAAACCGCATTATGCCGATGTGCGCGTGGCCACGACGGTGAACAACTACAGCAACAGCGCCGAAGAGGCAAGGATTGAATACGCTATTCTGAATCCATCCGGCATCGAAATGACAAAGAAGGAAGCAAAACTTTCCATCAACGCCGGAAAAACTGCTGAGAACGAAGTCACCATCACGTTATCCAATCCCACGCGCTGGGACATCGATCATCCGGCACTTTACCAGGTGCGCACCACCATTTATCGCGGAGACAAAGTGGCGGATGTGTCGATCACGCCTTTTGGCATCCGAACGATTTATTTTACAGCGGACAAGGGATTCTACCTCAACGATCGTCGCGTACAGCTGAAAGGAGTTAATCTCCATCACGATCATGGGCCCCTGGGTGCGGCGTTCAATACCCGGGCCATGGAGCGACAGCTCGAAATCATGAAAGCCATGGGCGCGAATGCTATTCGGACCAGCCACAATGTACCGGCGCCCGAAGTGCTTGAACTCTGCGACCGTATGGGTATCCTCGTCTTCGAAGAGATCTTCGACAAGTATGATGGGAAAGCCGACCTGGCTCAGGACGCCAGCTTCGACGAATTTGCCCAGCGGAATGTAAAGAACTGGATCACACGCGACCGCAACCACCCTTCAATCTTTTTGTGGAGCGTGGGCAACGAGATCGGCGATGTACAGTACAACATAAATGGCGGGTTTGCCAAACTGCAATCGATGGTGAACTACGTGCGCAAGTACGACATGACTCGGCCCGTCACCCTCGTCTGCGACAACCAGCCCAGCGCCAGCCTGCGCCATTTTGATTACTACGATGTGCACAGCTGGAACTACGGTCGCCGCTATGCCCTTGCCCGCCAATTGGAACCTGGAAAATCGGTAATCATCAGCGAATCGGCATCCACCGTAAGCACACGGGGATTCTACGAGCTACCGCTGCCCAAAGCGAAGACTGATTTTACCAAGTCGTTGCAAGTCAGTTCCTATGATCTCAATGCACCCGACTGGGCCGAGATCGCCGACGATGATTTCATGTGGCAACAGGATGAGCCTTACATCGCGGGCGAGTTTGTGTGGACCGGCTTTGACTACCTCGGGGAGCCCACTCCGTACACCAACCAGGAAGTAAAGAACATGGGGTTCACCGACAAAGAAGCCGCGCGGGGTTCTTACTTCGGCATTGTCGATATGTGCGGCATTCCGAAAGACCGGTACTATTTGTACAAGAGCTACTGGAAGCCGGAAGAAAACACCATTCATATTCTTCCCCACTGGAACTGGAAGGCCGACATCGGGAAAGTGCCCGTGATGGTGTACACCAATGGCGACTGCGCGGAATTATTTCTCAATGGGAAATCCATGGGGCAACGGTGCAAGAATCCCAAATCGATGAAATCCACTGAGCGGTTTCGATTGATTTGGGAAGACGTTACTTATCAACCCGGTGAGCTGAAGGCGATCGCCTACAAAGAAGGTGTGAAGATTGGAGAAGTCACCCTGCGCACAGCGGGTGACCCAGTTTCCCTGCGGCTCACACCCGATCGTGTGAGCATCAAGGCCGGAGGTGAGGATCTCTCTTATGTACTGGTAGAAGCCATCGACAAGAATGGCAACCCATGCCCCCTGGCCAATAACTCACTTGACATTACGCTGACCGGCCCTGCGCAGATTGCCGGCGTTGGCAACGGCGATCCGCAATCGCTGGTTCCATTCCAGGGAAATAAAGTCAAATTGTTCTACGGCAAGGCGATGGTTATTCTTTCGGGCGGGCAAAAGGGTGAAGTGAAGTTGGGGCTTTCCGGCACAGGGCTCAAAGGAACCACCACCATCAAAGTAGTTGACTGATTCTTCATGCGCATTTTTCTCCTGGGGTTGATCCTCTCCGCTGTAGCTGCGTGTACACCGAAGTCACAACTTGACTCAGCACAGGCGCAGAAAATACCGCTGATCCTGGCTCCTTCTCTTGAAGCGAGCCGGGCGCAACTGCAGCAGTCCGTTGATTCGGCCAGGGAAATTCTCCGCGCTTTCGCGGAACAAAATGGCTGGCAAGCCCACACCCGTGATGAATTCATGGACAGTGTCATGATCCTCGATGACAAGTTGATGTTCAATAAGACGTTGTTGAAACTCCTACAGGAAGACACGACCACCGCGCTGCCCGATACGTATTGCGCCGCCCTCGAAAAGAGGATTCTGATAACCATGTCTCCCGCCTTCTACGCACAGGTATACCCCGAGGGAAAAGAAGCACACTCTTTCTCCATGCTGCTCGCGCACGAGATGGCTCATCGCCTCCACATTCGTATCCTCGGCGGCAACGAAGAGGCCATGGGGCCGATTTGGTTCTTTGAAGGGTTTGCGATTTACGCCGCCGGGCAGTTGGCCCACGCAGACATGAGCCTGACGAACGAAGCGCTGATACAGATTATCCAGGACCCGGATCGGGGCAGTTATGTGAACTACAGTGTACTCTTCCGACGGCTTGCCGGCTTGATCCCGGTAGGTGAACTTGTTCAACGCGCGGGGCAGCCAGGCTTCAATGAGGAAATGATCCTGGCACTGCGAAATAAATAATTCGCTTACCCTCAAGCGGCGTCCGCATACCACCGGCGCTGAAACCAAAAGGCAAGGTTCACCAGGAGGATCAATGCAGGCACTTCAATCAAAGGGCCGATTACGCCGACAAACGCCTGGCCAGAGTTGATGCCGAAGACGCCCACGGCAACGGCGATGGCCAGCTCAAAGTTGTTGCCCGTAGCTGTAAACGACACCGAAGCATTCTCCGCATAATTCGCGTCGAGCTTCCGGGCCAACACGAAACTCAGGACAAACATGATGATGAAATAGAGGACTAGGGGTATGGCAATGCGCACCACATCCCAGGGGATGTCGACAATCATTTTGCCTTTGAAGCTGAACATCACCACGATGGTAAATAGCAGGGCGATCAGGGTGAGGGGACTGATTTTTGGAACTACCTGCTGAACGTACCAGTATTCTCCTTTGGTTCTTATGAAATAATAACGCGTGAGGAAGCCGGCGATAAAAGGAACACCGAGGTAGAGAAACACACTTTCCGCCACATCCCGCATGCTCACGTGCACCGTGATTCCGGCCAAGCCGACGTAAGGCGGGAGAAACGTGATGAACAGCCACGCAAACAAACTGTAGAAGATCACCTGGAAGATACTGTTCAAAGCCACCAGGCCCGCCGCATATTCTTTGTCGCCTTTCGCCAGGTCGTTCCATACCAGCACCATGGCAATGCACCGGGCAAGGCCGATCAGGATTAAGCCCGTCATGTAATCGGGCTTGTCGCGCAAGAAGAGGATGGCCAGGATGAACATGAGTACGGGGCCAACGAGCCAATTCAGGATCAGTGAAAGGGTGATCACTTTCACGTTGCTGAAGACTTTGCCGAGGTGCTCATAACGCACTTTGGCCAGGGGCGGGTACATCATGATGATAAGTCCTGCCGCGATGAGCAAGTTGGTGGTGCCTGCCTGGAAGAGGTGCATCCACTCCTGGATGGGAAAGAAATTTCCCGCCAGGACGCCGACGATCATGGCGATGAAGATCCACAGCGTCAGGTAGCGGTCGAGGAAACCCAGTTTTGGCTGAGGGGTCATTTCGCCTGGGGTTTCACGATGGAAAAAGCGTAGAGCAACTCCCGGCCAATTTCTTCGACCCGCTCCTTGTACTTTGCCTCCTCTTGCGGCGTACCGTCAAAATCCTTGGGGTCATCATAAGTAAGCGCAATGCGGGCCGTGGCCCCAATGACTACCGGGCAATTCTGGTCGGCATGTGAGCAGGTCATGATGGCGGCAAAGTCCCGCGTCGGGTTCACTGGATCATCGTAGGTTTTGGAGAACACAAGCACCGGGTCTGCCGTGTTGGCGTATTGTACTTCGTAGACGGGGCTCTCCCCTTGTTTATTGACACGTATCGAAAAACCCGCTCCCTGCATGGCGCGCACCGCCCTTGGATTGAAGGATGTTGCTTCCGTTCCCCCGGAGTAACACCGAATACCCGGTATCCCGAAGTAATGCGCAGCAACCAAAGCCCAAAGCTGGGCAATATGACTACGTCTTGAATTATGGGTGCAAATAAAATTCAACTGGGATGGTTTTCCGGACCGGGCATTGCCGTCTACGAAGCGGGATAGTTGGGTGAGCCGTTCTTTCCGAGAGGAAGGGATTTGATCAAATTCATGCACCAGCTTCTCGACGGTCAAGGCAAGGGGATTAAGCAGATCGGTGGGGTTCATCATCATCGGATCGGGAGGGATTATATTAGTATATCGTAATATTACGTTAGTCTTGAAGAAAAAAATATCAGCAACAATCATTTTTCCGGGCATGCCGGGTAAACAGGTTCAGGAAGATATCCCTGGCTTCTTCCCATACCCGACTGTCAATGCAATAGTTGACCTTTGGGCCTTCCACCTCACCCTTGATGATACCAACGCGCTTCAACTCCTTCAGGTGCTGGGTGATGGTAGATTGGGATAAGGGTAGCTCATCGACGAGTTCGTTGCAAATGCACGTTTCATGGGTCAGCAAGTATTCAATGATGGCTACCCGCGCCGGATGGTCAAACGCCTTGGCCAGGTTCGCCATACGGTTTTGGCGCTTCTTAAACAACGCTGACTTGGTGATTCCCATTCCACAAACATAACGTAATATTACGTTATAATATAAGGCTCCAAAGAAATTGTTTCTTTATTTACGTCATACCCCAGGATGGCATTCGGCGCTGAATACCTGTTGAATTCCACTTCACCCACTATCTTTATATTGATTCATTGCAGGCATCCATAAATCACCAAGCCTATCATGATTTGTCAACGCTTCATCCTACTGCCGCTCCTCGCCGGGGCCCTCCTGCTAAGTTGTGCTGTTCAGAAAGAACAAAACACCGGGTACTACGACGAACCGTGGCGACCCGGCTTTCATTTTTCGCCCGAGGCCCACTGGATGAACGATCCCAACGGATTGGTTTATTACAATGGCAAGTACCACCTGTTCTACCAGTACTACCCCGACAGCACCGTTTGGGGCCCGATGCACTGGGGTCATGCGGAGAGTACCGACTTGCTGCGTTGGCAACACCTTCCCATCGCGCTCTACCCGGACAGCCTCGGTTGGATTTTTTCGGGCAGCGCGGTGATCGATCAAAACAACACGGCGGGGTTCGGACCCAACGCCATGGTCGCCATTTTCACTTACCACAATGACGAAATCTGGAAGGCAGGCCGCAAGAACACCGAGAGCCAGGGGATCGCCTACAGCCTGGATGAAGGAAAGACATGGACGAAGTACAAGGGAAACCCCGTGCTGAATAATTCCGGGGAGCAAGATTTTCGGGATCCCAAAGTTTTCTGGAACACCATCTTAGGACGCTGGACACTCACACTGGCCGTAGGCGACCGGATCAAGATCTATTCCTCGGCCGATCTGAAGAGCTGGCAGCTGGACAGTGAATTCATTCCGCCCGTTAAGGAAGAGTATGGCGTATGGGAATGCCCCGACCTCTTCCCGTTGAAAGCAGGTGACGAAGAAAAATGGGTGATGATCCTGAGCCAGAACAAGAACGGTCCCAACGGCGGATCAGCCACCCGGTATTTTCTTGGCGACTTCGATGGCAAAACATTCACGCCCATCACCTCATCGCAGTGGTTTGATTACGGAATGGACTTTTACGCGGCGGTCACCTTTGGAAATGTCCCTGACGGCAAGCGCATTCTGCAAGGTTGGATGAGCAATTGGGAATACGCCACAAGAACTCCTACTGCTGTATGGCGCAGCGCGATGAATCTTCCGCGGGAATTGCAATTGGTGAAGGAAGGAGATTCTTATACCCTCCGGCAAGCCATCCCCGCCCAGTTCCAATCACTCACCTCGCCCCTCTTTACGGCCAAGGAGGCAGGAGAATTGCCAAAATCCGGGCTCCCGCTTGCTTCGTCTCTCATTGAATTTGAAATTCCGGACACGACGAATTCATTTGACTTGTCGCTCTCCAATTCTGCCGGAGAAATACTGAGCATTGCGTGCAGAGACAACCAGCTGCAAATCGACCGGGGCAAATCCGGCAAGGTGGATTTCAGTCCTGCATTTGCCCGCCAGGTTCAGGTCATGCCGCTCACCAACCCGGTGCGGCGCCTTCAATTAATTGTTGACCAGTCGTCGGTGGAGGTAGTCGTCAACGACGGTATGTGCTGGATGACCTGCCAGGTTTTTCCTACCCAGCCGTATGAGACCTTGAACATCAACTCCACCAAACCTTCCGGGATTACAAACTTGAAAGTTTGGAAAGTTCAGCGGACGTGGGTGAAATAGGCTCCCCTAAGGATCAGCGAAGACAGCCGTTGCCGGCAACTCCTTGTTGATAAAACTGAAGAGTGCCATGTTCTCTGCGGTTGAACCATTGGTTGCGGTCGGGCCGCGGAAGGCCACCCATTCCGCACCCCAGTAGCAGAAACCGGCACCTTTTGAATTTTGCTTCAACAAGGCCGGGGATTAACTGCGAGCTGTTGCCGAGAATGTTGTTGGTGAAGTCATTGTAGCCGAGGGTAAACGGGTACGCCGTTTCCGCGATGAGGAGAGGTTTGCTGTTGGCTGCGATCAATGCGTCGATTTGAGTTTTGAGGTCGGCGAGGCTGAAGCCGTGCCACATCGGGTAGTACGAAATGGCCATGAGGTCGTAGTCCACGGAATTGGTTTTCAATTGCGTGAAGAACCAATCGGCCGAGGAGGTGCCGGCAAAGTGGATGAGGATCTTGGCAGATGGGGCCACCTCTCGTGCTGCGTGGCATCCTTCTTTCAACAAGGCGATGAAATTCCCCAGCTGGGCGATGCGACCCGTCTCCCAGAGCATACCCCCATTCACCTCGTTGCCGATCTGGACATAGTTCGGCTGTACGGCGGCTATTACTTTCTTGGTGTACAAGTACACACTGTCCTTCAGATCGGAAAGCGAAAGCCCTTGCCACGCCGCTGGTGTTGCCTGGTGGCCGGGATCGGCCCAGGTGTCGGAGTAGTGAATGTCGAGGTATACTTTCAGGCCCGCTGCTTTTACGCGGGTAGCCATGGCGACGACTTCAGGCAACGCACTGTGAGCGTTTGTCGGGGTATGCCAAAGCCGCAAGCGGATGGTGTTGCATCCCCGCTCTTTGAGAATCGTTAGTACATCTTTCTGAATATCCGCATCGTTCTTAAAAGTGGTTCCCTCCGCCTCTACCTCCGGGAGGAACGACAGGTCGGCACCCCGCATGAAGTCGGCATACGGAGTAACCGGCGGGGGATTGTTATTGGGCGGCGTGGGTGCGGGGGTGTCCGAGCTGCTGCTGGAACAGCCGCAGGCGACAAGGGCGGCTAGAACAATGAGGCTACGAATTCCCATGAAATCTGGAACCCTGCAAAGGTACGTTACAATCGGGTCAAGTCGGATCGGGTTGGGAAACTTATGTATATTAGATTGTTCCGCCTAATGCCCCGTGGGCAGATTCGGTGCTTCGAACATTGGCACTTTGCTTGCCACACATTCCCGCGCAACACCAAAGCAAGCAAAAAGCATAGAGTGACGCTAAATGAGCATAGAATTTACTAAAAAAATAAATATTCATAGCAGTTTCTCCTACAATCAAATTATTAGGAATTAAAACAAGCTTATTTATGCAAGCAATAAATAACGAGGTAGTAGAAAAGTACTATTGACAAAAATACGCTTCGATAAAAATTATGAAAAGCCTTTTCTTTAAAACTTACTTCGCAGTCTTTTTTCTTACTACATATACCTTATTTGGACAATCGTCAGAAAACTTACCAGAGCCGAAAAGATTCATTGACAAAGTGGAGGCATTTGGCGGTGTGGCCTTAGATTTTCCAAATGACAAAGGGTGGGATACTTTCATCTCTAATTCTAGTAATGGCAAAACAATTTATGAATCAAAGGAAAAGACTGGATATATCATTGGTATTATTCTAATTCATTCCTTGAAGAAAAGGTTTGAAATACAAGGCAGATTTTCTTTAGAACAAAGGAAGTATTTTGAAAGCTATGTGACTTTAGACAGCTATGGTCAACCATACTCGAAGTCGATTGCTGACCAGAAAAATAACTATATAACTTTTTCATTAGTACCCACCTATTTCCTTTTAAAGTCAAATCGCCTCCATCTCTTCTCTGGTCTCTCATACTCATATCTCACCAAATCATTAGCATTTGGCGAGACCTACGTAAATGGCCAATATGTTGGCAGTGCATGCATCGATACCATAGATGGATTTGAAAAACAGGTTGTTGATGCATTAGCAGGCGTTGGCTACTTTTTCTCTCTTAGTGAGAAATTCAGTTGTGTAATAAGGATTCAAGGTAACTACGGCCTATCTAATTCAATCATGCAAAACAATTATAGGTTAACTGTCAACAGTTTATCATTGGCGTTAGCAATTCGGTATAGCAGATAATCAATTAGCAAACCAAACTTATATGAATAAACTTTTAAACCATCTCAATCTTTTACTACTTGCAGTAACTCCATTGATTTTCTTTGGATTTTGCGCGTCTGGCCAAACTATCACAAAAAACACAACATCTGTAGTGTCTGGCACAGTGTGTCCCGGTAGTTCAACATCATATAGTGTTAGTATCCCCAGTAATTTTGGCACATGCAAAATTAAGTGGACTGTTACAAATGGCGTTATTAATGGGGCTGATAATCAACAAAATGTTTCAGTTACATGGAATGACACACCTGGAGCTACATCTACGATTACTGTAACATTTTCCGGTTGCACAAGCGGTAATCCAAATGAGGGTGTTGCATCAAGCAAAAGTGAATTAATATTATCAGTTAAAAATCAAGCGTGGGATTCTTATGGCAGTTCTATAAACGTTGATTACTGCACGAAAGCACAAGTGTTACTAATGGTGCCTCGTATGTTTGTGCTAGGTACCGGTGGAATTGCTCAGCCCCCTCTTACTGAGGTCGCCTATGCTTGGACATTACCAAGCGGCTGGAAAGAAGTAGGAACGAACAGAACAGGTTTTTTCGGCACCCCAACAAACTTTATTACTATCATTCCCATTGATTGTGCGAAACCTGGTAATGTTACTGTTTATGGCACATTGGTTGGAGCTGGACCGTTTTGTAATTCCGCAGAAAAATCTGCAACCGCTACCATTTCACTTAATGGAGCCAATCCCATTGCTACGGTTGGACCACAATCCGGATATACGGGAAGTTCAGCTTGCAACATAACGCCTGTTACTTTTTATGGAACTACAAATGTTGCACTTGGCTGCATAAGTAGTTATAGCTGGGCATACCCTCAAAGCTGGTCATTAGTAAGCCAAAGTGGTAATTCAATCACATTAAGGCCAAGTGGCACATCAGCTGACTCTAACCCAATCAGAGTTTCCATTAATTTCACTTGCGGTTCATCGATTACAAGTGGAAATTATATACCGCCTTACACTCAGCCTATCATCGACGGTCCCAATCTCATTTGTAGTTCAGGCACATTCACAATACAAAATTCGAGTAGTACTTCCGTCACATGGACATCATTAAACACAAGTGTGCTAACAATCAATTCTTCTGGCATAGCGAGTCGTCTTGGAAGTGCAAGCGGTTCAGTAACTATTCGTGCAACATTATCATGTGATGTACCTACAGTGGATAAAACTATTTGGGTTGGTACTCCAATTGTTTCGGTTGAATCTGGTGAATATTATTATGAGGTTTGCGCTACAGCATGGTTTGGTGTAAGTTACATGCCAACCACAGAAGGTCAGGGAATAGGCGCGCAACTTTGGAGTTGTACTAATTGTGATATAGTAACAGATCCATACGCAACTACTATTAACGTACAGGCACCGGGGGCTGGATATTTCACTGTATCCTTGGAAGTTAGCAATGCCTGTGGTACAACTGCAACAGGAAGAAGTTTTGTTGCAGTTGACAACATAGGTGGCCAGCCATGCGCGCTTAATAGCTTTTCTAATGCTATGGTTTTCAGCGTATCTCCCAACCCAGTCTCTGATCAGTTAACTATAAGAGAGCTTGACACGAATTCAATATCTTCAGAGAAGCAATTACTGAACATTAAGTTATTTAATGAAGACGGAGATATGTCTCTAAGCCAATCAAACCCAGGTATTAAGTTAGTACTTGATACTAAACATCTGAAGGAAGGGATATATTATTTAATGATTACAAAAGGTAATAAGAATGAACTCAAAAGGGTGGTGGTAAGTCACTAATTTAAATTCCACCCCCTATGGCGCGCGTTTGCAACGCGTGACATGACGCGAGCGTCGTACGAAGGTACGAATGACGGCACAGAAATTCGACAGCCATGGCGCGTTGTCAGGTGGTTAATCATGTTCATCATAGCCCCCTTTCTACCGGATGCAGTCAATCTCCAGGAATTCCTTTCGGGTTCCATAATAATCACACGCAGAGCTGTACAACCAGTGATCCGCCTCTCCAACAAATTCCTCTGCCACCGGGTTGTTGTGAATGTAATCCATCTTCTGTCTTGTAAACTTCTCTTTCGTTAACAAAATGGGATGATTGACATCCTGCCACACCTTGTATCGTTTCACCCGCTCCAACTCATCTGCTTTCTCCCTAAAAACCGGCAACATCCACTCCCTGCGGCTTTCAAATTCCCCCTCCACCCACGAAGCCACTCTCTTTGAGGTGAACTTCTTGAAATCACGCAGGATGTCCCCCAACGGGTCCCCGACGGTGCTCACCATCATATGAAGATGGTTGGGCATGAGGCACCACGCATGAATCAGGAGCCCCTTCTCCCGCTGACAGTATCGCAATGATTCCATAATTATATGCTCCAAGTCAGGCCGCGTAAATACGTCGACCCATCCCACTGTAGTCGATGTGATGAAGTACAACCCGGCAGGGTCACGAAACTTATACTTTTCCGACATACTAGCAAGGTCGGTCAGCATGCAGCAAGATCGTTGATGCCCTGTTGCACGGTAATCCTTACAATCTCACCGACTACCACGCTGAATGCCATCGCTGGTTCAAATTGGAGGGCGGCGCTTATCAACTATCTTGTTTCAAAAAACGTTCACTCACGGCACGCCTGCCCGACATGTCCTGCCTAACAGTGTGAAGTTCCTGCGGTCAGGCGGGCGTTGCAAACGCGCGCCATATTGGGTTACAATTGGGTCAGTCGGATCAGGTTGGGAAAGTTATGTACATTAGATTGTTGGCCGCAATGCCATTACCTTGAATACCAAATGAACTTATACAAGTGTCTGTTGATTTTCGCCCTCCTGGGCAACACAATTTCATGCGCACAACGAGATAGTGAGCGTATTACAAATGAAAGCGGAGGTTACTCTGTCACAATGTTACGCGATTGGGCCCTGTATAAACTTAAGGATGCTAGCACATCAATCGTCAACAAAAACACTTCTACCATTGAGGCTACATTCTATGTCACGGTCACTGAATCAGAGTACGCATCACTAGAAGAGTCATTTAATAACTATGTAGCTCAGCTGCCTCCTGGCTTTGAGAACTATAAAAACCTCGGCAATGGGATGACGCAAATAGGCAACAAACCCGCAATGTGGCATAAGATGACAGACACAGAAAATAGAGTTCAATTCACAACAACGCTATACCTAATTCAGCCGACTGGAAAGAAATTATATGTCATTAGTTGCTCAGCTCCAACACACGTCCTTAGCAAGTATGAGACGGACTTAACTGAAATGTCATTCAGTTTAAACTTCGCAAAAAGGTAGGGACTGGCGTCCAACACTTGCTTTTTCACAATTGCGGGTGTTGTGGTAAATTGAACAAGTTGATTTCAAATTAGTAACGTTTGAAGGAACGCGCTCAGCTGGCCGGACTTCCCTGGCTAACGCGCTCCGTAAAACAATATCAATATGAAAAGAACCATCGTCAATCCAATAATCAAAGACACGGTCACTTTTCTAAAGACTCCCGAAGAAACAAATGGGCAAATGACCGAGGCGGAAATTACGTTGATGCCCGGTGGAGGTAATCCCCTTCATTACCACAAAACCTATTCCGAAACATTCAGCGCCCTGGAGGGTGAGTTGGGCGTTAACCGGGAAAGAATAATTCCAAAATACTTAAACCAGGAGAAACCTATACTGTCCCCCCGATGACGCTGCACAGTTTCTTTAATCCGACCGAGCAAGAAATAAAATTCAATGTCCGATTAACACCCGGTCGCACCGGCTTTGAAAATTCATTGCGGATAATCTATGGATTGGCGAGCGACGGACTTACCGATAACAATACCATCCCCAAAAGCCTGACGCATACGGCCATCATCGTGTGCATGAGCGACATGAACCTCCCTGGATTATTTACATGGCTGTTCCCCGTATTTAAGTTCATTGCCAAACAAGCCAGGGCAAATGGAGAAGAACAAAAACTGATTGACAAATATTGTGTCTAGACAACCAGGTATTGAAGCGGCATCCGGAAATGTGTATGATTGTACCCGCCGCTCCATGAAACACGCATTTCATTTGCTGCTCCTGCTTATTTTTAGCGCATCCTGCGAACGACAAAGCAAAGGGGACGCGGCTATTAACAATGCAAATTCTGAAGTCAAAGACGTCGTCGTCTCCTACGGACCCAGCAGTGTGGTGCGAACAATCAAGCAGGACAGGAAGGGTAATATTTGGATAACCTCCTGGGAGGGTGTTCATAAGTATGACGGAAAATCTTTTACCAATGTCACGCGCAATGTTACCTCCGCTAGATTTTTTTCGCTGTTGGAGGATAGCAACGGCCATTTTTGGTTCGGCTCGATCGGTTCAGGAGTCTTTTACTATGATGGTTCTACTTTTCAAAATTTCACCACAAAGGAAGGGCTTATCAGTAATGAGATTGGTTGCCTCTATGAAGATAAATCAGGAAATATCTGGCTGGGCGGAAGTGGCGGAGCAAGTCGCTATGATGGTAAGTCGTTTAGGAACTATGTAATCGATGCCATGGGTATGCATGAGGATAGAGCAGGGAAAACCTTTTCAGAACGCCAGCCTTCTGCTGTCAATTCTATTCTTCAAGACAGAAAAGGAATGTTTTGGTTCGGCACAACGCTTAATACCTTCACTTATGACGGTAAAACCTTTTTGCAATTCACCGATAATGGCAAGCCTTTCAAAAATGTCTTTACCATTATCGAAGACAGAAAGGGCAATATATGGCTCGGTGGCACTCGTTATGACGGCAATACATTTACGGATCTCAACAGCAAATCCATTCTTTGCCTCTACGAAGACAGAAATGGGAACATTTGGACAACTTCGTCCGTGAGTCCTTCAGAAAGGAATTGGGTACTATCCCGCTATGAGGGGAAATCCATTGATAGCCAGGAGCCAACTGTAACGATACTAAAGCCCGAACTGGGACCACTCTTCACTATATTAGAATCTTACGATGGAAGTATTTGGTTGGGCTCTGAGGGCGTATATCGCTATGATGGCCAAACCTTTCAAGACTTTAGAAGCAAAGAGCTTCGGAAATAACTAACAGAGAAAAAAGGAAAGCAACCGCTCAATCATCACATGAAGCTACTCCTCGCCATCGGAACCGGAAGTTTTATAGGCGGCGCTGCCCGGTATTTGCTCTCACAATGGGTGCAGGCCCGGTTCCTATCCACCTTTCCCTACGGCACGCTGGCGGTGAATGTGATGGGCTGCTTCCTCATCGGCCTCGTCTACGGTCTCACCGACCGCGGTAACCTCGGCGAAGGATGGCGCCTGTTCCTCGCCACCGGCGTCCTCGGCGGCTTCACCACTTTCTCGGCGTTCTCGCACGAAACCCTCGCCCTCCTCCGCGATGGCCAAACCATCACCGCCCTGACGTACGTGATGACCAGCGTCCTCGTCGGCGTGGCCGCCACCTTCCTGGGCATTTCACTCACCAAACTATTCTGACCGTGGAAAACAACCCCAACGCCAAACTGCTCCGCATCTTCATCGGCGAATCCGACAAGCACGGCAAACAACCGCTCTACGAAGCGATCGTCTTTGAAGCCAAACGGCAGGGACTCTCCGGCGCCACCGTGACCCGGGGCATCATGGGGTTTGGAGCCAACTCCAACGTCCATACCACCAAACTCCTTGAACTCTCCACCGACCTTCCCCTCGTCATCGAAATCGTGGACACGGAAGAAAAAATCCGGGCCTTGACCCGAACCGTGGAGCAATGGTTTGAACAAGATCGATCCGGCGGGCTGATTACGCTTGAAAAGGCGGAGGTGATCCGTTACAGAGCAGGTGACAAACGGATTTCCTGATTCTTAGTCGTCCGGCATGAGCATCTGACGCTCAGGCAGGGACGCACGGACCAACGGACGCTTCAACACCATGACACCCGCTTAAGACGCTACTTATTCCCACCTGTCTCAGATTGTCACTTTTCTTTTGCTTGTCCAAAAGAAAAGTAACCAAAAGAAAAAGACCCCACGAGCACTGCGCAGCGGACACCCGCCGCGCCTAGCCGCCCCACATGCCACCCACCGCACTTGCAGCCGCTTTGCGCCGCGCTGCTCGTGGACGCCCACGCGCCAAAATCACATAATCACAGTTCAGACAAATTCACGGCTAGCACTGCAAAGGCGCGCCTTCTTAGCCTCTGAAGGTCATTGCATCCACCGGCAAGGCTTGACTCTTGCTCTCCCCTGTTTTTACACCCAGCTCCAGCGCCAGCGCTTTCACTTTCTCCCTGAGCTGCGGAAGAATGGACTGGACGGGTGTTGAAAGTTCAATACTCAAGGGCTGCACCCGGTCAATTGAAACGACGAACAAATAAATCCGCGGTAGTTTATCCAGCAGCACCAGGCCCTCCACCAGGTCTTTCAACCCGATCTCGTGCGTACTCATGGCGCTGGGGAAATCGGCAGCAAACTTCGGTTCGATGAGGCGGATGGTTCCCGCGGGACGACCGTCCAACGTAGCATCCACCATGATTACATTCCGGTAACTCTCGAGGTCCTCCATCAACCGGAACCCCGCCGTGCCGCCATCAAGGATCTTTACGCCCGCGGGCCAGGAGTCCGGGTTAAGTGAGCGCACAAATTGTACGCCCACTCCCTCATCACCCATCAGGTAATTACCAATGCCCAGGATAAGCAGTTCACCCTTCATTTCTTCTCGTGTGCCTGGTCGGCTTCATCAAACACTTCCTCCTCCACAAACTTCCATCCTCCGGCCATCGATGACAGCTCACCTCGGCCTTCCACATAATCGTGGTAGAACACGAGGTACACGTGGATGATGGTGAACAGGATGAAGAACCACATGGTCCAGTGGTGGATCTGGCGGAGCATAAAGTCGCCACCGACCAGCGGGGCCACCCAACCGAACAAGTTGGGCAACCACCAGTCGCTCATCGCGGCGTAGAGCCCAAAGCCGGTGAGGCATTGCAGTCCAAAGGCGAAGAACGTAAACAGGTATGTGAGACCGGCCAGCCGGTTGTGGCCAACGGTAGTTTCCGGCTCGCGCTGTGTCATGAAGATATCCGTCTTCAGCACGTTCATGATATCACTCCAGAATTTCCGGGTGGTGGGAATGAAGTTATTCCAGTTGGCATACTTGTTCCCAACAAATCCCCAATACAACCGGAAAAGGAAGTTGAACAGGAACAGGTACGACGCGGTAAAATGCAGGAACCGCGTAGTGCCGAACCAATAATTCTGGTACGCTTCTTTCCCGGACAAAATAGCGGGCGGGTCGCTGATGATGAAGCCGGTGGCCACGAGGACCAGGATGCACGCGGCATTGATCCAGTGATAAACGCGCACGGGCAACTCCCATACAAAAACCCGGCGCAGCAGGTGCGGATGTGTGAGTGTTCGCATAACCCGGGGTTAAAGAACTTTTACTTTACTGATATGCTTTCCTTCCTCGTCATACAGGTGCACGGCGCAGGCCAGGCACGGGTCAAAGGAGTGGATGGTCCGCAGGATCTCCATCGGCTTGTGCTCGTCGGCGATCGGCGTGTCTTTCAAAGCCGACTCGTAAGCCGACGACTTGCCTTCCTTGTCGCGCGGTGAAGCGTTCCAGGTAGAAGGCACCACCAGTTGGTAGTTGGCGATCTTCTGATCTTCAATCACAATCCAGTGGGCCAGGGCACCACGGGGTGCTTCGGTATGCCCAACGCCTTGCGCCTGCTTAGGCCAGGTTTCGGGTTTGAATTTCTCCATGTTGGCCATCCGGGTATCGCCGTTCTTGATGTTGTTGATCAGTTGATCATAGAACTCGAGCGCCCAGCCGGCGACGAGCTTGGCTTCCAGTCCACGGGCGGCGGTGCGACCGAGTGTGCTGAACAGCGCGGTCACCGGCACGTCGAGGGTGCGGAGTGTGCTGTCCACCACTTCTTTATAGTCTTCGCGACCACGGGCATAACCTACCAGGACACGGGCCAACGGGCCTACTTCCATGGCATTGCCTTTCCAGCGCGGAGTCTTCAGGAAGCTGTACTTGTCTTCGACATTCAAATAATCGTACGGAGGTTTCGGGCCGGTGTATTTTACTTTGGTCTCCCCTTTCCACGGGTGCAAACCGGCATCGTCACCACCGGCATATTCATACCAGCTGTGGGCGATGAACTCCTGTACTTCGTTGTCGGCGCGGAGGTCAACATCCATCACTTCACCGATGTTCTTGTTGAGAATGGCGCCAGCCGGGAATTTATATCCCGCGGTATCCTTGTAGCCGTTGGGCGACAGGTCGCCGTACACGAGGTAGTTGCCCAGGCCTCCACCAATGGCGCCCCAGTCTTTGTAGAAAGAAGCGATGGCGACCAGGTCAGGGATGTACACTTGTTCAACAAATGTCTTCGCATCCTGCAGCAGCTTCTGCACCATGGCCAGTCGTTCTGCATTCAGTGCGCTGGCGTCGTCGATACCGATGGCACAGGCCATGCCGCCGACGAGGTAGTTCGGGTGCGGGTTTTTGCCGCCGAAGATGGTGTGCACTTTCACAATCTCTTTCTGCCACTCGAGGGCTTCGAGGTAGTGCGCCACGCCGATCAGGTTCACCTCCGCCGGAAGTTTGTAGGCCGGGTGTCCCCAATAGCCATTGGCGAAAATGCCGAGCTGACCGCTTTCCACGAATTTCACCAGCCGCTTCTGCAGGTCGCTGAAATAACCCGGCGAGCTCTTCGGCCAGTTACTAATGCTTTGCGCGATCTCTGATGTTTTCTTGGGATCTGCCTTCAGTGCGCTGACGATGTCTACCCAATCCAGCGCATGCAGGTGGTAGAAGTGCACCACGTGGTCGTGCATATACTGGGTGGCAAACATGATGTTGCGGACCGTTTCCGCGTTGGGCGGGATGACAATGCCGAGCGCATCTTCGACGGCGCGCACAGAAGCGAGGGAGTGCACGGTGGTACATACACCGCATACCCGTCCGACATAGGCCCACGCGTCGCGCGGGTCGCGGCCGCGGAGGATTTCCTCCAGCATGCGCACCATGGTGCCGGCGCTGTAGGCTTCACTGACTTTTCCGTCTTTTATCTCCGCTTCGATGCGCAGGTGCCCTTCGATGCGGGTGATGGGATCTATGACAATGCGATTACTCATGGCTATAGGGTTAGAGTTCTTTTTCTGCTTCTTTACCTTCCTTGATCAGGGTGTCCACGGACTTGCCTTTGCGCAGGTTGGTGGCCACGGCGTGAGCGGCAATACCCGCAGCGGTTACGCCGAGAGCGACCATACCAACTTTGTCGGCCGTTGACTCAATGCCAAAGCCGGCCAGGTTCGGGATGCGTTCGTAGATCGGGCCGTTGTCCCAGTATTGTTCTTCCGTGCAGCCGAAGCAGCCGTGCCCGGACTGGATCGGGTAGCTGACCCCATTGTTCCATTTCATGATGCCGCAAGCATTGTAGGTACTTGGACCTTTGCAACCCACTTTATAGAGGCAGTAGCCCTTCTTGGCGCTCTCGTCGTCGAAGGTTTCGACAAACATGCCCGCGTCGTAGAATGGACGGCGGTAGCAACTGTCGTGGATGCGTTTGGAATAGAAGGCTTTCGGACGTCCGATGCCATCCAGTTCAGGCAACCGGCCAAAAGCGATGATGTGAACGAGTGTTCCGGCCATGACTTCGCCGATCGGAGGACAACCTGGTACTTTCACGATGGGTACTCCTTTTACCAGTTTGTGAATGGGCGTAGCGTGGGTGGGATTCGGCTTGGCGGCCTGCACACAGCCGTTGCAGGCGCAGCTTCCCCACGCGATGATGGCCTTTGCCCCTTTGGCGGTCTCCTGGAGAATCTGAACGGCTGATTTTCCGCCGATGCAGCAGTATTCTCCGTCGCCGAACGTGGGTACAGAACCTTCCACGCAAAGCACGTATTCCCCATAGTGATCTTTCATCGTTTTCTGCATGGCTTCCTCGGCCTGGTGGCCCGAAGCCGCCATCAACGTCTCGGTGTAGTCGAGGGAGATCTTGTCGAGGAGGATATCCGCCGTGATGGGGTGTGAGGTGCGAATGAAGGATTCACTGCAGCACGTGCACTCCTGGAAGTGCAGCCAGATCACCGGTATGCGCGGTGTGGACTTCAGGGCATCTGCCACCTGGGCGATGCCGCTTTGCTGCAATCCCATGTAGGCGGTAATCATGGTGCAGAACTTCATGAAATCGCGGCGCGTGTAGCCTTTCGAACGCAGCTCCTCGTAGTAGGTGGGGCGTTTGGCGAGCGGGTCTGTGGTCATATCCATCGTGGGTTAGTGTTTTAGGATATTTTCTGAAAAAGGATAAACAAGTCTACTATTCCTGCCCGATTCCGCGTCTGACTTTCTTCAGGTAGCAAGGTGACGAGCATCATGAGAAGAAACTGGGAATGGAAGTAACTCGTAATTCATAAATCCTTTCGCCATGAAAAAAATCCTCAGCCTCCTCCTCGTGGTGTCTACCGTTCCCCTGCATGCACACCCCGGTCACGGAACGCACAACCCGCTCAGCCCCGGCCACTACATCGCCAACCCTGAGCATTCCATCCCGCTCACGCTGGCCATTGGCGCCTCGGTAGTGGTGGTGCTCTGGCTGGTAAACCGGCGACGCGCCGCAAAATAATTTATGCATGAACTGTCGATCGTGATGAGCATTGTCGACCTGGCCGAGGAGCAGGTGAAAAAACACCAGGCCCGGGAGGTCGACCGCATCGAACTTGATATCGGCACTCTTGCCGGCGTGGAGTTTGACGCGCTGGAATTCGCCTGGGATGCGGGAGTAAAGCATTCCGTGCTCGCCTCCGCCGAACGACAGATCAACCGCATCGAAGGCAAGATGCGATGCATGAAATGCGGAAGGGAGTTTACGGTCACCGAACCCTTCCAACCCTGCCCCGACTGCAACGACTACCTCAACGAATTTATCCAAGGCAAAGAACTCCGGGTAAAAAGCATAACCATGAAATTCTAACCCCGAACAACTTTCAACCTTGAACCTTAAACTTTAAACTATATGTGCTCAACCTGCGGATGCGATCAACCTGGCGGCGTAACCATCACTCGTGCGGGTGAAGACCAGGTTCAGTTTTCTCCTCTCACTCCCGGATCGGGGAGCCCTCTGGCCTATACCCATCATCACGGGCACAGCCACGACGCACGTGTGATTGAATTGGAGATGGACATCCTCGGAAAGAATGACGCCCAGGCCCGCCACAACCGCGACCATTTCACCAAACAAAACATACTCGCTTTTAACCTGGTCAGCTCACCTGGGTCCGGAAAGACCGCATTGCTGGAACGCACCCTTAACGATCTGAAGACCGATCACCGGTTCTACGTCATTGAAGGCGATCAACAAACGATGAACGATGCCAACCGCATCGCCGCCACGGGAGTTGAAGCCATACAAATCAATACCGGGAAGGGCTGTCACCTCGATGCCGACATGATCCACCGGGCCCTGCACAACCTTTCACCTGCCGATGATTCCATTCTCTTCATTGAAAACGTCGGGAACCTGGTGTGTCCCGCGTTGTTCGACCTGGGTGAAAATGCCCGGGTGGCCATCATCAGCGTGACTGAAGGCGACGACAAGCCGCTGAAGTATCCTGACATGTTCGCTTCCAGCCAGCTCTGCATCATCAACAAAATTGACTTGCTTCCCTACGTCAACTTTAAAGTTGAGCGCGCGAAGGAATATGCCCGCCGGGCCAACCCCTCCATCCAATTCCTCGAACTCTCAGCCACCACCGGGCTGGGAATGAGCAGCTGGTATCAATGGTTGGAAAAGCGCATCGCCAAAAAAAAGCAGGAGGCTGTAGTCGTTTAAACTATGCCCACACGCCAACTCCATATTGAAGGGGTCGTACAGGGGGTTGGTTTCCGACCATACGTTTTCCGGCTGGCCAATGCGTACCAACTCAAAGGTTGGGTGAGCAATGACGTGAATGGTGTACACGTGGAAGTGAGCGGATCACCGGAAAATCTTGGGCAGTTTGAGTCCGACTTGTTCACTTGCCCACCGGAGAACGCCCACATCAGCCGGGTGCATCGAAAAGAACTTCCGGAGACCGATTACCTCACCTTTCAGATCATTGAAAGCAACCCCGTGGGCGAGCCGACTGTTTTGCTCACTCCTGATCTCGGGTTGTGCGAAGCTTGCCGGCATGAACTTACCGAAGTAGGAAATCGGCGCAAGGGATACGCGTTCACCACCTGCCTGAACTGCGGGCCGCGCTATTCCATCATCACCGGCCTTCCTTACGATCGTCCCCTCACTACGATGGCCTCATTCACGATGTGCCCCGCGTGCCAGAAAGAATTCAACGATCCGTCGAAGCGTCGATTCTATTCACAAACCAATAGCTGTCCAGACTGCGCGGTAGCACTGAGCCTGGTCGGTCAGTCAGGGAAAACGCTGAGTACAGATCCGGAGGTTGTCCTGACGGAATCTATTCGATTGCTGCAGGAAGGACACATTCTAGCTGTCAAGGGTATCGGAGGGTATTTGTTGATGGCTGACGCCACTAATGCGCCCGTCGTTCAAAAATTACGGGATCGCAAGCACAGGCCTTCCAAACCGTTCGCCCTGCTGATGAAGTCGGCAGAAGCTGCGCGGCATTATGCAGAAATCAATGAAACCGAGTCACAAGAGCTCCAATCGACACAGAGCCCGGTAGTTCTGCTTCGCCGGAAGAATTCGTCGTCACTGCCGGGCGTGGCCCCGGGCCTGGATCGGCTCGGCATTATGCTGCCTTACACCCCCCTCCTCGCGATGTTGGCCGAAGGATTCAATGGACCATTAATTGCCACCAGCGGAAACCTGAGTGGCTCGCCGATATTCTATGAAGATCACCAGGCGTTCAATAACCTCGACGACATCGCCGACTTCTTTGTCGTGAACAATCGTTCTATCGTCGTACCGCAGGATGACAGTGTAGTACAATTCGCCCGGAAGGGAGATCACCGCATCGTCCTGCGTCGTTCGCGCGGCCTGGCGCCTCTCGTGTTCCAGCATCCCTTTACTTCAGCGCAAACCACACTGGCCATGGGTGCCGACCTGAAGAGCGCGTTCGCCCTGATGGTTCGCGGAAATCTTTATGCAAGCCAGTACCTCGGTGATCTTGAAAATTTTGATACCCAACGCAGCTACGAACATACCCTTCACCATTTGCTTGGACTGATGAATACGCGGCCGGCTGAGGTGATCATCGACAAACACCCCGGTTACTTCTCATCGCATACAGGAATTCGAATGGCCTCTGACTGGCAAGTGCCTGTTCGAGAGATCCAACATCACCAGGCTCATTTTGCGGCCGTGTTGGCGGAAAACAACCAGCTTGACGCACCGCAGCCAATCCTCGGTGTGATCTGGGACGGTACCGGCCTCGGCGACGACGGCCAGGTCTGGGGCGGGGAATTCTTCCGTTATGAAGATCACACTTTTGAACGGGTAGCTCACCTGGATTACTTCACGCACTTCCTCGGCGACAAATTCTCACGAGAACCCCGGCTCTGTGCACTATCCCTTACGGCATCCAATCCTGAAGCCATCCCGCTGATCGAATCCAAGTTCACGGACAGTGAATGGAAGTTATATCGCGCCATGATCGCCAAGGCCACGCTCAAGACCTCCAGCATGGGTCGCCTGTTCGACGGGGTGGCCTCGCTGCTCGGCCTGTGTGACCATGCCCGCTACGAAGGTGAGGCAGCCCTGTTCCTGGAGAATTGCGCCTTGCGCGAAACTGATCAGATGCTGGAGCCGATCCGCGATCTCTCCACCAAAGGTATCATCGACTATATCGTCCATCACCTGCACCTCGGCAGTCACCGCAGCGCGATCGCGTGGCAGTTCCATGTGGCACTGGTGCATTGGATTGCTCAAGCGGCCCGCGAGCAGGGCTGCCG
>JBGAPO010000025.1:0-48260 GCA_044221195.1 Cyclobacteriaceae bacterium
AACAGCGGTCTCCTGGTCGGGAACCCGGAGGCAACCGTGACCGGCGCATTGATCTCTCTCGACTGCACGGAAGAGGTAGTCCTCGAAGCCAAGGCAAAGGGCTGCAACCTGGTGATCAGCCACCACCCCATTGTGTTCAAGGGGCTCAAATCGCTAACAGGCAAAACCTACGTGGAGCGCGCGGTTCTCACGGCCGTGAAACAGGATATTGCCCTTTATGCCATCCACACCAACCTGGACAATATCAGAACGGGTGTAAACAAGAAGATTGCCGAACGGATTGGGCTAACCACGATGCAGGTGCTGAGCCCGCGAACCGATACGTTGATGAAGCTCGTCACCTTTGTACCGGGTGCCCATCTGGAGGCCGTACTCAAGGCTATGCACGACGCCGGGGCTGGCCAAATCGGCGATTACAAGAACTGCAGCTTTGAGATGTCCGGTACTGGGCGATTTGTACCTGGGGCGGAAGCCAGGCCACACGTTGGCGAGAAAGGAAAACCCGAGAAAGTCGAAGAAGTACGCGTAGAACTTCTGCTGCCGAAAGACAAGAGCGGTGCGGTGATGAAGGCGCTTCGTTCCCAGCATCCCTACGAAGAAGTTGCCTACTATTTGACGGCGCTTGAAAACGAAAACCAGGAGGTTGGCGCGGGGCTTGTCGGGGACCTGCCCCAAGCTGAGGAACCATTGGCCTTCCTGAAGCGTTTGAAAGAAGTCATGAATACCCCGGTCATTCGCCACACCCATCCGACCCCGCGGCCTATCCGCCGGGTGGCCGTTTGCGGCGGGGCGGGAAGTTTCCTCCTGGGAGACGCCATTCGGGGGCAGGCCGATGCCTTTGTTTCCGCCGATTTCAAGTACCACGAGTTCTTTGATGCGGAGGGCAAAATCCTTGTTGCCGACATCGGCCACTTCGAAAGCGAGCAGTTCACCAAAGACCTGATCCAGGAGGTTCTGACCAAAAATTTTACTACCTTTGCGAGCCATTTTTCGCATACGGTTACAAACCCCATTAGCTACCTCTAAACGATGGAAAATCAGACAGTTGCACAGAAATTAGAGAACCTCGTACGGCTTCAATCCTTAGACACAAAACTCGACCAACTCCGCAAACTCCGCGGCGACCTCCCCGACGAGGTTCAGGACCTGGAGGATGAAATTGAAGGCTACAAGGTCCGGATGACCAAGTTCGAGGCCGATCTCAAGGAAATCGAAGAGGCCATCAAGAAAAACAAGGAAGGCATCAAGGAGGCTGAAAAGCTCTCGAAGAAGTACACCGAACAGCAGAAGAATGTAAAGAACAACCGCGAGTTCGACGCCATCACCAAGGAGATTGAACTTCAGGAACTGGAAGTGCAGATCTGCGAGAAGAAGATCAAGGAAGCCAAGGAAAAGATTGAAGAGAAGAAAGGTGAGATCGGCAAAATCCAGACGCTGATTAACGAGCGCAGCGCCGACCTCGAAGCCAAGAAGAAGGAGCTTCAGGAAATCGCCGGTGAGAGCGAAGAAGAAGAGAAAAAACTGATCGCTGAACGCGAGAAGGCGGCCAAGAAGATCGAAGAAAAGTTCCTCAAGTATTACGAGCGCCTCCGCAAAAACCTTTCCAACGGCCTGGCCGTGGTACGTGTTGTGCGCGGCGCTGCCGAAGGCTGCAACATCATCATTCCTCCCCAGAAGATCGCGGAGATCCGGGAGAAGAAGAAGATTGTAATCGATGAGCACTCTGGCCGAATCCTCGCCGACGTGGATATGGAGTCGATGGAAGAGGAGACAAAGCCCAAGAAGGCCGCACCCGCAAGACGAACCAAGAAAGTTGGGTAACCCCGGATTCCCAAATCGCATTAAAAAGGCAGGCGCCATCGTCTGCTTTTTTTTATTGAGCCTCGGCGCTGCCCAGGGCGCCGATAACATCTGGAAATTCGACCCTGAACTCGAGCGTATCTATCGACTGATCCTCAGTCTTCAGATCGACGAAGCACGAACGGCCCTCGCCGACGCCAAGGGACAAAACGAACTGCACAAGATCTATCTGCAAAACCTCTCGGAGACGGCTGACATTCTCATCACAGAGGATGAAAAGCGCTTTGACCCCATCAACGATGAGATGCGCAAACGCATCGAACGACTGGAGGACAAGCCGGAGACACCAGAGATCCTCTTCCTGCGCGCCGAGATCAGCCTCCAGCGCGGATTCAACCTGCTGAACCTCGGCCAGGAACTCAATGCGGTACTTGCAATCCGACAGGCGTACCAACTTACACAGCAGTGCCTGAAGAGATACCCTTCGTTTGTACCCATCCGGAAAACAAGCGGCGTCATCCAGGTCATGCTGGGCTCCGTGCCCGACAAATACCAGTGGTTCATGAGCCTGCTGGGAATGAAAGGCTCCGTGAAAGTCGGGCAAAAGCAACTCGAGGATCTCAAGTCCTCCCCTTCCTCCCTCAGCCTCGAGGCAACCATACTCTTCTACACCATCAAGGGATTCCTTAACCAGCAATTCGCGGAAGCGGCCAAAGGTTTCCAGGAAAGCCTGGAAAAAGACCCGGACAGCCGCCTGCTGATGTTCTTGGGAATCAACATGTTAATGAAGGATTCGCAAAGCGAGGAGGCCTACCGCCTTATTCAGTCATTGGACAAGCACCCGCAGGGATTGCAGATGACCTACGTCGACTACCTCCGGGGCGAAGTCCTGATCCACCGCGGCGAATACACTCCGGCCATTGCCTCCTACCAAAAGTTCATCCGGAGCTATAAGAGCCGAAGCTTCAAGAAAGACGCCTACTACAAGATCTCACTTTGCTACTATCTGATGGGCGACATGGCCAATGCGAACAAGAATTTTGAGACGGCCAAAGTAACGGGCCGGTCCGCTTCCGAACCCGACAAATATGCGGATGCCATGCTCGCTGAGCCCGGCTTTCCCAACGCGAAGATTCTGAAGATCCGATTCTATACGGACGGAGGTTATTACAAAGAAGCAAAAGAGATGGTCAAGACCGTGACACCGGCCGACCTCGCCAAGGAAAAGGATGCCGCAGAATTTATCTACCGCAAGGGCCGTCTCGCACACAAGACACAGGACATACCGCAGGCCAAAGCATTATACCTACAAGCTATCGAGAAGACAGCAGACCATCCGTGGTATTTCGCTCCGAATGCCGCCCTTCAATTGGGCTACATTTACCAGGCACAAGGCGACCTGGCTACCGCCAAGCGGTACTACGAGAAGGCACTCAGCTACAGGCGGTATGAATACAAGAGCGGCATCGATACGAAAGCCCGCTACGCCCTCGATCAACTGGGCAAGTAGAATTCCTTACTTCGGCAGCGACACCGACTTAGGTGGTACCGTCTTCAGATCGCGAAGGTGATCGGTCTGGTTGTATGTCTCCACGCGATAGTGTGCGCCGTTGAAATGAAGTACGTACAGGCAAAGGTTCTCATGATCGAACATGTCCATGGAGCGCAACGGATAGTTCAACAGTTGACACAACAGAATTCGCATGGCACGTCCATGCATGCAGATAAGAACCTGGCGGTCATCTTGCCTTTCGCGGAGTTCGTTTAAGAAAGGTTTCTGCCGTATCGCCACTTCATCCGGGCTCTCCCCTCCTTCAATCGGCATGTGCGTGTTCCCCTCTTGCCATTGGCTTAATATCCAACGATAGTAGGCGTCTTCTTCCGGAGTGATTCGCTGCCCTTCCTTGAATCCCCAACTGATTTCGTTGAGCGCCTTGTGCGGGACAAAGGTCTTGCCATGATCCACAAAAGGCTGCACAGATTCCTGGCTGCGCTTGAGCACCGAAGTATAGATCCGGTCGAAGGGCACGTGCCGGTAGGCATCATAAAACGCCTTCGCTTGCGCCCGACCGGTTTGGTTCAGCGATGAGTCAACGCCACTCCCCTGAACAATTCCCTGTAGGTTGAAGTCCGTTTGCCCGTGACGAATAAGGTATATTTTTTGTGCGGTCAATTTCGGTTAATTTGGCACCGTTTTGTGGGTAACGGCCGCAAAGATAAACAAATAGCCGTCCGGCAAGAGCGAAACCAAGAACGTGATGAAGCCCATCAATCCTGCAGTTACCCTCGAGTCGCTCAATGCCATGAGCCGCAACACGATGATGGAACACCTGGGCATCGAGATCACCCGCATCACTGACACAACGATCGAGGCCCGGATGCCGGTGGACCATCGTACCCACCAACCCTATGGGCTGCTCCATGGCGGCGCTTCCGTAGTCCTGGCTGAAACGCTGGGCAGCTTTGCCTCCCATTGCACCCTGACCGATCCCAACAAGTATTGCGTGGGCCTGGAAATCAACGCCAACCACATCCGCTCCGTGAAGTCAGGCTATGTACACGGAGTCGCCAAGCCAATTCATCTTGGCAACCGCACGCAAGTGTGGGAAATCAGAATCTCGAATGAGCAGGAAGAACTGGTCTGCGTCAGCCGAATCACCATGGCCATAATTGATAAGCGCTAGTATGACAGAAAAGGTCAAGTCGGCAACCCCCATCTCGGTCGACGGATGCCTGCGCAGGGCGGCGACGGCCTCACATGAAGCGGGGTTCTCTTTTGCCTTTTGGAAACTGCCCAACTCGACCGCCATCTCTTTTGCCGCCAGTCGTGAACCTCTTGCTACCCACGACGTGGTGCTGGAGGAAATGAACTCCGGTTACCTGTTCGCACCGTTTGATCCGGGAGAGAAGAAGATTTTCTTGCCCGCCGATGAATTCTTCTCCTGTTTGAACGGCGTCATCCAAGATTTCCGCGGCGAATTGATGAACCAGCTTACCGGAAGAAAAGAAGAGCAACCACCGGAGAACAAGACCCCATTTTACGAACGCCCTCTTGAGTCTGGACTGACGGCTGATGATTCATCATACAAGAGACTTGTCGACCAATGCCGGCGCGAGGTGCTTTCCGGCCGCTTTGAAAAACTGGTTCCCTCCCGGTGCAAGGAAGTAGACCTTCCTGCTGATTTTGATTTTATCCGGTTGTTTCTGGAATTGGGTCGCCGGTATCCTGCTGCCATGGTATCGGTGTTTTCCAGCCCGATAACCGGAACGTGGGTTGGCGCCACCCCCGAGACGTTGGTAAGAGTTGATGTGAACCAGCATTTTCACACCGTCGCGGTGGCCGGCACCCAGCCTTATGCGCCTGGGACAGACATACGCGGCATCACCTGGAATCAAAAGGAGATCGAGGAGCAAGCCTTGGTGGAACGCTATATCATCAACTGCTTCAAACGCATTCGCCTCAGGGAATTTGACGAGCATGGTCCAAAAACCGTCGTCGCAGGAAATGTAGTGCACCTCAAAACTGATTTTGAAGTCGACATGGTGGCCACCCGGTATCCTCAACTGGGTTCAGTCATGCTGCAGTTGCTTCATCCCACGTCCGCTGTATGCGGGATGCCCCTGGAGGCCAGTCTCGCTTTTTTGAAATCGCACGAGAATTACCCGCGTCAATTTTACAGCGGGTTTCTGGGACCTGTGCATATCGAACAGGAAACTCAACTGTTTGTCAATCTCCGATGCATGCAAATCGGGCGCGGCAAGGCTCGCCTCTACGCCGGGGCCGGCGTGCTGGGAGATTCCGACCCGGAAAAAGAATGGCAGGAAACGGAATTGAAGATGAACACCCTGCTGAATGTTATTAGGCAGTAACTGAAGCCCATCGTACCTTCACGGCCGTGAATTTTCCTGCCCTTCAACAACTGGCAGCCTTATGTGCCGCCAAAGGAATTGAGCACGTGGTGCTTTGCCCCGGTTCCCGAAGCGCTCCCCTTACGCTGGCCTTTCTCCGAAGCAACCAGTTTACCTGCTACACCTTTAGTGATGAGCGCAGCGCGGCTTTTGCCGGACTGGGCATCGCCGAGCAGACGAAGAAACCGGTTGTGCTGGTCTGCACCTCCGGCTCGGCCGGATACAATTTTGCACCGGCCGTCGCTGAAGCCTACTACCGGAATATTCCCCTTATCGTCATTACCGCGGATCGACCACCGGAATGGGTCGATCAGCTGGATGGACAAACCATTCACCAACGGGGGTTGTATGGCGACCACGTGAAACGCAGCTTCAACTTTCCGGTCGCTCCCACGACCGAAGACGATTATTGGTTTGCTAACCGCATGGCCAACGAAGCCATCAACCTGGCACAGGCTGTCCCCGCAGGACCCGTCCACATAAACGCTCCCTTTCGGGAACCCTTGTATCCCACCATCCAGGAAAAGGAACATCATGCCCAACCACCCCGTGTTATTAACCACCAACCGGCCAATCACATTCTTTCAGAAGCAGCCTGGACCGAGCTCCTTACTGCGATATCCGGGCATAGAAAAATCCTTCTTGTCCCCGGACAACTGGATTCATCTCCTGTGCTGGAACAAACCTTAAATGAGTTCCAGCTCAAGCATCGGTGGCCCATCGTCGGTGACATCCTCTCCAACCTGCATGGTGTTCAAGGATTTATACGCCGCTCTGATGCGTTTCTCGGGCAGATGCCGGAGAAACTAAAACAGTCCCTCAAGCCCGATCTGCTCATCACGTTCGGCCAATCGCTTGTGGCCAAGAACCTCAAACTCTTCCTGAGAAAATACAAGCCCCGTGAGCATTGGCACATCCAACCGGCGGGTGATGCTGCCGATACATTCCAGTCGCTTACGCGATTGATTCCTGTCGATCCCTCCTATTTCTTTTCCGAGCTGAAGAACCGTCTCGCCGATCCATTGATGGCGCAGCATGTTTATGCCGATGAGTGGATGCAACATGAAACACAGGCCCAACATTCGGTTGAAGACTTCTTCGCACATCATGAACCCGGTGAGTTCGCGCTGGTCAATAAAGTCATCAGGGCATTGCCGGAGAATTGCAATCTCCACCTCGCCAACAGCATGAGCGTCCGCTATGCCAACCATGTCGGACTGTTGGCCACTCAAAAGGGAGTCAGGATATACAGCAATCGAGGAACGAGCGGCATCGACGGATGCTCCAGCACCGCTGTCGGTCACGCGCTTGTATCCAATGCTCCCAATGTGCTTATCACCGGCGACCAGGCTTTCTTCTACGACCGCAACGCCTTCTGGCACAATTATCCTTTGCCGAATCTTTTCGTGGTCGTGCTGAACAACCACGGCGGAATCATCTTCAACATGATTGACGGCCCGTCGAGCCAACCGGAAGCAGAGGAGTACTTCATTACCCGCCAAGGACTCCGTGCGCGCAACCTGTCAGAAGAATTTGGATTTCGGTACTCGGAAGGAACGACCCTGGGAAAAGAATTCTTCCAGCGTAGCGGCACCGCCCACATCCATGAAATTGAATCTTCACAGAATCTGAACAAGTCTATCTTTGAAGCGTTTAGAAAACAGATCAAGAAAAGTTATGAAGCTTAATTATCCCTGGAAACCGATCAAGGAATACAAAGAGATTCTATTCCACAAATACAACGGCATCGGCCGCATCAGCATCAACCGGCCGGAGGTTCACAATGCGTTTACACCGTTGACCGTAAAAGAGATGATCAATGCGATGGAGATCTGCCGTGAAGATGGAGACATCGGCGTGGTCATTCTTACCGGGGAGGGCGGAAAAGCGTTTTGCAGCGGCGGCGACCAATCCGTCCGTGGTCACGGCGGCTATGTCGGCGAAGACACGGTGCCACGCCTCAATGTCCTCGATCTCCAGAAGCTGATCCGAACCATTCCCAAGCCGGTTATCGCCGCGGTAGCCGGGTGGGCCATCGGCGGCGGCCATGTGCTTCATGTCGTGTGTGATCTCACGATTGCCGCGGAGAACGCACGATTTGGCCAGACCGGCCCAAAAGTGGGAAGCTTTGACGGCGGTTTTGGTTCCTCCTACCTGGCGCGAATTGTCGGTCAGAAAAAAGCCCGCGAAATCTGGTACCTGTGCGACCAATACGATGCAGCCGAAGCCCGCGAAATGGGGCTCGTCAACAAGGTCGTGCCGCTGGATAAATTGGAAGAAACGTATGTTGAATGGGCGGGGAAAATCCTGAAAAAGAGCCCCCTCGCTATCCGCATGCTGAAGTCAGCCTTCAATGCAGAACTTGACGGACAGGCCGGCATCCAGGAACTCGCCGGCAACGCCACCTTGCTCTATTACCTCAGTGAGGAGGCCAAAGAAGGAAAGAACGCGTTCATGGAAAAACGAGATCCAGACTTCTCCAAGTTTCCTAAATTTCCCTAGCCATCTAAAAACACCATGCGCGTTCACGTCGCCGGAACCTGGAAAAGCCCTGAATCATTGGGTGACCTTGACCCCCGGAGGCTTGACGATGCGGAACGGGCAGCGATTGACTTCATTCGCAACTGGCAGGCGGGAAAATCATCTTTCACCTTTCACACCTCCGGCTCTACCGGCGAACCCCGGCCGATATCGTTTCGGCGCGAACAACTGATGGCCAGTGCTCAACTGAGCATCGAGGCGCTTCGGCTAAAAGCCGGCATGAAAGTACTTGTTTGCCTTGACGCACGCTTTGTGGCCGGCGCCCTTATGCTGGTGAGGTGCCTGGTCAATTCGATGGACATTATCCTTCAGCGACCCACTTCACATCCCTTCTCGCTGTATTCCGAGCCAGTTGACTTCGTCGCGTTAGTGCCCCTTCAAGTCAGTCTATTGCTCGATGAGAATCCTTCCTTGCTTAACCGCCGGATGACGGTGATCATTGGCGGCGCGCCGTTGAAAGAGTCTATGGTAGCCAGGCTACAGGAAGTGCAGGCCGAATGCTATGCCACGTATGGAATGACCGAAACACTTACGCACATCGCATTACGGAAACTTAACGGTGAAGGAAAACAGCATGCCTTTCACCTGCTGCCCGGCATTGAGGCAAAGAACAACGAGCACGGCTGCCTCGTAATCCGCGCGGCGCATCTGGATACTCCCATCGTCACACACGATCTGGCCGAGTGGACCGACAAGGATTCGTTTCGCATCCTCGGCCGATCCGATCAGGTAATCAATTCGGGCGGAGTCAAGGTGCATCCCCATCACGTGGAATTGATCATCGAACGAACCATCGAGGAACAAGGCCACCTGTTTCGATTCTTTGTTGCCGGTCGTCCTGATCCGCAACTGGGAGAACACGTATGTCTCATCATTGAAGGGCAACCGCTCGCCAAAGCAATTGAAGGCGCGCTATTGGGGCATGTGAATCAGTGGCTCTCACCGTATGAACGGCCCCGGCAGGTAATTTATGTCCCGAAGTTCATCGAGACATCGACGCAAAAAATTGATCGTCGGGCGACGCTCTCTGCGATACCCGAAGGGAAATAAACCCCCTGCCCCTCCCAAGAACGGGAGGGACAGAGAAGTTTTCAGCTAAGAAAGTTTCTTTTTGGACGCCTGCGATTTCAACGTCTGGATTTCCTGTTTGAGATCCATGACCATGCCGGCCAATTGGTCTACCGACAAATCGCCCTGCACCTGACCTTCGGGGAATTCGACACTGATGTAAGCCTTCGCACTCCAGACCTCGATGATATCCGCCCCGTCAACCTGGTAAGGAGAATACTGGCGATTATCAGAAACGAGGAACAGCTTCCCGGTCTCCTGCAGGTAGTTGAACACTCGTTTGAAGACAATTCCCTCACGGCTTGTGACGAGGATGTATGGCTTACCGTTCTTAACGGAATTAATGTCCTCTACGAGTTCACCGATAACGATGGTGCCCGGCAGGATGGGAAGCATGGAGTCACCCGAAATCTCGAAGGCCCGGTAGGTGCCTTGTTTGAGTATTGGCAACTTGAAGCGTGGAAGTTCCTTGATGTACTCCGGGTCGGCATACCCGTTGAGGTAACCGGCGGCGGCGCGGACAGGAACCAATTCAATATTGTTTCGGCTTTGTTCGTCGACGGTCACCACAACGACATCTTTCGTCGACATCGCTTTCTTCTCATAAGGTTTCATCTGCGCGATATCCTTGCCGATGAAAACATCGACGGAGTATCCGCCCAGGGCCGCCATTTTCTGGAGCAGTTCCAGGCGGGGCTCCGCACGACCTTCTTCATACGCCCCCACCAGGGACCGTTTGATGTCGAGCTTTTGTGAAAACTGATCCTGCGTCAGCCCCAACTGCTTGCGCAGAAACCGGATGTTCTCGTTGATCTTGACTATGCTCATTTGGCAAAAAGTAAAATTCTACCCGAGTGGATGTTCCGTGAGTGCAGCGACAAAAGGTTCCGTTGAAAGTAGGCGTCCCGGTTCTGCATCGCCATCACATGACGGCGGATCTTTTCAATCACTTCAGAAACCAGCGACTCCTTGTCAGCCAACAGGTACCCGTAGCAGGGCTGGTCGAAACCATCGGCCAAAAAATTTACCTGGAAACGACCTGATGGAAGCCGTTTACTTGTAAGCCTTAAGTTCATAACTAAATATTTTAGTCAAATAAAGCACTCCTCCGGTTACAAGTCAAGCTATTCGACTAATTATTTTAGTTATCCTCCGAAAAATCCCAATTTTCTTGGCTGTTCCATCGCAAAGTCCCTTTTGACACCTCAATGGGCGATGGAATGTTATCCTTGAAGATAGTGCCTGTACCAAGCCCCTGAGGCAAGGTGAGCGGGTATTGGCTTGCGAATTGCGCCAGGGCATTCAATCCGACATTGCTTTCCATCGACGACGTGAGCCACCACCCCACCCCGCGTTCATTGGCGAGTTCGATCCACTCGCGGCATCCGTGCATTCCCCCGTGGAGCGTCGGCTTCAGCACCAGGAATTGCGGTTTCACACGGTCCAACAGTTCTATTCTTCCTTCCCGGGTGGTAATGCCCAGCAACTCTTCGTCGAGGGCAATGGGTATGGGGGAAGTCTTGCATAACTCAGGGAGGAACGGGGAACCTGGCTTCAGCGGCTGCTCAATAGAATGAATACCATATTGGGCCAGGTATATCAATTTCTGGTTCACCTGGTCCTGCTTGAAAGCGCCATTCGCGTCAAGCCGGATGGTAATTTGATCCCGGAAGTATTTGCGCCGGACAAACTGCAGGATATCCAGCTCCTTTTCAAAGTTGATACCCCCGATCTTCAGTTTGATACACGTGAAACCTTCCTCAATCTTGATACTGACTTGCTGCAGCATGAAGTCAAGGCCTCCCATCCACACCAAACCGTTGATTGGCAAAGGATTACCTTTCACAAAGCCGTTGTCAAAAATGAGTCGCTTACCTCCGTTGGCTAAGTCGAGCAACGCTGTTTCTACCGCCAGGTACACGGAAGGGCAAAGATTCAATGACCGGAATTGGGCGTGAATTCCATCCATGGTATTCAGGGCAGACAAGTTCAGCCCGGGTAATCGCTCAACAACGGCAGTCAGCTGCTGGCTGACTTCGGCAGGCTTCTCCAGGCTCAAACCCGCCACGGGTCCGGCCTCGCCAATACCAAAAACATCCGGTGAACCACTTTCCCATACTTTGAGGAACCAACTGTCGCGTTGCTTCATGGCACCCCTTGAGGTGCGTGCGTTGAATGAGAAATGGAACGTGCGTTTGAAGAAGGCGGCCTGTAGCGACATAGGTTACGAATATGGCGGGGTTGTATGGCAAATACAACGGCAGGACTAATTTTGAAAAATGGCCCAACTGCCTACCCTCAACCTGGCTGACTACCAATACGAACTCCCCGAGGATCGTATCGCGCGGTATCCCCTCGATGACCGCGACAAGTCAAAACTCCTGGTGTATGATCGCGGGGGTATTAAGCATTCAGTATTCAGTGAACTTGCTGACTTTCTGCCTGTTAAGTCAACTCTCTTCTTTAACAACACGAAGGTTATACCGGCACGGATTCTCTTTGAAAAGCCGTCGGGCGGATGGGTAGAGGTGTTCCTTCTGGGCCCCGCAGATCCCTCAATTCTTCTTTCCGAAGCCTTGAACGCCCGATTGAATGCAACATGGAAGTGTGCAATAGGCAATGCGAAACGATGGCCCGATTCATTAGTTCTCACCAAACAGACGGCCAACGGTCAACTGGCTGCAACGTGGGTCAGCCGAAAAGACAATTTGGTACAATTCACGTGGGAATCTGATATTCCTTTTGCTTCGATCATTGAGGCGGCCGGGGCTGTACCGCTTCCGCCCTACCTGAAGCGGGAGGCGGAGGCCCTGGATAAGGACCGCTACCAGACGGTGTATTCAAAATTTGAGGGCGCCGTGGCAGCCCCGACGGCAGGATTGCACTTTACCCCTGCTGTACTCAACCAACTCACCGCAAAAGGCATCACTTCTCAATACCTGACGCTCCATGTCAGCGCCGGGACGTTCCTGCCCATCAAGGTGGAAAACGCCGCCGATCACAAAATGCACGAAGAGGAGATAATAGTATACAAACAAAACATTATCAGCCTGTTACAGTCGACCGGGCCGATCATCGCCGTGGGGACAACGGCCATGCGTACCCTGGAGAGTTTGTATTGGTTTGGGCGTCTGCTGTTACGGGATCCTGCCTCAAGTTTCAATATCTCCCAAGACTTGCCTTACGAGAGTGACGAGGCGTCCGTCTCGATGAGGCAATCCCTGGAAGCAGTACTGGATCGAATGACTCGCGACGGGATTGATCAAATAGCCGGCCACACCTCCATCTTTATCCGCCCGGGTTACAGGTTCAGGGTTGTGCAGGGACTCATCACAAACTTTCACCAGCCTGGCTCCACCCTTCTGCTTCTAATTTCGGCGTTCATCGGCCCTGACTGGAAATTAATTTATCGTGAAGCCCTGCAAGGGGGCTATCGGTTCCTGAGTTACGGTGACAGTTCCTTGCTTCTTACTGTAAATAACTGATTGCGTGACCGTTTCATCGGTCAAGTCTTACCTGTTAGTTCTAAACCTAGGGCGGGTCGACCAGCGGTTGGTGGTCAACATGAGCAATCTTGTCTAACTGATTCTTTACCAGTCGGTAATTGAAACCTGCTGAAATGGCCTCATTAATAGTTTTTTTCGACGAATTGTCTGATATTGACTTATTAATCTAACCAAACCTTGGCCATGAGAGAATGGTTGACCCGATTTTTGGGTGTAGACCCGGAAGAAACCGGCCCTGTTTCCCTCCTACTTGCGATCTCCTTCTTGATGGGTTTGTTCCTCGCAACCGTTGCGGTGGCGGCGCAAACCTTCTTCCTAACCTCAGAAGGTATCAGCGAACAATACGACCTTCCCAAGGCGCTGTTTATCGGCGGGGGATTCGGCTTCCTGGCTACCGGGTTATTCAATTTGCTTCAGGGACGGATACCCTTCCGATACCTGGCGATGTTCTTCCTCGTCCTGATTATCGGTGCGACGGCAATCCTTGAGTACGGCGACAATTACCCGGAACTGATCAGCCCGAACAACCTGCACTATGTAGGATTTGCGCTGATTCTGCCATTCACCTTTGTAACCAACCTCGTGTTCTGGGGCGCATTCAACCGCCTGTTCACCTTGCGCCAACAAAAGAAACTGGTGGGCAGTGTATCTGGTGGCGCCGACATCGCCCAGATAATCGCCTTCTTTGCTATTCCGATCATGCTGCAGTTTGGTGTTGAGGTGCGATCCCTTTTCACTATTGGATTGGTCAGTATCATCGCGTTCCTCGCGGTCTTTTTCATTCTGTCTAATGGCTATCTCTCCCCTGCCGAAAAGAATCCCCGGCCCGGGATGATGGATGAAAAAGAGAACAAGAAGCTCAACATCTTCAGCCTGCTGAGTTATCGATACATCTTTCTCCTGGCGGCCTTCATCGTGGTTTCCTTCGCCGCTTTACGATTCATCGACTATTCGTTCTACAACGTAACGACTACCTTCTTCGCCGCTAACCCCGCCGGCATTCCGACATTCCTCAGCTTATTTGAAGCCACCATCGTTATCACGGGCTTCCTGTTCGGCATGTTTGCCGCCGACAGAATACAGGAAGAATACGGCTTGCGCATCTCCCTGCTCATCAACCCGCTCTTGCTTATCATCTTCACCGGCGGCGCCTTGGCACTCGGTTTGGTCTTTGGTTACGCCGGAAACTCACCCAGCGTTATATTCTTCTTCATCGCGATTGCCATGTCGAAGTTGTTCGTCAACGCTCTTCGCGATTCGCTGGACTCACCGGTGTTCAAGTTCTATTACGTGCCGATCGATAAGAACATTAAGCTCGACGCGCAGACCAAGCTGGAAGGTATTGTGACGGCGGCAGCCAGTATGTTGGCCGGGGGATTGATTGTATTGATCAACTCCTTCGACTTCTTCAACCTGTTGTCTGTCACGTTGTTTACCCTTCCGCTCCTGGGATTATGGTACATCATCACAAACCGGATGTACGGCGGCTACCGTGAAACATTGCAGTCCTCCCTCCAGAAGAACAAGGAATCCGTGGCCGGTCATATTGTACGGGAGTTTACACTGAACAGCGTGCTGGAGAAAGAAGTAAACAGTACAGCCGAAGACAAAGTCATTTACGGTCTCAAACTCATGGAACGACTGGAACCGGCGCTGTTTGAAACGTCAATTCTCAAACTGGCCGGAAGCGATCTGAAGAAAGTGAAACAGTTCGCGCAGGAGAAAATTGAAGAGCTGGGCCTGAACCAGGAACAAGCAGGTGAAATCGCCGGCTTAGCCAAAGAAGCTGCCGGCGCTGCGGAAGACAGCGACTTGTTGTCTATCTCTCCCGACAAACTTTTGAAACTTGGCAAGTCGGTCAAACAGGCCGATCGCATGCTGGCGGCCAAGCTGCTCCGCAAGATGATAAGTCAGAAGACCATCTTCATTCTGCTCGAGCTGCTTCGCGATGCCGATCCCAAGGTGCGCAACGAAGCTATTCTTACTGCCCGCAAAGTGAAGCGGCCGGAGACATGGCCTGTACTCATCGACATGCTGTTGTCACCGGTATACAGCAACCAGGCAAGCGCCGCACTCAAAGAAGCCGGTGTACCCGCACTACAAGTACTGGATACCGCTTTCTACAAGTCGGGCCAAACGGACCAGGTGATGTTGAAGATCGTTCAGATCATTGGTCACATCGGTGGTGAAGAAGCCTGGAAACTGTTGTGGAAAAAATCAGACTATCCGGATAAGCGAATTGTAAAACAGATCTTCTATTCCCTGCGGTTTACCAACTACGTTGCCAAAGGTCGTGAACGCAACCAGGTCATGGATCTGCTGGATACGGAGATCGGGAAAACACTCTGGAACCTCAACGCACAGGAAGAACTTCCTGAAGAGCCGCACTTCTCTTTCCTGAAGCAAGCCTTGCGGGAGGAACTCCGCGACAACTACGACCAGATTTCCCTCCTCATGTCAATCCTGTACGATCCGATTTCCGTGCAGCTGGTGAGGGAAAACGTGGAGACGGGAACTTCCGATGGTATCGCCTATGCCATGGAACTTCTCGATTTGTTTGTCGACCAGGAATTGAAACCCCGCCTCCTTCCCATCTTCGACGACATGTCGCCGAAAGACAAGATGGACAAGTTGCAGGTTTACTTCCCGCGCGAACAGTACAACCCGGTGCAGGTGGTCAATTATATCCTGAACCGCGACTTTAACCTCAACAACCGGTGGACGAAGATGTGCGCCGTGTATGCGGCCGCCTTTATCCCTGAATTCCGGGTCAGCCGGGGCCTGATAGGCCAGATGTTTAACCCCGACCGCCTCCTGCAGGAGACCGCCGCCTGGGTTATATATAATAAGGACAAAGCCCAGTACAAGATCATTGCCGACCGCCTGCCGCTGCGCGATAAGAAGTTTCTGGATTCGTCCATCGAAAACAACCAATTGCTGGATGGGTTGGATGACGGATTCTTCCTCGGCATTGAAATGGTCATGTTCATCAAGAGCCTCCATGCCTTCGCGGGCATTCCCGGTGTCATCCTCAGCGACCTGGCCGACAAGGTTATCCCGATCGACTTGCGCCCGCAGGACAAGATCGTGTTCAACAACCCCGACGAAAACCGGCCGATCCTTATCTGTGCCACCGGCGAAGTCCGCCTGCGCGAAGGATCGAAGGAAGTGGGCGTCATGAACAAGGGCGACGTCTTCGGCGATTTGTTCCAGGAAGGACCTTCGATCAAGATCACGGAAGTGGAGGCCACGAAACGGTCGGTCGTTTTCCGGATCAACCTCCCCGACTTCTACTTCGTAATGGCGAAGCACCACGAGTTGGTATCGGGACTCGTTCGAAATGTCACCAGCAGAAAACACGCTAAATCACACGCATAGTCTAACTCATTTCTTTATGGCATACGAAATTGACGTACTGATCACTTTTGCCGACAAGGACAACGAAACAGGCCCGAAGGCCGATGTGGGTTGGGTTACCCAGTTCAAGAAGTTCATGGAGATGATGCTTCTCCAGGTTATCGGAGAACCGACCAAGATTGTCCTCAAGGCCGAATCAGAGAATTATGTCGCTTCCGGGATGAACAACGCCGCCGTCCTGGTAGCCATCCTCACCAAGGACTTTTCGCAGTCCGGCCGCTGCCTCGACACACTCGAAGCCTTCTACAAAGCTTCAGCCGACTCCAAAGTGCAGCGTGTCTTCAAGGTAATGAAGTCGCCCCTGGCCAGCGCGGAGCAACCTCCCCGCCTCCGCGAGCTCCTCAGCTACGATATGTACATGATGGACAATGAAACGGGGTTGATGAAAGAATACACCGACTTCTTCAGTCAAGACGCCGAGAAGCAGTACTGGATGAAGATGGTCGACCTGGTCTACGATGTCCATGAAGCGCTCATCCTGCTGAGAGGACAGACCAAGGCGGAAGTCAAGAATATCTACAAACGCAAAACCATCTACCTCGCTGAAACCGGTCATGACCTCTCCACCCAGCGTAACATCATCCGCCGTGAATTGCAACGCCACGGATATGTGGTGCTGCCGAACCAGTTGCTCCCACCGCGGTTAGACGACCTCGAGCGCATTGTGCGCCGCGATCTGGAAGAGTGCAGTCTTTCTGTTCACCTGATCGGAAGCGCATACGGTGAAATACCGGAAGGATCGGAACGCAGCGTACTGGATGTGCAGAACAAATTGGCGGCCGAACATGCGGTGATCAAGCGCTCCCGCAAGGAAGAATTCTCCCGGCTCATCTGGATTGCTCCCAACCTCCGGAACGCCAGCGAAAAACAAAAGTCATTCATTGAGTCACTGCGCCGCGACATTGAAGCGCAGGAAGGCGCGGAGATTCTGCAGAATCCGCTGGAGGACTTTAAGAACATCATGCGGGAAGAGTTGGTGGCATCGCAAAATCGCAAAGAAGAGACACCTTCGTCCGGCAAGACCATTTACCTCGTTCACGACAAGATCGACCACCAGCAGGTACTTCCCCTGGTGGACGTCATCCAGAAGTCCGGATTCAATGTCGTGTTCCCCGCTTTTGAAGGCGACCTGATGGAAGTGCGCAAGAAGCACATCGAGAACCTGCGCCAGTTCGACGGCGCCATCATCTTCAAAGGCAAAGTCAACGACCAGTGGGTGCGGATGAAAGTGCTCGACCTCCTCAAGGCCCCCGGCTTCGGACGGAACAAACCGATCCAAGGCAAAGCGATTGTCAGCGAAGCCTCACTGGATAACTACAAGAACCAGGACGTCACCCTCATCAGTGGCGATAGCAATAAATCGATCAACTCCATTAAGAATTTCCTTCAAGAATTTAAATCCTGAAGTCTATGGCACAGGTAGACGAAAAACCCCAAACACCCCAACAACCCCAAGTAGGCGTTGCGAACCCCTTCCCGGGTTTGCGCCCCTTCAAAATTGAGGAAAGCCACCTCTTCTTCGGCCGGGAAGGCCAGAGCGACGAGGTCCTCCTCAAAATGTCCAAAAGCCGATTCGTCGGCGTCATCGGTCCCTCCGGTTCCGGTAAGTCATCGTTCATATACTGCGGTGTACTGCCCATCCTTTACGGAGGCTTCCTGACGGATACCAGCCCGAACTGGGAAGTTATCGTGACGCGCCCCGGCGCCAACCCGATCGACAACCTGTCAGAATCCCTGCTGGGTTCCAGCAAGGAATACCTCGCTTCTGATACGGAGGACAAAAAAATCAAACGCACGATCGTCTCCACGCTGTTGCGAAGCAGTTCGCTCGGTCTCGTGGAGGCTATCCAGCAATCGAGGAAATCGGAAGACATCAACTACCTCATCCTGGTCGACCAGTTCGAGGAATTGTTCCGCTTCCGCGACGGATCAGATCCGAACTCAGTCAACGAGACATTGGGGTTTGTCAATATGTTGATGGAGGCGGTGAATTACGAAGATGCGCCCATCTATGTGGCCATCACGATGCGTTCCGACTTTATTGGTGACTGTGCCCAATTCCCGGAACTCACGCGCAAGATCAACGACAGCCACTACCTGATTCCGCAAATGACGCGCGACCAAAAGCGCCGCGCCATCGAAGGACCTGTGGCGGTAGGCGGAGCCAAAATCACGCCTCGCCTCACCCAGCAATTGCTCAACGACCTGGGTGACAACCCGGACCAACTGCCCATTCTCCAGCACGCACTCATGCGGACGTGGAGCTACTGGGCACGGTTCCGCGACTACGATGAAGAGCCGCTCGACCTGAAGCATTACGAGGCCATCGGTACGATGAAGGAGGCGTTGTCCATGCACGCCAACGAAGCGTATGACGAATTGGATGAAGAACAACAGCGCATTGCTGAAATTCTTTTCAAGGCCATCACGGAGAAGCGCGGTGAGAACTTCGGTATCCGTCGTCCGACCCGCTTGGGAGAAATCGCTTCCATTGCTGATGTGTCGGAGAACGATGTGATGGCGGTTATCGAGAAATTCCGCGAGCCCGGCCGTTCCCTCATCACCCCCGCCTATGGCGTACCGCTGACATCCAAGTCAATGGTTGATATCTCGCACGAAAGCTTGATGCGCATCTGGGTCCGCCTGAAAAACTGGGTGGACGATGAAGCGGATGCCGTGCAGATGTACCTGCGCCTGGCCGAAGCAGCAACACAATACCAGATCGGCAAAGCCGGCCTCTGGAGACCGCCGGATCTGCAGTTGGCCCTCAACTGGCAGGCCAAGCACCGCCCTACCCTCGTTTGGGGCCAGCGGTACAATCCCGCTTTCGAGCGGACCATGATCTTTCTCGAGTACTCGAAGAAAGAATGGGACACCGAGCAGCGGATCAAAGAACTGGAACAAAAGCGGCGACTGCAGCGTGCGCGAACAACGGCAACCGTGTTCGGTGTGCTGGCGATTGTCGCCCTCATTGCATTGGTATACGCCTTCGTAAAACAGGTGGAAGCCAACCGAAACGCAGAAGAAGCCCAGAAGCAGACGGCACTCGCCGTGGCCGCCAAGGAGCAGGCTGACGAAAACGCTAAGGAGGCGCGCCGGCAGGAAGAAATAGCGAAAGAACAGAAGATTGTTGCCGACAAGAACGCTGAAGAGGCACGCAAGGCCCAGGCCCTCGCCGAGCAACGGCAGAAGGAAGCCGAAGCAGCGAGACTTGCCGCAGAACGGGCGGAGAAACGAGCCAAAGACAACGAACGACTCGCCAAGGAAGCCCAAGCCCAGGCAGAAAAAGAGCGCCAGGCAGCTGTGGAGGCCCGCAACGAGGCGCTCCGTCAACGCTACCTGGCTCAGGCGAAAGCGATGGCGATCAAGTCGAAAGAGTTGGACGCTGACCCGGTGCAACAGTCCCTCGTTGCCCAGCAGGCGTTTAAGTTCAACGCGGCCAAGGGTGGAAACCCTTTCGATGATGATGTCTACAACGGTTTATATAACGCGCTGAATAACAAGCGCTGGGACGACCCGCTGACACGAAGTCTTGAAGGTCACACCCGCGGTGCTGCCCGCGCACTGGTTACCCGTGTACAGCAACGGGAGATATATTCCGGCGGTAGCGATGGTCGTATCCTGCGGTGGAGACCGGACGGAGGCACGTGGAAGGCAGATTCGATCAGCGGCGGACGTGAAGATTACCAGGTCTACTCGATCGATGTGAGCCCCGATGACAACTGGCTGGTAGCCGGTGGTGCTACGACGGGCGACATCACGAACAACTACATTGAGTTGTATGACCTGCGCAACCCATCGCAGCCGGCGAAGAAGATTTACGGATTTACCGGAGTAGAAAACGTGGAATATGCCAAACATGAGAATGGTGCCTTCGTGCGAGACCAGGCTGGCTTCTCGATCAAGTTCACTGACTTTAATACGGTACGTGAAGTGATCAAGCCCAAGGAGAAAATCGCCACCATCACCCTCAGCCCTGACGGCAAGCGTCTTGCCGGCGTGGGCGCGGGCGGCTCACTGTTTATCTGGGATATCGCCAACAACTACGCGGAGAAAGTTGCTTTCAAAAACAACAATCCGCTGACGGCCGTGGCTTTTGCACCGGACAACAGCCGCCGCATTATCGTAGGCGACAACACCGGATCGGTGAAGATCATTACCGAAGACACCAACCTGGCACCGCGGGTACTTTCCGGTCACACCGCGCACATTGAGCAGATCACGTTCAACAATGCCGGCAATTTTGTGGCGACCACCAGCCGCGACGGCCGCGTCCGTCTCTGGAACTGGGGCCGGATTTCGGACAACCCGATCGTGCTTTATGACCGCGACCTGGGCGACTGGGCGTGGAGCGCCGCCTTCTCTCCGGATGACGAACAGTTGATGGTGGGTGTGCACAGTAACACCAACCGCGCGAAAGAAACGATCCACGTTTACCCGACCAAGGTGGTCACCATGTCCAATTCGTTGTGTACCTACATCGACCGCAACATGACGAAGGAAGAGTGGGACAACTTTGCCGGCAGCCTGGATTACGAGCGCACGTGTGAAAATTATCCTGCCAACAACAAGTAATTACCTGTAAGGAACTGTAAACATGAAGAGACTTTATTTTTTGGCTGCATGCTGGATGGCCGGGGTAATACCGGCCTATTCCCAGGCCACCAACTGTACCCAGGTCTTGCGCCTGATCCGGACTTACTACGAACAGGGCCGGCTGCACGAGTTGCCGGCCATGGCCGACGGGTGCTTGAAGGGTGAAGGCGTCAACGGCTTCAGCAAGGAAGAGCGCAAGGAGGCCTACCGGTATCTCACGCTCTCCTACATCTACCTTGAAGAGCCCGAGAAGGCCGATGAGATGATGGTGCAGCTGCTGAATACGGATCACTTCTATCAACCCAACAAGGAGGTTGACCCGGCAGAATTCATCGCGTTGTATAACAAGTTCAGGCACGACCCGGTGTGGCGTGTGGGCGGCAAATTCGGCGTTAACCTTACCCAGCCGGTGGCCTCTCAATACTACAATGTGGGAAGTGCCGGCGCCGGCCAGGGGGCCTACTCCATGTCGCCGAGCATCCAGTTGATTGCCGTCTTTGAAAAGGACTTTTTCCGTAAGAAGCCGTGGAAAAACCTGGTTCTGGCCGGCGAAATCGGTTACGTCAGCCGGTCGTACTCGTATACAAACGACAAGCTTGCCATTTCCGACGAAACCGGGAACGCCATCAGCAGCCAGAAATTCAAGTTTACACAGAGTTTCCTCGATGTGAATGTGATTGGCCAATACAAGTTCAAGAACACCATTGACTTCCAAACCTACTTGGGCGCGGGGCCTGGTATTAGTTACCTCCTCTCATCGACCAACGAGGCAACAACCCTTCTCGGGAATGGCTTTACCGTCACCGGATCACCCGTGGATGATACCAAGTCCTATAATAAGGTGCTCGTGTCAGCAACGGTGGTGGCTGGAGTCAAGTATCGATTCGGGGAGGTGTATGTTACCGCAGAGGCTCGCTTTCAGATGGGTTTCACCAACGTGGTCAACCCTGCGACACGCACCAACCCGGAGATTTCCATGGACTACCAGGGAAGGTACAACGACTATAAGATAAACAACTTGATGTTGAGCATCGGCGTCATTTATCCGCACTTCAAACCTTTGAAACTGATACGTTAGTATGAGTAAATTTTACACACTTTGGCTTTCTGTTTTTCTTTTCTCCTGCCTCAGCGAATCGAATGTTGATCCGGGTTCCTCATCGACATTTATTCGGTACTTTAACGGCGGAAATAACGACGAGGCAAAAGCCCTGGAAATTGCGTCTGACGGTGGCTATGTGATTGCTGCGACCACAAAAATTCAGAAGGCAGAGGCCGATATCCCCAAATACCGGATAAAGTTCATTAAAACCGATGCGGCAGGAAATCCTCAAAAGAGTGTGCTCTACCCTAAGGATTTTAGCGATACTCACAATTTTTCAGCTTCCTCCATCGCCATAACCCCTTCCGGAGGTTACGTAATCAGCGGCGAGGATATTTACTATCGACAGAATCAGACAGACAGCGTTCGTTCGCTTATCCTGGTTGTTGATGCCAACGGAGAAATGACCGGCATGGAATCTTATGACAAAGGGAAAGCGAGAGGCGTAGCAATAACTTCTAATGGTGATTACTTATTGCTGACCATCGACGGAAATTCAAATATGTACTTACTGGAGATTGATAAAGACACGCTTGGCCTCCCAAAGACCATCACACCCTATCCCGCCGGGGAAACAACCATTGCCAACAAACTACTAATTGATGAAACCGATAAAGCCATTTGGTCAGGTGTGGCTACCAAATCAGGTCTCACCGGAATCCGTGTGATTAAGACGGTGCCCAGCAATATCAATACAGAATTCGACCGCTTGGTGAGCCAGCCGAATTTTGACCTGGTAGGAACAGACATTTGCCGATGGGGCGGATTCAACTATGCAGTAACAGGTTCAACCAACCGCAAACGCTTAGATAATGGCACGTACATCAAATCCGCAGATACCGATATTCTATTCGTTCGCATGAATGCGTCCGGAGACACATTAAGCACGCGCTCCTTTCCGTTCGGTGCCACCGACAACCAAAACGACGTGGGTAATTCAATTAGTTCAACCAATGATGGAGGACTTATCCTGCTGTCTTCGGTGAGTTCTGTCGCCATCAATGGCCGCGGGGATACCGACTTTTATCTGATCAGGATTGACGCGTTCGGAAATACAATCTGGACCAATTCGTTTGGCAGCAAATTCAAGGATGAAGGCGTATCGGTCCGACAAACATCGGATGGCGGCTATGTTGTCCTGGGTACCACCACACAAGGTGCGTTAAAAATTGTGACGCTTTTGAAGACGGACACTAACGGGAAGATTGAATAAAGAGCTTAGCAGAGGAAATTTTTTGACTTAATAACGATATACGAGGTTGGCATTATGAAAAAAATCTACCAGCAAGAGAACAGCAGCGCATTACTTTCGTCTTTTTACCAGGGGACCTTTGGCAAGAAGATTTTCTTCGCCGTTATTCTTTCCCTTGGACTGCTGCAAGCCCACGCCCAGGCACCCACCACACAAGCCAGCTCGATCGTGTTTACCCCGGTGAGCGGAACCTCCTACACGGTAGGTTGGAGCAATGGAAACGGTGCTTCAAGAATTGTTGTCATTGATGATGCGGCCATCACTTTCAGCCCATCGGCTAACACTACCTATGCTCCCAACGTCAATTACGGTGGCGGTACCGACCTTGGTTCTGGGCAGAAATGCGTTTATAACAGCAATGGATCGTCCGTAACGATTACAGGACTCGTCGCTGGCACGACCTACTTTGTCCGTGTGTTTGAATATAACGGTGCTGCCGGCGCCGAATCTTACAACACAACCGCCGCCACCGGAAACCCGGCTTCTCGTGCGACAATAAGTGCCACAGAACCCACCACGGAATCGACTTCATTTGTTTTTTCCTCTGTTGGTGCCAACACCATTACCGTGAACTTCACCAACGGCAACGGCGCCAGCAGGATATTGGTCGGAAAATCTGGCGCAGCGGCAGCCCTAACACTTACCGACGGGGTGTCATATCCTGTCGCAGCCGATTTTTCGGGATCAGATATTGGTAGCGGTTACCGTGCCCTGGGCGTGGGAAGTGGTTCGTTTGTCATCACCGGATTGTCAGGCGACCAAACCTATAATTTCAAGGTCTTCGAATTCAACGGCTCGGCAGGAACCGGCTCTGAGAATTACAAGAATGGGAGCCCACTAAGTGGCGACCAGCAAACGGAACCCACTTCACAAGCCAGCGCATTGAACTTTGGAACACCCACCACCACCAGCTTAACACTAAATTGGACAGTTGGAAACGGGGACAGAAGGGTGGTTCTTATTCACGAAGGTGCGCCGGTTGATGCTGATCCAGTGGATTTCACAGCCTATACCGTGAGCAATAACTGGAATAACGGGACTCCTGTGGGCGATCAAATTGGCACTGGAAACTACATTGTCTCAAATACCACAGGAACGTCTGTCACCGTCACTAACCTTATCCCCAACACAGTTTACCATTTTGCAGTTTACGAGTTCAATGGAGCTGGACCTTCGACGGCGGTCTATATGACTCCGGGAGCCACGGCCAACCGCACGACCCTGGCAGCAGTCCCCACAACCGATGCCACCGCATTCGTCTTCTCCGCTATTACCAACAACAGCATCACGGTTAATTTCACCAATGGTAATGGTGCGTCCCGCATCCTGGTAGGAAAATCCGGTGCAGCTGCCGCCTTCACACCCACCAACGGAACAACTTACACCGCTGCGGCTGATTTCTCCGGCATCGATGTCGGTAATGGTTATCGCGTGCTGGGTATCGGAAGCGGCCCCTTCGTCATCACCGGTCTGACCGGCGACCAGTCCTACAACTTTAAGGTCTTTGAATTCAACGGCTCCGGTGGCGCTGAAAACTACAAGAGCGGATCTCCCCTCTCCGGCGACCGGCAGACTGAACCTACCACGCAGGCCAGCGCCCTCAACTTTACCGGAATCTCCACAACCGGACTCACCCTCAACTGGACCAACGGAAACGGCGACCGCCGAGTAGTGCTGATTCACCAGGGAGCGGCAGTGGATGCCGACCCTGTCGACTTCACTTCCTATACCGCCAACGCCAACTGGAACAGCGGCGCTCCGTCCGGCACCCAAATCGGCACTGGTAACTACGTCATGTACGATGGAACAGGTACCAACGTGGCGATCACCAACCTGATTTCTAACACCGTCTACCATTTTGCCGTCTATGAATACAACGGCGCCGGCCTAACTACGGCAGCCTATATGACTCCGGGAGCCACGGCCAACCGTAGCACCGTCGCTTCGGAACCCACTGTAAATTCATCTGCGATACTCTTTTCAGGGACCACTCAAACACAGACGACGCTCAATTGGACCAATGGAAACGGCTCTCGCCGTGTGGTTGTTGCTCGTGAAGATAACGCGGTGAATTCGGATCCGGTTGACCAAACCGGCTACACCGCCAACAACTTATTTGGCAGCGGCAGTTTGCTGGGCACAGACAACTATGTAGTATATGACGGAACAGGAACTACCGTCACGGTAACCGGCCTGACAGCAGGAACAACTTACCATTTCAGAATCTACGATTACAATGGGTTGACTGCCAGTGCGAACTACTACACGGGTACGGAAACCAATAACCCGCGGAGTGTGAACACGATTGCCGGCACGGAGAATACGTTAACAGCTGGTGCAGGCGCTGAACCCGGGACCTTTTCATCCCTCATCAATACGCAAGGTGCTGCCGTTCTAAACTTCGATTTCACGGTAAAGGATGATGGTTCAAATAACGGCGCGGATAACGGTTCGACCCGCATTGCCGGGATTACCATTAACCGAAAAGACCTTGTCTCCGGTGATGTTGACGATTGGACTCAGGCCATTCTGGGAGCAGAACTTTCGGGTGCCGTAGAATCAGGCCCCTCTTCTGTTACGGCATCCTCGATTACCGCCAACCAAATCGTCTTTACCGGCATCCCTAACGGCAATCCAAGCAACAATTTTGAATTGGGCCGCCTGGATGACAATGCAACCAAAACGTTTACTCTTAAGATCTGGCTGCAAACTTCCTTGCTGGGTACGCTTCCCGATGACATTGACGGGAAGGCATTTGTATTCCGGATCACAGAGACGGACTTCAGCCTTGCCGGCGGCTCTGGTTTCCTCGCCGGCCAATCAGTTGAATCCGGCGATGGCAACAACAAGGTGTCGGTAGTCGCCACCAAGATCAACATCAACCAGCAGCCATCCGCTACGGCCTTCGCGCTCGTTCCCCTTTCCACCCAGCCTATTTTTGAGGCCCGTGATGCGAATAACAACCGGGACGTGAACTTCGCTGAAGCCATCACCGTGGTCACGAGCAACCCCAATAACCTCGGTCCTGCCAATGCCCCAACCAACTTCGCCGCAGGTTTGGCGGATTTCACTTCATCCTCATTCCAATTTACAGTGGTCGGCAACTCTACGATGGAAGTCACAACGCCTTCGATCAATGCGGCCAACTCGGAAAACAGCGTATTGATCACCGTGTCGGGAAGCAATGAGTCCAATATTATCGAAAGCGGCACATTCACCTACCCAACTAATATTGACTACACGCTTTACCAGCGGAGCAGCTCGCTTGTTGGCGCCGTGACAGGTGTGATCAAAGTTGGTGAATTTGTACTTCAGGATGGCGGCAATGACCTCATCGATGCTGATGGTCTGTCAACAACGCTCACCAACCTGACGATGAGCATCAATAGCCCCGGCAATAACATACGGCGGGTTGGTATTCATGACGGTACAAGCATTGTCGCCGACGCAGTACCCGTGGCCGGTTTTGTAACTTTCTCCGGATTGTCGCTCGTCGCAACAGACGGTTTAGGGGCCCAGAAAACCTTCGGAGTATACGTCAGTTTCAATGCTCCTGTTCTTGACAACGAACACTTTGAACTACAGATTACATCTGCCACAGCAGCCAACAGCGGTTCAGTATTCGCGGCCGCTGATGGCGGAGGAGCCAAAACCAGTACAACTACCTCGAATAACAAGGTAGTGGTTACAGCCACTGAACTCCGCTTTGTACAGCAGCCGACCAACACCGATATCATGGTTACCATGACCGCCCCTTCAGTTGAAACCACCGACGCACTGGGTTCGCGCGACCTGGACTTTGCGGGACCCGGCTCAATGACGTCAACGGGTAACTTAACCACCGCTCCTACAGTAGCAATAGCCTTAGGCTTTGGAACTTACACTGCGGTTATCCACGACACCAAAGCTACCGCAAGGACGCTAACGGCAACCGTGCCCTCACTTCCATTGGCAGGGCAGAACCGAGTAAGCAACGCATTTAACATCACCGCCTCGAACATATCTGACATTGCGAGCACAGGAACTCCGCCTTCAGACATCCTCTACAAGGATTACCAGGCCGCCGATATCACCGGCGGATTGAATGATATTGCCGTGGCCACCTTCCGAATCCGCGACGGAGGCAGTAGCCTTACCGATGGCGACCTTGGCCCTACCCTTCTTAAGGATCTGACCCTGAGCATCACCAATTCGCAATTGATCCGCCGCATCGCACTGTATGATGGCGCCGTTGAATTGTCGGAAATGCCCGGCGGAGCGTCTGTCACCTTCTCGAACATAAACAGCGGAGCCGGATTCGGCGCCACAGACAACAACTTCAAGGACTTCACCGTTCGGGTGAGCTTTAACAATACCGCTGGCACCATCACGGACAACGCGCAGTTTCAGTTTACCATCACCAACGCGACCACGATGGGAACCAGCTCAGACTTCAATGCCTCGAATGCCGGCGGCGCAGCCAGTTCGACCACTGGAAATCAAAACCGCATCGAGGTTGTCGCTACCAATTTCCAGTTCACTACCGCCCCTACAGCCAGCATATTCGTCAATGTTCCTTTCCCTTCCTCCGTCGTTCTGGAAGCCAGGGATGTAAACAGTATTAAGGACTTGGACTATGTTACCTCGGTCAATGTATCCAATGCCGGATCCATACCCATGACGGATGCGGCTGGTCACACGTCGGTAACAAACTTCAACGTGCCGTTTGTAGCCGGTGTGCTTACACTGAACAACCAATTGCGTTATGACATTCGGGGGAGTGGAAATGGAACCTTAACCATCGCTGACCTCACTCCCGGAATATCCGTTACCTCTTCTGCAATCTCCGTAGTCGTCTCGAACACATCGGACATTATCGAAAATGTGGCCTTCTCGTACCCCACGAATATCGACTACATCCCCAGGCAGACAAATAATATTGATCCCACCAGCGCCGGCGACGAACTACAAGTGGCACAATTCTACTTGCGAGACGGTGGAGCGGCAGTTGACCTCGATGGAGCGGGTACGGAATTGACAAGCCTGTCACTTAGCGTTACCAACTCATCGTTCATTAAGCGCCTCGCATTGTACAACGGCGCGACCGAACTCGGGGAAGTAGCGGTTTCGGGATCAACGGTCAACTTCGGTCCCTTCTCATTGATTGCGCCGGATGACAATAAGACAACTCAACTGACGCTCTATGCGTCATTCAATACCGTCATCACGGATAATCAACAGATTTCCTTTGCGGTAACTAATGCAACGGTAAATCCTGACCGGTCTATTCTAACAACCGGCACATCAGGAAATGCCGGCGGTGCCACTACTTCCGTGGCTGGTGATAACAACCGGATGGAAGTCATTGCGACCAAATTGGATTATACCTCCATTCCGCCTGCTGGTGTATCTGTTTACATCAGCGCAGATTTCTCAGTTACCGTGCAGGCACGGGATATCAATACGAACCTTGACGTTGACTTCGCCGGCACCCTCAGTCCGGCCATCAGCAACGCCGGCGGGTTAACCACCAATCCCAACCCGGCCACTTCCGGCTCCTTTGCCGGGGGTATTAAGAGTTTCACTTTCAAGTACCTGACCGCCGGAAATGGCACACTGAATATGTCCACAACAGGACCTGTTATCAGCAGCCAAAACTCCCCGCCAATCACTGTACTGTCTTCTTCGGAGTCCAGGGTCTATCTCGCAGGCACCTATTCCCCGCGCATCGACTACATTAACCACCAACAGGCATCCAATCCAAGCACATTTATTCTCGCCAGCTTTGTCCTTACCGATGGCGATGCTGATGGTACACCCGGTGATTCTGACGCCGCAGCAACGGTATTGAATCAATTGCAGATTTCGCTGACGAACTCATCGTACATCAAACGTATTGGCGTTTACGACGATACCAATACCCTGATTGCCGGCACAGAACAGAACGGCGGTGCATCGCTAACCTTCTCCTCACTGGGAATTACCGCTCCGGATGACGGATCAAAGACATTTACCATCCGGGCCAGCTTCGACTTTAACAACGTCGTCGATGAGCAGAACATACAACTGGTGGTCACCGGTGCTACAGCCGGCGTCGGTTCTAATTTCATGACCGGCGCAGGCCTGGTGGGCGGTTCCAATCTCGCCAACCGAACTTCTCCGGCCACGGGTGCCAATATGATCGACGTGGTTGCCACTCAACTCGTCTATGTCCAGCAACCGCCATCCATCGCCGGCACGAAGCAACCGGTACCTATTGCACCGGCTGCCCAGATCGTCCTCGAAGCCCGCGACAGCAACAACAAATTGGATCTTGAATTTGACGCTACGTCAACTGTTACATTTTCCGCAGTAGCCGGCGTTAATGGCTTTGCGCACCCGTTCGCCGATGGCGTTGCAACCATCAATCGCAATAACATTGACTATTCGAGCGAAGGGGTTGGCACCTTGACAGCAAAAGCAAACAATCCTCCGCCGACTGTAGTTGCCGTGACCGACGCTGTATCCAATACGGTAAACGTCTATGAAGTCAGGGCCACGTACTCCTTTGGTGGAGTAATTACCCCGACTAACCTGGCCGGCGGCTCGGTAGACAAGGTTATTTACGGAGTGACCTTCAGCACCAACCATACCACAGCCGGTGAACCGAAGCTCAAGAGCTTCAAGATTTCATTCAATACCACAGGTGACCTGACCAATGTCTTGACAAACGCTCAGGTATTTGAGCAGGTGAACAATATCAACTACGTCGGAGGCACAGACATTACCACCTTGGGCGGCGCAGTCACCGTTAATCCACTCTCCGCACATACCGTCTCGGTTGACCTTACGGGGATGCCTGCAGCCTATACTGACCTGAGTCAAAATTCAACGTACACCTTTTTCCTTGAAGTGGACATCAAGTCATCGGCCAACTCCCTGACGCCGACGATTGAGCCCTACATGGAAGACCTGAACTGGAACTCATCGCTGCCAGGATTTGACCCGACGAACAACAACATTGTTGTCTCTCCTCTGAACGGGGTAAACCAAGGCGGTGGACGTGCAGACAAGATCGCGACAACGGGCCAGAAGTACAGCTTCGCGGCTATCTTCCCGCCTAAGTTGGTCGCCTCCAACCCGTCAAAAGGCGCGATCAACGTTGACCCGGCAGGTAATGTCGTGTTGACCTTCGACGTACCGGTATGGAGCCTTGACAAAAAAGTGAAGTTGTACCGAACCAGTCCTCCCGGAACGGCAGGACCTGGAACACCGGGAACGTTCATTGCCGACCTCAATCTCGTGGGCTCTGCGGGCGTACTAAATCCCGCATTCAACAACCCCACGGTTGCAACCGATCCCGCCAACCTTGCCAACCTGTCAAATACATTGACGTTTGGACCGCTGCCGGGTATTGGAACTATAAACTACGGCGACTTGCTTTATGTTACTGTCAATACGGTTGACCTCGCCGGTACCACTGGTATTCGTGACCAGGCAGGCAACAAGTTCGCCGGTATTTCCTCCCCGGGAACGGTTTACTTCCGCATTGCCAGCGGTAACCCTCCGGTTTTACTCACCGGACCAACCCCTGCCGTTCCCCTCGTGAGCCAAATCAAGAACATCTCGTTGTCTGGAGCGACGATTCAGACAACGTTTGATTCTCCCGGTACGGCGTACTGGGTATTGACGAACGCGGGAGCAACGCGTCCTACGCGCGCCCAGATTCTCGGTCCCGGAAATAATGCCGCCGGCATTACGGGTGTAGCTTACGGTGTAGGTGATGCAACAAAACTCACGCGCGGCAGCTTCCCGATCAATCAAATCAAGCCAGCAGGGCAGTATGGGTTGATCAGTTATCCATTCTCCAACGGCTCTAATTACGAGGTGTGGGTCTTCGCGGCGAACACGGATCTTCCGAGCAACATTCCGACCGTTGGCGCCTATGGCCCAAGTCCCTCATTTGCCGCGGTGGCTGACGGGTCTCCTGCCGCTGCTACTTTCACCTTTACCGCCTCCAACCCGGCAGGTGTCGGCATCATTGTGCAGGCTCCCGATCTAACCATATGTACCGGAACTACGCAGCCCATCACTAATCCGATTCGAATCACTGAACGAAATAATAATGATTTGTCGGGAACAGGCTCAGGTCAACAGACCATCAACCTTATCCTGCCTTCCGGATATACCTTTGACAATACCAAGGCGGGACTGGCCCAGGTACAGCTATCTTCAGGAGGTGATTTGTCACCCGCCGCTATTCCGGTGGTATTCCTCAGTAGCTCGGTTGTTCAAATCAGGTACCAGGTGTCAGGAAGCAGTAACCTCGACAATATTTCGATTTCTGGTTTATATGTAACAGCAACGGGTACAGGAAGTGGTACCATATACAAGCTGGGAGGTACGGTCACTACAATTTCTGACCTGACCACGGCAATGGCTAACCTGACCACGACCACATCGAATCCCGCCGGCTTGAACTTCACCAACAGTTCGACCGGTGCGGTGACCTTCCTCCCTGACCTGATCACCACGCCTGTTGGTCACCCTAAATACGCCGTACAATTCCGACCGGTGTTGCCAGCGGGTGATTACGGTCCCAGCGTATTCAGCGGCGACGGAGTAACCCTGGATTCGCTCCACGTCAATGCCGTGACAGTCAATCAACCGTTTATTGTCACCATGACGCATACCGACTATAACGGTTGTGTGTCCAAGGTTGACAATCAGTACCTGGTTTACGACCACACCAAAGGGTTGGGTATCTCTACGCAGTATTGTATTTCGCCGAAGTACTTCCCTGATTTACCTACGCCGGGAATTACCTATCCTACTGTCTACAATGTATTGTATGATGCCTTCCCGGGGTTCTACCTGACCTCGTTGTCAACCACGGTAGTTCCCGGAACATCCTTCCTCAATACGGTCGGCAATAACCCCCCGATTACCACACTGCCGGTTCAATTACTGCCCGGGTTCAATCCTGCCAACAACCCGAAACCCGGCTCACCGGGCCCTCCCGTGATACCTCCTACGCTTTACTATAACTTTGAGTTTGACATCACGGACATAGAAAATGGCACCGCTTGGGCTACTCAGTATGTCCAAACCATCCGGCCCGGCACGCGATATTCTCGCGGTGGAAGTCTGGGTTCGATCGAATTCAAGGGATTATACCAGAGTATTGCCAACGTGGCCCTGTCGGGTGTTCCCCTGGTTCAAAACACGGAGATGTTTGCTCCTCCCCTGGCCTATATTGAAGCAAGCGGAAACATCCAGCCCAGCCGTCCTTCTGCTCAAATTATTAACCCGGCAGGCTCTGGCAACATGCCGTCCACTGACCCTGTCACGTCCGGGCATCCCGGAACTTATATGTTCTGTGAAAACAGTGGCGTAATTACGCTCAACGGATACCCACGCTCTTCTTCCGTGGCACCGGGCACTTTCGCTCTCTATGATAACAGTAATCCATTGTTGCCTGTACCTATCACAACCAGTCCTACATACTTCATCGATCAGAACAATGGTACAGCCACACTTGACCCGGCACTTTTCACCGCGTCGCTGCCCGCGGCTAAAAGGTATAAGGAAGTTCTCGTGACGTATACTTATCGTGAAACTGTATCACCTTGTATTAGTATTGCAAAGTTGGTGATCCAGATTACGCCAAACCCGGTTCCCGACTTCACGTTCAGCACCACTTGTGAGGACGTGCCGGTTAACTTTACGGATACCACACCCGCATTGCCAGGTGGATTTACCGTAGCCAGCTGGTCCTGGGATTTTGGAGATGCCAACTCTGGTTCACTGAATACCAGCACGGCCCAGAATCCCGCACATACGTATGCGACTGCGCAACTGTATTCTCCCGGGGCAAGCCTGAGCGTCACTTCAAATATTGGCTGTCCCAGCATCACACCTGCGGTTAAGCAACTCAATGTAGGCGGCACGCCAACCGTGGGTATGACCTATGACGGTGTAGCTGCAGGAGATACATTCAGGTTCACGGCAACTGGATCAGGAGTGTCTTCAAATGATACTTTTGCCAGCCTCACTTGGTCGTTCAACGGCGCGCCTTTGCTGCCAGTCACCTACCCGCTGCAATCCGATTATACCACCCAGGCAACCAGCCAACCTTTCCCGTCGAGCGGCAAATATGTGGTCGACTTGAAGGTGACGAGCGGAATTGGGTGCGTGGCAAATCTGAGTGATGCGGTCAACTTGCCCAATCCGATCTCAAGGACGTTAGTGGTACTCCCCAAGGCGAGCGCCACGCCCAGCGCCGCATATCAGCAGGATTTTGAGGCCAATGCCGGAGGCTGGCAACCCTGGTACGCCAGCAACTTCAACAACCCGCTGTTGTTTGCGCCCGACCCTGACCCCACGCCGCCGCCTTCTTGGACTTATAACCCCACAAACAAGTCCAAACAAATCGTGGTTGGAACCTCCAAGTTCTGGGCTACGGATTCGGCCAACACTACGGGCACGTACGCTCAGTTTGAACGCTCAGCGCTCTACTCGCCAAGCTTTGATCTGACAGCACTGAAGGCCCCCATGATCGCGTTTGACGCTGTGGTCAATACCCAGCTCAGCGACGGTGTTATCGTTGAGTATTCACAGGACAACAAGAATATTGCCGATCCTTCAAAAGAGTGGATTGCGTTGGGCACACGGATTGGCGAAGGTGTTGATTGGTTCACGGACAAGGGTATTGCGGCAAAACCCGGACACCAGATCGGTAATGACTTTGGCTGGTCCGGAACCTCCCCGCTTAAAAACGGAAGTCACTGGATTCAACCCAAACATACCATCGACACCATCCAGACTACGGGATCAAGGGATCATGTCGTCTTCCGAATTGCATTAGCCTCTTTCAGCGACCAACCCCTGGAAGGCTTCGGAGTCGACAACATCTTTATCGGAGACCGGACGCGCACGATCCTCCTGGAGAGCTTCCAGAACACCGGAAATACGAACGCCGAAAAAGCGGTTAACGACTCCATACGGGTGTTCCCCCGATCCATCGTCGGCACCAGGGTAGTGAAAATCAACTATCACGTGAATTTCCCGTTGGACGATCCCTTTAACCTGGATAACCCCACCGATCCGAGTTCGAGGGCCGGGTATTATGGAATAACTACCACACCGAGATCCAGACTTGATGGAGAAAATGACCCAGGCGACCGACTGTTTACTGCTTGGGGATATGACAAGTATGGCAAACAGAGCCTGCAACTCGCCCAAGCCGATATAACTATTCGTGCAACAGGAGCGACTGATAAGATCAGTATCCTGGTGGATGTGGATGCTCGATTCGACTTGCCGGCCAATACGGTTCTTCAGGTTGCCATACTGGAAGATTCTGTGGCGGCAACTGAGCCAACGCTGGACGCCAACCTGATCAAATCAGGGGAAACAGGATTCAACAATATCTTGAAGAAGTTGCTTCCTTCTGCATCCGGCACGAAGTTCGGAAATCCGCTCCTCGCCACAGACCCGGTGAAGACTTTTGGACCCTTTGAATACTTTGCGGGCAAGCAGTACAATAAGCCCAATGATTTGCGGATTGTCGCCTTCCTGCAACAAGAGGATACCAAAGATGTGTTCCAGGTCACCGATACGACCGGCTACGATGATCCCTCCGTCATCACTGGCCTCGAACCCGTCGCCGCCGAGCAAGTCCTCGTCTACCCCAACCCGGCCAACCGGGAGGTGACAGTGCAACTGCCCGGCGCCCTGACTAAGCCGGCAGTAATCAACATGGTGGATCAAACCGGCCGCTCTACCCTGAAGACTTCGATGGAAGAGGGTACCGACCGCAAAACGATCAACGTCAGCGACCTCTCGAGCGGCATGTATATCCTGACCATCGACATGGGACAAGGGGTGCTCACCCGCAAGAAAGTGATCGTCGTTCACCAGGACTAACCGAATCATCGGTCCATGAAAAAGCCGCTTTCTGACTCCAGGAAGTGGCTTTTTCTTTTAGCGCCGAGGTTTTAAGTCTTGCCGCGAATCACTAATTTCAACGACTTGTTCACTCACCCCGTCTCTCGCGCATGGGCATATTTCTAAATGCGGACACCTGGCTGGCTCTCCTCACGCTCTGCTTTCTGGAAATTGTCCTGGGTATCGACAACATTATCTTCATCTCCATTGTCTCCAATAAGCTGCCGGAGGAACACCGGGCACGCGCCCGAAACATGGGCCTCGCCTTCGCCATGGTGGTGCGCATCATCTTCCTCCTGGGCATCACCTGGGTAATCGGTTTCACCGAAACGCTCTTCACCGTCCCTAAAACTTTCTGGATGCACGAAGATCTCCCCGTCAGCGGCAGAGACCTCATCCTGGGCTTCGGCGGCCTGTTCCTCATCGCCAAAAGCACCATGGAGATCAACCACGAAATGGAAGGCGAAGAAGACGACGAAGACGGTGAATCCCTCATCACCAAAAAACCGGCCATCAGCGTGTCGGGAACGATCGTACAAATCGTGCTCCTCGACATCATCTTCTCCTTCGACTCCATCCTCACCGCCGTGGGCATCGTGGAACGCGACAAGGTGATCATCATGATCATCGCCGTCATCGTTTCCATCATCATCATGATGTTCTTCAGCGGCAGCATCAGCCGGTTTATCCAGCAACACCCCTCCATGGAAGTGCTGGCCCTCGGCTTCCTCATCCTCATCGGCTTCATGCTCTTCCTGGAGGCGCTCCATTACCAGATACCGAAAGGCTACATCTACTTCGCCGTCGCCTTCTCCATGCTGATCGAACTCACCAACATCCGCGTCCGAAAGAAACGAAAGACGAAACCCGTCAAACTCAACAAGCCCTTCACGGAAGAAGAAATGAAAAAGGCCGTCGAAGGGAAAAAATGACGCGCCTTCCCGAACTTTGCGCCGACCGCCGCCGTTGAGTGACCATCCCCCGACGCAATGACCATCGATCCCCGCTTCCCCATCGGAAAATTCCAATCCGCCGAATCATTCTCGGCGGCCGAACGTATCGCTTTCCTTGACCGCATCGCTTCGCTGCCAGGCCGGCTCGAGGCTGCCATCCAAGGCCTGACCGCAGCGCAACTCGATACGCCCTACCGGGAAGGCGGCTGGACCGTCCGCCAGGTGGTACACCATGTCGCCGACAGCCATATGAACGCGTACATCCGCGTGAAATGGACGCTGACCGAAGATCAACCCGTCATCAAAGCGTACCTGGAAAAAGAATGGGCCAACACGCCGGAAATAAAGGCCGACCCCGCCATCTCCGTGGCCATCCTCAAAGCCCTGCACGCCCGTTGGGTGCTGCTGCTTCAATCCCTCTCCGAGCAACAGTTGGGCCGGCAGTTCGTGCACCCGGAATCAAAGAAGTCCGTCAGCATCGCTCAACTCATGGGCCTCTATGCGTGGCACGGCGATCACCACCTCGCCCATATCACCGAACTGAAGAAACTGCGGAACTGGTAGACTACGCATGGCAGCGACCGAATACACGCCTCCCGTCCTGCTGTTTAACCGGCACCTGGAAACCATCTACCCTTCCCTGCTCCGCTCGGTCGATTTTTCAGGCGCCGTGCGTGAACGGATAACCACACCCGACGACGACTTCCTCGATATCGACTGGTACCGCCGCGGGGCGCAGCGATGCGTCATCATCAGCCACGGCCTGGAAGGCAACTCGCAACGCAGCTACGTGCTCGGCATGGCGAGGGCATTCTTCCACGCCGGGTATGACGTGCTCGCCTGGAATTACCGCGGCTGCAGCGGCGAGGTGAACCGCCAACTCCGGTTCTACCACAGCGGCGCTACCGACGATCTTCATACCGTCGTCAGCCATGCAGCCGGCCAGTACGCCGAAGTATTCCTTGTCGGCTTCAGCCTGGGCGGCAACCTCACCCTCAAATACCTTGGCGAACAACGGACGCCGTCAGCCGTGAAGAAAGCCGTGGGTATTTCCGTTCCGCTGAATCTGTACACCAGTTGCCTGGCCATCTCGCGACCGTCCAATTGGATCTACACCCAGCGCTTCCTCCGCAGCCTGTCGGCCAAGGTGAAGGCCAAACCGGAACTGTCGAAGGTGCTCGATGTGAGCAAAATCGACACCATCAAAACACTCCTCGAGTTCGACGACCATTTCACCGGGCCCCTGCACGGGTTTGCCGGCGCTCTTGATTATTACAGCCGGTGCAGCTCGATACATGCCTTACCTCATATCAATATTCCCACGCTGGTCATCAATGCAAAAAATGATCCTTTCCTGAGCGAGGACTGTTACCCGGCTGCTGCCTTCCCAAACGTTTCGCTGGAGTATCCTTCCCGCGGCGGACATGTCGGGTTCGCACAGTTTGGCGGGAATGGATTATATTGGTCTGAAATGAGAGCGCTGTCCTTCATCGATACGGACCGATGATCAACCGGTATTCCCTGACCGCAGACGCTGCCGCGCTGACCGCCCGCTTCGGTGTGGACCCGACGGAAGCATACACCGTGCAATTCAACGCCGCCCCCACGCGCCTCCTCCCAGTCATCACCCAGGAAAGCCAGAAAGGGTTTTCCTTCTTTTATTGGGGCGCACCGCCGTCGATGGCCAACCAGAAACCGCTGGGCGAGCGATTGATCAACACGCCCGCCGAATCGCTGCTGGAAAAGCCTTCCCTGCGCAAGAAACTGAAGACCCACCGCTGCGCCGTTCCTGCCGACGGATTCTATGCCTGGAAAAGAATCAGCAAAAAGACTTCAATACCCTACCGGTTTACCCTCGCAGACCGGTCGTTGTTCCTCATCGCCGGACTCTGGGAAGAATACGAGGACGAAGAGGATGTAAGCCACCATACGTTTTCCGTGATCACCACGCCGGCCAATGAAAGCCTGACCGATTACACAGACCGCATGCCCGCTATCCTGCTGCCTAATCAAGAAGGCCGGTGGCTGAATTCAACCGATGAGGGCGAATGGGCCGATATGGTGAAGACCAACCCGGCGGCGATGGCGCACTACTCGGTCTCCGGTCTCGTGAACAATCCCGACCGCAATGACGCGCGAGTGATCCAGGCCGCCCCGGCCGCAGATCAGTTCGGTAACCTTACGTTGTTTGATTGACGTGTCCGTCAGAACCCGTCGCCTTCTTTCTTGGCGGGCTGCGGGTCGGGCGACTTCTTCTTGCCGAAAAGTCCGCGCTTCTTCGGCTCCGGCTGAGGCGGGGCGTTCACATCGGTGACGGGGGGCTGGGTAATGTCGGTGCTGTCGGTTGCCTTCGGCTTCTTCTTAAACAGGTTCTGAAAGAATCCCTTGATGCCCTTCTTCTCCTTCTTCGCCGCGGCGGGTTTTTCGCTTTCCGCTTTCTTGTCCAGCGCTGCCCTCACATCGGGAAGCACCAGCATATCGCGGAAGTACCACATGTACAGGTCCTGGTCGAGATTATACTTCTCTTTGGTCTTTGTGATGGCGTAAACACTGTCTGTCGCCGCTTTGGCGCTGTCCAGGTCATCCACCTCGGCCAGCATAAACTCCTGCTGCTGGCGTATGGAGTCGGCCACGTCGGGCGGGTAGACCGGCTTCATCTCCACGGTCTGCATCTTCTTGTACTTCTTCCGGTAAGACTCCGGTACGGCGACCAGGTAGCGGTTCTTGCTGGCGGTATAAACTTTGGGAGTGGAATCCTCCTTGAAGTAGCTGAACCGCGCCTTCGTAGCCTGCTTGTCGTAGATGAATGAGCTCTGGTAGGCAGGGCAAATCATCTTCTGGGTGTTGCAGGCAGCAACCAGCGTAAGGCCGGCAATAAGGAGGAAAAGCCTGTACATGAATAGACTAAGATGCAATCAACAAAATTAACGAAATAACCCCAAGTAATGCATTTTGGGGGGTATTGGTAACCAGCTTAAATGACTGATAATTAGGTTATAAGCCATCTAGTGCTAATTTTTGGCTTTTAGTGAGTCCTTTGACTACTAAATCATAAGACCTGTCCGTCCAATGCAGGACTAGCCGATCCGGGGCCCCAGCCTCCAGCGACACGGTCATCCAGTGCATCTTGTTCATGTGATAGGCCGGCTGGACGAACTCGTACTGCTCCCTCAGGAGCACCCCCTGTTCCGGCTCCACTTTCAGGTTAATACCCGCAAACACTTCGATGTCGGTCACGGCAAACATCTTGCCCATGACCTTAAAAACCAGCGTGGTCTCGTTAAAGGGAAACTCCTCCGTCACGCCCTTCTTGGCCAGGCAATACGACCGGTACGCCTCGATGTTCAAAACAGGAAACGCTTGGCGAGCAGGTAGATAACGGCCAGCAGAAAAATGGCTATAGAAATCTTGTTCACCCCGTGCATCATCCGGATGTTGACGTTATTCGGGCGGTTCGGGTCCTTCTTGCGAAAGAAGTAGCCGCCCACTTCACCCAGGGAAAGGAACTCGCGCCATGCCGGCTTCTTTGGTTTCTCTTCGGTATTGTTGTCCATACTATCCGTTCGTCATTTCCACCCATGCCCCGTCTTCGCGGATGAGGCTGATCAGTTCATCCACGGCCTGGGGCGTCGGTACATTCCGTTTCACCACTTCCTTACCCCGATACAGCGTAATCCGTCCAGGCCCCGAGCCTACGTAGCCGTAGTCCGCGTCCGCCATTTCTCCGGGCCCGTTGACAATGCATCCCATGATGGCAATCTTCACGCCCTTCAGGTGATTCGTTCGCGACCTGATCTTCGCCGTCGTCTCCTGCAGGTCAAACAAGGTGCGTCCACAGGAAGGACAGGAAATATATTCCGTTTTTGAAATCCGGGTCCGGGTCGCCTGCAGGATGTTGAATGCCGTGTCGTTGACCATCTTGTCGGGGCCGCAGTTCTCGGCAGCGATGAATACGCCGTCGCCCAAACCGTCGATCAGCAAACCACCCATATCCGTTGCTGCGTATAACTGCAATTGCCCCGGTGACAGATTTCGATACGCCCTGCCGACAACGACAGGACACTGACAGTTCCGGTTAATCAATTCCACAAACAGCCTGCGCTGCTCCGCGTAACCGTGTTTGTTCCAGGTGTCAATCAACAGCACCGTCGTCGGGTCGCCGTTGAGCGCCTGCACCAACTCATCGGTAATGTCTTTCAAACAAGCATACACAAAATTCAACTTCGGCGACCGCTCAACGCCCTTGACAAAATGTTCGGCCCGGATGAACGGATAGCTCCGCTCCTGCTCTTTGTGTTGTAACCACACAGCGTGATTATAGATCACTCCCAGCGTTCCCGGAACCGGGAAGTCTATAGCCCGGTCGCCAAGAAATAGATAGTCGCAGGCAGCGTCGGTGATGTTCCATTTGTCGAGAGGAACGGAATAGTGATAGCCGACGGCAAAGAGCGAGGCCTGGGTAATCGTACTCTTCCCGGAGTAATCGGCAATCACCCGCGGCACCTGGTGGCCGCCAAAGTTGACGACCTCCCGGGTATGACGGCGTGTATAAGCCGTCGGATGGATCGGGTACGCGGTGATATCCGGGATCGGGTCATGCGGCAGACGGTCTGTGTACCGGCTGATCAGTTCCCGGCACACCGGTACTTCTGCCTCCGGCTCCTCCGTCAATGAAACTCGAACGGTGTCACCAAGCCCGTCCTCCAGCAACGTTCCGATACCCACGGCTGACTTGACTCGCCCATCTTCTCCGTCGCCGGCCTCGGTAACACCGAGGTGCAATGGGTACGGCTGAAGACCTTCTTCCTCCAGTTTCTGGACCAGCAGACGGTACGCCTGTATCATCACCTGCGGGTTGCTGGCCTTCATCGAGAGAACAATGTTGTAGTACTGTAAGTCTTCGCAAATGCGCAGGAACTCGAGCGCCGACTCGACCATGCCCAGCGGCGTATCGCCGTAGCGGCTCATGATGCGGTCGGACAGCGACCCATGGTTGGTGCCAATGCGCATCGCGGTGCCGTACTCCTTACAGATTTTAACCAAGGGAGAGAACTTGTTGCGGATTCGCTCCAACTCTGCTTCATACGAGGCGTCGGAATAGTCTATCTCCTCGAACCGTTTCTTGTCGGCATAGTTGCCCGGGTTAACGCGCACCTTCTCCACGATGCGCGCCGCCAGCTCGGCAGCGTTGGGGGTGAAATGAATGTCGGCGATCAGCGGCACGTTGTACCCTCTTGCCCGCAATTCCTTCTTGATCTCCGCGAGGTTCTGTGCTTCCCTGAGGCTGGGAGCCGTGATCCGCACATATTCACACCCTGCATCCACCATACGGATCGTCTGTTCGACGGTACCAATCGTGTCCATCGTGTCGATGGTGGTCATCGATTGTATCCGGATGGGGTTGTTTCCACCCAGGGGGATACCCCCGATATTCACTTCACGGCTATGCCGGCGCGAATAGCGGGTAAGGCTGTTACAGTATTGACGAAGTTGGGTTACCTGGGATTCCACCGCTCAAAAGTCAGCACCAAAATTAACCCTATTTTCAGAGAATTGTTCAGACGGCCGACGCCTCAAATGTCGCCCAACTGGGGACGGATGAGAATCTCTTCCACCACGCTGCGCGGCGACAGGGAATAGGCCCCATAAACAGCCTCGGCCACGTCTTCGGGCTTCATGAACCGCTCCTCGGGCAAGGGAGTCGCATCCCAGCTCGATGTGCGGGTGGCACCCGGCAGCACCGCCGTCACGCGCACGCCGTATTCCTTCATCTCCTCCCGCAGCACCTTGGAAAAACCCAGCAGCGCGAACTTCGAAATGGCGTACGAGCCGCCATTGGGATATGCCTTAAGGCTGGCAATGGAACACATGGTGAAGATATGCCCGCTTCGACGCTCCTTCATCCGGGCGGCCAGTCCGCGCGTGGTGTAGTAGGCACTGTAGAGGTTGGCGCCGATCATGCTCTCCAGCACGCCCTCCGCCTCGGTGGTAATCTGTCCGGGGGTGAAGTAGCCGGCATTATTCACCAGCACTTCCACGTCACGGTCGAGTTTCAGCACAAAGTCGGTGAACGCACGGGCCTCAGCGTATACCGACAGATCGGCCCGGAAAGTGTCCACGTTGATGCCGTATTTCGACCCCAGGTCCCGCTGCAACGCCACCAGTTCTTCCTGCTTGCGCGCACACGTAACGATGTCGAAACCGGAAGCGGCAAACTTCTCTATGATCGCTCTCCCGATGCCTTTGGTGCCGCCGGTAACGACCGCCAGTTTAGCCATGAATTGTTATCTTTAGGGCAATTTAACGCATTTCATGAAGGGTTTCGGACAGTACGTGCTTTTTTTGAACTCGCTGGTCGTCCGGATGGAATCCTTCAAGACCTACTATCGTCTTACCCTGGACGAGTGCATTCAGATCGGCCTCAAATCCGCGGCCCTGGTGGCGCTCGTCGCCTCGTTTATGGGCGCGGTGACCACGGTGCAGACGGCGTACAACATGGTGAGCCCGCTCATCCCGCGCTACGTCATCTCACAGGTAGTTCGGGAGATGACAATCCTGGAACTCGCTCCTACCATCATCGCCGTCATTTACGCCGGCAAGGTCGGCTCGAGCATGGCGGGAGGCCTGGGCACCATGCGCATCACCGAACAAATCGATGCGCTGGAAGTCATGGGAATAAACTCCACCTCCTACCTCGTCCTGCCCAAGATTGTCGCTTCCCTGCTCATGTACCCGCTGCTGGTCGTCATCGCCGGCGTCTGCTCCATGGTGGCCGGATACCTGGTGGGCGGCATCACCGGCATCATCACGCCCACCGATTACATCTATGGCATCCGCTTTTACTTCGACGATTACTCCGTCACGTTCGCGATGATCAAGTCGTTCGTGTTCGCGTTTCTCATTTCCAGCATATCGTCCTTCAAGGGATATTACACGCAAGGCGGCGCCCTCGAGGTGGGCATCGCCACGACAGCCGCCGTGACCACCAGCGTCATCGCCGTGCTCACCGCCGATTATCTCCTCGCCCAACTCCTTTACGTGCGCTGAGACATGCTCAAGATCAACGCCATCAGCAAGTCGTTCGGCGAACGCCCGGTCATCGAAGGAATCTCCGGCGAGTTCCAGAAGGGTAAGACCAACCTCATTATCGGCTCCAGCGGTACGGGCAAGAGCGTGTTGCTCAAATGCATCGTCGGTCTCATCACGCCGGATACCGGCAACGTCTTCTATGACTTGCGCAACTTCACGGAGGCGGACAAGGAGATGAAGGCCGAAATCCGCCGGGAGATCGGCATGCTCTTCCAGGGCGGCGCACTCTTCGATTCAAAGACAGTGGAAGCCAACGTCATGTTTCCGCTGGACGTGCTCACCAAAATGCCGCCCGACGAAAAGCTGGATCGCGTCAACTTCTGCCTGCAGCGCGTGGGGCTTGAGAATGTCAATAAGAAGATGCCGTCGGAAATCTCCGGTGGGATGAAGAAGCGCGTCGGCATCGCCCGCGCCATCGTCAACAACCCCAACTACCTCTTCTGCGACGAACCCAACTCCGGCCTCGACCCGCAGACCTCCATCCGCATTGACGACCTCATCGGAGAAATCACCCATGAGTTTGACATCACCACGATCGTGGTGACGCACGACATGAACTCCGTGATGGGCATCGGCGAACAGATCATGTTCCTCTACAAGGGCCGCAAGCTATGGGAAGGCTCCAGCGCCGATATCACGCACTCGGGAGTGTCGGAACTGGATGACTTCGTCTTCTCCAACAAGGTCATGCAGGGACTGAAGGGCAAGCCCTAGCGATCTGCCGAAAGGGGAAGCTCGATGTAAAATACGGTTCCCGCCTCCCCGCTCTTTCCCGACTCAAACCAGATCTTGCCACCCGACTGCAGTACAAACTGCCGCGCCATATAAAGTCCCAGCCCGGAGCCGGATTCCTTGGTGGTGAATTGCGGCTGAAATATCCGCTCCTGCAGCTCTTCGGGAATACCGCGGCCCTGGTCACGGATGGTAATCAGCGCCACGCCGTCATTCCTTACCACCTCGACGGATACTACGGCCTTTTGTCCTTCCACACGTGCCTGGAGGGCATTGATCACCACATTAGACAAGGCGCGGGTCAATGCCGTCGGGTCAACGGATACCCATAGCCCCGCCGGTGGAGATTTGAGCTGCACCACACCATCTTCCGTGTCGGCAAACAGCGCCACGGCCTGCGTGACCAAGGCGGTCAGGTCGGTCCGATGAGGTGCCAGGGCGGGCATGCGTGCAAAGGTGCTGAATGAGGATGCGATGGTGTTCAATATCTCCACCTGCCTAAGCAGCACCTCCAATGACTTCTTCACTTTGTCGCCGCCCATAGGCCCCTCCTGCAAGTTCTTTTCCATCTGCTGCAGGGTCAGCTTCATGGGCGTTAGCGGGTTCTTGATTTCATGAGCCACCTGCTTGGCCATTTCCCGCCACGCCGATTCCTTCTCGCTTCGGGCCAACGCCGTCTTGCTTTCTTCGAGGTTGGCCACCATCCGGTTGTACTCGCTCACCAACATGCCGATCTCGTCTTTCGCTTCCCACGTCAGCGGTTTGTTCGACCCGGTGAACGAGGTCTGGCGCAGTGTCCGTGCGATAAAGCGAAATGGAAAAGCCAGGCGGTCGGCCGCCAGGAACGACAGCAAGGTGAATACCAGGAACACCACGACAAACACTTTCAGGATGTTGGAAAGTACCTGCATCTGCCCCTTCTGAAAATAGGTTGCCGATTCGAAGAAGGGCAAGCTGATCACGGCCTCCAGTTGGCCCGTCTGGGGAGAAAACACGCCTGCATACGCACTGTTGTACTGCAGGGTGCCGATCTGTTCCGTTGTCACCGCTTGGCGCTCTCCCTGCAGCACAATGCGGCGGTAGGCCTCACGGTTCATCACCGTGGAGAGCAGCTGGTTTTCAAACAACGAAGGTTGGGATGTCGCCGAAAGCCGGCCGTCCGGCTTGTACACGGAAATATCTGTCTTCACCACATTGGCATTCTCCGCCGCCCAGGTCTCCAGCCGCTCGCCCTCCCGGGAGATATCCGCCGCGAGGAAGGCGGTCAAACGCTCCGCCGCATTGACGGAGCGGTCGAGGAACTCACGGGTGGTCGCTTCTTCATTGGTGCGCCCCATGAGCGTGAGCGTCGTCACGGAAACGGTTACCATGGGCAAGGCGAAGGCGAGAAACATGTATAATTGAATCCGGGCAGTGAGTGCAAGCGGTGTTCCTGCTGCCAGCGCCAGTGCGCCGAAAACGGCTTGGATGGTGAACAGCACAACCAGTCCCAAAACGAACCAGAAGCTGATGTTGGTGATCACTGCCGAACCGCTATACGACCGCGCAGAAACCACCGCCACGGGCCCGTCGCCTTCATCAATGGCAACGTGGTTGAAGCCATGAGTCTCCAGCCCTACCCGATACAGGGTCACGTCACCGAGATGGGAAAAGTCGAAGTCGCGTTCATAGTTGTACTCTCCAAAACTGTTCGCCAGCCGCCCATCGCGGTACACCGCATAGCTGAAATCCCGGTTCCGGTACAACTGGCTGAAGCGGTTGTCGACGAGCAACTCCGGGAACACGTTGTCGGGCAACAGGCGCTTCAGTACCAGGTCCAATTCGACGTATCCCACCTTCCGGCCATAATACACCGGGATAGACACGCGGTACTGCTTCAGTGCGGCGCCCGCGGTATTGGCCGAATACCAGATTCCCGGGTAGTCTGTTGGGCGGAAGCGCTTGCCGATGCCAAGGCTGTCGGAAGGACTTCGTGTATTAATGGTAAGCTCATAGCGGTCGAAGTACCGGTTGATGTGCACACGCCGGATCTTGTCGATGACAGAGTTGCGGGAAAAGAATGGGCTCGCCATCCGCGTCTGGATGAACGGGTCGGCGGCAATGCGGCGGGCGGCGCGATCCAGTAAGTATTCGGCCAGCACATCCCGCTCGGTGAGAAAGTCCTTGGCGTAGCGGAATTGATCCTGCACCATCCGCTCGGTATGGAAGCGGCGGACGGTGATCGAGTGTTGAATGCTGAAAAGCGTCAGGGAGAGCACGAGGTAAAGGAACAGTCGGAACGAGAAGGTGAACTCCAGCCGCTCAAAGCCAAAACCGCGAATCACCACCAGCATGATCAACCCGCCGACAAGCGGGATGATATTATCGTTTCCCGTCAGGGTGTACTGTGTCACAAAGAGCGCCCCTGCCGTCACGGCAGCCAGGAGAAACACCGCCATGCCTTGCGGAATGAAGTGCCTCGCCAGGGCCAGCATCACATGCATGAAGAGGAAGGCGCTCGCTGTGCCCATCAACACCGACAGAAAGGCCGTCATACGTACCCAGGTGAAACTCAGCGACTGCGTGATATCCAGCGATTGTGTGGAGTTGTGGTAGATAACCTCGATGAAGTTGTACGACAGCAACACGCCCAACAGCGCCATCAGAAGGCACAGTACCCCGGCGCCGAAGCGGAGACTTACATGTTGCTGCAGCAGCCACCGTACCGAGCGCAAGCCCGTGTAGTGGCGGACAAGATAGAGCACCAGTACCAGCACCGAGAGTCCGTTGAAGAACAGGTCGCCCATGGACGCGTTGAGTTCCGAACTGGCGAAGACTTTCGGGTCGAAGATATCAGCATGGAAATAAGTCGACGGAATTCCCGTCCGCACCATGCCCAGCCGGATGCCATACAGCGCGCCAATGAGTCCCAGGAGGGTGATGTCCGGCCCCGCCCACTGTTCCGCCGCCTTCCGCCCCCGGAACAACGCCGCCGCCAGCAGGAGAAGGCCCGCTGTGAAAAACATCATCGACCAGCTGCTGTCGCGCACCTCGCGGGGACCTTCGACAATGCGGAAGAGGTCCCTGCCGTTAAGCCTGACGACACGTCCCACCGACCCGGTGGCGTTGACAATATCCAGTTCGCGCGTCGGGAACAACTCATCGTTAAGTGTGGCGCCGAGGAAGGCGTTGGCGATGGGGTATTTGTCGCGCAGGGTAAGAATATTAACCAGGTAGCCGTCGCGCAGCGGCCACTTTTTGACAAGGAAATCCCCGCGCTGGCTCGAGAAGAAATTCAGTTCATCCGGGCCGTTCCATGCCGATGCTTCGGGGATGTAGTCGTTGCGTGTCCACGCCCGGATGCCGGCGCTGTCGGTGCGGACAAAGAAATCGCGGGCCTGGCCCCAAGTCGGCGAGGCGGTCGTCACCGTATCCGGCATGCGCCGTGCCGCTTCCTTTTCGATCCGCTCGTACGTGCGGGCAAGATTGGCCTGGATTTCCTCGACCAGCCATTCCGGGTAGCGCTCGCTGAACTGCGACCTCAGCGTCAACCCCACGGCCAAGGCAGCCGCTGAAAGCAATAGCAGGATAATGGCTTGACGGAGGGGCGGCCGCATGAGAGCGAAGATAGGGAGAATCGGTTGCAATCGGTGGGTCGGCCTGCCCGCCTGAACTGCGACCTCAGCGTCAACCCCACGGCCAAGGCAGCCGCTGAAAGCAATAGCAGGATAATGGCTTGACGGAGGGGCGGCCGCATGAGAGCGAAGATAGGGAGAATCGGTTGCAATCGGTGGGTCGGCCTGCCCGCCACTGAGCCGTAGCTCATGTTGGTTCAAGGTTTAAGGCCTGCCCGCCAAATGCACTGCCCTAACTAAGCTTCGAGCTTGGCAGGCGGGTTCAAGGTTCAAGGTTCAAGGTTGAAAGTTGAAGAAGTTCAAAGGGTTCAACAGTTCAAGGTTCAACAGTTCAAGGTTCAACAGTTCAAGGTTCAACAGTTCAAGATTCAAAGGTTCTCCCTTGTCGGTGCTCCCACACGGTTCCCTTCGAGAGCCTCAGGCACCGCCCTTCGAGAGCCTCAGGCACCGAGACCGAAGTCCAATCTCTCTTCATGTCCAGAGTCCGCTGGCTGAGGTTCTCGCCTGCCTTGAGCTTGTCGAAGGGAAGCCAGCGTGCCGGGTGGGTAACCGCCTCCCCTTGCCCTCCTCAAATCCTTGCCGTGACTCCGCGGAATGTTTCGTGTGTCGGAGCATACGGGATGGTGGATTTGAAGAGGGGTTGGAGGACCGGGTTATAGCGTCACTACGAGCTCATCCTTGTTACCGGGGCGGTCGAAGGCAACAGCCTTGATCGTAGTGCCAGGCAGCGATGGGTTGGCCACGGTTGCTTGGTACGACCAGATGTTGATCTTC
>JBGAPO010000026.1:0-47474 GCA_044221195.1 Cyclobacteriaceae bacterium
AGTCCGCGGTGGCGACTTCCATCGCGCTATTATTCCTTTACGGAATCACTCGACAACGGTGAGGGGATTCAATTCGCTGTGTTGGACACGAGTCCGCTGGTGAGCGACTACTATGTCTCGAGTCCGTTCAAGGATGAGTTGATGGCCCAGGATACGGCGCAGCAGCTTCGGTGGTTGAGTGACGTGACACGAGACAACATCCCGGGATGGAAGATCGTCATTGGCCATCATCCGATGTATACCGGCGGCTATCGAAGAAATGAACTCAATTCAGTGCGGCCCCGGCTGGAGCCTGTCTTTACCCGAAACCACGTCGACGTCTATATCAGCGGCCATGAGCATGATCTTCAGCACCTGAAGTTCAACGACAAGCCGACCCACCAACTCATCTCCGGCGCCGGCGCAGCCACCCGTCCGACGGGTACGATCCCGGAAACGATCTTCTCCGCTTCAGAAAATGGTTTCCTCGTTGTCACGATCCAATACCGGAAGATGCGCGTGAAATTTGTGAACGACCAGGGCGAGGTGATTCACGAAAGTGTTATTTCGCCGTCCCGGTGATCGGAGTAGAGCCGCTGCTGAGTTGCCGAAACGAGAGGAAGTGTAACCCGTATGCCAGCGGAACCAGCATTCCTGGAAGCAGAATGAAGGGCGCGTAAGCGACGAGGGTGTTGGCCGGCTCATTCATGAATACGCGAAACGGCGTGGGCAGCGAGAGGATGGCGGTGGCGACAATGTTGATGAGCAATCCCAGGCCGACAATATTATACACCCACAAGACTGTCCTGTTCTTGGGAGTCAGGTAAGCAACCAGAACCCCGAGAATTCCGGAAAGGATATCAAAGTTCCGGCCTTCGAAAGTCATTTGCACGGGAAGCAGGAACTGTACGAAGCAGGCCCATAAGAGCACTTCGACCGCTACACGAAAAACCTGCAGACGTACTATGTTTCTTGGCGGAATTACGCGGAGCAGCTCACCGGTAGTCTTTGAACGGAATGCAACGAGGAGGAGGGTGATTAGCGGAATGACGAGCACGATCATGATACGGGGAGGGAAGGCGCTGAAATCGGCGAAGAAACCTGTAGCGGCGACGCCGAGAAGAAAGGTGGTCCAGCAGATAAGGACAATCAGGAACCTACGGATAAAGCGGTTTTTCTGGTCGGAGGGCCACGAGATTTTTGCCAAGGCGGATTTCAGCTCGAGGTAGACTAATCCGTAACAAATCAATGTCAATACGGCGAATCCTGCGCCGGTAAGATTGTAATAGGGTGCTTCCATCGGGTAACAATTTACTCAAACTAACGGCGGATGGCCCGATGGGGTCATGACAGAAATTGCTAATTCTCCGGTGAACTTCAGGAGAGCCTGAATTGACTGGGGTAAACCCCAACGTGGCGATGGAAAGTCCGGCTGAACGTGCTGGCGTCGGCATACCCGAGCGACACGGCGATGGTCCTTACGTCCGCGGGGGTATCCCGTAAGAGCGCCCGCGCCCAGTTCATCTTGACTGCATTAACAAACTGATGGGGCGTCTGGCCGAAGGCAAGTTTGAACAAACGAAGGAAGTGGAATTTCGAAAGACAACTGATGCGGGCGAGTTCATCGAGATCAGGCTGCGCTTCGGGCATGCTGTACAAATAATCGGTTACCGTCAGCATACGCTTCATCAATTCTGTTCGGGTGGAGGCCTTAAGAGCAGCAAGTTGTGCCCTGCGTTGGTGGATTACGGCTTCGTCCCGCACGAGCCAGGCCAGGATGTCATACAAATCTGTTTCTTCTTCGAGTGCGGATCTACCCGGTGTGATAATTCGCCCCAATAAGGAACTCAAGGCAGGGTCTTGTCCGATCAAGCGGTTAAAGAAAGACGGTGAATGGGTATTGTCCTTTCCGTCAAGCTGCTGTTCTGGTGAAGTGTGCATGGACCGCAGGGCGCAGTCACTGAATGCCTCTCCAAAGTGAATATTCACCGTTTCCGCAGGTGTGTTTCCGATTTCAAGGGAGTAGTATTGTCCGGCATTTGAAACAAAAAACATTCCCGGACGGACGACAACCCGTCGTCGATCCACGGTAACGATGCTTTCGCCGCTTCGGTTGGCAAACAGCGAGAGCGGCCCCTTGATGCCGTCGCGTACCGTACGAGAAGCCTTTGCATTCATCACCACGTTGGGCCAGCCGCTATCGGCTAAGGTACGCCCGTTAATGGCCTTCCGGTCTGCAAATGAGGTATTGGCCTGCTTCTTCAGCCACTCGAGATCGGGGAATTGGCGTGCGAGCATGGTGCCATAAACGGACAGAATGCAAGCCTGGTTGTAAAATGTGCGGTGAGTTTGTTTGATTTGCCGTATGCCGTTCCAGTACCGGGTCAAGTATTATTCCTTTGAAGAAGTCGAGGAGGTCATTTCGATTGCCGACCCGGGTGGAGTGGGGTAATTCAGTAAATTGAAGAATGACAAACGCTCAAAGCCCCATACGTACCGATGACCGCGAGCACTTCATGGACGCACTTCGCGGTCTGGCGATCCTGGGCATTTTTTCAATCAATTTGATAGGACTCAGTATGTACAACCCGGGCTCCTTGGCGCCTTCGGGTTTCTACTCCGCCTATGATAAGACGATGATCTTCGTCTTGTATTGGTTTGTGGAGGGCAAGTTCTACTCCATATTCAGCTTGCTGTTTGGCTGGGGATTGGCCTTGCAGATGAAACGATCGCAGGGGGCTGAAGAGCCGTTGGTGGTTTCACCGCTTATTCGCCGGCGACTCTTGTTCATGTTTCTTCTGGGGTTTGTACACCTGGCCTTCATTTGGAATGGCGATATCGTCGCGTTCTACGCCCTGGTGGCGTGGGCGCTCATCTTCTTTATCAACTTCCCCCCGAAACGCCTGGTACAACTCAGTGTGGTGTGTATCCTTTTGCCCGTTCTCTTGTATGGACTGAAGATGCAATTCCCGATACTGAATGCACCCTCAGTTTTTCTCTTTAGCATAGTTGACCGCATGGACCAGTATTTCTTCGGGTACAGCGGCCCGGAGGCGTCGGATAAGATTTATGCGATGTTCAAAGAAGGGAAACTACGTGACTTTCTGCTGCTGAACCTGGATGGACTGTTCTATAGAATGGGAGACCTCGTTTTTCAAAGCCGGATCTTCAAGGTGCTGGGCATGTTTCTGCTGGGATTTGCTATTGGCAAGACGGGGTACTTCAGTCAGCTGAACAAGAACCCCAAAATTCTCTGGTGGATCGTCGGGGTTGGCTTTGCCGTAGGGCTGCCCTGCAACTATATGCTGGCGGTCGCCATGTCGGAATGGAAGGGTACTTATGAAAACCTGAAGCCGGAAGGACTCCTGCGAACGATCGTATATGCCCTCGGGGTTGTACCGTTGTCGCTGGCCTATGTTTCGTCGCTTGCCCTCTTTTTTAGGACGGGCACAGGCCACGCGCTATTAATGCGGTTGGCGCCGGTAGGCAGGATGGCCTTCACCAACTACATCAGCCACTCGGTCATCAGCATCCTTCTTTTTTGGGGTGTCGGCCTTGGCTATTCCGGTGTACTTGGCCCTGTGGCCTGGACACTGTTTGCGATTCTGGTCTACGCCTTTCAAATCGTCTTCAGCACCTATTGGCTGAAATATTTTGAGTATGGCCCACTGGAATGGGTATGGAGAAGCCTGACCTACGGAAAGATTCAAGCCTTCTACAAGGGCTCGTCCCGGACCTGAGCACTCGCGGCCCCCGCTTCGTCCCGCATCTTTCATCGACTATCTTTGGCGGATAATACATCCCATGAATTCCATTTCCATCCCGCAACGTCCCGCAAGACAATTTATTCCCGAGTCATTTACCATCACCACCTGGGCCGAGTTGAAACCCTGGTTCGACAACCTGGCCAATCGACCCATCCATTCCGCCGATGACCTGCGCGCCTGGTTCCGCGATCGCAGCGAACTGGAGTCGGCCATCAGTGAAGACCTGGGTTGGCGCTACATCAAGATGACCTGTTATACGGAAGACAAGTCACTGCTGCAGCGCTACCAGGATTTTGTGGAGAACATCCAACCCCAGATTGCACCTGTTTCCGACCTGCTCAACCGCAAAGCAGCCGAGTCACCTTTCTTGAAGGAGTTGTCGCAGGAAGAAGGCTTCTTTATACTGATCCGCAACCTCCGGAAGGACATCGAAATCTTCCGCGAAGAAAACGTGCCGATCTTTACAGAAATAAACCTGGAGTCTCAAAAGTACGCGCAGCTCAACGGCGCCATGACGATTCCCTGGAAAGGGCAGGAGTTGACAATGCAACAGGCAGCTGTGCTGTTGCAGGAGACTGACCGGGCCATTCGGGAAGAGGTCTACCGGCTGATGACGGCCAGAAGGCTCAAAGACAAAGAGACCCTGGACGGACTTTACACCAAACTCATCGACCTGCGCCACCAAGTCGCTGTCAATGCCGGTTTCCCGAATTTCCGCGATTACATGTTTAAGTCCTACGGACGCTTCGACTATACACCGAAGGACTGCTTTGACTTTCATGAATCCATTTCGTGCGAGGTGGTGCCGTTGCTGGAGGAACTCGCCGAGAAGCGAAAGGAGCAAATGAAGCTGGACTCACTGCGTCCCTGGGATAAGGCCGTTGACGCCGAAGGTCGTCCACCGCTGAAAGCCTTCTCCGGCGGCAAGGACCTGACGGCGAAAGGCATCGAGGCATTCCGTCGATTGGACCCTTTCCTGGGCGATTGCCTGACAACCATGGAGGCAATGGGTCACCTCGACCTGGAGTCGCGCAAAGGGAAGGCGCCGGGCGGCTACAATTACCCGCTGGCGGAAATCGGCATCCCGTTCATTTTCATGAATGCCACATCCACCATGCGCGACATGACGACGCTCATGCACGAAGGCGGCCATGCGGTACATAACTTTCTTACGAAGGACCTCGCACTCGCCGACTTCAAGAGTCCGCCCATGGAGGTAGCCGAATTGGCATCGATGGCCATGGAGCTTCTTTCCATGGACCAATGGGATGTTTTCTTCGCCAATCCCCAGGACCTTGCCCGCGCGCGCCAGGAGCAGTTGGAGGACATCATTGAAACACTTCCCTGGGTGGCCACCATCGACAAGTTCCAGCATTGGATTTATGAACACCCGACACACACCCTCGACCAGCGAAAGCGGCAGTGGAATATCGTGTACCAGGAATTTGCCGATACCGTCACCGATTGGTCGGGTCTGGAAGAATCAAGGGACTACTTGTGGCAGAAGCAGCTGCATCTCTACGAAGTGCCGTTCTACTATATTGAATACGGCATGGCCCAGCTCGGCGCTATCGCCCTGTGGAGAAACTACCGCCGCAACAAGGCCGAAGGTCTTGCCGGCTATCAGCGCGCCTTGAAACTCGGCAACCTAAAAACCATTCCCGAGATCTATAAGGCTGCTGGCATCAAGTTTGATTTCAGCAAGAACTACATCCGCGAGTTGATGAATTTTGTCCGGGAAGAGATGAGGGATTGACCTTGAACTTTGAACCTTGAACTAACACGTGTGATCATACACCGCCACCCATCGCCCGTCTTTCTTCTTAAAGATCAGGGTGAAGGCGCCTTCCAGTGTATTATCCACCCGGGTGACCGTGTACTTGCCCAACACGATGAACCCGATTTCGCCAATCGGTGTGACGGAAAGGATATCGAAGTGAAGTGTGCCCATCGAGGATAGGTCGGGGTAACTCTTCTTGTACCCGTCCAGCGCCTCCTGCCAGCCGTGGTTTATGCCGCGCTTGCTGTAGAACTGCAGTGAATCCGATTTCCAGTAACTCTGCATGAAGCCTTCCAGGTCGCCGTTGTTCCATGCGATTTGCGCACCGTCAATCACCGCGCGTACGGCGGCTTCTTCGGCCTTCACATCGTATGGCGCCCTGGGCTGTTGGCAGGAAGTGAAAACCAATGCGGCACTCCAGCACAAGATCAGTGTCTTCATCAGGTGGAGAATTAGGTTAGTGAAGATAGTGGTTTTCGGGATTACCCATAGCCGGCCGCCCCATGCGCCGACTTCACATCTCAACAATCCTTCCTATTTTGCGGCCCAATCCATCTTTCATGAAAGTCGATTTTTCCAAAGACGTCCTCCCTCATGTTCTGGCCGTTGTGCTGTTCCTCCTGGTGACGGTCATCTTCTTCAGCCCGGTCTTCTTTGAGAACAAAGCCATAAACCAATACGACATACAGCAGCACCTGGGCTCCAGCAAGGCGCTGCGCGACTACCGGGAAGCCACCGGCGAAGAAGGGCTTTGGGCAGGCGCCATGTTCAGCGGCATGCCCGCGTACCTCGTCAACCTCCAATGGAGCGATGGCGTGGTAGTCGGGATGAAGAAGGTCATGTCGCTTTTCCTTCCTCACCCCGTGGGAAACATCTTCCTGGCCTTTGTCTGCTATTATATCCTGCTGCTGACCTTCAAGGTCCGTCCTTACCTCGCCATGGCGGGTGCCGTGGCCTTTGGGATGTCCTCCTTCCTCATCGTCGGACTTATCGCGGGACACAACGCCCGGATCGGCGCTATTGCCTTCATGCCGCTCGTTATCGCGGGTATTCACCTGGCCTTCTCCGGCAAACGTGTACTGGGCTTCGCTGTCACCGCGGCGGGGATGGCATTTCACCTCCGGGAGAATCACCTGCAGATGACCTACTACCTGATGATCATCGTGGCCGGCTACGGTATCATGCAGCTCATCTTGGCCGTGCGGGAAAAACAGCTGCAGGAATTTTTCAAAAACATCGTCATACTGGTTCCTGCCGTTGTCATTGCCGCCGGAACTTTCTTCGGTCAGTTTTGGGCTATCTCGGAATACACACAATACTCCATCCGGGGTCCGTCGGAGTTGAAATATGATAAGTCGATCGATGGCGACGGCGTTGGCAAGACCTACGCCTTTGAATTCAGCAACGCCATCGATGAGCCGATGACCTTGCTTATTCCCAACTACTATGGAGGTGCCAGCGCCGATTACTTCTTTCAGGATGAGAAGAGTGAATCATACCAGGCCCTCGTTAATTCGGGAAACAACGAGGTGGCCAATCAATTGGCGCGCTATACTTCGGCCTACTGGGGGCCGCAGCGATTGTCTGCGCCTTATTATGCCGGTGCGATCACGTGTCTGCTGTTTGTGATCGGGTTGGCCTTCGCTGAAAAAAAGTACGTCGCATGGTTGGCCGGTATTGCCGGGCTTGGCATCGTGCTCAGCTGGGGCAGCAACTTTGCCGCATTCAACTACTTCCTGTTCGACTACTTCCCCGGGTACAACAAGTTTCGGTCGGTGACCTTCACGCTCATTATGCCCTTGCTGGCCATGCCATTGCTGGGCCTGCTGGGCCTGGAGAAATTGCTCAGTCAGCCGTGGAGCAAGGAGGTGCAGAAAAAATTCCTTTGGGTGACGGTTATTCCTGCATTGTGCCTGATCATCGCCGTGACCGGTGGCTTTGGTTCTTTCCTTAAAGCCGGCGAAGGAGAACTTCCGGTTTGGTTCCGCACCGCACTTCGCAACGATCGCATGGCACTGCTGCAATCGGACGCCTGGCGTTCATTCTGGTTTGCGTCGATTGCCCTTGGCCTCGTGTTCGCAGCCGTTCGCCAGTGGATCAAGCCGTATATTCTTACCATCGCCCTGATAGCGATCACGATGATGGACATGACGCTCGTTGACCGGCGCTACCTTACCAAGGACAATTTTCAACGCAAGCGTCCGGCCGCCTTCGCGCTGACCAACGCCGACCAGGCCATCCTGCGCGACCAGTCCTATTACCGCGTGTATGATATCCAGGGTTCGATGAGTGATGCAACGGCTTCCTACTACCACAATTCAATTGGAGGATATCACGGAGCGAAACTTCGCCGGTACAAGGAACTGGGTGATTCTTGCATCACGAAGGAGACCGAAGAAATGATTAACGGCCTCCGCCAGGGTACGGCCAACTTTGCCGACTACGGTGTGCTGAACATGCTTAATGTAAAATATATCACCTATGGCGGAGAGGAAGGCAACATCATTCCCAACCCGGAGGCGAATGGCCCGGCGTGGTTTGTCAAAGAGGTGCGTGCGGTCAACGACCCCACGGAGGAACTGAAGGTGGTGGAGGAAATTGATACCAAAGTGACGGCCGTTATTGATCAGTCAAAGTTTGCCGTCAAGACACCAGTGGCCTATGATAGTTCGGCAACGGTAAAGCTCGTGGATCACAAACCCAACGTGATGAAGTACGAAGTCAATTCATCAACCGGAGGGCTGATTGTTTTCTCCGAGATTTACTATCCCAAAGGATGGCACGCGTTTATCGACGGCCAGGAGGTGCAGATGCTGCGGGCAAACTATGTTCTTCGGGCACTGGAAGTTCCGCCGGGAACGAAGACCATTGAAATGCGATTTGAACCGAAGCCGTATATCGTGGGCAATAAGATTACGATGGCTTCGTCCTGGGTGCTGCTCATTATTGTTCTGGGCGGAATGGTTGTTGCTGTCAGAAGACCAGCCTAAACTCGCTACTCATCTTTCAGGACATCGACGGGATTGGTCAGCGCGGCTTTGACAGCGTGATAGCTGGTGATCGCTACGGCGATAGCCAACGTTCCGGACCCCACGGCTGCAAACAACCACGGTGACAAGGTGATCCGATAGGCAAACGTGCCAAGCCATTGGCTCATCATCCACCAGGCGATCGGAGCACCGATCGCAAAGGCGGCAATAATAATGTAACCGTAACTCGCCGTGATCAGCTGCAGGATGTTCCATACGGATGCACCCGACACTTTGCGGATGCCAATCTCCTTCGTCCGCAGTTCGAGCGAATAGACAATCATTCCCAGGAGACCCAGGCTGGCAATCAGGATGGCGAGTCCTGCCAGTACCGTGAGCGCCTTGCCGAATTGCTCCTCGGTTTTGAAGGATTTGGAAAAATTGTCATCGACAAATTGATGCTCAAAAGGAGATGCGCCGGCGTGAACCTTCCATAGCTCATGAAGTTCCCCCAGCATCGATTGCCATTGCGCACTGTTGTTGGCCTGAAAGCGAATGCCAATGAACTTCCGCGAGCCGTCGCCGACCAGCTGTGCGCTCTTCACGTGAAAGATGCCCATCGGTTCAATCTCGGTTTGCAACGGCCAGTAGTTGAAGTCAGCCACCACACCAATCACTTCGAACATCGCGCGTTCTCTTTCGATCTTCTTTCCAATAACAGTCTCGTCCAACGTCCAGCCAATGCGTTTGACGGCCGTCTCGTTCAGGATCACCCGGCCGGTGTCGGCCGGCGTGGTTGGATTGAAGTTTCTTCCAAACTTAAGCGCAACACCCCATGTCGGGATGAAATGCTCATCGACGGTGTTGAAGTTCATCGGGAAGGTCTTGTTGTCCATACCCGACGCCGTGAAGGTATCGCCGCCCCAGATGTACGGCGGGAGGGAGGTGGCCAGCGTAGCCTCTTGCACCCCGGCCAGATCGCGAATGGCCTCGACAAGCGTTTCGCCGTTCTTCACGACCTCCACATTGTTGAGCACAACAAGATTCTCTTTGTCGAAGCCCAGGTCCTTTTCCGTCATGAAGTTCAGTTGCTGAAAGACAATGGCGGTGCACAGGATCAGCACAATCGACGTGCTGAATTGAAACACCACCAACCCGTTGCGAAAGAATTTGCCGTCACGGCCGGATTTCATCTTTCCCTTGATGGCGTCGGCGGGTTTGAATGAGGTCAGGTAAAGGGCCGGGTAAAGTCCCGACAAGGAAGCCATCGTGATCAGGAGTACGGGGAATGCCACCAAGAGGGATGAGTCATGGACAAAATCCAACTGCAGCCCTTTTCCACTGAGGGTATTAAAAGCCGGCAGTGCGAGCTCCACCAAGGCCAGGCCCGCGACCGAAGCGACCAGGGTAAAGGCAAGTGCTTCCAGGAAGTAGTTCAAGGTAAGTTCAACTCTTCCGATGCCAAGTATCTTCCGTATGCTCGACTCTTTCAAGCGACGGAGAAATTGCGCCATCGACAGGTTCATGAAATTCACACACGACAGCAGGAGAATGAAAAGCCCGGAACCAATGAGCGCGTACACGACGAGGATATGCCCGGACGTGCTGATGCGATTGTAAACGACTTCGCTGGGCAAGTGGATCCCGGTCAAGGGTTGAAGAAACAGTTCCCACTTCTTGCCTGACTTCACATACTCATCGTAGGTGATGTTCATCGCGCGACGCAGTGTCTGGTCCGCGTATTTCCTCGGGATGGCTGCCAACTTGGTGCGCGTGTTGTTCATGTCGGTTCCTTCCTGGAACCGAACATACGTCTCCAGCTGCGTCCACACCCAGCTCCAGGACATCCGGTCAATCACCGGGAAACTTGACATGGAAATGAGCATGTCGAATTCGATGTAGGTGTTGTCGGGCCGGTCGTTGACGATGCCCGTTATCTCATAGTCGGATTGCTCATCGGCAGTGCCCACTCTCAATCGCTGACCGATCGGATCCTCGTCGCCGAAGTATTTCCTCGCCATGGATTCAGAGAGCACAAGAGTTTGTGCGTTGCGCAGCGCGGTGACCGGGTTGCCCTTCACCATGGGAAAGTTGAACATCCGGAAGAAGTTCGAGTCGGCGACGACAACCTTCGGCTCGACAAAAGACACCGGCTCACCCCGGCCGTTGTCCCGGGTCACCATCAGTTCGCCGCGGGTGTGCAGCCGGGATATAAGTTCGATTTCCGGTAGTTCCTCTTTCAAAGCGAAGGCCACACCGGGGCCTGTCGATCCAAACTGGTGGTTATCTTTTTCAGCCCAGATGAATGTCTGGTTCACACGATAAATGCGATCGGCGTTTGGATGAAAACGATCGTAGCTCAGTTCATGCCGGACATACAGGTAGATCAGCAAGGTGCTGGCAATGCTCACGGAGAGACCGACCAGGTTAATGGCCGAGAAAAGCCGCTGACGGCGGAGATTGCGTAGAAAGAGGAGGATGAAGTTCTTGAGCATGGGGTGTGCATCGCAAAGGGTGTACCAGCATTCCCATCGATGAAATGATGAAGCCAGGGGGGTTACCCTGTCCAGTTCTGAATTTAGCTGTCCGCTTTTGGTCAGTCGGCCAATCTTGCTAATCTTGTTGCCATGACAGACCTCGCTGCCCGGATTACAGCCGAATTCCATCAACGTTTCAACACCCAGCCGGTCCTCGTCCAGGCTCCGGGGCGCATCAACCTCATTGGTGAGCACGTCGACTATAACAACGGGTTCGTCTTACCGGGCGCCATCAACAAGCATTTTGTCTTTGCGGTAGCGCCCAATCAGTCCGACCGGTGCAGGATTTTCTCCAGTGACTTCAGTCAGCTGGCTGAGTTTACACTGGCTGAGCTAATTCCCGGCCCCAGCTGGTTCAACTACTTCATGGGTGTGCTGGCAGGGTTTAAGAAGAGGGGAAAAGCAGTTGGCGGTGTGGATTGTGTCTTCGGGGGCACCATACCCTCCGGCGGCGGCCTGTCGTCGTCAGCGGCGTTGTGTTGTGGCTTTGGTTTCGCGTTGAATGAACTGTTTGGCTGCGGATTCTCCAAACTTGACCTCGCCCTTGTCGCCCAGTATTCAGAACACGAGTACGCCGGTGTTAAGTGCGGACTGATGGATCAGTACGCGTCCCTTTTCGGAGAAATGGACAGTCTGCTCCTCCTGGATTGCCGATCGAACACGCACGAGGTGGTTCCGTTTCCATCATCCCAATGCGCCATCCTCCTCGCCGACACAAAGGTGAAGCACTCACTGGCATCTTCTGCGTACAACGACCGCCGGGCCGCCTGCGAGGAAGGCGTCGAACGATTGAAATCGAAATACCCCGACATCACTAGCTTAAGGGATGTGTCCACGAAAGAGCTGGAAGAAGCAAAGGTCCTTCTTCGCCCCGAAGTATACCAACGGTGCCATTATATTGTGACGGAGATGGAGAGGACTCGCGAGGCGGCGAAAGCGTTGAAAGGCGGTCGGCTTGATGAAGTAGGGAAGCTGATGTTTGAGACCCACGATGGATTAAGCCGGGAGTATGAGGTCAGCTGTACGGAACTCGACCAGCTGGCATCGACAGCGAAGAAACATCCCGAGCTGGTCATCGGCGCCCGGATGATGGGCGGCGGTTTCGGGGGATGCACGATCAACCTGGTCAGGCCTGGCGCGGAGGAGTTGCTTAAGACGTTGTTATCAAAAGAATATTTCGCTTCCTTTAAGACCGTACCGGAATTCCACACCATGGCTCTCGCCCGTGGAGTTCACCGACTGAACACTTAAACCGACTGCACGAACATGGAGCTTCTCGATTACCTGGTCTTTGTCACCTACTTCCTTATTGTCGCTTCATACGGTTACTGGATTTATCAGCAAAAGAGAAAGACCGAGCTCGACTCCAAAGCATTTTTCCTCGCCGAGGGTTCACTTACCTGGTGGGCCATCGGAGCCTCCCTGATAGCATCAAACATCTCTGCCGAACAATTCATTGGCATGAGCGGCGAAGGATTCTTCGTCGGCATCGCCATATCGGTTTACGAGTGGATCGCGGCTGTGTCACTCATCATCATCGCGGTCTATTTCATGCCCGTGTACCTCAAGAACCACATCTACACGATGCCGCAGTTCCTGAAGCGCCGATATAACGAAACCGCCGCCCTCATCATGGCGATCTTCTGGCTGTTCCTTTATGTGGTGGTCAACCTTACATCGATTCTCTATCTCGGTTCGGTAGCCATCAACGGCCTGGTGGGTGGTGAATCCCTGCACATTATCCTGCTGGGGTTGTCGGTGTTCGCACTGGTGATCACCCTCGGCGGTATGAAAGTCATTGGATACACCGACGTCATCCAGGTGGCTGTTTTGATTATTGGCGGGCTGGCAACCACCTATCTCGCACTTGAAATTGTGGCGGAGAGCTTTGGTGCGCAAGGGGCCTTTGCCGGCTTCCGCGTGCTGATGGAAAAAGCGCCGGACCACTTCCATATGATCTTCGACAAGCCGACGGCCGAAAGTTCACAGGAGGAGATCAGCAAATACCTCATCATGCCCGGGATCCTGATGTATGTCGCGGGGCAGTGGATTGTGAATCTGAACTACTGGGGATGCAACCAGTACATCACACAACGCGCCTTGGGTGCCGACCTGCAGACGGCGCGCACCGGGATTCTCTTCGCCGCGTTGTTGAAGTTGCTCATGCCGGTGATCGTCATGCTGCCGGGCATAGCAGCCTTTGTGCTGGCCCGTAACGGCAACCTGCCTGACCTGGTAACGAAGGATCATGCTTACTCCGCCATCCTCAGCTTCCTGCCGTCAGGCCTGAAAGGACTCTCCGTGGCGGCGCTCACGGCCGCGATTGTGGCGTCACTCGCTGGTAAAGCAAACAGCATATCCACAATTTTCACGCTGGACATCTACAAAAAGTATATCAACACCGAGGCTGATGAACATCGACAGGTGTGGATCGGCCGGTTTACAGTGGTGGCAGCCATGGTGATTGCTATCTTCTTCACGTGGTCTGATTTCCTCGGCATTGGCGGAGAGGGCGGCTTTACGTTCATTCAGAAGTACACGGGCTTCATCAGCCCGGGTGTCTTCGCCATGTTCATCCTCGGCATGTTTTGGAAGCGCACCACAGGGACAGCAGCCGTTGCGGGCATCTTCACGGGCTTCATTTTGTCCGTAGTATTTAACAACTACGCGCCAGCGTGGTTTGGCAACGATACGCTCCTTTACACCGCTTACCCCAACGGGCAAGGCGGCTATGAGATTCCGTTCCTCCTGTGCATGGGGCTTTCGTTTTTCTTCACTGTTGCCGTCATGGTGATCATCAGTCTGGCAGGTCCCAAGGACAACCCGAATGCCTTTGAGATCGACCGGTCGATGTTTAAAGTGAACATGTCGTCCAGGATTCTTATTTTCGCTATCCTCATGATCCTGGCGGCGCTCTACGTGAAGTTCTGGTAAGCGATCGCGCCAGGCGGGAGTTGATGGTATGAACCGAATCGACCGCCTTACGGCCATCCTGATCCAACTGCAATCCCAGAAGGTTGTTACGGCGGAGGATATTGCCGACCGGTTTGAAATCAGCACCCGCACGGTTTACCGCGATGTGAAAGCGCTCATGGAAGCCGGCGTGCCCATCGGGTCAGAGGCCGGCACCGGTTACTTTATCGTCGACGGATATCATCTGCCACCGGTAATGTTCACACAGGACGAGGCAGGGGCGATGCTGGTGGCGGGTAAACTTGTGGACAAGCTCACCGACAAGTCCGTGCGGCAGGCCTATACCTCCGCGTTGCTGAAGATCAAATCGGTGCTGCATGCGGCGGAGAAGGATCACCTGGAGAACCTGGATTCCAGTGTCGAGATTTTTCTGCGTTCTCGCTCCGATAACGGAAAGTCTTCCGAATTCCCCGATCATTTCATGACGGCGATCCAACGGGCAGTCGCAACGAAGACGGTACTGAAGATCACCTACACGAACCAGCAGGGAGAGAGCACGAAGCGAGAGGTCGAGCCGTTGGGGGTGTCGTACTACGGGATGGCATGGCACCTGATCGGCTGGTGCCGGTACCGCAAGGAGTACCGCGATTTCCGTTCCGACCGCATACGTGACCTGGTGGACACGGGGCAACCGTTCAAAGGACGTGAGCACATTTCATTACAGGAGTATTTCAGGACTCAAGACCGCGCCCTCCGGGGTTTTACTCCTGTCGTTGCCGTCTTCAAGAAAGAAGGCCTGCGAGGCCGGCCGCTGTACGGGAGCACCAAGCAAACGGACCTCGGAGACAGCATCCGCGCGGAGTTTATGATGGACAACATCGACTTCATGGCGCGGTGGATGCTGATGTTCGGGAGCCATGTGGAGATTGAATCGCCGGAGGAGTTGAAGCGGGCGATTGCGGGGATTATTGAAGAACTTCGCGAACACCACAGGACTGCACATTCATTTGCCTCTTGAGATTGGGGACTAGACGAAATTGACATGCAGCGCGCCAGCGTATTTTCTTTGCGTCTTAGCGCCTTCGCAGTAAATTTCCTTCCTCCCGGGATCCACCTGAAGTGGCTACAAACCAACCACCTTCATTCGTATCTTCGACCAATCCTGACCAGCAGCACCATACCTGAACCGAATCAACATGAAAGCAACCTCTCCCCGCCGTGATTTTCTAAGAAAGCTGATCGCCGGCAGTGCCGCCGCCATGGCCTTGCCGTCCATCGCAATGGCAACACCTGCCGCGGATATCACTTCCCCCGCAGATCCTTCGGATGAGCGCTATTGGGAGATGATCAAACGGCAGTTTGCCGTGCCTTCGCATCTTATTATGATGAACGCGGCGAACCTCTGCCCGTCGCCCTACGCGGTGACGCGGGTGGTGCAGGAGACGCTCACCGACCTGAGCCAGGATGTGTCGTTCCAGTTCCGCGACAAGTTTGATGTCATCCGCGTCACCTCTCTCCAGAAATTATCCGGATACCTGGGCGTCTCGGCTGACGAGCTTTGCATCACACGCAATACGTCGGAAGGCAACAATATTATTGTCAATGGATTTGACCTGAAGCCGGGCGATGAAGTGGTGTTGTGGGATGAAAACCATGAGAGTAATCTCTTGTCGTGGGAACACCGGGCGAAGCGGGTTGGCTTCGTGGTCAAGAAAGTCACCCTGCCGGCGGCACCTTCCGGCAGGGAGGAGATCATCCAGCTTTTTCAAAAGGCCTTTACTGCAAAAACCAGGGTGGTGGCCTTCTCGCACATCAGCAACCACAACGCCATCGTCATTCCGGCGAAGGAGATTTGCGCTTTAGCCCGCAGCAGGAATATTCTTTCGCATGTGGACGGTGCGCAGTCGTTTGGGTTTTTGGATCTCAACCTTACCGACCTCGGCTGCGATTCGTATGCCGGCAGCATGCACAAGTGGCTGATGGGCCCGTTTGAAAACGGCGTGTTGTATGTCCGTAAAGAAGCCCTTGCCCGTCTTTGGCCGCAAATCATCAGCGCCGGGTGGGCCGAGGCCAACAGGAAGGCCGACCCGTGGCTGGGCATCCTTGGCCAGCGCAATGAGGCAACGCCCGCCGCCATCCCGGAAGCGATCGACTTCCACATGACGATCGGCAAGGCGGCCGTGGAGTCGAGGGTGCGCCAGTTGAACCGATACCTAAGAAGCGAGTTGACGGCGAAAGTCAAAGGTGTGTCGTTCATTTCACCGGAACCGCTGACCGCCAACATCACCATGTTCAATGTGCCCAACAAGGCGTCTCTCCAGGTCTATACCGACCTGTACAAGAGTTACGGCATTGCGTCAGCGCCGATGGCCGGGGTCAGGCTGTCGCCGAACATCTATAACACCATGGCCGACATCGACCGGGTAGTAGAGGCTGTAGGCAAGATCGCCGGCTAGCAGGCAGAACATCTTCCGAATATTTTTTGCCTTTCCGATGGCTCTTGACATAGGGCTGTCAGTGGTCAGTTATTTCTTCGTACCATGAGAAATGTATTGGTATTTGCCACGTCCATCGACTCGTTGATAGCGATCAGGACGTTGACCCATGCCTTGAATACCCTCTGCGGGGTGAGCGGCTGGAATGTTGACCTGGATGACTGTGACCGGATTCTCCGGGTTACGGCAGAGGTTACGCCGGGTGAGGTGATGGATATTCTCAAGGCCCACGGATTCACGGGTGAGGAACTTCGTGATGAGGTACCGCAACCTGAATTCTGGCAACAGCTCCAGGTGTCATGAGAAAGGTAATCCTCGGGTTGGCGGTTTCCCTTGACGGATTTATCGAAGGACCGAACGGAGAATACGATTGGTGCTTTACGGACCAGGACTACGGTATGTCCGCGTTCTTACAACAGATCGACGCCATCTTCATGGGCCGGAAGTCATGGGATCTCGCCCGGTCGATGGGTGGGGAGAGTCCATGGAAGGGAATCACCACCTACGTTTTCTCCCAGGCGTTGACCTCAATCGATGAGAAGGATACTGTCCTGGTTAACGGCGACGCCGCCAGGGAAACACGTCGAATAAAGTCCATGCCCGGCAAGGATATTTGGCTCTTTGGCGGGGCGCAGCTCACGACGGTCTTCATCAACCATAACCTTGTCGATGAACTCTGGCTATCTGTACATCCGATATTGCTGGGTTCCGGTAAGCCGCTGTTTCAACAGATCGCCGGAAGGAAACAAATAAACCTCCTGGAGTCAAAAGCCTATGATTCAGGGCTGGTATCGCTGCGGTATAAAATGAAACACTAGCTCACCCGGTTAACGGACGTTTTCCGACTACTTGGACTTGATGCGTCTGATGGTCGATATTGGAGAATATTCCAAGGAAATGTCTCTCGAATCAATTGGTGCCCAGGTAGAGTCTCTCTTCGAAAAGCTCGACGCTGACATTGCGGGATTCCAAGCGGCTACCACCTTGCACTGCGGCTGGGGCTGTGGCAAATGCTGCTTTAAGGCCGACATCGAGGCGACGGTACTGGAGTTCATACCGTTCGCACTCCACCTCTATAAACAAGGCCAGGCGGAAGCATGGTACGAGCGACTCCGCACTACCGACGAATCCGTCTGCCTCATCCTCAATCTCATCTCGGCGGCGCAGGGACTGTGCTCAGAATATCCACACCGGGGATTAATTTGCCGGCTGTTCGGTTACTCGGCAAGAACCAACAAATACGGCAAGAAGGAATTAGTCACTTGTGCGATCATCAAGAGCGAACAGCAGGACGCCTACGAGCGCGCCCAGGCTGAAATCCAACAAGGACTGAATGTTCCCGTGATGAACCAATATTATATGCAGTTGACGTCCATCGATGCGAACCTCTCGACCGAATTCTTTCCGATCAATGTGGCAATCCGTAAAGCGATTGAGGCGGTGCTGCAATACTACAGTTACCGCGAAGGAGAGGGTTGAGCCTGCCCGCCAAATGCATTGCTCTTGAATAGGCTTCGCTCTTGGCAGGCGGGTTTCGAGTTCCGGGTTCCGAGTTTCGAGTTTCGAGTTCCGAGTTTCGGGTTCCGGGTTCCGGGTTCTGAGTTTCGTGAGGCATTAACTATCCTTATCTTGGCCGCTTATGTCGCGTAAGTACTGGTTCTTAGTCTTGTTGTCGCTGTTGTCGGTCATCACTTTTCTGGACCGGAATGCGATATCCATCGCGGGGATTCTCATTACCAAGGAACTTGGGTTGAGTGAGAGTCAATTTGGCTGGATCCTGGCGGCCTTCACTATTTCATACGGATTGTTTGAAATTCCTACAGGCCTGTGGGGGGATAAGTTCGGCGAGAAGAAGACTCTGGCGCGCGTCGTCCTTTGGTGGACGGCATTCACAACATTCACCGGGCTGGCGGGAGGATTTGTTTCTTTGTTCGTCGTACGGTTTCTCTTCGGAGCCGGCGAAGCGGGCGCCTATCCGAACACCTCTATCGCCATACGCAAATGGTTTTCCGTGGAGGAGCGCGGGAGGGCGCAAGCTTTCATCTGGATGGCAAGCCGCATCGGCGGAGCGGTCACGCCTTTCATTGTCATTCCCATGCAGGCGAGCATGGGATGGCGAAATACGTTCTACGTGCTGGGTCTCGTCGGGTTAGCTTGGGTTGCCCTGTGGCTTTGGTTATACCAATCGAATGATGCGGTGCCGACAGAGAAGAAAGAAACCGGGTCGTGGCTGACGATCGCTGGCTCACGCAATTTTTGGTTCCTGATGCTCATGTACTATTGTTATGCCTGCGGTGTCTTCTTCTTCATTTCCTGGCTTCCGAAATACCTGCACCAGGGAAGGGGTATTCCCCAGGAAGAACTTGCCTACTCGGCAGCGCTTCCTTTTATGCTGGCTGCGCTCGGTTGCCTGTTCGGCGGATCGATCAGCGACTGGCTTGTGAAACGAATCGGCATCACGTGGGGAAGACGGGTTGTTCCGCTGACGGGCCTAAGCCTCTCCGGAATGGTGATGTTGATGGCCACGTTCACGGAAAATCTCCCGTTGATGGTCGTGTTGCTGGCATTGGGACTGGCCTTCATGGATGTCACCGCACCGGTGGCCTGGGCAATGGCCACGGGGCTGGGCAAGGAACATGCGGGGGCAATTACCGGAGCAATGAACACGGCAGGACTGGTCGGGGGGACAGCGGCTTCGCTGGGCATCGGCTACCTCATCACGTGGACAGGTGATTACAACTTGCCCGTGATGATCATTGGTCTGCAGCTGATCGTCGGGGCACTGCTTACGCTGGGAATCAAAGCTGAATCCTGACTTAGTTATTCCGTACCGACGACCGAGGCTTAAATGATTTCAGAACTTCGGTACCGAGCCGGGGTAAGACCGCGCGGGAATGCGACGTGGTCGACGAGTTCACTTCGCTGGACCGCGACTGGCCGGGCTTGTTCCAGTAGAAGGTAGTGAGCAGCACGACGACGGCCACCGCGATGCCAAGCAATACCAGCCAGATCCGATCAGAGAATGTCTTCATGTTGCGTGAACTCCTTGGCAAACTCAATACCATTCCAAAAACCTTCAAATTCAGCCTGTTTTCGATGCCCGGGTGTTCAAACCCGTACACCCTGGCCTTCCGTTTCGTACACTAATACCTGCGTTTTTGCCCGGGGTTACCAACCCGTTACCCGGATTATTCACCGCAGGAGTGACTTATTTTCTCCCTACATTTGTTATTGCGGAAGCATACCGAATTGACCACTGCCATGAAGAAGGCCCTTTTGCCGCTGTTTGTTTTCACCTTGTCGCTCAGCGCCTACGCGCAGGAGACGGCAGCCGTCAGTCCTGTCAAATGGATGTCGTTTGAAGAGGCCATTGAGCGATCCAAGACAGAGAAGCGAAAGATTTTTGTGGATGTGTACACCGATTGGTGCGGCTGGTGCAAGGTGATGGACAAGAATACCTTCAGCGAAGCCAACGTCGCTAAAATCCTCAATGAGAAATTCTATCCGGTCAAATTCGACGCGGAGCAAACAAAAGATATTGAGTTCGCCGGCAGGACATTCAAGTTCATCCCCCAGGGTAGCAAAGGTGTTCACGAATTGGCGGTTGCGTTGCTCAACAGCCAAATGTCATACCCCACGGTGGTGTTCCTCGACGAGGAGTTCCGCATGATCCAGCCGGTGCCGGGATACCAGAAGGCGCCCGAATTTCACCGGATGATCCAGTTCATCGGCGAAGACTACTACAAGAAGATGAAGTGGTCGGAATTCCCGAATGTCTACAAATCACCTTACGGGGACTCCCCGAACAACGGGTCGGGTCATTAATCCAGCATAAAAAAACCCTCGAAAGAGGGTTTTGTATTTTTAGGATAAGGGTCTGCCTATTTGTTGCTTCCCGTTTCTTCGCGCTCCTTTTTCACTTTTTGTGAATCGACGTAAGCCAGGGCGTTGACAAAACCAATGAGGATGGCGACGATCAGGACAAACAGGTTGGCGCCATCTCCGACTACTTGGTAGAACATAGAATCGTGGTTAGTGTTTCAAAGGTAAGCGCGGCGGTTATTTCCTCCAAATGGCGTGGGAAGATTCGTCAGATGCCCAATTCCGCCTTGTTTTGCTTAAGGACCTCGATGATGAACCCGATGTGCTCTGCGAGATCAACCCCCAGCAGTTCTGCGCCTTTGTACACTTCCTCCCGGTCCACCTTGGCGGCAAAGCCCTTGTCTTTGAGCTTCTTGATCACCGACTTGGTCTCCAGGCTGGCAATGCCGTCCGGGCGCACCTGGGCGCAGGCGACGATAAACCCGGTCAGTTCGTCGCAAGCCAGCAGCGCCTTGTCGAGGAGGGTGTCATAACTCACGCCCCATTTCGTGTAGTGAGCAGATATGGCGTGCGCAATGGCCTCATGGCCTGCCTCTCTTAGCTTGCCGACGATCACGTTGGGGTGCTGGTCCGGGAAGGCTTCATAATCGGCATCATGCAGAAGCCCGGCAATAGCCCATGTATCGGTGTCTTCGCCGTATTTCTTCGCGTATGCTTCCATGACCAGTTCAACGGTGCGCATATGGCGCAGCAAGCTGGCGCTTTGGGTGAGTGAAGTAAGGAGCGTCCTGGCTCCATCGCGGGTTATCATGCGGCAGGCTTCTTCTTTTTCCAATACACCATGTTGAAGGCGGCAATGCCCAGGATGAAAATGAGCAGGCTGGAAACGATAATGATTTGGGCGTTGCGCAGTTTCAGTGTCTTGTTCTGGTCGCTCAGCTGAAGCTCATCAATGGTGTTTTCCTTGTCCTGCAGGAGGAGCGCCATATCCATCTGCGCGATGCGGCGGGTGCTTTCTTCTCCGTAAACCTTCTCGCGGGCGCCATCGTATTTGAGGAGCATTTCGTAGGCTTCCTTCATTTTTCCCTGACGCGCAAAATTGGCGGCCATGCTCTTCAGGATCTGGGGCACGATATAATTGGCATCCAGGTCGGCGGCCAGCCGGAGCGCCTCTTCGAGATAGGGTTGGGCTTGCTTCGGCTGATTGGCCTTTTCAAACATCTCACCCAGGTTAGCCAGGATTGATAACTCCGTAGACCGATTGCCCTGCTTCCGGACGATGACCAGGGCGCGGTTGAAATATTCGCTGGCCCGCTGGTAGTTTCCCTGCCGGTAAAAGAGGTTCCCGGTATTCACCAGCGGATCCGGAAACTCAATGCCCGCCTTCTCCGCCAATTTCGAAGCTTCACTAAAATAGCTGGCTGCTTTGTCATAGACCTGCAGCTCGCTGTGAAGATTACCGAGGTTGTTCATCGATCCAATGATCTGTTCGGTTTTGCCCAAGGCGACGAAGCCTTGGTTGGATTCTTCGAAGTAGGTGAGGGCCTGGGAATAGTTCTTCTTCATTGAGTAAATGGTGCCGATGTTGTTCTTCGTGCTGGCGATTCCTTCGGCGTTCTGCAACTCCGTGTAAATCTCCAGCGACTTCAGGTAGTTGGCCAGCGCCAGGTCGAGCGCGCCATGGGTGCGGTAGGCAACGCCAAGGTTGTTGTAGCAGGCAGCGAGTCCCTTTTTGTCGCCCACTTCTTTGGCAATCGTGATGGCCTCCCGGGTGTATCCCACGGCGGTAACAGGATCTGAATCGACGTAGGCGCGGAACATTTCGTTCATCACCTTCACGCGGTCGGCTCCTTTGGCGGTCTTGAGCAGGTTCTGTAGGCTGTCAATAGTGTTGCCAAATGCAGATGCAGCGATGCAAAGGGAGAGAAGTAGGGTGGGCAGCTTCATACCCTAAAAATAGCACATTGTTGGCGGTTGGCACTTGGCAATTGGCATTTGGCACTTGGCTCTTGGCTTTTGGCACTTGGCCTTCGGCACTTGTGGTTGCGCTCAATAGTTACTATTAAGCCAATGGCCAACTGCTAACAGCCAATTGCCAACGGCTAACTGCTAATTGCCAATGGCCAACAGCTAAAGGCCAACTGCCAACAGCTAACGGCTAACCTTCGCCGCTACTTCTTTCGGGACTGCGCAGTCTGTTTTTCTGCGCGTGTCGGAGAGGCCATAAATGAGCCAATCCCCTTTGGCATTGCGGACCAGTTGGAAGGCATCGACGCCGCAGTGGTTGAAGGTGGTATTGAGGTAAAACGCGTAGTCCGTCCACACCTGGGCAAAGTCGCCGTCGATGGAAACCTTTTCGCCCCAAATCAGCTCGTTGTAAACGTCCTTATGCGGTGTGCCGACTGATTTGAGAAACTGGGCCAGCGTCTCCTTCCGCAATCCCGGTTCACCCGTCTTGGCATCCTTTATTACAGTGAACAGTACGGCCTCCGGATGAAAAACCTTCCGGATCGCTGCACTATCGCCCGACTTCATCGCATCAAAGAGGGCGTGAATCGGTTTCATCACCGCCTGCTGATCTTGCGCCGCCGCACTCGAAGCGAGCATCAATAGGAGAATAAGTTTCTTCATCATGATCGTTCAGTTTCGAGTTCCGAGTTCCGAGTTCCGAGCCTGCCCGCCAAATGCACTGCTCTTGAATAGGCTTCGCTCTTGGCAGGCGGGTTCCGAATTGTAGTGCCCGGCCCCCGGCCACTGGTCCCCGGCCCCCGGCCCCTGGTCCCCGGCCCCCGGCCCCCCGTTCACGCAAGAACGGCTAACGTATTCTCAAAATCAACGTATCTTTAACTATGCTCCGGCTATTGGTCTTGCTGTTTTTCGTGACGGCCACGGCATTCGGCCAGAAGGATGAGGTGCGCAAGAGCATCTTCTTCGACGGGGGGAGCTTTTTTATCGATGAATACCAGGCCTCAGAGTTGGCCAACTTCCTCGATTCCATTCCCAATCTCCTGGAGAAGTACGAAATCCAGCTCATCAGCCACACCGATCCTGTTGGGGGACTTCGTTACAACCAGTGGCTTTCGCAAATGCGCAGCGAGGCCGTTCATCAGATCCTGTTGTCCAAAGACATCCCGCCCGAAAAAATCCACATCAAGGACTGGGGTCTCGAAAACCCGGTTTACGACAACAACTCCTTCATGGGCAGGATCATGAACCGGCGTGTCGACGTGATCATCCGCCCGGTCGTATTCTAAGAAGACTGGCACTTGGCTATTGGCCTTTGGCTAAGGGTACCGGTACTGGGTACTGGGTCCCTAGTTACTAGGTACTAGGTACAAGGTACCATGGCTCGCTTCCCAACAGTCAACCCAAGTCGCGAACAGCTAATAGCCAAATGCCAATAGCCAACTGCCAACTCCGGCGTCCTATTTCGGACACCTTTTTTCATCTGCGGACGCATTTTGTGCAACCATTCCTGAATTTGGCCGTCTTAGAGTGAGTATCACCCATGGCATCATTATTGGCATAAACCCGCGGCATTACCCATGATTAAGCTCAAAGACATAGATAAATACGTTGATTCCCGCTTCCAGCGGACGTTTATCCTGAAGGGTATCGATCTGGAGGTCCAGCAAGGGGAGTTCCTGACCATTATGGGCCCCAGCGGCTCCGGCAAGTCAACGTTGATGAATATCGTGGGTATGCTGGACGAACCCTCGGCCGGGGAGTACTACTTCTTCGACGAGCCCGTGCACAAGATGCGGGAGAAGCAGAAGAGCGACATGCACAAGAACTACATCGGCTTCATCTTCCAGGCTTATCACCTCATCGATGAACTAACGGTATACGAAAACATCGAGACACCGCTGCTGTACAAAGGCATCGGCAGCAGCCAGCGCAAGAGCATGGTCGCCGAACTGCTCGACCGGTTCAGCATGGTGGCCAAGAAAGACTTATTTCCCGAACAACTCAGCGGCGGACAGCAGCAGCTGGTGGGCATTGCCCGCGCTATTGTGGGGCAGCCCAAGCTTCTGCTGGCAGACGAGCCTACGGGCAATCTCCACTCGGAGCAGGGGAAGCAGATCATGGATATTTTCGAGAAACTGAACGACGAAGGCATTACCATCATCCAGGTGACGCACTCGGAAGAGAATGCGCAGCGCGGTAAGCGCGTCGTGCGCATCGCGGATGGCGCCGTGGTGAAGGATGAAAAGGTGCGGTGAGTCGGTAGGTCGGTGAGTCGGTAAACAGTGCGTGGTAAGAAGTAAGTAGTAATAGGTGAAGGGTTTATAACTGAATAGAATTGAAAGTGCGATGAGGATAGCCGTAGTGTTGATTTTGACGATGGGCCTGGTTGGCCGTGTTGGGGCGCAGACGAAAGTGCTGACGTTTGAGGAGTCGGTGCGGATTGCGATGAAGAACAGCGTCACACTGAACCAACAGAGGAACCTGCTGGAGGTTAACCAGATGCAGAAGACGGCCAGCTATGTGGCGATGGGACCCAATCTTTCCTTGAACTCAACGGCCGTGAGAATTGACGGTAACTCGTTCAACCCCCAGACGGGTACGGTAGTAAACGGGGTTCGCGACAACATTACCGGGACGCTCAATGGAAACATTAATCTTTTCAGCGGCTTTAGGGCCATCAACAGCGTAAAGCAAAATACGCGGCTCCTCGATGCGCAGGCATACAACGTCAACCGTGTAACGCAGGACGTCATCAATACGGTGGCTACGCAATACCTCACCGTAATGTTAGACAAGGAACTCTATCGCATCGCCAAAGAGAACTACGAAGCCCTCCACCAGCAGTACCAACAAGTAAAGGAGCAGGCGGCGTTGGGCGCGCGGTCACCGGTGGATGAATACAACCAGGATGCGCAAGCCAAAGCGGCAGAACTTCGTGCGGTGCAGGCGGAAATCCAGCTCAACAACGACAAGACCTTGCTGGTCCAGACACTCCTCATTGATCCCTTCGAAGAATTTGACGTTGAGTTGCCCAACTGGGATATCAACCAGATCGGCAGCGAGCAACTCAATCCCCAGGAACTGGCGGACAAAGCGAAAATCCATCGTGGCGACTACCTTCGCGCCGTTCGGCAGGAGGAGGCTCAACGCTTTGGATTGGCCGGTGCCCGCGGGCAAATGATGCCGACCTTGTACGCCTTCGGCACCTACGGATCAGCCTACAATTTCCAGCACAACGTTCCCGATTCCATCGATGATGGATCCGGCAACATGATCCCCAACCCCGGAAAGCCGCGCCCCTTTGAGGAGCAGTTCCGGCAGAACAACGTCTACAAACAGTACGGCTTGCAGTTGACCATTCCGATCCTCAACGGCTTCCAGGCACGTTCAAATGCAACGCAACAGAAAAAACTCTACGAGAACGCACAACTCACCAGGAAGAATGTTGAGTACCAGATTCAGAATGACGTGCTGCGCACCGTTCGGAACTACGAAGGCGCCAAGAAGCAGTATGGCATCACGGTCGATCAGTTGAAGGCGGCCGAGGTAGCCTTCCAACTGGAGTCGGAGCGCTACAATCTCGGCGTCACCAATTTTGTCGATTACGTGAACGCCAACCGCGCCTACGTCCAAGCCCAGGCCGACAAAGCCCGCGCGGAGTACAACCTCGTATTCCAGAAGCTGCTGCTTGAGTACGCTGTAGGTACACTGAAGGCGGAGGATTTAGCGAGCTCCAATTAGCGTCACGCGGCGGGCAGCTCAAGATTCGTGCTGTGAACCAGGCACTGGGAACTGGATACTAGGTACTGGATACTAGGTACTGGGAACTGGATACTAGGCACTGGGAACTGGATACTAGGCACTGGGAACTGGATACTAGGTACTGGGAACTGGATACTAGGTACTAGGTACTGGACTAGGCACTGGGAACTGGATTCTAGGTACGGGGAACGGACTAGTGGAAGTACTATTCGCAACCGTATTTCTTCAATCACACTCAAGTCAGCCTGTTCGCCATTGCGAATGGATGTCAGAGCTTAAAATCTACAACTAGAGATAGTGGGTTGAACCTTCCAGACCCCAGCTCCAAGCACCCAGCTCCAAGCACCCAGTCCCCAGCACCCAGTCCCCAGCACCGAGCCCCCAGAACCCAGAACCCAGTCCCCAGCGCCCAGTCCCCAGCACCCAGTCCCCAGCACCCAGTCCCCAGCACCCAGTCCACAGCACCCAGTCCCTAGCACCCAGTCCCCAGCCCCCAGTCCCCAGCACCCAGTCCCCAGCCCCCAGACCCCAGTACCCAGCCCCCAGACCCCAGTACCCAGCCCCCAGTACCCAGCCCCCAGTACCCAGCCCCCAGAACCCAGCGCCCAGTACTCAGCCCCCAGACCCCAGCCCCCAGAACCCAGTACCCAGCGCCCAGGACCCAGCCCCCAGTACCAGACCATCTTCCAGTTTATTCATATATTTGCGGCCCCCCAAACTGGTGGGCGGCCCCGAACACAGTTCCAGGCCGATTAACAACCAAAATTGCTTCCGGAGCGGGCCCGGCCGGAGCATGTAACCCAGGGCCGATCTAGCATGGCTAAACAAAAGGAAAAAGGCGCCGACAAGGACCCTAAGAAACCCCTTGCCGTAAAGGGCGCTGAAGCTGACGTGGACGTAAAGACCGCCGAAGTAGAACTGGAAAACGACGAACTCGCCGCCTTCAAGGCCGCCAAGCGCGCCGAAGAAGAGGAAGGCCTCAACCGCATCATCCGCGATGTGACGGCACGGCAGAGCGCTGCCTCGTCGGTCTCTACGGAGAACTTCGACTGGGAAGCGTTCGATCGCAAAGGATTTGGTGAAGGATATTCTTCCGCCGACCGCGACAACCTGATGAAACTGTACTCGGGCACGGTGACCACCGTGGCCAACAGTGAAGTGGTCAAAGGAATCGTGGTGGGCATCAACAACCGCGATGTGATTCTCAATATCGGGTTCAAGTCCGACGGCCTCGTGCCGCTGGCTGAATTCAAGGATATGCCGAACCTCAAAATCGGCGACGAAGTGGATCTCTTTATCGAAGAGCGTGAAAACGCCATGGGCCAACTCGTGCTCTCCCGCCGCAAGGCCAAGCTCGTGAAGGGCTGGGAGTATGTGCAGACTGCCCTCGACAAAGACCAGGTTATCGAAGGCTTCGTGAAGCGACGCACCAAGGGCGGCCTGATTGTCGACGTGTTCGGCATCGAGGCGTTCTTGCCCGGCTCGCAGATCGACGTGAAGCCTATCCGTGACTTCGACATTTATGTGAACAAGAACATCGAGGTGAAGGTGGTGAAGATCAACTACACCAACGACAACGTGGTGGTATCGCACAAGGTGCTCATCGAGAAAGATCTCGAACAGCAGAAGGCGGCTATCCTCACGAACCTCGACAAGGGCCAGGTGCTCGAAGGGGTGATCAAGAACATGACCAACTTCGGCGTGTTCATCGACCTCGGCGGCGTAGACGGCCTGCTCCACATCACCGACATCTCCTGGGGCCGCGTAGCGCACCCGGAAGAAGTACTGAAACTCGATCAGACGGTGAAAGTGGTGGTATTGGATTTCGATCAGGACAAGAAACGCATCAGCCTCGGCATGAAGCAGCTGACACCCCACCCGTGGGAGTCGCTCCCGGCCGATGTGGCTGTCGGCTCGAAGGTGAAAGGCAAGATCGTCAACGTGGCCGACTACGGCGCGTTCCTCGAACTGCAGCCTGGCGTCGAAGGCTTGATCCACGTCAGCGAGATGAGCTGGTCACAGCACCTCCGCAATCCCCAGGATTTCATCAAGGTGGGCGATGTGGTGGATGCCGTGGTACTGACCATCGACCGCGAAGAGCGCAAGATGTCGCTCGGTATTAAGCAACTGACGGAAGATCCCTGGACACGTCCGGAGGTTCTTACGAAATACGCCGTGGGCACTACCCACAAAGGCATCGTCCGCAACCTCACCAACTTCGGTTTGTTCCTGGAGCTGGAAGAAGGCATCGACGGCCTGGTGCACGTCAGCGACCTGAGCTGGACGAAGAAGGTGAAACATCCTTCCGAATTCACGAAGGTGGGCGAGACCCTCGAAGTAAAAGTGCTCGAGCTGGATGCGGCCAACCGCCGCCTGGCGCTGAGCCACAAGCACCTCGAGCAAAATCCGTGGGATACGTTCGAAACGATCTTCACACCCGGATCTGTGCACAAAGGCACCGTGGTGAACAAGAACGACAAAGGCATGATCGTCGAACTGCAGTACGGCATCGAAGGCTTCTGCACGATCAAGAACATCACGAAGCAGGATGGCGCCAAGACCGAGATCGGCGAATCGCTGGATTTCAAAGTGCTGGAGTTTTCCAAAGACGACCGCCGCATTTCACTGAGCCACAAGGCGACGTGGTCGACGGAAGTGGAGGAGAAGCCCGCCGCGCAAGCCGCTCCGAAGCGCAAGCCAGAGTCGAAAGGCAAGACCATCGCCAACATCAACCAGCAGAGCGAGAAGTCGACGCTGGGCGACCTGGAGGCGTTGAGCGCCCTGAAAGAGAAGATGTCGGCAGCGAAGTCGGCGCCTTCTTCGGATGAGGCAAAGTCAGAATAAGGTAAGTTTTTGGTTATAACAGGGAAAGGTGCTCAGCGATGGGCACCTTTTCTTTTGTTGGCTCTTGGCGATTGGCCCTTAGCTCTTGGCCTTTGGCTTTTGGCTCTTGGCTTTTGGCCTTTGGCTCTGGGCGCAGGGTACTAGATGCTGGGTGGCGATTGTTCAGCCGAATGCCAACTGCTAATAGCCAAAGGCCAACAGCCGCTCTTATTTACACCAAAGGCATTTCCCTCCACCGCCGCGCTGCTTACTTTGCGCAATCTGTAATCAACCTCCTATGAAAAGACTTATTGTACTGTTGCTGGCCGTCAGTCCGCTGTTGAGTGCAGCCCAGGCTTCGTATTTCTATCCGACGGCTACGGCGCTGAACAAGAATATTCCCACACCGGAAGCATTCCTGGGTTATCCCATCGGATCACACCACACCCGGCACGATAAGATTGTTGAGTATTTCAAGCTGCTCGACCAGCTTTCTGACCGCTTCACGCTGGAGGTGATCGGTGAAACCATTGGACACCGCGCGCAGGTTGTCGCCAAGATTACCTCCCCGGCCAACCATGCCCGGTTGGAAGAAATTCGCAAGAAGAACCTCGAGAACGCCACCGATATCCCGTTGGTTATCCAACTGGGATACAATGTTCATGGCAATGAGCCGTCAAGCTCGGAAGCCGCGATGCTGACGGCCTATTACCTCGCAGCCAGTGAAGATGAGGAGACGAATAAGTGGATGAGTGAGCTCGTGATCTTGCTGGACCCGGTCTACAACCCTGACGGGCGCGACCGTCACACGCATTGGGCCAACATGCACAAAGGAACTCCACCGGTGTCAGACCCGCTGGACCGCGAGCACACCGAGGCATGGCCTGGCGGCCGCACGAATCATTATTGGTTCGATCTCAACCGCGACTGGTTCCTGGGCGTACATCCGGAAAGCCAGAACCGTATCCGGTTCTTTCACCAGTGGCGTCCGTACCTGATGACCGATCACCACGAGATGGGCAGCGGGTCTACGTTCTATTTCGATCCCGGGAAATACACCAGCAATAATCCCATTGTGCCTCCCTACATCTATGACGTCGTTCACCCGCGCTTCGCGGAGTATTTCTCGAAGGGAATGAACTCGATCGGCTCGCTGTATTTCACGGAAGAAGCATACGACAAACTGTACCCCGGCTATGGATCCAGTTACGTCAATTTCTACGGCGGTATTGGTTTTCTCTTTGAGCAGGCCAGCTCCCGCGGCCACGTCCAGGAGACCACCACCATTCCGATCACATTTGGCTTCACCATTCGCAACCAGTTCACCGCATCCCTCGCCAGTATCCGGGGTGCGGCAGGGGAGAAGGAGATGCTCCGCAAACTCCGCCAGAACTTTTTCAGCTCGGCCATGGCCCAAGCCAAAGCAAGTCCCATCAAGGGATATGTATTCGGAGAGCCGCAGGATGTGAGCCGTACGAACGCTTTCATAAACCTGTTGCTCATGCACCAGATCGAGGTGTACGAACTCGGGCAGAATGTTACGGTCAACGGAAAGACGTTTGAAAAATCAAAGGCCTACGTCGTGCCCACGGAGCAAACCAATTACATCATGGTTCGGTCGGCGTTCGAAAAAGACATTACGTACCGCGACAGTACGTTTTACGATGCGTCAACCTGGTCGCTGGTGCACGCGTTCAATATGCCGCACGGTGAATTGCGCGCCGCGTTCACCAAAGGAAACCCGGTGAAGACCACCCCCGTGAAATCATCCGCCCCGGTGGTGAAGAGCGCCTACGCCTACCTTGCCGATATGACCGACTATCAGGCATACAAAGCAATGCACCAGTTGCAGCAGAGCGGAGTAATTGTCCGCACCAGCTTCCTGCCGTTCACCATGAAGGCCGGTGGTGCCGATCGGTCCTTCCCACGTGGGACACTGGTGATACCGGTACAGCAGCAGAAGCTTGACAGCGATAAGCTCTTCGATGCCGTGAAGAGCGCAAGCCAGTCAACCGGGTTGGAATTTGTCGCCGTGGATGGCGGCATGACCAGCAAAGGGATTGATCTCGGCTCGGGATCTGTCCGCACCGTGCCGTCTCCCAGGGTTCTCATGCCCATCGGTACGGGTGTGACTTCGGCCGAGGCCGGCGAAGTGTGGCACTTGCTGGATCAGCGCGTGGGAATGCCGATATCAAAAGTGGACCTCCAGAATTTTGGACGCGTGAATCTTAACAATTACAACATCATCGTCATGGTGGGAGGAAGCTATCCTTCCGACAAGCCCACGGTTGAAAAGATTAAGGCCTGGGTACAGTCGGGTGGAACGTTGATCACCCTGAAGTCAGCTTCGGAGTGGGCCATTCGGCAGGGGATCGTCAAGGAGAAGCTGGTGCCGATGGATACGGTTAAGAACCCGAAGCGAGTTGACTTCGATCTCGCCGCCGACACCGAAGGCGCGCGCCAGATCGGAGGTTCCATCTTCCAGGTGGACCTGGATCTGACAAACCCGATTGGCTTTGGGTTTACCGACCGCAAGGTATCCATCTACCGGAATGGACGTACCTATTTGCAGCCGAGCAAGTCACGCTATAGCACCGTGGCACAGTACGGTCCGAACCCGCTGATCGGTGGATATATTCATAAGTCCGAACTGAAGAAGGTTGCCAACACGGCGGCCATTCTGCTGAGTACCGACGGGCAGGGCCGGGTCATTCTGTTCTCCGACAACCCGAACTTCCGCGGCACGTGGTACGGCACGAACAAACTGTTCCTGAACGCCTTGTTCTTCGGACCGTTGATTTCGTTGCCGGGGAATTTTGGCGTTGGAGAGGAGTGAGGTTGGCGGGTTGGCCCTTGGCTCTTGGCCTTTGGCGCTGGGCACTGGATTCTGGGTACTAGGTTCTGGGCACTAGGTTCTGGGTACTAGGTTCTGGGTACTAGGTTCTGGGTACTAGGTTCTGGGTACTAGGTACTAGGTTCTGGGCTTACTGGCGATTGTTCTTGTAGAATGCCAACTGCTAATAGCTAAAAGCCAACGGCCAAGGGCCAACAGCCAAAGGCCCCTGGAAGAGCCCTCTCAAACCCTTACCGGAACACCGCTTGTTGTTTTGTGTGTCGGGTCATTCCGTTGTTGGGTTTGAGAAGGGCTTGATCCAAGGTTACAGCGTCACTTCGAGTGAACCCTTATTACCCGGGCGGTCGAAGGCAACAGCCTTGATCGTAGTGCCGTGCAGGGAGGGATTGGCCTTGGTTGCTTGGTACGACCAGGTATTGATCTTCAACTGGTCCGGTCCGGCTTCACCCTCTTCGATCACGGTACCGTTGCCGGCGTTGATCACCACCTTGACACCTGTTACCATGAAGACATCGGTGGCTTTCACGGCGATGGTGTCACCGATATTTCCACGATAGTCCATGGTCTCGATGAAGTGCACCTTCGGTGCGGACAGGTAATCCCCCATGGCCACACTATAGGCCGAGCGAAACCTGCTGGTGATTCCCTTTTGGTACAACTCCCTGGAGGCGGGCAGGCTAGTCTGTTGCCTGGCATACTGCGCCGCTTCCCGGAATTTTTCCAAAACGGCGGCCCGAGCTGGCGTTACCTCCTTGTTCGGCCTGGGGCGATGGTTCGTAATAACCACTCGGCCTCGCACCTTGCGAACCGAAATGTTCTCACCCAGTAAGCCACTGAGTTCTGTCTGCTTTCTTTTAGTGCTCATAACTTTTTTTTTTACGTTTCACAGGGTCGCCCGTTGCCGTTGCATCAACCTTTGCGCGCTCCACCTTGGCTGGCTTCAGTGGACAAGTCCACCTTCGCTAGCTTCGGCGGACAAGTCGGTTGGTACTCGGTCAGCGTTTGCGCCATGCTTGGGTCAAATGTGAAGCGCCCAAAAAGGACGTTGTCCACTTCTGTCCAGTTTTGGCACTTTTGTCCACTTTTGTCCACTTTTGTCCACTTTTGTCCAGTTCTTTTCTAGACAGAATAGCAGGAGCATGGAAGGACCATGGAAGGACCATGGAAGGAGCATAGCAGGAGCATGGAAGGAGCATGGAAGGAGCATGGAAGGAGCATGGAAGGAGCATGGAAGGAGCATGGAAGGAGCATAGAAGGAGCATGGAAGGAGCATGGAAGGAGCATGGAAGGAGCATGGAAGGAGAATAGAAGGAGCGTAGCAGACGCATAGCAGGAGCGTAGCCGGCGCACAGCTTCCGTGGATCGGTCGATCGGTGGGTCGGCCTGCCCGCCGCTGAGCCGTAGGCGAAAGCACTGGCGGGTGGATCGGTAGGTCGGCGATTTTCTCATCTGCACATCGACCCATTGGCACATCAGCTAGTCGGCCCATAGGCCAATCGACTACCGCGCCACCCACCTATACTGCACTCCTGCCCGCAAGGCAACGTACCCAACCGTCTGATTGCTTCGGCCCGCCGTTGGCGGACCTCGCAATGACGGCCGCGTGAGGGGAGGTTTTTATGCTTCGCTTCCACTCATTGACTCCAGCAACGCAACCGCTGTCATTTGTAATACACCTCGCACCTCTTTCTCCCCTAAAGGGGAAACCCGTTCGCTGCAAATTCATCTGCACATCGACACATCGACCCATTGGCACATCTGTAAACGAAGAAGGGACTCCAATCTTGGAAGTCCCTTCATTAAGAGGTCTCGAGCGGATTCGAACCGCTGTAGGAGGAAAAATTATTAGGCAGAGCATGGCTCTGCAAAAGCGACTAAACGAAGAAGGGACTCCCATCTTGGAAGTCCCTTCATTAGGAGGTCTCGAGCGGATTCGAACCGCTGTAGGAGCTTTTGCAGAGCTCAGCCTAGCCGCTCGGCCACGAGACCAACACTAGGATTCTAGGATTTTAGGATTCATTGTCCGTGGGGGACAAGTGCTCCCGGTTCCAAAACCCTTTGGAGGTGTAAAAATAGCCCGATTGAGGAGAATATGAAAGGAACGGTGCAATTCTCTTGTCGTTGGTCCAGTCTGATTTGACCGGCCAACCAGTCACACCAAAGTCAACACGGAAAAGAAGTGCAGTACACTTCCGCCAATTACAAAAAGATGCCAGGCGCTGTGGTTGTATTTGACGTGGTCGCGGATGAAGAAGATTGTCCCGGCCGAATAAGAAAGACCGCCGGCGACCAGCAGGGCAAACCCGTTGAATGGCATCGACTCGTACAGGGGCTTGATTGCCAACAGAATCACCCAACCCATGAGCACGTAGAGGATCGTCGAAAGCTTCACGTGTTTTCCCACGGTGATGGCCTTAACTACGGTGCCCAGAATGGCGCAAGCCCACACCAAACCAAAGACGGTCCAGCCCACCCAGCCCCGAAGCGCGGTAAGGCAAAAGGGTGTATAGGTACCGGCAATGAGTAAGTAAATGGATATGTGATCGAATTTATGGAAGACGTGCTTTGCCCGTTCGTTGGTGATGCTGTGGTAGAGCGTGGAGGCAAAGTAGAGGAGCACCAGTGTACTTCCAAAAACGGTGAAGCTGACTACATGCCAGACCGTACCCTGAAGTGCTGCGATCACCACCAACACAACCAGTGCGGCCACCGCCAGCAAGGCACCGATACCGTGCGTAATGGCGTTGGCAATTTCCTCCCCCGTGGAATACTCTCTCTTTCCTTCCGGTTTTGTCATGACCCCGATTTCAGTGCAAGGTACCTGATCGATCAGTCATTAGTGACGGACATCGATACAAACGGTTCCTCTGAGTTGGCTATTGAGTGCCAGTGTTCAGCAGAATGATAATCGGCTAATGGCCAATAGCCAACAGCTAATCGCCAACAGCCAATCAACAGCTAACCCAGGTACCGCAACGCGACTGATTCCTCTGCGGAGAGTCCGGCCACCTTCCTCCCTTTGCGCGCCTTGTTCCAACGGGAACGGAACTTGCCGTCGGTCCAGTCCGACAAAATAGCCGGATGGATATACGATGACCGGCACACCGCCGGGGTGTTTTCAAGATCGGAGGCGACTGTCTTGATGATCTGGTTCATGACTTTCTTCCTCGCGGTCTGCGTTTGAGGATCCTGCTGCTGCGATAACCTGAACGCTGCCTTCCACGTCGCTGCCCAGGTGCGGAAGTCTTTCGCTGTCACTTTGCCGAACTCGGAGGTCAGGGAGTCAAGGTACTCGTTGACGTGACTGGATTTCACATCAAAGTCGACACCGTTGCCGTCCTCGTAACGGAACAGATCGTGGTGCCGTTTGTTCGCGCCAACTTTGCCCGACTGGTCGATCAACAGGGCCAGGTCGTCTTCCCAGATCCGACGCTTCCAAAGCTTGCCCGACTTGCCCACGAATTCAAACACAGCATCCAGCTTGCCCTCAGCTTTCCGCGAGCGGTCAAACTTGACGTGACCTTTCTTTAAGGTGGTTAATCCATAGGAGTTGTTCGCCCGCGCATACTCGTCATTGCCAACACGAAAGTGATACCGGTCAATGAGACGGATGATGAGGGCTACGGCTTTGTCCTTCGGCATGCCAGGGCGCTTCAGGTCTCGCGTCACCCGGTTGCGGATGTGAGGCAAAAGCCTGGCGAAACTGCTCATGCTGTCGAATTTCTCTGCCGACCGTGCCGCCGTCCAGGATTCATGGTAACGGTACTGAAGCCTGCCCTTGGCGTCCTTGCCTGTGGCCTGAAGGTGCGCGTTGGCATCAGGGGAAATCCAGACGTCCGTCCACGCCGGCGGAAGCACGAGGCTATTGCATCGCTGGATGATGCGCTGGTTGGTGATCTTTTTTCCTTTCGGATCAAAGTAATCCCAGGCAATCACCACCTTCCCGCCTTTGCGGATGCTGCGCTTCTTTCGGGTTATGCCAGGGGAGGAGTTCATCGTGGCGTGTTAACGAAGATAATGATTCGCGCTGGTAGTTGGGGATTGGCCCTTGGCTGTTGGCCCTTGGCTATTGGCCTTTGGCTGTTGGCTCTTGGCTCTTGGCTGTTGGCCCTTGGCATTTGGCTGTTGGCCCTTGGCTATTAGCTTTTGGCGCTGGGTACCAGGCTCTGGGTTCTGGGCACTGGCCGCTGGGATACTGATAATCGTTCAGCAGATTGATAACAGCTAACGGCCAATAGCTAACGGCTAACAGCTAATAGCTAACGGCTAACTGCCAATTGCCAACAGCCAACTAGTTCGTGATCACTCGTTGTGTCGGGTATGCGAACTGGATGCCGCGTTTTTCGAACTCTTCGAAGATGCGGAGGTTGACGGATTGCTGGATGTCCATGAACTCGTTGTAGTCGGCGCTCTCGACGAAGAAGACGATCTCGAAATTGAGACTGAAGTTTCCGTACGTGGCGAAGTGCGCACGCTCGAACGTGGTCTTCGGATGCTCCAGGACGATCTGCCGGATCAACGCAGGAATGGCTTTGAGCTTGTCGATGGGCGTTTCATAAGCTATGCCCAACGTGAACAGCGAGCGGCGACGTTGCATCCGTTGGTAATTGTGTATCCAGGAGCCGGTGAGTGCGCTGTTGGCCATGATCAACTGCTCCCCGCTGATACTGCGTATACGGGTGGTCTTTAAGCCGATATGCTCGATCGTGCCTTTCTTGTCGTTCACGACAATGTAATCACCCACCTCCACGGGCCGATCGAAGAAAATCACAAAGTAGTTGAACAGGTCGCCCAGGATGTTTTGCGCCGCAAGCGCAATGGCGATACCGCCGATACCCAGGCCCGTGACGATGGCGGTGACGTTATAGCCGAGGTTGTCGAAGAGTAAAACGAGACCGAGCGTCCAAATTCCGATGTTGATCACGGCCGTGATACCCCGGAGCTGCTTCACCTTGACTTCGCCGTTCTCCTGTTGTCGAACGTACGACTGCAACGACTGTGTGGTGGTAGTGGTGACCACCCGGATGGCGAAGAAGGCAAGTACTACGGCTGCCGCTGCGTCAACGACCTTCTGTACGGAGTCGGTCAGGTGAAGGAAGGTGAACGCATAGTAGATCAAACCCAGGTTGAGGAAGGGCAGAAGAAACTTCTCAATGCCGCGGACAACGATATCGTCCAGTGAGGTCTCGGTCTTTTCTGCCCACTTGCGCAAGCGGATAAGGACAATGTTGCGGAAGAGCCGAAGAACAAGACCGCCCACCAGCAAGATGCCCGCGAAGATCAGGTAGTCATTTACCGTGTTGCCGAGGTATTTCTGTTGTAGAATTTCTTCCATAGGGTAACGAGCCGCAAATCTAATCAATACGCTGGCACACTGGGTGCTGGGTACTGGGCACTGGGTGCTGGGCTCTGGCAAAAGCTCACTAGAATGCCAACTGCCAACGGCCAACAGCTAACGGCCAACAGCTAATAGCCAACAGCCAACCGTCAGCTCAAACTGGAACGGATTGTCGCAATTTGAGACTATGGGACAGCCAAAAGTGCCTCAGCGGATGAATTGGGGGGTTGGCATGGTTATCATAGGTAATGAGAGAAAGACCCCTTGTACCATGAAAACGCTAACACAACTGCATGATGATGGTGTCATCAACTACCTGGTGAGAACCGGGGTTGTCAGCGCCACGATGCTGGCCTATCTCCAGTATCACACCGAGTTTTCGAAACTGAGGCACGATGGTCGAACCTACCGTGATGCGGTGCGCCAACTCTCCCAGGAGCACCGGGTATCCATGACTACCATAAAGAAGGGGATACGTATTGTCACGGCAGCAGAAAGAATCCCGCAACCGCCGTCATTACGAATTGCTGGATAATAATCAACTTGCCTGGGCCGTTCTATAGGAAATAATGTCGAACTGATAATCTAAACCCACGTGTTATGATCGCCCTCATCTGGATCTCTTTTGGCGCACTGGCCGTCTATTCTCTCCTCACTTGGCAGCGCAACCTGGCACGTGCCCGGACTCGCAAGAATGTAGCTTGATCCATTAGGTAGTTCGCAGCTGCTGCTCTTGCACCCGGTGATTGGCATCAGCTGCTTCTCAACATTTCCTATTCAATAAACGAATACGTCGTCTGATACGTCTCGTCGATCCCTGATCCGATCGAGCGGGTTATGCGCGTCACAGCATACCCGGATGAATTATAGCTGTACAAATAGGTTTCCGTCGAAGACAAAATGCCATTGCCATTCCGGACTTCCAGGCGACCGGGATTGTTGCGGAAGAACTTGGCCAATGGATTGATCGGACTGAAATAGAAGTGGGGCTCCGGGTTGATCTTGTTGTCGTATTGACTGAAATCAAGAGTTGTCAGCAGGAAGGACTGTGTACCCCCCGTTGAGTAATAATACCGCTGGCTCCGGGTGAGATTTCCATTGCGATCATAGGCATACGTATCCCTCGCCACCGGAATCACTCCGCCTTCTTCTGGTATATCCTGGTAGGTAATGCTCTGAACCAATTGCCCATGGTTGTCATATTCAAATTCATGAATCTGAGACAGTACTGCGTTAACCAACTCTTCCGTTGATGCAATCCGGCCATTGAGGTAGTGGTAGTTGAACTGCCATCCGCTGGTGGTGTTCAATTGTATCAGCTTCCCGCTGAAGTCATAGGTAAAGTACTGGGTCGATACCATCGTACCGCCGTTGTAGACGGACGTCGTTTCCAATTTGATGGCTTGGTTGTCACTGTTGTAGAACAGCTCGCTGGTCACTTCGTTGCGCACCAGTTTGTGAGGCAGCAGGCTCTTGGCAGGCTGTACTGGATTGTCCGCGCAAGCAGCGAGGATCAATAGGGCAGGAATGACTAATAGTCGGTTCATAGTGTATGAGATTGGGGAGATTTTACGGTATGTGCGCCCTGGAGGTTGTCACCAGTTGTAACAGCCGGCAACTCAACGCCATAAATCATCAATTCACCGCCATTCATGCCATTTTCAACAACAAACTGCGTCAAGTTGCCGTTTCCATAAGCTTGTCGACGACTGCCTAAACCCCTTGCCCCTTGACCTTGTGTCGCCTGATACCCACTATTGCGACGATGCTCCTGGCATTAACTGCCCGGGCGCAATCCGACTCCACCAAGGCCCCGGTCGATTCCACCAAGTCATACACAACGTCCATGCTGCAGGGCGAGGCGCCCAAGATCGACGGCATCGGCGATGACCCCGCCTGGAACCAGGTGCCGTGGGGCGGAGGCGACTTCATCCAGCGCGCCCCCGATGCCGGCGCAGCCCCCAGCGTCCAGACGTATTTCAAAGTGCTGTATGACGCCCATAACCTCTACTTGCTTTTCAAGAACCTCGACCCGGAACCGGCCAAAATCGTCAAGCGCATGTCGCGTCGCGATGGCTTTGACGGCGACTGGGTGGAAGTGAACATCGACAGCTATGCCGACAAGCGTTCGGCCTTTTCGTTCACCGCCTCTGTCTCCGGGGTGAAGGGCGACGAGTATGTCTCCAACAACGGCGACAACTGGGACACCAGCTGGGACCCGATCTGGTACCTCAAGACCAGCATCAATGAAGATGGATGGGTGGCCGAAATGAGAATACCGCTCAGTCAATTGCGGTTCACCAACAAGGCGGAGCACGTTTGGGGTATCGAAGTGCAACGCCGCTTCTTCCGCAACCAGGAAAGATCGCTCTGGCAATACATCGCGCCGACCGCCAACGGCTGGGTGCACCGCTTCGGCGAGCTGCGGGGGATCAAAGGCATTCGACCGCAGAAACAACTGGAGATCATGCCGTACCTGGTTTCAAAGGCGGAAACTTTCCAGAAGGAGGAAGGCAACCCGTTTCGTACCGGTGAGTCGTATGACCTGGCGGCCGGCGTTGATGCTAAAATCGGTATCACCAGCGACATCACCCTCGACCTCACGGTTAACCCCGACTTTGGCCAAGTGGAGGCCGACCCATCACAGGTAAACCTCACCGCGTTTGAACTGTTCTTTCGTGAGCAGCGGCCTTTTTTTATTGAGGGAGCCAACATCCTCAACTTCCCCATTTCCAGCAATGGCCCGAACAACTTGTTCTATTCCCGTCGCATTGGTCGCAGCCCCCAGGGGTCGGTGACATTGGGACCCAACGATTTCTCCAAGCAGGACAGCCGCACTACCATTCTCGGCGCTGCAAAACTTACCGGCAAGAACCACAAAGGATTTTCGTGGGGTGTGCTGGAATCGGTTACCCAGGAGGAAAAGGCCACCATCGACCATGCCGGGGAACGGAGTGAACAGACAGTCGAGCCGCTGACAAACTACTTTGTCGCACGCGCACAGCAGGACATTAACAAAGGCAACACGATTGTCGGCGGCATGTTCACGGCCGTCAATCGCCGTATCAACGATGCCAACCTTAATTTTCTCCACAAGGAGGCGTACTCCGGCGGCGTCGACGTGGTTCATCATTGGAAGGACAGGAAGTTCTACGTGAGCGGGCAGTTCTTCGGGAGCTATGTCCAGGGCAGCAAGGAGGCCATCACGGCAACGCAGCTTTCGTCCGAACGATATTTTCAACGACCGGACAACGCCTACTCCGAATTGGATACAAACCGTACTTCGTTGATGGGCACGGGAGGGAACTTCGTCATCGGCAAACGCAGCGGCAAGCTGACGTGGGACCTGGGCGGCGGCTGGCTGTCGCCACAATTGGAACTAAACGATATCGGTTTTCTGCGCCAGACGGATCAGATACGGCAGTGGGGGCGGGTCGAGTACAAAGTGGTGAACCCGGTCGGCATCACCCGCTCGCAATACTATAACGTCTGGCAGACGCAGCAGTGGGATTTTGACTGGCGCAGTATTTCGCGCGACTATGAAATCAATGCCTTCGTCGAGCTGAAGAATTTTTGGGAGGCCGGAAATGGAATTGGGTTTACAGAGTATGGCGGCTCGAATGCCGATCTCCGCGGCGGACCGTTTATCCGGTATCCCGGCGCATTCTCCTATTGGGCATTCATCGGCACCGACAACAGGAAGAAACTGCAGTTGAATTTGAATCCTTATTTCGTTTGGGGATTGAATGACTACACGCACCAGGCGAATCTTGACCTGGACATCAACTACCGCCCTACGAACGCGCTGCGCATCACCCTGTCACCGGGCTGGTATGTCAACCAGAGCGAACTGCAGTATGTGGAAACCGGCGATGTCTCCGGCTCACCGCGGTACGTGATGGGCTCGATTGACCAGGCCACGCTGCGGATGTCGGTGCGGCTGACCTACATGATCACACCCAACCTGAGCATTCAATATTGGGGCCAGCCGTTCGGTACAGCAGGACAATATTCCAATTATAAGACCATTGTCGACGGCTCCAACGCGGAGTACGCCAAACGGTTTGCCCTGATTCCGCCGGCATGGATGTCGCTGAACAGCGGCACCTACAACGTGGACGAAGGCGCCAACGGCAGCGTCGACTATTCCTTTGCCAAGCCCGATTTCAACTTCGGGCAGTTCAAGTCGAACATGGTGATCCGCTGGGAATATATTCCCGGCTCAACAGTCTTTTTCGTGTGGACCCAGGAGATGAACGGCGCTTTCTACACGCCGCGCGATACCGGTCACAACGCCTATGCGTTCGACTTCAACCAACAAGCGCACAACATCTTCCTGGTGAAATTCACCTATCGGTTCGTGCTTTAGTCATCAGTTTCGCATCAGGGCTCGGCGGGCTTCAACTTCGAGGTCTTTGTAATCCGTTTTCTCGGTGGTAATTCCGACAAAGTAGATTTTGCCTCCGCGGAACTTGCCCGGCGTGGTATACTCCTGGCTCACCGCGTCGCCGCTGTCGAAACCTACGCATAGCCCGTCGCCCGACAGCGTGAACTTGCCGGCTTGAGTACGGATGGAGGCCTGCGCAACAACTTGGTCGTTAATATAGAGAGATGCTTTTCCCAACGACTCATGGTTAGGACCTTCCTTCTCACGGATAAACTCGACGCCCACCGTATACTTGCCCGGTTTCAATGTCTGCGAAGACACGAGGTGTTGTTCCGGACGTATGCCGAGGAAATTGTAAACGTAATGGAGCTTCTTGTCCTTGATGAACAACGTGTGCCCGCCAAACCGGCTGCCATGTGCGAAGATGACACCCGAACTATTGGCATCCGTGATCTCAATATCGGAGAGGATCTTGTAAGACCGGTTCCGCACATTGACGGCAACACCTTCAGGCACCGGTGCTGTTCCGGGGTAATAGACATACCGCTCGCGGGGCGGCTCGGCCATCGGTCTTTCACTTCCCAGGATTTCCAATGCTGAGCGGTCGTCCAGGGGAAGCACTTTGTTCTTTTCAGCTTCTGCGAACCAGAGCTTCTTCAGCTGTTCAAGCTTGTCGGGGTACTTCGCGGACAAATCAGTAGACTCCGAACGGTCTTCATTGACATTGTAGAGCTGCCATGCGTCTTCATCGAAGTGACCTTTGCCGCTGATGGGGGCGTGCACGGCGACGGCCTTCCAGCCATCCTGCCAGATGGCCCGAGTTCCCAACATGGCATAATACTGTTCGTGCTTTTGAGTCGGCGCATCGGGTGCAGCGTCAAAACTGTACTTCATTGAAACGCCCGACAACGGGTATTGCTCGACGCCACGGTACACCGTGGGCATTTCCAGTCCGCAGATATCCAGGATCGTCGGTACGATATCAACCGAATGATGATACTGGTGGCGAATTTCGCCGCGGGCCTTGATGCCTTTGGGCCATGAAATGACCAAGGGGTCGCAGGTGCCACCGGAAAGATTGGCGTAGCGCTTGAACATCTGGAACGGCGAGCTGAAAGCGGAGGCCCAACCGGTAGGGTAGTGCTCATACGTGTCGGGCCCGCCAAACGCTTCGAGGTACTTGAGGTTTTCAGCGAGGTCGTCAGGGAAGCCATTGAAGAATTTGTTTTCGTTCACCGAGCCGTTGGGCGTACCTTCTCCCGAAGCACCGTTATCCGCGGCGTACAGGACCACCGTGTTCTCCAGCTGGCCCGTTTGCTCCAGGTAGTCGATAATGCGGCCGACCTGTGCGTCGGTGTATTCGGAGAACCCGGCATATACTTCCGCAAGCCGGGAGAAGAGCTTCTTCTCATCCGCATTCAGCGTCGACCAGGGGCGGACATAGTCGGCAGGGTTGGCCACATTTTCCGGCATCGGATTCAGCGGCGTCAACTTGGTGTCTTTGGGAAGCACACCCTTTTCGATCATGCGGCTCAGCGCCCATTCGCGGTAGGCATCATAACCATCGTCGAATTTCCCTTTGTACTTGTCGATGTATTCTTTCGGAGCATGGTGCGGCGCGTGATTGGCGCCCGGGCAGAACCACAGGTACCACGGCTTCGACGAATTGGTCGCCTTCTGATCCTTTAACATTTCAATGGCGTGATCAGCAAGATCTTTTGACAGATGATAACCGTCTTCGGGTCCGTACGGTGGTTCGATGAAGTGGTTGTCTTCGACGAGGTCGGGATACCATTGGTTGGTTTCCCCGCCGAGAAAGCCATAGAAGCGATCGAAGCCCATCTGCAAGGGCCAGTACTTGCGGCTGGCGCCGGAAGCCACATCCTGTTCGGGAACGTTGTGATTCTTACCCACCCAAAAGGTGCTCCATCCGTTGTCTTGTAACACCTGCGCCACTGTGGCACATTGCTCCGGAAGAAAACCGCTGGCGCCGGGAAATCCGTTGGCGCCTTCCGTGATGGCGGCCATGGCGTTGAGATGGTGATTCCTTCCTGTCAATAAGGTTGAACGGGTAGGCGAGCAGAGCGCCGTCGTGTGCCATTGGGTGTAGGTGATGCCCTGCGACGCCAACTTGTCCATCGTCGGCATGTTGATGCGGCCGCCGTAGGGTGACAAGGCTGCCAGGCCGGTATCGTCATAGAGAACAAACAACACATTGGGAGCTCCTTCGGGTGCCTGCTTCGGAACAAACGGCGACCAGTCGGGCTTGGAGTCGCGGATGTCCAGGGCGATTTTTCCGTTAAAGGGCTTTTCACCAGCCGTTTTCTCCGTGCGGTCGCCCGCAGGGGTACAGGACGCGACAAGCAAGAAGGCAGGAAGGAAACGAAGCAAGAAGGTTGTGGTCATAGGGAGAAGTGTAATCTGCAAGCCACAATATATGCATTTGATACGGTAGCAGTGGCAAACGAGGACTTGCCGGAAGCTCGTTTTAGACTAACTTAGTTGGTCTCAACCCACTATGAATAACTCAGGCAATCTGTTTTTGCTTTACAAAGTGCCAAAGCCAAGTTACTGGCCATGATTCTGGTAACCGTGTTCACCCGCGCACAAGACCTTAAAATTTTAATTCGCCAGCATGAAAGTAATATACCTCGCATTAACCCTCTTACCCCTCGCTGATGTCTTTGGTCAGGAGAATAAGGAGAGTACTCGTGTACTCACGGGTAAATTAGCCATCAGCTATGGAATAGGAATTCCATCGGGGAGTTTTGCCAGTACAAATCGGTCGAACTCTGAATCCGGCTATGCACTGAATTCCACCAACCTTGATGCTACCTATACCCTGCGGAATGAAGCGAATCATTACGGCCTAATCGTCACCGTGCGCAGGAGCGTGTTTGATTATAATAACGGCGCCATAAGTGGGTATCAACCCGATGGTTCATACTGGATCGGATCAAGTGAAACATGGAATGTGACCAACGTTCAAGTAGGATTCTTCCGGCATGTCCCATGGGGTTCCAAATTTTCCTTGGAACCGAAGTTGTACATGGGTATGCTGTTCCTGGGATCAAAAGCCAGGACCATCACGGGCACCGGCGGAACCGGCAACATCAATCGTAAGCTTGAATACGCCAATGAAGCGTCCAGCTCGTATGCCTTCATGATGGGCACCAATATTCGATATGCATTATCCGATCAAGTTGACCTTTTTGGCGTTATCGATTTCTACACGTCTAGTCCCAGTGTGGACTACACCGTAAAAGTTACCGATTACACGGGGGTTCAGAGTTTCAGCAGTGCCTTCGAGCAACCGGTGTCTGCGTTCAGCTTCTTGCTGGGGATTTCCTTTGCTTTCTGAGCGGCTAACGTGCAACCGATTATTCCGGGCTGAACTTTCTTTTCCAGTTTCCGTTTCAGGACCCATGAGCAAGCTTATTCAATTCGGCGAGGACGTTGAGGGTTTCCAGGTCAAGGTCCTCAACGAACGTGAGATCCGGGCCGCCGCCGGCATCATGTTCTTCTTCGCGTTCCTGGCGCTGCTGTTGATTTTGTTTAAAGGCACGTTTCTGCTGGCCAAAGTGGTCATCTACCTGTTCTTCATCGATTTCCTGGTCCGCCTGCTGATCAATCCCAAATACGCCCCGATGCTCATCATCGGCCGCATGATCGTCGGGAACCAAACCCCGGAGTATGTGGGCGCTCCCCAAAAGCGATTCTCATGGTTTATCGGCCTCGGCCTCGCCGGCCTCATGTTTATACTGATGGTGATGTACAACACCTGGAGCATCTTCACCGGGCTGTCGTGTCTCTTCTGCCTGATCTTCCTCTTCTTTGAGTCGGTCTTCGGCATCTGCCTCGGCTGCCTCGTCTACAATGTGATCTACAAGGAAAAGGCAAAGCTCTGCCCCGGCAACGTGTGTGCACGCGAAGAGCGTGTGGAGATCCAGAAGGTCACCGGAACCCAATGGCTGCTGGCCGCGGGATTTATTCTTTTCATCATCGGATCGATCTACTTGTTCAATGACGCCCTCAACAGCAAGCCGGTCAATCTCTGGAAGAAGCTGGGGATTGAAGTACCCCACTAAGCGTTCATGCGGTTTATCGCCTCCTGTATCTTCCTCTTCGCGGTTGTTGCTGTCAATGCACAATCAGTAAGTTTTGTTGTCGCCGAACCGGACGTGATACCGGAAGGAATAACGATCGACCCGACAGACAATACGTTCTACATCAGCAGCATCCACAAGAACAAAATCATCCGCGTGAAGGACGGTGTGGCATCCGATTTTATCCATGCAGGTGAATTTGGCTTCATGGGCGGCGTCGGACTGCACGTCGACGCCAAACGCCGCATTCTCTGGGCTTGCTCAGGCAACATTCAAGGCAAAAGCATGCAGGCCGGCTTGTTCGCGTTTTCCCTCAAAGACGGCGCGCTCCTCAGGAAGATCATCTTCCCGTCTGATACGGTCAGCCGCTTCTTCAACGACCTCAGCATCTCCACTGACGGCACGGTGATTGTCACGGACACCTTCGGCCATTGCCTTTGGAAATGGAGCCTGACCATGGATGTCCCCGAGAAATTAATCCTGAAGGGCCGCCTCCGGTACCCGAACGGCATCGTCGATGGTCCGTCCGGCAAGTATTGGTATGTGGCTGCCGATGACGGGTTGGCGCGCGTCGACCGGAAGTCACTCCGCGTGGAATACCTGTCCGGTGCTGTCCCGCTCACCGGCATCGACGGCTTGGGATGGCTGGGAAATTCCATCTATGCCGTGCAGAACGGGCTCGGCCCTGGACTTGACCGTCTCATTCGAATTCAACTTGACGCGGCGCACACGCTGGAAGTAAAGACAATCGTTATTGACCAGGCAAACAACAATTTCGATGTGCCTACTACCCTGGCCGTCAATCAGGGTAAAATCTATGTGCTGGCCAACAGTCACCTGGGCCAACTCGACCAGGCGACAAACCGGATCACTGACCCGTCAAAGCTGCGCGGTCCTACCGTGCTGGTGTATACCGGGAAGTAATCATTCGCCGGATAGGGCCGTCATCATCTTCTTAAATGCCGGATGCATCTGGGAATTGAGAAACTCGGTGACGGTAAATTCTGCAACGCCGTTCTTGCAGAACGGGTCTTCCTCCATAATCGCCTGCATCAACTCCTTCGACTTCGCCTGGGCGAGGATGATTCCCCCAACGCGCGGGACTTGCCGCCCGGAGGTGAGGAAGATGTTCTGCTGGTAATACTTGCGCAGAAATTTCATGTGCTCGGCCATGTGGGCGTCTAATTGGTCGAGTGGGGCGGTGTACCGCAAGGTGATCACGAACATATGCCTGTTGTCTAATTTGTCGGGGCCGGAAGGTTGAACAGTTGCCCGATTCTTCGCACATTGCCGGACCTCAATGAACAAACTCTGGCTATGAAAACAAAAACAATATACTGGATTGTCACCGGGATCATCACCGCCATGCTCACCTTCGGATCGATCTTCAATGTACTGTCGACCCCGGAAGCGGTGGACCTGATTGTCACGAAATTGGGCTACCCCTCATACGTTGTGCCGCTCGTTGGCGTCATGAAGATTCTGGGCTGCATCGCTGTCCTGGTGCCTGGATTTCCGAGGCTGAAAGAGTGGGCCTACGCTGGATTGTTCATTGACCTCGGCGGTGCCGTTTACTCACATATTTGCATTGGCGCTCCTGTCGCAGAATGGGCGCCTCTTTTTGTGCTGATCGGCTTGCTCGCAGCCTCGTATATGCTATACCACAAGACCCTCAACGCTGCGGTAGCGACAAAGGCCTAAACACCTCTCTTCTGCCTGTGCCACCTCAGGCGGTCATCGGCTCCAATTCGACATGCGTGGAGGCCTCCCGGAGTGCTTGCTCTGCGGCTTCCAAACCATCCGCCATCTTTGTGCGGAAGGAACCAAAGCTGTCGGTAAGTTTCTCTGCGAGGTCGCGGTAGTAGGTGATGCCTTCTAAAAGATTCTTTTGAAAAGTGAGGGCGTATGCCTTGCGCTTCTGGTCGGCAGCCGCCTTGGCTTCGTTTGCCAGTTTTTTCCAGTAGTCCACGTATA